>NZ_KV811999.1 GCF_001813295.1 Streptococcus sp. HMSC072G04
TTTTCTGTCTAACTTTTGGGGTGCAGTTCAAACCTCGGTTTTTTTCTTTTTGAGAAAATTTGCTCATTTAATGAGGATTAAATTCCTCTATGATACAAGTCAGCTTTGTACGTCCAGATGCTACTTCTACAAGCTGCACCATTTAGTGACTTTCAAATATATTACAATCATTTTACATTTGCAAAATATTCTTGAGATATTGTTGATTTGTTGCTATAATGGTGGTAAATCGTATCATTAAGGAGAAGATGATGAAAAATTTTAAACGTCTTTTATTAGCGCTTGTAGCTGTCTTTGCAGCAGTCCTTCTTGTAGCTTGTGGCGCTAAAAGCGATAATGGAACTTATGTTTTTGAGCCAAGCAAAGAAGAGGCTATTAAAATGCTTCCAGAAGAGCTTCAGGGATTGGCTGGTGATGGGTTCAATGTAAAAATTTCGATTGCTATTCAGGGGGATAAGGCTGAATACAAGAGTGAAACTGAATTTGCTGGCAATAAAAAAGAAAGTAAGTATGAGTATAAAGTCGACCAAAAGGCAAAAACTATGAAATATGAAGCACAAGGCATGAAAGTAGAGCTTTCTTATGAAATTTCTAATGATGTACTGACGATAAAGAAAGTTAAAAACTCTGTCGTTAGCGATAATGATTTTTTCAGCAATTACTTGAAAGTTGCTAAGTTCAAAAAAGTTAAATAATAAGTAAGGCAGGATTTAAATCCTGCCTTTGTATATGTATTTATGATGATTTTATACTAGGATTCTAACTAATTCTGGATATTTTAGCGAATATCGTATAGTTTGAACATAGTTATTTGAACATAGTTAAAAGATACACGTTAACAATCTCATTGCGGTGTAATGGAATTGTTGCTATAATTGGAATATTCTATGTAATAAGGAGAAATTATGAAAAACGTTAAACAGATTATTTTGGCTTTCGTCGCAATTTTTGCAGCGATATTTCTTGTAGCCTGTGGTGCAAAAGGCGATAATGGAACTTATGTTTATAAACCGACTAAAGCAGAGATGAAAAAAATTCTCAAAGATCAAGGAGCTTCCAGTTCAGATATTGATTCTCTAAATAATAAATATTCCTTGGAGTTGTCCATTGATATTAACGATTCAAAAGGATATTTAAATATTAAAACTGAGAGACCCGGTCATAAAACTGTAGATTCAACAGAAATTAAAGTTAATCAAAAGACTAAAACAATCGGTGCGCTTGAAGATAAGGGTGAGAAGGTTAGATATAAGATTAAAGGAGATACCCTGACATTGAGCTTTACAAAAGATCAAGAATCGACGAATCAATTTGCGTCGTCTCTTCTAAAAAACGCTAAATTTAAACGTACAAAATAATACAAGAGAAGGGCAGAGAGTATCTGCTCTTTTTCTTCTTTAAAACATCTTGAATCGGTATTAAAATAGTGGTAAAATCTGATTATAAAATACATTAGGAGATTGATTATGAAAAATATTAAACGTATTCTTTTAGCTTTCGTTGCAGTTTTTGCAGCAGTCCTCTTGGTGGCATGTGGTGCCAAAAGTGATAATGGGACTTATGTCTACAAACCATCAAAAACTGAACTCAAGAAAATTCTTGAGGAGCAAGGCTTATCAGGTAGTCAATTAGAGTCTATTGGAAACGTTATTAATTTTGAAGTTTCTATTAAGATCAAAGATTCTAAAGGAACCCTCAGCATCGCGGGTGAAGTCGCTGGTCAAAAGAATGAGCGATCTTATGATGTCAAAATCAATCAAAAAGAGAAAACAATCTCGTCAAATGATGGTAGTGGAGAAAAGATTACATACAAGGTCGATGGTGACTATTTGACATGTGATCTTTCTAAGTTAAGTAATAGCAACCAAGGGGATCTTATGATTCTTAAAAATGCTAAACTCAAACGCACAAAATAATGAAAGTGAAGAGCGGGGAAACCTGCTCTTTTGCTTTACTTTTATGACTGGTTTGATATAATGAGACTACAGATGGGACTGGGGCAGGAATGATTTTCTTTGAAAATGATTTCGTCTCGCTCCCTCTTTTCTGTGTGATCAAGGTTATTATTTATGGAAAAGGAGAATCATCTATGCTTTATATTTGGTCTTACTTGAAAAAGTATCCCAAGTGGCTAGCTCTGAATCTATTTTCAGCGGTCCTGTTTGTTATTGTCAATTTGGGGTTGCCAACGATTCTAGCTCGCATGATTGATGAGGGGATTAACCCGCGTGATGTGGATCGGCTGTATTTCTGGGGCTGGGTCATGTTTGCGATTATTTTGCTTGGGATTGTGGGGCGGATTATCTTGTCTTACGCGGTTGGTCAACTAACGACCACCATGGTCCGCGATATGCGCAATGACCTCTATGCTAAGTTACAGGAGTACTCGCATCACGAGTATGAGCAAATCGGGGTATCGTCATTGGTCACTCGCTTAACTTCTGATGCCTTTGTTTTGATGCAGTTTGCGGATTCTATGTTGAAGATGGGGGTTATCACACCCTTGATGATGGTTTCTAGTGTTCTCTTGATTCTTAAAACCAGTCCTTCTTTAGCGTGGATTGTAGCAGTATCTGTACCATTTCTTGCTGTCGTCGTCTGGTATGTAGCAGTTAAGACACGTCCTCTTTCTGAGAAGCAACAAAAGACACTCGACCATCTTAACCAGTTTGCGCGTGAAAATTTGACTGGACTTCGTGTGATTCGTGCCTTTGCCCGTGAAGAATTCCAAGAGGATAAATTTGCGGCTGAAAATGAAGTCTACGCAGAAAACTCGAATAAATTGTTCAAATTAACTGGTTTGACAGAACCCCTATTTGTGCAGATCATCATTGCTATGATTGTGGCGATTGTCTGGTTTGCTTTGGATCCTCTTCATGACGGTAGTTTGAAAATTGGGGATCTGGTTGCCTTTATTGAGTATAGCTTCCACGCGCTCTTATCTTTCCTCTTTTTAGCTAATCTCTTTACTATGTATCCTCGGACTGCGGTTTCTAGCCGTCGTCTCAAGGAAATCATGGACATGCCCATTTCGATCGATCCAAATGAGAATGGTGTAACAGAAACAGCATCTCGTGGCTATTTGGAATTTGACAATGTCACCTTTGCTTATCCAGGTGAGACAGAGAGTCCAGTTCTTCACAACATTTCCTTTCAAGCCAAACCTGGCGAAACCATTGCCTTTATCGGCTCGACCGGTTCTGGGAAATCTTCACTTGTGCAGTTGATTCCTCGATTCTATGATGTCACCCTAGGGAAGATTTTGGTCGATGGTGTGGATGTCCGTGACTACAATCTGAAAGTCCTTCGCCAAAAGATTGGTTTTATTCCGCAAAAGGCCTTGCTCTTTACGGGAACCATTGCTGAAAACCTTCGTTATGGGAAAGAAGATGCCTCTGTACAAGAGCTAGAACAAGCAGCTGAAATTTCCCAAGCCAAGGAATTTATCGACAGCCGTGAGGAACGCTTTGATACGCATTTGGCAGAAGGTGGTAGCAACCTTTCAGGTGGTCAAAAACAACGCTTGTCTATCGCTCGTGCCGTTGTCAAAGATCCGGATATCTTTATTTTCGATGATTCCTTCTCTGCTTTGGACTACAAGACGGATGCTACTTTGCGGAAACGTCTCAAAGAAGTTACAGGAGATGCGACCGTCTTGATCGTAGCGCAACGCGTGGGAACCATTATGGATGCGGATCAAATTATTGTCTTGGACCAAGGGGAAATCGTCGGTCGAGGAACCCACGATGAATTGATGGAAAGCAATGAGATCTATCGTGAAATCGCTAATTCGCAGCTCGACAGTCCGTCATTAACAGAGGAATAGAAAGGAGAAGCAGATGAAACAAGAACAAAACAGTTTTTCTAGACTATGGACTTACTTGAGAGCCTATCGCTTGGAAGTTTGCTTGTCCATTTTCTTAAAAATCCTGAGTGTCGTCATGAGTGTTGTCGAACCCTTTGTTTTGGGACTTGCCATTACTGAGTTGACAAAAAATCTCATGGATATGGCAAAAGGCCTTGCGGGAGCTGGTCTTAATACCTCCTATATTGCGATCATTATGACGCTCTATCTATTCCGTGGGGTCCTCTATGAGTTGGGATCTTATTATTCCAACTATTTCATGACCAATGCTGTTCAAAAGACCGTTCAGGACATGCGAAATGATTTGTCTCATAAAATCAACCACATTCCCGTTTCTTATTTTGACCGGCATCAGTTTGGAGATTTGCTAGGACGTTTTACTAGCGATGTCGAAACCGTCTCGAATGCCTTGCAACAGTCCTTCTTACAAATCGTTAATGCCATCTTTACCTTGCTCTTTGTCATCAGCATGGTCTTATACTTAAACATCCAGCTGGGGCTAGTGGTCATCTTGTCCATTCCGATCACTTATTTCAGTGCTCGATTTATCATGAAAAAATCTCAGCCTTACTTTAAAGAGCAGGCAGATGTTTTGGGAGCAATGAACGGCTTTGTGCAAGAAAATTTAACAGGCTTTAATGTCCTTAAGCTCTACGTCCGGGAAAAATCTTCCCAGGAAGAGTTTCATGATATTACCCATCACCTTCAAAAAGTAGGATTCAAGGCTAATTTCATTTCAGGCTTAATGATGCCGATTTTAAATGGGATTTCAGATTTGACTTATCTCATTATCGCTTTGTTTGGTGGCTTGCAAGTGTTAGCAGGTCGTTTGACTGTGGGGAATATGCAGGCCTTCGTTCAATATGTTTGGCAGATCAACCAACCGATTCAAAACTTAACCCAATTGGCAGGGCAGCTACAAAGTGCCAAGTCGTCTCTAGATCGGATTTTCCAAGTCATGGATGAACCAGATGAAGTAGCAGATGTAACAGAAACTCTCTCGGGAGATTTGACAGGGCAGGTCAGCTTTAAAAACGTTGATTTCCAATATGTAGCGGACAAACCCTTGATTCGTGATTTCAACCTAGAAGTCAAACCAGGTGAAATGGTGGCCATTGTCGGACCGACCGGAGCAGGGAAAACAACTCTGATTAATCTGCTCATGCGCTTTTACGATGTGACTGCGGGATCGATTACAGTGGATGGTCATGATATTCGCCATCTGTCACGCCAAGATTACCGCAAGCAATTCGGAATGGTGCTTCAGGATGCTTGGTTATATGAAGGAACCATCAAAGAAAACCTTCGCTTTGGTAACCTCGAGGCAACGGATGAAGAAATTGTTGAAGCCGCAAAAGCAGCCAATGTCGATCACTTTATCCGGACGCTTCCTGGTGGTTACAATATGGAAATGAATCAGGAGTCTAGCAATATTTCTCTTGGGCAAAAGCAACTTCTAACTATTGCGCGTGCGCTCCTTGCTGATCCTAAGATTTTGATTTTGGATGAAGCGACGTCTTCTGTCGATACGCGTTTAGAGCTCTTGATTCAAAAAGCGATGAAGAATTTGATGAAAGGGCGGACTAGCTTTGTTATTGCTCACCGCTTGTCTACCATTCAAGAAGCAGATAAAATCCTTGTCCTCAAAGATGGCCAAATCATCGAGCAAGGAAACCACCAATCCTTGTTAGCAGATAAAGGATTCTACTATGAGCTCTACAATAGCCAATTTTCAAATAAAAAAGTGGAATAAGCTAAAGAGGTTGAGACTGGATTTCTCAACCTCTTTTCTATATAAATCCTTTTGCAAAAAATGAAACTATTAGATCATTGCCTATCTTCATTGACAGTGAGAAGGCATATCGGTATACTAGGTATAATCTAATTAGGAGGCCACCATGATGATTCGACCCGTTCAGCTCAGCGATGCAGCAGCTATCCGAGCGATTTACAAACCTTATGTAACAGAGACAGCCATTACCTTTGAGGTTGATGTGCCGACTGTCCAGGAATTTGAAAGACGAATCGCAAAAACGCTGACCCAATTTCCTTATTTGGTCGCAGAAGTGGATGGGAAAGTTGTGGGGTATGCCTATGCCTCGACCTATTATGCACGCGCTGCCTATGATTGGACCACTGAATTATCTATTTATGTCGCAAAAGAAGCGCGTGGACAAGGGATCGGATCGGCTCTTTATACTGCCTTAGAAGAGAAGTTGCAAGCACGAGGCTACTTACGCTTTCTGGCTTGTATCGCAGTGCCGAACGATGCTAGTATAGCTATGCATGAAAAGCGGGGCTATGTCCAAGTCGCTCATTTCCCAAAGATTGGCTATAAGTTTAACAAATGGCATGATGTCGTCTGGATGCAAAAGACCATAGAAGGGCCTGTTAGGAAAATACGGTAGAAACCACGACAATTGTATATCACAATAGCTAATTATCCCTAGCTTTTGCATAGGATTAAACGATACTAATAAAATTACTAAGAGAGACCGGAAAGTTGTGATGGTCTCCCCTACATGAAAGGAACCTATATGACTCAAGTAAGCAGTGCTAGACTGTTACCCCAAAAGCCCTCCAGATGGGCTAAAATTCTACTTAACCGAAAGGTTCCTATTCTCCTGTTCTTCTTACTGGAATTTGCCTTTCTTGTCATTTCATATCTCAGCCTACAAGAGCATTTTCCATCCATTATCTTATGGGAACACTTGTTGAGTGTCTTTACCTTCTTTTACTTGCTCAATCGTTCCATGGATTCTCGTTCCAAACTGTCCTGGGTGATTATCATTGCCCTCTTTCCAATTTTTGGGACTATCTACTTTACTTTTCGTTAGCTGATTTGGGTGTGAGACGCTTGAAGAAGCGGCTTGAGGATGCTACAGTGCAGGCTTCTGACTATCTAAGCACCGATCCAGAAGTTGCTGATTATTTATCCCAAAGTGATCGCCAATTACAGAAATTAGCTTATTTTTTGGAGCATAGTCCAGCCCAGTTTCCTATCTACAGCAACACAGAGGTTACCTATTTTCCGCTTGGAGATGACATGCTTCCATCCTTGTTGGAGGATTTGAAAAAGGCCGAGCGTTATATCTTCATGGAATATTTCATCATTGACGAAGGGATCATGTGGGGTGAGATTTTAGCCATTTTAGAGGAGAAGGCCAATGCAGGTCTGGACGTTCGTGTCATGTTTGATGGGATGAATGAGATGACTACCTTGTCCTATGATTATATCGAGCGCTTGCACAAGGTTGGGATAAAAGCTCAGACCTTCTCACCAGTCAAGCCTATTCTATCAACTTATTACAATTACCGAGACCATCGAAAAATTACAGTAATTGATGGTCAAGTTGCTTATACTGGTGGCGTTAATATCGCTGATGAGTATGTCAATAAACGAGAACGCTTTGGTCATTGGAAGGACACGGCCCTTCGCTTAGATGGTTTAGCAGTTCAAACACTGAAAGCTCTCTTTTTGACCATGTGGACAGTGATTGAAATAGAAGATAAAAGGGATATGGAACACTATCTACAAGAAAAACCTCAGCAAAGAAAGGGCCAGGGCTTTGTACTCCCTTATGGCAATTCGCCACTAACCTACCACAAGGTTGCAGAAAATGTTTATTTACATCTTCTGAATACATCAACTAATTATGTCTATATCATGACGCCTTATTTGATTTTGGATGATGAATTGGTTCGAGCCATGACCTTTGCGGCCAGACGAGGTGTGGATGTTCGTATCATTATGCCAGGTATTCCAGATAAACAGTATGCCTTTGATATTGCGACGACCTATTTTAAATCCCTCTTGGATGCTGGCGTCCGTATTTTCCGTTATACCCCAGGCTTTGTCCGTGCTAAAGTTTATGTTTCTGATAGCCAACAAGCTGTGGTAGGAACCATTAATACAGACTACCGAAGTCTCTATCAAAATTTTGAAGATGGGGTTTTTCTCTACAAAAATCTGGAAGTGCTTCATATTGAACAAGATTTTGAGAGAACCCAGGCTCTCTCAGAGGAAGTCACTCTAGAAAGTTTATCTAAAATTCCTATGGCTCATCGTCTGGGTGGCTATCTCTTTTCTTTAATTGGGCCTTTGATGTAAAAAAGGAGGAAATCATATGGATACAAAAATTCTTTTGAAATTGTTAGAAAACCAAGCTGATCCAGCGAAAGTCCCAGCAATGGAAGCTTATATGAAAAATAAATTCAGCTTTCTTGGCGTTCAAAAACCAATTCTCAAAAAGATTGAAAGAGAGTTTTTTAAACCTTTCATAAAGGATCCAATTGATTGGACTTTTGTGGAAGAGTGTTGGCAGAAACCTTACCGTGAGTTCCAATATATTGCTATGGATTATCTGGATAAAAAGAAGAAGGAGCTTAGACCTGAAGATTTTCCAAAGCTGAAACAGTTAGCTCAGACCAAGTCCTGGTGGGATAGTATTGATCAGTTGGACCTCATCATGGGAGAGATTACTTTTCACTATCCAGAAACCAAGCAGGTTATGCTGGATTGGAGTAAGGATCAGGACTTTTGGTTGAGACGGATTGCCATTGACCACCAGCTTATGTGTAAAGATTTGACAGATACTGATCTACTAGCAGAGGTTATCTGTAACAACTTTGGACAGACAGAGTTTTTCATTAATAAGGCTATCGGTTGGAGTTTACGCAATTATTCCAAGGTTAATCCGGATTGGGTAGGGGCCTTTATCGACCGCTATCGAGAGCAGTAATCTCCTTTGAGTATTCGAGAAGGAAGCAAGTACCTACCTTCTTGACAGTTTGTGGATGTTCATGGTAAACTAGATTTATGCGATGAGTCGATTGGCTCTTAGGAGCCTTTTGCGCTGAGGAGGTCTACATTCAATTGTAACGCAGGAGCGGACCTTGAACAGTTGTGTGAACCGGCTGTTCTCACCGAAAGGTGCCTCGAATCCCTTACCATTTGGCAGGGGATTTTTTTGTTTGTTCCTTATCTGAGGAGCTTTTCGATTAGATTGGTTATCTAATCTGTTGTCCAATAAACCCTTCTAAAAAAGAAGAGACTTCCATAGTATGTTTGCTCTAATTTTATCACAGTGGTATAATAGGTTAAAAGATATAGTCCTATCTTTCATACCACCCATGGAAAGGAGATGTCTATGGAAGTTGAACAAAACCAGTCAAAGACTAGATGGTCGCAAGAAAAATTTCAGCGAATTAGTGAGCTGGAAAATTCAAAAGAGTATCAAGACCGGCTGTTTCTTATGAAAGAACAGATGAAGAGCAATCTTCATTGGAGGGCCGTCACCATTCTTGGTATTATTTTAGCTATACTATCTTTCCTACTTTTTAGATTGCGAGCAGTTATTATCATTCTTCCTGTTCTCGTTTTCTATTATTTACCTCAATACAAAAAAAGGCAGGCTTTATTCGGGGATAATGTTAGGTCCAATGACGAAATTTATATTAACGATTTTCTCTGTCCTATTCTGAAAGAAGTCTTTCCTCAAGCAGAGTTAACCTTGACAGCTAACTATGCTATGGATGCTTTACAGGTAGTTAGTCCTCGGTCAACCAAGTTTAATCTCTTTAATCAACTGTCCTTCCATAATGAAAGTAATCTCACAGTCGCCAACCTTTATGCTCACCATACAGAGACCAGGTATGAAACAGACTCAAATGGACACACCAGAACTGTTCAAGAAGAAGTGACTGATTTCGTTGGTCAACTCTTTTCTCTAAAAGCTCCGAGTCCCTTCCCAGGACATATGCGGGTAGTTCCAACCAAGAAATCCCTCTTTTTCAAAAGAGAAGTCAAGGGAGCCTATCCAGGTCCTGGGAAAAACGAAGTACAAATTGAAACAGAAGATATCCAGAACAATGAGAACTACAATATTTATTGTACAGATGAATTTGCTGCTCGAAAATTTTTGAAGCCTAAGGTATTAGACTGGTTCGATAGGCAGATTGCTCAAAATGCGATGTGTGTCTATTTGGTAGAGGATCGTCTCTATATTTCCTTGTATACCAATCGCTATATTTTCCCAACACCAAGAAAGAAACAAGCTGTTGAAAATCTTTCCTTAGCTGCAGAGTATCAAAAGCTCTGTATGGAGATTGACATCATCGATGAATTAACCAATATTTTTAAAGGAGAATGACTATGTCAGGTTTAGTAATTGCTCTTATTATTTTTGCTCTAGTAGTTGTTATGTGGTTTATCGGAGAAAGCAATCGCTTGAACCGTTATCAGGTCATGATTGATGAATCAAAGAAAACCGTCGATATTACCCTGGTCAAACGTTACGATACCATTTCGGAAATGCTAAAAGTAGCCAAAGCCTATGCCAAACATGAACAACAGATTTTCACTGATTTAGTTGCTTTACGCCAAGGAGCGACTATTCAAGAATCCAATCAAGTCATTACCAATCAAAATGATGTCTTGGCACAAATTCGTGCAGTTGCTGAAAACTATCCAGAGCTCTTGTCTTCTAACCAATTCTTGGCCTTGCAAAAGGAAATTGCTGACGAAAATGAAGATCTTGCTGCAGCGAAGCGAATTGTTAACAGTAATGTCAGCCACATCAATCAAGAAATTGTTTCCTTTCCAGCGTCTATCGTAGCAGGTGTAAAGGGGATCCATCAAGTTCCATTTCTTGCTGAAGAAACACAAGGTAAGAAAGATTTAAGTGACTTGAACTATGACCTGAACTAAAGAGCTATTTATGATAAATAACCATCAACAATCCTGGTCTTAGAATCAGGATTTTTTCCTACTGTTGGTACTTTTCATTTATGCCAAAAAATTGTATAATAGTACAAATACTCAATTTTTAGAAAATTTTGAAAGAGGATTTACTATGGGATACACAGTTGCTGTTGTCGGTGCTACAGGTGCCGTTGGTGCTCAAATGATCAAAATGTTGGAAGAATCTACTCTTCCAATCGATAAAATTCGCTACCTTGCGTCAGCACGTTCTGCAGGAAAAGTCTTGCAATTTAAAGGGCAAGACGTGACCATCGAAGAAACGACTGAAGATGCTTTTGAAGGCGTTGATATTGCTCTTTTCTCAGCTGGTGGTTCAACATCTGCCAAATATGCACCTTATGCGGTAAAAGCAGGCGCAGTAGTGGTTGATAACACTTCTTATTTCCGTCAAAATCCGGATGTCCCTTTGGTTGTTCCTGAAGTGAATGCACATGCGCTTGATGCTCACAACGGAATCATCTCTTGTCCAAACTGTTCAACCATTCAAATGATGGTGGCTCTTGAACCCGTTCGTCAAAAATGGGGCTTGGACCGTATCATCGTGTCTACTTACCAAGCTGTATCAGGTGCTGGTATGGGAGCTATTCTTGAAACCCAACGTGAGTTGAAGGAAGTCTTGAATGATGGGGTCAACCCACGCGATGTCAAAGCGGAAATCTTGCCATGTGGTGGTGATAAAAAACATTACCCAATTGCTTTCAACGCTCTTCCACAAATCGACGTCTTCACAGAAAACGACTATACTTACGAAGAAATGAAGATGACAAATGAAACCAAGAAAATCATGGAAGATGATAGCATTGCCGTTTCAGCAACTTGCGTGCGGATTCCAGTCTTGTCAGCTCACTCAGAGTCAGTCTACATTGAAACAAAAGAAGTGGCACCAATTGACGAAGTGAAAGCTGCTATTGCAGAATTCCCAGGTGCAGTTCTTGAAGATGATGTTGCTCACCAAATCTACCCACAAGCGGTTAATGCGGTCGGTTCACGTGATACCTTTGTTGGACGGATTCGTAAAGACTTGGATGCTGAAAAAGGAATCCACATGTGGGTTGTTTCAGATAACCTCCTTAAAGGAGCTGCTTGGAACTCAGTCCAAATCGCAGAAACTCTTCACGAACGTGGACTCGTACGTCCAACAGCTGAATTGAAATTTGAGTTGAAGTAGGGAGCGAAACAGAAATCAGCAACTCGAAGAGTTTGATTTCTTCCTCAGCTTTCTAACGAATCAACTTGTTTTATGAACAGATCATGAGGCAAAGGCAAGCAAGCCCCAGCCTCTTTCTTATATAGAGAAAGGTTTTTCTATGTCTTATAATGATTTAAAAGATTGTAAAATTATCACTGCATTTATCACCCCCTTCCATGAAGATGGGAGCATTAATTTTGACGCTCTTCCTGCCTTGATCGAGCACCTCTTGGCACATCATACAGATGGGATTCTCTTAGCTGGAACGACTGCAGAAAGTCCAACTCTGACCCACGATGAGGAATTGCAACTCTTTGCGGCTGTTCAAAAGATTGTCAATGGTCGAGTTCCTTTGATCGCTGGTGTCGGAACCAATGAAACCCGCGACTCGATTGAGTTCGTTAAAGAAGTGGATGCTTTTGGTGGCTTTGCAGCAGGATTGGCTATCGTCCCTTACTACAACAAACCATCCCAAGAAGGCATGTATCAACACTTTAAAGCGATTGCGGATGCATCCAATCTTCCGATTATTATCTACAATATTCCTGGACGTGTGGTTGTGGAAATGACGCCTGAAACCATGCTTCGTTTGGCGGAACATCCAAACATCATCGGGGTCAAAGAGTGTACAACCCTTGCGAATATGGCCTACTTGATTGAACACAAGCCAGAAGAATTTCTCGTCTATACAGGGGAAGATGGAGATGCTTTCCATGCGATGAACCTTGGTGCAGATGGAGTGATCTCAGTGGCTTCTCATACAAATGGAGATGAAATGCATGAGATGTTCCAAGCGATTGAACACAACGATATTAAAAAAGCTGCGGCTATCCAACGTCAGTTTATCCCTAAAGTCAACGCTCTCTTCTCATATCCGAGTCCAGCTCCTGTCAAAGCTGTCTTGAACTATATGGGCTTTGAAGCAGGGCCAACTCGTTTGCCATTGGTGCCAGCACCGGCAGAAGATGCGAAGCGCATCATCAAGGTTGTAGTAGATGGGGATTACCATGCAACCAAAGAGATCATTACGGGAGTTCTTCGTCCGGATTATTAAAAAATTGTCATGAGGAATGTATGTCAGAGATAGAGAAAACAGAGTTAGAAAAAACGGATTCAGAAAAATCAGAACTAGAAAAATTTAAAGAACGTCATAGTCTTGAAAAGTTAGATGGTGTGATGATCCATGATAAACCGACCATTAAAACAGGCGAAAAAGCTGGATGCATCGGTGCACTCTTACTTCTAATTGGATTTGGTACAGGAATTATTTTGTTGCTAGTTCATTTCATATATGATTTCGATTCCAAGCTACTCAATTTTCTTTGGGAATCAATAGCAGCTTTAGGATTTATTTTTAGTTTAGCAGGAGCTTTTCAAATTGGTCCCCTTACGATTCACCGCTACTCAAGAGAAGCCGACAAGGATAAACATTTTGAAATTGATAGAGCCTACAATCTCTATAATATTCTCTATAAACCGACTAAAACAGTCCTTCTCCAATATGATAGTGACGAAGATCAGCTGATTGCTGTCAATGCTGGTGGTGAACTATTAGTGGAACTCCTTAGAAAAGTAGAGATGGAGAAGTTATCCCTGAAGAAGATTTTGAAGACCTTCCGTTTGGACCATGTCTCTGACCATCTTTGGAGATTGACCTACAGCTATAAAAAAGAAGATGTGGTCATGGAAAAAAGTGATCGTTAGATTTTTTCATCCAATCAAGCAAAGTAAGTCATGAAAAGAGCTTTGATTCTTTGTAAAAAAATTATATAATAAAGTAGTAGGTCTTCATTTCTTTATAAAGGAAATGGAGTATTCATGAAAATTTAAAATAAAGGAGACTCCGATGGAAGTCATTAAACGTAGTGGAGAAGTGGTTGAATTCAACCCAGATAAAATTTACCAAGCTATTTTGAAAGCTGCGCAAGTTGTCTATGTTTTGACAGATGATTTGCGACAAAACTTAGCTCAAGTAACGAAGAAAGTTGCCATGGATTTGGATGAAGCTCAAGTAGAACGCGCAACCATCAGCATGATCCAATCAATGGTTGAGCACCGTTTACTTGGTGCTGGTTATATTACCATTGCAGAACACTACATTTCTTATCGCTTGCAACGCGATTTGGAACGGAGCGGCTATGGTGATCACATCGCCGTGCATTTGCATTTTGAGCAAATTCGCTAGAATATAAAATAGAAGTTACTTAGGTAGCTTCTTTTTTAGTATTTTTATTAATCACAGTGATTCAAGAAAACATGGTATAATAGAAGAGATTGAACTGGAAAGGAAGTGAGATTATGGCAACTATTCAATGGTTTCCTGGACACATGTCCAAAGCTAGAAGACAAGTACAAGAAAATTTAAAATTCGTGGATTTTGTGACGGTTCTGGTAGATGCTCGTTTGCCACTATCAAGCCAAAATCCTATGTTAACGAAAATTGTTGGTGATAAGCCTAAATTAATGATTTTGAATAAGGTAGACTTGGCAGATCCTGTGGCAACAAAAGAATGGCAGGACTATTTTGAGTCTCAAGGCATCAAAACCCTGGCTATCAACTCCAAAGAGCAGTCAACAGTCAAAAAAGTAACAGATGCTGCTAAGAGCTTGATGGCTGATAAAATTGCTCGTCAAAAGGAACGGGGAATTCAGATTGAAACCCTTCGGACCATGATCATCGGGATTCCTAATGCTGGGAAATCAACTTTGATGAACCGCTTAGCAGGGAAAAAGATTGCTGTCGTTGGAAATAAACCAGGGGTGACCAAGGGGCAACAATGGTTGAAAACCAATAAAGACCTTGAAATTTTGGATACCCCAGGGATTCTCTGGCCTAAGTTTGAAGATGAAGAAGTGGCTTTAAAGCTTGCCTTAACAGGAGCGATAAAGGATCAGTTGCTTCCAATGGATGAAGTGACCATCTTTGGCCTTAACTATTTCAAAGAGCACTATCCAGCTGTTTTGCAGGAACGTTTTAAACAAATGGATCTGGAACAAGAAGCTCCTGAAATCATTATGGATATGACCCAGAAATTAGGATTTCGCGAAGATTACGATCGTTTTTACCAACTCTTTGTCAAAGATGTTCGCGATGGGAAATTGGGACGGTATACGTTGGATCGCGTAGGGGAAATTGATGGCAACCATTAAGGAAATTAAAGAACAATTAGCAAACATCCAGAGGTTAGATGACCCTTTATTGGCTGAATTGGAAAAGGATGATCGATCTGGTGTGATCCAAGCGATCGCAAAGCGAAAAAGAGAAATCCAAAAACGGATAAATGAAGATGAGCGCTTGGAAGGAATGCTGGCCTATGAAAAAGAATGCTATGCGCGTGGGATGGAGCTCATTGCAGGAGTGGATGAAGTGGGACGTGGCCCATTAGCGGGACCAGTTGTTGCAGCTGCCGTGATCTTGCCGAAAGCTTGTAAGATTCCAGGACTCAACGATAGTAAAAAGATTCCAAAATCCAAACACAAGGAAATCTATGAGGCTGTGCTCCAAAATGCCATTGCGATCGGAATCGGCGTCAAGGACAATCAAGTGATTGATCAGGTTAATATCTATGAAGCTACGAAGCTAGCCATGATGGAGGCCATTGGTCAGCTAGATCCTCAACCCCAGCATCTTTTGATTGATGCCATGAAGTTGGATCTTCCTATTTCCCAAACTAGTATCATCAAAGGGGATGCTAACTCCTTATCCATTGCTGCAGCATCCATCGTAGCCAAGGTGACTCGGGATCAGATGATAGAAGAGTTTGATCGAAAATATCCTGGCTATGATTTTGCGCAGAACGCTGGCTATGGGACAGCTAAGCATCTGGCTGGCCTCGACAAGCTGGGAGTGACTCCTATCCATCGGCGTTCATTTGAACCTGTCAAATCAATGTGTGAGGATTAGGCTATGCTATTTACCATCGATATCGGAGGGACCTTTATAAAGTACGGTCTGATCAATGCAGACTATCAATTGATCCATACAGACAAGATCCCAACACCACCTACGATTGAGGACTTTTGGCAAGGATTAGAAGGAATCATTACACCCGTAAGGGAAGAAATCGAGGGGATCGCCATTTCATGCCCTGGTGAGATCCAAAAGAGCCTTGGCTTTGTCTTTCGAGGTGGTCTCATTCCATATTTGCGAGGCATTCCTCTAGCAAGTAGATTGCAACAAACATTTCAAGTCCCTGTCACTGTTCTCAATGATGGAGAAGCCGCTGGTCTAGCGGAAGCAAAGCTTGGTAACCTAAAAGCTTGTCCTTGCGGTGCGACCTTGGTCTTGGGGACAGGAGTTGGCCTTGCTCTTCTCTCTAATGGCGAGCTATTGAGAGGATGGCAACTGACAGAATACATTCGGTCTATTGATAAGGCAGAAAGAACACCAGAAAATCGCCGCTTTCATCGCGAACTCTTTTTGCAAGGTATTTCCAATCTTTTGGAAAACACCGGTTCAGCTGTTCAATTTGTTGAGAAAGCTAGTCACATCTTGAACCTAGAAAAGGCAGATGGTGTAGCTGTTTTCAAGGCTCTTGATAAAGGAGGCCATGAGGAGCTGACATCCTTGTTTCAGGAGTATTGTCATGATATTGCTATTCTGATTTTTAATCTTCAATCTTTGCTCTTGCTTGAGAAGGTGACGATTGGAGGGGGCATTAGTAGTCAACCACTACTGATCGATGAGATCAGTCGACAATACCATGACCTGCTCTCTCAAAAAGGGCATAAACAATTTGAGGCCTTGCCCATTCAAGCGGCTCGCTTCCATAATGAAAGCAACTTGATTGGTGCCGCATCTTACTTTTATTATTCTATACATCAAAAAAAGTTCTAGAAATAGAGCTTTTTTTCTTTTCTTTTTCGAATAAATAAGTGAGAGGAAGTAGAAGGTGACCATGGAGAAATTTGAAATCTTTAAATTAAAAGAAGCCGGTTTATCAAATGAGCAAGTCTTGAGAGTTTTGGACTACTGTAGAAAAGACCAAGTCTTACCAAGCTTAGAAGAGATAGCAAGGATCGCTCGCTGTCGCAGTATTATTCATTTTGTAGACAAATACCGACAACTGGATGAAGACCATTTACACAAGGAGTTCGAACGGTTCCCATCTCTATCCATTTTTGATCCTGAATACCCTGAGGAATTGCTACAGATCTACAATCCTCCTGTACTCCTTTTTTACCAGGGAGACTTGCAACTGCTAACCAGACCGAAGATTGCAGTTGTTGGAGCTCGGGAGACCACGCGAGAAGGGGTTCGTTCTGTAGAGAAGATTATTAAGGAACTTGGAAATGAACTGGTCATCGTCAGTGGACTTGCTAAGGGAATTGATGCGACAGCTCATTATGCTAGCATCCGCAATGGTGGCAAAACCATCGGAGTGATTGGAACGGGACTGGATGTCTTTTATCCTAAAAGCAATCAAAGACTGCAGGCGCATATGGGGGAACACCATCTGATCTTGAGCGAGTATGGTCCAGGGCAGGCACCACTTAAGTTTCATTTTCCAGAGCGAAATCGCATCATTGCAGGTCTCTGTCAGGCAGTGATTGTGGCAGAGGCGCGACTCCGTTCAGGGAGTTTGATTACTTGTGAGCGTGCTATGGAAGAAGGACGAGACGTTTTTGCTATTCCGGGAAATATTTTAGATGGAAAATCTGCAGGCTGCCATCATCTGATTCAAGAAGGCGCAAAGCTTGTCACATCAGGCCAGGACATTCTTGATGAATTGAAATACGAATTGTGATTTTCCTATAGGAGAAGTTCCTAGTTGACATCTTTCTTAAAATGTATTAAACTCAATGAGATTTATACAATACAGAGGGATAAAACGTGGTAACAAAAACAAAAAAGAAAAGCAGTACAACCAAGAAAAATTTGGTGATTGTGGAGTCTCCTGCTAAGGCCAAAACAATCGAGAAATACCTTGGTCGTAACTACAAAGTCATGGCTAGTGTTGGCCATATTCGGGACCTGAAAAAATCAACCATGTCGATTGACTTCGACAATAACTATGAACCGGAGTATATCAATATTCGTGGAAAAGGTCCCTTGATCAATGATTTGAAAAAAGAAGCTAAAAAAGCCAAACAAGTCTTTCTCGCAAGTGACCCGGACCGAGAAGGAGAAGCTATTTCTTGGCATTTAGCGCATATTTTGAACTTGGATGCCAAAGAAAAAAACCGTGTGGTCTTTAACGAAATCACCAAGGATGCCGTTAAAAATGCCTTTAAAGAACCTCGCCAAATCGATATGGACTTGGTCGATGCCCAACAAGCACGTCGGGTCTTGGACCGGATTGTAGGGTATTCAATTTCGCCTATTCTTTGGAAAAAGGTTAAAAAAGGACTTTCTGCAGGACGCGTGCAATCAGTTGCCCTCAAATTAATCATTGATCGTGAAAATGAAATTAATGATTTTAAGCCGGAAGAATACTGGACCATTGATGGTGTCTTCAAAAAAGGGACCAAGCAATTCCAAGCCAGCTTCTATGGGATTGATGGCAAGAAGATGAAGCTCAACACCAATGAAGAGGTGAAAGCTGTTCTTGAACGCTTAGATGGCAAAGATTTTACCGTTGAAAAGGTGGAAAAGAAAGAGCGTCGTCGGAATGCGCCACTTCCATACACCACCTCTTCTATGCAGATGGATGCTGCCAATAAGATCAACTTCCGTACACGCAAGACCATGATGGTTGCTCAGCAATTGTATGAAGGAATCAATATTGGCTCTGGTGTTCAAGGTTTGATTACCTATATGCGTACCGATTCTACACGGATTAGTCCGGTTGCGCAAAATGAGGCAGCGAACTTTATCGTGGATCGCTTTGGTGAGAAATATTCCAAGCATGGAAGCCGCGTGAAGAATGCTTCTGGAGCCCAAGATGCTCACGAAGCCATTCGTCCATCCAGCGTCTTCAATACTCCTGAGAGCATTGCTAAATACTTAGACAAAGACCAATTAAAACTCTACACCTTAATTTGGAAGCGCTTTGTAGCTAGTCAAATGACAGCAGCTGTCTTTGATACCATGAATGTCCGTTTAGGTCAAAATGGGGTTCAGTATACGGCAAACGGGAGCCAGGTGAAGTTTGATGGTTATTTGGCTATTTATAACGACTCAGATAAGAACAAGATGTTGCCGGATATGGTAGAAGGCGATATCGTCAAGCAAGTCAATAGCAAGCCGGAGCAACACTTTACCCAACCACCTGCTCGATATTCTGAAGCGACCTTGATTAAGACCTTAGAAGAAAATGGGGTTGGTCGTCCTTCAACCTATGCTCCGACGATTGAGACCATTCAAAAACGCTATTATGTGAAGCTGGTAGCCAAACGCTTTGAACCAACAGAGTTAGGGGAAATCGTTAATAAACTGATCGTTGAATTCTTCCCAGATATTGTCAATGTAACCTTCACAGCAGAGATGGAAGGGAAACTCGATGATGTCGAACTTGGAAAGGAAGAGTGGCAAAAAGTCATCGATGCCTTCTACAAACCATTTTCTAAAGAGGTCGCAAAGGCTGAGGAAGAGATGGAAAAAATCCAAATCAAAGACGAACCAGCTGGTTTTGATTGTGAAGTCTGTGGTAGCCCGATGGTGATTAAATTAGGACGTTTTGGTAAGTTCTATGCTTGTAGTAATTTCCCAGATTGTCGTCATACCCAAGCCATCGTTAAAGAAATCGGTGTGGAGTGTCCTGACTGTCATCAGGGACAAATCATCGAGCGTAAAACCAAGCGCAACCGTATCTTCTATGGATGCAATCGCTATCCAGAGTGTGAATTTACCTCTTGGGATAAACCAATCGGTCGGGATTGTCCAAAATGTGGCCACTACTTAGTTGAGAAAAAAGTTCGTGGTGGCGGCAAACAAGTCGTATGTAGCAATGGCGACTACGAAGAAGAAAAAGTGAAATAAGCTTTCAAATAATTCAATGTCTATTATAACGGCAATTTTTATAAATGTCTGTTATAATAGACATTTTGTGTTTTTTTCGTTATAATAGACATAAGGAGGTGGGCTTATGTATCTTGCTTTGATTGCAGATGTGATTGATTCCAAAATCGTACAAGAACGTTTAGACCTGCAAAAACAGTTAGAAAAAACGCTTCAAAAGATCAATGAGCTTTTTAAAGACTGCCTAGCATCGGCTTTTACCTTAACTTTGGGTGATGAGTTTCAGGCTCTTTTAAAAGTGGATGCTCCGATTTTTCAAATCATTGATATACTGCGTTCAGAACTAAAGCCGACACAGCTTCGTTTTGGCATTGGCCTCGGGGAGATTGTAACGGATATCGATCCCCTGCAAAGTATCGGTGCAGATGGACCAGCCTATTGGAATGCACGCGCAGCCATCAATCTGGTCCATCAGAAAAATGATTATGGCAACACCCAGATTTATTTTTTGAGCGGTAATGACAGTCAGGACTCAGTGGTGAATGCGCTCATCGCTTCCGGAGAGGCCATACGTTCGGGTTGGAGAGAGAGTCAGGAAGAGATCCTGCTCAATCTGCTAAAGAGATCTGTCTATAGTGAAAGCTTTAGCCAGCAGGATTTGGCCCAATCGCTAGAGCTCAACCCTAGTGCCCTGTCCAAGCGCTTAAAGAGTAGCAGTATTCGTATTTATTTACGGGGACGAGCAGCAGCACTAGCTTGTATTCAAAGCTTAGAGAAAGGAGAGGCCCATGAGCGGATTGTCTAGTATCGTAACAAATCCATACTTGATCCTTTTGTTGATTTGTCATTTGTTATCGGATTATTATTTTCAAAGTCAGAAGATGGCGGATCGCAAGGATCAGGATAAGAAGGTGCTCGGGCTTCACATTCTATATGTAGCTCTGCCTCTGATCGTTGTTTCTTTCTGTCATCTGGACTTGTGGTGGATTTGTTTGGTCATTTTACTGACTCATGCTGGAATAGATTTCTTAAAACCGATCGTGCAGAAGCAATTGAAATTACCAACCGCCTGGACCTTTGTCTTGGATCAAGTCTTGCATATCGGCATCTTGACGTGTCTAGTCCTTATGGGAGC
The DNA here is from genome assembly GCF_001813295.1 of Streptococcus sp. HMSC072G04. Taxonomy (GTDB): domain Bacteria; phylum Bacillota; class Bacilli; order Lactobacillales; family Streptococcaceae; genus Streptococcus. The sequence goes on from NZ_KV811999.1 coordinate 20,853, forward strand.
GAAGAATGGTTCGACCTATCTGCCCTTGGATATTTTAAATCTAATCTTTTATGTCCTCCTAGTTGGAAAACCAAGCAATATTGCCTTTAAAATTCTGTTTACCAAGTATCAACCCACCAGCAAGAAGAAAATGGATACGATCACTGGGGCTGGTTCTATGATTGGCTTTTTAGAGCGTTTGGTGATTGGTGCCTGTCTGGTCTATGGGCAATTTGCTTCTATCGGCCTGGTCTTTACCGCCAAGTCCATCGCTCGCTACAATAAAATTTCGGAGGATCCAGCCTTTGCGGAGTATTACTTGATCGGGTCCTTGTTCAGTATCCTATCTGCCCTCTTAGCAGCTTGGTTGTGTCAATAAATAAATAGTAAAAAGACAGGAAGAAAAGGCTTCCCTGTCTTTTTACTTGGCTTTTTGGTATAATGGACCAAGTAGAAAATTAGAAAGATTTGTGGATGTCAAACAGTCCAGCAGGGTGTTTTGATACCCAAAGAGGTATTAGTGTCATGTCTCAATCTTATATCAATGTGATCGGTGCGGGCCTTGCTGGCTCTGAAGCAGCTTACCAGATTGCCCAACAGGGAATTCCGGTCAAGCTTTATGAAATGCGTGGTGTTAAATCCACTCCGCAACATAAAACAGACAACTTTGCGGAGCTAGTTTGTTCCAACTCTCTTCGTGGGGATTCTCTCACCAATGCTGTCGGGCTCCTCAAAGAAGAAATGCGCCGTTTGGGTTCTGTCATCCTTGAAGCAGCGGAAGCGACCCGGGTACCGGCCGGTGGAGCACTGGCTGTGGACCGAGAAGGTTTTGCTAGCCGGGTGACGGAGAAGGTGTCCCAACACCCGCTCATCGAAGTCATTCGTGATGAAATTACGGAATTGCCGACAGATGCCATCACAGTGGTCGCAACGGGGCCTCTAACCAGCGATGCCTTGGCAGAAAAGATCCACGCGCTCAATGGTGGTGATGGCTTCTATTTTTACGATGCAGCAGCTCCAATCATCGATGTCAATACTGTCGATATGAACAAGGTCTATCTCAAGTCACGCTATGACAAGGGAGAAGCAGCTTATCTCAACTGCCCAATGACCAAGCAAGAGTTTATGGACTTCCACGAGGCCTTGGTCAATGCAGAAGAAGCCCCGCTCAACTCTTTTGAAAAAGAAAAGTATTTTGAAGGTTGTATGCCTATTGAAGTCATGGCTAAACGTGGTATCAAAACCATGCTCTATGGTCCTATGAAGCCAGTTGGACTCGAGTATCCAGATGATTACAAAGGTCCACGTGATGGGGAGTTTAAGACCCCTTATGCGGTAGTTCAGTTGCGCCAAGACAATGCGGCTGCCAGCCTCTACAATATCGTTGGCTTTCAAACTCACCTTAAATGGGGAGAACAAAAACGGGTCTTCCAAATGATTCCAGGTTTGGAACATGCGGAATTTGTGAGATACGGTGTCATGCACCGCAATTCCTACATGGATTCTCCAAATCTGCTTGAACAAACCTACCGTTCTAAGAAACAAGCTAATCTCTTCTTTGCAGGTCAAATGACAGGTGTAGAAGGCTATGTTGAATCAGCTGCCTCAGGTTTGGTAGCTGGAATCAATGCAGCTCGCCTTTTCAAAGGAGAAGAAGCAGCGATTTTCCCTGAAACGACAGCTATCGGAAGCCTGGCTCACTATATCACCCATGCTGACAGCAAGCATTTCCAACCCATGAATGTCAACTTCGGGATTATCAAGGAGCTAGAAGGTCCACGTATTCGGGATAAAAAGGAACGTTATGAGAAAATTGCCGAACGTTCTTTACAAGATTTGGCTCAGTTTATGGAAAAATAACCCAAGAAAGAAAAAAGTTTGGAGAAAATCCAGACTTTTTCTTCTAAAAATGGTATAATGAATAAAATTTAGAATATAGAGAGTTTTCTGACAATGAACAAATCCTATTTTTATTTAGATATGAAGACACACGAATTGAAAGTGCCTTATACCGGAAAACTCCGTCGTGTGCGAGTCTTATTACCTAAGAATTATGAAACGGATACAGATAGACGTTACCCTGTGGTTTATTTCCACGATGGGCAAAACGTTTTGTACAGCAAGGAAGCTTATGCGGGTCATTCCTGGAAAGTCATTCCAGCCATTAAGCGGAATCCAGATATTAGTCGCATGATTGTTGTTGCGATCGATAATGATGGTTTCCAACGCATGAATGAATACTCTGCCTGGAAGTACAAGGAATCCAATATTCCTGGCATGCAATTTGGTGGCAAGGGAGTTGAGTACGGCGAATTTGTCATGGAGGTGGTGAAACCTTTTATCGACCAAGAATACCGGACTCTTGCTGATCGAGAACATACGGCCATGATTGGATCTTCCTTGGGTGGGAATATTACCCAATTCTTGGGCTTAGAGTACCAAGATCAAATTGGTTGTTTAGGTGTCTTTTCATCTGCTAACTGGCTACACCAAGATGCCTTCAATCATTATATCGAACGCAAAAAATTATATGCAGATCAACGGATCTACATCTATGTAGGTACTGAAGAGGCGGATGATACAGATAAAACGCTGATGGCGGGAAATATCAAGCAAGCCTATATTGATTCATCCCTTCGTTATTATCACGACGTTATCCAACAAGGAGTTGCTTTAGAAAATATTGCCATTCGGATTCAATCCGGTGCGATTCACCATGAAGAAGCTTGGGCTGAACATTTACCTGAATGCCTTCGCTTTTTGGCTGAAAATTGGGATTAATGGACTCAGAACAAATCAATAGAGAGAAAGAGGAAACTTATGAATATTGAACATTTAAGCCACTGGAGTGGCCAACTCAACCGTGAAATGTACTTGAACCGCTATGGACACGCAGGAATTCCTGTTGTGGTCTTTGCCTCCTCAGGTGGAAGCCATAACGAATACTATGACTTTGGTATGATTGATGCTTGTGCTCAGTTTATCGAAGAAGGACGGGTTCAATTCTTTACCCTTTCTAGTGTGGATAGTGATAGCTGGCTTTGTAATTGGAAGAATCCTCACGATCGTGCCGAAATGCACCGTGCTTATGAACGCTATGTAATTGAAGAAGCCATTCCTTTTATCAAACACAAAACAGGCTGGTTTGATCCGATGATGACAACTGGTTGCTCAATGGGAGCCTACCACGCGCTCAATTTCTTCTTGCAACATCCAGATGTCTTCAACAAAGTGATTGCCTTGAGTGGTGTCTATGACGCTCGTTTCTTTGTTGGTGATTTTGGAGGCGATGAAGCCATTTATCAAAACTCGCCATCTGATTATATTTGGAACCAAAATGATGGCTGGTTTATCGATCGTTACCGTCAGGCGGAAATCGTTGTTTGTACTGGTTTAGGGGCTTGGGAACAAGATGGACTTCCATCTTTCTACAAACTGAAAGAAGCCTTTGATCACAAAAATATTCCTGCATGGTTCGCTGAATGGGGACATGATGTCGCCCACGATTGGGAATGGTGGCGCAAACAAATGCCATATTTCCTAGGTCAAATGCATCTATAAGTAAAAAGGGAGGAGACCTCAATGAATTATATCGTTATTTCACCATATTACCCACAAAACTTCCAACAATTTACAATCGAACTAGCTAATAAAGGGATCACTGTTTTGGGAATTGGTCAAGAGCCATATGAACAGTTAGATGAGCCTTTGCGCAACAGCTTAACAGAATATTTCCGTGTTGAAAATTTGGAAAATCTGGACGAAGTGAAACGTGCAGTAGCCTTTCTCTTTTACAAACATGGACCAATCGATCGTATCGAATCCCACAATGAGTACTGGTTGGAATTGGATGCGGCGCTTCGGGAGCAATTCAATGTCTTCGGGGCTAAGCCAAAAGATCTGAAGAAAACCAAGTTCAAATCCGAAATGAAGAAACTCTTCAAGAAGGCTGGAGTCCCAGTCGTACCTGGTGCAGTAGTTAAAACAGAAAAAGACATTGATAAGGCTGTGAAGAAGATTGGGTTACCATTGATTGCTAAGCCTGACAATGGGGTAGGAGCAGCAGCGACCTTCAAGATCGAAACGCCAGAAGATGTGGACCATTTCAAAGCTGACTGGGATGGCCATACAGAGTACTTCTTTGAGAAATTTGTCACTTCTAGCGAGATTTGTACCTTTGATGGTCTGGTCGATCGTGATGGTAATATTGTCTTTTCAACGACCTTCGACTATGCTTATACGCCGCTCGATTTGATGCTCTACAAGATGGACAACTCTTATTATGTTCTTAAAGAGATGGATCCAAAATTGCGTCAATACGGGGAAGCCATTGTCAAAGCCTTTGGTATGAAAGAACGTTTCTTCCACATTGAGTTCTTCCGCGATGGGGATGACTATATTGCGATCGAGTACAATAATCGCCCTGCAGGTGGCTTTACCATCGATGTCTACAACTACGCTCACTCGATTGATTTGTACCGTGGCTATGCTGCCATCGTAGCAGGAGAACCTTTCCCAGCTTCTGAGTTTGAGCCCCTTTATTGCTTGGCAACTTCTCGTCGTGCCAATGCAGCTTATGCTCTTTCAGAGGAAGAAGTTTTGGCCAAATACCAGCATCAATTCCGAGTGAAGAAGGAGATGCCTGCAGCCTTTGCGGAACTCCAAGGTGATTACCTTTACATGTTAACAACACCAAGTCGTGAAGAATTAGAACAAATGATTCATGACTTTGGTCAACGCGCTGAATAAAATTGTGCCGATAGGTCTTTCCTATCGGTTTTTTATTCCCAAATCATCAAGAATATTTCAATATAAAACTTTGTGAATCTTTTATATAACAGTTGTTAAAACCATTTATATCAAGAACTTATGAAGATTAGTTTGTGAAGAAAATTGAGCATTATTTTTGACAGTGTTTTCATTTTTGGCTAGAATGAAAATGAATGAATAATTGCTTAGAAAGGCGAAATAATGGCAACATTAGATAAAAGTCTCTTATTGGATATGTTCCGTAAAATGGAAGAAATCCGTCGCATGGACTTAAAAATTGCACAGTTAGTAAAAAAAGGAAAAGTGCCAGGAATGACGCACTTTTCTGTTGGGGAAGAAGCGGCTAACGTTGGAGCGATGTTGGCTTTGAACGATGATGATTTGCTGACATCTAACCACCGTGGACATGGACAAGCCATCGCTAAAGGAATCGATTTGAATGGCATGATGGCAGAAATCCTTGGTAAGTATACCGGTACTTGTAAAGGGAAGGGTGGCTCCATGCACATCGCCGACCTGGATGCAGGTAACCTTGGTGCCAACGGTATTGTTGGTGGTGGTATGGGGATTGCAGTAGGAGCTGCTCTTACTCAACAAATGCATAAGACTGGTAAGATTGTTGTCTGCTTCTTTGGGGACGGTGCAACCAACGAAGGTGTCTTCCACGAAGCAGTGAATATGGCTTCTATTTGGAATCTTCCGGTAATTTTCTACTGTATCAATAACGGTTATGGAATCTCTGCTGATATCAAGAAAATGACCAATATCCAGCATATCCATGAGCGTAGTGCTGCTTACGGCATTCCTGGAATGTTTATTCCTGATGGGAACAACGTTATTGATGTCTATGAAGGATTTAAGAAGGCAGTCGATCACGTCCGCTCTGGTAAAGGCCCTGTCTTGATTGAAAGTGTTACTTATCGTTGGCTTGGTCACTCTTCATCTGACCCTGGTAAATACCGGACCCGTGAAGAAGTCGAAGAGTGGAAGAAGAAAGATCCGATTGAAAACCTTCGTAAGTATCTGCTCGAGAATGATATTGCGAGCGCAGAAGAATTGGATCAGATCCAAGAAGAAGTGAAAGAAGCAGTTGAAGCTTCAGTGAAATTTGCGGAAGAAAGCCCATTCCCTCCACTTGAATCAGCTTTCGAAGATATTTACGCAGACTAAGGGGGAGTAGAGAATTATGGAAACTAAATTAATGTCTTTCCGCGATACCATTATCCTTGCTATGTCTGAGGAAATGCGTCGCGACGAAAACGTATTGTTGATGGGGGAAGATGTCGGAGTTTTCGGTGGAGACTTCGGAACTTCAGTAGGAATGCTTGAGGAATTCGGTCCAGAACGTGTCCGTGACTGTCCGATTTCTGAGGCTGCGATTTCAGGTGCAGCAGCAGGTGCAGCCATGACCGGACTTCGCCCAATCGTTGATATGACCTTCATGGATTTCTCAGTAATTGCCATGGATGCTATTGTCAACCAAGCTGCTAAAACTCGCTACATGTTTGGTGGAAAAGGTCAAGTACCAATGACCATTCGCTGTGCTGCTGGTAACGGAGTTGGATCTGCAGCCCAACACTCCCAATCTTTGGAATCTTGGTTTACTCATATTCCTGGTTTGAAAGTTGTTGCTCCTGGTACGCCAGCGGATATGAAGGGACTTCTCAAGTCTTCTATTCGCGATAACAACCCAGTAATCATTCTTGAGTACAAATCAGAATTCAACCAAAAAGGGGAAGTGCCAGTTGATCCAGACTACACCATTCCACTTGGTGTCGGAGAAATCAAACGCGAAGGAACTGACGTCACTGTCGTAACCTACGGGAAAATGCTTCGTCGTGTTATGCAAGCAGCTGAAGAATTGGCAGAAGAAGGGATCTCAGTAGAAGTAGTAGACCCACGTACCTTGGTTCCACTTGATAAAGAGATCATCATTAATTCTGTCAAGAAGACAGGAAAAGTAGTCCTTGTCAATGATGCCCACAAAACAAGTGGCTATATCGGAGAAATATCAGCTATTATCTCTGAATCAGAAGCATTTGATTACTTGGATGCACCAATTCGTCGTTGTGCAGGAGAAGATGTGCCAATGCCTTACGCACAAAACCTTGAGAATGCAATGATCCCAACAGTTGAAAGCATCAAAGAAGCTATTCGTAAAACATATAACAAAGAATAATACATAACATAAATTATGTAATATCGTTTGAATTAGACGAGGAAACTTTGTATCTTTTTAGGTACAAAGTTCTCTGCGTCCTTAATATCTTAGATTAGAGCACGGGCTAAAGTCTGGGTGAAAAAGATAAACTTTCCTAGAAACTAAAGTTTCTTCGTCAAGTTTCCTATTTTCACTTTGACTTTTGACGCCCTTAGTATCTTGTAACTGAATCCGGACGGAGGACTGTGAAAAAAAGATAGATTTCCTCGTGTTCATCGAACACAGCGTCAATCTCCTATTTTTTCTTTGTCCTCTACGTCCTTAATATCTTATAATAGAATAGGAGAGGTCATGGCTGATGATAAGCTAAGAGCGACTCCTGCGGCTAGAAAATTAGCGGATGATCTTGGGATCAACCTCTATGATGTTTCTGGTTCAGGCGCAAACGGTCGTGTCCACAAAGAAGACGTGGAAACATATAAAGACACTAACGTGGTTCGCATTTCACCACTTGCAAAACGAATTGCTTTAGAACACAATATTGCTTGGCAAGAAATCCAAGGAACTGGTCATCGTGGTAAGATTATGAAGAAGGACGTCCTTGCTTTCCTTCCTGAAAATATTGAGAATGAGACCATTAAGTCACCGGCTCAAATCGAGAAGGTGGACGAAGTTCCAGATAATGTGACACCTTATGGTGAGATCGAGCGGATTCCGATGACACCAATGCGTAAGGTGATTGCTCAACGGATGGTGGAATCTTACTTGACAGCACCAACCTTTACTTTGAACTATGACGTTGATATGTCTCAAATGTTGGCCCTTCGTAAGAAGGTATTGGATCCAATTATGGAGGCCACTGGTAAGAAAGTCACTGTAACAGATTTGCTTTCTCTAGCAGTGGTTAAGACCTTGATGAAACATCCATACATCAATGCGTCTTTAACAGAAGATGGCAAAACCATCATCACTCACAATTATGTCAACTTAGCGATGGCAGTTGGGATGGACAATGGATTGATGACTCCAGTTGTCTACAATGCTGAAAAGATGACCTTGTCAGAGTTAGTCGTAGCCTTCAAGGATGTTATCGGACGTACCTTGGATGGTAAGCTTGCTCCAAGTGAATTGCAAAACTCAACCTTTACTATCAGTAACTTGGGGATGTTTGGCGTTCAATCATTTGGACCGATTATCAACCAACCAAACTCTGCCATCCTTGGAGTTAGTGCAACGGTTGAAAAACCAGTGGTTGTGAATGGTGAAATTGTCATTCGTCCAATCATGAGCTTGGGCTTGACCATTGACCACCGCGTTGTCGATGGAATGGCTGGTGCCAAATTCATGAAAGACTTGAAAGCCTTGATTGAAGACCCGATTTCAATGTTGGTCTAATCAACGAGAGAATAGAAACAAGAAAAAGAGGGAAATAAAATGGCCTTAGAAGTAATTATGCCAAAAGCCGGCGTAGATATGACCGAAGGACAAATCGTTCAGTGGAATAAAAAAGTCGGCGAATTTGTAAAAGAAGGAGAAGTTCTCCTTGAAATCATGACAGACAAAGTCAGCATGGAGTTGGAAGCGGAAGAAGACGGTTACTTGATCGCTATCCTAAAAGGGGATGGAGAAACTGTTCCTGTAACAGAAGTAATCGGTTATCTTGGTGAAGAAGGGGAAAACATCCCAACCGCTGGAGGAGCTGCACCAGAAGCAAGTCCAGCACCAGCTGCAGCAAGTGCTTCAAACGATGACAATAAGAGCGATGACGCTTATGATATCGTTGTGATTGGTGGTGGTCCTGCTGGTTACGTATCTGCTATTAAAGCAGCTCAATTAGGTGGTAAGGTTGCTCTTGTTGAGAAATCTGAACTTGGTGGAACGTGCTTGAACCGCGGATGTATTCCAACTAAGACTTACCTCCACAACGCTGAAATTATCGAAAATATCGGACATGCGGCCAACCGTGGTATTATCATTGAAAATCCAAGTTTCTCAGTAGATATGGATAAACTTTTAGAAACTAAATCTAAAGTTGTTAATACTCTTGTTGGTGGTGTTGCGGGTCTTCTTCGCAGCTACGGAGTGGATGTTCACAAGGGTATCGGTACCATTACGAAAGATAAGAATGTCTTGGTCAATGGTTCTGAATTGCTTGAAACGAAGAAGATCATCCTTGCTGGTGGTTCAAAAGTAAGTAAGATTAATGTTCCTGGTATGGAATCATCCCTTGTCATGACTAGTGATGATATCCTTGAAATGAACGAAGTTCCAGAAAGCCTTGTCATCATTGGTGGTGGTGTTGTCGGGATCGAACTTGGACAAGCCTTCATGACCTTCGGGTCAAAAGTTACGGTTATCGAAATGATGGACCGCATTGTTCCAGCTATGGATGCAGAAGTATCTAAGAACCTTCGCTTGATCCTTGAACGTAAAGGTATGACAATCTTGACGGATACGAAATTGCAAGAAATCATTGAAGAAGATGGCAAACTTCGTATCAAGGTTGAAGGAAAAGACGATATTATCGCCAACAAAGCCCTTCTTTCAATCGGGCGTGTTCCAGATCTTGAAGGAATCGGTGAAGTCGAGTTTGAATTGGATCGTGGACGTATCAAAGTTAATGAATATATGGAAACGTCTGTTCCAGGTATCTATGCGCCAGGTGATATCAACGGTACTAAGATGTTGGCTCATGCTGCCTTCAGAATGGGTGAAGTTGCGGCTGAAAATGCTCTTAAGGGAAATCATGCTGTTGCCAAATTGAACTTGACTCCTGCAGCCATCTACACACTTCCAGAAGTTGCAGCTGTTGGTTTGACAGAAGAACAAGCTCGTGAGAAATACGATGTTCAAATCGGTAAGTTTAACTTTGCGGCGAACGGTCGTGCCATTGCATCAGATGCGGCTCAAGGCTTTGTTAAAGTCATTGCAGACAAGAAATACGGTGAAGTTCTTGGGGTTCATATCATTGGTCCAGCAGCAGCTGAATTGATCAACGAAGCTTCAACCATCATTGAGATGGAAATCACTGTAGAAGAAATGCTCAAGACCATTCATGGTCACCCAACCTTCTCAGAAGTGATGTACGAAGCCTTTGCGGATGTACTCGGCTTGGCAGTTCACTCACCTAAGAAGAAATAATATTTGAAATGATAGAATGGCTGGACAGCAAATGCTGGACCAGTCTCTATCGTATATAAAGGAATCTTATGAAATACATTATTAATTATTCAAATGATACTGCTTTTAATATTGCTTTGGAAGAGTACGCCTTTAAACACCTTTTAGACGAGGATCAAATCTTCCTTCTTTGGATTAATAAACCTTCGATTATCGTTGGTCGTCACCAAAATACCATCGAAGAAATCAACCGTGACTATGTTCGGGAGCATGGGATTGAAGTGGTTCGTCGGATCAGTGGTGGTGGGGCTGTTTACCATGATTTGAACAACCTCAACTACACCATTATTTCAAAAGAAGATGAAAACAAGGCCTTTGACTTCAAGAGCTTCTCAACTCCTGTAATTAACACCTTGGCTCAGCTTGGAGTGAAGGCTGAATTCACGGGTCGTAACGACTTAGAGATTGATGGCAAGAAATTCTGTGGAAATGCCCAAGCTTACATCAATGGTCGGATCATGCACCATGGTTGCCTTCTCTTTGACGTTGATTTGTCAGTCCTTGCTAATGCACTCAAGGTGTCTAAAGACAAGTTTGAGTCTAAAGGGGTTAAATCAGTTCGTGCACGTGTGACCAATATTATCGATGAGTTGCCAGAAAAAATCACGGTTGAAGAGTTCCGGGACCTACTTTTGGACTACATGAAGAAAGAATACCCTGAGATGACAGAATATGTCTTCTCGGATGAAGAATTGGCTGAAATCAACCGGATCAAGGAAACCAAGTTTGGTACTTGGGATTGGAACTATGGAAAGTCTCCTGAATACAATGTCCGTCGCGGCACCAAATTCCCAAGTGGTAAGGTTGAAATCTTCGCTAACGTCATTGAATCAAAAATCCAAGACATCAAGATCTACGGTGACTTCTTCGGTATCGAAGATGTTGCAGCAGTAGAAGATGTTCTTCGTGGCGTTAAATACGAACGTGAAGACGTCCTCAAAGCCCTTCAAACCATTAACCTTGGTCGTTACTTCGCAGGTATCACTGCAGAAGAAATTGCTGAAGCAGTGGTGGAATAAAGTCATAAGAGATTCGCAGAAGCGGATCTCTTTTTTGAAACTAGTTTCACATAGAAATTATTGTTTTACGAAGGATTTTGTAGTATAGTAAAGGTGGAAAAATGTATTCGTTTACAATAATATTATTAAAATTTTTAATACTCAGTAATCACCAAACAATGAAATTGATTGACTAGTTAGGTAATACTTTCCTTTGATGCTTTAGAAAGTGTGATGATATGAAACGTGTCTTTATTATTTTATCAAACCTTTTCATCTCTAGCTTTTTGATTTGGATTGCCTTTATTTCTCCAAATACGCTTATCCACCGCAGTCTTCCGGTAGTAGGTGTGGTAAGACAAGATAAGAGCGTCACATATGAAGACTTATCTTCCAGTTTAGACCGCTTGGCAAGGGAAAATCATAGTATAATTGCCCGTCAGATACAAAGAACAGATTCTAAGGGGCAGGTTGTTTTCACCTATGAAATCTACGGAGAGGGAAAACTTCCTCTTGGGATTAAAAGAGAGAAGAAAGAACTGGCTGCCAAAGAAAGCCTGCTAACGAATTATTATGTATTAACAGGTGAATTGGAAACTGAAAAGCTGGATCAAACTCTTCATACTCTTGGTTTCTCACAAACTTTTATTGAGAAACCGAATCTTCTGCTGACCTTTATTGCCTTTTTTGGCTCAGGTTCACAATCACTTGCCTTAGTCATTTTTATCATTAGTTTTAGCGCTTTTACGATTATTCAAAAAACACAAGAAATGAGAAGTGCTGGGATTCGATATATTTCAGGAATGAGACGCTTGCAACTTTTCGGACATTCTCTAAAAGATGATAGTATAGAGTTGCTTTTGGGATGTATTGGCGCAAGTATAATGGGTGCTGTTCTGATTTATTGCTTTCAATTGACACCTTTTTCCTATTCCATCGTTATTTTCAGTAGTATTATTTACAATGGGATGTTACTAATTTTGTCTGTTTTCTTATCCTTCCTCTTTGCATATAGTATTCAAACGATTCATTTAGTCCCCCTTTTAAAAGGGAAGGTTCCATTGAAGCGCATATTGGTTTTCCTCTTTATTTGTCAATTTCTCGCTGTGGCATTAATTGGCCTTGCGATTCATCGAATCAGTATTTTTGGATCAGTCTGGCAAACTCACCAAGAGGGAAGTGAGGCTTGGTTAAAACAGTCGAATTGGGTCCAAATTAGTACAAGTCGGGAGGATTTTTCACAGAAAACAAACAAAGAGACGCAAATTGAGGACAGAGCAAAATGGTCTAAGCTCATCGAGTCTGGCATCGAAAATGGTGGTCTTTTAGCTTATCATCACCTCGTATTTTTTGGTTCAAAAGGAGTTATGACGGATCCTAGTACAGGTAAAGAGTTTTCCATCACAGATTACGATCCTCTTGCACGAACTCTCTATGTAACTCCAAATTACCTCGAAATCCAAGGTGTTCCAGTTTCTCCTGAAGAAAAAGATCACTTAAATCACTTACAAGCAGGAGAATTTGGTCTCTTACTTCCGGAAAAATTAAAAGGTCGAGAAGAGGAGATGATCAAACGATATGAAGATTATCTATCTCCTCGAGATGATCAAGGAAATATCACCTTATCAATGAAGGCGCAGGTAACGTATATTCCGAATCATCAAAAACGCTTTATCTACAACAACACACCAATCAGCTATAAGCAATTCTTTACAGATCCTGTTTTAGTGGTTATACAACCTGAAAGTTTTGGAGGTTATGAGAATCCATATTTCACCCACCTAAATTCCTACCTTTATTTTAATGGGCTTCAGAATAGTAAGAAGCTAGTCGCTGAGTATAATCTTGAAAAAAGTGTTAGTCAGTACGACTATGCAGTGGACGTTTACCAGCAAATGGCCCAAAACATACAAATAGAAAATCTCATGGCGATTGCAGGAGGAGTCTTTGGTATAGCAACCTCTGTTCTTCTTTTTAACACTATGAATTTCCTATATTTTGAAGAGTTTAGAAAACAAATCTTCTTGAAGAAGATTGCAGGTCTGGGATTTGTAAACATTCACCAAATGATTTTGCTCTCAGAAAGTAGCCTCTTGCTATTAGGAAGCCTCTTGGTATTCATTCTCACTTCGGAATGGTGGATTGCTCTTGTCACTCTCTTTCTATTTATTACTAATGCTTGGTTCATTCTCCTGTACCGGTCTCATAAAGAAGACCACTTGTTAGCCACTGTACTGAAAGGAGCCTAATATGATTAGCGTAGAACATTTAACCAAATCATTTGGCCAACGAACGGTCTTTCAAGATTTGAGCTTGCAATTTACAGAAGGTAAGGTCTATGCTCTGATCGGAAATAGTGGGTGTGGTAAAACAACCTTGCTTAATATCTTGGCGAAGATAGAGCCTTATGAAGAAGGGAATATAAGCTATCAAGGGCAAGAACTGAAACAAATCAAACAGCATCACTTCTTTAAGCGTGAATTAGGTTATCTCTTTCAAAACTTTGGCCTACTTGAAAACGAAACGATCGGTAAAAATTTAGATTTGGGATTGATTGGTCAAAAATTAACGAAAAAGGAGAAGAAGCAGCAAGAAGAAGAAGTACTCAAAAAAGTAGGACTGGCTTACCTTTCTCTGGATCAAAAGATTTATGAATTATCGGGGGGAGAGGCGCAACGTGTCGCATTAGCTAAAGTTATTTTAAAAGATCCACCTTTGATTTTAGCGGATGAACTAACTGCAGCACTGGATCCAGAAACCTCACAAGAGGTGATGGACTTGCTCTTAATGTTAAAGAATCAAGAGCGTATAATCATTATTGCAACCCATAATCCAGTAATTTGGGAAAAAGCTGACGAAGTGGTAAAACTCAACTAGTATATGGCTGAAGAATGGTAGGATCTTCTGTATTATCTTTTATAGTTAGCTATTCATGAGGTAAGAGCTGTTGAAGAAAAAAGATTATGTCAAACAAAAATGTTTAAGATTTTTCATCAAAAGTTAGTTCATGACAAGGCCTCTTTTCTTGATATTCAAAAATAATGAGAGTAGAATATAGAGGAAATCTGAACAAAAAAGGGGATCATATTCGATGATGAAAATTCCAGTTGAAAATCTTGGTCTATTTGAACAGTTAGATCGTATAGTAGTGGCTTTTTTTAGCAAACAACAACCTTCCAGTCCTTATGATTTGAATGTCAGTATTACACAAGGACACCTTGACCAGAAAAAGCAAGAGCTCGAACCATTAGGCTATCAAGCTGTCCAACTACCATTAGGAATGGCTTTAGATAATATCATCCAGCAACCTCATTATAAAGATTTGATCCTTGGCGGACTTGCTCCCGACGAAATTATAGTCAGCAAAGAAGAATTAATGCCTTTAAAAGATATTGTGGATAGTTTTTGTATTATGTACGCTGCAGCGAATAACAGACTGGAAAATAGTAAGGCTTATGAATTAATGAAAGATAAGACGGTTTATTTTATTGGTAAACTATTTACAGATTTTCCAAAAGCCGGTGATGAAATTGCTTATTTAGGAATTGATCGAATAGCGAGCGATGGTACACAATATGAAGCAGTTAAATGCTTTCTAACGGAAGAGAGTGCAGAGAAGTTCAATGGTGAAAAAAGACCGGTCACCCCTGCAAACTTGGCCTATCTAAAATCATTCTGGGGAAAACCAGTCATTATTGAGCCACACCGTAATTATTGGATCGAATTTTTATAGAAAGTATAAAAGAGCGGTAGACATTCAAAAAATCTATCGCTCTTTTTAAAACTAATATATTACATAATTTACGTTATGTAATTTTATAAACTATCCAAGGCATTTTTCTGCTCATCATTAACGATATGCGTATATAAGTCTGTAACTTGGGTGCTAGCATGTCCCAGCTGGTGGCTGACCAAAACCTGTGATTTGGTAGCATCATAGAGACGAGTTGCTAATGTATGGCGAAGCTTGTGGGGTGTCACGCGGACTTTGAAGTCTTCTGAATACTTGGCGACCATCTTTTCAACGCTAGAAGCATCGATCCGGTTTGGAACACCTCGATACAAGGTTAAGAATAGGGCTGTATCAGTCTTTTCTGTCTTGTAACGTTTGTCTCGAATAGCGAGATATTGTTCTAAATACGGCTTAGCAAAGGCAGCAACATTGACTGAGTCTCGTTTTCCACCTTTTCGAGTAACGTCAATGACCATCATCTTAAGATTAAGATCACGAAGGTCCAAGTTGACTGCCTCAGATAAACGGACGCCAGAGGCAAGAAGGAGTGCGATTATGGCTAAATCTCGCTCTTTATTCTTATTAAAAGAGGATAAGGCACGATTTGAGAGTGTTTGAGGGTACTCCTGGTCGATATAGTTAAGAAAACCTTCTGTTTCATCCCCTAAAAAGAGTTTTTGCTTGATATTTTCAGCTCGAGCAGCCAAGGTTTCTTTCTTTTTCTTGGTAGCAACCTTCTTCATGACGTTGCGGTAGAAATAAGGTTCCCCTTGCTCGTTTTCAACTTCCTCAGTCAAATACTTATAGAGACTAGATAGTGCAGAAAGGGTGCGGTTAATCGTTGTTTGGGAAACCCCGTTTTTTGTCGTATTGGCATTGAGCAGAGGACGTTCACGTAAGTAAAGAATAAAGGATTCCATGTCTTTCTTGGTCATGTGCTCCAGAACGTCTAAAGGGATCTCGGCCATGGTATCAGCATCCGATATACCAGATTCCAAAACCCAGGTGAAAAATCGATCGTATTCCTTTAAGTATTCGTACAAAGTTGTAAAACTGTATGGAACGGCCAGTTTCGATTGATAATATTCCAATACATACCAGGGCATGACTTGTTTGAGTTTATCAATTCGTTCTAATAAGATCTCGCGTTTCATGTTTTTCTCCAAATCTTTCTATACTAGTAGTATAGCATAGCCAGATATATTTTTCAAGAAAATTATAGTTTTTCGGAAAGATGTTATAGAGGTTCTATAGGACTGTTTTGTATCCTTGTCAATAACTAAAAAAATTTTTTAAGCCATAGATCATAACTAAAAAAATTTTTTAAGCCAATTATATTCAATTATGTACTTTATTTAAGTGAACACTGGAAATCTTAAAAGCTATCCATCTACTGTAATATGTACTTTATCTAAGTGAAAACTGATAATTTTTCAATTGTACATTTTGACAATATAAAAACACTTTATATTACTTAAAGTGTTTTTATTTTTTTATATCTTTTTTAAACTTTATAAAATGTTCTTGCTTTCTTCTGTAACCTTTGCAAATCGAACACCCCTTTTTATTTCGTTTTCTGTACGCCATTCTTTGTTTAACTTGAATTTTATAACGATGATTAAGGTTTTCTTGACATATCCACCATACAGACATATTACTTAACTCTGTAATTTCAGTTGGACTTGCTATCAAGAAGTTATTTACATAATCCCACTCGTTCATTAGACTTTGTTGAGTTGTTGCTAAGTCGTTAAATCCTTTTAAAACTTTTTGATTCGTGCACAAGTGTGTAAATTTTGTAAAACAATTTCAAAATGTGGTAGACTAGATATGAATTTTGATGGACGATAATTAGGTCTGACAAAAGGTTACATATGGAAAAATTAGTTTTTATCGGAATGCTAGTTTTCTTAGCAGTTGTGTTTATTGGAATATTGTTTTGGCTGCGTTATAGAATGGAGAACACCTTTGAGAACGGTGTTCCAGTGTACGATGCCCCAGCAAATAATCAGACTAGAACGAGTAAGCTAAGCGTAGGAGAGTATGCAGTGCACATAGTTTTAATACTAATTAGCGCTGTAATTGCCTTTAAGGTCATGGGCATGTTCCGTCATGGGGCGGCGCCAATTGGTGCTGCTATAATCACGCCTTCTATAATGGCGCTTTTCAATGCACGAAGGAGAACCGGGAAATCTTGGATAGGTATCGTTGCAGTGCTTATGATATTCGTGTTTTTGATGTTTGTATATATAATTATAGGTCTACCTGATAACGCACCTCCACTTAAAATTGACAGAACTGAAATTCATCTTACAGAGACTAAGATTTCGGATTTAATAGACCAGGGGTTTGAAATCTATGTGTCAAATGGTAGACATGATTATCCTAATTATAA
Source organism: Streptococcus sp. HMSC072G04 (assembly GCF_001813295.1). Taxonomy (GTDB): domain Bacteria; phylum Bacillota; class Bacilli; order Lactobacillales; family Streptococcaceae; genus Streptococcus. The sequence continues at coordinate 38,069 of NZ_KV811999.1, forward strand.
TGAGCTTTTGACAACGGGAAGCTATTCTAAATACCAAGGAGCTGGGGTTAGCGTACCAAACGGCTTTAAGTCATATGACTCAGCAGTTACGCGATCTACCTATCTTCTTGTAAAGAAGAATATAGTTCTCGGATGTATAGGTGTTTACGGAGATAAGAGGAAGAGTACGGAGCTGAAGGACTGTGTAGTTACGCAGGTTTGCTTCGATTCTGAGTGCACAGCTGTTGCCAAAAAATATGGAATTTCATATAATATAGATGGTATAGATTTGCTAAAGAAGCTTGACGAAAACGAGTTCACGAAAGTATTTGGGAAAAAAATATGGCTGACTCCAAGCGAGCCAAGAGATGAATATTTGGGTCATTATGGCGTGCAGTGGGGAGCAGGTAACAATGAATTTTTTTGGAATCATTATTTTATGAATTTAGACCTTGATTCGAATAATGATATAGTTAATTTTAATTTTAGTTCTAATATTGCAGCAGAGCGATAGAAGAATTTGCAGGGATAATTAGGCAAAATGAAAAAGAAAAAAGTACTAAGTAAGACAAAGTATGCTATTTATCTTCTGATGGTCCACCTTATATGCATACTTTTCACTATAAGCAAAATAATGATACCTTCATGGGGTCACTGGTTAGAGACGACACGCTTTCTTTGGACAAGCTTTCCTGCCTATGTATGCGTGTTAATAGCCATTCTCCCAATGGTATGCTTTTGGCCATATTTGATTAGTGCAGATTTTAAGCCGGGTACAGCAAAGACTTTGCTTGCGACTTTTGGTCTAATAGTAGGTAACGTGACTCTGATTTTGATATATACGACTATTTTGCACAAGGTATTATAGGTATAAAAAAATCCCTTTATAGGGATTTTTTTATTATGTGACTTTCAGTCCGTCTCGC
>NZ_KV812000.1 GCF_001813295.1 Streptococcus sp. HMSC072G04
ATTTTGTTATCGAAGAACCGACATTTTGTTATTCATAAACCTTGGAAACCCTTGGCGCTCTAAGACTATCGGAGGTGCTAAATATATTATTAAACATATATATAAAATATATATAAATAAGGGTCTCACTTCGTTTCGCCCCAAAATCTACACCTTCGTTTGATTTTTTTGAGGCTTCGCCTTAGAGCCCTTCGGCTCTCGGTCGCTTCGCTCCCAGAGGGCTTACGCCCTCTTGTTAGCAGTCAATCCAACATTTGTGATCTTACGATTTACTTTTTGTTTTGAATGCAACACAGCTGGCCTATAAGAGCGTAAGCCTAGTGGCTAGATGATGGCTCTTTAAGTTAGATGAAATCTGTAATTTAGTGTATGAAGCCAATAGAAAAGACGGCTTTATGCCGTCAGATCTGTTTATCAGGAAAAGGGGTTATATTACTAGGTTAATAATCAAGTTATCTACTCATATCGAGATCATCTCTTTCAAAGCTTCGTTCATTATCTTCTAGCTCAAGATCTTGTCTTTGAACAATCTTTTCAGCAATCTCAGCACGTTCTTGATCCGTTAGATAATACTCTTGGTCCTGCAATTGAGATCTGTATTTGTTTCTATCTTCAATTATAGCCGTTAATTCTTTAGATAAGCTATCATTTTCTCTAAGTAGACCAGCCATTTCTTCTTTTAGTTTAGCAATTGTAGCCCTCAGACGTTTTACAATTCCTAGACCGAGAATATGTTCTTTAAACTCATTCAGCAATTTAACTAAAGGACCTCTATTAGCCCTACGGGCCAAGTCATCAAAGTCTTTCTCTGGGACAATAACATAGCGTTGTTTTTCCTTTCCGAAGCCTCGTTCTTCGATTCGATAGTTCCGTTTATCATCAATCGGCTTATTCGCTATCAGCTGCATCATCAGCATCGCATTGACTGTTTCATCTTTGATCATTTCGATATCAAGCTCTTCAGACTTGCTCATGATCTCATCGTTAATTAACTTAATCTCTCTAGCCTGTTGCCTCTTGCGGTCCTCAAATGCCTGATCTCGCTTTTGAAATTTTTCTTCTTGCTGCCTCAATCGCTCGTTTAGCTCGTGCATCTTCTCTTCATGAGCTTGTTCTTCTCGTTGCATTTTCACGATCTGACTTGATTTTCGATTCTCAATATATTCCATCGCGTCCTTATATTCGCGCATATCCTTGATATCGTTTGTCTGCCCAGCTTTTCTATCGATTCCAATTTCATGGACAAACTGATGTAGACGATGAATTTCTGCATCTCGAAACGCTTTGAATTGTTCACGTCCACTTGGACCGAATCCTTCTTGTTCCAGAGCCTTTCGGAAAGAAGGTTGCACCGCAAGTCCGTTTTTATAGCCAGTTGCTGTTGGAATGATGTTAAAATGGGCGTGAGGGGCTCCAGTTTCGTCCAGATGAACGATTGCGTTGTAAATGGTCATATTATCGTGTCGTTCGTTAAAATCGCAAACGTAGCGTTCTAGGGCCTCTCCGACCTCCTGTTTTTCTTCAAAGCTCAATTTTTCCCAATCAGCTTTGTTTCCGACGGTCACGATGAATTCCCTCTGAAGGTCCAAATTTTTGGATTTCTGGACGTGTTTATAGTAGTCATCAATTTTGCGATCTTTCCGCTTTTGCTTTGCGTTGTAAGTATTCAGCGCATCATCAAAGAGTTCGTGATAAACGTCTTTTATATCACGTTTGAAAATCTGAATATTGTATTTTGATTTTTCACGTTCGATATGCTTGTGAGCGTCGCTCATAAACTCTTTTTCCGTCAGTTCGCGGTTGTTGTGTCTTATGTTAGTTTGACGTGGATTCGTCTTAAAAGATAATGTCATTGTTTTATTCATGATTTAAACCTACCTTTGAATAGCTACTCATAGTATGCCATTTTTTGTTAAAAAAAAAGACAAAACAGAAGAAAAAACGCTATACTCAAAGAATTTAACTAAGCTAATAATCTAGTTAATAAAAATATGGATAGATATAGAGATCCATGTTTTGTTCATTTCGTGGATTTATATATAAGTCCATGAAAAATACAAATAATGGTCTACGTAGTTGTCCATGATTTGAGTAGAAAATGGACTATATAGAGGACCATGAAAATATAGAATAATGGGATATATAGTAGACCACGAAATGATAAAATTATGGAACATATACAAGCCCATGATTTATCTAAAAAATGGACTATATAGAAGACCATGTTTTAGATCAAACGTGGACCAATATACAAAACCATCCCAAATAAAAAAAGTTCAAAGTAGCCCGAAAACGGGCTATGACGCAGCGCAAATGCTATTCTGCGTCGCTATTGTCAAACAAAAATAAACGTAAAAATAGAAATCTACAGTCGGGATATGGCAGGGAGTTTCTGTTACTCTTTGGCAAAGAGTAACGTTTTTGCACCTTTGACACCACTGCGTGGCGCGCAAAGGTAAAACGCTCCTGCGGAGGGCTGTGGGTTGCACCCCTTTTTTGGCCCATGATGGGCCAAAAAATTCACTGCGTTTTTCGGCCCACAAAGTGGACTCAAAAAAAAATCGGCGCGAACAACGCACCGAAAAAATTGCTTCACGCAATTTTTGCTTGCCCATTTTTGCTAACAAAATAAGCAAGAATAGGGAAAAGTCTTTAGATCAAAAAACGCATAATATTAGGTTTTGAAGAACCTTGATACTATGCGTTTTATTGTGGGGAGATTTACTTTATTTTCTCCTGAAATTGAGTTTTTACCTAGTATCGTTTTACTTCCGATTAGAGATGAAAAATTTATCAATGAATAGTAAGTGAAATAATGCAAGTATAAATCCCCAGAAACTACCACGAAGAGAGAATTCTTGATGATTAAGAGGAAGCAAATCATGGTTTCCTACATAGATGCATGTCAAAATCACAAATAGAATCCAAAATAAATCAGTCCATTTATATTTTGAAAAATATTTTTTTAACATAATAACACCTTCTTTCTTTACTATAATAACATTATATGATAAAATGTAAACGAATACAAATAAAAAGGAGAAAAGCTCATGAAAACTACTAAATTTTTTGCAGTTGCTATTTCTGCAGGTATCTTAACTTTTAGTCTCGTTTCGCCGTCTCTTGCCTTTGCGCAAAATGTGGCACACCCACCAAAATCTCATGATGCAAGACTCCAGACTAAGCGACTTGTTCTTGAAGAAAGTAAAGTTTATAGTTTACAGGATTTATTCAATTCCTCTAATTTAAGTGTTGAAGAACAAGAACAAATTACTAAAGATGTTTTAAACTTCGTTGAAATTGAAGGAAATTCAATGGATAGAACTGTTATGAGGACTGTTATACAAAGATTAAGTCCCTCAGAAGTTAAAAGGATAGTATATTCTAATGATCCAGTTGGGACTCTAGCAGGAATGCTCCCTCTTGTAGGTGATGTGTATTCAGCCATAAAATATTTTTCTAACGATACTTTTCTTGTAGCGGCTAGACATGGTTGGGGAATGGAATACGTGGTTGCTGTAGATAGAGATAACCCAACATCTACAGGAATAACCTTTTATTGGAGATACGTTAAATAAAAGTTAATGTGACTATAAAAAATATCCTTGCAGCTTGAATTGTTACAAGGATATTTTTATTTTTGACCATGAGATTTCGGAACTTTCTCTTAGGAAAGTATCTTTCCGAAAAATTGATCTTTTTCCGAAAGTTGTTGAATAAACTAAAAAACAGCGCAAACCATTGACGCTGTAGGGGTTTTTAGCGGTATATTGTCCGTGCTTTGATCTGAAAATAGCTCAGAATGACTATCTCAGCATTATTTTTTAACAATTTATACAGAAAAATTATCAACGAGAAAAAAATAGTTTGAAGAAATCTGTTTTTTTGTGTATAATATACACAAAAAGATGAGGTGATTTAAATGGCTATTACAACTACAAAAGCAAGATTGAATCTAAGTATTGACTCTGAATTAAAACAGGAAGTCGGTGAGGTCTTAAACGAGATTGGACTTGACTATACTACAGCAATTAATTTATATTTCAATAAAATCAGACGTGATCGTAAAATTCCATTTGAACTTGAAGCACGAAAAAATTTAACTGTTGATGAATTTCTTGGTTCAAATTGGCGTGAAGGTTTGGAAAATGTAGAGGATGGTTGGGATTGAGTTATAAAGTTGAATTGATACCTGAAGCACAAGATGATTTTTATAAATTAGATAATAGTCAACGTCTTCATGTTAAAAAGTCACTTATCAAGTTAGAAAATCAAGGGATGCTTGCCGGAGAGGCTCTTCACGGTAATTTAGCAGGTTACAGGAAGTTAAAACACAAAAAACTGGGCCTGAGAATTGTTTTTCATGAAACTGTCAATGCAATTGAAATTATTGAAGTCATTGCTATTGGTAAGAGAAGTGATAACGAAATTTATACAATTTCTGAAAAACGTATAAGAAACAGATGAAGCTATTTTAACCAACCTGCATAAAAGAAAGAAACACCTACTAACATATTCAAGAAATTAAAAGTAAATGAGATAAGAAAACTGGAACTACTTTCACATATAAAAAAATGAAAATTCATTCAAATTAAAGTATAATAAAATAAGAAAAAGTTGTTACTAAAGATAAAATTTTTAGAATAAAAAATTACCGTAACTAATTAATATTTATATAAGAAAGTGGATGATTCCAATGTGCAAACTATAATTATCAATTCTTAATATCCAATTTTGTTATGAAATCTCGGTAGGTGATTAACATGAAAAAAATACTATTTACTCTATTATTTAGTTGTTTAGCATTATTTTGTCTCCCTATTTCTGTAAGCGCTGACACTACTGGTGACCTCACCGTAAAATTCAATGAATTACAATTTACTGTTGAGGATTATAATGTTCCTAATCCAGAAGTGATCTATTCAAAATCAGGGGTCACAGAAGTTGCGACTGTTATTGATCGCGATACTGGAAAAGTTGTTGAAACTATTGAACTTATCCCAGATCTTTCTCGCTCTACAATTACTTCACATACATTGATAAGAAGTGCAACATTTGCTAGAACTACACTTCAATTAAGTGTAAATATTGAGCTATATAATAATGGTTCTTTCCGTCAAATTAACTCAGTTAAAGGTTATTACCTAGGAATAACAAATTTTATTGCAAACACATTTATTGAAGGGAAAAATGTTAATGTTTGGTCTCCAAATGGATACCCTACAACAAGTATAAAGTATGCTTATAATGGTACTTTAACAGCAGTTATAGACAGTAATGCTTCAGGTCAAATTAAAGCAGAGTTGTTAGGAGCTGGTTTTAATTTTGGAGGTTCTTTTGGAGGCAAAACTTATTATAGAGTCCCATTTAATCAAAACGGAACTATTAGTCTATACTAACTTAGGAGATAATCGATATTATGAATGAAAAAAAACGTACATATTTTATTTGTGCAAGTATTATTATTTCATCTATAATTTTAGGACTCTTTATTTATTACGGAATTTATAACGGATTTGACGTTTTGGGTCAATTTATACACGATGGCCTCAGGATAATTAGTAATAATCTTAATACTACTAGTAGTATTAACTAGTAGTATTAACTAGTAGTATTAGGTAGTTAATAGTAATAGAATTTAAATAAAAAACGGTAATTTAGTGAATGCTGATTGCCGTTTTTTGATTGCTAATTCCAATAACCATTGATAGTGTAAAAAGAATGTAAATGTTTAACAAAAGATTTGACAAATGGCTTGTACCGAAAAAGTCAGATTGGTTTTAGGAAATTATTCAAAGAAAATTAAAGCTACGTTGAAACATGATGATATTTGGGGCATCAAGTTTTTCAAAACAATATGTTCTACTAATTAACGGCTGTCTTTTTTTGAAAACAACCGTTGCCACCAGCTTTTTTTAGTTTCTAACAATAATGTTTCATTTTTCATCGTGAGAGCTCCAATAAGCTGCAGTTGACTGTTGCTTGTTTCGATCATGTCAGCAATCTGTTTGTCTTTTTGATCGATTTGATCTACTAGTTGTGTACGCTCACGTTCAAAATCTTCGCGCAATTGCTCAATTTGACTTTGTAGCATCTTTTCTACACGTGCGCTAGAATGTGTAGCATTGTCTATATTTGTATCGACATCTTCTATAATACATCTATCTAAAACATATTGCGTCAAACTCTTATTCTGTTTTTTAGATAGTTCTACAAGTTTTTCCTTCTGTTCTTTCGATACACGCATGCTTATTTGTACACTCATATTCTCACCTCTTTTTTTGTCGATTATATACGCTATACATAACGTTATATATACCAATTATATCACTTTCTATACACTTTCTGTACAGATATTTAACTAAAATCGATTTTAAGCTCTCATTTCCTTATCGATAGCTATAGAAAATGAAACTAAATGGTCTGGTAGGGTAAATATACCACCCCAACTTTTAAGTTCTTAAAACATAATAAAACACTTATAAAATGCAGCTAAAAATTGAAGCCCTATTTTTACGATTTAATAATCTGACTAGGCTGTTATCTTAGTTAGAAAAGAATGATACAACACCTAATTTAATATCTACATAAAAATAAAATATAGATAGTCCACTAATCAGACTGAAAACGCGTCAAAATGCTCCTCTCAACACCGTTTTTTAACAATTAATTTATGCAGTTTTTGAAACTATTCTGCATTGTTTTTTTAAAAATTGACCAAATGGTTTAAAAAACGTACCGAATAGTTTTTATTATCGCTAAAATAGATTACAAAACGTAGCTTTTTCTTTCCTTTGTCCCGCACCTGTGTTAAAATAGGGTTAAATAAAAAAGAGAATTGCTGGAACAATTCTCTTTGTATAGCTACTTTGCGGTGGCAAGTTTTTTCGATTAGCGCCTTTTTAGAAGGCGTTTTTTTGTGGACTTTTAGTCCTTATTTTTTTTGAGCAGCGTTATGATCGCAATCACGATCATAATCACTTCGTAAGCAGACATCTGTCTACTTTCCTTTCTCTTTTTAATCCAGAGAAATCGCTCATCGAGAGCGGTGTTTTTTCCATAGGCACCACCTACTTTCTTACTGACAAACTAGTTTATGGTGCCACCGCTTGGGCTATGCTTACATTATACATCATCATTCAAAAAAAATCTCTATTTTCCTCTCTTTTTGACCCAAATAACAGGGGGTAAACCACAATATGTTGTCTATACAAAATCAACGAAGTCTTATATAACAAGGGTTTTGCCGTTTTTATTTTTTAAAAAATCAACATCTTGTGTTTATAAAATTTTTTTCGAATTCAGCAAAAAAATTGAAGATATTCTCTCACGATCGATTTTAAGCCCGCATTTCCTTATCAATTCCCTATAAAAACGAAACAAAATGGTCTGGGAGGGTAAATATACCACCCCCACCCTAAAGGTTCTCAAAATGCTTATTAGACCCTTTAAAATCGACGCAAAAAATACTTGAGATTTTTGTACGTGAAAAAAGACGGCTTAACCGTCTTTTCTCAAATTCTCTACTTTCGCTTTCAACTCGTCCGCTATTTTCTCTTGTTCAGGGGTTAGAGGTTCCTTTTTGTAGTTAGGGTTGTGGTAAGATGGCACGTTTGTCTTGCTTGTCTTTTTGCTTGATTTTGCTTTATTAGGTTTTTTCGGTTCTGGTTTCGGCTTATTGAACTTGTCTGGATCATATGTTCCAGACACTTCTTTTTTCCAAGTGAATTCATACCCTAAAACTGGATTTCCACGCTTTTTTGACTTGATTTTTTTGACTTTCAAATCCTCAAAATAAGGGGAAAGTTGCTCTAGAATAGGCTTCAAAACAAGTCTATCTATGTGACACGATTTATAGCTAGTTGGCATATCTAACAAAAGTTTAAATTCATCAATCTTGAACTCTTTTCGTCCAACCGTTCGCCATTGTTTCAGCAGCCTGTAAGCAGTTTTTGCATAAGTGGAGCGAATAGAAGTAAACTCTTGTAGCTCGTATTGAGTGAAATTTGCTGATAATTTGTTCAAAATGTACTCAAAACGAGGAGACACCGACACTTCAGCTTTCATATCCGACAAATCATCTTCCCAGTCAACTCTAAACCAAGTAAAAAGTGGCATGTACTCGATAGAATTCTTTGTTTTCTCAATGTATCTTAATTGAGTGATATTATTCGCCAAGCTATCCATTGTGTCGTAAAATCGTTTATTGTGTTGGATAGAATAGTTTGCTAGTTCTGCCAACTGATATTTATCGAAAACAAGGTCAGAAGTGCCTTTGTCTTTTGCTTTTGCAATAATCGCAAAAAAGAAATTCATCTCTTCCGCTGTCCATTTTCTCATGACAACCGTGTTTAAATCATTGTGATGCTTAACTACTTCATTAGCCATATAAAAACCTCTTTCGACTTATGTTTTTATTATACCCTATCTTTGTTATAAAAACAAGTTTAAATATATGTTTTTTGTACCGACATTTTGTTATCGAAGAACCGACATTT
>NZ_KV812001.1 GCF_001813295.1 Streptococcus sp. HMSC072G04
TGTACTGACCCCAAAAAGTTAGACAAATAATTTAAATTAAGGATTTAGTCCTGTATTGCACAGGACTAAGTCCTTTTAGTTTTACCTTAATTCGTTTGTTGTTGTAATAGTCAATATAGTTTACAATAGCTTGTTCCAATTGGTTAAGTGACTTAAATGTATTCTCGTAACCATAAAACATTTCCGATTTCAAAATGCCAAAGAAGGATTCCATCATGCCGTTGTCTGGGCTGTTTCCTTTACGTGACATGGACGGTTGAATTCCTTTATCCTCTAAAAAACGATGATAATACTGGTGTTGATACTGCCATCCTTGATCACTATGAAGAATTGTATTTGTGTAATGATTCTCAGTAAAGGCCTGGTCTAACATAGCTTTCACTTGTTCTAAATTCGGTGAAGTCGAAAGATTATAGGCGATAATTTCGCTATTAAAACCATCTAAAACTGGCGATAAATAAAGTTTTTGATTGCTTGCTGGAATGGCAAACTCGGTCACATCTGTGTAGCACTTTTCCATTGGCTTGGTTGCTTCAAATTGGCGTTGAATAAGATTATCTGCTTTCTTACCAATCTCTCCTTGGTATGAAGAATACTTCCGTTTACGACGAATACGAGCACTTAAACCAAGGACCTTCATCAGACGTTGGACCTTCTTATGATTCACTACAAAACCACGATTCCTCAATTCAAGAGTCATTCGACGATAGCCGTAATTCCCTTTATGCTCAGTAAAAATAGATTGAATTTCAACTTTAACATCATAATCCTTATCGCTTTGATCGAGCTGTTTTAAATGATAATAATAAGTTGAACGGGCAAGCTTAATAATCTTTAGAAGAATCTCTAAAGCAAACTCTGTTACCAATCCTCGGACAATTTCCGTTTTTCTTCTTGCTCTTTTTCGTCCCTCAATCGGAGTTCTCTCAACTTTTTTAGAACCGCATTCTCCGCTCTCAAGTACTCATTTTCTGCTTGAAGACGTTCTAGTTCTGTCATCTCTTCGGGTTTCTTCTTTGGCTTACGTCCCATTTTAGGTATCCTTCCTCTTGTTTTCTCAACAATAGTATACCCGTTTTTCTTATATTGTGCTATCCAATTATGCAACATTCCAACACTTGGAAGAGCATAATCTAGAGATACCTTTATTTGTGAACGACTTTCAAGCAGAACTTTATCAATGATTTCTTGTTTTAGTTCGGGAGAATAGTAACAATTCTTTCCTTTTTTGACGATTTCTATTCCATAACGATCAATCAATTTAATCATGTACTTAAGATTAGAAATGTTTATCCCAAATTGATTTGAAAGCTCTTTGAAGCTTCGCCCTTGTTTTTTATGTTCATAGATCTGAACTTTATCTTCATAAGTTAATTTCATAATAAAAACACCCCAAAAGTTAGATTTTTTTCTGTCTAACTTTTGGGGTGCAGTTCA
>NZ_KV812002.1:0-419 GCF_001813295.1 Streptococcus sp. HMSC072G04
TGCATCCGAGTCTGTCTCAACCTCTGAATCAGTTTCGGCGTCTGAGTCGGTGTCAACATCAGAATCACTATCGACATCCGAATCAGTTTCAGCGTCAGTCTCAGTGTCTGAATCAGTTTCGGCATCTGAGTCGGTATCAACGTCCGAATCAGCATCTGCTTCTGAATCAGCCTCAGTGTCCGAATCAGTCTCGACATCCGAGTCAGTTTCTGTATCTGAATCAGTTTCTACCTCTGAGTCAGTATCTACGTCTGAATCAATCTCGACCTCTGAATCGTTGTCAGCATCAACCTCTGAGTCGGTCTCAACCTCTGAATCAGTTTCGGCGTCTGAGTCAGTGTCAACATCAGAATCATTCTCAGTCTCTGAACCAGCCTCTGCGTCCGAGTCAGCGTCAACTTCTGAATTGGTGTCAACAT
>NZ_KV812002.1:519-4332 GCF_001813295.1 Streptococcus sp. HMSC072G04
GAATCAGTTTCAGCGTCCTTGTCAGCGTCAACGTCTGAATCAATCTCGACATCTGAATCATTGTCAGTATCGTTGAGTAGCTCAGTATCAGAAAGCCAGTCAGTCTCTACTTCGTTTTCAGTTTCGACATCAGTATCTGCATCTGAGTCAGCATCATTGAGTACCTCTGCACCTGAATCAACTTCAACATCAGTAAGTACTTCAGTTTCAGTGAGTCAATCACAATCGGGATCGACATCTGATAGCGGTTCATACTCTAACTCAATGAGCCAATCAATTTCTCGTTCAGAATCAATGTCGGCATCAGAATCAGCAAGTGGATCACAAAAACACAGCCAATCTGTGGCCCTTCCAAATACTGGCGAAACAGGATCTGTAACATCAGCCCTTCTTGGGGTTGTTACAGGGTTAGCTGGAATTGCTGGACTTACCCGACGTAAAAAGAAGGGGAACTGATCTAGTAGGAAAAATCATTTTTTCGAGTGAATCTCATAGGAGATTCACTTTTTTACTAGTAGAATGAATTATTTTTTATGTGTTACAAAAAAATTTGAAAATTAAACAATAATATAGAAGTTTTTTGTAGCAAATTACTTGAATCTACGTAGTATTCCTGTATAATTAATAATGACTACAATGTAAGGGGAATATCATGCAATTTAAGCGTTCAAAAGGAAACTTTCGTGAAACAGATCGTGTCGTACGCTTCAAATTAATTAAATCAGGAAAAAATTGGCTTCGGGCATCAACGGCTGCTCTAGGCCTCTTTCGCGTGGTGCGTGGGCAAGTGGAGGAGACCATCATTGCCAACGTACAGCAAGATCAAATAGAAAGTCAAAAGCATAACCAAGCCTTCTTAAAGGGTTTGATTACGGTAGGGACTGTTTTTGGTGGTGCTGTGCTTGCTACGACAGCTAAGGCGGAGGATGTAACATCACTTGCACCAACGGTTTCCGAGACAAAACAGGAAACCTTGGCAGAAGTGGATAGTGTGGTCTTAGCGAAAACCTCAAGCCAGCCTTCAGAATCCATCTCTGTTTCAGAATCAACTAGTTTTTCTACATCTGTGAGTGCATCTGCTTCAATCAGTGAATCCGCTTCTTTGTCCTTGAGCGAAGTTGGATCAACTGCATTATCAACGGCAGTTAGCGAGTCTGCTCAAGCTTTAGAGTCAGAGGTGGTTGTTGAGGAGCCGACTAGTTTAGAAGAAGCCACTGTTTTGGAGCAAAATACCTCTGAAGCTGAATTGCTTCAAGAAATTGCAGGGAATTACGCATCTAAAATGACGGACACCGATCGCCGAGCAGTGGTTCAAGCGGTCATTAACAAAGTGCAGGCCGAAGTGACTGCAAGCAATAACTTGATCCACACCAATGCCAGCGCTCAAGCTTATGCTGACCAGCGCGATCGTTTGGAGAAAGCTGTCGATGAGATGATGACGACCTTGACAGCTGCAGGCTTTGTGGGAAATACAAATGTAGATGGGAAACCTGCGATTTCTGCTCAATTGGCTCCTATCGCTGAGGTGGCTAAAAGTAGTAGCAAAGATCTAGAGATTACACCAAACATGGATGATCGCAACGGTGCTAGAGTTGAAGATGCCCCTCTAACAGCTACAGATGTTGCCAAAGATCCTCATATCGATAAGCACTATGTTAACCAAACACCTGAAGAAATTGCGGCTTATAAGAAAGATACGGATGCGACTCGCTATACCTTTGGGATTTGGGATTTTGTTAATAAAACAGGAGAATCACTCGGCTATTATGCGACCTTGTCTGTCGATCGGACTGATACCGATCCGAAGACCCATGTGGGAAATGATGTATATTTCCGTATTGTGAAAAAATCAGATGGTTCCGAGATCTTCTCTCAAACCTTTTCTGCAAATGTCATTGGTGGCACGCAGTTCCAACTACCTAAAGAAGTGTTGATTAATAAAGCTCCTTTGGGGAATATGTTTGCCTATAGCAAGGCTGATGATGGGAAACCTGGGAATGTTTATCTAGGTACCTATGCTAGCCCAGAGACAAGTTTCCTTGTACGAGATGTATACGATGTGATGAACCCTTCGAAACAAGGGGAACTATTGACTTCGAGGGCTGAAATCAAGGTTCCATCTATGTGGGGGCAACAGTCGACTTTCTACAAAGTGGTAGATCCAGCAGGCAAATGGGTCGATGGGGCGTATACCCCAACTGGGAAAGAAGAAGTCTTGGCAGAGTACACTCAGTACGGGATTGAAGGTCAGCATTATACGGCCTCCAATGCTCGTGATATTGCAGGATATGTCCAGGTTCCGGTAGTGAACTCGGCTCAAAAAGCAACAACTGGGATCTTTGACAATAGTACGGTTGGCACACGCCGGGTGGAATTATACGGGAATGCGCGTGAGCATTTCATAAGAAGTGAAGTTGTTACAACCAGTCAAAACGGTGACTACATCCTTCGTTACTACGTTCTGGATCCTTCCAAAGTCTATAACGTTTCGAATCTCGATGTCGGGAATGAGGCGGTATTTGACAAGTATACCCTTGTTTATGAAAAAGAGTTTAAACAAGATGCTTCAGATGCCCTTTCTGATTTAGGCGGAACGCGTAAAGTCGAAAGTAAGAACAAAGATTATTTTCTTAATGTTACACCAAAACGAGTGGATGATCGTCATCTTGAGTTGGAGATCACAGGATGGTTTTCTGCTAAGGAAACAGTGACCTATACAGATGAAAATACAGGAACAGAATATACAGTTCCAAAACCATTCACAGAGCTTCCAAAATCAACTTTTCTCGGTAACAATCGGACTATGATCGTCGGAGAAGATGCGACACCTCAAGGTGCAGAAGGTTTTTCTAACTTTAAACAAACCATTCAAAAAATAGTGGTTTCAAATCCATTGACGAGCGTGAATTATTATTATCGGAAGATGACGTCGTCAGAATCTGCATCGCAGTCTCAAAGTTTCTCAGCTTCAACGTCAGCATCTTTAGTTTCAGATTCAATTTCATCGTCTCAATCTGTATCGGCTAGTGAGTCCGTTTCCTTGTCGCAAGCATCTAGCTCCGCCAGTCAGTCTGAGTCCTTGGTTCAGGCATCAGTCTCCGCAAGTCAATCAGAATCCTTGGTTCAATCCTCGGTTTCCGCAAGTCAGTCAGACTCGTTGATTCAGGCATCAGTCTCAGCCAGCCAGTCTGAATCACTGGTTCAATCGTCAGTTTCTGCGAGCCAGTCGGAGTCGTTGGTTCAGGCATCGGTTTCAGCTAGCCAATCCGAATCGTTAGTACAAGAATCTGTATCGGCAAGTCAATCAGATTCGCTAGTTCAAGAGTCGATTTCAGCCAGTCAATCAGATTCGTTGATTCAAGCCTCAGTCTCCGCTAGCCAGTCAGAGTCACTGGTTAAAGAATCAGTTTCTGCCAGTCAGTCAGACTCCTTGATTAAAGAATCAGTTTCAGCGAGTCAGTCAGAGTCATTGATTAAAGAATCCGTATCAGCCAGCCAGTCAGATTCATTGGCTCAAGCATCCGTTTCTGCAAGCCAATCAGAGTCACTAGTTAAAGAATCAGTTTCTGCCAGTCAGTCAGATTCATTGGTTCGAGAGTCAGTTTCAGCGAGTCAGTCAGAGTCACTGGTACAAGCCTCCGTATCTGCAAGTCAATCAGATTCCTTGATTAAAGAATCTGTATCAGCGAGTCAGTCCGATTCCTTGATTCGTGAATCCGTATCGGCCAGCCAGTCTGATTCGTTGGTTCAGGAATCTGTATCCGCCAGTCAGTCCGATTCCTTGGTTCAGACATCTGTATCGGCCAGCCAGTC
>NZ_KV812002.1:4432-4694 GCF_001813295.1 Streptococcus sp. HMSC072G04
CAGTCCGATTCGCTGGTTAAAGAATCAGTTTCTGCGAGTCAATCAGACTCGCTGGTTCAGGCATCTGTATCGTCTAGCCAATCAGAATCCTTGGTTCAATCGTCGGTTTCAGTAAGTCAGTCAGAGTCTTTGCTTCAGGAATCCGTTTCGACCAGCCAGTCTGATTCCTTGGTTCAAGAATCAGTTTCTTCAAGCCAATCTGAGTCGCTGGTTCAAGAGTCGATTTCAGTGAGTCAATCCGACTCACAATCAAAAGCAGCAT
>NZ_KV812002.1:4794-5653 GCF_001813295.1 Streptococcus sp. HMSC072G04
TCGATGAGCAAAAAGCTGTCAGAATCCGTTTCGTTGAGTCAGTCAGAGTCATTGGTTCAGGAATCCGTATCGGCTAGCCAATCAGACTCGTTAGTACAAGAATCCGTATCTGCCAGCCAATCCGATTCGCTGGTTCAAGAGTCAGTTTCGGCAAGTGAATCGAATTCATTGGCTCAGGAATCGATCTCAGCAAGCCAATCAGATTCTTTGGCTCAATCGTCTGTTTCAACCAGTCAGTCCGAGTCATTGGTTCAGGAATCCGTATCTGCCAGTCAGTCAGACTCGCTGATTCAAGAATCAGTTTCCGCGAGTCAATCCGACTCGTTGGTTCAGGCATCTGTATCGTCTAGCCAATCAGAATCCTTGGTACAAGCGTCCGTTTCTGCGAGTCAATCGCAATCTACTTCTGATATCGAATCTAAGTCTCAAATTACAGAATCTATGTCCTTTTCTCGTTCTGATTCAATGAGTCAGTCGGAATCGCAAGTATCGACTGATTTGCAATCAACATCATTGAGTCAATCAGACTCGTTGGTGCGAGAGTCAGTTTCTGCGAGTGAATCGGAATCATTGGTTCAGGAGTCTGTTTCAGCCAGCCAGTCTGAGTCGTTGGTTCAGGCATCTGTATCGGCAAGTCAATCCGACTCGTTGGTTCAAGCCTCAGTTTCTGCCAGTCAGTCAGAGTCGTTGCTTCAGGAATCCGTTTCTGCCAGCCAGTCTGATTCCTTGGTTCAAGAATCAGTTTCTTCAAGCCAATCGGAGTCGCTGGTTCAAGAGTCGATTTCAGCGAGTCAATCAGAGTCATTGATTAAAGAATCTGTATCAGCGAGTCAATCCGACTCACAATCAAAAGCAGCAT
>NZ_KV812002.1:5753-19731 GCF_001813295.1 Streptococcus sp. HMSC072G04
TCGATGAGCAAAAAGCTGTCAGAATCCGTTTCAGCCAGCCAGTCTGAGTCGTTGATTCAAGCATCAGTTTCTGCCAGTCAGTCAGAGTCACTGGTTCAAGAATCAGTTTCTGCAAGTCAGTTAGACTCGTTGGTTCAAGAGTCAGTTTCTGCGAGCCAATCCGAGTCGTTGGTACAAAAATCAGTTTCCGCGAGTCAGTCAGAGTCGTTGGTTCAAGCGTCCGTTTCTGGAAATGAATCAGAATCGCTAGTCCAAGAATCGATCTCCACAAGCCAATCAGAATCCTTAGTTCAAGCGTCGGTTTCATCCAGCCAATCGGAATCGCTGGTCCAAGAGTCGCTTTCAGCCAGTCAGTCAGAGTCGTTGGTTCAGACATCTGTATCGGCCAGCCAGTCCGATTCGCTGGTTAAAGAATCAGTTTCAGCTAGTCAATCAGACTCGTTGGTTCAGGCATCTGTATCGTCTAGTCAATCAGACTCGTTGAATCAAGAGTCAGTTTCCGAAAGTCAATCGCAATCTACTTCTGATATCGAATCTAAGTCTCAAATTACAGAATCTATGTCCTTTTCTCGTTCTGATTCAATGAGTCAGTCGGAATCGCAAGTATCGACTGATTTGCAATCAACATCATTGAGTCAATCAGACTCGTTGGTGCGAGAGTCAGTTTCTGCGAGTGAATCGGAATCATTGGTTCGGGAGTCTGTATCGGCCAGTCAATCAGAGTCGCAGGTTCAAGTCTCAGTATCTGCTAGCCAATCGGATTCGTTGGTTCAAGCATCTGTATTGACCAGCCAATCAGAATCGCTAGTTCAAGAGTCGATTTCAGCTAGTCAATCAGACTCGTTAGTACAAGAATCCGTTTCGGCAATTCAATCCGACTCCTTGGCCCAAGCATCCGTTTCAGCAAGTGAATCAGAATCGCTAATCCAAGAGTCGATCTCAACTAGTCAATCCGAGTATTTGGTTCAAGCGTCCGTTTCTACTAGTCAGTCCGACTCGTTGATTCAGGACTCCGTTTCAGCGAGTCAATCCGATTCGCTAGTCCAAGAGTCGATCTCAACTAGTCGATCCGAATCTTTGACCCAAGCATCCGTTTCAGCAAGTCAATCCGAGTCGTTGGTCCAAGAGTCAGTTTCTGCCAGCCAATCAGACTCGTTGGCTCAAGTATCGGTATCGGCAAGCCAATCAGAATCGGCAAGCCAATCAGAATCCTTGGTTCAGGCCTCGGTATCTGCCAGCCAGTTCGACTCCTTGGCCCAAGCGTCGGTTTCAGCTAGCCAATCAGACTCGCTGGTACAAGAATCAGTCTCAGCAAGTCAATCAGATTCATTAGTTCAAGCTTCTGCTTCGACAAGCGAATCGGCTTCAACTTCTCATGTCGTAGCTGCATCGCAGGTTTCAGAGTCTGGATCGTTCTCTCGATCCGTTTCTGAGAGTCTATCTGCTTCACAATGGACATCCCATTCAGAATCTCTAGCATCAACATCTGTTTCAAAATCAGACTCCTATAGCCAATCAACTTCGCTCCTTTCAGCAAGCGAATCGGCTTCAACGTCCATGCCAGTATCTGAATTTCCTTTGACGAGTGTTTCAGATTCTATAAGCGCATCATCAACAGAGAGTCAATCCTTATCGCAGGAAATTTCTGAATGGATCAGTGTGTCTTATGCGTCAAGTTTCTCTGCTGTGACAAGTTCTTCGGAGTCTGTCGTGTCTTCGTTAGACACCTCTTACTCAGAATCTCCATCAGATGCAAGCTCGCTAAGTGCGACACGTTCTTCAGGACCTGCTCTTCCAGAGACAGGTGCCCATCCTTCATCTAATATTCTTGCTACAGGAGCTTCCATTCTTCTGTCTGGATTAGCCCTTTTAGGAATTCGGAAAAAAGATGGCAAATAAAACCTTAAAAGACCGGAATGAACCGGTCTTTTATTGATCTAGAATGTCTAAGAAGTTGGGAAATATGTTATAATGAATGAGGAAGTTTTCGTTGAGGGATATGAAAAAGGTTACTTTGTGAAAAGCTCTGTTTGCCTTCATATCTTCAGAAAATATGGGATTAAAAAAGAAGAGTCAGAGGAAAGAGATGAAAATCCATTTTACAAATTTATTCGGGCAATCTTCGAAAAGTGTTGCCCTGATGGCACAAAACGATATTATGAATGTCGTTCGTGAACTTGGGGTTAATGAACTAGGGATCTACTTTTATGATCATAGCAATGAACCAGCTAGCGAATTGAACTCGCGGATGGATGGGATTTTAGCAGGCGTTGCTTTTGGGGATATCGTCTTCGTTCAATCTCCTTCTTGGAATGGAATTGAGTGGGACCGCCGTTTGGTTGATAAGTTAAAACTCCTTCAAACCAAGCTGGTCATGTTTATCCATGATGTTCCACCACTCATGTTTGAGAGCAATTATTACCTAATGCCTAACTATATCGACATGTACAATCAGAGTGATCTTGTCGTTGTTCCGTCAGAGCAAATGTACCATCGTCTAGTATCAGAAGGGCTCACAGTGAAAAAATATGTGGTCCAAAAGTTGTGGGATTTGACCCACAGTTTGGATCTCTATACTCCGCAATTTGAGAAAAAACTGATCTTCTCAGGGAATCCGTCGCGTTTCCCACATATCATCGATTGGAAATATGAGACACCCCTTCATGTCTATACCGAACCAGTTGAAGGAGTCGATTATTCTAAGGTCCATATGGAAGGCTGGCGGACCAAGCAAGAGTTGCTTCTCGAGCTTTCCAAGGGTGGTTTTGGGCTTGTCTGGGGAAATTCTGAGAATCCTGAGGATGAGCGGGATTACTACAAAGAAAATATTTCCTACAAACTATCAACTTATCTATCTGCTGGTCTTCCAGTAGTAGTGCCAGACTATTTGTCAAATGCAGACTATATTCGAGAAAAAGGGCTCGGTTTTGTAGCCTCCAGTCTTGAAGAAGCCAATCGTTTGGTCCAAGACTGTACAGAAGAAGAGTATGCCCAAATGGTCCGAAAGGCTCAATATACTTCTTATTTGATCCGCAATGGCTATTTTACAAAGAAATTATTTGTCGATACCATCATGGCTTTAGGAGAATAATATCCAAGTAAACAAGATTCTTCAGATAAACATCTGAAGGATTTTTTGTTGAATACGGTACCAAATGGGGAAATTGAAATATTATCAAATATTAGTGACAAATGAGTTTGGAAAAGTCGCAAATTATGGTAAAATAAGTTGAGATAAAATGCTCTAAAGGCACATATTTAAAGGCTGTTTCCCTGGTGAAAGAGTCAAAATGAGTAAGAGAAAGTTTAAAAGAAATGTTAAAACGATCTGAAGTAGGAAAGAGATTTTGTTGGACGATATTTTTCGTCTTTATTTATGTTTTGGGAAGTAAAATTTCCCTGCCTTTTGTTGACTTATCAAAGGCATTGAGACTCAATGAGGGAACGACAACGGGCTTGCAGCTCTCAAGCGCTGTGATGGGGGGAAACCTCCGCGGAATGTCGATCTTTTCGATCGGTCTATCCCCATGGATGTCTTCCATGATTTTGTGGCGGATGTTTACCGTTTCAAAACGCTTTAACCTTGAAAAAACCAGCACGGAGATTGTGGAGCGGCGAAAGATGTACGTGACCTTGGCGCTCGCTATTGTCCAGTCTTTGGCAGTGGCCATGTATCTCCCCTTGAAGACAGGGTTGAACTCCGGACTTGTCATTGCAGTCAATACCATGATTATGGTAGCCGGAGCCTTCTTTTTAGTTTGGCTCTCCGATCTAAATGCCGCTTTGGGGCTTGGAAGCTCTGTTGTCATCATGATGGCTGGGATGGTTATGTATCTGCCAGAAGACGTGATGCAGACCCTTTCAAATGTCAATAATATCCCAGAAATCGCTTATATTCTGGGCGTGATTTTCATCTTGATTTTTGTCTATGTGGCAGTCTTGGTGGAATATTCCAAGTACCAGATTCCTGTCAATAAATTAGGAATCCACAACAACTTGAAAAGTTATACTTTTTTGGATATCAAGCTCAACCCGGCAGGAGGGATGCCCTTCATGTATGCCATGACCTTGGTGTCCATTCCTCAGTATGCTATGCTCTTGATCTTGTCAATGGATTCCAATGCCAAGTGGGCTGCTCGTTTAGCCAAACACTTGGTGATGGGAGATCCGATTTGGATCCTTCTTTACATTCTGATGATCGCCCTTCTCTCTTTTGCTTTTGCCTTTGTCAATGTGAACGGAGAAGAAATTGCAGATAAGATGATGAAGGCTTCCGAGTATATCGATCATGTCTATCCTGGAGCAGATACACGTCGCTATATCAATAAAATTGTGCTACGCTTGACGGTTTTTGGGACCTTGTATCTGATCCTCTTCACGGCGCTTCCTTTTTCTCTCTTGTTATGGGATAAAGATCTCTTGCGCTTGACCATGATTCCAGGAACCTTCCTCATGTTTGTCGGGATGATTTACAATATCCGAGAAGAAATTCGTGCCCTTCGTGTGAATCAACGTTATACAAGAATATTCTAGGAGTAACCATGTATTATTTTGTACCAGCCTGGTATGGAACGGAACGCATCTGGCAGCAAACAGCTACCCCTTGGTACTGGATGCGAGAGTCCATTGAATTTGACGATACCATTAATCAAGTTCGTATTTTTCAAGAAGCAGAAATGGATCGGATCTTATTGTTGCCTCAATATAGTCCACAACTGCGCTATTTTTTGCACCGCCAAGATTTGTTAGAGACAGATGTGCTCTCGATTTTTGATAAGATCCAACAGGTTCCGTCTGATTTGGCTATGCGCCCAGTTCAGCTTCAGGACATCGAATGGCCAAGTGAGACCACTTTTTCCTATACTCCCTTTTTGGTGATGGCATTTCGTAAGGGCCACCACCTAGCGAAAATTGATATGGGAGTGGATGGAAACCTTCTATCTTTGACCCGTTATAAGAATGACGAGATCAGCTACATCGAGTACTTAGATGATCGTGGCTTTATCTCTAGTCGAATCTACTACAATGAGGGGAAACCTTATTTCCAAGAGTATCTGAGTTTTGATGGGCAATGGGTTTTGAGAGAGATGTTGATCGAAGAGAACCACTCCGTCATGGTCAATGAAGCTTTCTCTCATGCCTTCAAAAAAGAAAGCTATGCCAATATGGGAGACGTTGTCGCTGAAAAAATGAAGGAGCAGCTAGCAACCTTGGTTCCAGGACGAGATCAGTTGGTTTTGGCAGCTCATCCAGCAAATTTGGCTTTTTTACAAGATACGGCAAGTAGCGTCAAGAAAGTCTTGTCTTTCTATGGGGATCGTCAGCCCTTGTCTGCTGAAAACTTTGCCCTCTATTTTGATATGATTGATGCCCAACTCTTGATTACAGATAGTGAAAAAACCAAAGAAGCGATTGGGGTCTTTTCCCCTAGCTTGGCTCAAAAGACACACCGGATTACCTCTTTTGACTCCCGCCTTCGTTTGGGATCTAGTCAGGAGCGCAAGGAATCGAAGATTTACTTTTATGTCAATGAAGCCGAGCTTCCAAGTAAGAGCCAGCTCAAGAAGGTTCTGGAGGTCTTGGCGCAACATCCTTTATTTGAAGTTGTTTTTGCATTTTACAATGGATCACCGGAGCGTGTTAAGGAATTAGAAGGGCAACTCGAGGAATTGATCGCTAGCGAGCAGGACTTGCATCTGGTTCAATCACCAGCCCAAATGGAAGGGCTTGGGGAAAACCAGATCATCGATGAAGAGTCTGTACAAGACGCACCGGACTATCGCTTTGTAGTTAAGAATTTTTCAAATGAAAATGACATTATTCAAGAGTTGGAAAAAACACGCTTGATCGTAGATTTAAGCGAGGAACCCAACCTCTATACGCAGATTGCAGGGATCTCTGCTGGGATTCCTCAAGTCAACCGCGTCCAGACAGAATATGTCGATCATTTGAAAAATGGTTATGTCTTATCAAAGGGAGACAAGGAATTAGAGAAGGCGATTACTCACTTTTTATTGGAATTGAAGCCTTGGAACGAAGCCTTGGTCTACTCGATCGAAAAAATTCAAGAATACACCGGTCAACGCTTGATCGAGAAATGGGAAGGATGGATGAAAGAACGTCATGGATAAAAAATTACAAATACCCCATATTCTCCAAATCGGCTCAAGCAGTTGGCGAGATCAGGTGGAGCTTCCTGCTGGACTAGGCTGGCACTTTTTTCAAGCTGCCGCTCTTCCATCGCTCAAAGAGTATATGGAAGAAGAGGAAATCTCCAAATTCAAAGCCTTGATTCTAGAAAAGCCAGAAGATTTACTAGCTCTAGGAGAAGACCTGGCTTATTTCCAGCCTTATACCGTTTTTTATGATCAAAGCTATGAACTAGAGGCGCCTTCTGACGAATTGGCCCACCTCTTAAGGCTCAAGCAAGCAAGGTCCTGGGATTTCTCAAACAAGCATCAATTTCTCTATGTCTTAGAGCGCTTTTTATACGACAATCAATATGGAGATGCCTTTACGGTTCGTGACCTGCGAGTGAGACCGGATTTTGCTGGCCAGCAAACGGTGCTGGGGCAACATTTTCTGAAGTTAGATGGATCTTACGGTGAAGAGTTTACACCGATTGCTCAGTGGGTCTACAACTACGTGTATGATGCTAGTCGTCCCATCAATTTTTGGTTGGAATATGAAAAAGATCCAAGCTGTCAGCTGCAATTGCGGATTCAATTTTACCGCTTTGGTGCTCTGGGAGAGTGGGTCAAAGATGCAGTCTTTTCAGAAGAAGAGATGGCACAACCACTAGAATTGGATGGAGCAGAACCTTATTACCTAGCCTTTTCGCTGGAAGCAAAAGGAGAAGGGACGCTTACGATCGGAGCCTTGCATAAGCGCTTGTCACATGGTCCTTTAGGAGAGATGACCGTAGGAGCTAAGACGCTACGGGACCACAAACGCCAAGAAATTTTTGCTTATTTCCATCCTGGCGATATGAAGCCGCCTTTAAACATTTATTTCTCTGGGTATCGCCCGGCCGAAGGTTTTGAAGGGTTTGGGATGTTGCGTGCGATGGGGAGTCCCTTTATTCTCTTTTCTGACCCAAGACTGGAAGGTGGATCCTTCTATATGGGCTCAGAAGAATTGGAAAATCAAGTCACTGCCTTTATTGATCAGCACTTGGACTTGCTCGGCTTTGAGCCAAAAGATATGAATTTCTCAGGCTTGTCCATGGGGACCTTTGGTGCCCTTTACTATGGTGCCCTTTATTCTCCTCATGCGATCTTGGTCGGAAAACCCATTGTCAACCTGGGGGATGTCGCTGCCAATCTGAAATTTAAACGTCCAGATGAGTTTGGAACATCCCTAGATATGATGCAGTTGATCATTGGTCAAGTGTCGCAAGAAGGGATCGGTCAGCTCAATCAACGCTTCTGGGACCGGTTTAACCAGGCAGATTTCAAGGATACGATTTTAGCCCTTGCCTATATGAGGGATGATGACTATGACCAGCAGGCTTATCCAGATATTTTAGAGGCCTTGTATGAATTGCCGGTTCGTATTATCAGCACTAGCCGTGCCGGTCGACACAATGATGCGAGTGGTCCGATCATTGAGTGGTTTGTGACCCAGTACAAAGAAATCATGGAAAGAGACTTTGGAAGAAACCAATGATAAAAATAAAAGAAAATGAAAGCAGACGAATCTACTGGGGCGATACTGTTCTAGCAGATTATCTTTGGGGGTCGACCATTCAGGCGACTGCCCAAGGAAGCGTTCAGTTTCAGAACCCCCTCATGCCATCTGGTCAAGTGCTGAAAACTTGGCATTCGCAGACAAATTTTGGCGCAACTCGTCAAATTCCGAGTCTGCCCCTGCTCAAAAGAGAGCAAGATTATGAACTGGTTATCACGATGGAAGCGACTCCCGCTCATACCGTTATGGTAGAAATCATCTTTAAAGATCGCTTTGGAGAGGTCGTTGGCCGTCGAGTAACCGCAGAAGGTCGCTTGCCGTTTACCTATCCAGATCAAGCATACGCCTATGAAGTACGCTTGCTCAGTGCAGGTTTGCAAGAGTTTACCTTCCACTATTTCACGATTCAACCAATATCGTCTGAGGGAGCAGAAGTTCTCGAATAGACGAACATCACTGCAAAAAAAGAGGATTACATTGGATTACGTTAAATTAAGAAACATCAAAAAAATCTTAAAAGAAGTCAATAGCTGGAAGGATGACATGGCCCGCTTGACGGATCGACAACTACAGGAGAAGACTGTGGAATTTCGGGAACGTCTAGCTAAGGGTGAGACCTTGGATGATCTCTTGCCGGAAGCATTTGCGGTTGCGCGGGAAGCTGATAAACGGGTCTTGGGCATGTTTCCTTATGACGTGCAAGTCATGGGAGGAATTGTCCTCCACCAAGGCAATGTCGCTGAAATGAATACCGGTGAAGGAAAGACCTTGACGGCAACTATGCCGGTTTATCTCAATGCCTTAGAGGGCAAAGGGGTCATGGTTATTACGACCAATACCTATCTGGCAACTCGGGATGCAGAAGAGATGGGACAGGTCTACCGCTTTTTGGGCTTGACTGTTGGAGTTCCCTTGAAACAATCAGAAGACGAAGAATTAGATCCAGAAGTCAAACGGGAGATTTACCGGTCAGATGTCATTTATACGACTAATACTAGTCTGGGCTTTGACTATTTAACAGAGAACTTGACGGCTTCTGCAGATGGCCAGTTTTTAGCAGACTTCAATTACGCCATTGTCGATGAGATTGATTCGGTGCTTCTAGATAGTGCCCAGACTCCCTTGATTATTTCTGGTTCTCCTCGGGTTCAATCTAACCTATATGGGATTATTGATACCCTGATCCAAACCTTCAAAGAAGGGGAAGACTTCAAGTTTGATGAAGAAAAGAAACGAGTTTGGTTGACTCGAAAAGGAGCTCATGCAGCAGAAGCCTTTCTAGCCATTCCCAACCTCTATGATCCCCAATACCGTGACTTGGTCCGCCATATCAGCCTAGCCCTGCAGGCCAATAAAAACTTTATTAAGGATAAGGATTATGTCATTCATCCCAATGTTGAAGGGCAACCGGAGATTGTCTTACTAGACCAGGCGACGGGTCGCTTGATGGAAATGACCCGCTTGCAAGGAGGACTCCACCAGGCGATTGAAGCCAAAGAGGGTCTCAAACTGACCCAAGAAACACGGGCCATGGCTTCTATTACTTACCAAAACCTCTTTAAGATGTTTCGGAAGTTGGGAGGCATGACCGGGACTGGGAAGGTCGCTGAGGCAGAGTTTCTTGATACCTATGCCATGTCAGTGATCAAGATCCCAACCAATCGTAAGAAGATCCGCAAGGATTTGCCGGATGAAATCTATCAGACCTTGCCGGAAAAAATCGTGGCTTCCCTGGATTATGTGAAGAAGGTCCACGAAAAGGGCAATCCGATCCTGGTCTTTGCCGGATCCGTTGAGATGTCGATTCTTTATTCGAATCTTCTTTTGCGGGAAGGGATTCCTCACAATCTTCTCAATGCTAACAATGCTCCTCGAGAGGCCCAGATCATTAAGGAGTCTGGTCGAAAAGGTGCTGTGACGGTTGCGACCTCAATGGCCGGTCGGGGAACCGATATCAAGTTGGGACCAGGAGTCGCTGAGTTAGGTGGCTTGGTGGTTGTCGGAACTGAGCGCATGATGAACCAGCGGATTGACCTTCAAATTCGGGGACGTTCAGGTCGCCAAGGAGATCCCGGTTTGACCAAGTTCTTCGTCTCATTGGAAGACGATTTGATGAAAAACTGGGGGCCAGACTGGATCCAGGATACCTATCAAGACTATGATGTGGATGAGCGGATTGGTTCAGCTAAAGCTCTGACCAAGCGCAAGTATAGAAACTTGGTGGAACGGGCTCAAAATGCTAGTGAAAGTTCTGGTCAGGCCAGTCGTCGGATGACGCTAGAATTTGCGGAAAGCATGAACATTCAGCGTGCCATCGTCTACGAAGAGCGCGACCGCTTGATCAAACAAGAAGGTCGCTTGGACGACATCGTTGAAAAAGTTCTTCGTTCCGTCTTTTCAAGCGTAGCCCATAAAAAAGAATACAAGGAACCGGTAGCTTTTTATCGCTATATGTTAGACAATGTGAGCTACCAAGTAGATCCGGAAAAGGCCCACCAAACCTTCCGTAGCAAGAAAACCAAAGAGAATTTCTTATGGGAGATTGCTAAAAGCGAGTTGGAAGCTAAGTATGAGATCTTAGGCACCGATGAGGTGATCGCCCAATTCCAGCGCATGGCCATCCTAAAAGCTATCGATGAAAACTGGGTCGAGCAGGTAGACTATCTGCAACAATTGCGCATGGCGCTCTCTGGTCAGTACACCAGTCAGAAAAACCCTTTGGTAGAATTTTTCCAAGAAGCCTACCAATCCTTTGAACGAATGAAAGAGGCGGCCAAAGAACAAATGGTCCGCAATCTCTTACTGAGTCGAGTAGAAATCAATAAAAAAGGGGAAATTGTCTTGCATTTCCCATAAAAGAGGACATTATGACAGTATACAATATCAACCTTGGAATCGGTTGGGCCAGCAGTGGTGTTGAGTATGCCCAGGCCTACCGTGCCCAGTTGTTACGCAATATCCATCAACCAGCCAAGTTTGTCTTTATGGATATGATCCTAGCCGATAATATCCAGCATTTAACAGAAAATATCGGTTTTAAAAATGATGAAATCATCTGGCTCTATAGCCATTTTACGGATATAAAAATTGCGCCAACGACCTATACCATTGATCAGGTCTTAGCAGGATTTGCCGGAAAACCGACTCGTGAAGAAGTCGATGGAAAGATCAAGCGCTTCTTTTATGAGGACCAGGACAACTTTTTAACCTGCTACCTGCGCGAAGAAAACAGTCCCTATGTTGAACGCTGTGAGTACGTGTCTAGAGGAATTTTGGTGAGAAAGGATTATTTCTCCTATACCCGCTATTGTACCGAGTACTTCATTCCTAAGAACAATCAAGCCAATTTGATTGAGCGCCGTTTTTACAATGAAGACGGGACGGTTGCCTACAGCATGCAGATGGCAGATGGCCGCGAAATTTATCGTTTCCCAGATCGTTATCTGGTTGGTCGCCAAGAATTGATCCGATACTTCATGCAAACTCTTCAATTAACCAAACAAGATCTGGTGATTTTGGATCGGGAAACCAATATTGGTCAGCCTATCTTTGAAGAAGCGCAAAAAGCCCGCCTGGGCGTGGTCGTCCATGCTGAGCACTTCAGTGCCAATAATGTTGATGATCAGTATATCCTGTGGAACAACTACTACGAGTACCAATTTACCAATGCAGACAAGGTGGACTTCTTTATTGTTGCGACTGACCGCCAAAAAGAAATCTTGACCGAGCAGTTTGCTAAATACACCAACCATCAGCCGGCTATCTATACCATTCCAGTTGGGAGTCTTGCTAGCTTGCCACAAAACGAAAATCGTACCCCGTTTTCTATGATTACTGCCTCTCGTTTGGCGACAGAAAAGCATATTGACTGGTTGGTGCGAGCAGTGGTTCGCGCCAAAAAAGAATTGCCAGAACTGTCTTTTGACATCTATGGAAAAGGTGGAGAAGAAGGCAAGCTGCGTTCTCTGATTGATGAATTGGGGGCGGCAGACTATATCCATCTCAAAGGGCATGCTAATCTAGAGGAAATTTATAAGAATTATGAGGTTTACCTGTCAGCGTCGACCAGCGAAGGCTTTGGGTTGACCTTGATGGAGGCGATCGGTTCTGGTCTTCCGATAATCGGTTTTGACGTTCCTTATGGCAACCAGACCTTTGTTACAGAAGGTAAAAATGGCTATCTCATTCCGCCTTCAGCAGATCAAGTGGTCGACCAGATCGCTTCTGCCTTTGCGGAAAAAATGATCCAGCTATACAAAAAAGATGATCTAGCCAGCATGCGTCAAGCATCTTATGCGCGTGCAGAAGACTTTTTGACCAGCCGAGTAGAAGAAGCTTGGGCACAATTGATAGAAGAGGTGACACATGCTGAACGTATTTGATAGTTATTCTCGTGAAAGCCAAGACTTGCTCCACTCTATGAAAGAGTCTGGCTTTGACCACCCGACCGTTGTTTTGGAGCCAAATGGTTTCTTACCAGACGGTGTCGAGTCTCCATTTATCTATTTCTTAGGACAAGCAAAAGGAGAGAAGCGGGGACGCTACTTTAATGAAGTTCCAGTTCCTGATTTCTGGGAAGTTTCTGGGGATAATAGTTCGGGAAAAGTGACCTACTATGGTCAAGAAAAGGCTCGAATTGTGTACCACGCTGCTTCCTACAAACGCATCGTCGAGCGCTTAGAGTGGTTAGATGACAAGGGACAAGTGGTCATGATTGAGCACTACGACCAATACGGTCGTAAGATTGCCGTAACGACTTGTGGCGATCAGGGACAGTATTTGGTGACTACTTATTTTGAAGGGGATACCGAGCGCTTGACAGAAAATCACCAAACAGGGGATTTGATCTTGACCTTGGACCATCAACCCATGCGAATTTTCAAGAATCGCTTAGATTACTTTGTCTTTTATCTAGAGTATCGTGGTTTTGATCTAGATGGTTTGGTCTACAATACGCTGGCTACCTCCTTTAGCATTAGTCTCCAGCTGGGCAATAAAGGCATCAAAGGACGCGACGTCCTGGTGTGGCAAGAGCCTCTTCACGACAGCCTTCCGGGCAACATGCAGTTGATTCTAAAGAGCCCAGAAATCCGGACCAAGAAGATCTTGATTCCGCAAAACGCGACCTATCATCGTGCTTTGCAGTTGACCTCGCAAGATCAGCATAGCTATTTTGGTCCCCTTGGCTACCTGTATGATTTCAAGGTGAAAGACGATATCCGTAAAGACGCCTTTGTCTTGACCAATTCGGATCAGATCGAAGCCTTGACCTACCTAGTAGAGAACTTGCCAAATGTGACCTTCCGTGTAGCAGCTTTGACGGAGATGTCTGCGAGCCTCTTGTCTATGGTCCGCTACCCAAATGTGGTCTTGTACCAAAATATCAGTCAAGAGCGGATCAAAGAGTTGCTTAAGGTCTCTAGTATTTATCTGGATATCAACCACTATGCAGAGGTACAAGGCATTGTTCGCAAGGCCTTCGAACACCAGCAAGTCATCCTTGCCTTTAGCCATACCCTGCATGACCGCCACTTCCTCGCACAAGCCAATATCTTTGATCAAGGAAAAGAAGCAGATATGGTGTCCCGTATCCAGGAAATCTACCAATCTGTGGATAACTACAGAGAAGCCGTTGCGCAACAAATTGCCCAATCAAGTAGCGTTGAGCCAGCTGTTTTCAAAGCTCGCTTGCAAGAAGGGATAGGTGGATACAGTGAGTGATCGTAAGAAAGATTTATTTTACAAAGAAGTAGAAGGACGGATGGAGTCTCTCAAACGCCGTCCTGCCGAAAAAGAAAAGACGACACGTTCTGAAAAGATCAATGTTACTTTTAATGTGATCATTGGTTTGGTGATTCTGCTGGGAGTTATTTTTACCCTCTTCAGAGTGTTAGGAGGATCCTAAGATGGAAATGGTATTTGCAATCGGGATCTCGATCTTATCCCTCGCTCTTGTGGTTCTGATCACCCTGCAGCCTCGCCAACAACAATCGCTCTCAACAGATGCGACCAGTAACCTAGGAAAACCAAGTTACTGGCGGTCTCACCGTGGACTCAAGCTAGCGACCCTCGTTGTTAGTATCGTCTTTCTCGTATCCTTATTTCTTTATATGATGGTCGTACAGGCCTAGTCTTTAATAGAATGGATAAAAAGAAGTTAGAATGTAGACAAACTATTTTAAATTAAAATAAGTTAAGCGATTCTGCAAAAAAACAAAAATGAGTTCCATTTTTAAAATCGATTCAAGAAAATACCGAAACTTTCCGCTGTGAGAAAAGTGCCTGAAAC
>NZ_KV812002.1:19831-49184 GCF_001813295.1 Streptococcus sp. HMSC072G04
TGACGTCCGTACTCACCTAAGGAAAGTTTTTATATGACTTTATCTTCAATCTGAACGAAGTTGGTATTCTCCAACTTCGTTTTTTGATGATGTTGCCTTTGTTTTTATGGTATACTGAAAGCGACAACATGATTGGAGCTTCCGATGAAAAAGATCCCCTTAGTATTTTCAGGCTGTCTGTTAGGACTGGTTGGCGCTGGAAACCTTCTTGCAGACTCGCTACCCTTCCTTGCTCATGCCTTTAGTCTGACAGGTTTGTTCTTCTGGTTTTTCTTTGTCGTTTATCATGCGATTCGCTGGCAAGAAACCAAGATAGAACTCCAACAACCAGCTCTTTTATCTGGGATGGCGACTTTTCCCATGGCAGGGATGATTCTTTCCACCTATCTTTTGCGCCTCTTTCCCGCCTTTGGAGGTCTATCACAGTTGGTCTGGTGGTCTGCCTTTCTCTTGGATCTGGGCTTAATTCTCTATTTTACCAAGACCCATGCCCTAGCGCGACCAAGAGCCAATGCCACTCCCAGTTGGACCGTTCTCTATGTGGGTATTGCAGTAGCAGCTTTGACCTATCCCGTTGTGGGAATCAGAGAGATTGCTTATCTCGCTTTAGTGATTGGTTTTGGTTTGACCTTTCTTCTTTATCCCCTTATCTATCATGATTTGAAGCAGTCCCCCTTACCCAGTCATCTGTTGGGCCAAGAAGGCATCTATTGCGCTCCATTTTCCCTTCTTTTAGCAGCTCTGGTTCGTGTGGGTGGAGCAAGCCTGCCTACCTGGCTCTTACTGATCATGGTGGTGGCCTCGCAAGGTCTTTATTTCTTTGTTTTGACGCGCCTACCGAGAATGATCAAAGAAGGTTTTCAACCTGCTTTTTCAGCCCTGACCTTTCCAACAGTTATCACAGCGACCTCTTTGAAAATGGCTCAAGGCTTGTTGCAACTGCCTTTCTTGACAGTTCTTGTATGGATGGAAACTCTTCTTTGTCTCTTGATTCTAGTCGCTGTCTTAGGTGGTTATGTGGCCTATCTCAGAGAGTAGGAAGTCATCCTTTTTCATTGAAACCTTGTCACGATTATGGTAAGATGCACTATACGATTTGTCATACTTTATAGGAAAGGTATCTATGAAATTCATCAAAGGAAAGCTCTCACTGCTTTATCCCCTCTTTCTGCTCTTGTTTTATTTTTATGTTCGGCCTCAATTTCGCCCTTTGGCCCAGTATGTCTCCAATAGTGTAGCAAGCGCCAATAGCTATTATTGGACCTTATTTGGCCTAGAAGGCCTCTATGCAGTCTTTACAGGATTTTTGGTCTATCGTTTTTCTAAAAAAGCGCAGTTTAAGCTGGGGAAGAATCCTCTTCAAGCCCTGATAGAAGCCGTTTTTGCGGCCTGTTTAGTTTACTGGTTGGACTACTTCATCAGTGGTTTTGTTCAAGGACGGGCAGCCGTTTTGAGTTTGTTTCCACGGGAAATTAGCCCCACAGGGGTACTTATCCTAGTGATCGCAATGGTTATCATCCGGCCAGTGACAGAAGAGCTGATCTTTCGTGGAGCCTTGGTGAATGCCTACTTTAAAGACTGGAAACTCTATGCTGAGATTTGGCTTCCAGCCCTCATCTACAGTGGCTTACATTTTCTCCACAATCCTTTTTCGCTAGGAGCTTCTATTATCTATCTCCTGCCGAGTGTGATTTTTGGGATCCTGTATTATCGGAGTAAGACGCTCCTTTCTCCTATTTTGGCTCATATCTTGCTCAATCTCTACTACACCTTGCCTTTACTTTTATCTGTATTTAAGTAGCAACCGATTTCCTGAGTGAGATTGGTTTTTTTTGAAAATATGGTATAATAGAATAAATTTAATAGAGGGAGTTGAGGTTTGAAAAAAAGCTACCGCGTCAAACGTGACAAAGATTTTAATGCTATTTTTAAAAGTGGTCAAAATGTTGCCAATCGGAAATTCGTTGTTTACCGCTTGCGCAAGGACCAACCGCATTTTCGAGTCGGCCTGTCTGTTAGTAAGAAACTGGGAAATGCTGTGACCAGAAATCGCATCAAACGTTTGATTCGCCATGTTTTGATCAAACACCAAGCCTTCCTTACGACCGATGATTTTGTTGTCATTGCTCGTAAAGGAGTGGAGGAGCTCGACTTTCATCAAGTAGAGAAAAATCTTGTACATGTCTTAAAATTAGCGCATGTCTACCAAGAAAGGGAATAATGTGAAAAAGAAACTGAAGTTAACTGGATTATTAGGAGCGGCCTTATTGGTCTTGACAGCTTGTGGAACCTCTCAAGTGACAGCTCAGTCGACAGGTGGTTGGGAACGCTTCGTCTACTTCTTTGCAGAAGCTATCCGCTTCTTGTCCTTTGGCGGAAGTATCGGTGTAGGGATTATCGTCTTTACCATTGTCATACGGACGGTCCTCTTGCCTCTCTTCCAATATCAAATGAATTCAACCCGCAAAATGCAGGAAATTCAACCCCTCCTCAAGGAATTGCAAGCTAAGTATCCTGGGAAGGATCTTGATAGTCGGACCAAGCTTTCTGAAGAGATGCGGGCCCTTTACAAGGAAAAAGGCGTCAAAACGTCTTCAGCCTTCCTTCCTCTCTTGATCCAGATGCCGGTCTTGATGGCCTTGTTCCAAGCGTTGAGCCGTGTCGAATTCCTTAAAGTCGGTCACTTCCTTTGGTTGGACCTTGGCGCGATCGACCCGACCTATATCTTGCCGGTTCTTGCAGCACTCTTCACATTTTTCAGCAGTTGGTTGACCAATAAAGCCATGCCAGAGCGCAATGGTAGTGCGACAACCATGATGTATGTGATGCCTGTGATGATCTTCTTCTTTGCCTTGTTCTCAGCTAGCGGGGTCGCACTATACTGGGTGACTTCCAATGCTTACCAAGTCGGGCAAACCTATCTCTTGAACAACCCTTTCAAGATTATCGCAGAGCGTGAAGCAAAAGAGCAAGCTTCGCGCGACATGGAAAAACAAAAACGTCGTGCCCTAAACAAAGCACAGAAAAAGAAAAAATAAGAAAGAGGTGGACATATGGTCCTATATACTGGAGCAACTGTTGAAGAAGCGATTCAAAAAGGTCTGAACGATTTAGATATTCCTCGTATGAAGGCACATATTACGGTTGTAGCGCGTGAAAAGAAAGGTTTTCTTGGCTTGTTTGGGAAAAAACCAGCCCAAGTAGAGATTGAGCCCATTGCAGAAACAACGGTTGTGAAAGCTAATCAAAAAGCTGTCAAAGGTGTCCCAGATGAGATCAATGCGCAAAACGAACCGGTGAAGACGGTGAGCGAAGCAACGGTCGATCTCGGACGCGTCGTTGCAGCGATCAAAAAGGTCGAAGAAGAAGGAGAAGTTGTCTCTGAAGAAATCAAGACCGAAATCCTGAAACATGACAAAGAAGCAGATACCGTTCTTGAAGAAAAAGGACATGAACATATCCTTGAAAAAGTTAAAGAACCAGCGACAAAAGAATCAAGCGAATCTGATTTCTCAAACCTTGGTATCGAGGTAGAGGAAAACTACAATATCGAAGAAGTCGTAGATGATGTGACAGCCTATGTTCAAACCGTGGTCGATGAAATGGATGTGGATGCGACCATCTCAAGTAGTCACAACCGCCGTACGGTCAATATGCAAATTGATACCAATGAGCCAGGACGTGTCATTGGTTACCACGGAAAAGTCTTGAAGGCTCTTCAACTTTTGGCACAAAATTACCTCTATAACCGCTACTCAAAGAATTTTTACATTACCATTAATGTTAATGACTATGTAGAACACCGGGCGGAAGTTCTTCAAAGCTATGCTCAGAAGTTAGCAACGCGTGCCCTCGAAGATGGGCAAGCCCAACAGACAGATCCGATGTCAAACAGTGAACGCAAAATCATTCACCGGATCGTCTCTAAGATGGAAGGAGTCACTAGCTACTCTGAAGGGGAAGAACCAAACCGTTATGTAGTTGTCGACATTGAAGGATAATCTAGCTATTATTTCCCATAAGGGAGAGACGGGATTGAGCCGATCTCTCCTTTTTTAGGTTTAGAAAGGAAGCAAATGGCATTTGCAGCGATTCGAGAGTTTTTAAAGCTTCAAGGAATTCACTACCAGGCCCCAGCAAAGGCAGGGGTGCTAGCATCGGAGATGGAGCAGTATCGTGCCCTAGCTCAAGCGGCTCGTAAGGAATTCACCGATTTGGTCTCGGCCTTTCAGCAGCGTCACCCTTACTTGGAGCAGGATCGGACCAGCCAATGGATGAACCAGGCCCAGGTCTTTCGGCCTCATTTTTGGGCCTATC
The DNA here is from genome assembly GCF_001813295.1 of Streptococcus sp. HMSC072G04. GTDB lineage: Bacteria > Bacillota > Bacilli > Lactobacillales > Streptococcaceae > Streptococcus. The sequence continues at coordinate 24,149 of NZ_KV812002.1, forward strand.
TAAAAGGAGAAGGGACGATGGCAGAACCTATGTTTGCCTTGAGGCTCTATGGAGATGCAGTTGATTTTGGAGTTTCCTTAGAGGTGAGTTTTATCGAGCGAAAAAAAGATGAGCAGAGCCTTCAAAAACAACACATGGTTCTCACCCTTCCCATCACTCAGCCAGTTTATTATTTCGCCCAGAAAAATGGAGAGAGTCAAAGGGTAGAGGGAACAGAAAAGAATCGCCATGATCTGTTACAAGCAGTAGCAGAAGGGGCAGTTCGTAAGGTCCTTGTCAAATACGATGTTTCTCTAGTCAAGGAGGGTTCTCTTGAGGATGTCTTGGATCAGTTGCAAGAGGCGCTGGTTGCTCTGGAACCCTATTACTTGGCAACCCGTCAGGTGTAGAAAGGTGTTCTCCGACCTGTATTTGCAACAATTTTTCCATAGCTATTGACAAATAGAGTCGAATCCGATAGAATAGTAAAGTATGTTTAGTAACTGATCACAACTAGCCGGCTAAACGAATACAAAATCTATTAGGAGGTATTCATCGTGAAACGTACTTATCAACCAAGTAAACTTCGTCGTGCGCGCAAACATGGTTTCCGTCACCGTATGGCAACTAAAAATGGTCGTCGCGTATTGGCAGCTCGTCGTCGTAAAGGACGCAAAGTTTTGGCTGCCTAATTCAGATAAAAACCTAAAAACCAGTAGAAACTCGAGACTACTGGTTTTTGTTTTGTCCGAAAGTGAATTTAGAGGCGCTTTCTGCTATAATAGAAGGAAGAAAAACTCGGAAGAAAAGGAAGATCATGCAGATTTTTGATACCCACACCCATCTTAATGTGGAAGAATTCGCAGGAAAAGAACAAGAAGAGCTCGACTTGGCCAAGGAAATGGGTGTTGTAGCCCACAATATCGTTGGTTTTGACAAACCGACGATTGAGCGTGCCATGGAGTTGGCAGATCAATATCCAGAACTCTATCTCACGCTTGGCTGGCACCCCACTGAGGCAGGAGATTATAGTCCTGAAGTGGAGGCCTATTTACTTGAACAGCTAAAACATCCCAAAGTCGTCGCACTCGGAGAAATCGGTCTGGATTACCACTGGATGACGGCACCAAAAGATGTCCAAGAAAAGGTTTTTCGTCGTCAGATTCAATTGTCTAAAGACTTGGACTTGCCTTTTGTGGTGCATACACGTGATGCTTTAGAAGATACTTATGCCATCATCAAGAGTGAAGGAGTCGGTCCTCGCGGTGGGATCATGCATTCTTTCTCAGGAAGTTTAGAAGAAGCTAAACGCTTCATGGATCTGGGAATGATGATTTCTTTTTCTGGAGTGATCACTTTTAAGAAAGCAACAGATGTCCAAGAAGCAGCAGCTGGCCTTCCGTTAGACAAGATCCTGGTTGAAACAGACGCTCCTTACCTGGCACCAGTTCCCAAACGTGGTCGAGAAAATAAAACAGCCTACACTCGTTATGTGGTAGATTTTATTGCAGAACTACGTGGCTTAACAACAGAAGAAGTGGCTCAGGCAACCTATGACAATGCAAGAAAGGTATTTGGCCTTGACTGAGAAAAGAAAAATACCAGAAGTGATTGTCGTGGAGGGCAAGGACGACACGGCCAATCTCCGCCGTTTTTATGAGGTGGATACCTATGAAACGCGAGGTTCTGCGATCGATCAAGATGACTTGGAACGAATTGCTACCTTGCAAGAGTTGCGAGGAGTCATTGTCTTTACCGATCCAGACTATAATGGCGAGCGAATTCGCAAGATCATTATGCAAGAGGTGCCCCAGGCCAAACATGCCTTTTTAAATCGTGGCGAGGCAGTGCCCAAATCCAAGACCAAGGGGCGTTCCTTGGGAGTGGAGCATGCCAGTTTTGAAGACTTAGAAAAAGCCTTAGCTGGACTGGTCGGGTCTTACGAAGATGAAAATTTCTTTGATATCACAAAGACCGACTTGATGCGTCTTGGGCTGTTGATGGGCAGCGATAGTCGCAAACGGCGGGAATATCTAGGCGAAACCTTGCGCATCGGCTACTGCAATGGCAAGCAATTGATCAAACGCTTGGAATTGTTTGGAATTTGTTTGGCCCAAGTCGAAGAGGCGATGGCCAGTTATTAAAAAAGAGATAGAGGTAGAAGATGGGATTGTTCGACCTATTTAAAGATAAGAAAAAAGAGATCGGCTTTTCTTTAGAGAATGTTCAAGTAGAGCACCAAAAGAACCCGCGACATTTTTTGATTCCTAGTCAAGATGAAATCAACCAATTGAAGCTTGGAGATCAGGTTCGACTCATCTTTGTGTTGGATACAGTCTTGGAGAATGGGTGTCGAGCAGAGCGTATGTGGGTTGAACTGACTGAGATTCGTGATGGAAAATTTAAAGGATGTTTAACCAATCAACCCGCTTATATTACCTCCATCCAGCTTGGAGATGAGCTGGATTTTGCGCAGGAACATATCGCAAGCCTGATGCTTCCTCCGCTGAATTTTGATACGCAAAAAGGGGCCATAATTACCAAGGATTGCTTCCTACGACGTGAGATTAATTGGGCGATTCACGATGTACCTCACAATCCACAAGATAGTGGTTGGCAATTCTTTACAGGCTTTGAGTCTCAGGGAGATTTGGACGATCCATCTAAGATTACCATTATCAGTCTTGAAGAGGCCTTGGAAATAGAGCCCTTGTTGGAAACCGTCTTAGATAAGAATGGGGGAGCTTATGTCTACCAAGCGGAGCAGAATGCTTTTGTGGAAGACTGTTAGACTAGCCTACGGAGAAAAAAGAGAGAGTATGTCTCACTCTAAACTGATTAGAAAAGAGAAAATATGAGAATTGCAGATTATAGCGTGACCAAGGCAGTGCTGGAGCGTCACGGTTTTACCTTTAAAAAATCCTTCGGTCAGAACTTCTTGACCGATACCAACATCCTTCAAAAAATTGTGGATACGGCAGAGATTGATAAGCAGGTCAATGTCATCGAAATCGGTCCTGGAATTGGAGCCCTCACTGAGTTCTTGGCGGAAAATGCGGCAGAGGTCATGGCCTTTGAGATCGATGACCGCCTGGTTCCCATTTTGGCGGATACCTTGCGTGATTTTGACAATGTCACGGTTGTCAACCAAGACATCCTCAAGGTAGACCTCAACCAGTACATCGCAGAGTTTAAAAATCCAGACCTTCCGATCAAGGTGGTGGCTAACCTTCCGTATTACATCACAACTCCCATCCTCATGCACTTGATCGAATCCAAGATTCCTTTCCAAGAATTTGTGGTCATGATGCAAAAAGAGGTGGCAGACCGCATCTCGGCTGAGCCCAACACCAAGGCTTATGGTTCTTTATCCATTGCAGTCCAATACTATATGACTGCCAAGGTAGCCTTTATCGTGCCTCGCACCGTCTTTGTGCCCGCACCAAACGTCGACTCTGCCATTTTGAAGATGGTCCGTCGCGAAGAACCTGCAGTAGCAGTCAAGGATGAAGATTTCTTCTTCTCTGTCAGCAAGGCCAGCTTTGTCCACCGGCGGAAGACACTTTGGAACAACTTGACCAGTCGCTTTGGCAAGACCGAAGAAATCAAAGCCAAACTGGAAGCAGGAATCCAAGCTGCAGGCCTGCAACCTTCTGTACGAGGAGAAGCTCTCAGCTTAGAAGACTTCGCCCGCCTAGCAGATAGCCTTCTAGAAGCAGGAATAAAATAACAGAAAAGACATGAGCTTCATAGCTCATGTCTTGTTTGTTGTAGAAGGAAAGGACGGGATTTGAACCCGCGCGTGAATAAAATCCACTTGCCGGATTTCGAGTCCGGTGCCGTACCGAGCTGGGCCACCTTTCCAAGATGCGGAGAAAGGGATTTGAACCCTCACGCCCGAAGGGGCACATGCGCCTGAAGCATGCGTGTCTGCCGTTCCACCACCTCCGCATAGTTCTATTATACACTTTTTAGGAAAAATGCCAAGGAAAAAAAGGAACAGGGGAGCCTACAGATGTCTCCTGTTCCTTTTATCAATAGATCATTTCAATGCCGCAGGATATAGGCTCTCTTGCTCCTTGGAGGTGTCTTTGAGGATAAAGATGGCCCATAAAAGAGCTAAGATGCAGACCACTAATCCCGGGATGCCCCCTTCAGGACCAAATTCACCACCAGTGACCAAGGTGTGATTTGAAGTTGTGAAGTACATCAAGGATGATTCGCTGTCAAAGCCACTGACATGAAAACCATAGACATTTCCCATCAGGAAATTCCAGGCAAAGTGGAAGCCACAAGGTCCCCAAATATTCCCGCGTTTCAGGGCATAGACTGCTGTAAAGACCCCAAAGAAGAAGAGATGAACAGTAGAGAACCAAGAAGCACCGTTGTTATTCATATGGAAGTAAGAGAACATAGTAGCTGAGATCAGGATAGCTAGAAGGGCATTGGTATGGTAGGAGATAGTTGGAATCAACCAACCACGGATATAAATTTCTTCTGCCGCAGTTTGGAAAATATAGCCGATCAAGACCAAAATCCAGGATACAAGAAATGGCATACTAAATTGAATGCGATGGAATGTGGCATTTCCAGTGACTAAAAAGACGATCAAGACTGTTGTGATCATGATGCCTCCCACAAGGCAACCTTTGGCGAATTCAGAAAGCCCATTTCCTTTGGAAAATCCCATGGTTCGAATAGGCCGCTTTTCAATCAAGCGAACCCAAAGGAAGAAGGCGATGATGGTATAGAGGAAGGACCAAAGGTCAAGGATGTTCCACCAGTCTGGGATCCAGTGTTGCTTATTGAGAAAAAAGCTAGTCGATGCCGTGCTAACAGGGGACATGTACTCTGTGATGTAATACAGAATAAACGGAGCTAAAAACCAGGGTGTCAGAAATTTTCCCTTTTTGATATTGGCAATCAAGGGATTCTCTTTAGAAAGAAAAGAAAGACTCATAAAGAACCTCCATCTAAAAACGTAGAACAAAGAAACAGCTTTCTTTGTACAGCAAGTAATCGTTGAAACAAGGCGCTTCTTGATGTCACTTCCTTTCTGCGTTCTTGTTTCGAGCTTCCCACAAGCAACTTATTTATGAATGTTTTTCACATTTATTATACCTAAATTGGGAAGCGGTTACAATACCCCTATCTTTATTATCCCTAAAAATTTTACTGAAACTAGTTCCAGATTTTTCTTATTGAGCAATCCAGCCTTATTTCTCATTTTTTGGTATAATAGATAGTATTAATCTCAAAGGAGTGCGATTTGCAAGGAACCATCGTCAAGGCCTTGGCTGGCTTCTACTACGTGGAGTCAGACGGTCACATTTACCAGACACGGGCTCGTGGAAATTTTAGAAAAAAAGGACAGACTCCTTATGTGGGGGATCAGGTAGAATTCTCTGCCGAAGAGAATTCAGAAGGCTACATTTTGAGCATTGCGCCTCGAAAAAATAGCCTCGTGCGTCCTCCTATTGTCAATATTGATCAAGCAGTAGTGATCATGTCAGCGAAGGAGCCGGATTTCAATGCCAATCTTTTAGACCGTTTTCTGGTTCTTTTGGAGCACAAGGGGATTCATCCCATTGTCTATATTTCAAAACTGGACTTGTTAGAAGATATGGAAGACATCCACTACTACCAAGGAATCTATCAGGCTATTGGCTACGACTTTGTCTTGTCGATTGAGGAACTCTTGCCCCTTTTGACCAATCAAACCACGGTCTTTATGGGACAGACCGGTGTAGGAAAATCGACCTTGCTCAATAAGATTGCTCCGGATCTGGAGCTTGAAACGGGTGAGATTTCAGATAGTCTGGGGCGTGGTCGACACACGACCCGAGCTGTCAGCTTTTACCATTTAAATGGAGGAAAGATTGCAGATACGCCTGGTTTCTCCTCCCTCGATTATGAAGTGACGACCAGTGAAGACTTAAATCAAGCCTTCCCAGAGATCGCCGATGTGAGCCACTCTTGTAAATTTCGTACCTGTACCCACACGCATGAGCCAGCTTGTGCGGTGAAACCAGCCGTTGAAAGAGAGGAAATTGCACCTTTCCGTTATGAGGATTACTTGCAATTTCTAAGTGAGGTTGAAAACCGTCGCGAAACCTATAAAAAAGTTTCGAAAAAAATGCCAAAATAGGAGACACTACAACGATGAAAACAATGAAAATTGCACCCTCAATTTTGAGTGCAGATTATGCTAATTTTGAAAGTGAATTGAAACGCTTAGAAGCAGCAGGAGCTGACTATGCCCATATCGATGTCATGGATGGCCATTTTGTGCCTAATATCAGCTTTGGAGCTGGTGTCGTAGAGAGCATGCGACCACATAGCAAGTTGGTCTTTGATTGCCACTTGATGGTCACCAATCCTGAACACCATATCGAAGAATTTGCCCGTGCAGGTGCTGATATCATCAGCATCCATGTGGAAGCTACTCCTCATATCCACGGAGCTCTTCAAAAAATTCGTCAAGCGGGTGTGAAGGCGAGTGTCGTGATCAACCCAGGGACTCCTGTAGACAGTATCAAACATGTCTTGAACTTGGTGGATCAAGTCTTGGTTATGACCGTTAATCCAGGATTCGGTGGCCAAGCCTTCTTGCCTGAAACCATGGACAAGGTGCGCGAATTAGCCGCTCTTCGTGAAGAAAAAGGTTTAGACTTTGATATCGAAGTGGATGGTGGAATTGATGCTCAAAGTATTTCCCAAGCAAAAGAAGCCGGGGCTAATGTCTTTGTAGCGGGCTCTTATGTCTTTAATGGAGATGTTAATGAGCGCGTTCAAACGCTCCGAGATGCTGTAAATGGTTAAGATTGCAATACTGGCAGGAGGTGACAGCACGCTCTTGCCAAGAAATCATGACGTTTATGTAGGCGTTGATGGTGGCTGTTTGAAGTTACTGGAACAAGGTCTGCCTTTAGATATAGCTGTGGGGGATTTCGATTCCGTCTCTGAGACCGATTTGCGCCAGATCCGAACCCAAGCCAAGCAAGTTGTTCAATCCGTCCCTGAAAAGAACGATACGGATTTGGAATTGGCCTTGAAAGCGGCCTTTGAGGCCTATCCAGAGGCTGAAGTCACCGTTTATGGTGCTTTCGGCGGTCGTTTGGATCACTTTTTGTCCAATATCTTTTTGCCGACCGATCCAGACCTAGCTCCCTACATGGAGCAAATCCAATTAGTCGACGGTCAAAATCGCTTGATCTACAGATCAGCCGGCTGCCATGAGATTCAGCCAGATCCAGCCATGTCCTATGTTGGTTTTATGCCTGTCGGACAAGGCCACTTAGAGATCACAGGAGCCAAGTATCCGCTCCATCAGGAGAATTATTTTTTGAAGGCCATGTATGGCTCCAATGAATTTTTGGATCAACCGATTCAAGTGAGTCTTGACCGTGGCTATCTTGTCATTGTTTATAGTAAAGACAGAGGTTAATATGAATATCATTCTGCTTCTGATTGGCCTGCTCAATCTGGGCCTCCTCATCTATCTCTTGCAACGGTCAGATGATACAAGACCGGCTTTACGAGAGATGCTGGAAGACCATGAGGATCATTTGACAGACCAGTTGGACTATCGTTTTGAAAAAGAAAGACAAGCAAGCCAGATTGCCAATCAACAGTTAGAGATCGCCCTGACAGATCGCTTGACCGAGATGCGAGTGGAGATCCACCAGCAGACGACGGCTCTGCGCGCTGAGATGAATGAGCACTTTACTAAAAATCGGGACAAAACAGATGAGCGCATGCGCCAGATCCAAGAGTCCAATGAAGTGCGGCTAGAACAGATGCGCCAAACGGTAGAAGAAAAATTGGAGAAAACCTTGCAACACCGTTTGCAGACCTCCTTTGAGACGGTTTCAAAACAATTGGAGTCGGTCAACAAAGGGTTGGGAGAAATGCAGACGGTGGCGCGGGATGTCGGAACCCTTAATAAAGTTCTCTCCAATACCAAGACGCGTGGGATTATGGGCGAATTGCAGCTGGGCCAAATCATCGAAGATATCTTGACCCCAGCCCAGTATGAGCGGGAGTTTGTCACCGTTCCTCAATCCAGTGAGCGCGTGGAATATGCCATTAAGCTTCCAGGACAAGGAGAGGAGCCAGTCTATCTGCCGATTGACTCTAAATTCCCACTGGAAGACTACTATCGTCTGGAAGAAGCTTATGAATCAGGAGAGAAAGAGGAGATCGAGCGTTACCGCAAGGCCCTTCTTGCTAGTATCAAGCGTTTTGCTAAGGATATCCAACAAAAATACCTCTTTCCACCAGCGACAACGAATTTCGGAATTCTCTTTTTGCCAACTGAAGGCCTCTATTCCGAAGTGGTTCGCAATCCAGAATTCTTCGATCGCTTGCGTCGAGACGAACAAATTTTAGTGGCTGGGCCAAGTACCTTATCAGCCCTCTTGAACTCCTTGTCTGTTGGCTTTAAAACGCTCAACATCCAAAAGAGTGCAGATGACATTAGCAAGGTGTTGGGATCGGTCAAATCAGAATTCCATAAGTTTGGAGGGATTCTGGCCAAGACTCAGCGCCATTTAAAGAATGCTTCCAATAATATTGATGATTTGCTAACCAGACGGACCAGTGCCATCGAGCGGACACTCCGCCAAATCGAAAGCGATGAGGACCTGCTGGGACTAGATGTATATATAGAAGATGGAGAAGATGATGGTCAAAATTAACCAAATGAAAAAAGATGAATTGTTCGAAGGATTCTATTTGATCAAGTCAGCAGAAGTGCGTCAAACGCGGGCCGGGAAAAACTACCTCGCCTTTGTCTTCCAGGATGAGACCGGTACAATCGAAGGCAAACTATGGGACGCTCAACCCCACAATGTAGAGAGCTTTACAGCTGGGCGCGTGGTCCATATGTCTGGACGTCGAGAAGTTTACAATAATACCCCGCAAGTCAATCAATTGAACATGCGTTTGCCACAAGCAGGAGAGCCCAACAATCCAGCAGACTTTAAGGAAAAACCACCAGTAGATCCCAAGGAATTGCATGAATACCTGTCAAACATGATTTTCAAAATTGAAAATCCAGTCTGGCAACGGATTGTCCGGGCCCTCTATGGGAAATATGAGAAAGAGTTTTATAGCTATCCAGCTGCTAAGACCAACCACCATGCCTTTGAAGCAGGCCTTGCTTATCATACGGCAACCATGGTCCGCTTGGCAGATAGTATCGGCGATATCTATCCTCAGTTGAATAAAAGTTTGCTCTTTGCAGGGATTATGTTACACGATTTGGCCAAAGTGATCGAGTTGACGGGACCTGAAAATACAGAATACACTGTTCGAGGCAACCTCATCGGCCACATTGCACTGATCGATGAAGAAATCACCAAGGTCTTGCAAGACTTGAAGATTGATGATCAAAAAGAAGAAGTTATCGTCCTTCGCCATGTGATCTTGAGTCACCATGGCTTGCTCGAATACGGTAGTCCTGTTCGTCCAAAAATCATGGAAGCAGAGATTATTCATATGATCGATAATTTGGATGCAGAAATGATGATGATGACAACAGCACTTGGCTTAATTGGGCCTGGCGAAATGACCAATAAAATCTTTGCTATGGAAAATCGTTCCTTCTATAAACCGAATCTCGATGAATAAAAACTGCGAGAAATACGGGAATAATTCTGCTAAAAATGAAATAATTAGGAAAAAACGGCCTTCTGTAAATCAGAATGTTCGTTTTTTTCGCTTCTTATGGTATAATGATAGAAAAAACTACATGGTGAGAAAATGAAATTAAGAAGAAGTGAACGGATGGTCGTGATTTCTAATTACTTGATCAACCATCCCTATGAATTGACTAGCCTCAATACGTTTGCGGAAAAGTATGAGTCTGCCAAGTCTTCCATCTCAGAAGATATCGTGATTATTAAGCGAGCTTTTGAAGAGATGGAAATCGGAAATATTGAGACCATTACAGGAGCTGGAGGAGGCGTGATCTTTACACCGTCTATCTCAGATCAAGAATCCAAAGAAATCGTCGAGGATCTTTGCAAGCAACTGTCTGAAAGTGATCGTATCCTTCCTGGTGGCTACATTTACTTGTCTGATCTTTTGAGCAATCCAAAGATTTTGAATCGGATCGGACGCATCATTGCCAAAGCCTTCCGGAATAAGAAGATTGATGCTGTCATGACCGTAGCGACCAAGGGAGTTCCTTTAGCCAATGCAGTAGCTAATGTCTTGAATGTTCCATTCGTCATTGTCCGTCGTGATTTGAAAATCACCGAAGGGTCAACCGTTAGTGTCAACTATGTTTCAGGCTCAAGTGGGGATCGCATTGAGAAAATGTTCCTTTCAAAACGGAGCCTAAAAGCAGGAAGCCGGGTCTTGATTGTCGATGACTTCCTTAAAGGTGGCGGAACGATTAACGGAATGGTCAGTCTCTTGGCTGAATTCGATTCTGAATTAGCAGGGGTAGCTGTCTTTGCGGATAATGCTGCAACCGACCGGGAGTTCTTCGAACACAAATCCTTATTGCGCGTGACCAACATCGATGTAAAAGAAAATAAATTGAGTGTCGAAGTTGGGAATATCTTTGATTAAGAGCAACAAAGGAGGATCAAAAAGTGAAAAGAATTTTAGATCGATTTGATAATAGTCCTTTGTGGATTCGCTTGGTGACAGTTCTTACCTTATCCTTTATTTTGGTAGCTGGCTTGTATACTGTTAAAAAGAATACAGCTGCTCAGGTAACGACAGAAATTCAACCTGCTAAAAAAACAGGTTCCCTTCCAGTGAAAAAGGAAACAAAGGAAGAAAAAGAAAAGAAGGAAGAAAAGAAAAATACAGAAGCTGCTGAAAAAGCAGTCGTTCAAATGGAAACAACTCCAAGTCAAGATTCTGTGAACGCTGCCCAGGCTGCTGTGAAGAAAGTCAAAGATGCAACTCAAAAGCAATCGCTTGAAGCCCGTATCCAATACATTGCTAACTATTATGGACTGACCTATGAGAGTGATACTGTGACAACGCAGCAGACTCAAACAGACGCTAATGCCAACACGAACGCAAACGCGAATGCTAATGCCAATGCCAATGCTAATGCCAATGCCAATGCTAATGCCAATGCTGGAGTAGCTGGAGGCAATGCGACAGTCCAACCACAACAGCAACAACAGTATGCTCCAGCTGCAGCTACAGGGGCAGAAGAACCTGCTCAAGCTGGTCAATAGTGAACTTTTTCAACTTCTTTAAAAAATAAAAAAACATCTTGCAATCAAAGTGCCGTCATGTTATAATAATAGACGGTACTTTTTACTTTTGGTCTCTCAAGAGTGTACAGGGACGTGCTGACAAATGTTGCAAAAGTACACACAGATGGTAGCTGTCACCAAGTGTACCATCACCAAAAATAAAAAATTTCACAGGAGAATGTAGATGCCTACAATTAACCAATTGGTTCGCAAACCGCGTAAATCAAAAGTAGAAAAATCTAAATCACCAGCTTTGAACGTTGGTTACAACAGTCATAAAAAAGTTCAAACAAACGTTTCTTCACCACAAAAACGTGGTGTTGCAACTCGTGTTGGAACAATGACACCTAAAAAACCTAACTCTGCCCTTCGTAAATTTGCCCGTGTACGTTTGAGCAACTTGATCGAAGTGACTGCTTATATCCCAGGTATCGGACACAACTTGCAAGAACACAGCGTGGTTCTTCTTCGTGGTGGACGTGTAAAAGACCTTCCAGGGGTACGTTACCATATCGTCCGTGGAGCACTTGATACTGCAGGTGTAAACGATCGTAAACAAGGCCGTTCTAAATACGGTACTAAAAAACCAAAAGCATAAGGAAAGGGGATAAAGAAAAATGAGTCGTAAAAACCGTGCGCCTAAACGCGATGTATTGCCAGATCCGCTTTACAATTCACAATTAGTTACTCGTCTTATCAACCGCGTTATGCTTGATGGTAAACGTGGTACAGCTGCTTCAATCGTTTACGGAGCTTTCGAACAAATTAAAGAAGCTACTGGAAACGATGCTCTTGAAGTATTCGAAACAGCTATGGAAAACATCATGCCTGTACTTGAAGTACGTGCTCGCCGTGTCGGTGGTTCTAACTACCAAGTCCCAGTTGAAGTTCGTCCAGAACGTCGTACAACACTTGGACTTCGTTGGTTGGTAACAATCGCTCGTCAACGTGGTGAACACACAATGGTTGATCGTCTTGCAAAAGAAATCTTGGATGCAGCGAACAACACTGGTGCAGCTGTTAAGAAACGTGAAGATACTCACCGTATGGCTGAAGCTAACCGTGCATTCGCACACTTCCGCTGGTAAGATTATGATGCTAGGAACGCTAAGGATGCAAAGTGAAAATAGGAAACTGACGCAGTATTCGATGAATACAAGGAAGTTTATCTTTTTCACACAGCATCCCGTTCCGGCTCAAATCGGCTAACTAACTTTAGCCTGGGTTCAATTACGCTTCGTCAGCTCATGAACCCAATTCAACTCTTCTTACAAGTTGGAACCAAAACTTAGCATGAAAACACTGAGAACGGGTAGGTCCTGCCTATCCGTTTTTATTAAATCATGTTATAATAGAATATAGAAATAAAAAATATAGGAGAAACAAACCTCATGGCACGCGAATTTTCACTTGAAAAAACTCGTAATATCGGTATCATGGCTCACGTCGATGCTGGTAAAACAACTACAACTGAGCGTATCCTTTACTACACTGGTAAGATTCACAAAATCGGTGAAACTCACGAAGGTGCGTCACAAATGGACTGGATGGAGCAAGAACAAGAACGTGGTATCACTATCACATCTGCCGCTACAACAGCTCAATGGAAAGACACTCGTGTAAACATCATCGACACACCAGGACACGTGGACTTCACTATCGAAGTTCAACGTTCACTCCGCGTTTTGGACGGTGCTGTAACCGTTCTTGACTCACAATCAGGTGTTGAGCCTCAAACTGAAACAGTTTGGCGTCAAGCAACTGAATACGGAGTTCCACGTATCGTATTCGCTAACAAGATGGATAAAATCGGTGCTGACTTCCTTTACTCAGTAAGCACACTTCATGACCGTCTTCAAGCAAACGCTCACCCAATTCAATTGCCAATCGGTGCTGAAGATGACTTCCGCGGAATCATTGACTTGATCAAGATGAAAGCTGAAATCTATACTAACGACCTTGGTACAGATATCCTTGAAGAAGATATTCCAGCTGAATACCTTGAACAAGCTCAAGAATACCGTGAAAAATTGGTTGAAGCAGTTGCTGAAACTGATGAAGACTTGATGATGAAATACCTTGAAGGGGAAGAAATCACTAACGAAGAATTGAAAGCTGGTATCCGTAAAGCTACAATCAACGTTGAATTCTACCCAGTACTTTGTGGTTCTGCCTTCAAGAACAAAGGGGTTCAATTGATGTTGGATGCAGTCCTTGACTACCTTCCAAGCCCACTTGATATCCCTGCAATCAAGGGTGTAAACCCAGATACAGACGAAGAAGAAGAACGTCCAGCATCTGATGAAGAGCCATTTGCAGCTCTTGCCTTCAAGATCATGACTGACCCATTCGTAGGTCGTTTGACATTCTTCCGTGTTTACTCAGGTGTCTTGAACTCAGGTTCATACGTCTTGAACACTTCTAAAGGTAAACGTGAACGTATCGGACGTATCCTTCAAATGCACGCCAACACTCGTAAAGAAATCGAAACAGTTTACTCTGGAGATATCGCTGCTGCCGTTGGTTTGAAAGATACAACAACTGGTGACTCATTGACAGATGAAAAAGCAAAAATCATCCTTGAATCAATCGAAGTTCCAGAACCAGTTATCCAATTGATGGTTGAGCCTAAATCTAAAGCAGACCAAGACAAGATGGGTATCGCCCTTCAAAAATTGGCTGAAGAAGATCCAACATTCCGCGTTGAAACAAACCCTGAAACTGGTGAAACAGTTATCTCTGGTATGGGTGAGTTGCACTTGGATGTCCTTGTTGACCGTATGAAACGTGAATTCAAGGTTGAAGCTAACGTTGGTGCTCCTCAAGTATCTTACCGTGAAACATTCCGCGCTTCTACACAAGCACGTGGATTCTTCAAACGTCAATCTGGTGGTAAAGGTCAGTTTGGTGATGTTTGGATCGAATTCACTCCAAACGAAGAAGGTAAAGGATTCGAGTTCGAAAATGCTATCGTCGGTGGTGTGGTTCCACGTGAATTCATCCCTGCAGTAGAAAAAGGACTTCAAGAATCTATGGCGAACGGTGTTCTTGCTGGTTACCCAATGGTTGACGTGAAAGCTAAGCTTTACGATGGTTCATACCACGATGTCGACTCATCTGAAACTGCCTTCAAGATCGCTGCATCTCTTGCACTTAAAGAAGCTGCTAAGACTGCACAACCAGCTATCCTTGAACCAATGATGCTTGTAACCATCACAGTTCCTGAAGAAAACCTTGGGGATGTTATGGGTCACGTAACTGCTCGTCGTGGACGTGTAGATGGTATGGAAGCACACGGTGCAAGCCAAATCGTTCGTGCTTATGTACCACTCGCTGAAATGTTTGGTTACGCTACTGTCCTTCGTTCTGCAACTCAAGGACGTGGTACCTTCATGATGGTATTTGACCACTACGAAGATGTACCAAAATCAGTACAAGAAGAAATCATTAAAAAAGCTAAAGGTGAAGCTTAATTTACCAAAGCTAAAAAACTCTTCCCACTTTGGGAAGAGTTTTTGTTTGTTGAAAAAGTCTAAAGGTTGAATACAAGAAAAAGAGCGTCCTTCTTAGAAGGCAAGACTTTGTGAAAAACTTTAATAAAAAAGGTAGTGATCTATGATAAATCTTGCTTTTCGTGGGGAAATAGTTGCTTTTTAATGCAATAAAGTATATAATAGAGACTGTTAAAAGATGTTTGGCGCTGTGTCAAGTTACTCTTTTCACAAAAAATTTTTTTGATTTTCATAAGGAGGAAATCACGAATGGTAGTTAAAGTTGGTATTAACGGTTTCGGTCGTATCGGACGTCTTGCTTTCCGTCGTATCCAAAACGTAGAAGGTGTTGAAGTTACACGCATCAACGACCTTACAGATCCAGTTATGCTTGCACACTTGTTGAAATACGATACAACTCAAGGTCGTTTCGACGGTACTGTGGAAGTTAAAGAAGGTGGATTCGAAGTTAACGGTAAATTCGTTAAAGTTTCTGCTGAACGCGATCCAGAACAAATCGACTGGGCTAACGACGGTGTAGAAATCGTTCTTGAAGCAACTGGTTTCTTTGCTACTAAAGCAGCTGCTGAAAAACACTTGCATGCTGGTGGTGCTAAGAAAGTTGTTATCACTGCTCCTGGTGGATCAGATGTTAAAACAGTCGTATTTAACACTAACCACGATATTCTTGATGGTACTGAAACAGTTATCTCAGGTGCTTCATGTACTACAAACTGCTTGGCTCCAATGGCTAAAGCTCTTCAAGATAACTTCGGTGTTGTTGAAGGATTGATGACTACTATCCACGCTTACACTGGTGACCAAATGATCCTTGACGGTCCACACCGTAAAGGTGACCTTCGTCGTGCACGCGCTGGTGCTGCTAACATCGTTCCTAACTCAACTGGTGCTGCTAAAGCAATCGGTTTGGTTATCCCTGAATTGAACGGTAAATTGGACGGAGCTGCACAACGTGTTCCTGTTCCAACTGGATCAGTTACTGAATTGGTAGTTGTTCTTGACAAGAACGTTACTGTTGATGAAGTGAATGCAGCTATGAAAGCAGCTTCAAACGAATCATACGGTTACACTGAAGATCCAATCGTATCTTCAGACGTTGTAGGTATGTCTTACGGATCATTGTTTGACGCAACTCAAACTAAAGTTCTTGACGTTGACGGTAAACAATTGGTTAAAGTTGTTTCATGGTATGACAACGAAATGTCTTACACTGCACAACTTGTTCGTACTCTTGAATACTTCGCAAAAATTGCTAAATAATTCATGCGTATGATGAGAGGAGGGAAACCTCCTCTTTTTTTGTACTTTTTTTAGGGCTTTCTCATCATATTATAGGAATTGCCAAAATGGATTGACAGTGCTAAATAGATTAGGGTATCCTATTCTTGATTGGAGATTTCTAATACAATAAAATGAAAGCGATTACAGGTCGTAGAGAAAGGAGCCAAAGGAAATCGCTCAAGAAAAAGAAAAAACTATACAAGGAGATCAAGATGAAAGGACATCTATTTGAAAAGAAAGAACGATTTAGTATACGAAAATTCAGTGTGGGAGTTTGCTCCGCATTGATTGGGTTAGCATTTTTAGGAACAGGCGCTGTCTCTGCAGATGAGGCGGTTTCTACTAGTGAACAACCCTTGGAAAGCTCTTCAGCAACGACCGAAGACGTCAATCATCTAGTGAGAGAAGCTAGCGTCTATACTGCAGATGCAGTCTTACCTTCTGCAGAAACGGAAAAACCAGCCGCAGAAGCGCTCACTCCAGAGGCTAGTCCTACAAGTACAGAAGCTAGCTCGACAACTACAGATACTCCAGCTGTTTTAGAGACTGAAAAACCGAAAGCTACTGCTGAAAAAGTGGCTGATTTACCAACCAATGAAGAAAAACAATTAAGACCCAAAGAAGTTAAGTTCGATACCTGGGAAGATCTCTTGAAGTGGGAACCAGGAAAACGAGTGGATGACGATATGAATAGAGCAAGCGTCCCACTTGCGAGTCGTTTTCAAGGGAAACAAATTAATGAACAAGCCAACCCTGAAGCTAAGATACAAGCGCTGTCAAACATGAACTCTAAAGCCAAGGATCATGCGTCTGTTGGCGGGGAAGAGTTTAAGGCCTATGCTTTTGATTACTGGCAATATTTGGACTCCATGGTCTTTTGGGAAGGACTTGTCCCTTCAGCAGACGTGATTGATGCGGCTCATAGAAATGGGGTTCCTATTTATGGAACAATCTTTTATAACTGGTCTAGCAGCATCAAGGATCAAGAACATTTTGCGGAAACCTTGAAAGAAGATAGTGAAGGCTCTAAAACCTTCCCGATCGCCCGTAAATTAGTCGAACTTGCCAAGTACTATGGCTTTGATGGTTACTTTATCAACCAAGAAACGACCGGAAATCTTGTAGAACCATTGGGTCCAAAATTGAGAGATTTTCTTCTTTATACCAAGGAATATGCGAAGAGTCTGAACTATCCGATTAAGTATTCCTGGTATGATGCTATGACCTATGAATATGGCCGTTACCATGAGAATGCGCTGGGAGAATACAACTACAATTTCATGCAGCCAGAAAATGGGGAAAATCCAGTGGATACCTTCTTTGCTAACTTTAACTGGGGCAAATCAGAAGTGGATTATTCCATCAGTACAGCCAAATGGATTCATCGGAATCCTTATGATGTTCTAGCTGGACTTGAGCTCCAAAAAGGAGGCTCTTATAAGACTAATGTAGACTGGAATGCCATTTTAGATGAACATGGCAAGTTGCGTCTATCCCTTGGTCTTTATGCGCCTGATACCATTACAGGTCTAGGAAAGACAGGAGAAGGTTACCATACTCATGAAGATTTATTCTGGACTGGTTTCCAAGGGGATCCAACCAAAGGAAAACCAGCAGACCAATCTTGGTACGGGATGTCCAATCTAGTAGTGGATAAAACGCCAATTACAAGTGCTGATTTCAATACGTCCTTTAATACAGGCCACGGCAAACATTGGTTTGTGGATGGCAAGATTTCTAAAGAAGGGGAGTGGAACTACCGTTCTGTTTCTGGCTACCTTCCAACCTGGCGTTGGTGGGTAGAACATAGTGAAGATAGTACGCCATTGAAAGGGCGCTATGATTTTGATCAAGCCTACAATGGAGGGAACTCTCTAGCCTTTGAAGGAGATTTAAAAGCCAATAGCAGTCAAAATGTCATGCTCTATTCGACCAAGATCCCTGTGACAGAAACGACAAAATTGAGCGTCAGTCATAAAGGTGGGATCGGAGCAGCTGCCTGGGTAGCTGTTGCCACCAAAGAAGACTACTCTGAATACGAATGGAAAGAATTGACACCAAGTGCGGATTGGTCCACTCAAACCTTTGATTTGGGAGGCTTGGCTGGCAAGACCATTTATGCTGTGAAGATGTTCTTTGACCATGATACGGATGTCAAAGACTACAAATTTAATCTCGGCCAATTGTCGATTACGTCGAACCAAGAGAAACCAGGGACTCCAGCAGAAGTATCCGTTCGGGCAAAACGTCTACAAAATGCGCAAGAAGCAGAAGCAGTCCTCAATTTTAAAGGGGTAGCAGATGCGGATTATTATGAAGTCTATGAAAAAGATGGTGACAAATGGCGTCTTTTAACAGGGTCTTCTGCGACAACCGTCTATCTACCAAAAGTTAGCCGTTCAGCAAGTGCTGAAGGAACGACTCAGGACCTCAAGGTTGTGGCAGTTGGGAAGAATGGCCAACGTTCAGATGCGGGAACTGTAGCCTTTGATTGGGGTATGACCGTGTCAGATACCAGTCTACCAAAAGCTTTAACACCAAACGTGGTCATTGGAGCCAAAGTGATCGGTTCGAGCTTCCCAGATGCGGATGGTAGTGAAGGCATTGAAGGCATGTTAAATGGGACCATTACCAGTCTTTCAGATAAATGGTCTTCTGCTCAATTGAGTGGAACCGTCGATATCCGCTTGACACAACCTCGGACCATTGTTCGTTGGGTCATGGACCATGCCGGTGCTGGTGGGGAATCTGTCGATGATGGCAAGATGAATACCCGTGACTTCGACCTTTACTACAAGGATGAAGCGGGTGAATGGAAGCTCGCTAAGGAAGTTCGTGGCAATAAAGCCCATGTGTCTGACATTACACTTGATCATCCGATCAAGGCTCAAGACTGGCGTCTCCATGTCATTACAGCAGATAACGGCACCCCATGGCAAGCCATCCGGATTTACAACTGGAAGATGTATGAAAGTCTAGATACTGAGACGGTCAACATCCCGATGAAAAATGCTGCAGCGCAAAACCTAGGTAATCATTTTGTCCAAGTCGGTTTCAAAGATGTTCCGGCCAATACCACACTGACTCTTTATGCCGATAAAGAAGCCACTAGTCCAATTGCGACCATGACAGGCGATCAAGCTGGAAATCTCATCTTTAAACCATTGGCTTTTGAATCAACCCCGTCTCTTCTTTACTATCGTGCACAAGTTCCTGGTAAAGATATCAGTAATGTTCTAGCGATCGAAGTTCCAAAGAATGATAAAGAAATTGCGGGACTCCAATTTGAAGATGGCTTGACCAAGAAGGTCTACCGGGAAGGCGATGCCCTTTCCTTGAAAGGGGCGACTCTCCGCGTTCATTATAAAGATGGCCAAGCAGATCAACTGGTCAACCTCACCAACTCAGGTGTAGAGATTCATGGATTTGACAGTAGCAAGCTTGGAGAACAACACCTAGAAGTCTCTTACCTTGGTCAGAAATTGGATAAGACCCTCACTGTTTTTGTGGTCAGTGCAGAGGAAGCAGGTGAAAAAGCAGTTGCTGGTCTAGAATTGACCGACAAACCAAAAGTGGAATATATTGTCGGAGAAGCATTGGAGAAGGAGGGTGGACGCTTTACAGTCGTCTTTGAAGATGAAACGACCGAAACGCATGCCTTGACAGATGAAGGTGTGGAAGTGACTGGCTTTGATACAACCAAGGAAGGCCGTCAAACCATCACGGTCCATTACAAAGGAGCTAGCACAAGCTTTGATGTCCTCGTCAATCCAAAACCAGCTCTCAACGATGAATACCTCAAGCAAAAATTGGCTGAAGCTGAAGCTGCAAAAGCCAAAGTAGACTTTACTTTTGCCACTCCTGAAGTCAAAGAAGCTTTGCTAGCTGGAATGGCTGCTTCTGAAAAAGTCTTGAAAGAGCATGATACCAGCACACAAGATCAAGTCAATGAACAGTTGAACCAATTGACCGCTCTCTTGAAAGCCTTGGATGGTCAAGCCAATCTAACAAAAGAAAAAGAAGCTCTCTCTGCCCTAACAATAGAAGCGACTGCTCTATTAGCAAGCAAGCCAAATCACCCTTCTGGTGAAGCTTTACAGGCACTCCTGGAGAAAAATAAAGAACTCCTAGCTTCTTCAGAGCTCACTCCTGAAGCGCTTGGAACAGCTAAGACAGGTCTAGAGACCTTGATTGCGCTCCTGAAAGAAGATAAGCCAGCGGTCTTTGTAGACCCTGCGACTGGAGTCGAAGTTCAATTCTCCAACTTAGAGCCAACCGTTGTCAAAGGACTAAAAGTCGCAAAAGTTGAAGCCAATCAGGCAGAAAAAGAAGAGCTGAAGGGTCGAGAAGGAATCGTCTTTGATATTGAAGGCGTGGATGCCAGCGGTCAAGATATCGATACCCACCATCCATCCCTTGTGAAAATCCCTGTGGATAAGGATAAAGAAGTGGAGCAAGTTCTCTTCTTCCCAGAAGGTCAAGCTCCTCAATCCTTGGCCTTTGAGAGAGTTGGAGATGTGGTCATCTTTACAGCTCCTCACTTTACCCACTATGCGATTGTCTATAAGCTAGCAAAAACGGAAGGACCAGATCAACCGATCAAACCAGAAGAACCGGCTCAACCAAATCAGCCAGTCCAACCAGCTACCCCAGTGACTCCGGATCCAGCTAATCCACTGAAGCCTACAGAGTCTTCTCAAGTGGATCAGTTGGCCCCAACGACTTCTACTCAAGCGGGTCATCAAGAGGAAGAACACAAGGATATGGTCGATCAAGAGATCCATCAGTTGTTAAGTACCCACCAAGGAACGAACTCACAGCCAACGGCTCAGCAAGAAACAAAAGATGCCAGCAAAGAAAGTCAATCGGAACACTTGCCAAATACGGCAAGCCTAGAAGCTTCCTTTGCAGCTGAAGCTGTTCTTCTAGCAGCCTTAGGCGGCTTCCTCTTGGCTGGTAAGAAGAAAGAAGAGTAAGTCTTTTACAGGATTCTTTTGTTCACTAAAAAAGTCACTCTCAAAAAACCTCTCTGGTGAAAACCAGAGAGGTTTGATCTTGTATCTAGAAGTGTTGTTCGGATCCTGTGAATTAGAGGGGAAAAGCATTGGATTTTTCTACCTCTTTTACAGCTTTTGTGATATAATTATCATGTATTAAAAAAAGAAGGAGTCATATCTAATGGCAAAATTGACTGTTAAAGACGTTGACTTGAAAGGGAAAAAAGTTCTCGTTCGTGTTGACTTCAACGTTCCTGTAAAAGATGGCGTGATCACTAACGATAACCGTATCACTGCAGCTCTTCCAACTATCAAGTACATCCTTGAACAAGGTGGACGTGCAATCCTCTTCTCTCACCTTGGACGTGTAAAAGAAGAAGCAGATAAAGAAGGTAAATCACTTGCTCCTGTAGCTGCTGACTTGGCTGCTAAATTGGGTCAAGAAGTGAAATTTATTCCAGGTGTTACACGTGGTGCTGAATTGGAAGCAGCTGTTAACGCTCTTGAAGATGGACAAGTTCTCTTGGTTGAAAACACTCGTTTCGAAGATGTTGATGGCAAGAAAGAATCTAAAAACGATCCTGAACTTGGTAAATACTGGGCATCACTTGGAGATGGTATCTTCGTAAACGATGCATTCGGTACTGCTCACCGTGCACACGCATCTAACGTTGGTATCTCTGCAAACGTTGAGAAAGCTGTTGCTGGATTCCTTCTTGAAAATGAAATTGCTTACATCAAAGAAGCAGTTGAAGCTCCAGAACGTCCATTCGTAGCTATCCTTGGTGGATCTAAAGTATCTGACAAGATCGGTGTTATCGAAAACTTGCTTGAAAAAGCTGATAAAGTTCTTATCGGTGGTGGGATGACTTACACATTCTACAAAGCTCAAGGTATCGAAATCGGTAACTCACTTGTAGAAGAAGACAAATTGGATGTGGCGAAAGCTCTTCTTGAAAAATCAAACGGCAAATTGATCTTGCCAGTTGACTCAAAAGAAGCGAACGCATTTGCTGACTACACTGAAGTGAAAGACACTGAAGGTGAAGCAGTAGATCCAGGGTTCCTTGGTCTTGATATCGGTCCTAAATCAATCGCTAAGTTCGACCAAGAATTGACTGGTGCGAAAACAGTTGTATGGAACGGACCTATGGGTGTATTTGAAAATCCTGACTTCCAAGCTGGTACAATCGGTGTGATGGACGCTATCGTGAAACAACCAGGCGTTAAATCAATCATCGGTGGTGGTGACTCAGCTGCTGCTGCGATCAACCTTGGCCGTGCAGACAAATTCTCATGGATCTCTACTGGTGGTGGTGCTTCTATGGAACTCCTTGAAGGTAAAGAACTTCCAGGATTGGCTGCTCTTACAGACAAATAATCTAAATAGAATGAAAGAGGCTGGGACAAAAGTCCTAGCCTCTCAATTATCTTTGAATTGTCGAGCAAAACGCAGTGGTTGAGTGGGCTCTACTACGCTGATTTCATCAGTTTTTACAGCCCTACTCAACTGTTCGGAGGTGGGACGACGAAATCGAATTCTAATGAATTACCGATTTCTGTCCCACTCTCTTTTTTCTTTCTATTGATATCTGTTCTCTCCTTTCGGAAAATATGGTAGAATAATAGAAATAGAAAGATAGGTGACCATGGATTACTTTAAACGACACAAATTTGATTGGTCCAAATTCCGTTTGGGAATGAGAACCTTTAAAACAGGGATTGCCGTTTTTATTGTGCTACTTATTTTTGGAATATTTGGCTGGCGAGGCCTTCAGATCGGGACTTTGAGAGCTGTTTTTAGCTTGAGGGAAGATTTTGATAAGAGTGTCCACTTCGGGGCTTCGCGTGTCATGGGCAACAGTATCGGAGGTTTTTATGCCGTATTGTTCTTCCTTTTAAAAACGCTCTTTCATGGGGCGTATTGGGTGACTCTTATTTTTGTACCCATTGCGACCATGTTAACCATTATGACAAATGTCGCTATGAATAACAAAGCAGGAATTATCGGAGGAGTTTCGGCAATGCTGATCATTACCCTCTCGATTCCTAACGGAGAAACCTTCTTGTATGTTTTTGCCCGAATATTTGAGACATTTATTGGCGTTTTCGTTGCGATTTTGGTCAATTCGGATGTGGATCGCATTCGCGATTTTCTCAAGAAACACAAAAAACCTATGTAAGATTATGTAACATTTAATCTTGACATAGATTTTTTTTTCGATATAATAGAATAGAAAGAGGAATGGTATGAAGGAAAAGGAATTACGACGCTCGCTGGCAGTCTTTCCGATTGGCAGTGTTATGAAGCTGACCGACTTGACAGCTCGCCAGATTCGTTATTATGAAGATCAGGGATTGATTTCTCCTGATCGGACAGAAGGCAATCGCCGCATGTATTCGTTGGACGATATGGACCGCCTGCTTGAGATCAAAGATTATATCTCAGATGGCTTCAATATTGCGGATATTAAGAAGAAATATGCGGAAAAAGAGCAAGAGCAAACCAAGGTTGTCAGTCAAGAAGAGATCCGTAAGGCTCTTCATCGTGACATTCTTCAGCAAAGTCGCTTCACATCTTCCCCATCGCCATATGGTCAATTTCGTTGATCATTTCATAAGCTTGTAATCTATTTTAAGGAGACAAAAATGTCAATTACTGCTGCAGATATTCGCCGTGAAGTAAAAGAAAAAAATGTTACTTTTATTCGCTTGATGTTCTCTGATATTTTGGGAACCATGAAGAACGTCGAAATTCCAGCTACCGATGAGCAACTGGACAAGGTTCTTTCAAACAAAGCCATGTTTGATGGTTCTTCTATCGAAGGATTTGTCCGTATCAACGAGTCAGATATGTATCTTTACCCAGATTTGGATACATGGACAGTCTTTCCTTGGGGAGATGAAAATGGTAGCGTAGCTGGCTTGATCTGTGATGTCTATACGACAGAAGGAGAACCATTTGCAGGAGACCCACGTGGCAACTTGAAACGTGCCCTTCGTCATATGGAAGAACTTGGATTCAAATCCTTTAACCTTGGTCCAGAACCAGAATTCTTCCTCTTCAAGTTGGACGAAAATGGAGATCCAACTCTTGAAGTAAACGACAAAGGTGGCTATTTTGACTTGGCTCCAACAGATCTTGCGGATAACACTCGTCGTGAAATCGTAAATGTCTTGACTAAGATGGGCTTTGAAGTAGAAGCCAGCCACCACGAAGTGGCCGTTGGTCAGCATGAAATCGACTTTAAGTATGACGAAGTGCTTCGCGCTTGTGACAAGATCCAAATCTTTAAACTCGTTGTGAAGACCATCGCTCGTAAACACGGCTTGTATGCAACCTTTATGGCCAAACCAAAATTTGGAATTGCCGGATCAGGTATGCACTGTAATATGTCTCTCTTTGACCAAGATGGCAACAATGCCTTCTTTGATCCAGAAGATCCACGTGGAATGCAATTGTCAGAAACTGCTTATCACTTCTTGGGTGGTTTGATCAAGCATGCCTACAACTTTACAGCCGTGACCAACCCAACCGTCAACTCTTATAAACGTTTGGTTCCTGGATATGAAGCACCTGTTTATATCGCTTGGGCAGGTCGCAACCGTTCCCCATTGGTACGTGTGCCAGCCTCACGTGGTATGGGAACTCGTTTGGAATTGCGTTCCGTAGACCCAATGGCCAATCCTTATGTAGCCTTGGCAGTCTTGCTTGAAGTCGGCCTTCACGGGATTGAAAATAAAATCGAAGCACCTGCTCCGATCGAAGAAAATATCTATGTGATGACACCGGAAGAACGTAGAGCAGCTGGAATCACAGATCTACCTTCTACCCTTCACAATGCTTTGAAAGCCTTGACAGAAGACGAAGTGGTGAAAGCTGCCTTGGGTGAGCACATCTACACCAGCTTCCTTGAAGCCAAACGAATCGAATGGGCAAGCTATGCGACCTTCGTATCTCAATGGGAAGTAGATAACTATTTAGATCTTTATTAAGAAACAAGAGTAAAGAGGCTAGGACAAAAGTCCTAGCCTCTCA
>NZ_KV812002.1:49284-118347 GCF_001813295.1 Streptococcus sp. HMSC072G04
GAAATCGAATTCTAACGAATTACCGATTTCTGCCCCACTCTCTTTTTGATCCTCAAATAGTCATCATAAAACCAGTTGAAACAGTGGTTTCAACTGGTTGTTTTGTTAATTTTCGTCATCTGGTGTGAGAATCATTGGGATAATGATAGGTTCACGTTCCGTGCTCTCGTATAAGAATGGGCGAAGGGCATTGACAATCGCACCATTGACGGTTTGGATATTGGCATCTTTGTTCTTCAAGGCGATACGAATAGCATTGAAGAGAATGCGTTGGCTTTCACGAATCAGATCTCCTGATTCACGCATGTAGATAAAACCACGACTCAAGATGTCTGGTCCAGCCAGGATCATCTTCGATTTGAAGTCAACAGTCGCAACAGCAAGCACGACACCGTCTTCGGAAAGGTCTCTCCGGTCACGAAGGACAGCAGCCCCGATTTCCCCGATGCGGTTTCCATCGACATAGATATCTTGAGCATTGAAGCTTCCTGCGATCCGAGCAGAGTTGGCTGTAAGGGCAAGGACATCACCATTACTCATGATGAAGATATTGTCTTTTTCCACTCCGCAATCACGCGCAAGTCCTGCGTGGATCTTCTGCATCCGGTATTCACCATGGACAGGCATGAAGTATTTTGGTTTGATCAAGCGGAGCATGAGTTTTTGTTCTTGTTGCCCCCCGTGTCCAGAAGTATGGATGTTGTTGATCTTCCCGTGAATGACATCGACACCCGCTTCAGAAATCGTATTGATCAATTTATTCACACTGGTTGTATTTCCAGGAATTGGACTAGAAGAGAAGATCACGGTATCTCCTGGTTGGAGTTGCACTTGGCGGTGCGTTCCGTTGGCAATCCGAGAGAGGGCTGCCATTGGCTCTCCTTGGCTTCCTGTACACATGATCAGGATTTCATTGGCCGCATAGTCTTTGATCTCATTTGGCTCGATAATAGTTCCAGCAGGGACCTTGATATAGCCAAGCTCGATTCCATTGACGATGGCTTTTTCCATTGAACGTCCAAAGACGACGATCTTGCGACCTGTCTTGACAGCTGCCTCAGCTGCTTGTTGGAGACGGAAGATATTCGAAGCAAAGGAAGCAAAAATGATGCGTCCGTGGATGCCTTCAATGATCTTCATGATGGATTGGCCAACTACTTTTTCAGAGTTGGTAAAGGTTGGGACTTCTGCGTTGGTTGAGTCTGAGAGCAGGCAGAGAACGCCTTCTTCTCCAAGGGCCGCCATACGATGGAGGTCAGCCGGTTCTCCAACAGGTGTGAAGTCAAATTTGAAGTCTCCGGTACAAACAATCTTTCCTTGAGGGGTGTGAATCACAATCCCTAAAGGTTCTGGAATCGAGTGAGTCGTACGGAAGAAGGTTGCTTTAAGATTTTTAAATTGAAGCTCAGTGTTTTGGTTGATTTCGTAGAGTTTGGCATCACGAAGAAGACCGTGCTCTTCTAATTTTCCACGGATCAAGGCAAGCGCCAAAGGTCCAGCGTAGATAGGGACATTGGCTTGCTTCAAAAGGAAAGGAATCCCACCGATGTGGTCTTCGTGTCCGTGGGTAATGAGGACCGCTTTGACGCGATCGATATTGTCAACGATATAAGAGTAATCTGGGATTACATAGTCGATCCCAAGGAGGTCGTCTTCTGGAAATTTGATTCCGGCATCGACAATGATGATTTCATCTTGGTATTCAATCCCGTAGGTGTTTTTCCCGATCTCTCCGAGTCCACCAATGGCAAATACACCAACTTCTTCAGGTTTTAAGGTATAAGCCATGGATTAGTACTCCGTTAGTTCAAAAGCACCTGACTCTTTCTCGTAAGCAAGGTGTTGCTCAGAAAGTGGTGTGATAAATTCAATGTTGAAATCTGTGTTTGCTTCAACCAATTGACGTGCTTGGATGCGTCCTTCGCGTTCATTTGGTGCATCAATATCGAGATAAAGTGCATGCGTGGTTTCACGACGAGGGTTGCGGTCTTTTGTTTCCTGATAAAAAACTTTGTAAATCATGAAGTAATTTTCCTTTCATTATTTCGGCCCATTTGTTAGCTGCGAAGGAGTGCAATCACTAGAGTTTCCTACTCGCAACTAGTGGACCTGATTCGATACAATTAATTATCATTATATCATAAATTCGCCTGTAAGTAAAAGATAGACTGGAAAAGTCAGAGAGGCAAGGACCTATAATAGAGAAGCTTTTGAGCGGTTTTGGATATGAAAATCCTGCGCTCTAGAGGAGAGTTTCGCTGGGATTTGAAGGGAATTTGTAGTATAATATAATCCAGTTCAAGAGGAGTAGGAAATGAAATTATTAGCATTTGATACCTCGAGTAAGGCTCTTTCTGTAGCGATTTTAGAAGATGAGACTCTACTTGCAGAAACAACATTAACCATTAAAAAGAATCATAGTATTACCTTGATGCCGGTCATCGATTTTTTGATGCAACAGATCGACTTGACACCCAAGGACTTGGACCGCATCGTGGTGGCAGAAGGTCCTGGGAGTTACACTGGACTGCGCATTGCGGTCGCAACCGCAAAGACCTTGGCTCATACCTTAGGGATTGAATTGGTCGGGATTTCGAGCCTCTTAGCCTTAGTGCCAGATGATCTAGATGGTTTGGTAGTGCCCGTCATGGATGCCCGTCGGAACAACGTTTATGCAGGTTTTTACCAAGAAGATCAGCTGGTCGCACCAGAAGGGCATTTTCCATTTGAGGAAGTCCTAGAGCGTGCAGCGACCAGTGAGCAGGTCACCTTTGTCGGAGAAGTCACGGCCTTTAAGGAGCAGATTGCCTCTAGCCTGCCAAGGGCTACTTACTATGAAACCTTGCCAGATGCAGTGAAAATCGGACGTCTCGGTCTCAAACAAGCGCCTGTTAGCCTCCATGATTTTGTCCCTCATTATCTCAAACGGGTCGAAGCGGAGGAAAATTGGCTCAAAGACCACACGGAAACAACGACCTCTTACATCAAGCGCCTATGATGAAAGGAACAATTAGGAAAGGGAGCATCCGGGATGCGGCCGCCATTATCGCTGTGATGGAAGATGTCTATGAAGCTAGTCCCTGGAAGTTAGAGCAGATTGAAGCTGATTTAGAGCAGGAATCGACCTCCTATTTCCTAGCTGTGGATGAAGAGCAAGTCCTTGGGTTTGTTGCTATTCAAGAGACTCTCTATGAAGCAGAGGTCCTACAGATTGCGGTCAAGCGTGCCTTTCAAGGCCAAGGCCTAGCTCAGCAGTTACTTGCGCAGTTGCCCGACCAAAAAGAGATTTTCTTAGAAGTGCGCGTGTCCAATCAACCGGCCCAAGGCCTATACAAAAAAATGCATTTTGAAGAAATTGCACGGAGGAAAAACTACTATCACGATCCCATAGAGGATGCTGTGATCATGAAGAGGAATCTAAATGAAAGATAGATATATTTTGGCTTTTGAGACATCTTGCGATGAGACCAGTGTGGCTGTCTTGAAAAATGACGACCAACTCTTGTCCAATGTCATTGCCAGTCAAATCGAAAGTCACAAGCGTTTTGGTGGGGTGGTGCCTGAGGTAGCCTCTCGTCACCATGTGGAAGTCATCACCGCTTGTATTGAAGAAGCCCTGGAAGAAGCCGGCATCACAGAAGCCGATGTCACAGCTGTGGCTGTTACCTACGGTCCAGGCCTGGTTGGGGCTCTCTTGGTCGGCCTAGCTGCAGCCAAGGCCTTTGCCTGGGCGCACGGCCTCCCTTTGATTCCTGTCAATCATATGGCAGGGCACTTGATGGCCGCTCAAAGCGTCGAGCCCTTAGAGTTTCCACTTTTGGCCTTGCTGGTGAGTGGAGGACATACCGAGCTAGTCTACGTCAGTGAAGCTGGTGATTATAAGATCGTCGGAGAGACCCGTGATGACGCTGTCGGAGAGGCTTATGACAAGGTCGGGCGCGTCATGGGCTTGACCTATCCAGCAGGACGTGAGATTGATCAGTTGGCCCACCAAGGATCTGATATCTATGATTTCCCACGGGCCATGATCAAGGAAGACAATCTGGAATTCTCCTTTTCAGGGCTCAAATCGGCCTTTATCAATCTGCACCATAATGCCGAGCAAAAAGGAGAAAGTCTCTCCAATGCGAACCTGTCAGCGAGTTTCCAAGCAGCCGTCTTAGACATTCTCATGGCCAAGACCAAGAAAGCTTTGGAGAAATATCCAGTCAAGACTCTAGTCGTCGCTGGTGGCGTCGCAGCCAACCAAGGCCTTCGTGAACGCTTGGCTTCTGAGATCACCGATGTTAAGGTCATCATTCCGCCTCTGCGCCTCTGTGGGGACAATGCAGGGATGATCGCCTATGCCAGTGTCAGCGAGTGGAATAAAGAAAACTTCGCAGGCTGGGACCTCAACGCCAAACCAAGCCTAGCCTTTGAAGGAATCGAATAAGAAAAAGGAGCCAATTGGATGTGCAAGGTCCAATGGCTTTTTTGCTGGGATCTCACCAACTAGTAGCGGATTTGCGAGTCAAAAGAAAATTCGGTATGATAGAAGGAATGAAAGATTGGCGAGGGAAGGGATTATAAAGCTTTCTCTCTCATTGGTCCTTTTTCAACCTTTTTTCTTGTGTTATAATAGAGGTTAATGATTCAGAAAGGAGTGAGAGAGTGGAAAAAGATTTTTGGCAGGGGGTGAGGGACGCGCTACCGACGGCTTTGGGCTATATCAGTATTGGCCTGGCTTGTGGTGTGGTAGCGTCTCCCTATCTTTCTCCTTTGGAGATGGCCTTGATGAGTGTATTGGTCTATGCTGGGGCGGCCCAGTTTGCGATGATTTCTCTGATTGCGGCCCACTCTTCGATCTTGAATATGGCCTTGACGGTGTGTTTGATCAATCTCCGTAATATGTTGATGAGTCTGCATACGTCGTCTGACTTTAAGGATGCTAGTCTCGCTCATACCATTGGGATTGGAAGCCTCCTGACCGATGAGAGTTATGGGGTCTACTTGAGTGAGAAGTTAAAGACGGATACCATTACAGTTCCTTGGATGCATGGGAACAATCTAGTAGGCTATGTGGCCTGGATCAGTGCGACGGTTATCGGAACAGCTCTAGGCTCTCTCCTACCTGATCCAAAGGCTTTTGGGCTTGATTTTGCTTTAGTGGCTATGTTTATTGGGATTTTTGCAGCCCAGTTTCAAGGAATGCAACTGACAGAAAAGACCAAGACCATGCTCATGGTGCTGTTAGCAGTAGCAGTGAGTTTCTTTTTCTTACTCTTTTTTGTTTCGCAACCGCTAGCTGTGCTAGCTGCGACCTTGATCGGCTGTTTTGTGGGGGTGGTCTGTGATGCGCGTGAATAATTATATCTTCATGGCCATTCTGGCCTCAGCCCTCGTTACCTGGATTCCTCGGATCTTGCCCTTCCTCTTAGTCAAATACAAGGGACTGCCGGCTCCTGTAACCCGCTTTCTCAAATACTTGCCCATTTCCATTATCTTTGCCTTGGTTTTATCAAGCTTAGTAGATGGGAAAATTGGAAGCCCCCCGCAGCTCCACTGGTTGGACCTAGTGGTGACCATTCCCAGTCTCTTTGTAGCCTTTCGTTACAAAAACCTTATGGGAACCGTTTTGTTTGGAATTGTCTTGATCGCCCTATTACGATTGGTATTTTAAATGTAAAAATATGTTACAAGAAGGTTACAATTATTATAAAAAAACTTGATTTTTGTAATAATTGGAGTATAATGGGAGTCAGAAAGATAAAAAGGTGATCTTATGAAAAAATCAATCTTCCGTTGGAGTGCCGCTGTTCTGGTGGCTGCTTCACTTGGTCTAGCTCTCGGTGGTTGTGGTGCAAAGGATAAAAAGACAGCTACCTCATCCGCAAAAGCATCTACCAGCAAGGTAGAGAAAAAAGCCAAAAGCAATAGCAAAAAGAGTGCAGCATCTTCTTCTCAGGCAAACGATACAGCTAGCTCTTCGACTCAAGCAAGTAGCGCGACAACTTCAAAAGACTCTGGTAAGACCGAGAATGCGTCTGCTACGACGCAAGCTACTGTCCCTGCAGAATTGGTGGGAACTTGGGTAGGATCTAGCCCACAAGCGGATGCGATTAAAATGACAGTGGATGCCAATGGAGATGTGACAACAGTGGTTAGCTTCAAAAATGATAGCGAACCAACTCGGACAGCTACCTATACAGCAAGAGCCGTCCAAGCAACAGGCAATATCTACTATTGGGATTCAGAAGGATTGGATGGGGCTGATGCCTTGCTTCCAGGGATCACAGGTCTGGGTGTCGCTGACTTCCGACTCGAACCTGGTTTTATCTTGGAAGAAGGACACTATACACCGATTGTTTTCACAACGGCTACCAATACACCATTTGACTACAACAAATACAATGATTTCCGTTTTTCATTAACCAAAGAACAATAAAAAGACGAACTCGATGGAAAATCGAGTTCGTTTTTTTAGATAGATTAACGAAGATAGATAACTTTGAACAATAATACAGCTAAGATAGCAGCAAGAATTGGGGCTACAACTGGTACCCAAGCATACCACCATTTAGAATCCCCTTTGTGTTCTCCCAAGATAGACTTTGGAAGGAAGGCATGGACCAAACGAGGACCAAAGTCACGTGCAGGGTTCAAACCAGGTCCAGTAGGACCTCCAAGTGACGTAACAAGAGCCATAACAAGGAAACCAAGAGCCAAGTGAGCAATTCCTAAACCTGAAGCGTGTGCTTGTGATAAAGCCAATTTTGCTGCTGATGTGCTAGCATCAAAGACTCCTCCTTGTTCAGCAGCAGCTTTTTGAGCAAGACCTGCAACTTCTGCACCAAAGAAATGTTTCGTCAAGCCGAGGGCACCAAAGAAAAGGACGAATGATCCGGCAAACTCGTTGATAAAGCCATTAATTGTAGCAGCTTTGCGTGATTCAGGAGTTCCTTTATCCAAACTAGAAATCGTTGAGAATGTTCCTAAGATGTTGTTAGGATTTTCAGTTTGGATGTAGTATGGACGGTGAGTCGCAACGACAACCAATTGTCCAAACATAGCTCCAAGAAGTTGAGCAACGATGTATGGTAAAACATTTGCCCATGGGAAGAGTCCGCTAACTGCAAGTCCAAGAGTGAAGGCTGGGTTAATGTGGTTTCCTGAAACATTACCAAACATTAAGGCTGGAATCATTACTCCCATCCCATATCCGATCGCAATGACAAGCCAACCGCTTTGATGACCTTTTGTTCCTTTTAATTCGACGTTTGCAACTGCACCATTTCCGAGGATAAGCAGCAAAGCCGTTCCAATAAACTCTGAAAAGAGTTTAACACTAAAATCAAAATCCATGATTCTAATAATCTCCTTTATAAATTTTATACCAATCCATTCTATCAAGTAAATACTAACTTGTAAAGAATTTTTAAAAATTTTATTTCAATAGATGAAGAATAAAGTTAGTAAATTTCTATTAGTAATGAGGGCTCCCTGCTACCCAACCGGTGCAGAGGGCGGATGTGATATTAAAACCGCCTGTATGGGCATTGATATCGAGGACTTCTCCTGCAAAGTGGAGTCCAGGAACGAGCTTGCTTTCTAGGGTTTTAGGATTGATTTCTTTAAGGCTGACACCACCCTTGGTCACAAAGGACTTGGCTAGTGACATCTTCCCAGTAACGGGGATGGGCAGCTCTTTGATCTTTTGAATGAGCTCTTCTGTCTGAGGAGGAGTGAGTTGCTTGGTTTTTTCAGGGAATCCTTGCGCCAAGAAATCAGCTAATCGTTCAGGAAGCAGGACTTTGAGACTATTTTTAATCGCCTTTTCTCGATGCTCTTCTAGAAAGTCTTTTAACTCTTGAGAAGAGGTTGTCGGAAGGAGGTCCAGAGATAAGATTTCCCCGCCTTTAACAAAGCTGGACATCCGAAGGGCTGCAGGGCCAGAAAGTCCAAAATGGGTAAAGAGCAGGTCGTGTGTGATGATGTGTTTGCCGTAGCTGAGGGTCACATCTGTCAGAGAGATCCCTTGGAGGGCCTTGTGTGGAAAATCTGTCAAAAGAGGACTTTCTGCCGCTTCGAGATCGGTGATGGTGTGTTTAAAGTGGCGGGCAATTTCGTGTCCATAGCCGGTAGAGCCGGTAGAGGGGTAGGATTTGCCTCCTGTTGTAACGATCAGCTTATCGGCTGTCCAAGTGTTTTCAGATGATTTGACGATGAAGACGTCTTCTGGCTTGGTGACAGAGACCACTTCACAGTTGGTGGCAATGCTAGTACCAAGCTCAAGGATCTTATTCTCTAAGGCTTGAATAATGGTGCGAGATTGATCACTAACAGGAAAGACCCGGCCATGATCTTCGACTTTTAACTTGACGCCATTATCGGTAAAAAATTGGATGATATCATGATTATCAAATTGGGAAAACACACTGTAAAGGAAACGGCCATTTCCAGGGATACCGGCCATCAAATCGTCTAAGGTCCCGTTGTTTGTGACATTACAGCGACCTCCTCCGGTACCTGCAAGTTTCTTGCCCAACTTTTTATTTTTTTCGATCAGTAGCGTAGGTTGGCCATAAGAGGCGCTGGCAATGGTCGCCATCATACCTGCTGGGCCACCACCGATGACAATGGTGTGAAAATGAGTCATGTAGATCCTTTCATGGTAACTTAACCGTTTTTGGTTTCATTGTATCATAAAATGGATGTCATGAATCAAAATAGTAGCTTCAATATTTGGTAATTTGTTTTATTTTTTTAGAAAAAAGCTTGCAAATTTTCCGAAAAGGAGTAAACTGATAGGGATAAATGGATGTTTACTTCTAAGTAAGCAGAAGCGAGGATACGAATCCTTATTGGAAATGATCCATAAAAAGGGAGATGAAGATGAAATTATATGTACAACTGACGATTATATTCACGATTTCATTAATTGGTGAAATCATTTCTGATGGGTTACACTTACCAATTCCTGGAAGTATGATCGGACTGTTGATCCTATTTTTATTATTGCAGTTTAAGTTATTACGCATGCGCCACGTCAATATGGTAGGAAATTTTTTATTAGCAAACATGACGATTCTGTTTCTTCCCCCTGCGGTCGGTATTATGGATAAGTTTCATGTGATTGCGCCTTATCTGTTTCCAATCATGTTGATTCTACTTGGAGCCTTGGTCATCAATGTGGCTTTAATTGCAATCGTGGTTAGTTTTATAAAAAATCGTTTTGAGGGTGATTATCCAGAAGGGGGACGCAAGCATGGCTAATTTTGCGAGTAATCCTTTATTTGGGATTGTCTTATCTATTTGGGCTTATTTGATTGGAATGTTAATTTTCCGCAGGTATCCCCATCCAATAACAACGCCACTTTTAGTGGCTACAGTAATCGTTATCTTATTCTTAATGATTACAGGAATTTCTTATAAGGATTACTATGTCGGTGGTTCCCTGTTAAATCAGTTGATTGGACCATCAACAGTCGCCTTGGGGATTCCTCTCTATAAAAGTTTCCATTTGATGAAACATCATGCACGAAGTATTTTGATCGGCTCAACAGTAGCGGTTATTGTGAATACGATTTTTACAGCCTTGATCGCGAAAGCATTTGGGATGAAGTATTTTCTAGCTATTTCACTCTTTCCAAAATCGGTTACGACTGCAATGGCAGTTGGGATTACTGAAAAAATGCAAGGAATTACGACCATCACTCTTGTGGTAGTTGTAGCAACTGGATTATTAACAAGTGTCTTAGGTCCAACGATATTGAAACTGTTAAAAATAAAAGATCCAGTAGCTATTGGGTTAGCCCTTGGCGGTACAGGACATGCAGTAGGAACAGGGACAGCGTTTAAGTATGGTCATGTGGCCGGTGCTATGGCAGGATTGGCAATTGGGATCACAGGAATTTTGTATGTATTCATTAGTCCAATTGTGGCTTCGATGATTTTATCCTAAAACAATTTATTATTTTTCTGAGAGAGGCTCAAAAAGGCTCTCTTTCATTTTGTAGTGAAAGCTTAAAAATCCATCCGGAGTGAAAGAAGCTTTTCATGATTACTATCCAAAGCTTTTCCAAGCGTCTAAAAAATGGTATAATGAACTGTAAATTTCAGAAGTTGGAAGGAATGTAATTACTATGATGAATATGCAAGACTTAATTTAAGATTCTTAAAGTCTTGTTATTTATCAAAATACTGGTATTAAGGGATTTCGCATCCGTTTAAATCAATAAATTATAGATGTGTTACAGTATATTGGACAGTAAATGGACAGTGACAGAGTGTTTGAAGGAGAGTAAAAGAGGCCAAAGTGCCTCTTTTATTATAAGAAATTGATACTTTTATTGTATAACTTGTTATTTTTTAGTTTTATCATAAATTCATACTTTAATAACAGTCTCTATCCTTTAGGTGAAAATACCGATTTTATGGTATAATAAGGATAACTCTATACAAGGAGGTGTGCCATGACTCTTGATGTAAATAAAGAAGAATTAACAATTTTAGGGATTCCCTTTGATAACTTTTCAGATTTTGATACTGTCTGGTATGCTATTGGGTCATCAATGATTGAAAATTATGAACCTACTGTTCAAGATGTGATTGACTTAAAAACTTATGTTATCAACAGACGAAAGGAATTGAATATTGGTTAAAAATCAATACGAAGGCTATAAGTACATTGACCCTCATCACCAATATACCTATCCAAATTCCACAGTCTTAATCAACAAACAAAATGTTACAAATATTGAAGAAGCCTATCGAAATGAACACTTATTCGTTACTAAAAGACTTGCAGACTTGCGCTTGAAAGCCATTGAAGTCTATTCCATGAGTAATATTTTAGCCATTCATAACTATTTGTTTCAGGATGTTTATGCCTGGTCAGGACAATATCGCAAGGTGAATATCTCAAAAAATGGGAATCCTTTTATGTCAATACAATCTTTCAGTACTGCCCAAGCATATATAAACCGCCTTATTCATACCTATTATCAAACTGCTAATTCAAAAGATGAGATTATTAAACAATTAGCAAAAATTCTTGATAATCTTAATTATTTCCATCCCTTTCGAGAAGGGAATGGACGAACTCAACGAGAAGTCATTCGTTCCTTAGCATTATCAAAAGGATACTCTGCACAAATACGTGTGGAGCAAGATGACGAGGTTTACAATCTTTATATGGACGGAACAGTCTATGGAGATTTAGGAAAGTTAGAAGAACTACTTGGTAAAATACTGGAAAAATTGTAAATTAGTCTACAAAAATACTTCTATGTTTTTAAATATCCTAAATATCACAGAAAATTATAACTTACTCAAAACTTAAAGACAAAAAGCTTCTGAAATCTAACGTTTCAGAAGCTTTCTTCTTATCATAAAACGACTGCAACTATTAATCGATACCACATTATCTTATCATGAAAATAATTCAATTTTTTCTTAGTTCAATGACTTGATCGTATCGACTTTCATAATCAATATGGTGAGCGATTTCTAACACCATCATCGGTAGTGAGAAAATCAAGTCTCGAACCATCTGGCTATTTTCTACGTCAAGAGCTGCAGTTACCTCATCTGCTAATAAAATATCCTTTTTACGAAGAAGGAAGCGGGCTAGTTCAATCCGGACTCGTTGTCCGCCTGAAATATTTTCTCCGTTATTAGTGATTACAAAATCAAGTCCATCAGTTAGTTCATGGTCGAGTTTGACCTGTCTCAAAGCAGTCTCCAATTCTTGATCTGAAAACTCTTGTCCCAAACTAAGATTGTAGCGAACAGTATCATTAAAGAGGAAAGGATGCTGACTGATAATACCTACCTGACGAATAAAATAACTTGTTTTTGCTCCATCCCTTGTCCGACAAGTAATCGTCCCATCATCCGCCTTTTCTTCCCCTGTGATCATTCGAAAGAGGGTTGATTTCCCACAGCCACTTGGACCTTTGATGAGAACTTTTTCCCCTTGTTGAATGGCTAGATTAAGATCGTGTATAATCTCTCTACCGTTATAAGATTTACTTAAATGAGAAATTTCTAGTTCTTCTACTTGTGAGATCGAATGATTGTCCGATTCACTATTATCTTCTCGATTTAAAATCCCGAAAATCTTTTCTGCCGTTGTTTTGGCTCCTTGTACTTCAACCACATCATACATGATATTTTGTATAGGACCTACCAGTTGACCAGCGGCAATATACATTGCAACCAGACTAGCCACTGAAACATGATGACCATGCATGGCAAGGAAGAACCCCAATACCAAGGGGAGTACTTGGCTAAGAAAGACCATGAAACCATTACAAAAGAAAACAATATTATGGGTAAAAGCAAACTTTTGAATGGCTCGTTGATAACGAAGATTGATATTCCAGACGCGCTGAGAATTTTCAGGCAAGGCTTGATTCATCCGCAAGGTTTGAGCCCCTCGAATACTATCAGAGATTTGGTTATGAACAGCTGTTCTTCCCTGAGACATTTCATCCCCTGAATTCTTTAGCTTATTATTCATTAAGAATTGTGGAATGGGACGTAAGATCGTGAAGAAAACAAAGATAGAACCCAATAAAACATTTTGGGCAATGATATAGATCGCCGTAATCAGCGCTCCAAATCCCCAACATGAAATAGTCATATAGCGTTCAAAAAAGTTATCTCCTAAAAATTCCATATCCTGTGTCAGCATGGTAATCTTTTCATCTTCACTATATTCCCTGTCTTCCATTAACTTATGAAACAATGCCGTTCGGATATTCATGTGAATTTCACGTCGAAAGACATTATTTGCATGATTACAAAATAACATTAGACTATACAAAGCGAAATAGACAGAAAAACCAAAGAGGGCAAATTTCCAAATAGAAGAATAGGTAAGGTTATTTTGATCTATCGATAATGCTTTGGCAACAACCAAGGGTTGCCCCAAAGCGAGACCTCCATTTGCCAGTGCCCCAATAATAGTTAGGTATTTTGTTTTTTTATCAAGATATTTAAAGATATGAATCATAAGTTTCTCCTGGAAAAAATAGAGAGGCTAGCACACCTCTCTGTAATTTAGAAACATTATTTACAATAATTGCAAATATTAGTCACATTTTCAGGTCTCTTAGGGATTTGATTATTTTTTTTGACAACCATAAATATGATCTCCTTTCTAGTCCACATCTAAAATATCTTCATATAACTTGGATAAAGCAAAAAGTGCTAGATTTTTTTTAATTCTCTCTTTCATACTTTCACATATAAAATCAGAATTTAATTTTGTAATATGCTTGGCCATTGGACAAAAGCCTGATTTACATACCAGAACAAATGGACACCCTTTACAATCATCTCTGACCATAATACTCCAGTTCTTTAATTTATTCTGGTTAATCAATCCAGTATTGATATTTCCAAAGATATTCTCTTTATTGTATAGGGCTACTGTGCAAGATTGTACAATACCTTTAACATTAAACATATAATGATTTAATCGATTTGCGTAGCAACTAAACGAATTATGAATAACTATATTCGGTGAACATAACTTGTATCCTAAGTTTAATGCTCTAATTGACAACTCATAACTTGCATCATCTTTTAATAATGTAACACAATCATCCCTAGAACGGTCACCTTGACCCCAATTTCCTATGTTATGATACATTACTAAAAATCTATCATCACCTTTAAAAAATTCGCCATCATTCAGTAAAAACAATTCCATGTGATTGTAATTTTCTTTAGAAACATTAAAACGAAGTACACAAGTGAAATTTAGAGGAGTTTCTTTCATACGATGCAAATTTTCTAAAATACGAAGATAAGACCCCTTTTTATTTTTTAAAACTCGTTGTGTATCATGACTTTCACAATCACCATCAAGAGTAATTTGAAAACTTGAAACATGATAATCAGATACTAACGCTTCAAATTTCTTACTTGTAAGTAAAAATCCATTAGTCGTTATACTAGCTGAATATATCACATCAAACTGATCACAAAGTTCTAAAAATTTTGTAGATAATCGCTGAATAGTTGCATATCCTAATAGTGGTTCTCCACCGAACCAAGAAATTCTTAAATACCTATAAACACCTGTTTTTAACTTTTCCTCTGCAAATTTTAAAATTGCTAGCTCTGTTTTTTCTGACATTCCGATATTCTCAAAATGCTCATAGCAGTATTTACATCGAAAATTACAATCACCATGTGTTAAAATTGTAAACTCTAAAACCTCATTATTAGTATCTTGAATTTGTTGTAGATATTTATCTACTTCATTCTCTTCAGAACAATACATATTCTGCTCAAGATAACTATAATAATCTCTTGCTATCTCTTTATTATGAGAGATTACTTCTTCCAATTCTTTTGTTATAAAAAAAGAATGATTATTTTTAGTATTAAAATAGACCGTACCTGAATCAAGTTTATGACTTAATACATATCGTGATAATTGCATATTATCACCTCTATTTCTTTGTGAATTATTTTACAAATTCATTATACATCTAAGAACAAGTCTTTGTCAACGAATACTCAAAAGATTAGAAAAGTTTAAACTTTTAATGATATTCTAAGTTTTCCTCCGTAAGTATTCATCTCATCCATTACAATAAAAAGTTACTGTTGGAAACATATAGGAGATTAGAAACTATGGTATACTAGTGATAATAAATAGTTATCGGTAGGAGAAATCTAGCGTGAATAAAAAAAAAATAAGAGTTTTTTTGAGTAGACCTAATCCGTTTACTAAAGAACAACAGTACTTTATAGATAAATTAAAAAACACCTTAGATAAGTACAATATTGAAAGTATAACATTGCAAGCAAAAGATTATTCACCATATGAATCTCTAACAGTTTTGAATGAAATGATAAAAAGATGCTATGGTATGGTCATCTTAGCTTTTGGACATACATATATTCAATCTGGTATTTTAAAAAAAGGAGCAATTAAGAATAAAAATTTTTTTGAAGCTGAAGAACAATCATTAGATGGAAAATGGATTACAAGTTCTTTTTGTCAAATTGAAGGTGCTATGGCAATTTCAAATAATATTCCCATTTTAATTATTAAGCAAAAAAATTTACGTATTGATGGTATTTTAAAGGATGATAAAAAAATTGTATCTGTATCGGATTTTACTTTAGAAAACACTTCACAAATTGATTTCTTTTTTGAAAATATTTTAGAAAAAGAAATCTACTATTGGAAAAAATCACTAGAGCAAATATTTAATAAAATTGAAGGAAAAATAATATAAAGCGTTTTCTAAAGTGGTATAATAAAGTCAAAGCTTTTATGAGGAGAAACTGGATGAAAAGAATTTTTATAAGCTTTGCAATTGAAGATGAAATTCTTCGAGATTTACTAAGGGGACAATCACGAAATACGAACTCCCCATTTGAATTTGTAGATATGTCTGTTAAGAAACCATGGGATTCTCAATGGAAAACTAAATGTAGAACAAGAATTAGAGGGTGTGATGGTATGATTACTATCATTACTAGGAATACCAAGAATGCCGATGGGCAAATTTGGGAAATGAACTGTGCTACAGATGAGGGGATACCACTACTTGCAATTTATGGTAACAAAGATCATATTGGTGCAACGATTCCAAATGAATGTGGCTATCTTCCTGTAGTAGATTGGAATTGGGAAAAGATTAGTACTTGGATAAAACAATTGTGAGGAATAATTTATGTTAAAAAACAAGGCATTAATTGTTGGTATCGATGAATATTCTCAGGCTCCATTAGGGGGATGTGTAAATGATGCAGAGGAGATAGCGAAATTATTGGAAGAAAACGAGGATGGTTCCCCTAATTTCAGTGTTAAGCTAAAACGTAATGTACAAACAAAAGCAGAGTTATTGGAGGACCTTCATTCTTTATTTAAAGAAGGAGAATCCGACATTGCACTTTTTTATTTCTCAGGACATGGAACAGATGAGATGGCTGGTCAAATCGTAACACCAGATTTTAATGGCTATGATATGGGGATTTCTATGAATGATATACTTCGACTGGCAAACACTTCTAAAAGTCGAAATAAAATTATCATCTTAGATTGTTGTTATTCTGGAAAGTTAGGAGATTGTAGTCCTATAGACTCATCGAATGCCATGATTGGAAAAGGTGTTACTATTCTAACAGCAAGCAATCGTGATGAAGTTGCTGTTGAAGATGGAATAACTGGTCATGGTGTGTTTACTGAATTACTAATTCAGGGGCTAAAAGGTGGAGCAGCAGATGTTAGCGGGAATGTTACTCCTGCTAGTTTGTATTCTTTTGTCGATCAGTCACTTGGAGTATGGGAACAAAGGCCTCTATTTAAAACAAATATAACAGGATTTTTACCTATCAGAACTGTTGAAGCTAAAGTATCAAAAAAGGTGCTACGGAAACTTCATCAATATTTTCCAGAAGCTACTTCAGAATTTCAATTAGATCCATCATTTGAATTTACCAATACTCCTGAAGTAACTCATGAATATAAAGAACCTTTCGCAAAAGAAGAAAATGTTGGTAAATTTAAAGAGTTACAGCTTTATGAAAGCGTAGGTTTGATTGAACCTGTTGGAGAGGAGCATATGTACTTTGCTGCTATGAACAGCAAGTCTTGTCGTTTGACACCACTAGGTTTACATTATTGGAAATTATCAAGAGATAAGAGATTTTAAGAGGGAAGTGAATCAATTTACTCACTTCCCTTTTATTATTTTTAGAGTTTCGTAATAATCTTCCTTTAGCTCTTTACGACCTGAGGTAACAGTCTCTTCTTGCCTTTTTGTAATAGGCTTAAATTTAATAATTGATTCGTCAGTACCAAATGCAATTAAAGTCAAATCTTTAACATTTTCATTAAACCAAGTATCATCGAGCTCAGTTTCCTCTCGTTTGAGAAATTGTAATTCTGTTAAGCAAGTTTTAGCAAAATGAACAGCAGAGTAATAGTATTCTTTTACTGATTCGATGTCCTTAGATATACGATATTGTTTTAATAAAAGAGCACAGTAATTTCTAGCACAATAGAGATTCCCACTCTCAAAATTTGAACCATTTTTGTAATATCTTCTAGCTTGTTCTAAGAACTTACATTCTCTATTAAGTGCAAAAATTTGCTTATTTATCGCTGCAACAATACCTAGCAAGTTTTCATTTGTAGAGGTGATTAAGTCTATTTTTTTATCAATGTATGATAAGGTCGAAAGTAGATTTTCTATGGTTATATCTTTTTTATAGCGACATAGAATGTATTGAGACAATATGTCTTCATCAAAAGATAAGTTTAAAATCTGAAGATACTTTTTCTCGGCTTCTTCAAACTGCATATTTTCCTTCAAATTTTCAGCTTCTTGAATCATAGTCCTTATCGAGTCGCCTTCTGTATCTTCGTGTTTTGACAATTGAATTAATGGTTCAATTCTATATAAATTATAATCAAATACAGGACTATCAATGTATTCTGGATTAGAATTTAAACAAGCGATTAAAGTTTTTTCCAATTGCTCCTGAACGGATTTTCTATAGTTTTCATCCGATAATATTTTCTTTCTATGATATCTTATCTGTGGACTCATTGAGATATCAAAAAATGGATATTTGCGAATGGTAATTTCCTCACAAAGAATAATTGTAGACTTAGGTTTCATTGCATGACGAAGTCCTAACTCATAGATCGCATTTTGATTCAGAGTACTTATATCAGCAATTACTATATCAGCTAAAAAAATAGATGTAATGAAATTTTTGTTAATAGCTACAGAAGTAGGGACTTCATCACCTCGATATGCATTTGTGGAGTAAATGGAGTTCAAATTATTCCGTGATAAAACTGGCTTTATAAACTTAAAATATATATCATCTAAGTTTAGCTTCACCAACGTCCCAGGAATTTTCTTTACTCCGTAACCCATAACTACAAAGCATGTTTTATCATCCATTTTTCATACTCCTACCGATAACTATTTATTATCACTATACAAAATGCCCAAATAAGTTTAAAATAACATGATTATTATTAAAGGAGATATTCATGGATTCTAAACTTATTTCTAATTACTTAAGTTACTGCAAAACGCATAAACGTTTAAGCACAC
This sequence comes from Streptococcus sp. HMSC072G04, assembly GCF_001813295.1. GTDB lineage: Bacteria > Bacillota > Bacilli > Lactobacillales > Streptococcaceae > Streptococcus. The sequence continues at coordinate 67,368 of NZ_KV812002.1, forward strand.
ATACAATTCGAGCTTACAAAAACGATCTTTTACAATTTTACAATTCAAACTACGATAATGTTGAATCATATATTGAATTTTTAACAAAATCAAATATAAAATCAAACACTCTACGACGAAAAATCGCAAGTTTGAAGGTTTTTTACAGCTATTTAAAATTTCAAGGTATAATTGATGAAAATCCTTTTAATCAACTACGATTTCAATTTCGGAAGGAAAAAATATTACCTAAAACCATTCCTTATGATATTTTAAAAAGTGTCTACTCAGATTCAGAACAAAAAGTTATCTATTCAAAATCTAAATATCAGAAACAAAAAGCTGAAAGAAATTTACTAATCATTTCCTTATTACTTTCAACTGGCATTCGGATTTCTGAACTTTGTCATATTCATCTTAAAGATATTAATTTTTCAAATAGAACACTTCATATTATCGGAAAAGGAAAAAAAGAACGTATCCTCTTTTTAGGAGACCAAACAACCTTTAGTTTATTGAAAAAATATATAAATAAATACTGCGTCCGACCTAATGACTATTTATTTACTGGTCAAAATCCTCTTAAAGCACTTTCAGAACAAAGTGTCCGTCTAATTTTAAAGAAGCTGGTTAAGAAAAACAACTTATCTATAACTATCACGCCACATATGTTTAGACACAGCTTTGCTACAATGCTACTGGATAAAGATGTAGATATTCGTTATATACAGCAAATACTTGGACATAGCTCTATTTCTGTAACTCAGATCTATACTCATGTATCTCAATCAAAACAAAAAGAAATACTCACTCTGTGTAATCCCATATCTTCCATTCGTTCTCGACCACAAAAGTAAAATAACCATAGCTAAATCAAAGCATTTTGATGATTTCCCTCTAGAAATTTTTACTCTATTTATTTTAAAAGAACAAGTATCTAATTTCATTATTATCAACAAAAGGTAGTTCTATATTTTTGAACTACCTTTTACATATTATAAATATTTTGTGTCTTCTGTTTTATTTAGATTTTGTGATTTTCTCTAGCCAAAGATACACTTTTTTATGAACAATCTTCCAGGAGAACTTTATAAATAATTTCTTATTTTAATTTAGGAAAATAAGAACGATTCTTTACTTTTTTGCGATTTCTATTCCATAACGATCAATCATTTTAATCATGTACTGAAGATTAGAAATGTTTATCCCAAATTGATAAGAAAGACGTCTAAAGCTCTCTCCTTGCTTTCTCAATTCATATATTTGAACTTTATCTTCATAAGTTAATTTTATAATAAAATCACCCAAAAAGTTAGATTTTTTCTGTCTAACTTTTAGGGCGCAGTTCAGTTAGTTTATTTATCAAATTTTTTAAAAAAATAAAATTTTTTATAATATCTATTTTTATTAAGTGTCAAATCAATATCTTCTTCAACCTCTTTTACGGTTATATTAATATAACGAGGCAATGATAGAAGTTGTAAATTATAAAATTTTATTCCCCTGCTGTTTAGAACAAGCAAATCTAGTAAATTGCCTTCTATCCTAATTTCAACTTGAACTTCTCTTGACATTAAATTCTTAATAATCAGAAAATCTTTTTGTTGACTTCTTTTAGAATTTACGTAGACATATTTTTTTCGTTCAAAAATAATTTTTTTCAAATCTTATACCATTTCAATAATATAATCTTTTTTATTAATATAATTTTTTGTGTGGCTAACAATAATCAAAATAGAATTTTTGAATCTATCTCTAAACATTTTATCAATTTTTCTAGAATTCACCTCATCTATATGAGCATACGGTTCATCTAATATTACAATTTCGGAATCCTCTTTTAGGTATTCTCTAGCTAATGCTAATCTAGCAATTTGGCCTTTTGAAAGTGTTTTTTCAGTAACTATTAGATTTAATAGATCCTTATTATGAAACTCATCAAACAATCCGAATTGTTGAAGCGTATCTACCAGCTCTTCATCTGGTATCTGATGCGAATATGATAGATTATCTCTTATTGTTTTATTTACTAGTATTTGCTGTTGACTTTGATAATAGGCCAGTTTACTATATAGGGTTTTCCCATTCTTAAAAGTTAAATGAATTTGCCCAGTGTTAAATTTAACTAAACCTAAAATAGAATTTAATAACGTTGTTTTACCAATACCAGAACTACCTGTTAATTGGTATACTTCACCTTCATAAAAATTTAGATTACTTATTATTTTTTTATTAAACGGATTTAAATAATTAATTATTTCAATTTGAGTATTTTTCCCAAATTTTACAAATACACAATTATTCGAATTCGATTCTAAATCAGAGAATGTATTAAGATATTCTACCATAACCTCTTTGCTTCGCTTTATACTAGTTAGGTCATCTGATATTGCTAATAAAGGAGCTAGTAATTGAGCACAGTACATGATATATAGAGTAACCGAAGATATCTGTGTCACACCTCTTTTTATATCATTCATAATAATAAATAACAATGATATAGAAATTAAAATAAATAATAATTGGTTACCAATCTGGCTAAATATACTTATCTTTAAAGTATTTACTGATATTTTAAAAATTTCTTGAATTGATATTTTTAAATCTTTAAATTCTTTATCAATGGTATTGTTAATTTTTATTAATCCTAACCTTCCAAGGACATCAGAAAGTTGCTGATTTGTTGTTGACAAAAAATTTTGAAATCTGATTTGAATTTTAGATAAGATTTTTCCGGATAAAATTGAATAAGTAACTACTACCAATATACCTATGATTATAAATAACGTAATTTTTAAATTTAGATAAAACAATATGATTATACTTAAACTTAATTGAAGGGTATTTATTATTAAAGTTGGAATCTGTCTCGAAATTAACTCAGAAAAAAAACCGGGATTATATATCACTCTACTTGCCCAAGTAGTAGTTTCAAGATTAAATATTTCCGAATTTAAAAGAGATAATACACTTTCTTTTCGTAGAGATAAGATCGTATATTCTCCTATTTTTCCGAGTATATATAAAGAAAAATACATAATTGCATTTTGTATTAAAAAAAGTAGTGCAAGAGGAACAATTCTATTATAGTTAAATTCTTTAAAGTTTTGGAATAATAGATTAATCTGAGCTGGCAATAATAGTCCTACAATAGCTGAGACTGAAGCTAGTACTACACCTATTCCCCATAGTACTCTTTCTTTAAAACTTATATAAAAATGTATTTTTTTTAATAAATCTACGATAGTCATAGTGTACCTCTAATATATTATGTTAGCTAACATTAAATTAAAAGATAGGTGCACCTTTTTTTATTAGAAAGATGCACCTATTTTATAGAAGTTAGTATTTAATGTAAATATCCTATAATCGGGATACGTTTTTAAGATAAATTAGATATGTACTTTCTTCCATTATGATTTCTTTTTACCATTTGAGTAGTAGGTTACCTGGGTATAAACACCCCAAAACCATTGAGTTGTTAATTTTTTAAATAATCTAATCATTTTTCATCACCTCCTCCTAATAAAGCAAAAAAATATTACGATTTCTTTCTACCATTTGAATAGTAGGTTACCTGGGTATAAACACCCCAGAACCATTGAGTCGTTAATTTTTTAAATAATTTTAGCAGGATTTTTCACCTCCTTTCAATATATATTTCATCAGAATTGTCCTTGCTTAACTTTTCTAAAAGTTTTGAAAAGAATTGCAATAAATCCACCTAGTAATAATTCTTGTAAAAAGAATCCAAAATAAGTACCAAATTGTAAATTTCTATTAAATGTAAACACTGAGGTTTCGGATTGAATAGTATTTTGTTCAATAATCGTCATAGGGGTAACACTAAAAATTGCAAACATCATCAATGCGTGTATAATTCCAAAACTAATCAAGATTAACCAAGTATGTTTATTTTTAACTGCAATATTACCGGAAATAAAAGCCAATAATATTGACGGAATAATTTGAACAAATAACATAAATTGAAAAATACTAAAATGTTCTAACATGAAAAAACATATTGAAAATTCTACAATTAGTAACGCAATAAACACTATTTCTTTGTTTGTAAGTTTCATTTTATCTCCTTTAAATAAAATCTAATACAATATTCCATAAAGCATGAATTGTTGTTGAGAGAAGAATATTTCCGGTTTTATCTCTAATGACAAATAAAACAATAGATAGCGGGAGCCTGTATAATAAATTGTCTAATATACTTTCCTCCATATGCCCTAAATAGCTAAATATTATACCTTGAAGTAAACATATAATAAAAAAATTTCTAAATAATATCTTAAGTATTTCAGGAACCAGCAATCTATAAACGAATTCTTCTTCCCAGGCAATTAAAAAATTTAATACAATAAATAAAAATATATAAATGGCTGAAATATATTTTTCTGTAAATAGAAATACATATATAGTTATTAAAATAACTGAAATAATAAGAATACTGACTTGTTTAAAAGAGAATATTTGCTTGGTTTTAATACGAATTAAACCTGTTTTATTTAGCTCCCACCATAGAAATAATGCTGTCATTGCAAATATTATTCGTTCACCGAACATCATTTTTAGCATTCCTGCATTTCCTAATAACAGAGCTACGAGAGCATCTCCTAAAATAAGAGATAAGAGTGGAAAAATTGCTGTGGCGATTAATATAACAACAACTTCATGTTTATGTAGATTACAATTCTCCATTATTTCAAACCTTCAATAACATTTTTATTTGCTGCAACCATTGCAGGAATGATACTAAATACAACTCCAAATACACTAGTTGTAAACAATGTGATTAAAATGTGATTCAAAGTTAATGTCGCAACAAAACCACTTATATTCATTAAAATAACAAATATTTCAGCTATTAGGATTCCTGACATACCTCCTATTATGGATAAAAATGTACCCTCTATCATATACGATAGGTAGATATCAGATTTTTTTGCACCTAGAGCACGACGAATTGCTATTTCCTTACTACGCTCACTTACGGAAGATAACAAAGCATTCATGACTCCAAAACCAGCAACAAATATTGAAATACTTGAAAGAAATGCAATAAAATTAAGTATAGTGTTAGCTTGAGCTTTAGTTTCTTCATAAACACGTTTGTTATCGATATATGAATAAGTTCCTTCACGATGATATGTTCCATGAATATCTAAAATTGACAAAGCTTTATTAATATTCTCTATTTTGTTAGTTGATATCACCAGCTCATCAAAATATTCCTTATATCCTAACAGTAAACGCTTCGTATCCTCAGTAACTATTAAAGAAGGTAATCTTTCGTTAACAGCTGATCCATAAAAAATTGACTGAATAGTGTAATCTTTGCCAGATATATTAATAGTTTTTCCTAAGAAATTCTCAATGTTTCCCTTTCGAGTCAATAACATTAGAGCTTTATCGCTAATAGCAATCCCGTTATTTAGGTTCTTTATTGATTTCCCTTTTAACAAGGATGGTACATTTAATCCATTTTTATTCAAATCATCTAATGTACGAAAACTGAGATATTGTTTTGTTTTATTAAAATATGTTTCAGCATACAAACCATAGGAACTAGCAGATAGCCTCACATCTTTCCCGATAGAATTCTCAACTATTCTTTTATCTTCCTTGGAAAAACCACCTCTAGTCAAGATATTTTTGGGAGTATAAGTTATTGTTACAGAATCTTCCTCAATGTGTAAGTCATCACCTAATGTAGAAGTGGTATAAGAAGAACTTGACAAAATAACCAGCACCACAAATGTTGCTACGGCAATCGCTAGGGAAGTGAGAATACTCTGTCGTTTATTTCTCAATAACAGTTTTAAAGTATCTATCAAAATTTTTTTAAACTTCATTTAATTTCAATCCTTCCAGCGTTAAATGACCGTTTCTCATTTTATACCTAGTTTTACTGCAATTTGCAACAAACTCATCATGAGTAACAATGATAATTGTAGTACCAGAATTGTTTAAATTTTGTAGAATTTGTAAAATCTCGTCCCTACTTTCTTCGTCTAATGCTCCTGTAGGTTCATCTGCTATAAGAAATTTTGGCTTATGAGCAAGAGCTCTGATTAGAGCAACTCGCTGTTTTTGTCCCCCTGATAAATTATTTGGATATTCATTAAGTTTGTCTACAAGGCCCAAGTCTTCAACTAAACTCTCAATGTATTTTAAATTTGCCTTCTTTTCTGAGTAGAGGAATGATAATAAAATATTTTCTCTAACCGTGTACTCATCAATTAGATGAAAATGTTGAAATACAAAACCAATATCATTGTTACGGAGTGTAGCATGCTGATCCTCATTTAAACTTTTTATAATTTCTCCGTTAAGTTTGTACTCTCCGCGAAATTCAGAATCGAGTAATCCTAAAATATTGATTAATGTGGATTTACCAGATCCAGATGGACCCATTATAGATATAAAATCTCCTTGTTTAACTATTAAATTTATATTTTTTAAAACACTATTTTTAAATTCTCCTTGATTAAAACTTTTACATATATTTTTTAATTCCAACATAGAATACTCCATTTTATCTTATCAATTATATAAAAGTCCAAAAAATTGAAATAACTAGTAATAACATATTTTATCTCCTTTGTTTTTTAATTAACGAATATTATACTTATAAAAAACATATATAAAAAGGCCAAAAATGTCACTAATTTTAAATAGAATTCTTTATATAAACACATTATTATTAAAAAAAATCCCGAATCAGCTTTAACTTTAGCTAATTCGGGATTTTGCCATGACATTTTTGTCACTTTCCTTACTCAGTTTTTATTTTTAAAGTAATTTTGAAGATCACTTTGCCATTGTTTTTCTATCTGTTCTATAAGATAGCTATTATTAATCATTTTTGCAAATATTTTTGCTTCTTGAAAAAAATTTTCGGCCATTTGATAATTTTGTTTTGAAAATAGCGCATAGCGCCATTCCCATATACGAATAATAGGTTTTTTCTGATAGTCGTAGGTTTTAGATGTTAAATCATTCAATTCTTGAATAATTTTTTCAAATCGAGTATAATCACTCATTTTTTCAAATATTCCAAGTAATAAAAGTAAGGAATCTCTAACAATAAATACATAATCAAGATCGAACTTATCTAATTGTTGTAAAATATTGTTAGCTATTACTGTACATTTATGTTTTTCTTTCTCATCTAGTATTGTATTGGGATGAACTAATCTTAATAAAAATAATTTTATGATTAAAAGCTCATTTACTTCGTATTCGGTTTTAAGAAGAATTTGAGTAAAGTAATCTTGTAAAATCATTTCTAAATTACTATCATCATTTTGTAGGCCAAAGTCATCATATGCTTGTAAAATATCGATAATGATCCTTTCTTCTTCAGGCAAATCATTGTAATACTCGTCAAAAATCTTATCAAAAATTTTTTCTTTTTCTTTAGCAATGTTCTCATCTTCATATGTGGGGGTTCTCATCAAGTAATATTTTAACTGCAAATAATCTTTTTCTAACTCTACGTAATCTGGCATTAATTTAAAATCTTCTATTCCTAACCGATTCGCAATATATTTCAATTTTGTTAATGTAGGTCTTGACTCACCTTTTTCAATCCTAATTAATTGACGGACACTTAATTCAGATTCATCTCCACAGAATTCCTGACGACTTATTTTTTGAGCTAATCGCATCCTTTCAATTCTTTTGCCAAAATCCAGCAACTAGTTTTAACCTCCTAAGTTGTTTACTTATATTATAGCATTTATTGAATAATATTAAAAAATTTTATTTTATGAATATAGATATGGATACTGTCAATAATTTTGTGTGAAAAATCATTCTACGATGAAAGTGTTGCTACAACAGTTAGTGAAATTAAAGAAGCGTTAAAATAGAAAAAACTAGGTAATCAAAATACTGGTAATAAGAAGGGTTCTACTGAAAGTGTAGAACTCTTTTTATATTACTTGTTAAATGGTTGTAATTTGGATTTTCTTAAGTTGAACTTGTAAAATAGAAGTGTATACATTTTTAATCTATAGTCGTAGAGATTTAGTAAAACTATAGCCAAATATAGATCTTTTTCTAAAATTTACTAATGTCTGTTATAATGGACATTATTTGAAATTTCCATTATAACAGACATTGATACAGTTTTGTAACATTATTTTGGTATAGTAATATTATAAAAGGAGGCGAGAAACATGAGAAAAATTGTTTGCATATTATTGTTGTCATTATCAATAATTACACTAATTGCTTGCACTAAAAATAAGCAACAATCTCTGGATGGCGAATACTATTGGATATCAAGTGAAAGAAATGAATTGGCATTTACTATTAAAGGAGATAATGCTTCCATAGAGCATGGAGAAGCCGACAGCTTTACCATTAACAAGCAAAAGAATACGATCGAATTAACTGGACAAAATATTGCAAGTCGAACAGAAGAGTATTCATTTAAAGATGGGGTCTTTTCTGTTGATATTAGTGGAGTTAAGCAAGACTACTATCTTAAAGATAGCGAAGCATATAATAACGCACTAAAACAATATGGATATAAATAACATTATTCACACCTATTTTACCGAATAGGTGTTTTTTGTGCTGAATAGATTCCTTCAAAAAACTTTTAAGCTTATTCTTAACCGAATAGCTTATATTTCATGTAAATTAGCTTAATCAAAGAAATTGGATTATATTTTATTATAAAATGGATTCATGAATAATTTAAAAGAAGCAAATATTAGAAAAGCCATTTGGCATATTAGACGTCACCTAAACGAACTATTAAACTCACAAGATGAAAAATATAGGAAACATGAAATGTTTCACCTAAGATCTAGTATTGAATGTTTAGAACGTGTGATGAACAACGAAAAACCCTATCCACCTATGGATAGGGAAGAAGTGTTTTAAAAGTCATTGTATCTATTATATTATAAAATTTAGTATTAAAAAAGTATGTTTTTGAAATGATAAAAATAGATACGACCATCCCAGATAGGTTCTCTATCCCCTTTAGAAATTTCTCTGTTAATATGTTTAGATTTTTTTAGTGCCAGTTTTAAATAGTCAATAGCGTCTTCTTCGATTTGTTTAGATGATTTAGACATAATTAACCTCTTAATAAGTTGTTCTATACTAAGTATTATGTCAATTTATGTGATAATTTTTCCAAATTATCCTTGCTATCCTAATATCATTCCTAAGAAAATCAAAGATTTATGACTAAATGGATAGATGATTACGAATATAAGGTTAGGGGATTAGAGAATTTTATCAATATATTTTATAACACAAGAAATCAAAATGTTACCAAATTAGAACGAGAAACAAAATCAGTATAGTTATTTGAGATACCATGGAAAAATTATAAGGCTGATAGTATTAATATCACTATCAGCCTTACAGGTTATTTAACGTTTCAGAAAAACTATAATGTCAAGATTAACTATACAGTATCTAATTCCTTCAAATAATTATCTATCTTCATCAACATTAAAGGATTGTTATAAATCTTACATAACTCTCTTGCTTCTATATAATAATTTTTGACTTGTTCTTTGTCTAGAAATTTGGCTCCAGCATTTCCTACAAGAATAAGTAGGGGAGCCAGTTGGTAGCTTGTCTGTCTTTGTTTACAGAGTTCAATCGTCTCAAGAGCTTCTTGGATGGCTTCGTTATATTTTTCCTTTGACACTAGGTAGTGAGCGTAGTTGTAACGAACTCTGATGTAGCCAAATAAAAACTCTTGATGCTCAAAATTTTTTGTCTGATATAACTCCATTAAATGAGAGTAGTTTGCCTCATATTCTTGTTCACGACCCACTAAGGAATAGAAATTAGATAGAGTATTCAATACCTTTAAATAAATCAGAGTATTTGAGGAGACTTTTAATAATATATTTTCCAATGAAGAAATAGCCTCACACTTACTGTCATATTGATAGAAGTCAATAATAGCTTTAATCCATTCAAGGTAAGTTCGGTCTTCTAGTGTTAGAAAAGTACTTCGTTCAATCTCTATTCTATAAATATATTCCAAATCATCATAATTTCTGTCATCTAATAGTCGAGCAGATAATTGCTTGAAATTAGAGAGGTTAGATTTAATTTCAATTTGTTCATTAAAAAAATAATCTAATGGTACTTCAAGTCGTTGTGAGAGTTTGAACAAAAGGTCTGCGGAGGGAATGAAATGCCCTCTCTCAATTTTACTAATCTGGCTTTGTTCACAAATTCCTTCTGCAAGAGTTTGTTGGGAGAGTCCTAGCTCTTTTCTTTTTAATCTGAATTTCTCTGCGAGTGTATTCATTAAAGATAATAAACCTTCCTATTTGCTTAATTTCATTATAAAATTTTTAGTTCAAAATAGCAAGTTAAAGGAATAAATAATTCTTTATGGTAATAAAAAAAAAAAAAAAGTTCAAAACGCAATAAAAATAATTGCCTAAATAATATATATGTGTTAGAATAAAAACAAGGAAACAGAAAGGGGTTTCATTGCATGAGAAAAAAACGTGGCATTAAAAAATTAGTTACATTTGCATTACTAGGTGTTTTTATGTTTAGTAATACAATTCCTTACCAACAGTTTATTCAGAAGAATAAACAATTGGAGATTCGAGTGCAATCACAAAAGGAGTCCAATGGTCTTGATGTTGGGAAGGCTGATTAGTTGATTAAATGATGAAAATACTAATTAACTATATGGTATTTCTGTTTTATCTAATTTTTAATTAGAAAGAAGTGATTCTAATGTACAAGGGTGTAATTTGTTAGAATTTCAAAAATTTAGATCATTTTTGGCTTAGTAATATGTGTTGAAGGCTCAAAATCTATGGTAAAAAAGTAGCTTTGAAAACATATTACCTCCAAAGATTTAGTTAAATAATGAATTAACATAAAAAGAAATTATTGAAGTTCTGGAAAGATGTTGTTTCAGTATTGAAATCATTGAGAAAAAGTGGGAAAAATTTGCGATTTTCACAGAGAAAGGAAGAAAAAGTATAGAAATAAGTCTTGAAAAACTGGATTTGAAGAATTATTTTGATTATATTGTTTCGGATGACAATTGCTATTGAAGATTCGTACTCAGGGATACAGGTATCAACTAGTGCTGGTATTGATACTATTGGATGTTACGATTACCCATTGCCTTTATTTAATGCTAAGGCAAATTGGAAGGCTGGAAGTATGCAAGAAGTATTGAACGTAATTCAATCACAACATGAGTTTTAAAACGTCTAGACGTACTTAGAAAAATTAAAAATATACTTTTCGGGAATCTGTCCATAGATGAACAAAAGAAGCTTCAAAAAAATGTTTCTAATATTTATTTTAGGTCTATTTGTAGGTCTATTCTTAATCCCATTACTTAGACCACATATAGTTGGTTGGCTAAAAACTATATGTGGTTAATAGTAATGATAACCTTATTTAACAAAAAGTTTTCCCTTTTATTTTTTAATAGCATTGTTTTGACAAATTAACTTCCACGTTTATTGGCGGTAGAAGTTAGTTTGAGAATATAGCACTTCGAGAAATTGCCTATTTTTATAGAAGCATATTATTAAGTAAAAAAACAAAAGGAAGGTGATATTATGAAATATCATAAAATAATTATTAAAGGTAGTTGTACCTTATTGTTAATTTTTTCTTCGTTCTCTCCCTTAAGTACTGTACTGTCTGAAGAACAGTCAGCTCCTCCGATTGAGATTTTGCAACAAGAAATCTCCAAATTAAGATTAGAAGAAGGTAAGCAATATACATTACAAGAATTATTAGACAGAACGTCTCTGTCAAACTATGAAAAAGAAATAATATCTAAGGAAATCATTACACAAGTACAAAAAGAAATTAATGAAGAACAGTCAAGATCTATGTTTCGAGCTCTCGTAACTAATGTTTATAGACATTTAAGTCCTTCGGAAGTTAAAGAATGTGCACGACAATTTCGAACAATTGGTAGTTTAGTAAAATTAATTCCAAAATATGGCTCTTTAATTGAAAAACTCTATATCGTAAACGCTGAATCATATGAATATGCTGCTGCAAGAGGTTGGGGAATTGATCTTTTGATAACCTTAGATCCTTATAATCCTACAAGTACAGGTATGACTTTCAGTTTTAGATATTCTCATTAGTTTAATTAAAGGAGGGACTGTGTTATGGTAACTAAGTATTACAAGTATATTCCTTGGTTGATCTTAGGAGCTATTGGATCTTATGAATCAGCAACTTATTTTGGACATAGCACATTTGATACGCTGTATTTATCTATTGTTTTTATGATTGTTTACGTAGCTTTATTCATTCTACACGAAAAATATCTGAAATATAAATATAAAGAAATATTTACACATATTATGAGCAATCCTGAAAAAGATCATCATCCCTAGTAAGATATAGCATAATAAAGCCCTAGCAACCAGATTGTACTGACCCCAAAAAGTTAGACAATTAATTTAAGCAAAGGATTTAGTTCTGTATTGTACTGGACTAAATCCTTTTAGTTTTACCTTAATTCGTTTGTTGTTGTAGTAATCAATATAGTCGACAATAGCTTGTTCCAAGTGCTCAAGTGACTGAAACGTCTTCTCATGACCATAAAACATCTCAGACTTAAGAATGCCAAAGAAGGATTCCATCATACCGTTATCTGGACTATTTCCCTTACGTGACATAGATGGCTGAATTCCCTTACTCTCTAAAAACCTGTGATAAAAATCGTGTTGATATTGCCATCCTTGATCACTATGGAGAATAGTATTCTCGTAATGTTCCTCATCGAAAGCCTGGTCTAACATAGATTTCAGTTGTTCTAAGTTCGGCGATGTAGAAAGGTTATAGGCGATAATTTCGCTGTTAAATCCATCTAAAACTGGCGATAAGTAAAGCTTGAATGAAAGGTATAATAAAAAAACTTGTTATGGAAATCGTTTTTGGTTGAAACCGAGAATAACATCGGAATTATAAGGAGATATACTAAATTTTTTAAAAATTAGCAATGATTTCGCTTTCATTTGATAAGGCGTATAATAAAATTGTATCTAGTATACAAAGTGGAGAGTAGCAAGATTGGAGGCAAATTATGAATGGATATCAAGTTGATACAGCAAATTTAGCTGAGCTATCAAGAATTGGTAATAGTAATCAAAGAATTGGGGATGTTGAACCACAAGCTACTATTACAACAATTCCTCTTACACTTATTTTAACAGCGCACCTATGTGCTCCTGTTACCATAATTACTGTAACTTTCAAAAAGCGTTGTTTCTAAGTAAATTATAATTTAATTAAAGTAGTGCTACTCTCCATTTTTTATATTGAAGCATAGATAGGGGTTATTATGAGAGAATATGAGATAGTTGATAAGAGTTCATTATTGGAAGCAATTTACAGTATTTTTGACTTGGATTATCACGAATCAAAACTTATTGAAATATGTAATAAAGTTGGAACGGTAGAGTTGTATTCTCGTTTAAAAAAACAGCTAGACGATAGTATTTTTTATTTAATTTCAAATGCTTTAGCTGAAGAATACCAATTTTACAAGAAAAATCATATCTTACATGGTGACAACTATGTTGATAGAACGGAAGATTTTTTATCAAAGTTAAGTGAATATAGTGGTATATCTTCTTTCCTTGAGAAGTATCCTATTCTAAAAGATAAAATTAATATAAAAATAAATAATTTTTTTAGTTATTCTATCGAAATTATAACTAATTTAGAAAAAGATAAACAGGCAATAAGTGAAGTAACTGAAATTGAAGATTTTACTATTAGTTCAATTTCTGATACAGAAGGAGACACTCATAATGGTGCTTCAGTCCGAATTGTCGAGTTATTAAATGGTGAGAAAGTAGTCTACAAACCTCGTTCTTTAGCCACAGATAATATGCTACACTCTGTGATAAATTTCCTAAAGGAAGTAGATAGTAGTTTAAAATTTTATATTCCATGGAGTATTAGCTTTGATGATCATTCATGGCAGGAATTTATTGAAGATAGTCCATTAAACAGTTGGGAATCAGTTTCAGAATTTTATTATCTGTCTGGTATCTATTTGTCTGTATTTTTATTATTTGGCACTTGTGATTTACATTACGAGAATATCCATGTGAAAAATCAATCACCAGTATTTATTGACTTAGAAGTTCTTGGATTGGGAGAGGCTTCAGAAGGTTTTCCTATATTTAAATTTGATTTACCGCAAACAAGTGTTTTAAACAGCTATCTCTTACCTATACCTTCTAATAAAGATATAATGTTATTTAATGCAAGTGGTTTATTTCCAGATACAAAAAATTCAAAAACAACCATAATCAATGAGTTAGAAATCTCTGAAGTAAATGAATGGAAATTTGTTCAAAGAGAAATCAGAGCAACTCATTTGATTGAAAAACTATCCTACAATGGAAAGAAGGTTTTACCGGAACAAGTCGAAAAAGAAATAAAAGCGGGTTTTACAACAGGTCTTGATATTATTCTTAAAAATAAAGATATAATTAGGTCTATATTGAATGATGGCTTTAAGCAAGTTATAAAAATTCGACAAGTATTGCGACCAACGGTTGTTTATAGTAAATTTTTGGAAGTGTCTAATTCTTATAAATACTTGACTTCATCTGATGCTAGAGATAATTTATTTAATGTTTTACTAGAAAACTTCAAGCCAGGTAATTTAGGATATTTTAGGGTACAGGATGAGATAAGGCAATTAAAGAATGATGATGTACCTTGTTTCTATATGTATTCTAACTCAAAGAATCTTTATAATAATAACGACATTATTATCGAAGATTATTACTCAAAAGACTATCAAAGTGCTTTGTTTGAGAGATTGGACTTGCTAGATTATCCAGACCTTGAAAAACAAATTAGGTATATTGAGTTATCTCTTGCAGCCTATTATCCCCTAACTGATTTTTTTCATCCAATTAATGAGAGTGGAAAAAGAGAGAGAAAAATTGAGGAAATCACGAATGAGTTCATTGATTATATTTCTGATGTAAGTGTTGAATATGCACCAGATAGATTAGAGCTTTATACACTTCAAGTCAATTCATTAAATGGTGAAGAGAAAATGTTTATTGAAGGTATAGAATCTGGCTTATATAATTCTGGAGGAATAGTGCTTACTCTGATTAATTTAGATAATAGTGAGTCTCAAGAAACTGCAAAAAAATTGTATGACACAATAAAAGAAAAAGCTTTATCATATTTAAGAAATCCGCAAAATGAGATAAATATAGGAGTTTTTACAGGTTTGGGAGGATTGGTTTATCTTACATATCAATTCTATAATAAGACAAGAAGTCAAGAATATCTTAATACTTTAATGGAACTACAGTCTCTAATTAAGAAAAAATATGAGCAAATAAAAGTAGATAAATTTAATGATTTTATTAATGGTGAAGTTGGTTTACTAACTCTCCTATCTAATATCTATCAAAAGGAAAGTGACTTGGTAGATTCAGAACTCATGGATACTCTATATGAGATAGTAAAAGAGTCGTTTTTAGAAACAAATGATCTTTCTTATTCTCATGGAATAATAGGAGAAGGCATTTCATTGTTATCATTATACAAAATACATCCTTCAGTGCATATTTTAAACAGAATAGAAGAGATTCTTAAATCAGTAAAAGCTAATATTGATTTACTAAAGGAAAGTAATTCATGGTGTAGAGGTATGATGGGTTACTATTTATTTCTCTATAGAATTGCTGAAGAAAATTTCGCCTTTTCAGAAAACTGTAAATTGGAACTTGGCCGATTAACTATTGACGATGTGAAGAACTTATTAAGTTTAAATAGTATTTCATTATGTCATGGTAACGTTGGAAATATTTTGATATTAAATAGAATTTGTAATTTGTTCAATAAAAACGTGAGAGATTATTGTATGGATGTTGTATCGAACTCTATCTCAGATCCCTTCTTGATTAAATGGACAAGGGGCTCAAGTCATTATCTGGAATCCTTTATGTTGGGAATGTCTGGTAGTATTTATGCAATGGAATTAATTCGTAAAGGTGGTGGACCATTAATACATTTGATGGAAGTATAGTAGCAAAGGAGAGGGAAATGAAAGTATTCGTTTGTACTGGAGCGATTGGACATGATTCTTCAACAACAAATTTTGTTGTTGAAGAGTTCATAAAAGGATTAATAAAACATGGTAATGAAGATGTGACTGTGTTTTATGCAAATTTATTGAATTATCATATTGAATTTTGCGATGGGTCTATACAGCCTTTTATAACCGGGAAAACTCAGTCAAGTGATGATATGGTTTTTTTAGAAAAAGAAATGTTATCGTCAGATTTGATTGTTATAGCTTCGCCGGTTTATGCAAATACTGTCTCAGGGTCTATTAAGACATTTATAGACAGGATTGCTCACTGGACACATCTTTTTAGATTGTGTGGTAAGTATGGAGCGTTATTTTCAATTTCTAGTAATAGTGGAGCAGAAGATACGTTAAACTATTTAAACGATATCATGGGAACTATGGGACTATCAATTGTTTGCAAAGAAGGTTTTATCACGAATACTTATACAAAGGAAGCTATAAAAAATATTTTAGATGTTCAATCTGCACTTGTAATTAAAAAAATTGAATCAGGAGCTCTGGAATTCAGCTACGATCAAGAATATAATTTTAAAAAATACCAAAAACTGTATAGTAATGGTAAAGGCTATGCAAATGAATTGGACTATTGGAAAAGTAATAAAATGTTTGAGGTTGAGAGTCTATCTCAATTAGCAAAAACTTATAGTGGCGGTGTGATATTATGAATGACGATGACTGGTTGATGCGCCAATTTAAAGGTGTTTCTAATATGATTGGAACTATCTTGAATTTAAAAGTTAGTCAACTTGATTTAGGTATTGTAGAGGATGAGGAGGGAAATTTAATTAAAGGAGAAATATATCTAGAAAATCTTTTAAAATCTGAAAGATTTTTAGAAGTCAATTCTTTCATAAAATCTAAAATGAAGGTACTAAATTTCCACGAGTATACAATGCTGATTGATTACTATATTGGATATTTATCAAGTTTAGATAGTGAGATTTTAAAAAAAAACCAACTAGATCCAAAGAAGATAAAAGAAATAGAAGCTAATCTAAAGCAATTTGAGTGGTAATATGAAGACAGTCTTATTTAAAACAAAAAAAATGCTTTTAATTTTATTATCTATATTGATAATTCTAGAGTCGCTTTTAGCAATTCCCTTACCATATATATCTAAATTTCTAATTGATGATGTAATTGGTAAAGGAAACTATGAAAAAACTGAGCTAGTTTTTATTGTTTTTTTGATATTTTTATTCCTTCAATTTATATCAAGCAACTTTTTGACTAGAGTAACTGCTAAAATAGAAGTAGACTTAATAAAATTTATTAGACAAAAAATTATAATATCCATTCTAAGCAAAAGATTCGTATCTGATGATGATAAAAGTAGAGCGCAAGAGATAATTTTGAATGATATAGAAACATATGTTTCAAATATACTCACCATATTTTATGCCCTTCTATCAAATCTATTAAAAATCATAGGATGTGTAACTATTATTCTACAGATTAACTTCTGGTTAGGTATGGTGTGTCTTGTTTTTGTACCAGTGTATGTTTTTTGGATAATTTTTATTAGTAATAAATTAAAAAACCTTACTTATATAGCAAAAAACAATCGAGATAATCTTATTCATACTACTGTGAATATATTATACAACCATCTAACGATAAAAATATATAATTTATTTCAATTGGTATATACATCATTTAAACTAGTTGTAAATGAGAATGCAACTACTCTTGAACGTATTAAAATATACTCTAATATTGTGTCTATTATATCTAATTTGATAATTACATCAGCAACGTTTTTACCCATCTTTATTGGTATTAATTTAGTTAAAAATAATATTTTGACAGTAGGTGATTTAATTGCTTTTAATGCTTATATAGGGATGTTATTTTCTCCTATAACAGCTATTATCTCGACAATAACTACTATAAAATTGAATTCGGTTTATCATACACGAATTACTGAATTTTTATCTGGCGATGGATATATTAATACTAGTTTTTCAACAAAATCTACAATTAATACGTTGATTATGAAAAATGTGAATCTATTTGTTGATGATCAAAAAATAGTAGAATCAATTAATTTAGAATTAAAATCTGGAGATATCATACAGATTAAAGGAGATAACGGAAGTGGAAAATCGTTATTTCTAAAGTCTATGATTAATCTAAATGAATTTTCGGGTGATATTATTTTCAATGGTATTGATATAAAGGAAAAAACGATAGAACAACTAAGTAATGAAATTGTTTATGTCTCTAATGAACTTGGATTTGTTGGAGGCAAACTAATTGAAAATATACCTGAAACTGAAGAGATCAAGCATATCTTTGAAATTGTTAATTTGTCATCAAGATTAAAGAAAATTGAAAATTTATTTGATTTTGCCATGGAGAATATTGTTAATGAATTTAGTTCAGGAGAATTACAAAAATTAAAAATTGCCCGAGCTCTGAACAAAAAACCTAAAATTTTACTATTAGATGAAATGTTTTCTCATATTAGTAAAAACGATTCAAGCATGATACTTGAAAATATTTCAAACTATTTACCTGATGCTATTATCATTTTAGTAGAACATCATTATGCTTCAGAAATTGTTACTCAAGTTTATAAAATAAATCAAAGAAAAATCGTGAAAGTGTAAAGGAAAATCGCATCAAGTTCATCATTATGTGACGAATAAAAGTGGCTTTTTTTTACAACAAAATAGACTCCATAATTCCTACGGTAGTTTTACTCACTACAGAAATTATAGAGTCTTTTTATATTACTTGTTAAATGGTTGTAATTTGGATTTTCTTAAGTTGAACTTGTAAAATAGAAGTGTATCTTTTTTTAATTGGAGCTGGTATTATTACATACCAAAAAATTCAAGAGAAAAATGCAATTAAGAATTATACTCAAGAATTCTCAAAAGTTACAAAAAAAAGAACGAGCAAAAGCGAAGAATACTGCCATTCGAAAAGGTATGGTTGGGGAAAACTATTTAGAGGTTTACTATCCTAAAATAGCTGGAGAACCTATTGGCCTTGTGAGAGATAGAATTCTTGCGGATGTAGGTGAACTTCCTCAAGAAGTGATAGAAAATATACAGCCCAAGAAATTACTTTTTTATCATGCTGAACTTTTAACAGAACCTTTTATAGGCGTTCATCCTTATCAGATTAACCGTATCCGTTATAAATGGAAAGATGCTAAGTTTATTAGTGAAAAATCAGAAAAATTGTCTTTACTCTACTTGGATGATAGCGGAAATGCTTTTCAGTTTACTCAATTGTTTACTGATAGTGATGCAGTAAAGGAAATATTACTGATTGAATTACGATCACAACTTGTTTTTCTTCAATTAAGTGAGGAACTTATTGAAGAAGTTTTGCAGGTTGTTTCAGAATCAGATATGGCAAACTGGGAGTTTACTTATGATAAAGGCACTTTTTTCATTGACTTACCAGTAGAAATAGAAGGAATGGGAACTTTTGACGTTCCGTTGTCAAAATTTTATGATGTTATCGACATAAACCGACTCCAGCCTGAAGATTTAAAAGGCTATGAAGTTTACCAAGAGCAACGAAATAAAAAAATGGTTGCTTTGACATTTGATGATGGTCCGGATCCAAACACAACACCTCAAGCTCTAGAGATTTTAAAGAGATATGGTGTCAAAGGTACTTTTTTCATGTTAGGGAAGAATGTTTCTGCCTATCCAGAGGTTGTACAAAAGGTTCATAAAGATGGTCATGCAATTGGAATACATACCTGGAATCACCCTGTTTTAACGAATATACCTTTAGATGAAGCTAAACATGAAATTATGGATACCAAGGATATTATTCAAAAAGTGACTGGGATTCAAACGAATATTACTCGCCCACCATATGGTTCTATTAATAAAGCTGTCCAATACGCAGTAGATCAGGTCTTTATAATGTGGGATGTCGATACCTTGGATTGGAAGAGTCACAATACAGATGCAATCCTACAGGAAGTGAAAAAAGAAGTTAGACCAGGATCAATCATTCTCATGCATGATATTCATCAGACTTCTATCGATCCTCTTCCAACGGTGATAGAGTATTTACAATCTCAAGGATATACTTTAGTGACAGTAGATGAATTATTGGATCACCAAATAGAAAATCATCGTATATATTACAACAGGAACTAAGAAAAGTCACGTACTAATAAAGAGAGCAGCTAGCTCTCTTTTTGATTTTAGTTGAATTAACAATTAAACTAGGAGATAGTTGATTTCTTTACAGAATAGCTGTAAAGTCTTAACCGTTTAGGATTTATAAAACAGAATATACATGTTTTTTGATATTATTTGGTTATGAATAATTTAAAAGAACAAAATATAAAAAATGCTATTTGGCATATTAAGAGACACTGTGAGGCTATCCAAAATTGTCCTATTGAGCAACTGGGAGACTCTAAACTTTTTATGTTGCAAGGAAGTGTAGATTGCTTGAAACGCATTATTCACGATGAAAAACCCTATCTAGGAATTGATAGGGAAGAGGTATTTTAACAGAATATTTTTTAATTAAATGTAAGAGTTGATTGAGTCTGTTTATAGAGGTAAAAAATTTCCGACAATGATTCCTATGATACGAGGATCTTCATCATAGGGAAGAAAAATTTCTTTATATTTCGGATTGATAGAAACTAAACGTAAGCCTTTTTCTTCACGGAAAACACGTTTAATGTATGTTTTATTGTTACATACTACGGCATATACTGCACCATCATAATCAAATCCAGTCTCACGAATCAGTGCGACAGATCCATTTTGATATTTAGGTTCCATCGAATCACCAGATACCCATGAGGCAAAATCATGTGTCAATTGCTCATCGAAATAAACCTTATCATAATTTTGATCGTTATAGATTGTTGATCCGATACCTGCAGCCATCTTTTCATATACATGATACTCATAGAGTTTTTTAATAGCTTGACTCTTTTCTTTATGAACTAATTTTTGAGCATACTTTAAAACTTGTTTTTGTCCTGGGTTAGAAAGGGCATTATATAGTTGGATGATTTCGGTTTCTGTAAAATATCCGCTAGAGACCTTTAGAATTTCTTCTAATTTCTTCACTCTTTCTTTAGATGGTTTCTTTATTCCCCGTTCCCATGCTGAATAGGATTGGAAAGAAATCCCCAATTTATTTGCAATTTCTCTTTGTGTCAGCTTTAATTCTTTTCTACGAGCTTTTAGCTTGTCTGGTTGATACATATAATTTACCTCACATTAATAGCAGTTGTAACTCTGCTTTTTTTCTTGCTTCGCTTTCAGATAACTTGTTTTTATCCCAAACATAAGCTATAGATTTTCCTTTGTTATAAACTAACCATATCTTGAGATATGAAGTATTATTTTGTAGTTTACTCCATTGCTTCTGATCTAATAATTCTGGAATATCTTGGCTGGTAACAAAACCTAATGTTCCAATTTTATTCTTTATTTGATTTAGAAGGCATGGTTTATACTTGTTAAACTCTCCGATAATATCATCTTTAATATCGTGTAGTAATAGCAGAAGTGGTGCGTTTTGACCTTCCATATAATCTTTAATTGCTTGCTTTATGTAAGTATCTTTGTCTGTAAAAAAGACACGTAATAAGTCTAGGAGACGAAAGTAAAGAGCCTGTTTTGAAACTTCCAAACTATCTTGTACATTCTGAAAAGACTCACAATTATAGTAGAGCTTGGATAGTAAAACGATATCTGGCATCAGAGTTACAGCAGAAAAGATATTGGCTTCTCTCTCTACTAACTTTTCTTGATTATCAACTGATTTCATAAAATAACTTCCATCATGTTTTAAAATGTAATGTCCCAATTCATGACAAAGTGTAAAGTTCTGTTTTGCTTTCGAGTTTTCTTTTTCATAGGAAAAAGTAGTACCTAACGAATCAACTATAGTTAATCCTTCGATCTTTTTATTTGAGAAGTGATGACTTGCTACTTTTATATGATTCTCTTTAATACAATGAGTGAAGAAGGAACTGAAGTGATAATTTAGTACTGATATATCTTCATCTTTCATAAACTGATATAACACTTGTTTTGTGGAGTTGCTAACTTCTTTGTATAACGAATGCAAATTGTGACACCTCCCTTTATTATTTATCGAAATTCAACCAATTTGGTTTAGTATATTATACAAAATTAAACCATAGGATGTCTATAGTGCTTTCCGTCAAATTTAAAACTTTTAATATAAGGCAAATAAACAAACCCAAGTTATACGACAAAAAATCTAACTTGGGTTTGTTTGTTATTCTAGAGAATCTAAGGATTTTAATTCAGTATTTAGTTTATTCTCTAGGTTTTTTAATCTAATGGAAATATCTTCATCAATAGTGTTAAGTTGGCTCTGGATATTTGAAATGGTTTGTTTCTTTTCTATAATTTTTCTTTTGATTTGTTCTATGTTTGCAACGTCATTGTTTTTAATTTCTTTTTGTATAGCCTTCCATATTAAAGAACCAAATAAACATATTATCAAAAGATAGAAAATAGTAAAAAGGTACAATGTTGCCCATACTGCTTGCGGATTAAATTTTATAGAAAAAATTGAAATTCCATTTTTGCAAATTGATAATACTGTTTTAATAGTTATAACTCCTAAAAGAGTGGCAATATACACACTATTAAAAAGAAATTTAACTGTTCCTCCATATCTGACTACTTGGTCTTTTTCTTCTGATTTATAATTAGTTTCAATAATTTTAAATAAACCATCAAATGCAGAATTTACTCCTATAGTTACCGCAATCGAAAAAAATCCCTTAACTAAAACTGGAATATTATTATATTTAAAGATGGAAAAAAATAAGGGAAATATGATAGATAAAGCAAGTAAGAAGGCCATCAAACCAGTGAATGGTGCTTTTGGAAGATGTTTGTATATGTTATTTAATATTAGTAAGATTAACATCATGAAAACCATGATTAATATATCTAATATTACAGCTACCTCAAAAGGAATATGAAAAATATAATGAAAAATAAGAACTAATATTATTGCTATGCTAGCTAACATTAGTTGAACTATGTGCTTCTTATTTAGTTTTCTTTTACTGGGTTCCAAATTCTGTTTATTTGACATTATTTCTCCCCTTTAAATAATTTTTTTCGTTCTTCCATAAAATCAATCAATTCCTTTTTGAAGATCTCTTTTTCTTCCTCAGTTAAACCATTTGAATTCATACGAAATAGAAGTTCGATATTATTTAAGCTGTCATCTGACTTTTCTTTTTCTGATTTTCCAGTAAGGTAATCAGTACTAACTCCAAAAGTAGTTGCTATTTGAGTTAATTTATCTAGTGATGGTGTTACTTTCCCATTTTCCCAACGTGCGTAACTTTGCTGACTAATGTTTAATTTTTTTGCTATCTCATTTTGAGTCAGACCATCTCTCAAACGCAATGTTTTCAACCGTTCTCCAAATTCCATAATTATTTACCTTCAAAAAATTAAATATTTTTCAAAAAAACAGTTGACTTTACATCACATATGATGTAGAATATAAGTACATCAAACATGATGTATACGACTTCAAAAAAATATAGACTTTTAAGTCGAATACTGTTCATTGAAAATTAAATAAAAAGTGCGTCTGACAACCAGAGGACTGATTATCAAATCACACAATTAACTTAGCAACTTTATTGTAATATATTTGATAGGTAAAGTCAAGTCCGTTTTATGGTTGAAGTGAAGATAGAAAACAAGACTCAATTCTTGTGGGCTTCCACGCATTTCGGACTTTCGCACTTTTCCGAATAGTAAAGTGAACTGGCTTCGCCAAAGGGCGTAAGAGAATCCCTTGGGTATGATCAAGACTACCTAAAGAGATTGGCTGGGAAAGCGATGGTAATTGACGCAAAGCACCTTGCTAAACGTTGTCACCGTGAAGGAGGGATCCTTCAACCAAATAACTTTTCTTTACTGCTGTCTATCTAACAAGATAGACCTACTCTCAAGCTACTAAGTTCTTTCCTTTTTTCACTTAGTAGCTTTTTTTACTTATTACAATAAAGGAGAATGATATGACAAACTTTTTTCGCACTACAATGTAAACGACTCTATGAAAACTATTTATTTACCTATGGGATGTTTGATAGTTCAGAAAGTCTACTAGCTAAACTATATAGTCAAGCCCTAGTAGATATCGATCATTTAGTCTCTAAGGCAAAAGAAACAGGATTTGCTTATGGAGATATTGATTTTTATAGTCGCATGTATAAACGCAAAATTTTTAATCACTATTACTCAAGAGTAAAGCAACTAGCTTAACTCTTTTTCTTTTACTCAAAATTTGAAAGGAGAATCCTATGATTCCAGAAACACTAAAAATGAAACCAGAATTTATTGGTCAAGCTTATTATGAAAAATTGGGGAAAGCTCCTCAGTCTGTATTTGGTAAAAAAGGAAAATACCAACGTCACATTCTAAACAGTGCAGAGCACGGCGCCTTTCATGTCATCACACCAGCCTCTACAACGGTCTTTCCAGAAGATGCTCTAGTAGAAGCGGTTAACCCAATCTTTTTCTCAGACACTATTTTAAATGGTAAGAATGTTGCACCTTACCGCAATGTTTTTGCGGAAAAATTGGTACTTAAAAAATAAGATATAAAAGGAGAAAATCACATGGCTAAAATTGGATTAAACTACGGAGAAAAACTACAAATTGCGGATAAAACCTATCGTGTCATTACAGATGGACTAGATGTCCCAGCAATCCTTGGAAAACTGACTTTCCGAGGCATTGAAGGTCCTGAAGTCATCTTTGAAGTAGATCAATCACAACGAAATCCTGACGGATCATTTGTCCAAGTCAATACAGGCGAGATCCGTGGAATCGTTGTAGGGATTCATTCTTCTGTCCAGCACGAAACACTCTTTTTCACTATCGCAGACATGTCAGAGTCTGAAATTGAAGACCTGGGCATTAAATACCGTGAAGAGGTTGAACTAGAAGATATTGTTTTCGCCCATATTCACGTGAATAATCGGGATATCTTTAAACTCTTCGCCTCAAAAATCAAAAAGAAAGGGGGGGCTACTCCAGTCAAGGAAACTAAGGAAGTGAAACAAACAGAAAACAAGAAAGATAATTAGGAGGTGATCACTCATGAAACTCTTTACCTATCGTGGGAAAAGAGTTCACGCTTTTCATCGAAACATTAAGGGAATCACATGGTTTATCTGGTGGTTTCCTTTTTTATTGGTTTTCTCTTATTATGTCTTTCTTCATTTTGAACAACTAAAGGTCCACCCTTTACCTCAAAGTTATTTCATTGGGGTGTTAATCTTTTTGTCAGCTCTTTTAACTTTGGGGATTAATTGGCTTTGTTATGAGAAGATTCTCTTCTTTCAAAAACTCAACAGTCTTCGAATTCTCTCGCGTTTCTTACTAGAGAACAACTTGTATCTGGTCAAGAAAGTCAAACGAGATAAAGGCATAGTTGAAAAGGTCACACTTCCAAAAGTCTATCTCAAACAAAGTCGTTACGAGCTTCAAGTCAGTTTCATCTTAGAAGGGAATAAATTTCAAGATCGATTTTTAAATCTTGGTTCTACTCTTGAAGTCATGTTTAACGGAGATTTTCGTGACAAGAGTTTTGATAAACGATTTATAAAATACAAAATCGCCATCAATCGGATTGAGAGTCGCATTTCAATTGATCAAGTTGTAGTCAAAGGCTCAAAAATTCGTCTTATGAAAGATGTCTACTGGGACTATGTCAAAGACTCCCACTTACTTGTTGGTGGGGGAACTGGCGGAGGAAAAACCGTTACCCTCATGTCCATCATCTATGCTTTATTAAAAGTCGGCTACATAGATATTTGCGATCCTAAAAACTCAGACTTGGCTTCTTTAAAGAAACTTCCAGTCTTCCACGGTCGAGTCTATTCTAGTAAAGAGGATATCATCAATTGTTTTAGAGAAAATGTCGAGTTTATGAAAAAGCGCTACGAAGTCTTAACATCTTTTCCAGACTATAGACCAGGTACCTATTACACCCATTACAACTTAAAACCTAAATTTCTTCTAGTAGATGAATGGGCAGCTCTCATGGCTAAGATTGACCGTGACTATAGCCAACAGTCGGAACTCATGGAATATCTAACTCAAATCGTTCTAGAGGGCCGTCAAGCTGGAGTCTACGTGATCTTTGCCATGCAACGTCCTGATGGTGAATATATCAAGACTTCTCTTCGGGACAACTTCATGATGCGTCTTTCTGTAGGTCATTTGGAATCAACAGGCTATGACATGATGTTTGGGGATGCCAATAAAACCAAAGAGTTTAAAAAACTGGACGAAATTAATGGAGTGAAAGTAGTCGGTCGTGGTTATATTGCTTCAAGCGGGAATCTAGCTGGTGAATTTTATTCACCTTATATTCCACTTGACCAGGGCTTTTCCTTCTATGATGAATACGCTAAAATCCCTATCATGGAATTTGAAGGAGAAGAGTTCTCAGTATTTGAAGAATATAAACCACCGGTTGAAATAATTGATCCTATAGAGGAAGAGGAGGCTATAGGAAACGAACCAAACAAAAGAACACTCAAAGAATTTGCGGATGAGCACGATCTAAAGATGCAAACTCTTCGAAAAATTATCCCTTATATGGAAGAGCACGGAATCTCATTTGAACGGAGTGATTCCGCTATTCTCATTGAACCTTTCCAAGAAAAGTTACTTCTTGAGACAATCGCTAAATTTGAGGAAGATGGACGCAAGTCTTATCCAAAAGCTATTGAAGCGATTGTCAGTCATCATGGGCTAGGACAAGGGCAAGGGCAAGCCTGACCGCAGGTCAGGCGAAGACCGAAGCTCGCCGTTCCTGGCTCATGATGACAAGGAACCCCCGTTTTCTAATAGGGGGGTTACATTTGGCAGAAACGCCAAGTCCACCCCTCCTCATTCCTTATGGGAGTTGGGTTTTCAATTTTTATAAAGTGTGTCACTTTCGTCAAAAAAATGTGTCACTTTGTTAGAAAGAGGTGTTGCGATGAATGGACAAAATTAGTCCTTTTCATATTAAGAATTTCAGAAAACAAACAGGACTTAGTCAAAAAGCATTTGCACAAGCTGTTGATCTACCTACAAGAACTTACCGCTCTTATGAAACAGGTGAAAGAGGACTGACGATTGATAAGTTTAGAGAACTTAAAGAAAAACTTGGTTACTATCAAGATTGCGATAAAAACAGTCTTCGGGCTCAGATCGACTATCTACGATTGACCTTTCCTAGATTAAAGGATTTAGATGCTTTCTGTGAAAATTTTCTTCACTGTCACCTAAGCGAATTTACAGACCAAGAAACTCGCCTTATGAACTATACCCACTTATGGCAACGAGGAAACATCTGGATTTTTGATTTCTTTGATAAGTCTGTGACCAATGATTACCAAACTTGTCTTCAACTATCTGGGCAAGGATGCCGTGAGTTGGAATTGCTTCTAGAAGACAAGGGAATCACTTGGCAGATCTTTCTTCAAAACATTCTTTATTCCTATGAAGATGTTCGGGTGAAGCGACTCGATATTGCTCTGGATGAACTCTATAAGGGTTATGGTCATGAGGACGAACAAATTCAAATTCCCAAATTGATTGATAAACTCTATTCCAAAGAGATTGTCCTAGACACAATCAAGAAATGGAATATCACGGGTGGTGGATCTTTCACAGATAATGAAGACATGGAAGCGAATCACGGCTTATCCATTTACTTTGGAAGTCGTCAAAGTCAACTCTACTTCAACTTTTATGAAAAGCGCTATGAAATAGCTCGAATGGAAAATATCTCCTTGGACGAATCCTTGGAGATTTTTGGTATCTGGAATCGCTACGAACTCCGCTTTTCAGACCAGAAAGCTCAAGGCATTGTGGAGGAATACATCAACGGTGTAGATCTCGGAGAAATCGCAAGAGGTATCGTCAATAAAGAAATCCAAGTCTATGATGGAGTTACTCGTTTTGGAGCCTATAAACCTGATGAAAAATGGCAACAGCTCTTTGGAGGTGTCGAACCCTTAAAACTCTCCACCAACCCACAACCATACAGTATTGAGCGAACGATTCGCTGGCTGACTTATCAAGTTGCTAACTCTCTTGCACTAGTCACTGAAGCAGACAAGATCCTCCAAACAGAATACATGAAAATGATTCAGAATAGCGGAGAGATTACTGATCGAGGAAAAGCCATGTTACGACTTCTCAAAGCCAATAAACACTATGAACACTAGAAAGGAAAAACTATATGGAATACAAAGTTCAAATCAATTCACTAGACAACTTTAAAGCCTGGTCTGGTGGACTAACCACCTTGAACACTGTCCGTGAACGTGGTGGAGTAGATACTCTAACCGTCATTTGTGAGGATATCTTCTCTGGGAATACACCGACAGAAGTACAAATCAATGACTGGCTCTGGTTTGATTCAGATTTTATCTACCAAGCCCTAGGCTACGATGATCTGCTTGAGGCTTCTTAAGATGCTGAAGAAGATTTATCAAGCAGACTTTCTGCTTCTTCCAGAACAAGAATTCTGGAATATGTATATCCTCTTACGAAAGGGCAAAGACTTTTACTACGAATGTGCAGGCAGATGTACAGAAGAGCTTCCAGATAGTAGAGGGTTCTATAACTATGAACATGCCTGTTTCACGCTAGATGGTCAAGTGTTGAGTGTAAATAAAAAAATGCGCCCCTCACTCATTACTTATATCCAAAAGACCATCAAAGACAATCAAGAAAAATTTAGAAAGGAAATTGAAATGGCTACTAAAACTATTTTTGAAAAGAAAGTCTCTCAAGTCACGAATGAACTGGGAGAATTACTTAAAAAGAAAGATCACAGAGAGGCTTGGACCAAGGCTGGAGAATTAAATAGTCTCCTTAAAAAAGAAGAAGCCAAAGACCTAAAACCTGACCTGATCGAACAACTCCAAACTGAGCTACGAGGCTACTATTACATTAATGGCGAGATCGAAAAAGCCAATAAGCGCCTCTATGCAAAAGGCTCAAAGCTCATTGAACTCGCTACTCTCTAAAAGGAGGATCTATGGATAAAGCCAAACGCTACTTGCTTCAAGCAAAAGAATATCTCTCACACTTTAAAAAGGTGGAGAAAAAAGGAGGCCCTCCAAAACTAAAAGTCACCAATAAAAAGACCGTTAATATTGCAGTCATAGGAGGAATTTCTTTCCTCCTTTTTGTTGGCCTCTTGGGATCTGTCCGTGCTATCACACTCTCAAATAAGGTAGGAGCACTACAAGCTCAAGTTGAGGCAACAAAAAAACAAAAAGCACAGCCAATGGAGTCTAGTAGAAAATACGACTACAAACTCCAATATTACCTGAATGATTATGTCTATGCTTACTTCACCCTTCCGCAAGAAGGGGATAAACAACAAGCTCAAGTGGAATACTTAAATAGCTTTTACAACTTCATTCCTGATGTGAAAGCCCAAGGTCAAGTTCGAAATCCTAGTGAACTCCTCTATTCTCAGTTAGTGACTGTAGAAGGGAAGGTTGCGACCTATAAGATCAAATACAAGGAAACTATCCGTCGGGACAATAACACGGAAGAAAGAGAAATTGTGACAGGTTTCAATATTCCATTTGATGAAAAAGATGGGAAATACTATATCTCCGGCCTTCCTTGGTTTTCTGCTATTGAATCCTCACAAGCTGGACACTTTAGCGAAGACGATCAGCTTCAATTAACCGCTAACGATCACTTTTCAGATAGTCAGCGTAAGAAGGTTGAAAAGTTTCTCAAGGTCTTCTTTACCAACTATACTACCAATCAAGACAACCTTAATCTGATTGCTAAGAATGTGGATATTATAGCCAATACCACCTTCAAGACAATTGATTATACCTATCTTAAAAAAGATGGAAAAAATCTAATTGCCTATGTCCAAGCAACCTTTGAGGTCGGAGGAACCACTCATTCGGAAAACTTCACCTTTACCCTATCGGAAAAAGAAAAGACCTACTATGTCACAAAACTAGAACACACCATTCCACTGAATTATGCAAATGATAAAGAATAGGAGAACTCTATGAATACAGACAATCTACGAACCTTCCTCCAGAACGATGGGATTTGGATCCTGACAGCCATTGCTGTAACATTAGCTATACAGGCTTGGCGGAATAGTTCCTGGATCCAGCTTTTCTACGTCGTTGGTTTCTATGCCATCATTGTTTCGATGGCTAAAGGACAAGAAATCCTAAAAACAGTCGGCTGGGCACTGCGCCTCATTGGAATTGACTTAGGATTTTAAGTATGAATGAAGAAAAACTTTATGATTACAGTAAGGGCCTAAATGCTCCTTATTGGATTCAAGAAATTAAGACAAAAAAGGGCACTCGACTATGGTACTTTGCGACACCGATGCAGTTGTCCTTTTTCATTGTCTTTATCATAGTATTTGTGGCCATGTTACTCTTTGGAGGGTTTATCTTTGTGCCACTCGCAAAAATCACTCACTCAATTTCTCTCTTGCTCTATTGGTATCTCCCTTACAAATTGGCCAAGTTCTATACTGAATATGAGCCTCACGGTAAAAAGATGCACGTCTTTATTGGAGATTGCCTGATTTACTTCTGGGATTTTAAGCTAAACAAAAAAGCTATCTACCATGAAAATCGAATAGAGCCTGTAGAAGAAATTGTCTTTGAAAAAACAAATCTATAGAAAAGGAGGACCTATGAGTATTACTTTAACCTATCCTATTAGGGAAACACATGAAAATCTAGCTCTCAAAAAAGATCAAACTGTCGTTGCTTATTATCGTATTCCAAACACTCCCATCACCATTACAGATGATGAGAAAAAGGGCAAACATAAAATCACCGTTGCTCAAATGATGAAGAAGCTCCAGAAAAACAAGTTCTTTGAAATATCTCTGATCCCTAAAGACTATCTCTTAGAAGAAAAAATGCGGGACTTTTCAGACGCTCTAGCAGGTGACAGTCGTGATCTAGGAGAAGAACTGCTTCTCTACACGGTGGATCGTCTAACAGATGAAATGGAGATCCCTTATCAGTTTGACTGGGTCGTGGGAGTAAGCTTACGCAAACAAAATCATGGAGCTACCGTCAAAGACTTGGCCTATGAGAGTTTTAATGAGTTTACTGAAAAAATCGCAAAAGGCCTTGGCTATGAATATGAATTAAGTCCCACCTGGTATGAAGACTACAAAAGTGATGAATTCACTATTTTCCAAGCTTTCTCCGTCCTTCGGGCAAAGCGTTTATCCAATGAAGAACTCTTTTATTACCAGCGGATGCAATACCTCCGCTATATCCCTCACTACAAGAAAGAGGTGCTCGCTAATCGTGCTCAATTCAATATCACAGACACCTT
Organism: Streptococcus sp. HMSC072G04; assembly: GCF_001813295.1. GTDB lineage: Bacteria > Bacillota > Bacilli > Lactobacillales > Streptococcaceae > Streptococcus. The sequence continues at coordinate 98,862 of NZ_KV812002.1, forward strand.
GATCAAAGTCCTAAAAGGTGGATTTCTCAAACTAGAAAGCCCTTATGGATCTTCCTTTGTGACGATTCTTCCGGTTGGTAAATTTCCTGTTCAATTCAATGGTTTTCACCTGGGCGAATTTATCCAACGCTTGAACTTTCCCGTTGAGCTACGAATCAAGGCAGAATTCATTGATACAGGTAAAATCAAGGGTCGAATGGGACGATCGAATACACGTTACAGAAACATCATGGAAGAGGCCGAAAATACTGATACTGTCCAACAAGACGAGATTATCATGGGCTCTATCTCCCTAAAGGACTTAATGAAGAAAGTTGGAAACAAGGAAGATATCATTGAATATGGAGCCTATCTCATTGTCTCTGCTTCTAGTGTGAACCAACTCCGTCAAAGACGACAAGTGGTTTTAAACTATTTTGATGATATGGGCGTTGAAATCAGTGAGGCCTCTCAAGACGGACCTTATCTCTTTCAAGCGTTGCTCTATGGAGAAAACCTCCAAAAGAAAACTCGCACCTGGACACATATGGTCACAGCTCGTGGATTTTCAGAACTCATGCCCTTCACCAATACCTCTTCTGGGAACCGTATCGGTTGGTATATTGGCCGAGTAGATAACTGGACAGGACGTTGGGACAATATCGCTAAAGCTATTGATTCCTCAAAGAACATTGTCCTCTACAATGCGACAGTGGGAAATAAAGAAGATATAGCTGGAAAGATTACCAAGAACCCGCATATCATTATTACGGGGGCAACAGGTCAAGGAAAGTCTTTCCTCGCTCAGATTATCTTTTTAAGTGTGGCTTTACAAAATGTTAAAACCCTTTATATCGACCCTAAACGTGAACTTAGAAATCACTACCAAGAAGTGATCAACTCACCTGAATTTGCACGTCTCTATCCTGAACGCAAGAAACAGATTGAGAACTTTAACTTTGTAACACTAGATAGCTCACTACCACCAAACCACGGAGTCTTAGATCCTATTGTCGTTCTAGATAAAGAACAAGCTGTAGAGGTCGCAAAGAACATGCTTGAGTTTCTACTACAAGCTGTAGATGATGTCACAATGGATCAGAAAACAGCTATCACAGAAGCTATTAATGAGATTGTAGAAAAACGAGTCGCTGGTGAGAAAGTCGGATTTAAACACGTCCTAAAAGTGCTGAGAGACTCTACTTCCTCTGAAATTGCTTCGGTTGGTCGTTATCTGACCTCAATTGTGACGAACTCTATCTTGGAACTAGCCTTTTCAGATGGGACTACTCAAGGGCTTAACTATGAATCACGAGTAACCATCCTAGAGGTCAATAACCTCAAACTACCAAAAGACGATTCCACAAAAATTTCAGATCATGAACGCAATTCTATTGCCCTCATGTTTGCGCTTGGTGCCTTCTGTACCCACTTTGGAGAACGAAATGAAAATGAAGATACCATTGAGTTCTTTGATGAAGCATGGATTCTTATGAAGTCCGCAGAAGGAAAAGCCGTTATCAAAAATATGCGTCGGATTGGACGCTCCAAAAACAATACCTTGGCACTGATTACTCAATCTGTACATGATGCAGAAAATGACGATGATACAACAGGTTTTGGGACCATCTTTGCCTTTTATGAAAAGTCTGAACGAGAAGATATCTTGAAACACGTCAATCTTGAAGTCACTGAAAGCAATCTCGAATGGATTGACAATATGATCTCTGGCCAATGCCTGTACTATGACGTGTATGGTAATCTCAATATGATTTCCGTACACAACATCTTTGAAGATATTGATATGCTTCTAAAACCAATGAAAGCTACAGTATCATCAAGCCTTGAAAATAAATACGCTAGTTAGGAGGTGAATCCATGCAAGAAGCTTTTGACAAACTAAGGGGAGTCGATATCTTCTCTCTCAAGTCCTACATGGAGCCTACTGGGTTCGCTTCCTTTAATGGGGCTTGGGTACTGATTAATGAACTTTTCGTCAACTTCTTCTTTTTCATTCTAAACGCAGTGGTGGGCTTCTTTTCTTTGCTGATTCGAATTCTCGAAAAGATTGATCTCTACTCCAACTACAAGAACTATGTCTTTAATGGAGCGATGAATATCTGGAAAGGATTTATTGGTTCAAGTTCTGGCGGAGTCGCAAAACAATCACTCGTTTCAATGTTGCTTCTGATTCTAGCGTTCTATCTTTTTTTTCAGTTTTTCTTTTCTAAGGGAGCTTTTTCAAGAACTCTCCTTCGTGTCTTTCTAGTTATCATCCTTGGCTTCGGTTACTTTGGAACAATCGCTGGAACATCAGGTGGTCTGTATCTACTTGATACTATCAACCATGTCTCTCAAGATGTCAGTAAACATATCACGAATATCAAGGTGGAGTATGGAAATAATAAATCCATTAAAATTGGCGATTCCATGGCAGATAGCTATATTGCAGACACCTCTTATAAAGCCTATGTCTTTGTCAACACAGGTCAAGAAAACGGGAAATATAAGAACAGCCAAGATGGGAAACAAGAGACTTTTGACGATAGTAAGGTATTAGGAACAGGCGATAAGAATGGAAACTTTAAAGCGGTTAAATCGAAAGATCGTAATAAATATCTAGATGAACTAGGAAATGGAGCCAATGATGATGGTGAAAAGAACCGTTGGGTCTCAGCTATGCCCGATTTCATCTTTACTCGTATGTTTTATGTCATCTTCAAAATCTGTGAAGCCTTTGTATTAGCGATACCGGTTATTTTGATTCAAATGTTAAACGTCATTGCTCAGACACTTGTCCTGATGATGATCCTGCTCTTTCCAATTGTGCTACTAATGTCCTTTGTACCAAGAATGCAAGATTTGATTTTTGGAGTCTTGAAAGTCATGTTTGGTGGGCTGCTTTTCCCAGCTATCACGAGTCTATTAACGCTTTTGGTCTTTTACATTGAAAAAATGATCGAAAACATTGTCATTACAGGCTTTGACGGCATCCTTAAAACTCTTCCATCCTTGATCATCTTCGGCCTTGTCTTTAAACTACTCATTTCAGTTGTATCAAAAGGACTTGTATACTTCCTTCTATGGAAATACAAAGCTGAGCTGATCCAATTCATTCTTGGATCTAAAGCACGTATGGTTGCGAGTGATATTGGAAACAAAGTTGAAAAAGGGGTCACAAAGACTAGAGAGGTGGCTTCACAAGTACCATCGAGAAGTCTTTCATCTGCTCAACACCTTGGGAACTTTGCCTTAGCGGGTGCTGGTTTCGGAGCTGGGATGATGATGAATACCAAGAGTCACTTCCAAAATATTGGTTCTTTCTTTACTAATAAGGAATCAGAGCACCAACCTGATGAAGTGCTCCTAACAGAAACACTTGAGACTCCAATAAGTCCAGATACTCCAGGACCAAACATTCCGAAAACAAATCCAACGCTAGAAGGGGTTAAACCTGTTGAAGAAAAGACACCAACTCGTTCAATGGAATCCCTAATCACAGTGGAGCCAACACCAAGTTCAAACGAGGAATTTCAAACTCTTAAAGAAGAATGGATTTCTCCATTTAAACAGCTCCGCATTAATAGTATTGAGCACAAATTAGAGGAATATAAAGATCCTCAAGCCATGTACAAAGCCCAAGGATCGAATGCCTTCACTCGTGCTTATAGGAAAACCATGACACGAGATGATAAATTGAGAGCCAATATTGAACGAAGAGACCGATTAACAGAACGCTTAAAACAACTTAGAGGAGAATGATATGAATACCAAGATACGTTCAAGAACTTCTTTTCCAAGAGTTCTTGAAGAAACTCTTTATCAAGCCTACCAAGAAGGAAAACGCTCAGTCGATTTCCTTCTTTTGTTTCCAGTCTCAGAACAAGAAAGAGACCAAATCATCCTACAAACCAAGTCCTATTCAGTCGTTTTAGATGCAAAATGGCGTTTTGGGACTGTTTTGTTCACTGCTTATATAAGACATTAACTAGAAAGGAGATTCGATGAAAAAACTAAAATGGTTTCTATTAGCCGGCCTCATTCCTCTCTTTCTACCGGTCCTCATAATCATTATCCTTATGGGGGCTGTCGGAGGTGGTGGAACGAATGGCTCACCCCAATCCCAAAATGGAGTGACTTATGCGGATCACTGGTCAGATGGAGATCCTTATACTCACAACCTACTGGTTCATCGCTTCGGTATTACAGCAGAGCAATTAGACGGCTTTTTAGATACGTTAGGAATCTCCTATGATAAGAACCGAATTAATGGAAAAAAGCTCCTCGAATGGGAAGCTAAATCTAATCTTGATGTCCGTGGAATCGTTGCGATCGCACTGAATGAAAGTTCCCTTGGAACTGCTGGGGTAGCCACTAATCCTGGAGCCAATATGTTTGGTTTTGGGGCCTATGATTCCAATCCAGAATATGCCAATAACTTTAATGATGAGGTTGCTGTTGTTGGACTAACCCAGCAAACCATCATTGGGAATAAAAACCAAACCTTTAAAATACAAGATGATAAAGCTAAAAAGCTTGCGAATGGAACACTTAATCCAGCAACTGATGGTGGAGTCTATTTCACAGATACCACAGGATCAGGGAAAAGACGTGCCGAAACCATGCAAAAACTGGATGCCTTCATTGATGAACATGGAGGAACACCAAAAGCTCCTGAACAAACTACAGGAAAAACTAGAGATGGTGGAGGAGTCACTTCAAATGATATACCAGCAGGTTACAGTCTGACAACAGCTATTGATACCACAGGATATATCACTAGTACTTATCCTTGGGGACAATGTACTTGGTATGTCTTCAACCGTGGAAAACAAGTCGGAGTCAACTTTGATCCATTTATGGGAAATGGTGGTCAATGGATGAATAAACCAGGATTCACAACAACTCATACACCGACTGAGCATTCTGCTCTATCATTTAGCCCTGGACAAGCTGGAGCCGATCCAATATACGGACATATTTCATTTGTGGAACAAGTTAAATCAGACGGCTCAATTCTCGTCTCAGAATGTAATGTTAAAGGATTGGGGATTATTAGTTACCGCACGTTTGATGCAGAAACTGCCAAACAATTTACCTATGTAATAGGACATTAGAAAGGAATAGATATAGATGATTCAAGTTGTAGATAAAAATGATTTAATGGAATTGATTGGATATTCTGAAACACAAGCTAGTAAATTAATACGAAAAGCTAAGAGCCAGCTTGTACAAGAAGGATTTGAATGGTATAAGAACAAACGCATTGGACGTGTACCAATTATCACAGTTGAATCCATTCTTGGTTTTCAAATACAATTAAAAAATGATATAATTGAGGGGAACCTTCAAAACGCTGTCATGACTGAAGGAGAAAAATAGCATGGCGGTAATTAAACAGGATGATGGACTGTGGCTAGTTGATATTAGTGATGGTAAAAGTTCCTTAACTGGCAAACGTACACGACATCGTAAATCTAATTTTTTAACAAAAAAAGAAGCAGAGGAATATGCGGCTTATTACCGTATCCATAAGTTAAATCAGATTCAGAATACAAAAAAACTTACCATTTCCTCTCTTTATGTAATGTTAAAAGAAGAAGATGAGCTTCGTGGAAATAAAAAAGGTACAGTAGATACCCAGAACTCATACTATACCCAATATGTATCGCGATTCTTTGAATACGCTGATATGTCTTCAGTTACCATTCAAGATGTAAAAAAATATCGAGATTGGCTAATTGAACAGCCAAGTGTAAAAGGTGGGACACTTACACCAATGCATATTAACCAACAAATGATTTTTGTTCATAAGTTGTTTGATATTGCTATTTCGAAAGGATATAGACAGGATAATCCATGTGATGCCATTCGGAAACTTCCAGAAAAGCATAAAGAAATGTCTTATTATACTCCTGAACAATTCAAGGAGTTTGAATCTTATTTTGAAGAAAGTGAGTATCCTTTTAAACTTCTGTATCGTGTACTTATGTTTACGGGAATTCGTATGGGGGAGGCACTTGCCTTAACTTGGAGAGATGTTTTTCTTGACGAGGGATATATTAAGATCCGTAAGTCAGCCTATTATCGCAATGGGAAAATACATATTGGATCTGTAAAGACGACTCAATCAAATAGAGAAATCTATATCCATAAAGCTTTTGTGGATGAGTTGAAAACCTGGAAGTCAGTACAAAGTCAGAGACTGTCTAAGCTAACTGATTCAACAGATGATTTGCAGATTTTCCAATTTTCAGGGGAGCCTATGACTGCTCCGAATGTCTCTAACTTTAGAGCAGCATTCAAGAAACGATTGCCAGAAGACTTCAAATTGATTCGAAACCATGATTTTAGGCATTCACATGTAGCCTTTTTGATAAATCAGGGATTGAGGAGAGGAGAAGGAAAGGATTATATCTTTTTCACTCTGATGAAACGACTAGGACATAGTTCTATCAATACAACAATAAATATCTACTCACATTTGTTCCCATCACAACAAAAAGAAGTCGCTAACGCATTTGACGATTTTTAAAAAAATGGGCAGAAGTGGGCAGTAAAAATTAAGCAACAGGGTCTAAACCCTTGATACGAAAGGAATCTAGAAAATCTTATGATGAATATGCAAAATATGATGAAGCAAGCTCAAAAATTGCAAAAGCAAATGGAGCAAAGCCAAGCGGAATTAGCCGCAACTCAATTTGTAGGGAAATCTGCTCAAGACTTGGTTGTTGCAACTCTTACAGGTGATAAGAAGGTTGTTTCCATCGATTTCAATGCCGCAGTGGTCGACCCAGAAGATATGGAAACTCTTTCGGATATGACGGTGCAAGCCATCAATGCTGCCATTGAAGAAATTGATGCTGCAACCAAGAAAAAACTCGGTGCTTTCGCAGGGAAATTGCCATTTTAAGCTAAGGAAGTTTTCATTAACTCAAAAGAGGCTGGGACAAAAGTCCTAGCCTCTTAATTGTTTTTGGATTGTCGAGCAAGACGCAGTGGTTGAGTGGGCTCTACTACGCTGATTTCATCAGTTTTTACAGCCCTACTCAACTGTTCGGAGGTGGGACGACGAAATCGAATTCTAACGAATTACCGATTTCTGTCCCACTCTCTCTTTTTATTCATCAAAAAATCCGGATAAGTCCAAGCCTCCAAAGGGGTTGATGGAGAAGTTCTCTTGCTCTTCAAGGAGGGTACGGCCTTGATCAAATTCGAGGAATTGTTCGTAGACAAGGGCTGTCATGCGGGCATCCTCTAAGCTATCGTGTGATTTTCCTGCGACTCCCAAAAATTCTGCAACGGTGTGGAGTTGGAGATTTTTAATGCCGTGGAGGTCAGATGGACGACGTTCGAAGGCTTCGTCAAAGACATCGACGGCGTACTGGTCTTCTAGATCCAGCCCATTTTCAAGCAGGATGGGAAGGTCGCTCTTTTTGGCATTGTATCCGATCAAGGGCCGGTCTCCTACAAAGGCCTTGAATTCGCTGAGGACCTGTTCGAGTTGTGGGGCATTTTGGATCTTGTCCTGGGTAATGCCAGTCAGGCCGTTAATAAAGCTTTTTAGGGGCTTATCGGTGTAAACGTAGGAGTCGTAGTGATTGACTTCTTTACCGTTCGTAAAACGTACGGCAGACACCTGGATGATCTGATAGGCGCCTTCGTATTGGTTAAATTCGAGGTCAAAGGCGATATAATCTTCTAATGCTTTCATGGGAAATCTCCTGTGGTAGAAAAGAAAAGGGACTGGTAGGATCCAGCCCCGGATTATCGACGGAAAACGCGTGCCCAGAAACCTTTGCTTTCTTGCTCTTGAACTTTTTCGTTGGCTTGTTCGAGTTCAAGTTTCAAGGTATCGCGGTCGTTCATTGCTTGTAAAGTCAATTGTTGTTGTTGGTCCAATTGCTTGTCTTTTTCAGCAATTTGAACGTCTTTCACGCGCAACTGTTCATCTTTCTTAGCGAGTTGCTCGTCTTTGGCTTTGAGTTGCTCGTAGAGACGGACGATTTCAGCATTTTTTTCATCTACCAAAATTTCCATCAATTCGCGTTGCTTCACATCATCGCTGACTGGCTCATCTTCAAAAATAGTTTTTTTGTAGATTTCTTCGAGCTTGATCAAGCCACTACGGGTTACAACGGTAACCCCTTTTTCGTTTTTTTGGGTATCTTCTGGAGCCAGCGCCTTGACACGGTTATTGACCGCCTGGCGGCTGACTCCTAAAATTTCAGCAATTTCGCTGACAGTTTTTTCAATCGCCATAACTTCCTCTAATATCTTTTTCTATGAAATACTCTATTAGATAGTAACATAAGTAGGCTAAGCTGTCAAATGAAGCAAAGAAAGGCTAAGCCTTGATACCACGATTAGTGGGCCTCTGTCATTTCAGGAAGATGGAGGCTTGATTGTGCTAAGTCAATGGTGAGTTGGTAATCGGTTTGATCACGCACAGTGATTTCAAAGTCCGTCGTGTAAAGGACCAAGCGAAGAGTTGCCCCTTTTTCGAGCTTGTAGATGGTTGGTTGGAGATCAAAGTCAAATTCCATCCACTCGCCTGGTGTTACGGCTTCAACCTCTAAGAGGTCATGCCGGTTTTGGAGGTTGAGATAACCTTTCGAAATCACTCGCTGGCCCGCTTCCTTGAATGGCAACTCGGTCAAGTTATCTAGCATATGGTAGCGACCGTTATCCAGCGTACGGACCGATAAGACTGCAGGATAGGGTTGGAGGTATTTCTTGCTTCCAAGCTCTAAGAGTTGGGCTGATAGAAGGCCTTTATTGGTGCTTGATTGGACCCGTAGGTGAAGGCGAGCTTTCCCATTGAGGTGCAGGTCTTCTTCGATTGGAAGATCAATCGTCACCTGTTGCGCCTTGTCTTGGTAGAGATCGCTTAAGAAGGTCGGATAAGCCTTTCCATAGCGCTCGTAATCTTCTGTCGCATAGCGGTTTTGGATGACTTTTTCACCGTCTCCCAGCGAGAAGGTCCGCTGACTTGTTTGGTTGCCAAAATCATCCAAGGAAGTCCAACTTTGTTCCCCTGTATTGTCCTGCCAGATGACAGTTGGTAACTCATAGCTTGAAGCATAGCCCAGCAATTTTTTAGAGAGAAGGGCGTTCATACTCTCACGGAAGTCAATAGACTGCCAGTTGTTGAGATAGACATGGGCACCATTGTGATAGAAGAGGTGTTTCTTGATGCTTGCTGGAAGGGCCTGGAACATGTTAAAGACGTGAAGCGGTTTGACGTTCCAGTCTTGGGAACCATGAGTGAAGACCACCTCTGCCTTGACCCGATTTGCATTTAAGAGATAATTGCGATCGTGCCAGAATTGATTGTAGTCTCCAGAAGCTCGGTCCAACTCTTTTTTGACGCGATCAAGATCGGCTTGGTGGGCTGCATTGTGGTGTAAATAATCCCCACCTAAAAGGTTGCGTGAATAGGTCAATTCGGCGAGGGAATCAAAATCTTCACCTGGATAGCCCCCAGGACTTGTCACGAGGCCGTTTTCGCGGTAGTAGTTGTACCAAGAAGAGATCCCAGCCTCAGCAATGATGACTTCTAGGCCGTCCACACCCGTGGTCGCAAGGCCGTTAGACATGGTTCCAAGGTAAGAGATCCCGGTGGTTGCGACCTTTCCATTAGACCAATCAGCTTTGACTTGACGTTTGCGTGTATGATCTGTAAAGGCCCGGCAACGGCCATTGAGCCAATCGATGACATTCTTGTAGGCTTCGATTTGTTGGTAATTTCCATTAGTCATCAGCCCTTGTGAATCTTTTGTCCCCACTCCAGAGACGTAAAGATTGGCGTAGCCACGTGGAAGCAGGTAGTCATTGAGGGTATAGCTGGAATTGATATGAGTGAGGGTTTCTTCAGCTTCATCGACTAGTTCAGCTTGACCGACAGGTTCGACTACTGTTAATTGAGGTTCTTCTAGTTGAATGGTATGAGGTTCTTTGACCTCCAGGTCTACATTCATATTGTAGAGGGCCTTGTCGCTAGCCTTGTCGTTAGTCCCTTGGTGATAAGGACTTGCGGTCATTACAGCTGGAATCTTGCCTTCATAACGAGGACGGATGATGCTGACCTTGACCAAGTCTGGCAGGCCATCTTGGTCGGTATCGACCCGACTTTCGACATAAACGACCTCACGGATAGCATCCTGGCTTGTAAAGGTCGCGAGGCTCTTACCATTAAAATAGTGATACTGGTTGGTCTCAGGAATCAAACCATCGCTGACCAACTGATCGATCAAGGTATTGCCTCGTTTGGTGCGGGTGTTCAGGAGTTGGTAGAGATTTTCTAGGAGAGAGCCATATGTGATGGGAAAAGCTGTCTCCTTGCGAAAGGCTTCACTATCATCAAAGTCCACAAAAAAGCTAAAGCCTAGTAATTGAAAGGCAACTGTATAAAAAACATCTGCTGTTAAGGGTTTTTCAGAGTTGAAAAAGGCCAGCAAATCGGTTTCTTTATCTGCCACAAGAGTCGATAAGGCATAGTCTGTGTCTTTATATTGGAAAGAAACTTGGCGGACAAAGGCTTCCAACATTTTTTTCGGATCGCTCTCTTCTTGGAAGCTAAAGCCCAAAAGAGCCAACTCTTCCTTTATCGTGTCATTGGCTGTAGGAATATAGCTAAATTGATTAAATTTCATGGTGGATTCTCCTATCTTGTTCGCATCTCGAATTGAGTGAGCAGTCGCATCAGCGCTGTCATCGTTCCAATTTCTATTATACTGAATCAAAAAGGGATTGTCTAAAGAAAATAGGGAAAGCGCTTGTCGATAGAGTTTTTCATAAATCTGCGCAAAATTTCTTGTAAAAAGCCAGAAAATCTTTTACAATAAAAAGTGCTTGGAGGAAGTTATGACAGCAAATCAGATCGTAAGAGTGATCCCAGTCTTGAAAGTGAATAACCGAAATGTCAATCAACGCTTTTATGAAGAGACATTGGGAATGAAAGTATTAGTGGAAGAAGGAGCTCTCCTATCTTTAGGAGATGCCTCAAAAGTAGAAAAAATCGTCTTAGAAGAGTCACCGAGTATGCGTTCGCGTAAGGTCGAAGGTCCAAAGAAATTGGGTCGCATCGTGGTGAAAGTGGCACAAGCTCAAGAAATTGATTATTTGTTGGCCCGCCAGCCAGAAACAAGCGCCCTTTTCCAAGGAGCTAATGGTCGCGCCTTTGAAGTTGTGTCTCCTCAAGGAGATACCATTTTTGTGCATGCTGAAGAAAATCTTGAAAGCCTAGAACCTTTGGAGAAAGCGCCTCTTGTTGACGTGCCAGAAGATTTCAAAGGTTTGACCAGCTTTGATGTGGATTTTCTTGAGGTTAATGTGGCCGATTTTGCTGAGGCTGAGAAGTTCTATAGCAACTTGCCAGCTTTGGCCCACTTTATCCATTTGCAGGAAGCCCAAGGAGAAGATCTCCAAGTGGAGAACAAGGTTACTTGGGATTTGAGCATGATCAAGGTCGAATTGGCATCTTTTGATGTGGAAGACTTGAAAGAACGCTTGGGAGAAGCTGTCGATTTTGTGCACCGTAAGGGAACTTTCTTGATTGCCAAGGATCCAAGTCAGATCGAACTCTGGTTTGAAGCCAATCAAGATCAGGTCCATATTTCTTATGAAGAATAAGAATGGAGTGATGAGCGTGAAGGCAATCATCGAAAAAATTACCGAACAAATCCAAGAAGGCATCTATCCAGGTGCCTCTCTTGCGCTTTACCGCAAGGGTCAGTGGAGTGAGCACTATCTGGGACTAGCGGATCCTGAAAAAGGAGAGCCAGTAGTGGCTGACCTGGTCTATGATTTGGCTAGTGTCAGTAAGGTCGTCGGAGTTGCTACCATCTGTGCCTTTTTGTATGCGAAAGGGGAGCTTGCGCTTGATCGCCCCTTTAAAGAGCTTTACCCGCGTTTTGCTCATGAGAAGACGACTATCCGGGAACTCTTGACCCATACTTCTGGGCTCGATCCTTTTATCCCCAACCGGGATCATTTGGATGCGAGACAGTTGAAAACAGCCCTTGAAAATTTGCAGTTAAAAGAAGACAAGAGTTTTCATTACACTGACGTCAATTTTCTTCTGTTGGGCTTTTGGTTAGAAGACAGGTTTCACCAGCCCTTGGATCGTTTATTTGAAGAGCTGATTTTTACGCCTTGGAAGATGATGGAAACACGGTTTGGACCGGTCGAAAGGGCGGTGCCAACGGTCCGTGGCATTGCTTCTGGAAGTGTTCATGATCCCAAAGCGAGAGTTCTGGGTCGTCATGCGGGAAGTGCTGGACTTTTTTCAACGGTTCCAGATCTAGAGTGCTTCTTAGAGCATTATCTGAAGGATGATTTTGCGCGTGACTTGTCTCAGAATTTTGCGCGTGAAGAGGGCAAGACTCGCGCTCTGGGATGGAATCTAGAGGGGGACTGGTTGGATCATACGGGCTATACAGGAACCTTCATCATGTACAATCGAAAGAGGCAGGAAGCTGTGATCTTTTTGTCCAACCGGACCTATGAGAAGGACGAACGGGCCAAATGGATCCTCGACCGCAACTCCTTGATGGACTTGATCAAACAAGAATTTGAAAAATAGAAATGGAAGGCTAGGATGATGGATCCTGGCCTTTTAAGGTCTATCCGTGAGAAAGAAACTGGTAGGAGATTCATTTTTGAACTCCGTCTTAGGTTGGATTTCCTTCAAAAGCATCGCTTTTTTGTCTGATTTATATTAAAATAGTAATGACCTTAATAGAGCGAGATGAATATGAACAAAGAGATAGGCGTCGGAAGGGCGCATAGTAAAATTATCTTAATTGGAGAGCATGCGGTGGTCTATGGTTATCCGGCTATTGCGCTGCCACTCCATCATATCGAAGTGATCTGCCAGATCGTCCCGGCAGATAGTCCATGGATTTTGTTTGAAGATGACACCTTGTCCATGGCAGTTTTTGCGTCTCTTGAGCACCTCGGGATTAAAGAGGCCCGGATTCGCTGTCGCATTCAGTCCATGGTACCGGAAAAACGGGGGATGGGATCGTCTGCGGCGGTGAGTATCGCAGCTATTCGTGCCGTTTTTGACTATTATCAAGAGAAGCTGGATGATGAGACCTTAGAAATCCTGGTCAACCGAGCAGAAACCATTGCCCATATGAATCCAAGTGGGCTCGATGCCAAGACTTGTTTGAGTGATCAAGCCATTAAATTCATCCGGAATGTCGGCTTTTACCCGCTGGAGCTGGGTATAAAAGCGAGCTTGGTGATTGCGGATACGGGAATTCACGGCAATACACGTGAGGCGATTCAAAAGGTGGAAGCCAAAGGGCAGGAAGTTTTATCCCATTTCCATGAGATTGGTCAGTTGACCCAGCAGGTAGAAGAGGCTCTGAAAATGAATGATCTAACGAACCTAGGACAGGCTCTGACTACTTGCCATGAGCACTTGAGAGCCGTGGGTGTCAGTTGTGAAAAAGCAGACCACCTGGTCGCCGTTGCCCTTGAAAAAGGGGCCTTAGGCGCTAAAATGAGCGGAGGTGGTCTTGGAGGCTGTGTGATTGCCCTCGTCAAGGATTCTCGTGAAGCAGCAACCATTGCCCATGCATTAGAAAAAGAAGGAGCGCACCATACATGGATCGAAAACCTGTAAAGGCTAAGTCCTATGCCAATATCGCGATTATCAAATACTGGGGAAAAGAAGATGCCAAACAGATGGTCCCTTCGACCAGTTCGATTTCGTTGACCTTAGAGAATATGTATACAGAGACCAGTCTCTCTCCCTTGCCAGCAGATGCGACTGCGCATGAATTTTACATCGATGGAAAATTCCAAAATCCAGCTGAGCAAGCCAAAATTGGAGCTGTGATTGATGGCTTGAAACCAGCAGATGAAGCGGGATTTGTTCGGGTGGATACCAGCAACAACATGCCAACCGCAGCAGGCTTGTCCTCTAGCTCGAGCGGGCTCTCTGCTCTCGTCAAGGCTTGCAATCGGTATTATGATTTGGGCTTGAGTCAGGAGGAATTAGCTCAAAAAGCCAAGTTTGCTTCGGGTTCTTCTTCGCGGTCTTTCTTTGGTCCCTTAGCAGCCTGGGACAAAGAAAGTGGAGAGATTTATAAGGTCAAAACAGACCTAAAACTCGCGATGATCATGCTGGTCCTCAATGACAAGCAAAAGCCTGTTTCCAGCCGGGAAGGGATGAAACGCTGCATGGAGACCTCGACTAATTTCAAAGAATGGATCGAAGAGTCTCGACAAGATTATAAGGACATGCTGGACTATCTAGCTGCCAATGATTTTGAACGGGTCGGTCAGCTGACAGAGCGCAATGCCCTTGCTATGCATGCGACGACTAGAACAGCCACTCCAGCCTTTAGCTACTTGACAGAAGAAAGCCACAAAGCTATGGACTTTGTCCGTGAGCTTCGTGCTGCAGGCCATGCTTGTTACTTCACCATGGATGCAGGGCCAAACGTTAAGGTTCTCTGTTTAGAAGAAGACTTGGATCAGCTGATGCCTTTATTTGATGCCCGCTATCGGACCATCGTATCTAAGACAAAGGATCCTCAAGATGAAGACTAAGTATCAGGTACAGACCGGAGGCAAGCTCTATCTAGCTGGAGAATACGCAGTGCTAACACCTGGTTATGGAGCTGTGATTCAGTTTATTCCTATTTATCTGTCAGCTACCATCCAAGAAGCAACAGCCTACCAGCTAGCCTCAGACCTTTTTGGTTACCAGGTGGATTTGACCCCAAATAAGGACTACGCCTTGATTCAAGAGACCATACAGCTCATGGAAGAGTGGCTGAAAGATCAGGGGATATCCCCTAAACCCTTTGATCTTCACCTTAGAGGGACGTTGGGCGAAGAGGGGAAAAAGTATGGGATTGGTTCCAGCGGAAGTGTGGTCTTGCTCGTGATCAAGGCCATGGCTGCTCTGTATGAACTAGACCTACATCCGGACCTGCTCTTTCGACTAGCAGCAGTGGTCTTGGTGCAAAGAGGGGACAATGGTTCCATGGGCGATTTGGCTTGTATTGCCTACGAGGACTTAATTTATTACCAATCCTTTGATCGGGCTTGGTTGCATGAAGTCTTGAGTTCTCAGCCTCTTTCACAAGTTTTAGACCTGGATTGGGACTACCAGATCCGCTTGATCCAGCCAGCCATCTCTTATGATTTTCTGGTCGGTTGGACCAAGGAACCAGCGATTTCAAGTGATTTGATCCGCCAGGTCAAGGGAGCGATCAAGGAAGAATTTCTTCAGGAGAGTCAGATTGCAGTGAAGAATCTTGAAAAAGGCCTCCGTGAAGGGAACCAAAAGGAAATCGAGACCAGTATCAAACGTGCCGATAAGAACCTAAAGTCTTTGAACCCTTTGATCTATACCCCAGCTCTAAAAGAGCTGCAAGAAGCGACAGAGGGCCTTTCTGTCTGTGCCAAATCCAGTGGTGCTGGAGGAGGCGACTGTGGAATCGCCCTTAGTTTTGACCCAGTTGAGACTCAGACCTTGATAGAGCGCTGGAAGGAAAAGAATATTGAAGTCATTTACCAAGAAAGGATGGGAGATTCGTGAGCGAGAATCGAAAAGACCAGCATATTCGCTATGCCTTGGAGCAAAGCTCCTCCTATAATAGCTTTGATGAGATCGAGCTGATTCACCGATCCCTCCCCCTTGTGGATCTAGCGGAGATTGATTTGACAACCCATTTCGCAGGGCGTGATTGGGAGGTTCCTTTTTATATCAATGCCATGACAGGCGGGAGTAAACGGGCTAAAGAGATCAATCAAAAGTTGGCAGCAGTAGCCGAAGCTTGTGGGATTCTCTTTGTGACTGGCTCTTACAGTGCAGGGCTGAAAGATCCGAGCGATCAATCGTATGCGGTCAAAAAAGACCATCCTCTTCTTCTTTTAGCAACCAATATTGGCATCGATAAAGAGCCAGATTTGGGCTTACGAACAGTGGAAGAGCTACACCCTCTCTTTCTTCAAGTCCATGTGAATCTGATGCAAGAGTTGCTCATGCCCGAAGGGGAGCGGATTTTCCACACTTGGAAAGACCATCTCAAGAGCTATGGGCAGGGCTTTCCAGTGCCTGTAGTCCTGAAGGAAGTTGGCTTTGGTATGGATCCCAAAACAGTTCAGGCAGCGCTAGAGGCTGGGATTAAAACCGTTGATATTTCTGGACGTGGTGGTACTAGTTTTGCCTATATTGAGAATCGTCGTGGTGGCAATCGCGCTTATCTGGATGATTGGGGACAATCAACTGCGCAGTGTCTCTTACAGTTACAGGATCAGATAGATCAGGTTGAGGTCCTAGCAAGTGGGGGCATTCGTCATCCCCTTGATATGGTCAAGGCCTTGGTCCTTGGAGCACGTGGCGTAGGACTTTCCCGCGTTTTTCTTGAGATGGTAGAGACTAAGAGCATTGAAGAAGTGATTGCCCTTGTACAAGGATGGAAAGAAGATCTCAGATTGCTCCTTTGTGCGCTCGGTTGTCAGAACCTGAAAGAGCTCCGTGAAGTCGACTATCTCCTCTATGGAAAATTGTGGCAAGCGAATCAACAGAGAAAATGAAGAAAAATCATTTTAGAAACTTTCCTTAGGTGAGTACGGACGTCAGCGACCTTCTACGAAGTTCCATGACTTAGTTTTGAACCTAAGGTTTCAAAACTCCCGAGTGTCTGAAACAAAAACGTTTCAGGCACTTTTCTCACAGCGGAAAGTTTTCGTATATTATGATTCATTTTGAAAATTAGAACTCTTTTATAGTTCTTTGAAGAATCACTTAACTTATTTTACTTAAAAATTAGTTCCTATTCGTTTAGGATTGGCAAAATAAGCCAATTCTTTCTTTTTTTAAAAAGTGTTCTCCTCAAAAATTCTGATAGTTTACGAATTGTTTACGGTTGCTGGAATCGCTTGCAAAACAGGCTTGTAAAAGAGTATACTAAATAAGGAAAAACATTTTTAAAAAGGAGTTTAGGATGAAGAAGCACTATTTTCGATCAGCTGTAGCAGCCTTGCTTCCGCTTTTGTTGATTGCTCAACCTGTTGAGGCTTGTACAGGGTTCATCATCGGGAAGAAACTGACTGCCGACGGTTCGACCTTGGTAGGGCGTACCGAAGATTTAGAACCCAACCATAATAAAAATTTTGTGGTCAGAGAGCGTGTCTACAATAAAAAAGGAGCCATCTTTGAAGATGCTGCCAACGGTTTTCAATACCCTTTGCCAGAGATTAGCTATAAGTATACAGCGGTCCCGGATGTCACCCCTGAACAAGGGATTTTTGATGAAGCAGGATTCAACGAATATGGGGTTTCCATTTCTGCCACTGTATCTGCTTCAGCAAATGACAAGATCCAAAAGGTGGATCCCTATGTCAAGGATGGCCTCGCAGAATCGGGCTTGACCAGTATCGTTCTCCCAAGTGTGAAAACCGCAAGAGAAGGGGTTGAACTCATTGCTAAAATCGTCGAAGAAAAAGGCGCTGCAGAAGGAAATATTGTGACCATTGCCGATAAAGAAGGCGTCTGGTATATGGAAATCCTATCTGGCCATCAATATGCAGCGATTCTCTTCCCAGAGGATCGATTTGCGGTCTTTCCAAATACCTTCTTCTTAGGGCATGTCGATCAATCGGATACCGAACGCACGATCGCTTCAAAAGATCTTGAAAAAGTCGCCAAAGAAGCCAATAGCTATAAGGAAGTGGACGGAAAATTCCACGTTTCTCAATCCTATAATCCGCCTTTGCAAGAAGCAGATCGCTCTCGGGTTTGGTCGGGAATCAAATCGCTAGACCCAAGCTCTCCTGTTAAATATGACGATGCGTCCTTTGACCTTCTTCATACAACCGATCGAAAATTAACCCTCCGCGATGCTATGAATCTCCAACGCAATCGTTTGGAAGGAACCAAATATAAACCACAGGATCAAATGGAGTTGGATGGAAAAGGCATTCCGAAAAAAGGGGAGTTTGATGCGGTTTATAAATATCCTATTTCCAATCCAAATGTCATGGAGGCCCATATTTTCCAACTGAAAGATGATGTCCCAGCGAGTGCAGGTGGAGGCACCATGTGGCTGTCAATGGGTAGTCCACGAAATGCTCCATACTTACCGTACTATGGCAATATTCTCAACACCTATCAAGCCTACCAAGAATTAGGGGATCATTACAATGATCGCTCTTGGTATTGGACCATTTCAAGAATCAATGACCTTGTGGCCAAGTATCCAGATTTATTCGAAGATGGGGCGATTCGTACTGAAATGGAACGGTTGGAGTCTCAGTGGATGGTCGAACAAGATCTGAGTGATCAGGAACAAATTGCTCTTGCTTCTCAGCCTGAAGAAGCTAGTAAGAAGGCAACAGAGGAAAGCTTAGCAAGAGCTGAGAAGACCTTCGAACGCTTGCAAGAAATCAGAAAAGAAGCAGAACAAAAGGTGGCAGATGAACACGGAAAAAGTGCCCTGCAAGATCTAGATGACGAAGAAGATGCTGCTTATGAAGAGAAGATTGATCTCGTTGATTTTGACTATGATTACATTCTAGCAGCAGGCCTGTTCGGGGCAACCCTTCTAGCGATTGTGATCTACCTGATTCGCTCAAAGAAACAAAAGGGAGGAAAACAAGATGACTAAAATTCAAAGAGCCTCTATCTATCTTTTTCTACTGTTTGCAGGAATTGGCTTGGAGTTTGAACTCGGTCATCTTTCTCAACAAGAATTTAGCCAGTCTGCAGGCAGAGACTTAGTCTTAAACTTGTCTGTCTTAGCTGCTATTATTATCCCGCTTTATCTCTTTTCAAAACGATTGGCCAAGCAGTTGTCTGTCCCAACTTATGTCTTATGGATTGCCATGTTTGGAGGAGCCTTCGTAGCAGGCTGGTTGAGCTTTTCAGGCAATAGCTTGATTGATATTATAAATAGCCATGTGATCAAGGATGCCACTGTCTTTAACAAGTGGACCGATGCCTTGACGGCCCCATTTTCAGAGGAATTCTTTAAGGCTCTAGTTGCCTTTTGGGTTGTCTTGATGGTTGGCAAGAAAGATCTAAAAGCGATTCTAATTGCAGGCTTGGGCTCTGGCTTTGGTTTTCAGATCATTGAGGATTTAGGGTACGTTGCCCGCCAAACCAAAACCAGCCAATTAGCCGCTGTCACTGAGGCCATTAACCGTATCTCTGGTGGATTAGCTTCACATGCCCTCTATACAGCTGTTGTATCCGTTGGTGTCTTCCTCTTGTTGTCTCAAGTGGCCCAGCAAAAGGAAAAACTCTTTGGTCTCTGGTGTGTTCTCTCAACAGTAGCCAATCACTTCTTATGGAACTCTCCGTTTTATGAAACAGACCATCGGATTAATCTTCTCGTCGGACTGCTCTTTGCCGTCCAAGTAGGGACCTTTATCGAAGTGGTGCTCTATACCAAGAAACATCCCGAGTTGCCATTTTTAAAACAATAAGAAAATCTTTTCAAACACAAAAGAGAGTGGGACAGAAATCGGTAATTCG
>NZ_KV812002.1:118447-164281 GCF_001813295.1 Streptococcus sp. HMSC072G04
GAGGCTAGGACTTTTGTCCCAGCCTCTTTTAGAATGTAAACAAACTGTTTTTTACATAAAACAAGCTAAGTGATGCAGAATAATTAAAACTGATACATACCAATAGTCTCATTCAAACATGCACTGAAACTTTCCGCAGTGAGAAAAGTGCTAGAAATAGGATTGTTTCTAGCTCTCGGGAGTTTTGAAACTTTAGGTTCAAAACTAAGTCATGGAACTTCTTCGAAGTTCGCTGACGTCCGTACTCACCTAAGGAAAGTTTCTAAGATGACTTTGTCTTCAATCTGAAAACGAAAACCTTGTCTTAGTTCTTTTATTTTCTCAATTCTTGTAAGAGTGTTTGTGCCTTTTCTAAATTAAAGGATTTGTTTTCAAGGAGTTGGCTGACCAATCGGGGAACTTCCTCTTCCTTAGCTCCTGCTAGAAGGGCTAGGGAGCGTGCTTGGAGTTTCATATGTCCTGCTTGGATCCCTGTGGTGACAAGGGCTTTGAGGGCCGCGAAATTCTGCGCCAAACCGAGCGAAGCAATGATACCTGCTAATTCAATAGCAGAAGGCTCTCCTAGCAAACGGTGGCTGACTTGAACCGTTGGGTTGAGGCCAATCGAGCCTCCTTTTGTCGCAACCGGCATTGGTAGGGTGATCTCTCCATAGAGTTTTTTCTCTTCCGGCTGACTTGTCCAGTGACTCAAACCCTTGTAAGAACCACTTTGTGCAGCATAGGCATGGGCTCCTGCTTCGATGGCCCGCCAGTCATTGCCTGTCGCAAGGACTAGGGCATCAATCCCGTTAAAAATTCCCTTGTTATGAGTGGCTGCACGGTAAGGATCCACTTGGGCCAGTTGGCTAGCTAGCTCCATCCGGTGGGCAATTTCAATAGCTTCATCAGGATTTCGACTCAGTGCTTTAAAATCGATGGCACACCGTGCACTCACTAAAGAGCGAGTAGCCAAGTTGGATAAAATTGCCATCAAGGCCTGACCACCAGAGAGTTCCTGGATGTGATCGGTCAGAGCTTCTAACATGGTATTGAGCATATTGGCCCCCATGGCTTCTTTGGGATCGACAGCCAAGTAGACAATAAGAAAGTCCCCCTTGTTTTCGACCCAAAGATCCCTCGCTCCACCTCCACGCTTAACGATAGAAGGATAGGCTTCATTAGCCAGCTGAAGAAGGGTTTCCTTGTCTTCGAGGATGCGCTTGCTAGCAACTTCCATGTCTTCAACATCCGTCAGAGCAATCTCACCGATCATTTGGCGTTGGTGCACCTGGGTGGTGAAACCGCCTGAACGTTGAATGAGCTTAGCCGCAAAGCTGGCAGCTGCTACCACGGAAGGCTCTTCTGTGACCATGGGAAGGACATAGTCACGACCATTGATCAGGAAATAAGGAGCAAGGCTAAAGGGCAAGTCAAAAGTCGACAAGACATTTTCCGTCAATTGATCTGCAATAGAAAGGGGAAGTCCCTTTTGTTCTTTTAAGATCTGTGCTTCATCCCAAGTTAAGAGGCCTTCCTTCAGTAAGGCCTCTATGCGTTCTGTGGGCGAAAGTTTTGCAAAACCTGGTAATCGTGCCATTATTTTTCTACTTTCTGATAAATGCGTTGGTGTTCCTTGATCTCTGTCAACGCAAAAATTTGATGCGTAGCAGGCTCAAACACTTGATTGCCACTAGGATCTAGATCTACTTCCTCATAAAAGAGTCGTTCGTAGTCAGTAACACTAAGAACCGTACGTTGGTCCAGTCTTTCCATGCGTTTGTGATCTAAGAGTTGCTCAAAACCAGGAACGAGATTGGCGCTAAAGATCTCAGAAACCGCTCCACTTCCATAGCTAAAGAGGGCGATTCGGTCACCAGCTTTGAGTTGGGGGTCATTTTCCAGTAGTGACAGCAAGCCTAGGAAAAGAGATCCAGTGTAGATATTTCCCACGCGTTGGCTGTATAGAATCGATTGATCAAAGTTGTATTGTAATTGATCTTTTTTCTCTTCCGACACCGACTTATCCAGGATTTTTTTCAAGCCCTTGAGAGCTAATTTCGGATAAGGCAAGTGGAAGCAGACGGCCGCAAAGTCTGTTAAGACAAGGCCAGTTCGTTTCTGGTATTCCGCCCAGGTTGTTTTCAGAGAATCTAGATATTGTTGCGTTGAATAAATCCCATTCACGAAGGGAGTTGTCGCATAATTTGGACGCCAAAAATCCATGACATCGCGTGTTTGGGCAACATTGTCATCGTTAAAAGATAGAATACGAGGATTTTGGCTGATCAGCATAGCAACCGCTCCAGCCCCCTGTGTTGGTTCTCCAGGAGTTCCGATTCCGTATTTAGCAATGTCACTGGCAATGACCAAGACCTTACTTTGAGGGAATTTTTCAACATGGAGTTTAGCATAATCCAAGGCAGCAGTCGCAGCATAGCAAGCTTCTTTCATTTCAAAAGAGCGAGCGAAAGGCTGGATGTCTAGTAAGCCATGGACAAACACAGCAGCAGCCTTACTCTGGTCAATTCCAGATTCTGTCGCAAGAATCACCATGTCGATCGCTTCTTTATCTTCGTCTGTTAAAATATCATCTGCTGCAGTAGCAGCCAATGTGACGATGTCTTCTGTGATCGGTGCAACACTTTGTTCTTTTAAGAGAAGACCCTTGCTCAGTTTTTCGGGATCAGTATCACGAGCAGCAGCCAAATCTTCTAAACGCAAGACATAAGGGCTCGTCGCAAAACCAATCTTATCAATCCCAATTGTCATTCTTAACCTCTTTTTTATTTGATATCTACTAGTATATTTCGTTACTATTTTACCATATTTAAGGGTAAAACTCCCTTGAAAAAGCTAGATCAGCAAGGAAATCATTCTCGGGACCGATTTTGCAATGTTTCAAAGAAAAAATAGAAAATCTATAAAAAAAGCCATCCTCAGATGACTTTTCAAATCTTATGTTTAGCTATCTTTTTTAGGGTTGCTCATGATTCGTATGAAGAGTTCTTTGCATTTGTCTCTTAGAACTTTTTCGTAGAAGACGAGTATAGCGATGTTCACAATCATAAAGTTCAAGGTCAGATAGAACAAGTCAAATGAATTGCGGGCATAATCAGTCGCTAATAGATAGGAGGAGAGGGCTCCTAGAATCATATAAGGAAGATACTTGATATACTTGTTTATCATCCTACAGCACCTCGCATACTCTAAAGGATTTGTTTTTTCACTTTTATTGTAGTCCTTTTAAGTAAAAATGCAAGCAAGGACACTTATAAAAATTGAACAACCAATGCTAGTTGGCATTGGTCATTTTTCTTTTTTGATGGCGTTGATAAGAATGGTAAAGTTTCAAGACAACAGAGCCACTAGCCATCCCGATGGAGATCACCAAGGCCAGAATAACCACCAGGGTCACGCTGGTCACTGCCTGGCGATATTGGCCACTGACAAAGAAGGAAGTGGTCCGATAGGAAATATATCCAGGAACCAAGGGCGCGAGAATGGACAACATAAAGACCACGACAGGCGTCTTGAGGACGATACTTAAAATCTGACTGATACAGGAGCCGACAATGGCTGCGATGAAGGTTGCAACGATGACATTGGTAGGCCCTTTCAGGATATAGTAAAGTAGCCAGATGCCCATACCTAGGATTCCTCCAGGAATCAACATGGAGCGCTGCACATTTAGGACGATTAAAAAGGTGATGATGGCAATCAAACTGGCCACCGCTTGGATTAAAAATTCAGTTAGGTTCATCATTTTATTTCATAAGGACGAGGGCGACCGTTGTACCGGCACCAAGTGCAAGAGTAATGAGGAGAGTCTCAAAGAGTTTGCTCATCCCAGAGTTGAGGTGGTAATTCATCAGATCTCGGACGGCATTGGTCATAGCGATTCCAGGAACGAAGGGCATGACACAGCCTGCGATAATGAGATCGGTATTGGAAGGAAAACCACTATAGCGCGTCCAGATATGGGCCAAAAAACCAAAGACAAAGGCGGCCGCAAAGGCAGTGACAAAAGGAATGCGAACGTATTTCTCAACGACAAGAGAAAAAGCAAAGGCAAAGACAGTCGCAATACCCGCTCCAATCGCATCATAGAAATTTCCTCCAAACATGATGGAGAAGAAAGGCGCACTGAGGGTTGCCGCAATGGTCAACTGGAGATTGGTATAAGGAACGCGCTTCATTTTCAACTCGCTCAGGGCTTGGTAGGCTTGCTCGAGATCGATCTCTCCAGAGACAAGTTGACGAGAGATCTGATTGACGTCACAGACCTTTTCGATATTGTAATTGGTCCTCAAGATCCGTTTCATGCGCGTGACATTGGCATTCTCAATTGAAAAGAAAATAGCGACTGGCATCGCTAAAACATTGCAATCGACGATTCCCTGTGAATGGGCGATCCGGATCATGGTATCTTCGACCCGGTGAATCTCAGAACCGCTCTCGATCAGGAGGGTTCCAGCTAACATCAGGACGTCGATCACTTGGTTGATCTGTTTTGACTCTTCCATAATTTCCTTCTTACTAAATAATCTGTTTCTATTATAGCAAAAAAGGACCAGAGACAGAACTAAAATCTGACAATTCTAGTTTGTTTCTTATCCTTTCTGAATTCGTTTAGAATATCTATTGTTTAGGCTTATCATTCGTTAACTCGGGTGGTGGTGCTGCACGGTGCTATCCTGGACGAGAAGGGTTGCTAAAAAGATCAGTGCAATCAGGATAAAGAGCCAAATAATAGCGAAAATAAATGTTAAAAACATAGGATCACCCCTTCTATCTTATTTACAGCTCTACTATAACACTTGGAGAAAGCGCTGTCAAACTCTATATAGTAGGCTCTTAAACTCTTTCAAAATTCAGAATACTCTTGCGATGGGGATGAAAAAACCAGCCGTTTCCGACTGGCTTTTAAGACCTATTTGAATCTTAGTTCAAGGCATCATCCATTGAAAGAACTTCGTGGAAGACACGTTGTGTCAATTCAGTTTTTTGTTCTGGAGTGAGGTATTTAGTGTTTACACAGTATCCAGAGATACGAACGATAACGTCTTCACCTGACATGATCTTTTCGTAAACATCGTTCAAGTCCATAACGTTCAAGTTACAGTGTTGTCCACCGTTTTCGAAGTATCCATCAAGGATGGTTACCAAGTTATCAACTTGTTCGTCACGAGTTTTACCAAGAGCACGTGGTGATACTTGAGTAGTGAGTGAGATACCATCAGCTGCGTAACCAAAGTCAAGGCTAGCAAGTGAGTTCAAGTTTTGCAACCATCCACCTTTAGCTTTGTTAGATGGGTTAGCACCTGGTGAGAAGAATTCAAGTTTAGACAAGTTCACAGAACCATCTTCGTTAAGATATACCCCTTTGTGGACTGGAGAGTTACCAGTTTGTTTAGAGTAAGCAACGTTAGAAGTGATGGTAAGAAGTGAAACAGTTGCCTCAGCGTTCTTGTAAAGTTTGTGGCTACGAAGACGAGTAGTGTAAGCTTCGATCAACCATTCTGCCAATTCGTTAGAACGTGGGTCATCTTCACCCCAACGTGGGTATTCACCGATTGTTTCGTAGTCGTAGATGTAGCCATCTTCGTCACGGATTGGTTTAACAGTAGCATATTTGATTGCTGACAATGTATCAACAGTATTGGCAAATCCACAGATACCGAATCCCATGTTTGCGCGTTGGTGAGTTGGCAAGAAGGCCATTTGAACAGCTTCGTAGTTGTACTTATCAGTCATGTAGTGGATGATGTTCAAAGCATCTACGTAAGTGTCTGTCAACCAGTCAAGAGATTTTTCGAAGTTTGCTTTAACAGATTCGAATTCAAGAACTTCGTCACGGATTGGATCGATGTCAAATACTTTATAGTCTTTATGAACATCGTCGTAACCACCGTTCAAACCAGTAAGAAGAGCTTTAAGAACGTTAACACGAGCACCGAAGTATTGGATGTTGTGGCGTTGTTCTTCGTTTTCTGGGTCAAGTGGAGATACACAACATGAGATACAGCTCATTTCACCGTATCCGTCTTTGGCCATTGTTGTTACACCTTCGTATTGGATAGAAGAGTGTTTATGGCTCATGTGCATACAGTAGCGACGGAAGTTGTATGGCAATTTGTCAGTCCAAAGAACTGTCAAGTTTGGTTCTGGAGAGTTACCGATGTTGTCCAAAGTGTTCAAGAAACGGTAGTCCATCTTAGTAACACGGTGACGACCGTCGTTACCCATACCAGCCATTGATGTTGTGATGAAGGTTGGGTCACCTGAGTACAATTCGTCGTAAGCTTTTGTACGAGCAAATTTAACAGTACGCAATTTCATAACGAAATCATCAACGAATTCTTGGATTTCTGATTCAGTGTAAGTACCACGAGCCAAGTCACGTTCAGCGTAGATATCCAAAACGATTGGCACACGTCCAAGAGAAGTAGCAGCACCGTTGATCACACGGCAGACAGCCATGAAGGCGATGTTTGTCCATTGGATCGCTTCTTTTGTATCGAAGGCAGGACGACGTACGTCTACACCATAAAGGTCACCCAATTTAACAACTTCTTGAAGTGCTTGGTATTGAAGGTTTACTTCTTCACGAAGACGGATTGATTCTTCATCGATTTCAGTAATAGAGTTCCAGTCGTTTGCTTTTTCAGCCATCAAGTAGTCAGCACCGTAAAGAGCCAAACGAGCATAAACCCCGATGATACGTCCACGAGAGTAAGCGTCTGGAAGACCAGTTACAGTGTGAGCGTGACGAGCACGACGGATGTTAGAAGTGTAAGCGCGGAAGATACCGTCGTTTACAGTTGTAACGTATTTTGTGAAGATTTCATGAACTGCAGGATCTGGTTCGTATCCATTTTCTTTCAAAGTAGTTTCCGCCATACGGATACCACCACGAGGCATGAAGTTCAATTTGAACAATTCATCATTTTGGATACCGAAGATGACTTCGTTTTCTTTGTCGATATATCCAGCTGCGATATCAGCGATAGATGTTGGACGGTTATCGTATGGGAAACGAGTTTCTTCGTAATGAGCTTTTGTTTCTTCAACAATCTTCTTGATGTGAAGAGAACGTTCAGTTGGACCAGCTAGGAAGCTTTCATCTCCATCATAAGGTGTGTAGTTAGCTTGAACGAAGCGAGAAACGCTTGCTTTTTCTTTCCAATCTTCACCTTTGAAGCCTTCCCAGGCTTTGTCAAAAATATCTTGTGCTTCAACGACTGTTTTAACAACCATTTTTATTTTCCTCTATTGTCTTTCTAGCAACTATATCTGTTGCACTTACAATAGTAGTATACCATACAGAAACCGATTACACAAAGACAAATTGCGAAAAATAGCAGATTCTTTTATAATACAGTTTCAACTCTTCTGCGATACTGTACTACATTTTTGTAAATGAACACGAATTTCCATCAATTTTCATGTTTTTAGGAGGGGCCGATTTTTGCAATTCTAAAATTTTCTTCTTATAATAGAAAAAAGGAGGGTGAAAAATGCTGATATTTCCATTGGTGAATGATACGAGTCGCAAGATTATTCATATTGATATGGATGCATTTTTTGCTGCGGTCGAAGAAAGAGATAACCCTAGTTTAAAGGGGAAGCCTGTCGTAATTGGCCAGGACCCTCGTCAATCAGGAGGGAGAGGTGTGGTCTCGACCTGTAACTATGAAGCAAGGAAATATGGCATTCATTCGGCGATGAGTTCTAAAGAAGCACTAGATCTTTGTCCCCAAGCGATCTTTATCTCTGGAAATTATGAAAAATACCGAGAAGTGGGCGAACAGGTTCGTGAGATTTTCAAGCGCTATACAGATCTGATCGAGCCTATGAGTATTGATGAAGCCTATCTAGATGTGACGGAAAATAAAATCCAGAGCAAATCAGCTGTCAAAATCGCTCGCTTGATTCAGCATGCGATCTGGGAAGAGTTGCATCTCACAGCTTCAGCAGGTGTCTCTTATAATAAGTTTTTGGCCAAGATGGCAAGTGACTATCAGAAACCCCATGGCCTAACGGTGGTCTTGCCGGAGGATGCCGAGGATTTCCTTAGCAAGATGGACATTGCCAAATTTCATGGGGTAGGAAAGAAGACAGTCGAGCGCCTGCATGAGATGGGTGTCTATACTGGAGCGGATCTTTTAGCCATCCCGGAGATGACCTTGATCGATCGATTTGGGCGCTTTGGCTATGATCTCTTTCGTAAGGCGCGAGGCATTCACAATAGCCCTGTCAAGAGCCATCGTATCCGCAAGTCGATCGGAAAAGAGCGGACCTACCGCAAGCTCCTCTATGCTGAAGATGATATTTTAGAAGAAATTGCCAATCTGTCCAGTAAGGTAGCCAAATCGCTGGAAAAACATGGCAAGCAAGGAAAGACCTTGGTTTTAAAAGTGCGCTATGGAGACTTCACCACCCTGACCAAGCGGATGACATTGACGGAGCCAACACGAGAGGCTGAGCGGATCAATCGTTCCGCTCGCCAAATTTTTCAAGAAATCGAATCGACAAATACTGGAATCCGCCTCTTGGGTGTCACCATGACCAATTTCGTGGATCATACCGAATTGCCTTTGGTGGAAGAAAAAGAAAACGACTAGTTTGTTCACTAGTCGTATTTTTTGATGTCAAAAAAGGCTGCAATCTCTTCTTCTGTCAGTCCGATCATAGGAGAGATGGTGTGGAGATTGTCTTCTGTCAGTCGATAGACAGTCGGTTCATCAGGCTCAGTCTTCCTTTCAACAGTTTCTTCCTTGCTTCGTGCGGATTCGACTGTAGCAGAAGCCGTGGCAACGGCTGAAGAAGAGGCTTTGGTGACCTCGCTTCCATCCAGGTCCTTGAAGCGCTCCACCAAGTAGGTCTTGCGCGCAGTACCGGTATTTTTAGTGGCGTAATCAAAGGCGCTGTATTCTCCTAAGAGGATCAGTTTGCTCTTAGAGCGCGTGATGGCAGTATAGATCAAATTGCGCTGCAACATCCGGTGGCTTTGATTGGTAATGGGTAGAATCACCACCGGAAACTCGCTTCCTTGCGATTTGTGAATACTCATTGCATAGGCTAAGCGAATCTTGTACCATTCATTGCGCGGGTAGACGATTTCATTGCCATCAAATTGGATGGTCAATTCATCTTGCTTGGATTCTGTATATTTTCCTGGGAGAAGATCGGTGATGTAGCCAATATCTCCGTTAAAGACATTGCTTTCTGCATCATTGACCAGATGGATGACCTTGTCTCCATCGCGGTATTGGCAGTCTGGCGTGTCAAAAACAACCTGATCTTTGACAGCTGGATTGAGAAGGTCTTGCATGAGCGTATTGATATTGTCAATGCCGGCCTGGCCCTTGTACATGGGTGCCAAGACTTGGATATCTCGAGCAGGGATTTGACTACGAAGGGCAGCAGAAGTGATTTGTTCGATCATCTTAGGGATGTGTTCGCTTCCAGCTTCAAAATAAGAGCGGTCAGCTTTTCGTTCTGTGAAATCTTGAGGAAGCTTGCCCTGGCGAATATCTCCTGCTAGTGAGACAATGGTCGAGTCCTCACTCTGACGGAAAATATGTTCGAGTTTGGTCTGAGGGATGCTTGGGATCTGCAAGAGATCAGCCAAGACCTGACCAGGGCTGACGGAAGGTAATTGGTCGGCATCCCCCACAATCAAGAGTTTCGTATCTGTTGCGATGTTGCTAAGTAATTGATTGGCCAGCCAGGTATCAACCATGGAAAATTCGTCCACAATGATAAAGTCTGCATCCAGATAGTCCTCTAAGTGGCTGGTGTCATCATCCCCAGTCATCCCCAAATGGCGGTGGATAGTGGCGCTCGGAAGTCCTGTCAGCTCATTCATGCGCCTAGCTGCTCGTCCCGTTGGGGCAGCCAGCAGGATCGGCAGGTCTTTTTTCTTCCGAAGATCCAGCTGGTGGAGTTGGGCATAGACGCTGATCATCCCATTGATAACGGTAGTCTTTCCTGTCCCTGGTCCCCCGGTGAGGATAAAGACCTTGTTTTGGATAGCTTGGTGAATCGCCTCTTTTTGAATCGCATCGTAGCGAATCCCCAAATCTTTTTCAACATCCTCAATCGCCTGGTTGATTTTCTCAGGGTCAAACGAAGCTTTTTTACCCTTCTCCAGCAATCGGCCAATATGACTACAAATCCCTTCCTCCGCAAAGAAGAGGCTGTTGTCAAAGATCTTGGTGTCCACGTTTTGGACCTTGTCTTCCTCGATGAGGCGTCCTAATTCTTGGGCGACAGTAGAAGGATCCAATTCTACTGGACGAGCTGATTCTAAAAGGTCAATGGTATAGCGCAGGAGGTCCTTGGCTTCGATGTAGGTATTTCCAGTCTCGATAGAGTAGCTAAAAAGGCTGTGGATCAGACCCGCGCGGAAACGCTCAGGGGCGTCACTTGCAATGCCCAATTCTTCGGCTAGTTGGTCCGCAATTTTAAAGCCCATACCTTGGATATCTTCCACCAATCGGTAGGGCTGTTGCTCCACGATCTGGAGGGTTTCTTCTTTATAAAAATCTTGGATCTGAAAGGCCAATTTATTGGGAATGCCATAGTTGGCTAGTTGGGCGAGAATGCGCTCCGTTCCGTAATTCTGACGGAGTTTTTCCACAAAAGTCAGGCGGTTTTTCTTGGAGAGACCTGTGATTTCTTCTAATTTTTCAGGGGCCTCCAAAATTTTGTCAATGGTATCGTCCCCATAGAGGTCCACGATTTTTTGGGCTGTTTTGAGACCAATTCCTTTGAAGTGATCGCTGGAAAAATATTTCACCAAGCCCTTGCTAGAGGGTTTGGCACGTTCATAGCGACTGATTTTGAGCTGCTCTCCGTATTTAGGATGATGGACCAGCTCCCCCCAGAAGGTGTAGTCTTCGCCTTCCATGATATCTGCCATAGTGCCCGTCACAATAATCTCAAAATCATCAAAGTCTTCGGCATCTGTATCGCTGATGTCGAGCAAGAGGATTCGAAAAAAGCTGCTAGGATTTTCAAAAATAATACGCTCAATAGTACCAGAAAAATAATATTCCATCATTTCTTTCCTTTTTATAAAGCGAGGCTGGGACATACTTGTCTCAGCCTCAGTCTGTTAATCTATACTAATAAGTTTTGAAAGGGTAGATCGGCCATAGTCTAAAGACGGCTTGTCCTTTGATTTGTTCTTTCTTGAAAGCTCCGACTTGACGGCTATCTTTTGAAACGATCCGGTCATCTCCAAGTAGGAGGTATTCATCGTCGAGCAACTTCAAGGTAAATTTAGGATTGCCATCCTTGTCTACTGTATAAGCTTGGGCTGTATTGGCCAATTGGCGGAAGAGTTCTCCGTTTTCTTCGAACCCTTTTCCAGTGTAGGTCGATTGCAATTTATCTTTTTTGAAACGAGCGATGTAGTCTTTCAAATAGGGCTCATTGGTCTTTTTCCCATTGATGTAGAGGGTATCGTTGTCGTACTGAATGGTATCTCCAGGAAGACCGATGACCCGCTTGACGATGTCCTTGGTTTTGCCGTCGTCGTCTTTTTCATTGGCAACGACAATGTCGAAACGATCAATTGAGAGGTGGTTGACCACAAGGAGATACTCGCTATCTGCTAGGGTTGGATCCATCGAATGGCCGTCCACCTTGACCGGAGCCCAGAGGTAGATGCGAGAGGCGATAATGAGACCAACAATAATACTGAAGAGGCCCCATTCTTTAAGGAATCTCACCACTGGTGAGCTAGATGACTGTTTTGAACTTCTTTTTGACATAACTTATCTTTCTAGTAATTTCTTTGCTTTTTCTGTGTTTTTAAAATGGAGTTTGGCACAATAATCCAGAGCCTTCATCCCGTAGGTCTGAAGCAATTTAGCAGCGACTTGGTCTGACTTCGCTCCTGCTCCACTAGGGAGATTAAAGCCCAGTTCCTTGCCCAGATCTTCCAGATTTTGAAGGAAGAGATTGCGGGCGATGATGGAACTAACTGCAACCGCTAAATATTTACCTTCTGCTTTTTCTTCCAACTCAATGGCTTGGGTGACCTGATTTTTTTCAGCTTTCACGTATTTTTGGTAGTTTTTAGCCGTCGTAAAGGCATCGATCACAATTCGCTCTGCTTGGACTCCTTTATTTAATAGAAGATAGATGGCCTGATTGTGCAGGGCCACTTTGACCGAAACAGCATTGTAGCCAGAAGCAATGACTTCATTGTACTTCTTTGGAGACAATAAGAGCGCTTGATGGTGGATGTTTTCCTCAAGGAGAGGAGCCAATTGCTGAATTTTTCGATCATCCAAGGTTTTTGAATCTCCAACACCGAGCTTTTTGAGCCAGTCGTGCTGGTCAGGTGTGACAAAGGATGCAACGACGGTGAGTCCACCAAAATAAGAGCCGTTTCCAACCTCGTCGGTTCCGATCATGGCTAAATCTTGTCCTGCAGATGAAGTAGTAGAACCTTTAGGGTTCCCGACATCTTGCCCGAAAAAGGCCAGGTAAGGAGTAAGGTCATTGCCCTGAAGCAAGACTTTTCCAGACTTGTAGATCGAAACGGTCGCTCCCTCTAGTCGAAAGAAATAATCCATATGAGGGTTCTTGCTTTGAGAGAGAGAACTGCGATAGGTATGGACAAAATCAAGGATTTGCTCCTGTGTTGGAGTGAGTGTCATACTTTCCATAACCACTATTGTACCACAAATTCAGAGAGAGGGAGCAAAAAGAAAGAAAGAATCCACTGGAAAATCCCTGTGAAGAGGGGCTTTGCTACTGACAAAGCTAGCCTTTTTTGGTATAATACCGTGAGGTGATTTTTATGGCGAGCTTAAATAGATATAAATTTACATTTGGAAACAAAGCGCTCACTTTAACAACCAACCATGATAATTTGTTTATGGAAGAAGTCGAACGTGTTGCGAAAGAAAAATACCAAGCAATTAAGGAACAAATGCCAGAGGCAGATGATGAAACCATCGCGATCTTATTGGCAGTAAATAGTTTGTCCATGCAGCTGAATCGCGAGATTGAGTTTGACGACAAAGAAAAAGAATTAGATGATTTTCGTCGCAAGGCTTTAGACGACTTAAAGGATAAATCATCCAAATAAGAGGAGATACATGTTAACTTTCTTAATCTTATTGATTTTGGCATGGAGCTTTTATATTGGCTATGCAAGAGGGATTATCCTCCAGTCCTATTATTTTCTAGTGACCTTAGTGGCCCTCTTGATTGCAGGTGGTAGCTACAAGGGGCTGGCAAAGATTTTGTCTCTATGGGTTCCTTTTTCGAGTCCTACTCGGCAATCGGTGAATTATTTTTATGCCAACCGCTACCTATTTCAATTAGATGACATCTTTTATGCAGGTTTAGCTTATGTATTGATTTTTGCGATAGTCTATCTGATTGGTCGTGTGATCGGGATCTTTATGCACTTGGTACCCCAGCCAGAAAAACTGGAGGATCGCAAGTATCAAATTGTAGCGGGTGTGATCGCCGTCGTGATAACTCTCTTGGTCATCCAGATGGGCTTGACTGTCCTCTCAACGGTTCCCATGGCTTCCATCCAAAATAGACTAAATGCAAGTGGATTGATCCGCTTTATCATCCTTCATACCCCGATCAGTTCCAGTCTGTTCCACAACTTGTGGGTGACTGCGATTATCGGAGCTTAAGGAGCAAAAATGAAGAAAGGAGTGAGACAAGTCCGATTCAAGGAAGGACGCTCACTTTTTTTGTAGGAGAAACATGAATAAAAAAATCTTAGATATTCTGGAGTTTGACAAGGTCAAGCAACTCTTTGAACCCTATCTACAGACAGAACAAGGGGAGATGGAGCTAGCAGCCCTTACTCCAACTGATAAAAAAGAAAGCATAGAAACGACCTTTATGGAGCTAGAAGATATGGAACAGATCCTCTTGGAAGAGCCTCGCTTTGCCGTGTCGACCATTCAAGATGTCCGTCCAGTGGCCAAGCGTTTGGAGATGGAGGCATCCCTCAATATCGATGAATTACTAGCGCTAAAAGCTGTCCTTCGGGTGACACATGAGCTTAAGGATTTCTACGACAACTTGGAAAATGTCCGTCTGGAAAGGCTCAATCGCCTCTTTGACAACTTGGTGGATTTACCACGCCTACAAGGTGGGCTTCAAGCTATCAACGAAGGAGGCTTTGTCGAGTCTTTTGCCAGTGAAAAATTGGCCAAAATCCGCCGTCGAATCCAGGAAAATGAACACCAGGTCAGAGAGATTCTCCAAGACCTGCTGAAAAGCAAGGCCGATATGTTAGCGGATGCTGTGATTGCTAGTCGGAATGGCCGCAATGTTCTACCAGTAAAAAACACCTATCGTAACCGGATTGCAGGGGTGGTCCACGATATCTCAGCCAGCGGGAATACCGTTTATATCGAGCCTCGAGCAGTCGTCAATCTTAATGAAGAAATTGCCAACCATCGAGCCGATGAACGGTATGAAATCATTCAGATTCTGGAGGAATTGTCTGACACCCTCCGCCCTCACGCAGCAGAGATTGCAAATAACGCTTGGATTATTGGTCACTTAGACTTGATCAAGGCCAAGTATCGGTTTATGCGCGATTGTAAGGCAGTGGTACCAGAGGTAAGTAGCAATCGTTCCATTCAGCTCTTGCAACTACGTCATCCCTTGATTGAAAATGCCGTCGCGAATGACCTGCATTTTACCGAGGACTTGACAGAAATCGTGATTACCGGTCCCAATACAGGGGGGAAAACCATCATGCTAAAAACGCTGGGACTAGCGCAAATTATGGCCCAGTCTGGTCTTCCCATCCTAGCGGATCCAGGTAGTCGTGTGGGCATCTTCTCACAAGTCTTTGCAGATATTGGAGATGAACAATCGATCGAGCAGAGCTTGTCGACCTTCTCCAGTCATATGACCAATATCGTATCTATCTTGAATCAAGTAGATACTGCTTCCTTGATCCTTCTGGATGAGTTGGGGGCTGGAACCGATCCCCAAGAGGGGGCTGGCCTTGCTATTGCCATCCTAGAAGACCTGCGCTTACGCGGGATTAAGACCATGGCAACAACCCACTATCCAGAGCTAAAGGCCTACGGGATTGAGACTGCAGGAGTGCAAAATGCCAGTATGGAATTTGACACAGCGAGTCTACGTCCGACCTATCGTTTCATGCAAGGAGTTCCTGGCCGCTCCAATGCCTTTGAAATCGCCCGCCGTTTGGGCTTATCTGAGACCATTATCCAGGATGCCATGAAGATGACCAATACGGATAACGATGTCAATCAGATTATTGAAAAATTGGAGGCACAGACCTTAGAAAGTCGCAAGCGCTTGGATACCATTCAAGAGGTCGAGCAAGAAAATCTCAAATTCAATCGCGCTCTTCGAAAACTCTATAACGAATTGACCAGAGAGAGAGAAACAGAGCTCAATAAGGCGAGAGAAGAAGCCAAGGAAATTGTGGACATGGCCCTCTCAGAGAGTGACCGCATCCTTCAAGGCATTCACGCCAAATCCCAGTTGAAACCACATGAAATTATTGAGGCCAAGGCTCAGTTGAAAAAACTAGCTCCTGAGACCGTCGACCTTTCTAAAAACAAGGTCTTGAAAAAAGCCAAAAAGGCGCGTGCTCCTAAGGTGGGAGACGAAATCTTGGTTATCAGTTATGGCCAACGCGGAACCCTGGTCAAGCAACTCAAAGATGGCCGCTGGGAGGCGCAAGTCGGCTTGATCAAGATGACCTTGGAAGAAAAAGAATTCAACCTCATCAAGGCTGAAAAAGAAGCAGCTCAACCTAAGAAACGCCAGGTGAATGTCGTCAAACGCTCGAACACGAGTGGGCCGAGAGCGCGTCTGGACCTCCGTGGGAAACGCTATGAAGAGGCTATGCAAGAGCTAGATGGCTTTATCGATCAGGCCCTGCTCAACAACATGGCCCAAGTCGATATCATCCACGGGATCGGGACGGGTGTCATCCGTGAAGGGGTGACCAAATACCTCCGCCGCAACAAACATGTCAAAAGTTTTGAATATGCCCCCCAAAATGCAGGTGGTAGTGGCGCGACTATTGTTACGTTTAAAGGATAATCGAATCCTAGCTGTTTATCAGCTAGGGTTTTTAAAATTTTATAAAATGAAAATGATTGAAAGTTGTTGAAAAGGATTCGCTTTTAAATCTGATTTTCAGTAGGTCCTCCTTTTTAAAAGTGCTATAATAGAGGCAATGAATGATTTGGGAGGATACGCATGCGTAAACGTGAAAGTGCTGATTCGTGTACAACGATTCTAGTCGGAAAAAATGCTAGCTATGATGGTTCGACCATTGTAGCAAGAACAGAGGATTCTCAAAATGGCGTTTTTACGCCCAAGAAATTGATCGTGGTCAAACCGGAAGATCAACCGCGTCATTACAAGTCAGTATTATCAACTTTTGAAATCGACTTACCAGATAATCCAGTTCGCTATACATCGGTTCCAGATGCGATTCCTAAGGACGGGATCTGGGGAGAAGCTGGGATCAATATCTACAATGTAGCTATGAGTGAGACAGAGACCATTACGACCAATAGCCGTGTGCTAGGGGCAGATCCTCTTGTAGAGAGTGGCATCGGTGAGGAAGACATGCTGACCTTGGTCTTGCCTTATGTCAAGACAGCCCGCGAAGGGGTCTTGCGTCTCGGGAAGATTTTAGAAGAGTATGGAACTTATGAATCCAACGGGATCGCCATTTCAGATGTGAATGAAATCTGGTGGTTGGAGACCGTCGGAGGTCACCACTGGATGGCGCGCCGTGTCCCTGACGATGCCTATGTGACCAACCCGAACCAACTGGGAAGTGATTATTTTGAATTTAGCAATCCCGATGAGTTTCTTTGTGACCCAGATCTTGAACGTTTTGTCACAGAGCACCATTTGATTTTAGATCAAGAAGGGAAAGGTTTTAATCCACGCTATGCCTTTGGTAGCCAAAAAGACAAGGACCGACACTACAATACACCGCGGGCTTGGGCCATCCAGCATTTCCTCAATCCTGAAATCGAGCAGGATCCACGGAGCTTTGAGATTCCTTGGTGTCAAAAACCTTATCGCAAGGTGACGATTGAAGATGTCAAATATGTCTTGAGCAACCACTACCAAGACACTATCTACGATCCTTATGGTCCTGAAGGAGATCACGTGAGTCAACGGACCTTCCGGACGATCGGGATCAACCGGACTAGCCAGACAGCGATTCTGCAATTGCGTCCCAATAAACCACAAGAAACGACAGGCATCCAATGGATTTCTTATGGCTCCATGCCTTACAATACAGCCGTTCCTTTCTTTACCCAAGTGGATACAACACCAGACTACTTTGCCAATACGACGGCTAAGGTAACAACGGATTCCTTCTACTGGGCCAACCGGATTATTGCAGGACTAGCAGATCCTCACTATGCTCACCATGTTGGTGATTTGGACAATTACCAAGAAACGACAATGGCCTGGGGACATGCGCGCATCAATAAGGTCGATCGTGCACTTGCAGCAGGTGAAACCGTTGATTTTGAGGCGGAAAACCAAGCCATGAGTGATCAAATCCAGGAAGCGACAGATCAACTCTTGGACAAGATTTTGCTCGATGCTAGCAACCTCATGACCAATCACTTCTCCTTGAGCGATTAAAAATTTTGTATTTTCAGGTAATTTACAAGATATTTTCAGAAACGATTGACAAACTTTTGAAAATCGATTAAAATAGAGAAAATTACATACGACCGAATGAAGTTTGCAGGAGCGTGAGTGACTGTGAATGGACGGAACTCTGGAGAGACCAGAAATGGCACCGAAGGGGCAAGGTAGAGGATGCATCTACTCAAACTCTCAGGTAAAAGGACAGAGCGAACGATAGGGGAAGTTCCCTATTTTAAGCAGGACCAGAGTACATGTTTGACATGTGCTCTTTCTTTTTCTCTTTTCTGTCGAGCGGTCGATGAAAAAGGAGACAGAAAATGGATCATGTATTGCAGTTTTTTCAGCAGCTCGATAATCTAGTGTGGGGCGCCCCACTTTTAGTGCTTTTAGTAGGGACAGGGATCTACCTGACCCTTCGCTTGGGTTTGCTTCAGATCCGCTACCTTCCAAAAGCTTTTCGCTTGATCTTTACAGAAGATGAGGGACACGGGGATATCTCGAGTTTCGGAGCCCTTGCGACAGCCCTAGCAGCTACTGTAGGGACGGGGAATATTGTAGGGGTAGCTACAGCGATTCAGACAGGTGGCCCAGGTGCCCTCTTTTGGATGTGGATGGCAGCCTTCTTTGGAATGGCGACCAAGTATGCAGAAGGGCTCTTAGCCATTCGTTATCGGACCAAGGATGACAACGGTCATATCTCAGGTGGTCCGATGTACTACATTCTTCACGGGATGGGAGAGAAGTGGCGACCACTGGCTATTTTCTTTGCGGTTGCAGGAGTGCTGGTAGCCCTCTTTGGGATCGGAACCATGACCCAGGTTAATTCCATTACGGGATCCCTTCAAGCCAGTTTTGGAACAGCTCCAGAAGTGGCTAGTGTAGTAATTGCTCTGGTGGTTTCAACCATCATCTTTGGAGGGATTCACTGGATTTCCAAAGTCTCTGAAAAAGTGGTTCCTTTTATGGCTGCTGCCTATATCTTTGCGACTGTCACGATCATTGCCTTACATCTGGACCAATTGCTTCCAGCCTTAAAAGCAGTCTTTTCTGGTGCTTTTACAGGAACTGCAGCCATGGGAGGTTTTGCAGGAGCAACGGTCAAAATGGCTATCCAAAAAGGGGTGGCGCGTGGAGTTTTCTCCAATGAATCTGGTCTCGGATCTGCACCCATTGCAGCAGCGGCGGCGAAGACCAATGAGCCAGTCGAGCAGGGATTGATCTCCATGACAGGAACCTTTATTGATACCATTATCATCTGTAGTTTGACAGGACTCTCGCTCTTGGTTTCAGGTGAGTGGATGGCAAAGGGCAGCACTAGTACCTTGACTCAGGATACGTTTACAGGCGTCTTTGGCCCAGTCGGAGGAATCATTCTGACGTTATGCTTGGTGCTTTTTGCGACCACGACTATTCTTGGATGGTCTTATTACGGAGAGCGGTGTTTTGAATTCCTATTTGGTGTTAAACATATCAACCTCTATCGGACCTTCTTTGTTTTTATGGTTGGACTAGGAGGCTTCCTTAAGCTGGATCTGGTCTGGGTAATCGCGGATATTGTGAATGGACTCATGGCTTTGCCCAACCTGATCGCCCTTTTAGCTCTCTCCCCTGTCATCATCAAAGAAAGTAAAGGCTACTTTAAGAAATAAGAAAAACCAGATCGCAAGGTCTGGGTTTTCTTGTCTATTTGAGATAGGATCATTTAATAGCGTTTTTCTTTTGGCCAGCTACTCATTTCGGCGATGGCGGTGAAGAGCACATCTGTCGAAGAGTTGAGGGCTGTTTCGCAAGAGTCTTGGATGACCCCGATGATAAAACCGACGCTGACGACTTGCATGGCCAAATCATTGGTGATCCCAAAGAGGCTACAAGCAACAGGGATGAGAAGGAGAGATCCTCCCGCAACTCCAGATGCTCCACAAGCAGAGATAGCCGCTACAACACTTAGAATGAGCGCCGTTCCAAAGTCAACCTGAATGTGCAAGGTATTGGCAGCAGCTAGCGTCAAAATATTGATCGTCACGGCTGCGCCTGCCATGTTTACAGTTGAACCAAGTGGAATGGAGACAGAATAGGTGTCTGGATTCAGCCCCAATTCTTCACAGAGACGCATATTGACAGGGATGTTGGCTGCAGAGCTTCTGGTGAAGAAGGCTGTTACCCCACTGATACGGAGGCATTTAAAAACAAGGGGATAAGGGTTCTTGCGGATCATGAAAAAGACGATCAATGGATTGATGACCAGGGCTACAAAAGCCATGGTACCAACCAAAACAAGCAAGAGAATCCCGTAGTTACTAAGGGCACTGAGTCCTTGGCCAGCGATGGTCGTGAAGACCAAGCCTAAGATCCCAAATGGAGCTAGGTTGATAATCCACTCAACGATTTTTGAAGTGATGTCTGCTAGAGTTTGGAGGAGGTCTTTACTATGTTCACTCGCCTCTCTCATGGCGATCCCAAAGACAGTAGCCCAAGACAGGATTCCAATGTAGTTGGCTTGCTGCAAGGCGTTGACCGGGTTGTCGACGATCTTGAGCAAGAGGTTACTAATCACTTCGCCAATCCCGTTTGGAGAGGATCCTTCAGCGGCCTTTCCAGTCAGGGTAATGGTGATCGGGAAGATGTAATTGACCAAAACAGCAACGAAGGCAGCAGCAAAGGTTCCTAGGAGATAGAGGACGATGACTTTTTTCATATTAGTCTCTGTCCCTTTTTGGTGTTGGGAGAGGGCATTTGCGACGAGTGCAAAGACCAAAAGAGGTGCGATCGCACGGAGCCCCCCAACAAAGAACTCTCCTAAGAGTCCAATGCCAGTTGCTTTCGGAAAGAGAAGTGCTAGGATGACTCCAAGTACAATCCCGATTGCGATCCTTTTCATAAGGTTGGTTTTATTCCAAGTGGTAATCAATCGATGAATCATGTAAGACCTCCTTAAAAAATAATTAAGGAATATTATACGATAGTGAGGGGGGAAAAGCAATGAGATTTTTAAAAAATAGCCTTATTTCCGAATATTTGATATAATCATACTATTCTTTGGTAGAAAGGCCCGAATAAATGAGTCAAGCTTTCCAACGTTATTTCAGTAAAATAGACTGGACGAAGATTTTTGATGATCTGATATCAAAATGTATCTCTCTGATTTTTGTCTTTCTCTTATTTTTTATCGCTAAAAAGGCCATCCATAGCCTGGTCAAGCGGATCTTAACCCCTTCCTTTAAGTATACGGTGCAGGATGAAGCCCGTAAAAAAACGATTCTCCGTTTGGTTGAGAGCCTCTTAAACTATTGTTTGTATTTCATCTTGATCTACTGGATTTTGTCGATTCTGGGTCTTCCGGTCTCTAGTCTCTTGGCTGGTGCTGGGATTGCTGGGGTGGCGATTGGGATGGGAGCCCAGGGTTTTCTTTCCGATTTGGTCAATGGTTTCTTCATCCTTTTAGAACGCCAGCTGGACGTGGGAGACAATGTTCGTCTCACGAATGGGTCTATTAATATTGCCGGAATCGTCAGTAGTGTCGGGATTCGCACGACCCAGGTGCGGGATTTTGATGGAACTCTCCACTTTGTTCCGAATCGCAATATTACCGTCGTCAGCAATCTCTCACGTGGCGATATGCGCGTGCTAATCGATATTCCACTAGATGCAAATACCGATCTCGACAAGATTTATCAGGTGATTGCTCAGGTCAATCAGTCTGAACAAGATAAACACCCAGAGGTGTTGACAGGTCCTACGATTTTAGGCCCACAGATTGAAAAAAATGGCCGTTATTCCTTCCGCATTGCGATGACTGCGCAAAATGGAACCCAGACGACTGTCTATCATACCTACTATAAACTCTACCATGATGCCTTGATGGAAGCAGGGATTAGCCTACCGACAGGAAAGAATGGGATCATGTAATAAGAAAAGCTCAGAAATTAGAATGTAGATAAGATCCTCTTAGAAACTTTCCTTAGGTGAGAACGGACGTCAGCGACCTTCTAAGAAGTTCCATGACTTAGTTTTGAGCCTAAGGTCTCAAAACTCCCGAGTGCCTGAAACGTTATTGTTTCAGGCACTTTTCTCACAGCGGAAAGTTTAAGTAGACGATTGAATCATTCTATCGAATAAATTAATTTATGAACCAATTTTTTATATTTTTTAACACAAAAAAGAGGCTGGGACAAAAGTCCTAGCCTCTCAATTATCTTTGAATTGTCGAGCAAGACGCAGTGGTTGAGTGGGCTCTACTACGCTGATTTCATCAGTTTTTACAGCCCTACTCAACTGTTCGGAGGTGGGACGACGAAATCGAATTCTAACGAATTACCGATTTCTGTCCCACTCTCTTTTTTGCTCTATTTTAAGTGGCAGTATTTGAAATCCAGCTTTTTAATCTGGTCCCAATTTTTTCGAGCTTCTGGTGGCAAGACGATGAGTTGCTGGCGCAACATAGTCGTGATTTCAAGATTTAAGGATTCGATGGGGAGGGCAATGGCTACGGAACTTTTTGCCCTTTGGATCTTGTCCATGCAATATTCAATATGATGGCAAGCTGCACCGGTCTGTGATTGACGGCTAGATGCGATTTCTTGTCGCATATTGGAGAGTAATTGGACCAATTCAGACTTAAGGAATTTGATCGTATCTGATTTTTCTTGAGCTAAAAGAAACATAAGCACACCTCCTTTTGCTATAGTTTAATACTAATTTATTAAAAATGCAAGGGGGTAAAGTAAAAAAAATAAAATTTTTTTAGAAAAAGATACAGAAAAAGAGAGGGCTTACATCTCCCCACTACAGAAGGTTGAACCCCTTGTCTTAAAAATGGCTTTTCTCCCTTGGTCGGGTTGACTTGATAGAGGTCGGTAGCTGCAAAAAAACTCCTGAAACATACTGGTTTCAGGAGTTGAGAGGCTTTGACCCGAAGGTCTCAAAGAAAAATATCGATTGATTATACAAGACCTTGTGCAATCATCGCGTTTGCGACATTTTCAAAGGCAGCGATGTTGGCACCTGCAAGGTAATCTTTACCAAGACCGTAAGTTTCTGCAGTTGTTTTAGCAGTGTTGAAGATGTTGGTCATGATGTCTTTCAAACGTCCGTCCACTTCTTCGCGTGTCCATGAAAGACGTTGGCTGTTTTGGCTCATTTCAAGAGCAGATACAGCAACCCCACCAGCATTGGCTGCTTTAGCAGGTCCGTAAAGAATACCATTTTCTTTGTATACGTTGATGGCATCGATGTTACTTGGCATGTTTGCTCCTTCAGAGACAACTTTCACACCTTGAGCGACCAAACGTTTTGCAGCATCGCCATCGATTTCGTTTTGAGTTGCACATGGAAGAGCGATGTCATAGTTACCAGCATAAGTCCATACAGAACCTTCGTAGTAAGTAGCAGTTGGTTTTTCAGCAGCGTATTCAGTCAAACGTGCACGACGTTTTTCTTTGACGTCTGTAAGAAGGTCGAAGTCAATACCGTTTTCGTCGATCACGTAACCGTTTGAGTCAGATACAGAGATAACAGTTGCACCAAGTTCAGTTGCTTTTTGAAGAGCGTATTGAGCAACGTTACCAGAACCTGAGATCACGACTTTCTTACCAGCAAAGCTGTCGCCGTTGGCTTTGAGCATTTCTTCAGTGTAGTAAACCAAACCATAACCAGTTGCTTCTGGACGAATCAAGCTTCCACCGAAACCAAGAGGTTTACCAGTCAAGACACCAGCATCAAATTGGCGAAGGCGTTTGTATTGACCGTAAAGGTATCCGATTTCACGTCCACCAACCCCGATATCACCAGCTGGGACATCAAGAGAAGGACCGATGTGTTTTTGCAATTCAGTCATGAAGCTTTGGCAGAAACGCATCACTTCAGCGTCTGTTTTTCCTTTAGGATCGAAGTCAGATCCACCTTTACCACCACCGATAGGAAGACCAGTCAAGACGTTTTTGAAGATTTGTTCGAAACCGAGGAATTTCAAGATCCCTTGGTTAACAGTTGGGTGGAAACGAAGACCACCTTTGTAAGGACCTACAGCAGAGTTGAATTGAACACGGTAACCACGGTTTACTTGGATGTTTCCTTCACGGTCAACCCAAGGAACACGGAAAGAAATTACGCGTTCAGGTTCTGTAATACGAGCCAAGATGTTTTCTTCGATGTATTCAGGATGTTTTTCAAAAACAGGTTCCAAAGTGCTGAGGAACTCTTCAACAGCTTGAAGGAATTCAGCTTCGTGGCCGTTACGAGCTTTTACAGTTTCGAAAGTGCTTTGTATATATTCTTTAGCAGTTGTCATGTTAATTCTCCTTTGTGAATGAAACGAAAACCAGCAAACCCGCTAGGGGAGTGGCTTTGAGACAGTTGACAAACAATGTCATGTTTTATTACATGGATCATTATAGCAGACTTTTTTTGGCTTGTAAAGAAAAAAGTTGAATTTTCTGAAAATTTTATCGCGACTAGGAAAGTCCGAATGTTTGGAAGAATTTTTAGCTTTGATTGTCCGGAAGCTTCTAAGTGATGGTATAATGAAAGAAGAAAATAGAGAGCATCCCGAACGATTCTGTTGGTGGTGTTTCAAAAAAGGAGTACAAGATGGTATCGACAAAAACGCAAATTGCTGGTTTTGAATTTGACAACTGCTTGATGAATGCGGCAGGTGTAGCCTGTATGACCACTGAGGAATTAGAAGAAGTGAAGAACTCAGCTGCGGGGACCTTTGTGACCAAGACCGCGACCTTAGAATTCCGTGCTGGTAATCCAGAGCCACGCTACCAAGATGTGCCGCTTGGTTCGATCAATTCGATGGGACTACCTAACCAAGGGTTGGACTATTATTTGAATTACTTATTGGAGTTGCAAGAAACGGATCCTGACCGGACCTTCTTCTTATCTCTCGTCGGCATGTCTCCTGAAGAAACTCATACCATCTTGAAAAAGGTGCAAGACAGTGATTTTAAAGGCTTGACAGAGTTGAACCTATCTTGTCCCAATGTCCCTGGGAAACCTCAGATCGCCTATGATTTTGATACGACAGATCGGATCTTATCTGAGGTCTTTGCCTATTTCACCAAACCTCTAGGGATCAAGTTGCCACCTTATTTTGATATCGTTCATTTTGATCAAGCAGCAGCGATCTTTAACAAATACCCGCTTAAGTTTGTCAATTGCGTCAATTCGATCGGAAATGGCCTCTACATTGAGGATGAATCCGTAGTAATCCGTCCGAAGAACGGCTTTGGTGGGATCGGTGGCGAATACATCAAACCGACTGCTCTAGCTAATGTCCATGCCTTTTACAAACGTCTGAATCCAGAAATTCAGATTGTGGGGACAGGTGGCGTCTTGACTGGTCGCGATGCCTTTGAACATATCCTTTGTGGGGCTAGTATGGTGCAAATTGGAACCACGCTTCATAAAGAAGGAGTAGGGGCTTTTGACCGCATCACTGCGGAGCTCAAAGCCATCATGGAAGAAAGAGGCTACCAAAGCTTGGAAGATTTCCGTGGGAAATTGCGCTATATGGATTAAGTTAGGATGATGAGAAGAACCCCTCACGTTACTAAGACCGGAGGGGTTCTTTTTAGCTTTTCTTAAACTGCAAAGAGTGACAAAAAACTGGTCCTGGTTTCAGTTGTTTTGCAACTATATTTTGCTCAGATAGGAGTGAAATGGTGTATAATGAAGATGAAAAGATTTAGGTGAAGATTGAGTTTGTTTCTTTTTTGGTAAGTTCGGAAAGGAAGGTGATTCTCATGGGAGCTGGTGACTTTATTCAGGAAGCCTTGCTTACTATTC
Organism: Streptococcus sp. HMSC072G04; assembly: GCF_001813295.1. Lineage (GTDB taxonomy): Bacteria > Bacillota > Bacilli > Lactobacillales > Streptococcaceae > Streptococcus. The sequence goes on from NZ_KV812002.1 coordinate 143,891, forward strand.
AAGCTATTGAGGACTCCTTTTTGGCTTATTCCCAGACCATTCCAGACGCAGTCCGATTTCAGGAAAATCTGGACTATATCCTTCGCTATTTAAAAAAGGCAGAGCGTGTGGACAATCGTGTCTTAATGGAGCTAGAGAAGTTTTATCAAAGAGCGAGCTTCTTGATTGGTTTGAGTGCCCTGCACTTGGATGAAGCAACGTTTCAAGCTTGGAGAGTGTATGATTGCTTTCATTATGACAGGGTGAAGTCTCAGTTACAGGTCTATGGACCGACGGTGGTTTTATAGTTGATGTGCCTTGAGTTTGTCCACAGATATTCAGAGGAGGTGTTGGTCATGCTAGTCCTTCATGATTTTCTACATCAGTTAACCCTATCGTTTTGGAACTTCTATTACTCGCTCTTTTTCTTATTTGAAAAATAAGAAGGATTGAATCCCTTTTACATATAGTAGAAGGGATTTTTGATGCAGAATCCTTGAAAATCGGAGGCTCTTGGATTATGATGGAGCTAATAGTAAGAAGCGTTCCTTGTGGGGAATGCAGGAAGCGAGGAAAAAAGATGGCAGAGATTTATCTAGCAGGTGGCTGTTTTTGGGGCTTAGAGGAATATTTTTCACGGATCCCCGGTGTAGAAGAGACGACGGTGGGCTATGCCAATGGCCAGGTAGAAACGACCAACTACCAACTGATCAAGGAAACGGATCACGCAGAGACTGTACAAGTCATCTACGATCCAGATAAAATCACCCTACGAGCGATTCTGCTATACTATTTCCGGGTGATTGATCCCTTATCCATTAACAAGCAGGGAAATGATCGAGGCCGCCAATATCGAACCGGTGTCTATTATACAGACGAGGCAGATCGTGAAGTGATCGCCCAAGTGTTTGCGGAAGAAGAGAAGCAACTGGGCAGTAAAATAGCGGTTGAATTAGAGCCTTTGCGCCACTACATCCTAGCTGAGGACTACCACCAAGACTACCTCAAGAAGAATCCCGGAGGCTATTGCCATATCGATGTGACGGATGCTGACCAGCCCTTGATTGATCCGTCAGCCTATCAGAAGCCAGATCAAGAAACCCTAAAAGCGAAACTGACAGCAGAACAGTATCAAGTCACCCAAGAAAGTGCGACGGAACGCCCTTTCCAGAATGCCTATGATCAGACCTTCGAAGAGGGCATCTATGTGGATATTACGACTGGAGAGCCTCTCTTCTTTGCCAAGGATAAGTTTGCTTCTGGCTGTGGCTGGCCAAGTTTCTCCCGTCCCATTGCCAAAGATGTGGTTCATTATTACCAGGATCATAGCCACGGGATGGAGCGGATCGAGGTCCGTTCCCGCTCAGGCAATGCCCATCTCGGCCATGTCTTCACCGACGGACCAAAAGACCAAGGTGGCCTACGCTATTGTATCAATTCGGCCTCTCTGCGCTTTATTCCAAAAGATGAAATGGAGCAAGAAGGTTATGGATATTTGTTAAAGGCTTTGAAATAAGAGGGCCTTTCTAGTAGATCAAAAAACGGAGTTAATGATGAAAAAAAGAAATTTGTGGCGAATGATTTTTACGCTTTCGGCTATGGTAACTCTGATTGGATTAGGATTTACTGCCTATAATCATTTTGTATTCCATCAACCTTTTATGAATCGGACGACAAAAGGGTTGCTCTCGGCCTTTTTCCTAAGTCTTGTCATGGTTGCAATCAGCTTAGCCAAATCAAACGATAAGAAGTGATGATCGATCATTTACATGAATTAATCAACTGTGCAGGAGCAGAATGATGAAGCGTTTCTAAACAATGGCGCTTCTGTCCTGCTCTCTTTTTTCTCTTCTTAAAAATTGTGATACAATGAAGAGAAAGTATTTCAATGACAGCTCAATTTGTTGGCGGATCATTGGAGAAACTAGGTACGAAGAAGAGGTAGGAATGTTAGAGAAGTGGGAGAGTGTGAAAGGAACCATCAAAACGATGGGAAAAGATCTATCGGCGGCCTTTGACTGGGCTTTTGATCGTCTCTTTTCAAAGATTCGGCTGACCAATGAACAGTTTGTCTATGTGCTCTTGTCTGTTGTTTTTATCGTGGCCAATGCCATTTTGTGGGTGCAAAAGTTCCAAGGCTTTCCGATTACTGCAACCGAACGGCCAGAGGTTGTGTACAAGGCAACAACACCGGCTGATCAGATTCCTCATACAGCGCGGATCATGGCCAATGGAGATCAGCTCTATCATGATTTGGTCTATATGAGCGCGCAAAAAGAAGATGGGACCTATGATTTTCATGAAAATTATGAGTATGTCAAACCCTGGCTACAAAAGGCGGATCTGGCCTTGGGCGATTTTGAGGGAACCATTAACCCCAATTACTATTTGTCAGGTTATCCCCTCTTTAATGCGCCGAGCGAAGTCGTACCAGCCATCAAGGATGCTGGTTATGATGTCATGGATTTGGGACACAACCACATCCTGGATTCAGGCCTAGAAGGGGTCTATTCGACAGCCAAGGCCTTTGAAGATGCAGGCATCACCCCTGTCGGTGTTTACACGCATGAAAAGAGAGGCCAGGCCCCCTTAGTGATCAAGGAAGTGAATGGCATCAAGATTGCTATTCTAGCCTACGCTTACGGCTTTAATGGAATGGAAACGACCCTTACTCCAGAAGAGCAAGCAGATGTCTTGTCTGATCTGGATGAAGAGCGGATGAAGGCGGAGATCCAAAAGGCAGAGCAAGAGGCAGATATTACTATTGTCATGCCTCAGATGGGAATCGAGTACCAGTTGGAGCCGACAGAAGAACAAAAAGAGCTCTATCACAAGATGGTTTCTTGGGGAGCTGATATTGTCTTTGGCGGACATCCCCATGTTGTTGAGCCTGCTGAAGTGGTCAATAAAGATGGTCAAAACAAGCTCATCATCTACTCAATGGGGAATTTCCTGTCCAATCAGCGTCTGGAAACGATGGGGGATGTGGAGACTGCCCAATGGACAGAGCGAGGGGTCTTGATGGATGTGACCATCGAAAAGGTTGGTCGCAAGACACGGATTAAGACGGCTACTGCTCATCCAACCTGGGTCAGTCGGACTCCGAAAGGAACCTATTCTCCTGAAGGCTATGACTTGTACAAGTACCAGACCTATATTTTGGAAGATTTTATCCAGGGTGGCAAATACCGCGACAAGCTGGATGAGGAGACCAAGGAGAGAGTGGACACGGCCTACCGAGAAATGAAGGAACATGTTCACTTGGACTGGCCTCAGAGTGGAAAGGAATAGAGCATGGAAGGAAATGTGAACTGGATCCCGCTTGGGATCCTAGGATTGATAGTGGTGATTTGGGCAACCAAATTTCTTACAGCCATCCGCCTCAAGCAAAAGCTGAAGAAGGCTTGGGATGGGGCGCCTTTCTTTCGCAAGAAAGACACAGAAGAAAGTTTGATAGATAGTCTGACTTATCCAGCTAAGGGAAGGACGATCGATAGCCAAGTGGATGATCAGACCTGGCATGATTTGGCTCTGGATGCGGTCTTTGATCAACTCAACTATACCCAATCGAGCCTTGGAGCAGAGGCTCTCTATCAAAAGATGCGCCTGCTGGAATTCCAGCCTCAGGACCAGCTTCATGACTTAGAAGCCTTCTTTGAAGAGCATCCTGATTTGCGCCTCAAGGTCCAGGTCATTTTCAACCAACTGGGCAAGAAAAACCACAACATGGCGCGGAGCATTGTCGCAAATCCCGGCAAGCATTATGCAGGTTTACCCCTCTATCTAGCCTTGGCCTGTCTTCCTATTGTCTGTCTCTTTGCCATCCCCTTTGAGCCAGTCGGGGCCATTACCCTCTTGGTGATCAGTGTGGTCTTTAATATTGTCTTTTCGAGTTTGCGCAATTGGTCCAATAAAATCCGTCTGGACAATGTTAGCTATCTGGTCCGCATCTTTGCTTCGGCAGAACGCTTGAGCCATCTAGCCTTGCCACAACAAGAAGAACTAAAGCAGGCAGTCAAACCCTTTAAGAAAACGCGGATCCTTGCCAGTGTCTTGCAGAGTCCAACGGGGACTTCGGAAATGGAAATTATTCTCCTCTACCTCAATGTCCTCTTTTTACTCCCGCAGATCGCTCAGGTTTATATTTACAATCAGGTGAAGGCTCATCAAAAAGAGGCCCAGAAGCTTCTGGATCTCCTTGGAGAGATGGAAGTTGCTATTAGTCTCTTGCGCCATAAGCGGAATCTAGAAGTGGTCTGTCAGCCAGTCTTTATAGAGACGGGTGGGATTGAAGGTGAGACGCTCTATCATCCCTTGCTGTCTAATCCGATTGCGAATGATGTGCATTTTCAAAAAAATATGGTCATCAGTGGGGACAATGCTTCCGGGAAATCGACCTATTTGAAAACTGTCGCTATCAATGCTATTCTGGCTCAAGGATTAGGCTTTGCCTATGGAGAAAGATTGGCCCTTCCTTATGGTCATGTCCTAACAGCTATGGATGTGAGCGATGACATTGAAGTTGGAGATAGCTACTTTATCACTGAGAGTAAAGCTATTTTACGTATGATTCAGCATCTGAAAGAGCTAGGTTTTCACTACTTCTTTATTGACGAGCTCTTTAAGGGGACCAATACCATTGAGCGGATCGGATCAGGCCTTGGGATTGTCCGCTGGTTGGCTGCCCAAAACTGCCTCTACATGATCTCCAGCCATGATATTGAGCTGGTCGCAGCCTCCGGTGAAGTCAATGATAATTACCATTTTGACAGTCGCTATGTGGATGGCAAGATCGTCTTTGACTACCAGATTAAGCCAGGGTCAGCTGTGACTAAGAATGCGGTCAATACGCTAGAAAGTCTGCATTATCCAGAGGAGATTACGCAAACAGCCAAGGAATTGATTGACCAGTATGAAGAGACGGGACACTGGTCTTTGAAAGAAATTGAAAAAGAATGAAAATGAACGAAGGAGTTTGTCAATGATCGGTTTAGGGACCTTCTATAATGCCTTAGGGGTCGTGTTTGGTGGGCTATTAGGATTGCTCATCGGTCAACGTTTGTCAGAAGATTTTCATGAGACCCTTCTGAAAGTGACAGGAGTTGCTGTTTTTGTCTTAGGCATCGCAGGGACCTTGGAAAAGATGCTGGTGGTGCATGGAAGTCATGTGGAAAGTCACGGCAGTATGATGTTGATTCTGAGTCTAGTAATCGGGACCGTTATCGGGGAACTCTTGAAGATTGAGGAGGGCTTTGAGCGCCTGGGAACTTGGCTAAAGGAAAAGACGGGCAACCAAGGCGATACTAGTTTTGTTGATGCCTTTATGACCACGGCCTTGACTATTTGTATTGGGGCTATGGCGGTGGTCGGAGCCGTCCAGGATGGCCTGACAGGCGGCACCTCGACCTTGTTGGCCAAGGCTATTCTCGATATGGTTATCGTTCTGGTCTTGACCGTTTCAAAAGGAAAGGGTGCGATCTTTGCGGTGGTTCCACTCGTGATCTTTCAAGGTTTGATCACGCTATTGGCCCATTTGATCGCACCGATCATGACTCCACAAGCCCTTTCGAATCTGTCGCTAGTCGGCTCCAGCCTCATTCTCTGTGTAGGGATCAATCTCATCTGGGGCAAACGAATCAAGGTCGCTAATCTCCTGCCAGCAGTGCTGATTGCCATTATTTGGGCCTTTGTTGGCTAAAAAAGAGAAGCTAACCAGGAGCTTCAGATTTAAGACAAAGTCATATCAAAAACTTTCCTTAGGTGAGTACGGACGTCAGCGACCTTCTTCGAAGTTCCATGACTAAGTTTTGAGCCCCTTCGCTCTTTAATTTCTGGGCTCAGGCTAAAACAGTTTCCCAAACTGTTTTACTCTCAATAATTCCGAGTGCCTGAAACGTATTGTTTCAGGCACTTTTCTCACAGCGGAAAGTTTTTATATTTTCTTGATTCATTCTAAAAATAGGAACTCATTTTTACTTACTTTTAGAATCGATTAACTTATTTTACTTTAAAATAGTTTGTCTCATTCTAAAGCTAAGCGGTAAAGAATGGTTAGCTTTTTTGCTTGCCTTTGTAGTCTTGTTAGAAAAATGAAGGTGCTCCGATAAAGGGGGGTATTTTCTTTTTGCAAATACGGGAATTCATTTATGGAAAACCTGATTTTTGGTATGATAGTCGTAATTTCGAATAGGGAGGTTGGAGTCGCCATGAGTGATCTGAATCAGACAGTTGAATTTATTAAAGAAATCGAGAAATTAAAGTCAGTAACAAGGTTTAATAGAACCCTTGATGGACGGTTTGAAAATAGTGCCGAGCATTCTTGGCAGGGTGCGATAGCTGCGATGGTTCTGCAAGATTATTATCCTGAAAAATTGAATATGGAAAAGGTGATTTCTATGTTACTGATCCATGATTTAGGTGAGATTTATGCCGGAGATACTTGGGTGTTTGATGATGAAAAAAAGCTTCATGCTCATGATAGAGAGCTAGCATCTATAGAAAAAACAATGAGCCTCCTTCCAGAAGCAACATATTTGAATATGAAAAAATCGTGGTTGGAGTTTGAAAAAGGGCAGAGTCCTGAGGCAAGATATGCAAGAGTGATTGACGCATTGGTACCACTGATCAATCACTTGGAAGTGTCAGATGTCAATTATAATCCCGATCATATCCGTTCAGAGATGGTATTAGAAAAGAAAAAGTTCATAAAAAGTGAATCGGAAGAATTATGGAAACTGACGGAAGAGTTGGTTCAGGAAAGTGTGGAAAAGGGCTTATATTTATAAGATCAATTGGCCTTTAGTAGCAATTTTCAGCCCAAGAGGATACCACCTGTTTTCACGGGTGGTTTTGACTTGCTTGATCTGTGGTATAATGGGATCAGATAATTTGCACCCTTTGAAAGGGAAAAGGTTAGATTGTATGATTAAGTTGATTGCAACAGATATGGATGGGACCTTATTAGATGAGCGAGGAGAGGTGGATCTCCCGCGCCTGGAAAGGCTATTGGACCACTTGGATCAAAAAGGGATTCGCTTTGTCATTGCGACGGGAAATGAAATCCATCGCATGCGCCAGCTCTTGGGTCCTTTGGTCAAACGGGTGACCCTAGTCGTGGCCAATGGAGCTCGGATTTTTGAGGATGACCAGATGATTCTAGGAAAATTCTGGGATCGAGAACTAGTAGAGGCAGTTCTTGCTTATTTTAAGGGGCGGGAAATTTCGGACCAGCTGGTTGTGTCAGCTGTTAATGGTGGCTTTGCTAAGGAAGGCACGGTCTTTACAGAAGTTGAGAAATTCATGCAGCCGGAAGTGATTGAAGCCTTGTACAAACGGATGAAGTTTGTCCCCGAATTGACAGCAGATCTATTTGATCAGGTGCTTAAAATGAGCTTGGTGGTTGGCTTGGATCGTCTTGATCAAGTGCGTCGAGAAGTCCAGCAAGCTTTTGGAGATCAGCTCATGGCGGTTTCGAGCGGTTTTGGCAGCATGGATCTCTTACAAGCCGGCATTCACAAGGCTTGGGGTCTGGCTCAATTAATGGAGAAGTGGCAACTTCATGCCAGCCAGGTCATGGCCTTTGGGGATAGCGGAAACGACATCGAAATGCTTGAAATGGCTGCTCACTCCTATGCTGTAGCCAATGCAGAAGAAGCTGTCAAGGCTGTTGCCAAACACCTAGCACCGAGCCATCAGGAAGGTGGTGTCTACCAGGTGATCGAAGAGTATCTAGGATTGACCCTCTGGGAACAAGTGAAAGGAAAGAATTAGATGGCGGTACAACTGTTAGAAGACTGGCTCTTAAAGGAGCAGGAGAAAATCATAACAACCTATCGGGAACTCAATCAATCCCCTCTGAAGGAGCCTGGTTTGATCTTTATCGGAGACTCCATCGTGGAGTATTTTCCCATTCATGAACTATTACAAAGTCCGAAACACATGGTCAATCGAGGAGTGCGAGGCTATAAGACGGATCTTCTTCGTGAGCATCTAGACGCCCATGTCTTTGGAACGGCGGTGGATCAGATCTTTCTCTTGATCGGGACCAATGATATCGGAAAAGAAATTCCTCAAAAGGAAACCTTGGACAATGTAGAAGCGGTCTTACAAGCAATTATGCGAGATTTTCCGCTGACCTACATCAACCTGATCTCGGTTCTACCGGTGAGTCGAGATGAGCGCTATAAACAAAAGATCTATGTGCGGACCAATGAAAAAATTCAGGCCCTCAATCAAGCCTATCAAGAATTGGCCCAGGCCTACCACCAGGTCAGCTATGTCGATGTGTATTCGTCTTTATTGGATGAAAAGGGGCAGTTGGCAGAAGCCTATACGACAGATGGTCTCCATTTAAGTGTGGCTGGTTACCGAGTTCTAGCCCAAGCTCTGCAGGAGACATTATAGAGACAAAAATAGGGAGCGAAAAAAGCCCAACTAGACAAATCTTCAAAGGAAGATTTGTTTTTTTAAAATATTTTGGTTGACAAATGTAAATCTTAGGAGTAGAATAGCATCATAAGATTTACAAATGTAGATTTTGAAAGGAGAGGTCATGCAAATTTCCAATGCGGAATGGCGTATCATGAAGATTATCTGGATGGAAGGCAAGCAGACCAGCACGGATTTGATCGCAGTCTTGTCTGAGCGCTTTGACTGGTCGAAGTCGACCATCAAGACTCTCTTGACGCGCTTGGTTGAAAAGGGCTGTCTGACCAGAGAAAAATCTGGTAAAGCCTTTGTCTACTCGGCACTATTGACGCAGGACCAGAGTTTAGACTTGGTCGTTGAGGATGTGAAGGACAAGGTTTGTTCAAAAAGGATTGTCCAGGTGCTTGAAAACTTGATTCAGGCGAGTGACTTTACGCTAGCAGATCTTAATCAGCTACAACAAGTCCTCGAAGAAAAGAAAGCAGAGGCTGTCGAAACAGTCCCTTGCAATTGTATGTAATAGAAAGAAGGAAATTCTATGTTTGGATTGGTGATTAGTATTGTTTGTTTACTTGTGGTTGTCTTTATTGCTTGGTGGTTCTTTGCAGAACATGAAAAGATGAGTGACCACGCTCGTCAAAAATCAGGTTATCAAGAAATTGAAGTCGAAGTCATGGGGGGCTATTCGCCTGAAACCATTGTCCTGAAAAAGAATGTTCCAGCCCGGATCATCTTTAACCGCAAGGATCCCTCTTCATGTCTTGACCAAGTGGTCTTTCCAGACTTTGGGGTGCATGAAGATTTGCCTTTGGGTGAAAAACATGTCATTGAAATTACGCCAGAAAATGCGGGCGAATATGGGTATTCATGTGGTATGAATATGATGCATGGTCACATGATTGTGGAATAAAGGAGTAGGTATGGCAGAAAAACAAAAAGCAGTTGTGGAAAACGGAGTGCAAAAGATCCGTATTACAGCAGAAAAGGGCTATAGTCCCAAAGAATTTCAACTCCAAAAAGGGGTTCCTGCTGAAATCACCTTCCATCGGGTCAATCCATCCGGCTGTTACAAGGAGATTTTGTTTGAAGATCAGGGAATTTTAGAACCTTTGGAAGTTGGTGTGGATAAGGTCATTTCTTTTACCCCGACAGAAACAGGGGACTTTGAGTTCTCTTGTGGAATGAAGATGCAAAAGGGTTCCTACACAGTTGTGGAAAAACGCCGTCGTGTCTTAAGTTTGCTGGATCGCTTTTGGATTACCAGTATCTTTACCCTTCCCTTATTGATCTTGATGATCGGGATGGTGGCAGGCTTTGTATCCCATCCAGTCAGTCACTGGGGGACCTTTCTAGCGACAACGCCGATCATGCTAGTGGCAGGTGTGCCCTTTATCAAGAGTGCCTGGGCTTCTTTTAAGAAACACCATGCCAATATGGATACCTTGGTAGCTCTGGGAACCCTGGTAGCCTATGTCTATAGCGTATTTGCCCTTTTTGCTGGTCAACCAGTATACTTTGAAAGTGCGGGCTTTATCCTCTTCTTTGTTCTTTTAGGGCAAGTCTTTGAGGAACGGATGCGTAAAAATGCCTCCAAGGCTGTGGAAAAGTTGTTGGATTTGCAGGCAAAAACAGCCCAAGTTCTCCGTGATGGGGACTATGTCGAAGTGGCGGCTGAAGATATCCACATTGGTGACTTGATTCGGGTCCGTCCTGGGGAAAAGATCGCGGTCGATGGGACTATTGTGGAAGGAAGCACGACCATTGATGAGTCGATGGTGACAGGTGAAAGCCTGCCTGTGGAAAAATCAGTTGGTGATGCCGTCATTGGTTCCACCATCAACAGCAATGGGACCATTCTCTTCAAGGCTGAAAAAGTCGGTAGTGAGACCCTCTTATCTCAAATTGTCGCCTTTGTTAAAATGGCCCAATCCAGTCGTGCTCCAATTCAAGATCTGACGGATAAGATTTCAGGTATCTTTGTTCCAGCAGTGACGATTTTGGCCATTGCGACTTTCTGGGTTTGGTCCGTGCTTTTGGGAGCATCGCTTCAAGAGGCCATGCTCTATGCAGTCTCTGTCCTCATTATTGCCTGTCCTTGTGCCCTTGGTTTGGCGACGCCAACAGCCCTTATGGTCGGAACTGGTCGCAGTGCTAAGATGGGGGTTTTGATCAAAAACGGAACCGTCCTTCAAGAAGTTCAAAAAATTCAAACTGTTGTGTTTGATAAGACAGGGACCATCACCATTGGCCAACCCCTTGTAACCGATGTGGTAGGAGATGAAGCGCGTGTTTTGACACTGGCTGCTAGTCTTGAAACTTTTTCAGAACATCCCCTTGCGCAAGCGGTCTTATCACGGGCAGAAGAAAAAGGTTTGGTGCTATCCCCTGTGGAAAACTTCCAAGCGATCGAAGGAAAAGGGGTCCAAGGTCAGATCGATCAGCAGTTGGTGACCTTGGGAAATGGCAAACTCCATGATGGAACAGCGATGGATCCTGAGCTCGAAAAACGGATGGTAGACTTGCAAAAGCAGGCCAAGACAGTCATCAGTTTGGCTGTGGATGGTCAAGTGATTGGCTTGATTGCCATTCAGGATGCACCAAAGGCCAGCTCAAAAGAAGCTATCCGTAAGCTCAAAGAACGGGGCTTAAAGACTGTTATGTTAACGGGGGATAACGAACGGGTAGCCCAGGCCATTGCCGATCAAGTAGGAATTGATACCGTCATTGCCGATGTCCTCCCTCAAGAAAAGGCCAGCGCCATCCAAAAACTGCAAGAAAGCAGTAAGGTAGCCTTTGTGGGAGATGGGATCAATGATGCTCCAGCTCTTTCGATTGCAGATGTTGGAATTGCCATGGGATCTGGTACGGATATTGCGATCGAGTCTGGTGGCATCGTGCTCACGCAAAATGATTTGCTTGGCGTTGTTCGTGCCTTTGATATGAGTCAAAAGACCTTCCGTCGGATCTTGCTCAATCTTTTCTGGGCCTTTATCTACAATGTCATTGGGATTCCAATTGCTGCCGGAGTCTTTGCGGGTCTAGGATTGACCCTCAATCCAGAACTAGCAGGTCTCGCCATGGCCTTCAGTTCTGTATCTGTTTTGACCAGCTCGCTGCTCCTCAATGTCGCAAAGATTGATTAAAGGGAACAAAAAGTGATACACATATCACGTAGAGTGAAAATAAAATCTTTCCTGAGATTTTCCTTAGGTGAGTACGGACGTCAGCGAACTTCTACGAAGTTCCATGACTTAGTTTTGAACCTAAAGTTTCAAAACTCCCGAGTGCTAGAAACAACAGTGTTTCTAGCACTTTTCTCACGGCGGAAATTCTCAGGATATATTTAAATAATGAAAACAATAGAGAAGTCCTTTTATTTTTACAGAGTTTTCTTATGTTATTTTATATAAAAAATTATTTTTATATGTTCGGAGTGCTACAGCATGCTGTAGCACTTTTTTCTCTTTTCCATACAGCTCTAAGGGAAAAGGACAGGTAAGAAAATATAGTATAAAACCCTATTGTAGGATAGTTTGTGAAAATTTCTCAAAAAGAGCATCTGTTATGGAATAGGGATTGAGCATCTCTGAGCAGATCCTTATACATGTGAATCTCTTTGTGATAAATTAATACTGTAATCGTTTTGTAAATCGTTTTCATGAGAAAAGTCAGAAAAAACTCATTTTCAAGGCGAGATGATCGCAAAGATGAAGTAGAAGCGCTATGCTGCATTTTAAGGGATCAAAATAGAATTAAAGGAGAGTTAGAATGACTCAAGGAAAAATTACTGCATCTGCAGCAATGCTTAATGTATTGAAAACATGGGGCGTAGATACGATCTACGGTATCCCATCTGGAACACTTAGCTCACTTATGGACGCTTTGGCTGAAGACAAAGATATCCGTTTCTTGCAAGTTCGTCACGAAGAAACTGGTGCTCTTGCAGCGGTAATGCAAGCTAAATTTGGTGGCTCTATCGGGGTTGCAGTTGGTTCAGGTGGACCTGGTGCAACTCACTTGATCAACGGTGTTTACGATGCAGCTATGGATAACACTCCATTCCTTGCTATCCTTGGATCACGTCCAGTTAACGAATTGAACTTGGATGCCTTCCAAGAATTGAACCAAAACCCAATGTACAACGGTATCGCTGTTTACAACAAACGTGTAGCTTACGCAGAACAATTACCAAAAGTAATCGACGAAGCTTGCCGTGCTGCCGTTTCTAAAAAAGGTCCAGCCGTTGTTGAAATTCCAGTAAACTTTGGTTTCCAAGAAATCGACGAAAACTCTTACTACGGATCAGGTTCTTATGAACGTCACTTTATCGCTCCTGCCTTGAACGAAGTGGAAATCGATAAAGCTGTTGAAATCTTGAACAATGCTGAACGCCCAGTGATCTACGCTGGTTTCGGTGGAGTTGGTGCGGGTGATGTGATCACTGAATTGTCTCGTAAAATTAAAGCACCAATCATTACGACTGGTAAAAACTTCGAAGCGTTTGAATGGGACTACGAAGGGTTGACAGGTTCTGCTTACCGTGTTGGTTGGAAACCAGCCAACGAAGTGGTCTTTGAAGCAGACACAGTTCTTTTCCTTGGTTCAAACTTCCCATTTGCTGAAGTATACGAAGCATTTAAGAACACTGAAAAATTCATCCAAGTGGATATCGACCCTTACAAACTTGGTAAACGTCATGCCCTAGACGCTTCAATCCTTGGTGATGCAGGTCAAGCAGCCAAAGCAATCCTTGATAAAGTGAATCCAGTTGAGTCTACTCCATGGTGGCGTGCAAACGTGAAGAACAACCAAAACTGGCGTGATTACATGAACAAACTCGAAGGTAAAACTGAGGGTGAATTGCAATTGTATCAAGTTTACAATGCAATCAACAAACATGCTGATCAAGACGCTATCTACTCAATCGACGTAGGTGACACTACTCAAACATCTACTCGTCACCTTCACATGACACCTAAGAACATGTGGCGTACATCTCCACTCTTTGCGACAATGGGTATTGCCCTTCCTGGTGGTATCGCTGCTAAGAAAGACAATCCAGATCGCCAAGTATGGAACATCATGGGTGACGGAGCCTTCAACATGTGCTACCCAGACGTTATCACAAACGTTCAATACGACCTTCCAGTTATCAACGTTGTCTTCTCAAATGGTAAATATGCCTTCATCAAGGACAAATACGAAGACACAAACAAACACTTGTTTGGTTGTGACTTCCCTAATGCTGACTATGCGAAAATCGCTGAAGCTCAAGGAGCTATTGGATTTACAGTTGACCGTATCGAAGATATTGATGCTGTTGTTGCAGAAGCTGTTAAATTGAACAAAGAAGGTAAGACAGTTGTCATCGATGCTCGCATCACTCCACATCGTCCACTTCCAGTAGAAGTTCTTGAGTTGGATCCAAAACAACACTCAGAAGAAGCGATCAAAGCCTTCAAGGAAAAATACGAAGCAGAAGAACTCGTACCATTCCGCCTCTTCTTGGAAGAAGAAGGGTTGCAATCACGCGCAATCAAATAATTTCTCTCGTGGAAAATCAAATGTAAACTGCGTTATCTTCACCTTGCCGTACTCCAGTACTGTCTGCGGTTCGATGCCTTGTTTATTCTTTGATTTTCTTAGAGCAGAACTTAAAAAGATCGGAGCAATCCGGTCTTTTTATGGAGGATAGATAGTAAATGAATTTAAATCAATTAGATATTATCGTTTCAGATGTTACCCAAGTTTGTGCTAGCTTGGAGCGTATTTTGGATAAAAAAGCCGATTATGTTGACGACAGTTTTGCTCAGTTCACGATTGGCAGTTACTGTCTCATGTTGTCTCAAAATCATTTGGTTCCTTTAGAAAACTTTCAGTCAGGAATCATTCTTCATATCGAGGTTGAGGATGTAGAGCAGAACTACAAACGGTTGAAAGAGCTTGGTATCCAGGTTTTAAACGGTCCAGTTGTAACCGATTGGGGAACCGAAAGCCTGTTAGTTGAAGGCCCTTCCGGACTAGTGCTTGATTTTTATCGTATGAAGTAGGTAATTCTATCATCAAATTTTTCATCAAAAAATTAAAACGTTCTTGGAGTGGAACTTAAAAAGATCGGAGTTATCCGGTCTTTTTGTGTTGCGCGTTAACAAAAACAATCTTAGAATAGTATCAGTTTTTCATAGGATCTTGTAGGATTTTTTGGAAAGAGAAGGGTATAATAGAACTATCAAATCAAGTGAGGTAGAGAGATGATCGACAAACTTCAATTTCCAGATGGTTTCCTTTGGGGTGGGGCGACGGCTGCCAACCAATGTGAAGGAGCTTATAATGAAGATGGCCGTGGCTTGGCCAATGTGGATGTGGTGCCGATTGGGCCTGATCGGCACGCCATTATTACAGGTAAGAGAAAAATGTTCGACTTTGAAGAGGGCTATTTTTATCCGGCTAAGGATGGCATTGATATGTACCATCGCTACAAGGAAGACATTGCTCTCTTTGGGGAAATGGGCTTTAAAACCTATCGCTTGTCCATTGCTTGGTCTCGGATCTTCCCTAAAGGAGATGAACTGGAGCCAAACGAAGCGGGTCTCCAGTTCTATGAAGACCTCTTTAAGGAGTGCCACAAGTATGGCATTGAACCCTTGGTGACCATTACCCACTTTGACTGTCCCATGCATTTGATTACCGAGTATGGAGGTTGGCGCAGTCGCAAGATGTTGGAATGTTATGAACGTCTCTGCCGGACCCTCTTCACTCGCTACAAGGGCTTGGTCAAATACTGGCTAACCTTTAATGAAATTAATATGATCCTTCATGCGCCTTTTATGGGAGCGGGTCTCTGCTTTGAAGAAGGGGAGAATGAGGAGCAAGTCAAATACCAGGCAGCTCACCATGAGTTGGTCGCTTCAGCCATTGCTACCAAGCTAGCCCATGAGATTGATCCTAACAATAAGGTTGGCTGTATGTTGGCAGCTGGGCAAAACTATCCACATACCTGTGCTCCGCGAGATGTCTGGGCTGGTCTAGAAGAAGACCGCAAGAACTATTTCTTCATCGATGTGCAGGCGCGTGGGGAATACCCAAACTATGCTAAGAAAGAGTGGGAGCGTCAGGGAATCACGGTTGAGATGACCGAGCAGGACCTTCAATTATTGAAAGAGCATACGGTGGACTTTATTTCCTTCTCCTACTATGCTAGTCGGGTCGCTTCAGGTGATCCAGCTGAAAGGGAGAAAACAGCGGGTAATATCTTTGCCTCTCTGAAGAACCCCTACCTAGAAAGTTCGGAATGGGGGTGGCAGATTGACCCTCTTGGTCTCCGCATTACCCTCAATACCATCTGGGATCGTTATCAAAAGCCGATGTTTATCGTGGAAAATGGACTAGGCGCCGTTGATACCCCAAATGAAGCCGGGGAGATTGAAGATGACTACCGGATTGACTACCTGGCTGCCCATGTCAAGGCCATGCGAGATGCCATTAACGAAGATGGTGTTGTCCTCTGGGGCTATACGACTTGGGGCTGTATTGACTTAGTCTCTGCCGGGACTGGAGAAATGAAGAAGCGCTACGGTTTTATCTATGTCGACCGGGATAACGAAGGTAAGGGAAGCTTAGCCCGCTCACGTAAGAAATCCTTCTATTGGTACAAAGAAGTTATTGCGACCAATGGAGCTTCTGTTGAATAAAAGTTTTCGGTACTTGCTGGCCGACTCTCTCCTATAAACGAAAAAGCTTAGAATCCCAACCACAAGCTGGGGTCCTAAGCTTTTTGTATGTAGTTTAGCCAAGTCCTTACGGATTTACTGGTCGTAATCTAAGACATTGTTCTCGATGACAAACTTAGATTCAGCGGAAATGTTGGCTGCTCCTAGTTGCAACTGTGAACTTCCGTCTGGCTTCATGATGTGCCACTGACCATCCTTGTGGGCAAAGATAGCCTGAAATGTGACGTTATTGCTCTTGTCTCGAATGGGTAGAACAAATGCTTGATCTGTATTCTCTAAGAGAATCTCTTCTTTTTTTTTCAAAGTTATAAATATAAAATTGCCCAGTTCTTTGTCCCAAACCATGAAGTTCATCGACTTTTTGCCAGTTCTCAAATTTTGTCCGAACAAGGGATTCATTATAAATCTTGTTGAAGGTTTCGTTGCGTTTCTTCGTTTCTTCCTCGTCTAGTGTTTTCTGAAACTCTGCAACCTTTTTAGTCGTTTGAATGGTTTGTTTGTTTTGCTCCCTGATTTGGTGTCGGTGGATGACTCGCAACATTCTTGCAGCAACGCCCAGGATGACAAGGATGGATACAAGACTGATTTTAGTTTTAGCATTATTTTTCATAGATGAGTCTCCCTATTGTGTCATTGGTCCTATTATACCCTTTGAAAGAAAGGATCGTCAAGTTCATCTTGTGATGACCTAACATGCAGATCTACCTGGGTACAATAGAATTTTATCAGATTTTCATTGACGAAGGTCCCTTTATTTGATAGGCTAGGGGAATAGAACTGATTTCACAAGAAAAGAAAAAAGGAGCGAGGCAAGTGGCACGGATTTTATTAATCGAGGATAATAATGATATCCAAGAAATTTTATACAGTCTATTAAGTGAAGATCATGAGGTCCTTCAAGCTTTTTCAGGTACAGAAGGGCTGCGGCTCTTCCAGCAAGAAGCTGTTGATTTGGTCCTTCTGGATATCATGCTTCCAGGGAAAAATGGGGACCAGGTCCTTGATGAGATCCGTTTGCAGAGTCAGACACCGGTTATCATGATGACCGCTCTTGGGGATAAACACCTCATTAGCCAGTACCTCCTTGCAGGTGCCAATGATTATATTGTCAAACCCTTTAATCTGGATGAAGTAGCGGCTCGGGTGACGGTGCAGTTGCGAAATCAACCGACGGTAGCACAGGAAGCTCAAGCGTCGCAAAAGCTCTCCTTTAAGAATTTGGTCCTGAATCCAGAAACCTTTGAACTGGAGTCTGGAGACCAGACGCTTCGCTTGGGCAAAAAAGAATTTCAAATTTTTGAGACCTTGCTGGCGCATCCAAAGAAGATTTTCACCAAGGAAGAATTGTATGAGGCGGTCTGGGAAGAAGTTTATCTGCCTGGTGACAATACCCTCAATGCCCAACTGAGCAATCTCCGAAAGAAAATTGCCCAGCTTGATCCAGATGAGGACTATATTGAAACGGTCTGGGGCTTGGGTGTTCGTTTGAAAGGAGACAAGTAATGTGGGTTTTAGTTCTAATTCTTGTCGTCCTTGTCCTTTTCTTGGGTTTGGGCTATGCTCGCTTGCTTTCTGCCTTAAAGGATTTGCAGGAGCAGATTCAACAGAAGCTCCAAAGCGGAAGTGGGGTACGGCTGACCTCTCAGGTCTCAAAAAAAGAATTGGTCGCCTTGACCAAGCAGGTCAGTGATCTCTTTGATCAGATCGAGCGGACCAATCGGATTGCCTTTCAAGAAAAGAAGACCTTGGATATGGCCATCAGTAATATTGCTCACGATATCCGGACGCCTTTGACCATTGCGTCGGGCTATACCCAACAAATCATCAAAGGTGGGACGCAGGAAGAGGAAAAGCTGAAGAAAATTGCTTCCAATCTTCAAGTCGTCTCAAAACGTTTGGAATCTCTCTTGGAATACAGACGCTTGATGGAGGGAGCCATTCAGCCTCGGCTTTCAGATGTTAATCTCAGCCAAGTCCTGACCCAGCAGTTGTTCCAGTATTATGATAGCTTGTCTGAGGCGGGGATTGCCTTAGAGGTAGAGATAGAAGAGCATCTTCATTATGCTACTGATCCTGAGCTTTGGGAGCGCCTCTTGCAAAATATGCTCAGCAATGTCCTCAAGCATGGGAAGGATCAGGCGCGTTTGACCTTGACCTCGGACGCGGACACGATTCGGGTAGAGCTGCGCAATATTGTGCAACAACCGATCCAACATTTAGACCAACTGGCTAGTCGATTCTACTCTGAAAATCTGTCGGATACAGAAGAGTCTTCTGGCTTGGGTCTCTACATTATTCAAAATTTTGTAGAGATCTTAGGCGGCGACTTGCAACTGGCAACGGAGGCAGATTGGTTTATCTTGACCATTACACTAAGAAAAAAGGCTTGAGCACCGCTCAAGCCTTTTTGTTATAAATCTTTGTGTTTGAAAGTAGCGAGTCCTAGGAAGCCGAAAACAAGGATGAATCCAAGAGCAATCGAGAGGGTGTTGTTCGTTGCTGTGGTGCTTTGGACCATGGAATATTGGAATTCCAAGTTTAGATAGTGGAGAATATCAATATCTTTAAAGAAAAGCGCAGGAAGATTTAAGAGGATATTTCCAACGAAGTAGCCAACGAAGGCCAAGGTGATGGATTGGCTAGCGTAAAGAAGGAAGGAAATGATGCTGACCCAAGCCAGGGTGGAAAGGAACTGAATCAGCACGGTCAGACCAAAATGAGCAAGGAAGTGCTCTGGCATGGTGCCAAGTCCATTGTAGAGGGTCGCGATCAAGAAGACGAGACCATAAGAAACGAGAAATTGGAAGAGGGCAATGGTCAGGACAACGGCGCTTTTGGCAAAGTAGTAGCTGGTGCGCGAAACCCCATAGGCCAGATTATTCTTGTATAAGTTTTGCGTTAAGTCTGTTCCTAGAACCAAGGTGATGACAATAATGGTAAAGAGGATAGTCACACTGATGCTGGAAGAGTAGTTGGTCAAGGCTTTAAAGCCCGTCCAAACTTCGGTTGCTTGGGGTAATTTGGATTCCGTATTGACGCCGACGTGGCCGGTAGCTCCAAAGATGACTCCAGACAGGATGTTGAGAACGAGAATGGCTTCTGTAATCCAAAAACCTTTAGAGCGAAAAAGTCTGTAAAAATCTGCTTGAATGGTATGCAACATGATAAATCTCCTAAATGAAATATGTGGGATAAGTAATGCAAGACGGTGGGTTGACTAGTCTACCAAGTCCGTAAAGAATTTTTCCAGATCTTGGCGGGCATAGTAGATTTCATCCACGTCAATATCTGCTTGAACGAGGGCTTTGACAATGACTTTAATATCGTGAGTCTGGCCGAATATATGGATTTCTCCATCCTTATCGATGACTTTGATACGGTGATGGAGTTGATCCTGGATCAGTTGACTGGCAAGGGCTAGCTGGCTAGTCTTGAGGATGATGTAATCTTCTCCTTGTTCTTCGAATTCAGCCTTGCTAATTTCTTTAATCAGGCGTCCTTGGTCGACAATACCAAAACGATTGGCAACCAGATAAAGTTCGGACAGGATGTGACTGGAAATGAGGATGGTCATGCCGAGTTCATCGTTGAGGCGCTTGATCATCTGACGGAATTCCTTGATTCCGACAGGATCGAGACCATTGATGGGTTCGTCCAAAATGAGGAAGTCGGGCTTGGCAATGAGCGCAATCGCAATTCCCAACCGTTGTTTCATCCCGAGTGAAAAATCGCGGAATTTCTTCTTACCCGTATTATTCAGGCCGACATAGTTCAAGGTTTCTTTGATGACCTGATCAGGGTTGGGGATATGGCGAGCCTTGCAATAGTAGACCAGGTTTTGATAAGCAGTCATATGCTTGTGGGCCACGGGACTCTCAATGACGGATCCGACCCGTTTCAGGGCTTGCGTCCACTGGGAGCGACTTGTAGAAGCAAAGAGAGAGACGCTTCCGTCAGTTTCCTGAATTAGTTGGGTGATGACCTTGATGAGGGTGGTTTTCCCAGCCCCGTTCTTACCGATCAGGCCATAAACGTCGCCTTTGCGAATGGTGAGATTCACATCATTTAAGGCGTATTGATGACCAAATTTTTTACTCAAATGGGAAATTTCTAATACTTTTTCCATGGTTTTCTCCTTCGTCCAAATGACTAGTTGTTTTCTTTACACTCTTAGTATACAGCTTGCTTTTCAAATAACTATCAAGCAATTCTCAAATATTTCTAAAAAAAGAGAGTGGGACAGAAATCGGTAATT
>NZ_KV812002.1:164381-166048 GCF_001813295.1 Streptococcus sp. HMSC072G04
TTGAGAGGCTAGGACTTTTGTCCCAGCCTCTTAATTTTAGAACCCAGCAACAAACTCTTTGATGGCTTGCGCGAGTTCATAGGGTTTCTCGGTATTGAGTAGATGGCCTCCGTTTGCGATTTCTTGATAGCGACCTTTTGGCAGGAGTTTTGCTTCATCATAAGGATAGGCAAAGTAGCGACTAGCCTCTCTCAAACGGGTTAGGTGTTGCTCCAGGAAAGTCAACTCTCCTTGGTGGATACATCCGGTCGTCAGGAGCTCAAATCGAGGCTCTTGCCGGTAAAGAACAGCCGATTTTTGCTTGGTTTCCTGGTATTCACCTTCCCATTTGCTGTCCCAAGTGATGCCTCCTCCCACGCCATAGATGGCCGAATTCCGTCTTAAAATCGGGATAACTGTTTGCTCTCTCATGCAAATCTCTACAAAGAGCTTGTTTTCCACGCGTTTCTTTCTGCCATACCTACTCCTTTATTCCACAATCGTGGTCAGGCAAGAGTCTAAGTCAACTTGATCTTCGAGGACAATACAATCTCAATATTCTTGGTTTTCGTGACTATGAAAATGCTCCTCTAGACGTTCAGTTTGGTCCAAATGACTTATTAAAACCTGATACCTATATCATGGCGGTGATTAACAACCAATATTTGGATTATCTAGTACGCCTCAATGATTAAAAGAGAAATGACTATTCTTTTTTCTAGTGACTATTGAGTCAATATAAGTATTTTATAAGAGGGATTTAAGAAAAATTTTAACTTTTTCTTAATCCTTTTTAATTATAGGAGATTATACTAGAGTCATCAAATAAAGAAAAGCTCTAAGGAGAATCCTATGAAATTCAATCCAAATCAAAGATATACTCGTTGGTCTATTCGCCGTCTTAGTGTCGGTGTTGCCTCAGTTGTTGTGGCTAGTGGCTTCTTTGTCCTAGTTGGTCAGCCAAGTTCTGTACGTGCCGATGTGGTCGATCAGACCCCTGCTCAAGTTGTGCCAGATGCTACTTCGGTGAGTGAAAAGAGTGACTTACCAGTAGAACTTCTCAAAGAAGCAGTCGATACAGCTCTTCCTTCAGAACAGGTAGACTCAACACCTAAAGCAAGCCTGGATGCTACAAGCTCTCCAGAAAAAGTGAATGTAGCTGATAAAGACCAAGTGGTAGCGCCAAAAGAAGAAGTGCAAGCAAAACCAGAATCTGAGAAAGAAACAGAAGATGCGTTTAAACCTGTGACAAATCCTGCGCCTACAGTTTCTGGACAAGAGCGTGAAGCAAATGAAACTAAACCAGCAACCACCCCAGCTGAAGTGCAAAAGGGCGTGGCCGATAATACTAAAGACACAGTAGATGTTCCAGCCACTTACTTGGATAAAGCGAATTTCCCAGGCCCATTTACAGCCGGTGTCAACCAAGTCATTCCATATGAATTCTTCGCTGGTGACGGTATGTTGACTCGTCTTATCTTGAAAGCCTCAGACCAGGCTCCATGGTCCGATAACGGATCAGCCAAAAATCCTGCTCTCCCACCAGTAGAGAAATTGGGCAAAGCTCTCTACTTCTATGAAGTGGATTTGGCAGGTACTCAAGGCAAATCTGATAAAGAACTTCTTGACCTCTTAAAACAAAACGGCACTCAAAGTTATAAAGCTACTATCAAGGTGTACGGCGCTAA
>NZ_KV812003.1 GCF_001813295.1 Streptococcus sp. HMSC072G04
TCTTTGAAATCATTGATCAGCTTCTGGATATCAGCATCGCTGGTCTTTAATTGATCAGTAGTGGCTTTCAAACCTTGCATCTTCACTTCGATGCCATTGTATTGAGCTTTAAACTCTTCTACAATTTCATTTTTATTTGCTTGGTTTGCTGCATTGATTTTGCCGGTTACTTGAGCCGAAATTTCCTGCTTGACTACTTCTGCTTGTGCTTTTGCTTGCTCAATGCCATCTGTGATTTTATGTTCCAGCTCTTTTGCTTGCTTGTCATACTCAGCATTAGCATTATCTACAAGCTTCTGCACTTTCGCTTCGTATTCAGCATCATAAGACTTCATTTTCTTATCAACGGAATCGTTGACCATTCCCGAAATAGAGTCTGCTAAAGTTCTGGCAACTTCACCGAAACCGATGCTGACAAGTTTGATGCTCATTGGATTAAACTTGTATTTCGTGATCTTTTTACGCAAATCGACATCGTAGCTCTCGTGGAAGATGCTCACGATATCGAACATGTGTACTGGTTGATCTGCCTGGCCTACAACATCAATCTCAAGGCTTTCTTCGATCATGTCACACAGAGTTTCACGGAAATAGCGCTTGCCGTATTCCTCAAGTGTTTTTTGATCCACTACATCCTGATCTTGTACTTCCATATCTGCTTCGTAGATATGCTTGTATTTATTAATCAGTTGGCTATCAATGGTCACGGTTAGGATCTGATCTTTCTTTCCTTCCTCATGCGCTTCGATGACCTTTTTAAAATGGATCCGTGTTCTCAACTCTTTAGTGGATTTCGATTCTTGAAACGACTTCATGTTTTTCTTGTAGGCAAACAATGATTCGTTTTCGATTCCACCATTTTCTAGCAATCGGACACTGTACTTATCCCGGACAAGATCTCCACCCCACTGCCCAACGATGGAATGCTTGTCTTTGGCCAAGGCTTCCATCGCTGAGATATCTTTAAGATTGAGGGTGTGTTTTGACATCACATCGGAAAAAAATGTGAATGGTGTTTCTCGTTTAAATCCGGCAACAAGCGCATTCATCACAGTTGCTCCATTCACTCGATCGACATTGATCTTGTTGATGGAATATCCATTAAGTAATGTTGCTACTTGATTGGCATATACAGTGACATATCCGTGTTGCTTTTCGACTTCGAAGATACTAAAGTACTGTTCTCCGTGCAAGTCATCAGCAACTAATTCTGTTTCTGGGGTTAACAATGCCCATTTGGGGTCTGAGGTTGGAAATTTAAAGGTAAGTTGATAGGTGCTGTTAGCTTCCTGGACAATTTCAGAGCTAAATGCTTCATTAAGAGGGAAGTTACCCTCTTGCAGATAGATCATACTTTATACCTCCAATTTCCTTTTATTGTGACTTTTGAGACGGTACCTGAAACTGCAATACCAGACATTCCTGGAGCAATTTCGAAGAAACCACCTCTTTTTCTCAATGTATTTTTCAGATTTCCATTTTTGTCATAGACATTTTGTTTTTTATGACGGCAGTCAATTGTTGCTTTTGTATCAATCGTGAGTTGCATGGTTTGCTTCCCGATAGTGAGAGATACATCTCCATTGCCTTCAATTGTGATAACTGGTTCAGAATATACCGTTCCTGGATTGTTTACTGTGCCGTTACCTGTCAAAGTGACTACGGCATCATTATTTAAGTAGCGGAATGGATGCATCTTTAACTTGATTTCTAAAGTCCACGCATGCAAACCATTTTGCTTAAATGATGCGCTTTGAAAATCGGCATAAAAAATAGAGCCTGGTCGGTGACTAAACTCTATTTTATTTTCCTCTGGTTTGAATTGATTGACAATCATTTCGATTTCGCTTGTTTTGACAACGTATAGACTTACTGTCTTATCGTACCCGTCATAAGCTCCATCATAAAGATTGTAATCTCCGTTAGCTCCGTAAATTGTATTTGATTCGACCCTTGGTGTGGCCGTCTGGTCTTCTCCGAAATCCGTCACATAGCAGTTTGGGATTGATCCAGTGTCAAATCCATTTATAATCATGTTAAACATTAGATTCCCTCCCTAGCCATGATTTTAGAATATCTTTGATAGCTGTTTTGTGCTAAAACATCACCGTCCAGATAGGTTTCTGACGGTTTTTCAAGGATAGCAGTAAGGATCTTTTCTAAACTTGCTCTCAGAATTGCGATCTCAGCAACGATATTTTCACCAGTGTAGCTGTTTCCTGTGGATGTTTCTTTAAATAAAAATTGCTGGCTTGCATTTTTCATTTCTCGCAAGAATTTGGCATCTTCCGGAATTCCGACCCCTGTTGCATATCTTGGGAAGCCAAGATTTTTCATCAGTCGCTTAGTTCTATCAGCTCGCAATACTTTTGATCCACGAGGCAGGTTGAGGACAACATCCCGTCCATCTGGTATAAACGAGCTTCCATCTGGTAAAGTTACCATTTCTTTATAGACCGCATTCCGCTGGTCATTGACCATTGCGAGTCCACCTTCGTGGTAGTCTGTACCATCTTTAAAACCAATCGCGGCTGCTGCTCCACCAATCATCCGCCTTACGACATCAATGTATACTGTCTTACCTTGAACGCTATTGATATTTGATTGAGCGCTCCAAACAGGGCCTGCAGTATTATCTTGTGCATTGATGCCCTTGATAGGACTTGGAGTGCTATTCCAAGCGTTTTGATTTTCAATAGCTTGCCGTGCAGCAGTTATCGCACCAGTTGGATCACCCAACTGCGGTTTAACTGGACTAGGTGTACTATTCCACTCTAGCTGTTTGGCAATTGCTTGGCCAGCTGCATTAGTTGCATTATTTGGATCAGCAGTGATTTGTTTCGTAGGTACAGCAAATCCGTTATACAATCCTAAAGCGCCCATTGCTTGGTTAGTTCCAAGTGTCACACCGTCTGGTGTTGCGATCAGATCAGTCTTGTGGTCGGTAGGTAGTGTTAAAATACCAGACACCGCACTAGCAATAGCACTCTTGGTCTTATCTTCTGCATCTAAATTGACTACGTGAGCCATACCAGTTAAAGAGTCAACTGCAAGCCGTACACGTTCAGCCTTATCGCTAGCAGCGTCCTTTAAGATCAGTTCTTTCTGCTCTGGTGTGAGTGTGTTCCAGCGTTCAATGATCGCAGTAGCACGTTCACCAGATGATAAGAAGTCAGTATTCTTCATTAAGAGTTCTTTAACTTCCGCTGGCATAGCATTGTATTGTTCTAACAATGTTTTATTATCAAGGATGGCTTGCATACCTTGATTGTTGCCTACGACCAATTCTTTTTCTGCTGGAGTTAGGCTATCCCATTTACCGACTTCAACCAAGGCTTCACCGATAGTCATCTTAGCATTTGTTTCAAGATTGGCATGCTTGAGGATAAACTGCATATTCTCCCAGCCATTTTCGGCTTGGAGTGCTTTAGTTACTTCCTCTTGTGCATTGGTTTTGACTTGCCCAGTCTTAGGATCAAATACCAATCCATTCCATAGGTTGTTAGCATCTTTGGTCTCCTGCGACATATTTTGTACGCTTTTAGCGACCATACCAGATGAACGACCTACGATGTCAGCAAATTGGTCTGCCTTGGCCATCATCTTGTCATAATCAAGTCCAAGCTCTGCCCAATCCTTGCGCATCTGGTCAAAGTACATCTTACGTTGTTCATCGTTACCGAAGTTAAGAGGTACTTTCTTACTCCACTCTTTTTGAAGTTCTGCATACTCACGGCCATAGGCTTCCATTTTGGTCTTGTGTTGGGCATTTAATTTTTCCATTTCCTTATTGTATTCGGACTGGCTATAAATTCCCTTTTCGTGAGCATCTTTCAATGCAGTCACTTGCTCATCGTAGAGTTTCTGTTCCTCTTTGAGCCATTTAGCTACGACTCCTGTACCTTTACGTAACTGCGTTTCATTCAGATCACTGATCTGGCCATTCATGGCTTTCACAATTGCGGTACGTTCATCGGCAGAATACTTCTGCAATGACAATTGCTTATCAATAAATTGATTTTCGTAGTCAGAAATAATCGCTTGTTCTTCGCGAGTAATCTTTCTGTGTTGGTCAGATGCATTTTGATAAATCTGTACAATCTCATCTGTCATCGACTGGATGTTTTTCTTTTGCTGTTCTGCTTGCGCTACAGCACGTTTTTGGATTGTTTCATTCGCACCAACCTTTTCAAGCCCTTTAAGAGTTTTCTCAAGGTCTTTGTCAATCGCTTTCTGGATATCATCGGCAAGCCCTTGCACACTCTTACGTACATTTTCAACCGCTTGTGCGCCACCTTGCCCAAAGCCTACGGTAGCTTGATGCACTTCATCGACTTTGGATTTTAACCGTGATAATTCTTGGTCTTGTAGCTTGCTTACGCTTGTACCCCACGTTTGAGTGCGTTCGTTTGCGTCTGCCATTTCTTTTGCTACTGTAGCAATCACACCAACAGCAACACCGCCTATTAGGACTCCCCAGGTGACAGGGTTCCCAAGCAGTGCGATCCCTTTTGCTAATAGACCAGTAGAAGCTACTGCACCTTCTGCAGCAGTGCTAGTTGCAGTGATTCCGGTTGTTGCAGTTTTAAATGCAGAAGAAAGACTGCTACCTTGTTTAAATAGT
Organism: Streptococcus sp. HMSC072G04; assembly: GCF_001813295.1. Classification (GTDB taxonomy): domain Bacteria; phylum Bacillota; class Bacilli; order Lactobacillales; family Streptococcaceae; genus Streptococcus. The sequence continues at coordinate 4,625 of NZ_KV812003.1, forward strand.
TGGAATGTCTTGCCTAATACAGAAAGCCCACCACCGACTTTACCAATACCTTGAGTGAGGAAGCCGATACCTTTAGTGATTCCTCCGATAACTCCGATACCTTTGCCAAGGATTGATAAGGCTGGACCTGCGCCTGCTGCAAGCAATCCCCATTTAATGATATTTTGCTGTTGAGACTCGCTCATTTCACTAAAAGCCTTGGCCATGTCAGCCAGTTTTGAAATCCATGGTTTCACAGCCTGCAAACCTGAATTCATAGCTTTTAACAATGGACCACCAAATTCAATTGCCAGATCAGTCACCTGGTTCTTAAAGATCTTCAACTGGGATTCTGTTGTCTCGTAACGTTTCTTAGCTTCGTTTGTGAGAGCTGTATTTTCTTTCCACGCACTATTTGACCTACGGACAGCGTCTCCCATCTTATCCGATGCAGATGCAAGAGATTTCAGCATATTACCTTGACGAATACCTGTCATTCCAAGTTCATCAAGAATACCGTCCATATTCTTGCCTTCATCGTGTGCACGTTGTAGACCTTTAATAAAGGCTTGCAATGCATCTGCTGGTTTTTGTTTCCAAGCTGTAGAGAATTGCTCTGCCGTCATTCCTGCAGTTTGTGCGATCACTTCTAATTTCTCTTTCGCACCTTTACCAACACCAGCTACTGCCTTACCGATACCAGTAATGGTCTGGTTCATCGCAGTTCCCCCTGCTTCTGCTTCGATACCTACACTACTCATCGCAGTCGCAAGACCAAGAATTTCTGGTGTAGTCAAACCAGCTAGCTTACCGCCTGCTGCCAAACGGTTGGTCATTTCGACAATATCACGCTCTGTTGTGGCAAAATGGTTGCCAAGATCTACTACTGCTGATCCAAAATGCGCAGACCAGGTACCCAGATCTTTCCCAGAAACTTGCATGATATTCCCGATTTTAGCAATTGATGATGCTGCTTCTTCAGAACTTAAGTTTGTAGAGACACCAAGATTGATCATGGTCTTAGAAAAGTCCTTGATTGCTCCAATTGGTACCCCTAATTGTCCAGCTGCTTCCGCAACGTTTGCAATTTCAACTGCACTTGATGGCATTTCTTTTGCCATCTCACGAATACTAGCAGATAGTTTATCGAACTGTTGCGGTGTTCCATCTACAGTCTTTTTGACTCCTGCAAATGCAGTTTCATAGTCGATTGCAGCTTTTAAGGCAAATCCAGCACTTGCAATCAATGGAGCTGTTACTCCTTTGGTTAGTGTCCCTCCAAAGTCAGAGACATTTTTTCCAAATTTTTGGATATTGTCTCCACTTTTAACCAAATTCTTCCCAAGGGCTTCCATTTTACCTGAAAAGCTATTTTCACGTCCAACAGCTTTCAAGGCTTGCTCTACTTTGTAGAGTTGTCCTTCCATTGCTGATAATTTTGCATTTTCTCGCTCAATATCAGCAGCGGCTTTGTCAAATTTAGCAGATCCAGGATCAAGTTTATCGAAGTTCTGCTTCATCTGATCGAGTACTTTTTTTTGCGCTTCAATGGCCTGTCCTAAAGACTTATATTTTGCTTTTAGGAGTTCTGTACTCTTACCATTGTTTTTCAATGTGCTATCGAGCGCTTTGACATTATTTTGGAAATACTTCACAGCGTTCTTTGCACTTGTTAAGCTAGGATTGAACTTTGACACGTCCAGCCCTAGTTCTATATACATTTGTCCTAGTGGCGTTCCACCTGCCATTTTTCCTCCTTTTACAAACAAAAAAGCCCAAAGAGGCTTTATGCTTCCATTTCTCCAAAAATGTCAGCCAGATCTAAAGACGCATTTTCGGTTTGATCTTTATCAAGATCAATAATTCCGATCAGATCTTCCCAGCTTAATTCCATCACATCATGGACATTCATGTTATATGGTCCATCAGCAACTTCCTTAACGAATTTGTAGAAACGTTTTAATGCGTTTTTAGGATCTATTTTTTCCCCTTTGGGTCTACATCACCCACAAGATGAGCATAGATTTCAGTGAACACTTCAATGATTTTTGCGAAATCAGTATGTTCTAGCAATTGCTCTACTGTCACATTTTCAAATAGTGACGCAATGAAGCCTAATTGTTGATCCAATTTTTCAACTTCTGTCTTATCTGATGTGAGTGAGTCGTTTAGTACAAGGTAATCACGATAATCACGAGTAGTAATTTCTTTACTAGAGTATAGTACATCTTCTCCAGCATCATTCTTCATGGTAAATGTAATTTTTGACATTGTTTGCCTTTCTATAATTAAAAAAGCACCGAATGGTGCTTATTTCATTTTGTCCAAATTTTATTTAAAAATTCAATTTTATTAACATCATTATTGGAATTATCTTTGTTCATTGCATAGACTATTGCGATAGTTGCCTTTCCTCCAGCTCTAATCACAACACTTTTTTTAGATTGGACTGCAACAGTGTCGTCATTAGTGATTACAGAATCGTATGCAAGATAATTCCCTTTATCATCACTTACAAGTATTTTACCTGGATTGATTTCAATGTTCGAAGAATCATTGTTTGTAATGGCTAGCGTTACTGTGACTGGTATAAAGCTGTTTGAATCATGTTCCATAGCCAGCATGCCAGACGTTTGCTTTTTTGGTTCGTTGATTGTGATTTGAGTTTTGTCGAAAAGAACTCCGTCCCCAAATTTGTAGCTAGTCAATGAATTCATTCCAAGAACGAAATCATTTGCTTCCAGAAATAAATCGTGATCTACGTTTGATACGTATGTAGAGAGCTTATCTTTTACCATGACAGCTCTGTCCTTCTCTTCCTTTACGCTCTCTAATTCCTTGTGTGTCTTAGAAAGTTGATTGTTGGAATTTACGAGCATAATAGCAAGTACAATGGAAACTAGAGTGATAATAATTGTTAATGTTATTAAAACTGTATTTTTCTTATTTTTCATAACAAAACCTCCACAACTTATTATATCAATAATTGTAAAGGTTTACAACGATATAAAGATAAATAAAGGGGCTGAATGCCCCAATTATTATCCTGCTGCTGCCATACCGAGTTTTGCTTTCAATTTCTTGATTTTTGCTTCATCGCTACCAAAGTACATTGTACCGTACTTGTTCTTGGTTTGCTCATCAGTGCTTGCGCCTGCAGCGAATGATACATCTGTAGTAGCAAGCTCATCAGCTTTATCTTTGATCGTGTTAAGATCGATTGCGTCCATTGACAGATTTCCTTTGTAGAATCCATAGTAAGCTCCACCACCATCTGGAGTGTTTGATTCGAGCAAGATAGCGACATCTTTTGAAACTGTGTCAGCCCCAAAGTCAAGGATGTCATCATCGTTTTCATAGCCGAGAGCTTTAACGTAAAGCGCTACTGGAATGTCCAAGAGACCAAGATCTACTTTGACATCTCCAACCCCACGGTTGTTTACATGGTAAGCGATGTTGCTTCCGAATGTTTTTGTAGGGTCAACAGCAAGACCGGAGATTTTTGCGGTTTGAGTCGCACCTTCTCCTTTTTTACCTTGGATGATAAAGAGGTTTTCTCCCTCTGTGATGGTTTGATTCCCATCCAAAATTCGAACTGTAAGGCTTTTAAAACCAACTGTAGCAGTTCCTTGTTTTTGTTGTGTCATATTAAATTTCCTTTCTAATAATCGTCATACAGCTTGCTCTTCCCTTTGTAAGTTCTAGCATCTGCATAGCGTTTGATTTCAGGGATCCATTCATCTAGACCCCCAGCGATTTGATAGAATCCTTGTGACTCCATCACCTTTTCGACTAACCCTTGCAATTTTTTGCATTCAATTCGGTTAATCGATTCAACGTTGATTTGATAAAGAAATGTTTTTGAAAAGCTTGTATTACTTCCCTGGTCACTTTGGATAGGTGGCCCTAGTGGGATAATAACAATACTCGTCTGATCTGTTGGTAAAGTTTCAGGACGCTCAAATGATTTGATAGTGATTTTAGAAAGTTCCTCATCGCTCATCAGAGCATCATATATTTCTGATATCTTGTCTTTAATCATCCAAGCCCTTCTCCTTTCAATTTAGTTGCTAACCTATATTTGAATTTTTCTTTGTTGGCTTCCGAAAATCTTCGGATAACACCGAATCCCCTTGGATGGGCCTTTTTTGCATATCCGAATTCATTCAAATGCTCCAACCTCCAACGTGAACCAGCACCAAAACCAAGCTTAACCATTGGCACTCCTTCAAAAGCACCCGTTACATTTCCGACTGTTGCGCTTTCGATTGTTTCTCCGGTTTTTCTGAAAACCTCTAGAGCTACTTGAAAGTCTTCAAGCGTTTCAGTTGCTGCGCCTTTCAAAGCTCTATTCGCAGACCTTCTCACTTTCGCATCGCCAAGCTTTGCTTCTAAATTTCGGATGACTTCATCGAAGCCTCTTAATGTAGCGCCACTAGTCATTTGATCCACCAATAACAACAATTAAATAATCACGGTTGTCATAATCGGGACGAACATCAATGATCTGCCATTTTTTATTTTCTAATCGGTGATCATTTACTTGCACGAAATGCTTATTGTCAGGTTGATAACTTGTTAAAGGATCTCTAATTTTCAAGGTCATCTTTGCAGTCATTGATTTTCCTGTTGAAATTTCGATATCCTTTAAGCTAGGTGAGTAGATTTTTGCGAATGTATAAAATACTTTCTCAAAGCTCACATCCCGGCCATCTAATCCTTCAAGTACTTTTGAGTTATAAAACTCTACTGGAGTTCTTAATTCGCTTGTATTGGTCTCTGGCTTCTTGTATTTAAACTCAGGCTTATTCATCTTCCACAACTACATCTTCGTTTGGATTTTCCGAAGCTACTAAATCGTATTCTTTAACAAAATCAGGTAATTTCTTCATCAATTCGTTTTTTCGATCATCATCAACTTCAAAAATGTCTCCAACGTGTCGGACAACATTTTCTTTCAAGTCAAAGAAATCTTGGATTGTTTCTAGCACTCTTTTCCTCCTATTGGGTGGTTTTGAAGTGATAACTCAAGGAGTTCTCCTTGAAAATTTGCAAAGAAAAACTCGACCTGATCGTTGTACAAATATCTTGCACGTTCCAAAACAAGCTCTTCAGTGCGAGAATCTGACAAATCAAAAGCTCCTGTTAAGTCGAGAATTGCTTTTTCAGATGAAGTCAACATCCTTGAAAGATTCCCGTCTTCTGCATCATGAAAGATTTTCATCCGCTCCTTGAATGTTCCTAGAAGCGGATGAAGTTGTTTTGTTTCTTCCATTCGGTGTCACCACCTATTATTTGATTTCCAATTTCCAAACAGCAGCGGTCTTTTCATCGTGAGCCTTACCGTAGGCGAATTGCTTAGCAGTGTAGAGGTTCAAGTCTTCAAGAGCGTAAGTTTCTGTGAAGCGTCCAAATTCAATACCACCACCTACAAATGCATCATAGCGGCCTTTGACGAATGTAGTCACTTTACCAGCGGTTTGAGCAATTGACTCAGCCAAGATCAAGTTATACGGCATTGCTGTTACATACGTTCCCTGAGCATTTAGGGAAGTGTATTGTTTTTTAACATCCCATGCGTCTGTTGGGTTGACAACCATCACGACATTTCCTTCAACCGCAACTGGATTACCATCAGATTTAACGGAGTGATATTTGTAAACATTTGTCAATTCTTTGACAACTGTTGCAGAGTCCACAAATGTAAGTTTTGCAGTTTCAACAGCTTTTTCTGCATAAGTTGTTTTGTTTCCTGCTACAGTACCTGTAAGAGTGCGAGAAAGACCGATTGGTTTGCCATCTCCATCTCCGTTCAAGAAGGCGGCTTCCAAAGCAGCAGCAAACGCTTCTGTGATTTGAGCAGATACAAATGCTTGCAACCAAGCAGGACCGAATTTTTCAGAGTCTTTAGGAATGACTACAAATGCAGTCAACTTGTTTTGAATAGCTTCTTCTTCGTTGAAGGCTTGTTTCAATTGACCTTGGATTTCCCCATTGATCTTGCCCCAAACAGCTTCTCCAGTTTGAGTTGATTTGAGGAATTTAAGGCGGATACCAGCATTGCGCAATCCAATATGTTGCAAGAGCGGGCGAGATTTTACCATATCATCAAAGATACGGTCAACGGTTTCTTGTGGGAAGAGTTTTTCTACTCCTACAGGGGCAGTTTTGTCGATGTCGTTGAAGAATTCACGGGCTTCCGCAGTCAATTTAGCATCATAAGGGTTCATTGCTGAAACTTCCTCATGAGCAGCATGACGAGCTTGTTCCATCATTTCATTTGTCATCGACTCGATCATTTCATTGTAGAGTTTCGCTTGTTCTTCTTGAGGTGCACCATTTGCTACAGCGTTCAAAAAGTTCTGACGAATTTCGTTGAATTTGTTTGATAATTTCATTGTCATTATTATTTTTCCTTTCTAAAATGCAAAAAGACCGAACCCTTTAGGCACAGCCTTGTTTGTGTTATTTTCGGGACTTTTTGGAAGAGTGAATCTTTTTTGCACAAATTCACTATTTTCAAAAGACTCTTTTGCAATCTGTCGAGCTTCTAACTTATTAGCTACCAGATCAGCGATTTTATCAACATCAGGAGTCATTGCCGACTTCATCTTGTCGATAAAATCATGTGGAATCATTGGAGTTTCGCTTGCAGCAAACGTAGGAGCAATTTCTCCAGCAAACATGATTCTGTCGGCAAAACCTTGATTTACTGCTGATTCAGCATCGAACCATGTAGTCTTGTTCATCAGATCCAATAAATCATCCAACGCTTTCCCAGTCTTATCAACATAAGCATTTGCGATTGATTTATTAAAACCTTCAAGTACTCCAGCTTCATGAAGTAGAGTGTTGTGGTCTCCGTCAACTCGTGATGACACGTTGTGGATCATGATTTGAGCAGTAGGGCTAATTTCTACTACATCACCAGCCATTGCGATAACGCTCGCTGCGCTTGCAGCAATTCCCACGATTTTAACAACTACTTTCCCTGAGTAGGCCCGTAATGCAGTATAGATTTCGCTACCTGCATATACATCTCCTCCCCCTGAATTGATGTGAACTTCAATGTCCTCACCAGTTTCCGGTAATACTACATTTTTAGGAGCGGTACAGTCCCAACCAAACCAATCATAAAGCCAGACATCATCGTTTGACACGATTGTTCCTTTAATCGGAATCACTTTCATCTTCTTTCTCACTTCCCTTCTCTACATCCTCACCAAGTTGATAATTCTTAGTGATCAGAGGCTTGTCGCCCCACGGTACAGCTTCAAGACCAAGTTCCTCACGGACCTCATTGATAAGCATGGAGCCAGAAGAAATCAGCTTGTCAATACTTTGAGCAAGCGAGAATTTATCTCTTTGCCCTTCACCAACAATGACAAGGCGCTTATTGTCTTTGTATTCACTTTTGCTGAGCAAAGCAAAGTTCAAACCATCGCTCATTTTCTTCACAAGCGACTGGTAGCAATAGCTATTAAACATCTTCTGACTATTTTCCAGATTAGCCATGTCCCCATGCATCAGCGCAGTGGGAATTCCTAAGATGTCAGCTACCTCATCATCAAATTGCCTACGCAGCTTCTTGAGTTCATCTACGGATAGATTTGATGTACCAGTAGTGTTTGTCAGCTCAGAGTATTCCATTCCCTCTTGAGCCGGGACAATTGCTACTGTCTTGGTCGTAAATGATTTAAAGAGACCGTCTGCATATCGTTGCATCTTTTCTCGTTTTGATTCGTCAAAACTTGCATTCGTTCTAGTGCTGAGTACTCCACGAATTTGATTATTTCGTGCAAGTGCTTCAACCAGTCGAGTGTGTAGTTTTTCATAATCATTGAAGAGTTGAGTGAAATATTCTTGAAGACGATTGTTGTTGTATTGCAAGAAAATGACTTCATTCATCTTGAATGGTTTCTGGAAAGTATAGTTTTGACAGCTCACAGATGTGAATGTGTCATCGAACACAGCATATTTCTGTCGGATGTACGAGTCAGCAATCAATAACTGATCGTCATTCGACAGAAAAATTAGTACTTCGTTCTTGGTCAATAAGCGATAAACCGCCTTTTGCCAAAACTCAGAAGCTGATTCATTCTTATTGGGCCTTACATTTAGCAGATAATCCCAATCAGTAGCCTTCTTTTTCCCATTCTCAACAAATTTGAACTCAGATCTTGCAAAGATGCGGGCCACAAATTCAGCAGCCTTATCAATCGACAGGCTCTTTAGTTGCAGATTTCCAAAGATCCGCTCCAGCTCATCAAATTCAAAACTTGGTTCTGGAACTTCTCGCTTGAATAAATTTAGCCATCCCAAGGCACCTCCTCCTTTCTAAAATTTTATGCCTACCACCCACCCGGATCTTTCTTTTATCGTTTGAAGAAAGATTTTTTGGAGCGTTTGAGTTCCTTCTTGATTGATTCAAACTCTTTATTTGTTTGTTCGACATTTTGACCGCAAATATCTTCATGTCGTTTCACGGACTGGCTCAAAGTATTCAATTCAGCACTGATTGAACCAATCTTGTTCAATAGTTCCATGTTTTCTTTGCTTACTACAGCAAGCTCGCATTCAAGGCCTTGGATCTTTTGTTCGAGTTGTTGTTTCTTCTTCATTCGTTTGTTCATTTTGTTGTCCTTTCTAAAATTCCCAATCTTCGATCACATCAAGAAAGTCTCCAACAGTACTCTCCTGAATGATTTCTCTCTTGTAGAGAGCAGCAATAAAGGCATGGAAGCCGTCAGTCTTTCGTCTCAACGGTTCCTTTTTCAAAAATCTCTTGTTTCCGTCTTTGTCTTCTTTGACAAAGGTATTATCGGTATACCAGAGCATTGATTTGTCGTTTTCAAAAATGAATCTTTCATTCGCAAATCCATCTTCAATGATTGGAGCTACCTTCGACTGTATCGCTCCTGGATTTCGCAAGAATTCATATTCAAAATCAGCTTCTTCCAGCAATGGTTTTAGCAAGTCCATTCGAAATCCGTCTGCGCAGACAATTTCGATATTGTACAGCTTGCGCCACTGGATCAATTTATCAACAAGTAATCTTGGATCTATACTTGGACCGTCTACGATAGTGAAGAGTCCTTGCTCCTGCCATTCACGGATTGGAGCTTTGATTTTAAACATATCCAAAAATTGCTTTCTAGCAAAACTGTGTTGCTTCCAGATAAATTCATCACCGTTTTTAAAGAGTAGACCAACGCTGGCAAAGTCTCTGATGCTTGCGTAGTCGAAACCAGCGACACAAGATCTTCCTGAGAGATCTATGCCAGGGCTTCTCAATGCAGCCATTAACTTTTCACGAGTGGTCACATCTTTTTCGATGTCTGCTTCTGGCAGGTTCATCCGTTTTGTCATAAACTCTTGTCTGCCTGATGGTTCCAATTCTAAATCATCATAGTCAGCTTTCGTTCTAGCTAATAGACGTTTGGCATAAGGAGTTGTTTCATCAAGCATAGGATTCGCTTTGGGCCAGTTGCTCATATCGTCCACTTCTTCCGGATCATCCAACTTGCAGATAAACGGGAAAAAACGGAACTCATCAAGTTCACCATTCAAGATTTTCATTGATTTTTCAATCAACTTGTCGTAGAACCCTTCACGGACATGCCCATTGGTACCATTGTAGAAGGTACGAGCATGGGCAATCTTACCAAGCCCTGACCGCTGGATTTTAACAGCAGAGTCATTTTCGAACTGGTGAATTTCATCGAATTCAAGACAACCATCACGAGCCGAGTCCATTGTCTTCGGATTGTTCGTCCGATAAGAAAAGACCGAGTTATTCCCTCGGCCTGTAATAGACATCTTTGTCAAATAGTAATGATCTTCCAGTCCTCTTCTCTGGACAGTTTCATAAACTTCCTTAAATGATACCTTGCCTTGCTTCTCAGAGTTAGCTGTGATAGTCACATCGTAATCTCTTACAGGATAGAGAGGACTGATGAAGAATGCGTCCCGGCTGGACATAAAACCATTCTTCCCTCCCCCACGAGCAAGGGTCAGCAATATTTCATCAAATTGAGGTTCACCATCTTCTTTCCGAAAAAGAAAGATAAATGGCGTGACGAACTTTTGATACTTAGCCAGTGGAAAGAAATTCTTCTCGGTGAACTGGATATATTTCTCAATCAAATCATTGTCAAAATATAAATCATCCCTCGGATAGATTTTTTCCTTGATGATTTTGAATAAGAGTGAGCGTTCTTTGTTGACTTTGATTTTTCCTGATTCGGCAAGTTCGATGTATTCATCAATCAGAGGATGAGAAATCACAACAGATCACTTCCGTCCGATGGTGGTTTCTTCTCGACTGGTGAATTTTCAACCTCAAAGTCAAATGATCGCTCAATCGCTAGTAGCTGATTGCTGGTTGTATTGATTTCTTTGATTAACGAGTTCGCTTTTTGAAATCTTTGCTGACCGTTATGGACGGTGATGACTAATCCATCTTGTTTGAGTCGTTCTTTCAACTCATACAGTAAACGGACCAGATAGAGATAGCGATGAACTTTCTCATACTGAATCGCATCTTTCTTTCGTGTGCTGAAATTGCCAATTTTGGAAAGTAACTGATTTTCCAATTCTTTTATATTTTTTTCTGAGTATTCTTCCATGAGCCCCCTCCCCCTTAAAAAATAGTGCTTTGCATTTGGACAATCGACCCCTCCCACCGGTTCCCAGAGACCGATTTTTTTCGATTTTTTTCGACCGGGGGGTCTGTGAATTTTTTAAAATTTTAAATTTTCATCCCCACCATTCGTCCGAACGAAAATTTTTATTTTGCAGTTTAGATGATTTGCGAAATTGGAAGCGATGATGCCGCTTGTTATGACACTCCTTGCACAGAGTACGAAGATTGTCTATATCTAAAGCAAACTCTGGATAATATTCCAGCTCTTTGATGTGATCGACTTCAAGGTTATCTGTAGTCACCTTCCCCTCATCTCGACACCAGACGCATTCAAAATGATCTCGACTCATTGCTTCGAGTCTTAATTGTCTCCATGATTTTGAAAGATAAAACTCTCTGCGACTTTCTCTTGTCGAAACATCTACTTTCAATCCTCAAATCCTCTGTAATATTTCATACTTTCAATTATCTGTTTCTGAAATTCATTATATTATTTCTGAAAACTATATTGTTTTTCTCTCTTGAATTAGACATATCTTATATTCTGTCTGATTCATCCCGGCATTAAAAAGCCAGTAAAATAAATGAATAAAAGGTAACTAATAAAACTAATTAGCGTTTTACTCGTTATGTCTAATTGATAACTATAAATCAAAATTAGACATGGCTTTATCTCGTTGATCTTGTCTAATCCCGATATATCTCAGTGTGATCGCAGGAGATGAATGGTTAAACAGATCCATGAGCATTGCCACGTCTTTAGTCTTTTTATAGTAATGATAGCCAAATGTTTTTCTCATCGAGTGGGTTCCAATGTTTTCGATCCCACACTCGATAGCTGCGGTCTTCAATATCCAATCGACTGTCCGCCTGTCCAGTGGTTTGTTTTTTCCAATGCGACTTTGAAACAGATAATGATGCAGTGGCATATCTTTGATATACTCTCTGACTTCTTTTTTCAGAGTCTTTGTCATCTTGAGCTGTTTCCTTTTTCCAGTCTTCTGCTCTTTTATTTTGATATACCAACCTTGCACATCTTTTACTCGTATCCTCAAGATATCTCCTACGCGCAATCCGGAATTGATGCCAAATAAAAAGAGCAAATAGTTTCGCTCATTCCATTCTCGCAGATATTCCTTCATTGCCTGGATATCATCTTTGTCACGAATAGGATCCACAATGTTCACAGTGCCACCTCCTTCCTAGGTAAAATAAAAAGCCAGCTTGTGCTGACTTGGCTGATATTAGGAGTACAGGATTCGAACCTGTGACACGCCAGTTATAACCCGACCGCTCTACCAACTGAGCTAACTCCTAACCCGTTTCATAAGGATCCATCGGTTCGGTTTTACCCGATAATATAATTATACTACCTTATTTTTAACTTTTTTCCACACTTTCGACTGTATTTTTAACTTTTTTCCAAATTAATATTAATCTTAGTGTTCACAGATAGTTCATAGATTTTCTTTTCTAGCCCACTAAAGAATGGCTCGATCACTTCCTTGTAGGCAAGAGACTTACTACAATGCAAGTATTTAATCGATGCTCCTTCTACTGTAAGAGTTCCATCGATATATACTTCTTTGATTGCAGCCCATTGTTTTTCTGGTGTCAAAATCTTGATAGTGCTGATTGCTTCTCTGAGCAATTCGAGACGATGCAGTTCTGGATCCGATTCTTTCTTGATGATATCGGACAGAGCTTTCGGTGTCATTACCTTATTACTCTTGATCCCTGTATTTGGATCGGTTGGTTTCCAAGGTACTTCAATTTCTTCAATCCGTTCCTTGATTTCTTTCTCGAATGGATACTGTTGCAAAGCCAAAATTAAATACCCAAACCGACTTCTTAGATTCATTTACTATCCTCCCTACAGTACACTTCTATAATTCCATTCAATCCTAAACTTTCACGATAAGCAAGTGCCTCGGATCTAGCATGGAATTCTTTCTCTGTATACTTTGCTAAGTGTTTAGGATCGCTCCAACTTGAGCGTCCATGGTATTTCCTAACAACATATACCCTCATTTATTGTCCTCCACATCGATGATATGATCAATAATACGCTTTAAACCTCTTATATTGTCAAATGGCATCACTGCATCGTGCAGATCTTCAAAGTATGAATCGGTTTCAAAAAACTCTTCCCCAAGTATAGCTATCTCTAGCTTGCCATTTATTTGGGCAATAGATAGAGTTCTGTTCGCTCGCATTGGTATATGTACATTATCCAAACTCATCATTTTTCCTTTCTGTTTTTAAACGCTATCACACTAGCCCAGATCAGGCCGTAGAGCCAGACTAGTGCGAGTAGTAAATAGATAAAGTTTTGTAGGTCCATGTTAATTCCCATCTATTTGTTATACAGTGTTACGTTGCTTGAGTGAGTGTAATATACCTCGCCATTTTCGAAAGTCACACGAATACTATCTTGTTCGTCATATTTTGCCCATTGCTTTACTTCACCTTCGACAATTCGTCCGTCAACTAGTCTGACTTTTGCGTATTTGAAAGTAAAAGTTGTTCCAAGAATATCTTTATTTCCACACCCCGATAGTGTTATAAAAGACAAACAAACAAAAACTGTAATTAATAATTTTTTTATCATATTTCTACCTCTTCCTCTTATGCTTCATTCAAATACTGGTTAAATACATCTTCGTCAAGAACTCCATTCTCAATTAAAGTCTCAACAGCAATTTCAATTTTAATCAAACGATTTAATTCTTTATTAGGCAATGAAGCCATGATAATCTCTTCCATTATTTCACCTCTACTCTTTCTCCCGTGAATTTGTTTTCAAGACCTCTAAACAGTTCATATTCTCCGTTGTTATACGAATAAACTGCCGTCGTTGTCTCTTCCCACTGACTTCGTGTATATGGGTATTTGTTTGGTCGTTTCATTCTGTTACCTCCTCGACTTTTTTTAGCAATCTTGTAAATCAAAATATTCCATCAGCTTGTCCTGCAATTCTCTTAGAGTCGAGCATTGTTCAAGAAAATCAGATATATCGTTTATCGTGTCTTCTTTATTTAATGTATTTTCTACAACTGCATCAGCTACCCATTTTGGATGTGTCCCAGCATAAGAAAATTCATCCTGTGGTAACAACTCAAGCAACGCTTCATAGCGCTCCTCAAGAGCAATTAAAGAACCAAAGGCATCTATGTAGTCAGTATCTGCTTTCCTGCTTTCAAACACTTCTGGCTGATTTTGTTTCACAATTTCCGCATAGATAGCAGACCATTCTTTTTCTGAAAAACGTGATTTTTCAACCAATGCACCATATTCAATTTCTTTACCATCTACTGTTACTTTGTAATTCATTCCTTTACCTCCTCTAATTCAATTCCTTCACAATCAAAGACCCAACCAAACCCGGCTTCTTCGAGCTGTTTTTTTGTGTGTTCTGTCCGAAATTTTTTATCTAATTTTATTGACGATAACGTCCAAGCGTTTAGGTGCTTAATCAAGGTTAAGTAACTATATGATTCTTCAATCCATTTAAACCTTACATAATACCGCTTCTCTTTCTCGACCTCGTAGCCA
>NZ_KV812004.1 GCF_001813295.1 Streptococcus sp. HMSC072G04
TGACCATCTGTGATGTTGATGTCTGTTTTTTTTAGGACTCCATCAAATTGGCTGACAATTGTTGCTACTTGGCCATCAATTGATTGTTTGTAATTTGCAAAGCGCCCGTTGATGCTGTCTTTGAAATCATCTAACTTGTCATTGATGACAGAATTTTGACTGGATAGCCTCATTCCGAATTCGGTTGAGAATGTTGATATTTGCCCATCAATTCCTTGTTTGAACTCAGCAAGTTTGGCTTCAATCACGGATGAACCGTCATCTGTTGGCGGTTGGTAGGCTCTCTTGATAGATCCTTCATATACATCAATGTCACCAAAGAAAAGGCTTGCTGGTTGTCCGTTTGATGATCCGTTATTGTCAAATCTCAAAAATGCTTCATCATATTCTTCAGAATTGACTGTGAAATAGTAGCGTGTGATTCTATCTTGTGGCACAGTGATCTTGTCAGCAAGCGTGAATACTTTTGAGAAGGTTCCTGTCTCACCTTTCTTCCTTGCTAGGAAGTAGAATGTGGCAGTTTTGAGATTGTCTGATCCAATCGCATCAAATGAAATAGTGTATGTGGTATTCCTCTTGATGCTGAAGCGTTGGGATGCTGCAACTTTTTCACTGCCTGTTGAATTATCAAGCTTAAAGAGTTTTCTGGATTCGTTGTAGTAGATTTGATTGGTTGATGTGGTCACTTCTGGACTCTTACCTGGTTCATAGTAGCCCCAACCCTCTACATTTTGAGGATTTCCGCTGTTTTTAAGCAAGTTTTCCCCAGCCTGAACAATTTCATCAAATCTTCTTGTGATTCCAGCGACATCTTCGGTATATTGAGATTTAGCAACATACCCTTGTTCTAGAATCTGTCTGGTTGCTTTTAAAGCATCCACAGCAGCTTTCTCAGAGTATGTCAGCATACGCTGTTCAAGCTCACCGGTTGGACCAGTCTTAGTCTCTAATTTTGTTAATTGAGTAGATAGGCCTTGGATGGTCTGCTCAAATGTTGCTTGCGCTTGCTCTACCAGATAATTTTGATCTTCTGGTGCAGGCTGCCACAAGCGGTCATTGATTCCTTCGTAGAAGTCCAATTCAGTCATGAACATTCCGGACCATCCAGATGGATTGCCCTGGTATTCAAATAGAAAATAACCTTCATCAAATTCGCCAATATTAAACTTGAAAGTGCGTTTTAAAGCTTCGTGAGAGCTAAAGGCAGGAGAACCAGTTTTGTTGAAAATTTCTTGTTTTTCCTCAAAATCCGATGAGGAACCTTTTTTGCGTTTACAAAACGAAATCTTCATATTCTTTGTGTTAGCGTCAAATGCTGTAATATTAAGAATGTAGTCTTTATTTCGTTTAACAATGAAGCGTGGACTTTGAACCATCGCTCCCGGCCTTAGAGAGAACATCCTCTTTTGTCCATTGAAATAGAACTGGTGAGATGTAAAACTCATTCGTCCATTTGGTTCTGTCCAATATTTTAGGCCCTCGTCTGCTCTTGAGTTCCTAAGCATGTTAGGGCCACCACTGACACCAATTGAGGTAAATTCTTCTTTCACACCATTCACGGTATGTTCAACATAAGACCGATCAGCTTTGCCATTTGCCACATTAGTGAGGTCAGAGATGGCTTTCTCAGTCGTCTGCTCAAATCTGGATTGTGCGCCTTGGATCCCTACAAATTGACTCTGTGTCTGATCTTTGAAATCATTGATCAGCTT
>NZ_KV812005.1 GCF_001813295.1 Streptococcus sp. HMSC072G04
AAACAAGTTTCTGTTTACCCAATCGCAAAATAATTGCTTTAAATAGCATAAAATAAGGCTTTCCGATATATTCGGAGAGCCTGTTTTTTTGTTTTGATACCCACGGTGATACCCATATTCTAAAAACCAATGTAGGAAGCAAATTTGTCAGCAACTTCATTTTTTGCTTTTTGGGTGACGTGAGCATATATGTCCATCGTTGTCTGTATATTTTCATGTCCTAGTCGTTCCTGGACCTCTTTGATCGTTGCTCCAGCCTCGAACAATAGGGAACAATGAGTATGTCTGAATCCGTGAGGAGTGATACGCTTGAAATCAGGATACCTCCTCCACACTCGATTCAGCAAGTTATTGACATGCACAATACTTTTAGGGCTGCCTAATTCATTTTTAAATAATAAGCCTTTTGTACTGTATTTGTGCCAATCTTTCAAAATATTAATAGTCTTTGGATCCAGCGATATTGTTCGCTGGCTTTTTTTCGTTTTTGGAGTTTGAAATATGATTTTATTGTTTTCTCCCTTAGCTAGTGTTTGATTAACTTTTAGTTGTCCGCTCTCTAAATCAATATCAGTCCATCTTAATGCACCAACCTCATTCTTCCTCATTCCTGTGAAAGCCAACAGACGGAAGAAAGTGAGCATTTCTATGTCATCAAGTTCCTGGACCATTTCGAAAAAAGTTTTCAGCTCTTCTTTATTATAGAATTGTTCAAGCTCTTCTTTATCTTTCTTTTTTCTTTTTGGCTTAAGAGTCTTTCTCATTGGATTGCTATCAATTAATTCCATAGATATTGCATAATCAAATATCTGATTAGCAATGCTGATGATACCAAAAAATCTCTTATAATCCTCAGCCCATTTATTGACTTGAGCTTGGCACATAGATAGAGTAATTTTATTTATGGGCTTATCTCCAAAATGAGGGATAATAAGTCTGTCTGCTTTGTCAATTTGGCTAACATAGGTAGATTCTTTAACTGTATTTCTATAATGCTCTTTCCAAGTTTCATATACTTGTTTGAAAGTAGTAGTTGTATTTCTGGTTCTAAAGGTTTTCTTCTCATAATCAGCCAAACACTTAGCTTCAGCAAGTCTAGCTTCACGTTCAGTTTTAAAACCACGCCTAAGAGTCACAATCTTTTTGCCAGTCAAAGGATCAATTCCATGATAGGCTTTAAAATAGTAGGCGAAACCATCACCTTTTTTATATTTTTTGATCATTGATTTTTACCTCATTTATTGTTAAAATGGGTATAAGAAAAAGACCTTTTGAATGGCTTTTCTTATACTGTGTTCCTCACACTCAATTTTTGGCGAAGGAGAGTGTGGGGATTTTTTTAGAAAAATTTTAAAATTATAGTTACTAACAGACCGATGATTGATATCGCTATCCCTATCAACCATTTTTTATTAGATTCCTGCTCTTTTTTACTATCTGCCTTAAATTCTAAAAGGAGATTTTCCATACGCAGTGTCATATTTTCAAAACCAGAACTTATTTTTTTGTTCCAGATTCTCGAATTTTAAATCTATTTCGTTTTTAGTATACAAGTTTTCAATTTTTGCTTCAAGTTTGTTGAATTTATCATCAATCTCTCTTTTTGAATAAGTATCATTTGGCATTCCCATTTTCTCCAACTCCTTTGCTTCAATTATATCACGATTTAAAGCAGAGTCGCCGCTAATAGAAGTGATTTTTTTCTTTCTTGGCTGAAATTCACTAGTGTTTTCCATTTCCATTACCTCTTAATAATATACAGATATCGAGTTTGTATATCAAGGATTTTTGGTATAGTATCATAGTCATGAAATTCAAAAATCAATTGATAATTACCTGGTTTTTCTGGAGTCATTGAAAAAACAAATTGGCCATTTGCTATTCCTAAACCATGATTGAAATAAGTGAAGTTCTCAGATGGTATTACTACGTTTGAAGCATGTATAAGAAT
This sequence comes from Streptococcus sp. HMSC072G04, assembly GCF_001813295.1. Taxonomy (GTDB): domain Bacteria; phylum Bacillota; class Bacilli; order Lactobacillales; family Streptococcaceae; genus Streptococcus. The sequence continues at coordinate 1,952 of NZ_KV812005.1, forward strand.
TGAGTTTGTTAAAGAGCCTTCATACTTGATATACACTCTAATCTGGTATTTATGATCTGCCTTAATATTGAATAAGTCTACATCTACTCCCAAATAAAAAGAACCAGGAAACTCATCTAAAGTTGTAACAGTAGACATTGGAAGCCCACTTTCTGGATGGATAATATTTAGATTAGTTAATTTTTCTTCGAAAGATAGCCCATTAATAAGCTCGTCTGAATTACTCATTTTAAATCCTTTTCTAGTTTCTGATACTTTTGATTTTCAACCAAGCACTAAATAATTTTTTCAAACACCATTGTAGCCTGGATGCGATCTCCTCCACCTAGGCCCTTGCTGCCCCCGTTAGCTGTACTAATGGTATGGAGTCGGTATCCTTTGGCAACTTGTTTGTTAATCACATTTTCAAGTTCAGTGAGGTTTCCAGATCCAGTACCAAATAACTTTTCTTTAAGTGTTACTTGAAGCACAACATAGTTTAATCCAGTTGCTCCTGAAGCTTCAGAAAAAGAACTTTCTTGTTTAACATTATCAAAAAATCCCATAATAATTCCCCTTTTAATTAATTAAAGATTTATATTCATCTATTACCATCGTTTCGTTAGCGATGGTTTTTAAATTATACCGTTCCATAAAATGGATGTAATTAAATTCTGACACATCATCCATAGTTTTTAATTCTTCTTCTAATAAATGATGAATCATGCTACGATCAGCTTGAAGTTCACACAACTCCCTATTTACCTCATACTGGACTGGAGTATGTTCTTTATGGCCCAATTCATGTAGGGCTACTTGTTTTTGATCTTGCTCTGATAGATTAATATCAATTGCAAGAACCTTCAATGCTGGATTAAAGAAGCCTGGGCTATGCCATTCGCTTCCATCAAAGTAGCATAAGCTTACACCCTCAAGGGCACAAAGCTCTTTTACAGTCATATAAATGCACCTCTATTTATTTTTTAAGTGTGCCTCCAAGACTGCTGTAATAAAATCAATATCTTCTTCAGTAAGTGGTTTACCATCGAACAACATAGATTGCGCAGCAATGTCTCGAAGGTCAAGCGGTGCAGAAGCATCACCGTCTGTTGCGATTTTTGGATTATCAGTGCGCCCTAATAGGTAGTCGATAGACACATTAAAATAATCAGCAATTTTTTGGAGATTATCAGCTTTCGGATTTCCCTTTTTCATACTATAAAGATAATTTGTACTAAAATTTAGTTTATCTTCTAATTGATTAAGAGAAATTCCTTGCTTTTGGCAAAGTTCTTTAATTTTATCGAACGTCGAAAACATTGATATATCAACCTTTCTAAGATACGACAAAAAATATTTAAAATTAATTCTAAAAACTATTGACAAAAATTAGAATTAGTTTTAAAATAGTTTTTGTAAAGTAAAAGAGTTAGCAAAACAACATATAAAAACTTTTTCAAAAAATGACAGCTTTGGCGAGCGAGATTCATTATAGATAAAGGTTTTAAGATGTCTTTTAACTATGCCTTAATTTTAGAATTAATTTTAAAAAATGTCAAGGAATTTTATAAAGTTTTTGACTAATTCTTTTACTGTTTTACAAAAAAAGCAGAAAGGGGCCGATATGATGAGCCAACAACATAAACGATGGAATTCATTAGTAGAGGAAGCTCTCGAAAAAAGAGGGTGGTCACGATCAGACTTAGCGACCGTCGTCGGTGTAAGTCCAGCTACAATAACTCAACTTTTTAAAGAAGGAAAAGGTAGCGATGATCTGAAACTACGAATTAACAAAAAGTTACGGATTAACGAATCATGGGAAAAATTCGAGGATTAAGAAATATAAAAAAGGCACCTAACGAGGTTAGGCGCTCTAGAAAAGAAACTACTAATAGTATAACACAAATTGGAGATAACAATGAATGTTCTAAGTGAAGAATTTGAAAATGGAATAAGATCAGTGGTTCGAGTTCAATTTAAAGAATCTTTCACTGAATTCTTAGACCAGGAGATATCAGAGAAACGTTGGTTGTCACTAGAAAGTGCAGCGCACTATGCAGATTGCAGTTCAAATACCATCAGAAAATGGATCAAAATGGGATTGAATCTTTATCAAATTGATGGAACAAAACGAATTGACAAGAATGAATTAGATCAATTCATTCAAAGTAATATCGTTATTTAGATAGCAAAGGAGATAAAAATGGCAGTTTCTAGAGAAATGACTCTAATAGAAACACAAGTGCTAAACGCAATATTACAAAATGCATCATTTGAATTACCAATTCAAGCAAAAGAGCTACAAAGGCGATTTAATTTAGATAAACGAAAATTAGAAATCATTATTGAGAGCCTTAAAGTGAATTTTGGACATCCTGTTGTTGCAAAAAAAGAAAAACCAAATGGGTATTTCTTGCCAAAAACAAAGGAAGAACGAGATGCAGGTTTGGCACCCTACAAAAGGCAAATACTAACTGAACAAAAGAATTTGGCAGCAGTATTAGCAATTGATTTAGATGAATATAACAAGAAATGGAGATCAGAAAATGTTAAATGAAATTATTATTGGTGTATTGGTAATCGTGGTGTTATTTGAGGCGATCATGGTAAGTGCAATTAGCCAACGATGCAAAGAGTCGAAACGGGAATTAAAAAAGTTACTCAAGGAAAAACAACAAATCGAAGAAGCCCGGCAAGCAATGCGTTTTGAATATCGTAGATAAGGAGCGATAAAATGGCAGAAAAGACAAATATCCTGCCTCACGACATACTAGCTGAACAGGCGGTACTTGGATCAATTTTCGTTGACCCAGAAAAAATCTTTATCGCATCAGAATTTCTTACACAGGAAAGTTTTTATAAGTTATCTCACGGTATTATCTTCAATATTATGGAAGATTTGGCAGATAAGGGGGAACCAATTGACCCTGTATCTGTAAAATCAGCACTTGACTCTATTGGAGAGTTTGAGCGTATTGGTGGAATGGCTTTTCTTGCTAGTTTGATAAATTCAGTTCCCACTAGTGCTCACATTGAACATTATGCAAAGATTGTGGCCGAAAAAGCTAAAGCAAGAGAGGTCATCAATGATCTAGGTAAAGCACTTGAAAAAGTATATGAAGATCACCAAGATTTAGATGATGTCATAGTAAGACTTGAAAATACACTGACATCGGTAAGTGCCAATCAATACTCAGGTTTTAGAAACATCATGGATGTATTGGATTCCACTAATATTCGAATTGATGAACGATCTAAGCACGTTGGAGATGTTACTGGCCTTGCTACAGGTTTTACCGATTTTGACAAAATAACAACAGGACTACACGAAGACAACTTAATTATTTTGGCAGCCAGACCTGCTATGGGTAAAACAGCGTTTGCTCTAAATATTGCACAGAATGTCGCAATACGAGCGGGTAAACCAGTAGCTATCTTCTCACTGGAAATGGGGGCAGAGAGCCTGGTAGAACGGATGCTATCCGCTGAAGGAGTGATTCCATCCTATCACATCAGGACAGGAAAGTTATCTGACAGTGAGTGGAGACGGATGCTCTTAGCACAGGAACAGTTATCAAAGGCTCAACTCTATATTGATGATACCGCTGGCATCAGAATTTCTGACATCCGAGCACGATCAAAGAAATTAGCTCAAACAACAGGAGAGTTAGGTTTGATTGTTATTGATTATTTACAGTTGATTACTGGCAGAGGAAAAGAAAATAGACAGCAAGAAGTATCTGAGATCTCTAGACAATTAAAGATTTTAGCCAAGGAATTAAAAGTGCCAGTAATTGCACTTAGCCAACTTTCTCGTGGAGTAGAACAACGTAATGACAAAAGGCCAGTTCTGTCAGATCTTCGTGAATCAGGATCAATTGAACAAGATGCTGATATTGTAGCATTTCTTTACCGAGATTCTTATTACCGTTGTGAGAGACAAGAGGAAGATGATAATGTGACAGAAGTGATCTTTGAAAAGAACCGTCATGGGGGATTAGGTACCGTCAAATTATTCTTCCACAAAGAATTTACAAAATTTACAAATATGGAGGTACAATAAATGATTAAAAAATCTGAAGTAGCAGGCTTTCTAGCTTTCTTTAAATTCCCTAAACCATTTATTTATGATGAAAAATATAAAAAACTTAGTAACAATGCAAAACTAATGTATATGTTACTGTTTGGTAGGCTTGAGCTATCGATAAAAAATGGCTGGCATGACAGAAAGGGAAATGTTTTTCAATATTATACAAATGAGCAATTAATGATTGATTTAAATAGCAGTGAAAAAACAATCATTAAAGTGAAGAAAGAATTAAGAGAGGTGGGCTTACTAGAAGAGGTTCGACAAGGAAATAATCTACCAAATAGAATTTATATCAGTCAAGTTGATGGAGCTGTAGAAAATACAGTTCTTGAACTG
>NZ_KV812006.1 GCF_001813295.1 Streptococcus sp. HMSC072G04
AAAGGTCTCTACTTCTATGAAGTGGATTTGGCCGGTACTCAAGGCAAATCAGATAAAGAGCTTCTAGACCTTTTGAAACAAAATGGTACGCAAAGCTATAAAGCTACTATCAAAGTCTACGGTGCAAAAGATGGCAAGGCAGACTTGAGCAATCTCGTAGCGACTAAGGATTTGACAGTGAACTTGAATGGACATCAGTCTCTTGCTCCGATGCAGTCAGGCTTCGGCCCATCTTCTAATGGTTCAGCTATGCCGACTCCAATGATGAATAGTCATCAAGGTGCTTCTAATATGAAAGCTCAAATGCCAGCTGCTAGCCAGGATAAGATGATGCCTAACAAAGAGCAAGATAAAACCATGAATGCTAGCCAGCAAATGGCAACACCAAGCATGAAACAAGATCAAGCTTCAGTAGCCTCAAGCAAAATGTCTGATAAAGGCAAGATGGCATCTAATAACAAGGTGTCAAGTCCAATGATGGCTGGTCAAATGAAAGAGCAAAAAGACATGCTTCCATATACTGGTGAAGCTCAAACATCAATGGCTATTATTGGATTCTTTGGGCTCGCCTTGGCTGGACTGCTAGGTGGACTCGGTTTGAAAGCTAAAAAAGAGGAAAATGACTAGTCTAGCTACAGGCTTTCTATCTAGGATTTGAAAAATCCAGATAGCGATTAGAATGTTCGTAAAGCGATTAAAATAGTGTTATACTATTGTGGTATAGCACTGTTTTTTTCAAAGGAGAGACAGATGGGAAAGACAATTTTACTCGTTGACGACGAGGTAGAAATCACAGATATTCATCAACGCTATCTGGTTCAGGCAGGTTATCAGGTTTTGGTAGCTCATGATGGAGTAGAGGCCTTAGAAATATTCAAGCGAAAACCGATTGATTTGATTATTACAGATATCATGATGCCCCGTATGGATGGCTATGATTTGATTAGTGAAGTTCAGTATCAATCTCCAGATCAGCCTTTTCTCTTTTTCACGGCTAAGACTAGTGAGCAGGACAAGATTTATGGCCTGAGCTTAGGGGCAGATGACTTTATTGCCAAGCCTTTTAGCCCTCGTGAGCTGGTTTTGCGTGTCCACAATATCTTGCGTCGCCTTCATCGTGGAGGTGAGACAGAGGTCGTCAGTCTCGGAGATTTACGGATGAATCATGCTAGCCATGAGGTACAAGTCGGAGATGTGGTGCTTGATTTGACAGTCAAATCCTTCGAACTTCTATGGCTTTTAGCCAGCAATCCAGAGCGAGTTTTCTCTAAGACAGATCTCTATGAAAAGGTCTGGCAAGAAGACTATGTGGATGATACCAATACCTTGAATGTTCATATTCATGCTCTTCGACAGGAGTTGGCTAAACATGCCAGTGCAGAAACGCCTACTATCAAAACTGTCTGGGGCTTGGGCTACAAGATTGAGAAAGCACGAGGTAGTCAATGAAATTAAAAAGTTATATTTTAGTGGGGTATATCATTTCAACACTCCTAACGATTATCGTTGTCTTTTGGGCCATCCAGCGAATGTTAATTGACGAAAGAGAGATTTATTTTCTGATTGGCATGACTTTAATCGCAAGTTTTGTCGGTGCTGGGATTAGTCTCTTTCTCCTATCGCCTGTCTTTACATCATTGGCCAAACTTAAGGAACACGCCAAGCGAGTAGCGGACAAGGACTTCCCTGCAAATTTGGAGGTTCAAGGGCCTGCAGAATTTCAGCAGTTAGGGCAAGCTTTCAATGAAATGTCACATGATTTGCAAGCAACCTTTGATTCCTTGGAAGAAAGCGAACGAGAAAAGGGCTTGATGATTGCCCAGTTGTCGCATGATATCAAGACCCCCATTACCTCTATTCAAGCAACGGTAGAAGGAATTTTGGATGGAGTTATCAAAGAAGGAGAACAAGCCCATTATTTAGCAACCATTGGACGCCAGACAGAACGGCTTAATAAACTGGTTGAAGAGTTGAATTTTTTAACCCTTAATACAGCTAGAAATCAGGAGGAGACGACTAGTAAAGACAGCGTTTTTCTGGATCAACTTTTGATTGAGTGCATGAGTGAGTTTCAATTTTTGATTGAGCAGGAGGAGCGAGATGTCCACTTGCAAGTGATTCCTGAGTCTGCTCGGATTGAAGGAGATTATGCCAAACTTTCTCGTATCTTGGTTAATCTGGTTAATAACGCTTTTAAATACTCTGCTCCAGGAACCAAGCTGGAGGTGGTAGCTAAGCTGGAGGATAGCCAGCTTTCAATCAGTGTGATCGATGAGGGGCAGGGTATTGCCCCAGAGGATTTGGAAAATATTTTCAAACGTCTTTATCGTGTCGAAACTTCGCGTAATATGAAAACAGGTGGGCATGGCTTAGGTCTTGCGATTGCACGAGAACTAGCCCATCAGCTTGGTGGCGAAATTACAGCAGAAAGTCAGTATGGCTTAGGAAGCAAGTTTACATTTAGCCTTAGTTTGAAATAAAGCCGTAAAATCCCTTTACAAATCTAGCTTTTCATGGTACAACAGCCTTTGTGCGAAATGACAGCAGGACAAAATGAAG
>NZ_KV812007.1 GCF_001813295.1 Streptococcus sp. HMSC072G04
TTTTTTCTGTCTAACTTTTGGGGTGCAGTTCATTAGTTCCGTTGGCTCTTTTCTTATCGAAACGTATTCGATTACTTTTATTCAGTTTTCAAAGAACAATGGCTCGTTAGCCTATCAAAACACATTGAAAGCTCAATATGCTTTGGTGGAATAACAAACCTCCCTGTTCGGGAAGCGTGGAATGGTTTAGCACGCTTCCACGAAAGGAGAGAGGATATTACTTAATTTCAAATGACAAAATCTTTGTAATCAGTCTGGTTTCCATTCTTCCACGTAAGACTTCATCAACGACCATACTTTGATTGCCATATTCATCTTTCATAAGTCGTAGGGAACGCTTCGTTATGTACCCTCTGTAATGATGTAGAATCTGGTTAATCGCTTCGGTATCGCCATCTGTTGCCTTTACAATGAGAGGAAAGGGAATCATAGGATATTGTGTTTTCATTCTTCAAATTCCTCCATAAACTTTTTAATTAAGGCTAGTCCACTGGTTCTATGCCGATAGACAGTAGAACGGTTCAATTTCAACAGGTCTGCAATTTCTGAATCGCTCATGTCCATAAAGTAAAACAGCAGTAGAATTTCACGTTTCTTGTCTGACAACTCACGTAATGCTTCACTCAACAAATCATTTTCAACGCCTACTGATAACCCATTGAGTGTAAAAATCTGAAAGTCAGTTGAATAGTTATCTGTTGTCGCAAACTGGCTAACAAGATAATCGCCAACATCCGAAAAGGACACCTCACGCTTTGCAATCCTTGAAAGATAAAGCATATAATTCTTTCGCTCGTCTTCCATAGCACGTTTACAGATATAGTCAAACTGATTTTCTATTGTGGTCTGAAAAGAAGATGGTTTCATGTTTCTCACCCCCTTTCTGTCTAGGAAAGGAAGTGAGCCTTGCTCGTTTATCTCCTTTCACTCTTAGTCCCAATGTGAAAGGGGGATTTGTTGCATTACTGATAAATAAACTTTGTAAAAAAGTTCTGAATAGCCAAAAAAGCATATAAACAGATTTATTTCTCTGTTTACATGCTTCTGTTATTCTATCTATATGATTTATAAAACCACATTGGTGGACGTACTTATCTATTGCAGATAGACGACTTTTTTTGACAAGAACCCAATGTAAGGAAATTTATTGTATATGATGTACTTCATGGCGACGTTGACCTCCAACAAACCGCCATTTGGAAGTAATATACAATATTTTAACAGCGTAAATAGCACTACCATATAACGGTTTTTTTTATTGGCGTTTAGTAGTGCTTTTTATTAAATATAAACCTATAAACCATATAACACGTTTTTCTATACCTGTTTTTAATTCAGTAGGAACAATAAAATGTATAGAGGTGGTCTACTATGCGTAAAAAAGAAGATAAATATGATTTTAGAGCCTTTGGTTTAGCCATTAAAGAAGCTCGATTGAAACGAGGTTTAACTCGTGAACAAGTGGGAGCATTGATTGAAATTGACCCACGGTACTTAACTAATATTGAAAATAAAGGGCAACACCCCAGCATACAAGTTCTTTATGACCTTGTATCGTTACTTCATGTTTCCGTTGATGAATTTTTCTTACCTGGGGTCCCGAGCGCTTAGTGGGAATTTGTATCGATAAGGGGTACAAATTCCCACTAAACCAATGTTTCAAGGCCTATTTATTTTTTATATTCAATTCTCTTAAGTGTTTAGGAATAGATAACAAGTCAAATTTATACTCTCCAAGAAAAGTGATATGCTCCCAATTAATAGGAGATACATGCTTCATATACTTAGTTACTTCGGGATCTATTTTGACGAGATAATTATAAGCTGCTTGTAAGTAGACGGCGTTCCATATACTTATTGCATTTATTAACACATTAAGCGCACTAGCACTTTGAAGTTGTCGGCGAATATCGCGCTCCATAAATTTTCCGCGTCGCCCAAAAAATAGTTCTCTAGCTAAAGCATTAATCGCTTCTGTCTTATTTAGTCCATGAGTGATCCTTCGCCGTAGCTCACTATCTGTAATATAATCTATCATAAAAATGCTCTTTTCAATGCGACCTAGTTCTCTCAGTGCAAGAGCTACTCTATTCTTACGTGCGTATGAGCCTAGCTTTCCTAATAGTAAAGAACTAGATACTTTTCCTGTTTGAATCGAATAGGCGATTCGTTTAATTTCATCATAGTTTTCTTCAATAATTTTTACATTGATTTTTCCGCTTATATCTTCTGATAAGTTAGGGTAGTAGGAAGGTGATTTGATAGAAAATAATTGTGATTTTTTTATATTTCTGATGCGAGGTTCAAAATCAAAGCCTAGTAATGCGGTCATTCCAAACACCTGATCAGAATACCCATTTGTATCAGTAAAATGTTCCTCAATATCTAGATCTGTTTCATGATAAAGTAGGCCATCAAGGGTATGAGTAGCTTCCCTTGTATTAGTTGAAGCAACCTCGATATGATGAGTCGTATGCCTATCATTTATTGATCGAATCATTGTAGCTCCTTTTTCCATACTTTTGTAATGTGGATTAACATCGGATTTTAGAGCTGAGACGCCCACTGGGACGCGCATTCCGTCTGAAGCAGTGGTTTTTCCTTCACCCCAAAAGTCTGCAACAGGAAGCTTTAACTGATAATTAACCAAAACAGATTGAGCACGAGTCAGAGCTTCTTTATAAAAGCGCCATTGTTTGGCATTGGCTAACTGAGAATAAGAAATTCCAGGAGTTGATTGGGCCATTTTTTCAAGACCAATATTCATCCCTAAACCCAGCAAAGCAGCAAAAATAATTTTTCTTTCTTGTTCACTCGGCGGTTTCCCTGTAGAATCATGACTAAATTCTTGTGAAAAGTTGGTCCAACTGTCCACCTCAATTAAAAGATCACTAAGCCTTATCTTAGGAATTATTGAATAAAGTTTTTTTCTATATATTTCTGCTTCGCTAGGTGTAACTTTTTCCAACTTTTTAAGGTTTGCTCTTGAAATTCTCTTATCAACTGTCGAATAAAATTGAAGCTGTAAATCTAAAATTATTTCCCGATCCTTTAAATAGTCCTCAAACGTGTCTGGAATAGTTTCTGAATCAATACAAGCAGATAAATCAACTAAGTAATCATCAATATTTCGATGGATCATACTTCCTTCAACTGAAATATCTCCTGATCGAATATTGTTCTTTAGCTCGGTGAAAGCTACTAACTCATAGTAAGACCGATCTATTTTCCCCTCTTCTGGCCGAACAAGGCTTTTCCATTTTTTACTCACAAAATCAGTAGAAGTATCTGCCGGTATTTTTCTTTTACCACTATTGTGTAAATCAGTTAGTTGAGTTAGGGCCATGAGGACTGGATTTGCTGCCGGAGTTGCTTTGAACGAAAGGGTCCTCAATAACATTGGCGTGTATCTTCGGAGGTAATTAGCTTTATTTCGAACCATTTCTAAATAGCCATGATTTTTATTACCTGTAATTTTTTTAGCTTCTTCTCCATCTTGTACTAAATCTTCCCAAGGCATGATTCGTTCAATTTCGTCAAAAGGATTACTATCATTATCTTTTGCAAAGTGAAGAGCATCAATTAAAGAAGCATAATGTTCCAATTTTTTAGTAGCCAATTTTCCTTTTTCTTTTAACTGTTCTTGTGAATCACGTGTCCCTTTGCGTTTAATACTTGCTAAAATGCGGTCATTAATCTCAATCAGTTGATCGATCAGATATTGATGATGATTGACTAAAAAAGCAATAAGTAAAGAGTATCTTTTTTCAAGCTCAAAACGGGAGAAGTCATATGCATCATAATTTTCCCCTAGTCTAGCTAGCTGAAGAAACCTGTTCCGATTAATATGGGAGACATTAATTGTCCCGAGTCCCATGGAAGCAATCACTTCCACTTTTTTACAAATACTCATAAAGCTTTCTGGATTTGCCTTACCTGGAATGTCTTTTAGCCAAGCGAGTTTAGTTATTTTCGTCTCTTCATAAATTTGAAACAAACTCTCTAGTTTTTCAATTTGTATATCTGTTAATGAACAGAGTAATATTGAAAATAAGTTGTTTTCTGCTTTATCTCGACAGCGGCTTATAATGTCTTCAAGTGTAGCTATAGATGGAAAAATAATTCTTTTTCGAGTTAAGAAATCAATTGTTTTTTTCATTAGATAGATAGAGTCATCATTTTCTAAAGCTAGTTCAATTAAATATTCTATTAACTGTTTTTGTGTATTAGCACTACCGAATCGATGATAGTTGAATACTTCTAAGATCTCGTTGAAGTGATTTGCACGTGTATTTCTATGATCATATGAATTTAAATCAATTGCATCAAGATGGAGCTGTCGACTCACATAAGAAGTTAGTCTGGTTGATTTAATCGGCCAATTACTTAAAGAACACCCAGGATACCGGGCCAAACAAAGTTGTATCGCAAATCCTAGTTTATTGACCTTTCCACGGTGTTGATTAATAACCTCCAGATCATAATCAGAAAAACTAAAATACGCTTTAAAATCCTCTTCTGATAAGTGGTCTACAGAAAGAAGTTGTTCACGCTGTGAAGTAGTTAAAATTCTTTTCATAGCCATATCTTAAGCATTCCTTTTATTGAGGTAACGGTAAAAGGTTGTTTTGCTTAATTTAGAGGCATCAAGAATTTGACGAATAGAATACTCTTTGCTGTCATACATTTTTAAAGCTAAATCAATTGATAGCTTACCTTTACTTGGACGGCCCCCTTTTTTTCCTCGGACTCTGGCTGCCTTAAGACCAGAGTTAGTTCGTTCAATAATAATATCCCGTTCCAGTTCTGCTAAACTAGCCATAACTCGGAAAAAGAATCTTCCCATAGACGTTGAAGTATCTACGTTATCTTGAATAGATATAAAATTGACACTAAGTTCTTCAAATAATTCAGAAAGTTCAATCAAATGTTTAGTTGATCGTGAAATTCGATCTAACTTGTAAATGACAACAGAATCTCCTTCACGTAGTAGGTTGATCATTTCTTCTAATTGCGGTCGGTCTTTTTTCGCACCAGTTACTTTTTCTTGAAATAATTTATCAATTCCATAATGAGTAAGTGCATCAATTTGTAAACTAAGATTTTGATCATCCGTACTCACTCGAGCATAGCCAAAAATCATAAAAAAACCTCCTTAATTTTATAATTTAAATGTACCATAACTCATTAAGTATAACTATATAGGAACTATGAAAAAGGAACGGATTTTGGTACTTGATTTACTTAAAAAACATTTAGAAAAAGCAGGAAAATGAAAAGGTACCATAAACGGTCGTTTATGGTACCATTCAAATTTATCCTTATTGTACAAAATAACAGCGAAATTTTTAAATCTATTCCTTATCGATACAAATTCCCCGTAGGCGCTAGGGACCTCTTTAGCTCCTTGGAAGCTGTCAGTAGTATACCTAATAATTTATCTACATTCCCTTTAGTAACGTGTAACTTTCCAAATTTACAAAAGCGACTCATAGAATTATTTCCTCCCGTTAAATAATAGATAACTATTAAAAATAGACAATACTTGCTCATAAGTAACGGTACTTAAATTGTTTACTTTGGCGTGTTTCATTGCTTGATGAAACTGATTTTTAGTAAACAGTTGACGATATTCTCGATTGACCCATTTTGAAACAAAGTACGTATATAGCTTCCAATATTTATCTGGAACATCTGTGGTATGGCGGGTAAGTTTTATTAAGACACTGTTTACTTTTGGTTTAGGATGAAAGCATTCCGCTGGCAGCTTAAGCAATTGCTGAATCGAGACTTGAGTGTGCAAGAGCAACCCTAGTGTTCGGTGAATATCCAAGGTACGCTTGTAGAATCCTTCTTCAACAATCAGATAGATGTCAGACGCATGGCTTTCAAAAACCACTTTTTTAATAATTTGTGTGCTTAAATGGTAAGGAATATTCCCAACAATTTTATACCTCTGTTTGTTAGGGAATTGAAACTGTAGAATATCTTGGTGAATTAAAGTGACACGAATGTTCAGTTTTAATTTTTCTGACGATAAGTTGAATAGATGACTGTCTAATTCAATAGACGTTACCTGTTTACTTATTTTAGCCAGTTTCGTCGTTAAATGCCCTTTACCTGTTCCAATTTCGTAAACGGTATCGGTTTCTTTTAAATTCAATTGTTTTATTATTTGGTTGAGTACTTTTTCACTCGTTAAAAAGTTTTGAGAATATTTTATATTTTTGTTCATGTAATCACTCCTGAAGTGATTACATCTATAAATAAATACAGAAGTTAAACGATTTGTTTGTAATTTTAGTTATCTGTTTAAAAAGTCATAAGATTAGTCACTGGTAGGAATTAATCTAACGTATTTATTTATCTGCGTAATCACTGTTTTTAGTCTGTTTCAAAACAGTAGATGTTTTATCTACATTACGCATTTGGAATACCAACATGACGAATCCCTCCTTCTTAATTACAAATTTTTAGCATCTAATTTAACTTCAATTCCTATTATACAAAATTTTAAGATAATGCACAATCAACACACTCTTAAGTTTGCTTCTAAGTCTTATTTCCATAACTTTAGGGTTAACCATACGCAAGACCAATCACTCTCGGACAATACTCATGATTTTAATGATAAAATCCATGTTAAACCCATAGATAAGAAATACACCTGCAATAACCGTTACCTGTTTGTGCCAATTTAAAAATGCACCACTTTTTTATAATTAAAACGGTTGAAAACTGTACCACTAATAACTCACAATAGAGAGATGTCACCGTCAAGTTAAATGTACAAAATAACAGCGAAATTTTTAAATCTATTTCTTATCGATACAAATTCCTCGTAGGCGCTCGGGACCCCTACCTGCTAATAACTTGGTAAAAAGCACCCGACGATTACAGATAGAGAAATACATGGATAGCTTTACAGACAAAGAACTATCCTTAATGGAATCTTTAGCCAGCGGTATCAACGAAGCAAGAAACATCGAAGACTAATTAAAAGAATCCATACATAACGGAAAGAGCCGATAAAATGAGATTGTATTAATCTCATTTTATCGGCTCTGCGTCTTTGCGTCTGGCTCTGTAATCACAGTTACTTTGAACTGCTTTATTTCAATTAAATTTTCTTGTCTGCATTTCGGACAATAGAGGGGGAATTTTTTTAATTCAGTATCTTCCCTTATCTTTAATCGTGTTTTATTTCCACATACAGGACACAATATCCACTTGTAGTTTATAATAACTATCTCCTCCTTTACACTTTAATTCAAATCTTTATTAAAAAATATTTCATCTTATTTAACAAGAAACCATATTTATATAACAACATAAAATACACTAAGTTATTTTATTGAACATATATCGTACTTTATCTATCCGACTATTTGGACGACGGGGCTGGCAAACAGGTTCACCGGTAGTAACATGGTACCCTTTTAACTCTGTTAAACAAACACTACGTCCATTTGTAAAGAAAGTTAAATCACTACGATATTCTTGAATACACCGAGCAGGGATTTCTCCACTAAGAATGACCTCATTATTTTTCAATTGAGTGTCTACGATGTTCGCACAATATTTAGGAGCATCGTTGTATGCTCGTGAAAGATATTCCTGTGGCGCATAAATTTTAAAACTAAGATATGGCTCTAACAATTCTGTTCCAGCTTTTTTTAAGACTTGTTCCAATACAATAGGAGCAAGCATCCGAAAATCTGCTGGGGTACTAACAGGGCTATAGTATAAGCCATACTTAAAACAGATTTTACAATCCGTCACATTCCAACCATATAATCCTTGTTCGCAACCATAGCGTATCCCTTCCATAACTGCATTTTGAAATGATTGATTTAAGTATCCAAGAGAAACCGAGCTCTCATACTGCATTCCACTTCCCAACGGAAGCGGTGATACAGATAAACCAATGGAAGCCCAGAAAGGATTTGGCGGCACTTCGATGTGAATGGTATATTCTGCATTTTTTAACGGTCTCTCCATATAAATGACTGTAGGCTCTTTTAGTTCTATCTCCACATGATACTTTTCTTGCAACAGTGCACTAATCACTTCCATTTGTACTTTCCCTAAGAAAGAAAGTATAATTTCATGTGTCGTAGAATCCACGTAATATCGTAGAAGCGGATCACTATCTGAGATTTCCAAAAGGGCATCAAGCAACATTTCTCTCTGTTCAGGTTTACTCGGTTCAACAGTTGTTTGTAGTAGAGGGTGCGGATTTTCAATCTTTTTTCTCTGTGGCAATAGTTTTGTATCTCCAAGAACACTATTTAACTTCAAAAACTCATTTTGCAAAATAACAATTTCTCCAGAATAAGCTCTATCAATCTTACATAATTCACCATTTATTGAAGTATACATTTCTGTAACTTTTATTTTTTCTTTTTCTGATACTCTAACCGAATCTCGTAAATGTAGTACTCCACTATAAAGGCGTATATATGCAAGACGTTGTCTTTTTTTTGTATATTCAATTTTGAAAACATTTCCGCAAAGTTCAGACGGACCTCGATGTGTTGATGAATAAAATTTATTCGTAATCACTTCTATAAGGTTATCAATCCCTATATTGTTTTTTGCACTTCCGTGATAAACAGGGAACAGGGAACAATTATGAAATCTTATGCTTTCCTCTTGTTCGAGTTCCAATGCTTCTAATGATTTACCGGACATATATTTCTCTAAAAGGTCATCGTTTCCCTCTATTACCGTATCCCATTGTTCAGATTCGGTAAAGTTCGTCACACACATATTAGGATACAGTTCTACCTTCTGTTTGATTACAATTTCGGCAGAAAGTTTCTCTTTAATATCCTGATAAACCGTTGATAAATCAATTCCATTTTGGTCAATCTTATTGATAAAAAAGATTGTGGGAATCCCCATTTTCCTAAGTGCATGAAATAATATACGAGTTTGTGCTTGTACGCCATCTTTTGCAGAAATCAGTAGAATTGCCCCATCTAAAACTGATAATGAACGATATACTTCTGCTAAGAAATCCATATGTCCTGGCGTGTCTATGATGTTCACCTTCGTATTTTCCCACTGAAAAGAGGTTATTCCTGTCTGAATTGTAATTCCTCTCTGACGTTCTAAAAGCGTATTATCCGTCCTCGTTGTACCTTTGTCCACGCTTCCTAATTCTGTAATCGCTCCACTGTTATATAATAAGCTTTCTGTTAAGGTAGTTTTTCCTGCATCAACATGAGCTAAAACTCCAATATTAATAATTTTCATGTGATTTTCCTCCATTCAAAAACCCAAAAGGGCATAAAAATCCCAGTGATAAATACTTTTATCACTGGGATTTTTATGCATAACCATAGGTATACAAAGCATACAGATATTCTCTGGATACTTTAGAATCACATGATAAAGGTATTCTTAAACTGGGTACAAAAAACTAAGCCCTCCTAAAAAAGGACATCTAATTATTTGTTCCCGCTATCAAATTGACAGTTTATTTAAGAATACCTTGCCGCATATTTATTAACTCCTTTTAAATAGTCACTTAAATAATAGCACGTAAGAGCATATTTGTAAAGGAATCTCCAATTTTTTATCAAAAAGAGTACATGATTACAAAGTATCTGTAATCATGTACCAATATTTGTTATTTTACAATCTTCCAATTACTCCCGTTCTTTTCAAGTACCAAATCAAATTGAGATACCTGCGTTGCTTTGGTCTGCTGGTCGATATACTCCACTGTCAGCGATACCGTGACTTGATTATCCTTACGATTGTGAATAGGATTTACCAGTTCTTGAAAGATGTACTCTTTTCCGATTGGTTTTAATATCCCGTCATTCACATAGTAGGAAAGTTCACTGGCTGTCGCTGTAGGATAGAGCTTGAAGAACGTCGTTAAAAACTCATTGATTTCATTGGTTGTAATGGAATCAACCGTCCCCTCACTTTCAATGGCTTTTGGTTTATAACTTGATTTCTTAGGTATGTTGGTAATGGTCGGATTCTTAACCAGTACCATATTTCCAGAACCATCTACATAGACACTCACTATATAAGCAGAGTGGACGGTCTTTGTATTTTCTCCCTCTGTAATGAGCTGGTCTACACTGTAGGTTACATTAAACTCATTGTCGCCAGTTGGCTCTACCGTCCATATCTGAAATCCTCTTACAGAAGACGATACAGGAATATCTTTGCGTACTGTATCAACATTGAGAGCTTGAAGTTCATCTGTCAGATAGCCTTTTAGACTTTCCATTCGATTATCAATGGACTTATCGGATTGCTCCCATGAATAGTAGACTTTCGCAAAGTTCTCTACAAAATTTTCTACATGATGAGTATCAACGTATTCCTTTTCTATGATAGTTGTTTCGTGAATAGTATGAGTATCTATAGCTGTAAAGTGCTTGAATATCGCAAAGCTGAAACTAAGCCCTAAAAGTACCCACAAGGCAATCACAACCTTTTTATGAGGATTGACCTTATAGACACGAGGTTTCTTTTCCTTTGGTATCTGTTTTTCTTTATTCTGATTTTTTCTAAATTTCATCATTAAATCTTCCTTTCTCATTGTTTGATTCGTCCTGCTTCCACTAAATGCTGTTGCCAGTAGGGGCTTGTTAAGTCGGCATAACCGATTGGGTCGCCTGCATGAAACATACGGTTATTGCCAAGGTATATCCCAACATGAGTAATATAAGAGCCAGCGTTATAGGTAGAATGAAAGAAAACCAAATCGCCAGCTTGTGCTTCCGATAGTGGGATATGCTGGGTCACATCATATTGCTGTTGTGCGGTTCGTGGTAAGTTAATTCCAGCTTTTCCATACGTCCATTGTGTCAGTCCGCTACAATCAAAAGAAGTAGTCGGGGAAGCTCCACCGTAAACGTATCGCCAGCCCTCATATTTCAGTGCTTCGTCCATGATGGCTTGTACCGTATCATCATCAAACTCTGTTGTGACAAGATACTGCGTTACCAGTTGCACATAAAACATATTGCCATAGTTGTATCGCCAGCCCCCATTGATAGGTATGGCTATGGGATTGGGGTAAGACACTTTTTCGCCACCTGAATACTCTTTTGAGAAACTTTGAGCCAGTTCAAAGGTATATTTATTTCCACGATTAGCCACATACCCTAAGAAACCACCACCATAATTGTAGGACTGGATAACCGATTCTAAATCTACACTGAGCCTTTCGCTACTGGCTAATAATTCACTGAAATACTTCACACCTTGCTTAATGGATTCTTCTGTACTCAATGAATTAGGTGGAAGACCGAGGGATTCCGAGGACTGCATAACATCTTCCGCAGTACCGCCCGATTCCACCTGTATAATCGCAAGAAGTATGTTGACATATTCTTCAACGCCATATTCTTTGGCATATTTTTCTACCATAGGCTTATGAGCCAGCACTTCTGCGGAAACATTCACACCTCCATAATGAATATTGGAAATTCCGCTGTCCTGTTCATCTGAAAATAAAATGGCAACAAACAGAAGCAGTGAGAAGACCATCAAGAATAATCCAGAACCACCAATCACTAAAGTTTTCAACTTCATGGTTTCTTACCGACTTTCTTAATGGTGGCGGTTTTGATTGGTGGTCTACTTCTTGTATTTTGTAGTGGTACTCTTTGAACAGTAGACGGACGTTCTTTTGTGATTGGACGTTGTGAAGTTCTATCTGCTGTAGTGGTTGAAGTTGCTGGCTTTTGAACGGTTTTTTCTTGAACGGTATTGCCTTGGCGTTCCACTTTTGGACTTGAAAAATCGGACTTAACTGCTGGACGCTCTTGTTTGGCTTGTTGAGATTCCTTATATGAAGTCTGAATATTAGACTGTTTTGAGGTCTGTTCATCATGATATTGTTCTTGTCTTGTAGTCGGTCTTTCATGAACAGAAGAAGCAGGCTGTTTTTTCTGTTTGACCTGTTCCATTTCAGAGCGACGCTTCGCAATGGTTTTTCGCCTTTGTTCCTGCTGTTCCTTGCGTCCACTGGCTCTGTCCGCTTTGGTTTGAGAAATACTACTGGTTAAATCACGGACATTCTCTTTTACTTTGGATTTTCCTTGATATACTGCATATCTTGCATTGGTCGGCAAATCTTTAACCTGTTCTTTCAAACCACTAGCAGTGTCTACCATTCTGTCTTTGGTATCAGCTACTGTACCGATGGTTTGACCGATACGTTTTCCAAGTGTTGATTTTTCCTTTCCGTCTGGTCGGGAGTGATCTGCTTGTGTCCTTGCAGAACTCCCCGAACCCGACTGTCCTTTTTTACCTGTAACAATGGCAGACCCAGCCCCTAGAGTAGTCATGGAACGTCCAAGTTTCCGCTGTAGACGGTGCATGTGAGCGTGCATAAGCATACGAGGTTTTCTCATCACACGACTTCCCACACTTTGAGAATCGTTACTCTGTAGAGAAAACATACTCATTAAATCGCCCAGCTTGAAGTAGATTCCTGCAAAGGTCACAATCTGTAGAAAAGCAATCAAAAAGAACGGATAACCAGCCGATAAGGTATAGAGCATGGTTGAAATACTAAATGCTGTCGTAATAATCAATGTGATTCCAGCTCGTGTCAAAATGGTATTAAAGAGCTTTGTTATGGCTCGTTTTGACATACCATCAAATGATGGAATCATGCTTAAAATAAAGCTCACAGGCAGAAACATAGCATAGATGATAAAAAGTACCTGCGAGAAAATCATGATTCCTGTTAATAGGAATACAAATATGGAAATCCCAATATTGAAGACAAATAGGAAGAAGACTGTACCTAAACGGTTAATGGTCTTTGTAATGGTTAGATTGGTATTGCTTCTGTCTTCAATTTCTTCCGCAACAATTTTTTCTCTGTCTTCGCCATTGTTGGAATCTGGGCTGGTGGAGAGCAGGCTTTCCACACGGTCAATACCGATACTTTCAATGTCTGAACTGTTGTATTGAAGCAGTAGCCACGGTTGCTGAACCTGTATGGAAAACAGGCTATCTCTGATTAAGTCCACGCTGTCCTTGCCTTGACTATCGGAATGGGGCATGACAATCTTCGTGCCAAGTGATAAACTGGCATTACTGATGTCTGATGAAAAGTCATTGATTTTTTTAATGTAGTCGGGAGCGTAGGCAATAAAGGAAGCCGATAGGATAAACACCAGCACAAAATTCATAATGGCATGAATTGCCTTTGTGGTTTCTCTCTTTATCAGTCCCGTATAGGCAACATAAACCCCAAGAACCAAAATCAAGAGTAAGAGGAATCCAACATAGAAACCCTCTGTTGAAAATCCGTTTGCACTCACACCAGCTAAGGTCTGCATATTCTTACCAATGGAATCTGCTGTAGCGGAAATGAAGTCTAAGGAATAGGCTTCCTGTACTAAGTAACCTGTCGCATTGGAAACATACAAACTGATTGTCCAAATAAAATTGGTAATGGCATATAGTCCATACATGACCTGTTTTCCAATCCCGTCCGACCAGTTCCACGGAAGCCAGCCCCAGCTATTATCCACATAAAAATCCAGTTGATAGTTTTCAAGTGGGTATCGGCTGTATTCATTTGCCACATTGACCGTATCATCTACCAAGCCCGCAGCTTGAACCACCGTTCCCAGCATGGCTAAAAGAAAAATGGCAATCACAAGTGTGAAAGCCACTGTCATTGCCACTTTACCTAGACGTTTCAGCGTCCAGTTTGATTTTATTCTGTTTACTATTGATGGTTTCACATTTACACCTCTTTTCGCACAGGTGGTCTGGTATCAAAGGCATGGAGCAGTTCTTCAAATACAGGGTGGAACTGTATCACACCGACACGACCATATAAATCACTGATAAGGCATTGCCCGTTTTCCAAATCACGCAATCGCTTCTGATTGTTTTCGTCCTCTGGGTCTACACCAAAAAAGGCTAAGGTCTTTTTAATCTCGTTAAGGTCAGTGGAACGAAATGCAAATTTTAAGCCGAGGTTATTTTTCAGTTTTTCATCTAAGAGGTCGTCTGTATTTTGGGTCACGAAATATACCCCAGCGTTCATAGCACGACCAGCCCGAACCAGCTTCATAGATAGTGTTTTTCCTTGTGCTACCTGTAAAAAGCTCCATGCTTCGTCTAAATCTACAATCTTGAAAATGCTTCGGTCTGTATGGATAAAGTCTAAAGCAAAGGTACTAATGACAATCAGCATAGCAACGGATAAAAGCTCCATAGTGGTATATTCCTCAAAGGAAGTTTCCTTGTCGGGAAGTACCAAGTCCGCAACCTGTATAATGTTCAGTTGTTTTTCTAAGCTGATAGACTGCTCCACATAACCATTACTGAATAATAAATGTGCAAAGTCATAGTCTGTAAAACTTTCGATATGGTCGGCTATACTGGTACTTAGTGGCGTATTCTCAACCCGTAATTCCTCAATCACTTTCATCAACCCTCGTACTTCACTATTGGTTACTGCACGAATGGCTTTTCTAAGGATTGGGAAGCGTTCCCCATCACGAGAGGAAATCCCCGTAAGGAATGTCAGAATATCAATAGCCAGTGATTCAGAATCTTTGGGATTTTTCATAATCACATAAGGGTCAAGTAAGCCTTTGTTTTTCTCATCAGAAGTCAGAGTGACGATATTGATTTCATGGGAAATCTCTGGCAAGGTTTCTTTCCATCTGCCACGTACTGCTTTTGGGTCTACAATCACTGCTTGTGCCCCATAAAGCACCGCATAATAGACGATAAGGTTATTCGCAAAGGATTTACCACCACCCAGCGAACCAACAAAAGCCGACGCTAACGCATTGGTTACTGAACCCTTAACCCCTTGACTGGCAAGAGCAGGTTTCAGATAGACATTGCGTCCAGTATCTAAGCTGTAGCCAACATAAATCCCCTCATTTTCCCCCAGCATTTGAGTAGCACCAAAACCTAAACCAGCGAGGAAATCAGAGGTCACGTATTGAATATAATCATTCATATAACGCTTGCTGGCAGGTAAAAATTCTTCATGTAAGCCGAGCATATCCCCAAATGGTCGTACCAGTTTTACGCTTAAATCGTCATAAAAATCTTTCACTTCATTACAACGACGTTTGAGTTCGTCAAGATCATTTGCTGATACCCTTACCACATAAGACAGCTTGTACATAGATTCCTTGCTTTGGTCTAAATTGGTTTCCAGCTCATTCACACTTTCCAGAGCTTCCGCCACATTGGAGCTGGTTTCATTATCACTTTGCCAAGCGTGGTTATCCAAGTCTTTCAGTTCTTTCTTTTTATTGCGGACAGTAGATAGGGCTTTACGATTCGCTACAATTTCCACATTCATTGACGTATCAATCGGGAATGTAAATTGCTGTTGCTGGTAGTAGAAGATTTCAGAGGACGGGAAGTCCAGTTCTCCGACAATGCTGTTAATGGTAAAGTAAGCTACATAGACGGTTTCATCTTCCTGCTGGATTTTCAAATATCGCTGTTTTTCTTCCACCAAACAGCGAGTAGGCTTAATCAAGTCATAGTATTTAATCAGCGTTTCATTATCCAGCTTTTTCTTTGATAGATGGTACTCATACTCTTCATAGGCAGTGCCTGTCTGTCCGTAAAGGTGTTCAATCAGATAGCCGAAGTCGTCCTTATCTAACCTGCGGATTTTGAAACGACGAGAGATTTTATTTTCTAAGAGCTTTTCCATCTTCTGAAAACGCAGGATTTCATCATTACTCATACTAACAAAATCGCCCATCAGCTTATGGTTCACATCATAGACAAAATCAGACAAAGCATTTTTTGCTTCAACGGTAAGACTTTTCATAGAAAACTCCTGATCGTTGAGAAGCAACTTAAAGCCGATAAAGAAACGGTAGTTCACTTGATTTTCGCCAATCATGGATATTAAAGCGTCTGTCTGTTGGTCGATTTTGTCATAGGCAACCGCTTTGAGCTTGCCAGTGACTTCATTTTTGGAACGCTCTTGTGCAGAACGTATGCTGGATTCTGTACTGATTTGTAAAGCATGAATTTTGCCATCACGATTTTGTGCGATAAGCTGTCTGAAAGAATCATGCACTTGTATTTTCTGTTCTGGACTTAGAAATGAGTAATTGTAAGGAACAAGCTCATAGTAAGCATAACATTCCCCGTCTTTATTCCAGACGAGATTGTTTTCAATGTATTTAATTGGATATGCCATAAAATTCACTCCTAACTGCTGTAATGGCTTCTTGTGGCTGGTTTCTGCCAAGCGTTACTTTTTTTCCTGCATAGGTCAGCTTTGGTCGCAGTGCATAAGCAATGACAGACTTCAAAAATCCATAAGGCTTTTTACCATCAAAAGTTTTTGTAGACATAAACCATGTGAAAGCCACAGGAATCCCAAAGTATTTGAGAAATGCTCCCTCTATCATGGAAAGAGGGGGCAAGTTGCCAAGTATCATCACTGCAAAGAGTGACACGACAAACCATGTCATTTGCGTAAAGGTTATGGGAAACGGAAGTCTAAAATCATTGATAGAATACAGTACCTTTTCCACAGACCAGATACTGGTATAGCTTCGTATTTTCTTCATGTAATCAATCCTTTCATAAAAAATAGGGGTAGCTGATTGAGCCACCCCGTAAAATAGAAAATCTGCCAGTAGTAATGTACCGACAGATTTAATAGACGATTTCAAAAATCCCATGATTGGTTGAGATAAACGTTCCTGAAAGGTCTAAATCCCGACCATAGGCTTGATAATCAATATAGTTTTGAAGACTAGCTGGTACTTCGCCTAAAGCACCCGTTTCTTCAATGTAGTAGCGTGCCACGTCATACATATCATCACAATCGGAATGAATGATAATATCCTCTTGATGTTCGCTTAGTTCTTCAATGCTTGAAAAATGAGTGAGCAGAGCAGATAGCTCCGATTGTAATTCTTCGGGTAATTCCGATACCATTTCCCATAGTCGATTGAGTTCGCCAATGGAAGTGTATTCGTCAACCGTAAAGGGTAACTCGTAGTCATGAATGGCGTATTCCTCATATTCATCATTCAAGCCGATTTTCTCTTTGACTTCCTCAAAGTCAATGGGAAAGGTAAACCACGCACCGACCAATTCGCCCTCATTGTATTTGCCTAAATTCGCAATATAGACTTGCATATCGTCCATATATTCACGTCCTTTCTTTGTAGAGATTCAAAAATCCCTACCGCACTTCGTTTGGTGTACCATTCCTTTGCGGAACATAAGAAAACCACTTATATTCCACAAAAGAACGGTTTTATTTAAGCACCAATAATGCGATTGAATAGCTCTAGTAAAATGTCTTTTACTCCAGCAGCGTTGAAGACTAAGCCAACCGCAATAATCGCAATAATTAAAAAGCCAATCAGTTTGCTAAACTCACGCTTGAAGCCAAGATACAAGCCAATCACAACGATTGCTAAAAGCACCAGTGATTGAGCGTTTGATAGAAACCAGTTATAAAGGTTTTGTCCAAAATTCATAAAAATGTTCTCCTCTCTATATTCAATGAATTTGTATTTGAGTTATTTTTTTGTTGTTATCACGTCCTGTTCTTTTACTGACTGTTGCTTCAAAATCTGCTTGTGTCGGTCTGTCAGTTTCGCATGGTCGAGAATGTCTTTTACAACCTGCGTCTGGTTGATTTCATCAAGTTTAATCGCAACCTTTAAGGTCGGGGCAACTTGATGAGATAGCCAGTTCAGCGTCCTTTGGAAGGAGTAAGGCTCTGGTTTTGTGGTTAGTTTTAATCGTTCACGATTGTTCCCAATAAACCAAGCCCATTCTTCATTCAGTTTCCAATCAGAACGAGGTTTGGAATCGTCTTTATCTACAAAACGGATATACCGATTGATAATTTTAAAGGCGGTATGCTCTGGATTGTCATAGACGAGTAAATCACGGACTGCATAATAGGCACGCTCATTTTTCAATCGAATCTCAAAACGGTTTTTTACTTCTGCGTCTTCAATGGGAATATCATTTTTCTTGTACTGCTCGTAGTCCTTTTCATAGATACAGAAATAAACTTCACTTTGTAATGAACCGATATAGAGGGTGTTTCCCATACATTCCTTTTCCTCTTTGCGTACCAGTTCGCCACTGCGATAGCTTTTAAAACTGCGGAAGACGGAGATACATTCTTCCTGTTGGCACTTTTCAGTGAGTACAGGGATATTTAAAATCCCTGTCTTATCGTTAATGGCAAGGTCAAGGCGTTTCATCACACCGCCAGCCACCAAAACGTCCATAAAGAACTCATACCAGCTTCTTTGTTGTGCCAGAAGATAGCTTTCAAATTGTCTGCACCCACGACCTTTCAATTCCACCAGAACTCCTTTGTCCAGTTCATGGGAGCAAAGGACGAATATGTCGCCTAAAGCATAATGCTCTGAATAAGAATAGAAACCATAGTCCTCATGAAGAAAATAGGACAGTTTCAGTTGTAAGATGTTTTCGACCACCTGCTGTACGTCTGTTGTCGGAAAGCGAATCCTTACATAATCAAACAGCATTTCAAGGGGAGCGTCGGGATTGAAGCGTTCCAGAGCTTCCCAAAGGGACTGCTGTAAATCCTCTGATGGCTTGACTTTTCCTGTTTCAATATCGCTTAGATACTGCCTTGTAATACCAGTCGCAACAGCTAAACGGTTTTGAGATAGTCCATAAGCCAAGCGTTTTTCTTTTAAATGCTGTAACCAAGTTTGTTCATTCAGTAAAAATCCCTCCAATCAAAAAGGCGTATGTCAACTTTTAAAGCCCATTTGACATACGCTGAAATTTTGTAAATCCCTTGTAACCAAAGGATTTTCTAATGTTTTTTTGACTGTTTCCTGTCGATTTGTACCCCCCTGTTAGATACGGGGGGTTAAGTGCTGGCGTGGCTATTGCCACACCAGCCAGCAAGATCAGTCCACACCTGCGACTTCCGCTTCGCACGTCGCCTGCGTGGACTGTCTGCTGTTGGATAACTTTTTAATTTCCTCCAAGAAATCATATCCTTTTGGTACAAGGGGAGTATAAAACTCTGATATGACACTTGTTCCTACATCAACATAGCCACGACCTTTGATTCGCTTTAAGAAGAAATCCTTTTGTACGTCACTGCCAAACATCATGCCATAGCCCATTTCAGACATACGACCTAAAGCCACTCTGAAATTAAACTGATCACGGATTCCGTCGCCTAAATATTTTGCGTCTGGACGTTGACAAGCCAGTATTAGAAAGAAGCCAGCTTGACGACCTAACATGACAATCTGTTTCAGCTTATTCATAACTGCGGTGTTTTCTTTTGTTCCCAGCATTTCCATGAAAGCGACGTATTCATCAAAGATTAAGAAGTGTGCCGGGAGACCTAAGTAAGCATAATTTTTGCCAGTCTTATAGTTCTTCATCTGCTTCATTTCCTCACTACGTTTCATCATTTCTTCATAGAATGTTTCAATGCAAGAAAGCAAGTCTTCTTTTCTATAGTAGACATTTGCCATCACAGAACCTAAGTCCGCAAGGTCAGCATTTTTCGGGTCAAGAATATACAGTTTTGAATCTGTATGAAGCAAGGCTTCAATCAGTGTCAGTATAAAGTAAGTTTTACCGCCACCTGTACCACCAGCAATCAACATATGAGGGAGCTTATCATATTCCCACCATACGTTTTTCATTAAGCGAAGTTTACCATCTTTAGCTTCTACTTCATCAATAGAAATACGACTGGCTATGGTGTCATAGAGCAAAGTATATTCCACATAGGAATCCTTTAACTCTTTATCCGTCAGCTCACAGTACAAGCCACTCTCTAATTTCTTTTCCAAGTGTAAGAGTTGGTCTTGATATTTTCCCAGCGTGATTTCCACCCGTATCTGTATCAAGCCATTTTTAAGTCGATAATACATTTTAGGGAAGTAGGTTATCTTTTCCTTTGTACGACCAGCACTATCTTTAAAGAAACCCTCTGTTTTGACCTGTTCAGATTCATACCACTTGTTTTCAAGTATCATCTTTGCCAGTTTTTGACGGTGGTAAAGTTGTTTAACCGTATCATAGCGAACCCGTTTGAATACAAACGCTACCAGCAAGCAGATAAGAATTGCGACACTGAAACTGATAATTAAATAGGGAATGTCAATCTTATCTGCTTGTGATAGGTTAAAATCCTGCCAGTTGATCTGCTGGATTGTCTTCACATGAAACAGTCCGACAACCAGCAGGAAAACAGGCAGGAGTGACGCTATCGTAAAATGAAAGACTAAATCTTTACCAGATGGGCGAATCCTTTTACCACGCTGTTTCATGCGAAAAAGTCTCCTTTCTACCTAGCGACTATTTGTCTTGTGTCGGTTCTTTCTTTGCTTGTGGTTGAGCTTTGAATGAACTAGAATCCTTTGTCAGCACAATATCGTCTGCCTTGATATACCAGTCAACATCTGCTCCTTGATAGGTGGCAGTAGCAACGGTGTCCGCAATGGGATTGATAAGTTCCACCCGTGCGTTATAATCAAACTCTTTCAAAGGCACGCTGGCAGGAATACTTACTTGAATCATGCGTCCTTGTCCTTTGGATTTTAAGTCATAGGTACGTTCCTTGATTTCATCTGAAACCGACCCGTCTTCATTTTGGATTCTCACTTCACGACGTAGAGCAGAGAATTTCAATTCTCCAAAAGTCGTGTCTTTATCTAATACAATGCCATTTGCTAATCTCATCATTTTTCCTCTCTTTCTTTATTCTTTTATCATGTCGTCAGCATGTAAAAGGTAATTTGTAAAACCACGAGTGCCGATTTTGTAGCCCTCTGCGGTAATACGTGGATTGACTAACTTCACACGTTCCTCAAAGCCGAAATGTTTTTCGCCAGCTTCAGCAGGAAGCACCACCACAATATCATCTGCTCTTTGAACATCAGAATAGAGATTATAGCTTCTTGATAAGACAGTTAGCCGTCCGTTGATTCTTCGCTGAACGACTTTATCCTCGCCAGCAAATTCTAAATTGCCGAATGTTTTTTCCATGTTGGGAATCACAAATTTAAGTTCCATATTTTTACCTATCCTTTCTTTTTTATTGGCTGAATGAATGTTTGATGGTCTTAAAGAGTGGGGAACGACCTTTTGATTCTTGATTTTTTGTTTTCATAAGTTCACTTCCTTTCAAAATCGGGTAAAAAAATAGACACCTCATTTTTTGAAGTGTCTACCTATTAAATATTCAAATTTTATTGGAAGTATCTTTATATCTTCACTTTTCAAGGATAAATCGTCGTATCAAAGCTCATTCATAAGTAGTAAATTAGTAGTAAATTGAGTGGTTTTGACCTTGATAAAGTGTGATAAGTCCAGTTTTTATGCGGATAACTAGATTTTTATGCTATTTTTAGGCATAAAAAAAGTGGGAAAGAAAAAGTTTTTATACTTATCCTTTTCCACTTTTTTATTTTGTCTCGTTTATAATTGTGTTAATAGCTGAAATGACTTTATTTTGTTTGTATTCTGGTAAAGATTTGATAGTGTCGATAAGCTGTGCTAAGTCAGTGCTTTCTTCTTTAAGTGTTAAATCAAAAAAAGTTTGTAGATCAACATTTAACGCTTCTATAATTTTCTCAAGCGTACTAATTTTTATATTGGGTTCTAAATTTTCCAGCTTATAGGCATAATTGGTACCAAGATCTGCTTTTTCTTCTAGTTGTTCCTGTGTCATTCCTGACTGAATCCGCAAAATCCGTATTCTTTTGCTTATATACTTTTGTAATTCTGACATTGCTCACCTCGTAAGACTATTCTACAGTCTTAGAAGGTTAGATTCTAGTTCTTAAAAGGTTGGATACAACTTTACAAAGTTGCCAAAATATAGTATAATTCGGGTGTTTATAATTATATAGTGATAATTTGCTCAATACTCTATCATAAAGGTGGGAATTATGAAAAAGAAAACGATCAAAGCAACTGTATCTGCTGTATCAATAGCTACAGCTTTTGCGGGAATTTCTGTTGTACAAGCGGATGAAGTAACTGCAACTCAACCTAATGAGTCAACTTTAAGTGTTGAATCGGCGTCTCCTTCGTCTACAAATATAAAACAAGTAGACGGGGTATTTGTCCATAATGGAGTTGCAACCGTAACGAAAACGCCAACTTCTGAAGTTGTAGAAGAAGCTAGAACGATCAAGAAAGAAACGGATCAATCGGTTTCAAATCAAGAAAGTGCTTTAGAAAACGCTAAGACTTCGGAAACAGTTGCTGCATCAAAAGTTTCCGATGCAAATATTGAATTAAAGAATGCTGAGGCGAATAAAGAATTAGCTACGCCTGAAAAAATTGAAAAAACGAAGAATGAAATATCAGAAGTAAAAGCTAATATTGAGAAAAAGGAAACATCACTAAAAGATGCATCTGATAAAGTTCTAGAAGCTGAGAAAGAACGTAATCAGCAATCAGAGGTTATTAAAAAAGATCAAGAAAAAATTTCAGAGCAAGAAAAGAAAGTTTCGACAGCTGAGGAAGCAGTAGCAACTGCACAAAAAAATCTTGATGGTACTGGAGCATCGGAAATCATTGCTGAAAGAGACAAAGCAAAAAGTGATGTAGCGGAAAAAGAATCAGCAGAAGAAGCAGCGAAAAAGGCTTTGGAAACTGCCATTAACGAAGACAAAAATAAAGCTGAAGAACTCCGTAAAGCTTCTGCTGATGAAAAAATGCAACATAGTGCTAGTCAAGTATCTGCTAAACAACTAGCAGATGCGAAAAAGGTTGCAGAAGAAGCAGCAAATGCATTAGTGAAGGCACAAAAAGAGAAAGAAACTGCCCAGAAGGTTCTAGACGGTACTGGTGTTGAAGAAATTGTAGCAGAACGTGATGCTGCTAAGGAGAATTTAGATGCTAAAACAGCAACTGAAAATACAGCTAAACAAGAACTCGATCGTGCCAAAGAAGCGGATGATAAAAAAGCTACTGCATTAAAAAATGCAAAATCAGTTGAAGCAGATCAAATAAAGAAAAGCCAAGAAACGGCAGCAAATTTGTCATCTGCTGAGGAAAAACAAAAACAAGCACAAGAGAATCTAAAGAAAGCTAAAGAAAATAAGGTTTCAGCGCAAAGTAATCTTGATGCTTCTGAATCACAACTTGCCCAAACAATCGCAAATCGTGATAGCAAAGCAAATGATTTAGCAAATAAACAAAATAGTAAGATTAGTGCAGAAGAAGAGCTAAAAACAGCTAAAGAAAATGATGCTAAAAAAGCTTCGGAAATTTCTGCTTTAACTACCAAGAAAAACCAAGAAGAGGCAAAAGTAAATGAAACTTCAAATGAGCTAGCGAGTGCTACATCAGCAGCTCAGGAAGCAAAAGAGAATAAAGAGAAAGCTGATCAAGCAGTTGAAATGCTGAATAAACAAATTGCAGCAATTAAAAATCTCACTATTCCTCAATTGCCTCAAGATGTCATTGATGCTTACAAGACTTATCTTGCCGATAACTCTGATGCAAATAAAAATGCATTAAACGATGTTATTCAAAAATGGTTCACAGGTAGTAAGTATGATTTTGGTACTCCAGAGACGGAATATTCTCCTGAACACCAAAATATTGTTATCAAAGGTTGGCCAAATAAGGATATTGTTTTGCCTATCGATGACTCTGAAGTCGATTTGGATAATCTTACAGATAAACAGATTGAAGCTTTGAGTCAATATTATGTGCTTCTCGCAAACAATCTGCAAGACCAAGTCTGGGGAAGCCATGATTTTATAGTTACTAAAGAATCTGTTCAAGGTGTTAAAAATATCGCAAAAGCCTATGCTGAAGAAAATAAACCATTTGGTACAAGTCATAGTGTGACAGCTCTTGCAAAAGATGGATTGGATTCAATCGCTTGGGCTGGCGAAAATATGAGCTTCAATAATACATTACTAGGTTTTAGTGCTTATTATTCAGAAGCAAAAGAAACACGAAAAGCTACAATGTCCCAATTGTATCGCGAGGTATATGATGCTGTAATTAGCTTTATGGCAAATGATGTACATGCATATTTTGGACATATGAGATTAATGATAGGAGAAAAAGCTCCTTCAAATATACAAGCAGTAGGGGTAGCAAATAGTCTAACACCTAGTGGTGTTGGTCGAATGCATTTTATTAAATTCAAAGGTCAATCTAGCCATTTCGATTACATTAAAGATGAACAAACAGGTGAGTATCACTCTAAGTTCATCGACGATTATTATGATAAAGGGATTGCCAAACCTCTAGCTACTCCATTTGATACTTCAAAAATGGAAGATGAGTTATCAGTTGCAAAAGCTAAACAGACTGCAGCAAATACGGCAAATGATTCTGCACAGAATCGTTTGGAAAAAGCTAAATCAGAAAATGATTCAAGTACAAAAGCTCTCAAAGAAACGACAGCAAAATTAGATGCTTTGAAAGCTACTCCTGACCAAACACCTGCAGCTACTACTAAATTTGAAATCGCTACACAAAATTATAATGAAGCACAAATCCAATTTAATAAAGCTCAAGATGCACTCGATCAATTAAATGCTGATATTCAAAGCAAGCGTCAAGCTTTAGCAAATGCAAAAGACAATTTAGACCAGGCTACAACAGCAGAAGTAAAAGCTAAATCTGATCTTGAAAAAGCAAAACTAGAAAATCAAAATGCGAATCAAAATCTGAAACAAACTCAAAAACTTGTAGCAGAATTAATGTCAGTTCCTGATCAAACTCCAAGTGCACAAAAGAAATACGACAATGCGAAACAACTAAAAGAAGAAGCTGAAACAAGATATATCAAAGCTCAAACAGCTCTGGATAACTTAAATGCAGACCTTCAAGTTAAGCAAAAAGCATTAGAAACTGCAAAAGAGCAGCTTGAAAAAGCAAAAGCAACAGATAAGACTGCAAGAAACAATTTAGATGAAGCAACAAAAATTCATGAAAAACATTTGGCAGCCTTAAATGCTACACGTCAAACGATTGCAAGATTAAACTCAATCTCAGATAAGACACCTCTTGCACAAAAGAATCTAGATGAAGCTTCTCAACAATTGATTGCTGCCAAAACTCGTTATACAAAAGCACAATCAGCAGTTGAAAATCTAAATGCAGATATTCAAACAAAACAAAAAGTTTTAGCAGAGGCGCGTGCAGAATTGGATAAAGAACTTAAAGTTCTTTCAGAACTTAAAGCTGAAAAAGCTAAGGACGAAGCAGAACTCAGAAACCGTCAGAATAAAGTTGAAGAGTTAAAAGCTAAAGAAAGTCAAATTAAGGATGCAATGTCTAAATTAAAGACTAACTTAGTTGCTTTAGAAACACTTTTGGATCATTTTGAAAATGCTGATGCATATTTGAAGAAAGCAAAAGATGCATATGACAATGCAGTTGAAGAGCATCGTTTAGCACTTGAGAATGTAGTAAGAGAGGAAGCTAAACTTAAAACACTTTTACAAGATCAATTGGATGCAACTGCACAATATGAAGCAGTTAGGGAAGCCTATTTAAATACTCGTACAAGACAAAGCGAAGTCTTTAACGATAAAGTAGATCACAAGATGATTTCTCTGAATCCTACGTTAGAAAAGAGTATACCAGAAAATACTTTTAACGAACGAGTATATAGCTATGCTGGAAATCAAGCTAAATATGCTGCAAATAGAGCCTTGCCTAATACAAGTTCAATTGAGAATTGGTTAGTATTTGCAATGGGAATTGTTCTTTGTAGTTTTGGTATTTCAGTATCACGGAAACATCGTAATTAATAAAGGTAGTTAAGTATTTCTTATTGTAGTAGTGAATAAAAGTTTATCATTCAAAATTTGATTTTTTACTAATGATTTTAGTGAAACTAGGTATATGAAAAAAATAATAAATATCTTTAGATATTTATAGGAGGAAAAATAATGAAAAAAATTATTGCTTTAGTTGTTTTAGTACTTGCGGTTGCCGGTGGGGTATTCTTTTTCTTGAATCAAAATTCAGGACCAGAGAAGCAAATTATTGGTACTTGGTATGATAGTAAACACGATTCAACTATCGTTTTCAATAGCGATAAAACACTAGAAGTAACAAATAATAAAGACGAATCTAGAGATGGTACTTGGAAAATTGCTGGGAAATACGTCAAATTAAAGGTTTCTAGTGCAGCGAGTGCTAAAGCTGAATTACCTGGAAAAGATGAAAAAGAAGTAAAATATTTAAAGATTCAATTTAATTCAATTGAAACTGTTAACAGTGATTTTCGAGTGGCAGACGGAACTTTTGAAAAACAGTAATATAATTTAAGTATCTATCTTAAATATAGTTAGAAGATAAATAATAAAAGGATTTGGAATTAATGTTATTGTTAACATGATTCTAAGTCTTTTTTATTGAGATTTTATCAAATGATAAATTGTAAAATATAGTGCAACAAAAAAACTCATAGCGTTTCATTGGTGTAAACTGTAAGTAACCGCACAAACAGAACCCGAGGAAAAACTATGAGCTACTCCCATCTTACCATAACCGACCGAATAAAGATAGAAACTTACTTGGATTTAGGTTTAAAATCTTGCCAAATTGCAAGTAAACTTGACTTTCATAAGTCTACCATTTCAAGAGAGTTAAGACGATGCCAAAATGGTTACTACGCCGTCTTAGCACAGGAACAGTACGACCACAGGGCTAAGCAAAAGGGTCGGAAGTCTTGTTTGACACCAAAGTTGAAAAAGGAAATTGAGAAGGGGTTAAAAGCCTCTTGGTCACCTGAACAGATTTGTGGTCGCTATCAGCTTGAACAAAAGCCAATGGTAGCTTTTAAAACCATCTATAACTGGCTCTATGCTGGTTTGATTGATCTGGATTTAAGCGTCCTGCGCCGAAAGGGAAAAAGTCGACAGCCCAAAGAAACACGTGGGACATTTAGGATTGGCACGTCGATTGCCAAACGTCCTAAAGAGGTCAGGAATCGTGAGACTTTTGGCCACTGGGAGCTCGATACTGTGGTGTCTTCCAGAGGTAAAAGCAAGGACTGTTTAGCGACCTTTCTAGAGAGAAAAACGCGCTTTTACTTAGCTTTCATTCCACTTTATACTCCTGAGATGAATCCGATTGAGCAAGTCTGGGCGGAGATTCGGAAGCGTGGGTTCGAGAAAAAGATGTTTAAAACTCTCAATGAAGTAATTGATAAGTTGCAAGAAGTGATTAGGAGCTTGCATTGGACAGTACTAAAATCTATTGTTCATAGAAGTTGGATTAGTTTTTGATTTTAGGTGAGTATGAATAATTGAAAAATAAAAGTCATAATGTTATAATTTGTGATATAAAGATAAATATTACATAGAATAGAGGTGGCCATATGGGGAAACTATTGGCGAGCCGAATGCGTAGTCGGAGAAAAGAACTGAATTTGTCTCAGGTTGAATTGGCTGCTGGTATCTGTGAACAGGCCCAAATCAGTAAAATTGAGCGAGATGCAGACTATAGTCCTGGCTCAGACTTAATATATGCCCTTGCAAAAAAGCTAAATGTATCAATGGACTACTTTTTTGACGAGGATATCCATGTCGAATCGGAGTTTTTGACTCAATTTCGTGCTGTATCTAAGAAATTCTTAGACTTACGAGATTATGATTCACTAAAATATATCTATGAGTTAGAAGCTGCGAAGACAGTAAAACTCCCTCTCTCCGATCAGTTATACCTTCAGTGGATAGAGGCTATTGTGTTGTTTAACCATGACCTTAAACAGAATGAAGCGATCAAAAAATTAGAAGCTATTTTGTCAAAATATAGCGAATATGATTGGGAATATTTGAATATCTCAAATAGTTTATTACACTTTTACTTTCAGACGGATGAACTCTCAAAATTTGAAGAAGTCTATAATCGCATGACCAATCTTTTTAAGAGTGTTAAGGTTCGGACAATTGATGAACTTGAAATTCTGATTAAATGTCGGTATAACTTTTGTCGGTATCTATGGTTAAACCAGCAAACAGAGAGAGCGATAAGTGAGACTTTTGAAACGATTGGTATTTGTCTCAAAAATAATAGTTTCTACTGTTTAGCTAATCTTTACTGTTTACTTGGGAATGTTAGTGAAGGTTTTGCCCATAAAGATGCCGTTAAACAGTACTTTGTAACAGCGCAGCATGCATACCTGCTAGAGGGAAATGATAAGATGGCTTTAGACCTTGAGCGTTTTATCAATGAAACATTCCCAGCATAATTGTTATAGACAACTCAGTCTTTACTGTGTTGTTTTTTATATGCATTTATTATAACATCTCTCATGAAACGAGTTATTTCTACGGTTAAAATAAACTTATTCATAATAAAAAAATAAAATAAAAAAATCTTTATAAATATAATTGACAAATAATTTTCTGCGTGATAGAATACAATCAAGGAATATGAAAGGGGTTGCAAGATATGAAGAAAGCAACTAAAAAGTTTGTTGTCGCAGTTTTATTAGCGGGTTTATTAGTTATTGTTGGTAAACCATCGATAAATCCCGCTCCCGCCCCTTTAGGCTTTGATCCTGGAGAATTATATTCTGTAAAATTTTAAAATATGAATTGTACAATTTTATGAATAAGCTGGTAGTATTACCAGTTCAAAGAAAGGATAGTTGCCAATGTACTAAGTTGTCATAAGTTACTAAAAAAGAGTTGTAATTGTTAGTTTTAGTCAAAAATGAAATGGAGACTATGTTATGAAGAAAAGAATTAAGAAGATTATTTCAACATCGTTACTTGCTCTTACCCTAGCTGGTGCAGGTGGTTCAATCGCTTCTGCCGCAACAGTTTATTATAAAGGTTCTGCCGTTTATTGGAACTATGGTCGTACAGTAGGACTTTGGAGTTACTCACACGTTCAATCTGGTGTGTATGAACACGCAGCAAGTGCTAACGGAGGTTTCTCAGGTTGGAAACGGCCAGGAATTGAAGCACGTGCATCTAGATATATTGGAAGTGGTACAGCACAATGTTACTGGAATTGTAGGTAAGCGCCTATGACATACAAAAACATGTTATTAGGTAAAATGAAGTACTTAATCCTGTTTTTGATTGCCATTCAGAGCGTACTACTTGCTCTGATGGCAATTTTTTTTACAGGTGTTCAGTATGAGGAGGCATGGCAAAGTTATAACCGTAATTCTAGGACAGTTACAGTTTATCTTCAAAGATTATCTGAAGAACAGGCGCAAAGTGTATACCAATACTTTTTGGAACAAAGTGACTTGTCTATTTGGACGAAACGTACTACAAATAGTAGTAGGGATGGTTCAATAAATAGAATATATTTAGATGTTC
This sequence comes from Streptococcus sp. HMSC072G04, assembly GCF_001813295.1. Lineage (GTDB taxonomy): Bacteria > Bacillota > Bacilli > Lactobacillales > Streptococcaceae > Streptococcus. The sequence continues at coordinate 29,304 of NZ_KV812007.1, forward strand.
TTGGCAATCCTGAAGGTTTTTCAGATTTTACAAACGGTGGTAAAATAATTTTATCACGCCAACAAATTTCAGATTTATTATCCCATAGTGACAATAACTTGACTATTGGACTTGATAAGGGAACTGATAATATGCTCTATGAATTACCGAGCTTGTTATTTACAACCCCTGTTGTTATTAATCGGTTAGACCATATTTTTCAAGAAACAAATACAATAAACGGGATATATCATATCAATGGTCTTCAGGACGACCTCTCAAGAGAAACGTTTTTATCAAATCTCTCATCTATTACTGGGATTTCTGTTGAAGACTTGACTAGAGAGAGTTTTGGCAGTAATACTGTTGAGGGAATTGTGCCAATCGTTTTAGCTGCTAGTATTGCAGTAAATGCTATGGTTCTTCTTGTTCTTTTCCTAATATGTGTTTTACAATCCTTTAAACATTTTGGGACATTGATACTACTTGGATGGGATAGGAAGGAGTTGTGGTCTGCCCTCTTTAAGGATTCTCTTCTGTTTTCTATTTATATTGCACCTGTTTCCGCACTAGCAACTTGGTTTTTGTCAGGTTGGGCTAGTTTTGGATTATCATCATTTGTGTTAGTCTTTGCGGGTACAAGTCTTTCAATCTTGTTACTATTGCTAACATTAATTATTCCAAGTATTGTTGTTTATTGGGTTTCTCCATTAGCTGCAATTCATAAACGGTTACCAATGAAACCATTAATGGCAACCAGTTTGTTATTCTATACTTTAGTAGCTGGTTTATTAATAGCAGTTAGTCATTCCTTAGATGCGCCAATGAATCAGTTCATTGATAATGTCAAAGTAGCTAGGGAGTGGAAAAGTGTCGAAAATATGTATGTTATTTCGGATTTTGTAGAAGGGGATGATATAGGAACCTACTCTGGTAATACAAATTCATTAGAAAGCAGCATGTATCACTTTTACCAACGAATTTCAGAGATTCCAGGTGTTTATATTGCTCAGGGAGAATATCTCGGGCAAGAATACCTTGATACAATCTATGGTACGTATCAAAATGTTCCTAAAAAACCATTTTGGTATTTAACCTATTCTTATAATTACTTATCTGAACTAGGAGTTGAGTTAAGTAATGAAGAATTATCCGAAATACGTAATGGTGCCAGATTGTACCTTATTCCTGATACTCTAGGTTCAGCGGATGTTGAAACCATGAAGGCTTACTTACAAGAAGTTGTTCGAGTAAAACCAGGGGATATAGGGACTAAGTTTACAGAAAATCCAAGATTTTTATTTAGAACCTATCAGCCATCTAAGTCCATTTTTACTTGGTCAAGATCAATCGATCGAGGTGTAACTAGTGAAGAACCTGTTATTTTTGTAGCAGCTCCTGAAAACTTGTACTTCATGGAATCAGCAAACCTATCTGTGAGTGGATATGACGGAATTTTGAAAGTTCGTGATAAGGAAACAACGAATCAGGTAAAATCAATTTTAGAAAATGAGTTCCCTGATTTATCAGACAATGCACTGAAATTTACAACGGTTAAGAATTATATCAATGGACTTCAGAAAGATCTCGGCTATACTTTCTACCTATTTGGAAGTATCATTGCTATTATTGTCTTTACTATGATGGCTATCTTTTGGAGTTTTGTCTTGATTTATCGCTTGCTTTTCGAAGAAAAACTGTATGTACAATACTTCATGGGCTTTTCTCCTTGGAAGAGGTATAGCGGTGTTCTTTCTCTTGTCGTTGGTGTTTCTGCGATAGAACTACTAGTTTCTATCTTACTAGGCTCTAAGTTGGGAATAGTTTTAGCACTAGTTACATTTGCTTTCCAATTATTACTTCTTTACTTCAATCTATTCCGTAAAGAAGTAGAAAGTCTCATACAATCGTTTAAGGGGTGATTTAATGTCTATGATTTCCGTACAAAATGTGTCAAAAAAATTTGGGTCACGTGAGATTTTAAAAGACTTAAGTTTTGATGTTGAGGAAAATGAATTTGTAGCTTTAGTAGGGCCATCTGGTTCTGGAAAATCTACGTTACTTAATATGATTGGCCTTTTGGATAATATTGATAGTGGTAAGATTTTAATCAACGGGAAGATCTTACCAAAAGTGAATTCGCGTTCTGCGGTTAACTATCGAAAGAATGTTATCAACTATCTATTTCAATCAAATGCACTCATCTCTACATCCAGTGTAAAAGATAATCTCATGCTTGCTATGAACTTTACTAATTTCTCTAAAGAAGAGAAGGAGAAAAAGATTAAAGAAACCTTGCGGTTTGTTGGTTTGGAAAATAGACTAGATAGCAAGGTCAATGAATTATCTGGAGGTGAGCAGCAGAGAATCGCCATCGTGAGAGCTATTCTAAAACCAGGTGATATCATCTTGGCAGATGAACCAACAGGTTCATTGGATCCTGATATGGCTCAAAAATCATTTGACTTAATTCGGTCATTGAGAGATCAGTTTGGAAAAACAATTCTAATCGTCACACATAATTTAGACCATGCGAAACAATGTGATCGAATTGTCTCGTTGAAATCAGCTTTTGTAAATTAGTCTACTCACTCGCAACTGAGACAATCATTTTAGTCTATAGAACAACGAAGAAAGTGGAAGTTTAAGGATGAAAATTTTGAATACTATATGACACAACAGCCAAATTTGTACAATCATCTAGAGTTATAAACTTATCTAGTGGTTGAAAATCATATTGATGACATCCTTTGTCTGCATATAATTTTCAACAATAAATTAGTAGATATGGTTGTTTTACATTCATTTCAAAAGAAAACTGTCCCTATCCCACATTGTTTTAAAGGCGAGACTGTGACAGTCTTAGATGACGATGAGGTGACGTGGCATTTGTTAGAATTTCAGGATTTTAGAACTTGTTTGACTTCAGTGATTCAGCATGGAGTTCACTAAAATATAAGAAAAAGAATTTTATCAGGAGAAGTATACTACTATATATAGCGGAAAATCGTAAAAAAGCAAAGACGAAGTAATTACCTCGTCTTTGCTTTTTTAGTATAATGAACACCTTCATGTCAATGAAGTCAATATCGGATGGTAGCCCTTTTGAGTAATCAAAAATGCCCAAATTAATTAAAACTTGCGCATCTTATTAATTTTACAAATTGGGTATTACTACTTTATGCCACCCTTTTTCAAATATATTATACAAAAAAATGAAAAGGTTTACAAGGAATTGACGGTTATAGGAACTATAATTCTCATCACTTTGAACATTAAAAAGGAGAGAACCAATTTAGTCCTCTCCAGATTGTAACTTTATATCAACCCACTACAGTTGACAATGAGCCAAGGATCAGTCGCTATCATCTCTATGGGGCAATCAAGACAAGCACAGACACAACAGATCAGTCATTTGCCTATAACTTCGAAGTTCGTGACGATACTGGACTTGACTATTCAGGATAGGGTTACCTCTATGAAGGTAGCCCTATTTTTTTGACTGTGAATGAATCGAAGCGATGGGATTACACAGAGTTAGAATTTCTTTTTGCTTTGACTGAGATACATGAGTATAGATTTGTGTGACTGAGATAGAACTATGTCCAAGAATTTGTTGAATGTATCGAATATCTACATCACTATCTAGAAGCATTGTTGCGAAACTATGTCTAAACATATGGGGGGTAATAGGTGTAGTTAAGTTATGTTGTTTAACAAGGGTATTTAGAATTAAACGTACACTTTGCTCTGACAATGGGTTGAAAGAATATTTTCCAGAGAATAGGTAGTCACTGGGTTGAAAGCAGTAGTTATTTATATATGTTTCTAGTAAGCTAAATGTTATTTGATCTCCTAAAAATAGGATACGTTCTTTCTTGCCTTTTCCCATAATATGGAGAGTCCTATTTGAAAGATTAATGTTTTTAAGATGAATATGACAAAGTTCGGAAATCCTAATTCCAGTTGAAAGCAATAGGGAAATGATTAGCAAATTTCTTTCAGCTTTTTGTTTTTGATATTTAGTTTTTGAATAGGTAACTTTCTGTTCTAGATGTGAAAAAATACTTTTCAAAATATCATAAGGAATCGTTTTAGGTAATATTTTTTCCGTTCTAAATTGATAACGTAATTGATTAAAAGGATTCTCATCAACTAAATTATGATATTTTAAGTAGCTGTAAAACACCTTCAAACTAGCAATTTTGCGACGTAATGTATTAGATTTAATATTGGATTTCGTCAAATGTTCAACATAGGTTTCCACACTGCTGTAATTTGAATTGTAAAATTGCAAAAGATCATTTTTGTAAGCTCGAATCGTATGTGAACTCAAGCGTTTATGGGTTTTGCAGTAGTCTAAGAAAGTAGAAATATGTTTATAATCCATGAATAACTCCTTTATCAATAATCATGCTATTATATACTTATTTGAATGCTTTGTATAGTGATAATAAATAGTTATCGGTAGGAGAGAAATGTGAGAGAATTTCAATATTTCATAAGTTATTCAAGAGATATTTACTACGAATTTGTAAATCATCTGAATAATATGTTAAACGAAATAGGATTAAAAACCTGGATTGACAAATTTGAAATTAACATTGGAGATGAAATAATTGATAATCTATATACTGTACTCGATAAAAGTGCTGATTATTATGGAATTATTTTTATATTCGATGAAACATTCTTTAACAAAGCATGGTGTATAAAAGAGCTAGATTATGCGATGAAGAAAAGGATTCCTTTTTTTCCAGTATTGTATAAAATAAAAAAAGAAGATATTCCTAGTGAGTATACCTTCTTAAAAAATTATAATTTATTAACGGTATCATCGTTAAAAGAGATAGATTATATCGTAGATCGCTTTATATTACTGCATTTGAACAATATTGTTTGTAGAGATATTCCTAAGTTTTCAATCAGCAGTTATGTCGGTAACTTTTTATTAGAACAGATTCGGTGTTGTACTGTAAACAATATTGACGCTATTTTTATCATAGATAACTTCTCTCAATATTTGAGAAAGCAGAAAAAGTCAGGAGATTTTAAACTAACTCACGAAATATTATTTTGTACTGAAATAACTCAATTATTAAAAGAACGCTTATTTAGGAAAGACTTTCAGGGAGAATATCATTTTAAAATACTGGAAATTATCCAAGAAATATACACAAACATATATATGTGATTGAAATTTAGAGAATATCAAACAAAAATAGAGATCCATCGAAGTGAAGTCAATCGTTGAGTCTCTATTTATATTACGGGAGCATTCTTTATATACTTGCTATCCATGATGTAAGACTCTCTGATATATTTAATGCAGTCAATAATAGTTTGAGATAGAATTTCAGGATCCTTCTCCGTTAGTAACTTATCTAGAAAAGGAGTGAGATAGGAATATTTATCAATTTCAGATAAAAGTGTTTGATATACTTCTAAAGAGCTCCAACCAGTTGAACCTACAGGAATAATAAATCTATTTTGCTTCATTGCCCTATCAAAATCTTCCAGTACTCCCCTAGAATTAGATAAAGTCCCATCATAATATTGGTTTCCGAATACAAATATAACTATTCCTGCTTCTGATATCATATTATCTTGAAATCTTTGTTTTGCAGATCTATCAATATGTTTATCGCTCCCCTTAATTAATGGGAGAGTTTTAATTTTTAAATACTTCGAAATATCAAGATTTTTATCATTAATCGCTGTCATCACACCATTAATCACCTGTGGTCCTACACCTTCTATATTCCCATTTCCAACAATAATTCCATTATCAATTAACTTATATCCTAAAAGATATAAAAACTCAGTAGCACTAGTCTCATCCCATTCTCCATAATTTCTGCAACTTCCAGCAATAAAGACACTGTTGGTTAAATATAACTGATAGCACTGATTAAAGATTTCATCAATCTCATTATAATTATCAATCAAAATAGTATGAATGCCATATCTTTTTAAATCATTTATTTCGAGCTCTTGTTTTATCTTGCCATATTCTAATTCGTTTTCAGGGGCGTTGGAATTTTTAAACATATCAATAGATAAATTTTTCCGAAAGCAATAATGCATTCTAATATTTTCCCCGATTAATAATCTAATTTTACTTAGAATTTGCTGAATATCTGGATCATTTAAACTATATCCTACAAATACAAATGTTTTACTAATCAGATCTCCTCGAAGTGTTTGGATAAAAAGTTTGTGACTCTCATCAAAACTCTCATAATCATCCCGAGTCAACACTGCCTCATAGGGTCTAGAAATATCTCCATGAAATTTATATACAGTAGTATCAATATTTGGGGGTGTAATTGATAAATCGTTATTATCAATCTTGACATCTACGCGTCTTCCAGATTTCTTCAAGTTGTCTTCAATTAAGTGATCATAATTAGTTGTCCAAAAAGTCCCGATGGGCATACTTGTTAGAAGTGTCAGCAAATTATTATCTTTAGAGTCTTTAGTAAATTCTTGTATTAGTTTTTGTGTAATCTGATTTTTTGAATGTGCAGAATTTTTATAGTACTGTGCAACTGAAATTAAGTCGTGTTCTTTATCAATATCTAGTCCAATCGAATCAGAAAATTGCCGTAATAGTTCTTTCCAGTTTACATACCCTGAGGGAACTGAGAGTCCTGCGCCAGCAAAAACAGCTACATTATTTTCTAACATTGCTGCACTAAAATCAGAAATAAATTGTTGTTTTAGTTTTTTCATCCTTCTCCTACCGATAACTATTTATTATCACTAGTATACCATAAATTCCTACCTCCAATATGTTTTCGATTGTAGTTTTCATTCTCAAAGACTTTTTGAACAGCCTCATAATACTCTTTCTTCAATAACTGAATATGTGGCATTCTATCTATCGGCATCAACGCACCAAAAATGGTGCGTTTCTCTATTTTGTGCTATAATAGAAATAAATAAAAGGAGGAGTTACATGATTGGAGAAAATATAAAAACGTTACGTAAAACACATAAATTAACGCAGCCTGAATTTGCAAAGATTGTTGGTATCTCTAGAAATACTCTGAGTCGTTATGAAAATGGGACAAGTCGAGTTTCGACAGAATTAATAGATCGTATCTGTAAGAAATTTAATGTTTCTTATATCGATATCGTAGGAGAGGAAAAAATGCTCACACCAGTAGAAGATTATCAGTTAACTCTGAAAATTGAAGTGATTAAAGAACGAGGGGCGAATATCTTAGCGCAACTTTATCGTTTACAAGATGAACTAGAAATTGCATTTGATGATGCTAATAATCCTTGGCTTCTAATAAGCGATGATCTTTCTGATTTGATTAACACGAAGATTTATCTTGTTGCAACTTTTGAGGATGTGGAGCGATATAATGGCTATTTGGATGGAATTGAACGTATGCTAGAACAAGCTACTCATCTGGTGGTGGCTTAATGAAACTAGAAGAATTTAGTCAAGATGATTTTGAACGAGCATCCAAACGACTCGTTCGTTCTTTAACTCGTGGGAAAACAACCTCATCTCAGCCTAAAGCTATTTTGCTCGGTGGACAGAGTGGTGCTGGTAAGACAACGATTCATCGTGTGAAACAAAGGGAATTTCAAGGCAATATCATTATCATTGATGGAGATAGTTATCGCTCTTTTCATCCGAACTACCTTGACCTACAGGAGAAGTATGGCAAAGATAGTGTGGATTATACTAAAGTATTTGCGGGTCGAATGGTTGAATATCTCGTAGATGAATTGAGTAAACTAGGCTATCATTTGTTAATCGAGGGCACATTGAGAACGACAGAAGTTCCTCGAAAAACGGCCCAATTATTGGCAACTAGAGGTTACCAAGTCTCACTTGCACTGATTGCTACTAAGCCAGAATTGTCCTATCTCAGCACCTTGATACGCTATGAAGAGCTCCATGCTATAGACCCTATTCAAGCTAGAGCGACTCCCAAAGAGCACCATGATGGAATTGTAGAACATTTAGTTGATAACTTACGAGAGTTGGAAAATGATAAGATTTTTAATCAAATTCAAATTTATCAAAGAGATCAATCGTGTGTTTATGATTCGCAAGTAGACGAAACCTCAGCGATAGAAGTTTTACAAGAATGCCTCTTCGGAAAATGGAGTAAAGTGGAGGAAGAGATGTTGAAGTTGGGACAGGAACGGTTGAGGAAGTTGAGTGATAAATAATAGAGGAAGAAAATATGAAAATTATAAAAATTAATGTTCAAAATTATCGTCTATTGAAAGATTTTTCTTTAGAATTAAAAAATGATTTATCACTAATTGTTGGTAAAAATAATTGTGGTAAGACTTCGGTTTTATCTGTGTTAGAAAAGATATTCAATAAGAGTTCTAGTAACACCTTGACATGGGAAGATATTAGCTTAAATCATAGAAGAGAAATTTATGAAAAAGTAAAGTTAGTTTCTAATATTTCCGAGAAAGATTGGGAACCTATTTTAGGTATTAATCTTCAAATTTGGATTCAATATTCGGAAATGGATTCGTATCAAAATATCCAAACATTAATGATGGATTTAAATCCCGATAACAACTTTATTATTCTTGAATTTACATATATAATTCCTATTCAAAAACTTAGTGACCTAAATTTTCAAGTTAGTGAATTTATAGATGATTTTGCAAAATTTGAGTCGTTTATGAAGAAAAATATGAGTAAATTTTTCGAAATTCGGATTTACTCATTGGGATACGATCCTGTGACTCAAAAATTAACAGAAGAAAAGTCTGATTTACTTGAAATGAAAGATATTCATAAAGTTATTAAAGTCAGAGGGATTAGTGCAAGTCGAGAAGTATCAAATAAGGAAAATAACCATTCACTATCTAAGACATCAAATAGATATTATAAATTAAATAATGGTGATAATATTGATAACGCAGCAAATAATTTACTTCAATCTGCGATTATTGAGGCGGATGAAACTTTAACTAAGGCATATAGTGGTGATGGTGAAGACAGAGGGATTTTTACCTCAATCTTTGAAAGAATAAAAGGATTTGGTGGAAATGACAGTGAGGTAGAATTGGCCATCCATTCATCCCTGTCTGAGAGAGATATTTTAAGCAATAATACGACACTGTATTATAGACATGATGATAGTTTATTGCCGGAAACATATAATGGCTTGGGGTATTTAAACCTATACGGAATGATTTTTGGGATTGAGACTTTAATGGCAGATATAAAAAATGAACCTGCTGATATTAATCTAGTTTATATTGAGGAACCCGAGTCGCATACACATCCACAGTTACAGTATATTTTCATCAAGAATATCAAAGGTTTGCTGAAGGAACATGATGATTCCTTAAAAACAGATGAGAATACTAGTGGTATTCAAACTTTAATCACAACTCACTCATCTCACATAGTATCTGATTGCAACTTTGATGATTTAATTTATTTTAAGCGTGATAATGGTGAGGTTATATCAAAAGCGTTTAATTCATTGAAAGAAGAATATGGAGATGATAAACTCGGGTACAAATTTGTTAAGCAGTACTTGACACTTAATAGTAGTGAATTATTTTTTGCTGATAAAGTCATTTGTATTGAGGGTGACACTGAAAGAATTTTACTACCAACGATGATGCAAAAAGTGGATGTGGCTAATCCGATAAATCAAGATTCGATTACTATGCCTTTGCTCTCTCAAAATATTTCAATTATTGAAACGGGTGCCTATTCACATGTGTTTAGGAAATTATTTGAATTTTTAGGAATTAAAGTACTAATTATAACGGATATTGACAGTACGAAGGAAGAAGAAATAACTGATAAAAACGGAGGAGTGCGTACTGTTAATAAATCTTGTGCTCCTAAAGAAGGTACTCATATTAGTAATAACTCTATTCTGGATTTTTTTGGTAAAGATAGTTTGAAGTCTGATACCAAAACTCAATTTGAATTAGTGACTGAAAAACAAAAATACGAAAAATATATTGGGAATTTTCGTATTGCATATCAAATTCCCGAAGATGGAAAAGATTATCAACCTGCTAGTTTTGAAGATGCCTTTATCAGTTTAAATAAACAATTCATTATTGACCAAAAAGCTGGTCTTATTGAATATAAAGCCTTAAAAAACTTTGATGATAGGGAAATAGAAGATTTCTATAAATTTGCTAGGGATAAAGTGAATAAAAAATCTGCATTTGCATCAAGTTTATTATACTTTGAAGATGAAGAAAATACTTGGAAAGTACCAAACTATATTTCGGAGGGATTATTATGGTTGAGAGAACAATAGAACCAGAGGTAGAAAAAGTATTTGAATTAATAAAACAAGGTCAAAATTTCATTCTTGAAGGTGGTGCTGGAAGTGGGAAAACTTATTCGCTAATTTCAATTATTGAAAAAATATCTATGGAAGAACCCAAGAAATCAATTGTATGTATTACCTATACTAACAACGCTGTTGCGGAGGTTAAATCACGAATCATTAATGATAATTTATGTGTTTCAACAATTCACGAGTTTATTTGGCATGTCATTGGAAATTTCCAAAAAGAGATTAAAGAATGTCTTGTTGAGTTAATAAATGATGATGCACAAAAATTATTCATTGCTCCAAAGGAAGTATTAGGTGAGGAACTTATTTCGCTTGATTACTTTGATGGTGTTCGTGTTGAATATACTGAATGGTATTCTATGAGCATAACTGAGCAAAATAAAGTTCAAATAAGTCATGACCATATTCTTATAGTTGCTGAAAAAATGTTTTCCAAATATAAGAAGTTATGTGATATTTTAGCAGATACTGCAAACTATATTTTTGTTGACGAGTATCAAGATACGAGCCCCTTAGTTGTAAAAATTTTATTAGAGCATCTAGAAAAGAGTACTAGAAATAATATTGTAGGTTTTTTTGGAGATTCAATGCAGGCTATCTATGATTCAGGAGTGGGAAACATAGATTCCTACGGTCTTGAAAAAATACAAAAAAATCAAAATAGACGTAATCCACAAAAAGTTATTAATTTAGCGAATAAATTTAGAAGTGATGGATTAGTTCAGGTTCCTTCAAGTGATGTAGCTGCTCCGAACATGAATAATGGTAATGTAATTCAAGGATCGGTGAAATTCATCTATGGCGATGGAATTAATCATCTTGAAGATCTTAGAAATAGCAAACTATTTAAGGACTTAGAGTTTGATATACCACAGAAAACAAAGGAGTTGCGATTAACACACAAACTTAATGCGGAAATGGCAGGATTTTCTAGACTATTTGAATTATATAATTCTGATTTGCTTGTGAAATTAATTACAGATATGAAGAAAAAAATTAATGCAAGTGAGATAGTTGATAAAGGAGAATCTTTTGAAGAATTAGTAGAAGAAGCTCAAATAGTTGTTAGAAGGGGTGGTCCATTAATAATTGATGTTGTCAAATCTACCCCAGACCTTTTAGCTATTTACGATGAAATTAAGACGTTTTCGTTTGAAGAAGTGATTAGTAAGAGTAAAGTTAATAAAGATTCCTTATTGGCTTATAAATTTAATGGTTTAAGTAGTAGGTATGAGGCAGGTACAGATAGAGATAGGATTCTTAAAAGATTAGATTTAATCTATGAACTATTAGAACTATATAAAATAGGTAAGCATAATGAATTTTTACGTATTACGAAATTTAAAGTAACTTCGACAAAAGATAAAATTAGTCTATCTAAAGTTATGACAGAAATCTCAGATGATGATATAACAGTTGGAAAAATTATAGAGCTTGCAGAGGAAAATGAATTAATTTCAAAGGATGACCTATTTACTAATTTTATTGAAAATAGGGGATATTATTTATGGTCACGACTTAAGATATTACCATTTCAAGAATATGTAAATAGTATCGCTTATCTTAGAGAATATGTATCTGTTATAACTCAGCATAAGGTTAAAGGCAGTGAATATGAGAATGTCTTAGTTTTGTTAGATAATGGAAGATGGAGTCAATATAATTTTAATTCTCTATTTGGCAAAGGTTCAGCTAATGAGAATGTTCAAAACAGAACTAAGAAACTATTTTATGTTACAATCACTAGAGCAATGAAAAATTTAATTGTTTATATGCCAAGTAATGATCAACAGATTGTTGAAAAAGCTAAAGATTATTTTGAACAGAGTGATATTGTTAATGTTCTGTCATTAGTTGATGAGTAAATAAACTTTAACAATTGTTGAACTTAATGTTGAAGGAGCAATTATGATTACATTGGAAAATGATTTACTTGAATTTGATATTACAGGAATTTTAGGCTATGAAATCAATCAACATATTGATTTTTATAATACTGGAGTCGAAGAAGCTTATGCGGCAATAAAAAATAAAGATGACAGAACAGCACTGTCCATTTTAAGAATATTAAAATCACAACTAGACATAGAGTATAAGTATTTTGATTCTAAAAGGTTTTGGGATTTTGGTGCATTAAACGATGCTTATAGTTATGTTGATGGTATAAAAAGAGCTAGTCGAGCATTGGTGGGAGCACCCAATTATCGAAATATGAAATCCATGCTTTATGACATTCAAGATTATATGACTAGAACAAGGTTTGACGATGATAGGTATTACGGGAACATATTCGCTTTAGCTGTTGACAGATATTTAGATGAGATGATGCCTTCGGAACGTCATTCGCGTTTAGGAATATTCCTTCAAGGGATTAGAACATTTTACCATCGACCAGGAAAAGGTACAGCAAAACAATGTCATGCTCTATCTAAAGGTCTCCGTTCCAAGGATATAGAACCTTTTGTCTTCATAGAGTATATTGAGAAATATTTGCGATAATTTATAATGCACTCCGTATATCAAATGTACAAAACAATAACAATTCAAAAGGTGTGAACTTTTTGGTAAAATATAGCTCAATTTGTGTATTTTTAGGGTAAAATTCACACCATTCAATTGAAAGTTATTCAAATTAGATGAAATATTTCTTTCTTAAAACGTGGGGAAACATTGATATTAAGCATATATTGAAATTCATTCAAATACGAGATGTTCAAAAAGGGATTGAAATTTTATTGTCAATCCCTTTTTTAGATAAAGAAAATAATAATGGTGCTAATTAGGATTAATACCTAAATAAGTTTTAATTTTCTTTTCAAGAAAATCAATATGTTGGTTAATTTCAGTTTGTTGCTTATGAAGTTCATCAAGTTGAAAAAATAGTAGTCTAAGTCGTTGAGGAATTGTGGAGTCTCCTTTATATCTTAGGTCAGCGTATTCTTGCATATTTTTAATAGACATTCCCGTCTTTTTTAATCTAATAATGAATTGAGTCCACGCTATATCAGAGTCATCATAGTATCTACGATTATTTTCTTCTCTGTGTGAGTAAATCAATTTTTCTTGCTCATAGTATCGAAGTGTGGGAATAGGAAGTCCAGTTTTTTTAGCAAATTCTCCAATAGAATAGTGAGCCATAATATTCCCCCCTTTATTTTTTATTATTTTAGCATAATTTTTAAAAAAATCAAAAAAATTTCAGTTTTCTCTTGACATAAAGTGCACTTTACTATGTAAAATACATAGTATCAAAGGAAAATGAAGCATTTGCTGCACAATCAATAGCTTGCATAAGACAATTGGGAATCAATGATATGGATAAGGTTAATCCTAAGAGTGGTGCCATTGCTTTAGGGCATCCAGTTGGAGCTTCAGGAAGCAGAATACTGGCTACTCTAATTTATGAGTTGATTGAAAATAAAGGAAATTATGGAATCGCTTCTTTGTGTATCGGTGGCGGAATGGGAGCAGCGACTCTTATAAAAAATGCAAATAGCAATCTGTAAAGGAGAAAATAGTATGGAACAAACGAAGAATTATACTTGTATTACTGGAGCCAGTGCTGGTATAGGAGCGGAGACAGCAAGACAATTTGCAAAATTAGGAACGAATCTTATTTTAATTGCTCGGCGTCAAGAACGACTAGAAGAATTGAAGCAAGAGATTTTGAACCATTATCCGGATTTAGATGTTGTTATTAAAGTTGTTGATTTATCGAAGTCCAGTAATGTTTTTGCTCTTTATGAAAGCTTGAAAAAATATCACATTACTACTCTAATAAATAATGCTGGTTTTGGAAATTATGATAAGGTTGAATCTCAAGATTTAGAAAAGATAATAACATTAATCCATCTAAACATTGAAGCTTTAACAATTCTATCAACTCTATATGTGAGAGATTATAAAGATTGTAAAGGCGCTCAATTGATTAACTTATCATCTAGAGGCGGATACATGATGGTTCCAAATGCAGTTACATACTGTGCAAGTAAATTTTATGTCAGTGCTTTTACAGAAGGCTTGGCATTGGAACTAGAGGCAAATCAACATCAATTAAAAGCTAAGGTTTTAGCTCCAGCTGCCACAAAAACGGAATTCGGTCAAGTTGCTACAGATTCTAAAGAATATGATTATGATGAGCATTTTGCTAAATATCACACAAGTGAAGAGATGGCACAATTTTTGATGGAATTATATCAAAGTGACAAAGTTGTTGGTTTAGTTGATGTTACAAATTTTGAATTTCATCTTAGCGGACCACTACTTAAACATTAATTATTTTAATAAATATAGATAATGTGGTATCGATTAATAGTTGCAGTCGTTTTATGATAAGAAGAAAGCTTCTGAAACGTTAGATTTCAGAAGCTTTTTGTCTTTAAGTTTTGAGTAAGTTATAATTTTCTGTGATATTTAGGATATTTAAAAAATATACAAGTGTTTTTGTAGATTAATTTACAATTTTTCCAGTATTTTACCAAGTAGTTCTTCTAACTTTCCTAAGTCCCCATAGACTGTCCCATCCATATAAAGATTGTAAACTTCATCATCTTGTTCCACGCGTATTTGTGCAGAGTATCCTTTTGATAATGCTAAGGAACGAATGACTTCTCGTTGAGTTCGTCCATTCCCTTCTCGAAAGGGATGGAAATAATTAAGATTATCAAGAATTTTTGCTAATTGTTTAATAATCTCATCTTTTGAATTAGCAGTTTGATAATAGGTATGAATAAGGCGGTTTATATATGCTTGGGCAGTACTGAAAGATTGTATTGACATAAAAGAATTCCCATTTTTTGAGATATTCACCTTGCGAAATTGTCCCGCCCAAGCATAGACATCTTGAAATAAATATTTATGAATGGCTAAAATATCACTAATGGAGTAGACTTCTATGGTTTTCAAGCGCAAGTCTGCAAGCCTTTTAGTAACGAATAAATGCTCATTCCGGTAGGCTTCTTCAATATTTGTAATATTTTGTTTGTTGATTAAGACTGTAGAATTTGGATAGGTATATTGGTGATTGGGGTCAATGTACTCATAGCCTTCGTATTGATTTTTAACCAATATTCAATTCCTTTCGTCTGTTGATAACATAAGTTTTTAAGTCAATCACATCTTGAACAGTAGGTTCATAATTTTCAATCATTGATGACCCAATAGCATACCAGACAGTATCAAAATCTGAAAAGTTATCAAAGGGAATCCCTAAAATTGTTAATTCTTCTTTATTTACATCAAGAGTCATGGCACACCTCCTTGTATAGAGTTATCCTTATTATACCATAAAATCGGTATTTTCACCTAAAGGATAGAGACTGTTATTAAAGTATGAATTTATGATAAAATAATTTTATTATAAAAAGAAATAACAGAGGTATAGCATGGAGCCATATATTACAGAAGCTTTAGTAAAAGCAGGGATTGAGTTGGGAACTCTAACATTTAAGGGAACAACAACACTAGTGAATAGTAAAATTCAATCATTAAAGGAAGAACGTAACGCCGATAAATTACGAAATACTTATGATGAAATTGTAAATGAGTTACTTTCGGAACGAGAACAGGCAATTAGAATTGCTCAGGCATATAAAGAAGAATATGAAAAAGTACATATTGATGATAAAGATATCGAGTATTTGCACAACACTTTAGAACGGGTTATTTCTCTTCTATCTTCATTTACCAATGTTGAAGATGGGAAAGAAGATTCAATGAAACAATTGGTTGCTTTACTTAATAAGGATACTTTAAAGACTATGCAATTATTAGGATTTAATTACAAGGAGGCGATAGGAGAACCTTTAACGGAGGTTTGCTCAAATGCTATAAGAAATAAATTAGGAAGTCTATCATCTAAGAAAAATGTACGTAACAAAAAATAATTGAACCAATGGTGTGAACTTTTTGGTAAAATCTAGCTCAATTCATGTATTTTTAGTGTAAAATTCACACCATTCAAATGAAAGTTATTCAAATTAGATGAAATTGTTCTTTCTGAAAACGTGAGAAAACATTGATTTTAAGCGCATTTTGCAACGTATTCAAATAGAAGTGTTTCCAACCAGGTCTTAAGAAAGCTCGTAAAGCATCACAATTATCAAAACGTTAATCAACACGCTTATATCAACGTTTACAGACATTTAAGAAATTTCTCTTGGATGTCTTTTTTTGTCTAGCTAAATTTTACAAATTGGGCAATTTAGGTTACTCAATAATATAAAAAAGATAAAAATTTAAAGTTCGAATTTTAATTTTAAAAAAAGTAATTATTATTGAATATCTGTTCAAACATTTTTTCTTTTCTAAGGTTAATATAAGTATATATACTTTAAAAAAGGAAGTCAAACATCTTGCTCATAGATTTTTGCATTTTTAAAAAAAACATTTTGCATATAATAATGTGGAAAATTGACGGATTCCTTAAATAATCATATAATATGAATATGTAAACCCTTACATACTATTCTACTTATACTTGATAAAATGCAAGTTCTTGAGGATCTATAAATATATAGACACTCTTCTATTTATAAAGTGAAATAAAGAATCACGGAGAAAGTTTATGGATATTAAAGAGACATTCAACCAGCTAGACAATACAAAATTTAATGATTTCAATAATCGCCTTGAAGGTTTTGAGAAACTTTTTAAAGACAAATATTATTTTACCCATCCCGAAGATTTTAGCTCAATCTTTAGCATTTTGGTAAAGTATGGAAAAAGTACAAGTAAATATATTTTATCGAAAGGAGAGATATATGAGTGAAATAGTTATTAATGCTCAGAATTTATCTAAAAATTTTTATAATTTTGATTCAAGACTCCCATTTATCAAGAGATTTTTGAAACGTAATCAAATAACGATTCGAGCTGTTCAAGATATTAGTTTTACGATTAAGAGAGGGAGTATAGTTGGCTTTATTGGGAGTAATGGAGCTGGTAAATCCACAACGATTAAAATGTTGACTGGGACTCTTTATCCTAGTTCCGGAAAATTAGAAGTGAATGGAGAAATTCCATTTAAAAGAAGTATAAATTTTAGAAAAAAAATTTCAATAGTAGTAGGAAATAAATTACAGTTATTTCAAGATGTTTCGGCTATGGATTATTTTCAATTGATTGGTACTTTATATGAGGTAGAACCGGCGATTTTACAAGAACGAATTCAGGAATTAAGCAATTTGTTGAATGTAAAAGATCAGCTTTACCAGCAGGTCCGGACCCTCTCTCTTGGACAAAAAATGAAAATGGAGTTTATCGCGGCATCTTTAACAAGTCCGGAAATATTATTTTTAGACGAGCCTACTATAGGGTTAGATATACAGTCTAAAAAAGATATCAGAATATTTTTAAAGAAAATGAATGAAGAATGTCATACTACTATTATTTTAACGAGTCATGATATGGATGATATTTCGTCTGTTTGTGACGAATTAATCGTCATTGACAAAGGAAAAATTATTTTGCAGGAGTCAATGGATGTTATTTTATCTAAATTTTCTGATTTTAAATATTTAAAGATAAAAATGACATTAGATTTGGTACCAGAGTTATGCTCTGTTAAAGGAGTAGTAGTCATTTCTCAAACAAAATCGGAATGTATACTAAAAATACCTAGAGATTTTGTCTTTGAGACATTAGAATCAATCAATAAGCTTGTAGATATAGAAGATTTTGAAATATTAAATCTTTCTTTAGAAGAAATTATTTTACAAAACTATTTTACAAAAAAGGAGCACAATTGAAAAAAGAAATGTCTATTATTCTGATATCATTTCGATCTATTTTGAACTATAAATCAAGTGTACTATTGTTAATGTTACAGGCAAGTATACAAATTATGATATCAGTATTTTTATGGACGTATATATATAAGAGTAACCAGATAAATATAGCAGGATATGATTTTACCTCAATGGTTCAATACTATTTGGGGACTATAATTTTTTCATATTTTGTTTTTTATCCAGTTGATTGGGAAATCAATGACGATGTTCATTCAGGAAATTTTTTTAGCATATTAATAAAACCTGTTACTTTTTATAAGTATTATTTTTGTAAAATGCTTGGAGATAGGCTTGCTCATTTATTATTCATCATCATTCCTGTCATTTTATTCTCCAGTGTTTATTACAAGAATGAGTTATTAACCATTGAAATTCTTATTTTAGGAAGTATTGCAATTATTCTATCTATGGTTCTATGGTTTTTAATATCATGTTGTGTAGGTATGCTTTCTTTTTGGTTAGAAAATATATTTTTTGTCCTTACTGTTAAAGAAATAGTAATTCAGTTTTTATCAGGAATATTATTGCCTTTAAGTTTTTTTTCAAATAATTTTCGTCTGTTTTTAGATGTATTACCTTTTAAATACTTAGTATATGAACCGCTTCAGATGTTTAGTAATGATACATATAAATTAATAGACTATTTGAGAATTATTTGTATTCAATTGATTTGGTGCATCATTTTTTATATTATATCAAGATTCATATTGAGAAAAGGAGTGGAGCACTTCTCAAATGTGGGAGGATAAAATGTTTAGAATAAAAGTAATTTTTAGGCTACTTCATTTTGGTTTTAAATCTGATATGAATTTTCATTTTGACTTCTTTTGTGGTCTATTTTCGTCGATACTGTGGATTGGTTTACCTATTGTATTTTTTAGATTGATTTTCTTAAACATAGACTCTTTTAATGGTTGGGACTATTATCAAATTTTATTTTTGGTAGGTTCCTACACTATTGTAGATGGAGTTATGATGGGATTGTTAATTAGAAGTATGGGAATTTTAGAATCAGATATTTTGAGTGGTAACTTGGATCAAATTTTATTGAGGCCGTTTGATACACAGTTGTTCTATATTTTTAGATCATTTAATTTAGTTCAATTCGTGAATACTTTTTTTGGTCTTGCGATCATTTTTATAAGTTATGGAAATTTAAATGTACATTTAAATTCATTAAAAATATTATTTTATATCCTTTCTTTAATGTGTGGTTGTATTATATATTATTCAATTTGGTTTCTAATAACGATTAGTTCATTTTGGTTCCCAACTAAATTTTCAAAAGTAGATGTATTTTTGAATTATATTGGAATTTCTAAGTATCCATATAATATTTTTACAGGTATTAACAGATTGATCACTATGTTATTTGTTCCCAATTTATTAATTGCCAATCCTGCAGTATTAATATTTTTAGGGAAAGATACATTGAACCTATTTTTCTATCAAATAGTTTTTACAGTTTTTTTGATTATTATCAGTCGTACAATTTTTAGAAAAGGATTGAAAAAATATGAAAGTGCAGGAAGATAAACAATGTTGTTCAGTTATATGTTTGACTAAAGGAAGTGATTCGCTGTACTTTGTTTTGTGGTCATTGAAACATCAGATAATTATAAACTATAATTTAAAGAATAGTATTATTAACTTATAGGTGCTAAGAAAAAATTTAAAGAAATTCCCTCATTCAATCAAACTTATTCATATTTTTTAAAATAAGAAAATAGTTGGATTTTGATGATGGTTGATATAAAGCTAAACTGAAAGTACCTGAAATCCAACTGTGTCAAACCAGGTCATACGATCTGTGAGAAAAAGAACACATAACAAAAAGAGGAGCTTCACAATAAAGTTCCTCTTCTTTTATATATCCGAATCATTATTCTTATTTCAAAAAAGGTAGTGAAAAAGGTAGTGATTCGGTTGATTTATATTGCAATGTAGTGAAATTTAGAATTTCAAGAATCGCTTAAAATCAAGGTTTCTAACATCTATTGACGTGTAGTGAACCCCTATTTCACCTCAGTAAACACAACGTGTTTGCGAAGTTTTGGTGAGTATTTCTTCAATTGAAGACGGTCTGGAGTGTTACGTTTGTTTTTAGAAGTAAGGTACAAGCGTTCACCAGATTCTTTGTGTTCAAGTGTAATATTTACGCGCATGGTATCTCCCTTCTATTATTCAGCTGATGCAGCTTTAGCGATCTTACGTCCTTTGTAGTATCCTTTAAGTGATACACGGTGTGAACGTGAGTAATCTCCAGTTGCTTCGTCAAAGTTTACAGATGGAGCTGTTACTTTGTAGTGCGTACGACGTTTGTTTTTCTTCGCTTTTGATGTGCGACGTGCAGGTACTGCCATTTCGTTTTTCTCCTTTTAAGATATAAATTCAATTAGGTTTGATTTTCATCAACTGTAACAGTATAACAAAACTTTTTTGTAAAGTAAAGTTACTTGACAAAAAAATTGAAATTTTTGGGAAAAGTTTCTTCTCCCTAGTTGATCTCAAAGTTTGGATCTGTCTTTGGGCCTTCTTTTATGCTATAATGGTAAAAAATGGAACGAGAGGAATGACATGACAGAATTAGACAAACGCCATCGTAGTAGTGTCTACGATAGCATGGTAAAATCTCCCAACCGTGCCATGCTTCGCGCGACGGGAATGACCGATGAAAGCTTTGAGAAACCGATTGTCGGAGTGATTTCGACATGGGCGGAAAATACCCCTTGTAACATCCACCTCCACGATTTTGGAAAATTGGCCAAAGAAGGTGTGAAAGATGCAGGTGCTTGGCCGGTCCAATTTGGCACCATTACGGTTGCGGACGGGATCGCTATGGGGACGCCTGGGATGCGCTTCTCCCTGACGTCACGTGATATCATTGCGGATTCTATCGAAGCGGCTATGGGCGGTCACAACGTGGATGCCTTTGTGGCCATCGGGGGCTGTGATAAGAACATGCCTGGTTCGATGATTGCCATTGCCAATATGGATATCCCAGCGATCTTTGCTTATGGTGGGACCATTGCTCCAGGGAATCTCGATGGAAAAGATATCGACTTGGTTTCTGTTTTCGAAGGAATCGGGAAATGGAACCACGGTGATATGACCGCTGAAGAAGTGAAGCAACTAGAATGTAACGCCTGCCCTGGCCCTGGTGGCTGTGGTGGGATGTATACGGCCAACACCATGGCGACAGCGATTGAGGTCCTTGGGATGAGTCTTCCTGGTTCCTCTTCTCACCCTGCTGAATCGGCTGATAAAAAAGCCGATATCGAAGAAGCAGGTCGTGCTGTTGTCAAGATGTTGGAAATGGGACTCAAACCATCGGATATCTTGACCCGTGAAGCCTTTGAAGATGCCATTACTGTCACCATGGCGCTGGGTGGTTCTACCAATGCGACCCTTCACTTGCTTGCGATCGCTCACGCGGCTAACGTGGACTTGACCCTTGAAGACTTCAACGATTTCCAAGAGCGTGTGCCTCACTTGGCGGACTTGAAACCTTCAGGGAAATATGTCTTCCAAGACCTTTATAATGTTGGTGGTGTGCCAGCCGTCATGAAATACCTTCTTAAGAATGGTTTCCTTCATGGGGATCGTATCACTTGTACTGGTAAAACTGTTGCTGAGAACTTGGAAGCCTTCGCTGATTTGACACCGGGTCAAAAAGTCATCATGCCACTTGCAAATCCGAAACGTGCCGATGGTCCATTGATCATCTTGAAAGGGAACTTGGCTCCAGAAGGGGCGGTTGCCAAAGTATCAGGTGTGAAAGTTCGTAACATCACGGGCCCTGCTAAGGTCTTTGACTCAGAAGAAGCTGCCATTGAAGCCGTTCTTTCGGACGAAATCGTGGATGGCGACGTTGTCGTTGTTCGTTTCGTAGGTCCTAAAGGTGGTCCTGGTATGCCGGAAATGCTGTCCTTGTCATCTATGATCGTTGGGAAAGGCCAAGGAGACAAGGTGGCCCTCTTGACAGACGGACGCTTCTCAGGTGGGACTTACGGTCTCGTTGTCGGTCACATTGCGCCTGAAGCTCAGGTTGGTGGCCCAATCGCCTACCTCCACACAGGGGATCTGGTGACCGTTGACCAAGATACCAAAGAAATTACCATGCATGTCTCAGACGAAGAGTTAGCAAAACGCAAGGCAGAAACAACCTTGCCACCACTGTATAGTCGTGGGGTTTTGGGTAAATACGCCCACATCGTTTCTTCAGCATCTCGTGGTGCCGTGACCGACTTCTGGAATATGGAACAGTCTGGTAAACAATAATTGCAAGGACGACTTTGTCCAAAGAGAGAGTGGGACAGAAATCGGTAATTCGTTAGAATTCGATTTCGTCGTCCCACCTCCGCACAGTTGAGTAGGGCTGTAAAAACTGATGAAATCAGCGTAGTAGAGCCCACTCAACCACTGCGTCTTGCTCGACAATCCAAAAATAATTGAGAGGCTAGGACTTTTGTCCCAGCCTCTTTTTTTTGTCTCAGAGTGGCTATTTTCAACCCTGTCGCTGAAGCGTATGAATATTACTTTTTGGGAGATTTGAGTGTATCATCTGCCATTTTTCTTGTAAATTCGTCTATAATCTGCTATAATTGTGACTAATCGAATCAATCCTTTAATACTGTCCAGAGAGGCAGGCAAGGAGCTATGGAAATGAAAGGCCTGGGAAGACCAGCCTATATTTTGTGTATCTCCTTGTTGTGGGGGATTTTTTTGTATATTGAAAAGTGGTTTGATAAAAAAGAAATCGTCGATGATGGAGCATGAAGCACTCCCTTACGATTTGGTCATCGAAGGTAGACGTTTTTGTTCAGCCATAGCTTGTCGCATCTTAATTTTAGGAGGTTTTTACGATCGTGAATGACGTTAAATATGATGTGAATGATATGCCAAAACCTGGTTTATTGCTTGGTTTATCTTTCCAGCATTTGTTTGCCATGTTTGGGGCTACAGTGCTGGTGCCGATTTTGGTTGGGATTGATCCTGCCATTGCTTTGTTCTCATCTGGTTTGGGGACCTTGGCTCACTTGACAGTGACCAAGTATAAGATTCCTGCTTATATGGGGTCTAGTTTTGCTTATATTGCAGCGATGCAAATGCTGATGAAGTCAGATGGGATCGCGGCAGTTGCCCAGGGTGCTATGGCGGGTGGTTTGGTCTACTTGTTTGTAGCTCTGATTGTTAAGCATGCGGGTAAAGATTGGATTAATAAGGTCCTTCCACCAATCGTGGTTGGTCCCATTATCATGGTAATTGGTTTGAGTCTTGCGGCAAATGCAGTCACTGATGCGACAACCTTAAATAAAAGCTATAGTGGTTATGCTCTATTGATTTCGATGGTGACCCTCTTTGCGGTTATCCTCTTTAACATGTATGGCAAGAAGATTGTCGGTGTCGTCCCAATTTTACTTGGATTAATTGTGGGCTATATTTTCTCATTGGCTCTTGGTTTGCTGACAGGACATAGTTTTGTCAATTTCTCAGAGGTAAGTGCGGCGCATTGGATTCAAGTTCCAAACTTTGACATTCCATTTGTGGATTATAGCTTTAAGCTCTATCCAAGTGCGATTTTGACCATGGCTCCGATTGCCTTTGTGACCATGACGGAACATTTTGGCCACCTCATGGTTTTAAATAGTTTGACTGAGCGTGATTACTTCAAGGATCCAGGGCTTGACCATACGCTTACTGGTGATGGCTTGGCACAGATTATTGCTGGATTCTTTGGAGCTCCTCCAGTAACTTCTTATGGGGAAAACATTGGGGTGATGGCCCTTAGTAAGGTCTACTCAGTTTACGTTATTTCAGGTGCAGCAGTGATTGCGGTTGTCATGAGCTTTATTGGGAAGCTATCAGCACTCTTGCACTCTATTCCAACTCCTGTATTGGGAGGTTTGTCTATTGCCCTCTTTGGGGTTATCGCTGCTAGCGGTTTGAAAATTTTAGTTGAACATAAGATTGATTTTGATAATAAAAAGAATCTCTTGATTGCAAGTGTGATCTTGGTATCAGGGATCGGTGGTTTGATGATTGACCTCGGTGGTCTTCAAATCACTGGTGTCGCAACGTCAACCATTCTTGGAATTGTGTTGTATCAAATCCTTCCAGAACCAAAAGCTGACCAGGCTTAGTTTGTTCTGGTAGTGAAAAAGTTTGAATGGATTCAAACATTATAAAAACGAGGAACAAACTCTGATGGCAGAGTTGGTGTTCCTCGTTTTTTTTATTATGGATTGGATTTCCAAAGAGGCTTTCCTTCATTAAGTTGACTGCGTTTCTTAAATGGTAATGATTGTTATCGTGGTGGAAGACCAAGGGCGATGCGGCCATATCGGCTGATTCGTGTAATTTTCCAAGCGGGTGACCAAGTTACTTCAACCTTGACATCTTCGATCCCCTCGATCTCTTTTAGGCGAGCGACGATTTCGATCGGAAGACTCTCAGCGCAGCTACAAGCCGTACGGTAAAGGTCATAACCACCTTGCAAGTACCGGCTTCATCTAGATGGATCTCGTAGATCAGTCCAAGATTATAAACATCTAACTCAACATCGGTATCAAATACAAGCTCCAATTTTTCGATTAACGGCTTCTCTAGTGTCAGGGCGCGGTCATTGATTTTGATATCCTCTCTCATCGCAAGATCCTTTCAGTGTAGTATGGCTTCCATTTTCTCATAATTCGGCTGATAAGGCAAGAAGAGAAAGAGGTTTTGAACGTGTCGAACGAAGGAAATTCGGTCCAGCCTCCATTTCTCTTCGAATTTGTGGTAAAATAGAGGCAAAAGTAAGACAAAGGATGAAGGCTATGAAATTACAAAAACCAAAAGGGACCCAGGATATCCTTCCTGGCGATTCAGCGAAATGGCAATATGTAGAAGGCTTTGCACGCAAGGTCTTTGCGCGATACCATTATGATGAAATCCGCACACCGATCTTCGAACATTATGAAGTCATCAGCCGTTCAGTAGGGGATACAACGGATATCGTTACCAAAGAAATGTATGACTTCTATGACAAGGGAGACCGTCATATCACGCTTCGTCCAGAAGGGACAGCTCCTGTTGTCCGCTCGTATGTAGAAAACAAACTCTTTGCGCCTGAGGTACAAAAACCAAGTAAGTTCTATTACATAGGCCCAATGTTCCGCTATGAACGTCCTCAAGCAGGTCGTTTGCGTCAATTCCACCAAATTGGGGTAGAATGCTTTGGATCGAGCAATCCTGCAACGGATGTCGAAACCATTGCCATGGCAGCGCAATTCCTGAAAGAACTAGGAATTGACAATGTGACCTTGCACTTGAACACCTTGGGAAGCCCTGCTAGTCGTCAGGCTTATCGTCAAGCCTTGATTGATTACCTCTTGCCAATGAAGGATCAATTGTCTAAGGACAGCCAACGTCGCTTAGAAGAAAATCCGCTTCGTGTCTTGGATTCAAAAGAAAAAGAAGACAAGGCCGCGGTTGAACAGGCTCCTTCCATCCTAGACTATCTAGATGAAGAAAGCCAAGCGCATTTTGATGCGGTTCGTCGGATGTTAGAAGATTTAGGTGTAGCCTATGTCATCGATACCAATATGGTGCGTGGCTTGGATTACTACAACCACACGATTTTTGAGTTCATTACAGAAATTGAAGGCAATGAATTGACAGTCTGTGCGGGTGGTCGCTATGATGGTTTGGTTGAATACTTCGGTGGCCCTGCGACAGCTGGTTTTGGATTTGGTATCGGTGTGGAACGGATCCTTCTCGTTCTTGAAAAGAAAGGCATTGAATTACCGATCGAAACAGGCCTAGATGCCTATA
Source organism: Streptococcus sp. HMSC072G04 (assembly GCF_001813295.1). GTDB lineage: Bacteria > Bacillota > Bacilli > Lactobacillales > Streptococcaceae > Streptococcus. Next base: position 55,216 of record NZ_KV812007.1, read on the forward strand.
TCGCTGTCCTAGGAGATGAGGTCAATGAAGCAGCGCTTAGCTTGGTTCAAGCCCTTCGAATCCAAGGTTTCAAGGCAGAACGTGATTACCTTGGACGCAAGCTCAAGGCACAATTTAAGTCAGCAGATGTCTTTGCGGCCAAAGCCTTAATTACCTTAGGAAGTAGTGAAGTTGAGAGTGGTCAAGTTACTGTGAAAAATAACCAAACTCGTCAAGAAGTAACGGTAGCTCTTGAAAGCTTGAAGAAAGACTTTCCATCTGTTTTAGCAGAGTTGGGATTGGCTTGATCAAATCTTTCAGACACCTGTAAAACAGATTCGCATGGGAGTAGGAGCAAAATCGTTGCACCTGCTCTCTTTTATCTAGCTTCTGTTTGCCGACCTTTGCCAAGATTTGGCGAAAAGCCGTTAAATTTTCTGACATTTATGATATAATGAGAAGACTACTAGTAAAGGAATGAATCAGTCATGACATTAGTTTACCAATCAACACGAGATGAAAAAAATACTGTAACAGCTAGTCAAGCCATCCTTCAAGGATTGGCGACAGATGGCGGTTTGTTTACCCCAGTCTCTTATTCTCAAGTAGAGCTGGATTTTGATACCCTCAAAGACGCTTCTTACCAAGAAGTGGCCAAGCTTGTTTTGTCAGCCTTTTTGGACGACTTTACAGCAGAAGAGTTGGACTACTGTATTTCTCATGCTTATGACAGCAAGTTTGATACTCCAGCTATTGCTCCTCTTGTCAAACTCGATGGGCAGTACAACTTGGAACTCTTCCATGGTTCCACCATTGCCTTTAAAGATATGGCTTTGTCGATCTTGCCTTACTTTATGACAACAGCAGCTAAAAAGCACGGTTTGGAAAATAAAATTGTCATCTTGACGGCGACTTCTGGAGATACAGGAAAAGCTGCTATGGCAGGTTTTGCCGATGTTCCAGGGACAGAGATCATTGTCTTTTATCCAAAAGATGGTGTCAGCAAGGTGCAAGAATTGCAAATGACGACTCAAACGGGGGACAATACCCATGTCATCGCGATCGATGGAAACTTTGACGATGCCCAAACCAATGTCAAACACATGTTCAATGATGTGGCGCTTCGTGAAAAATTAGCAACCAACAAGATGCAATTCTCATCAGCCAACTCTATGAACATTGGTCGTTTGGTGCCTCAGGTTGTCTATTACGTATACGCCTATGCGCAATTGGTGAAGACAGGCCAAATCACAGCGGGAGAAAAAGTCAACTTTACCGTCCCAACAGGAAACTTTGGAAATATCTTAGCAGCTTTCTATGCCAAACAAATCGGTCTTCCAGTTGGAAAATTGATCTGTGCGTCAAATGAAAACAATGTCTTGACAGACTTCTTCAAAACACATGTCTATGATAAGAAACGTGAGTTCAAGGTGACCACTAGCCCATCAATGGATATTTTAGTCTCTTCAAACTTGGAACGCTTGATTTTCCACTTGGTAGGCAATGATGCCACAAAGACCAAAGAATTGATGGAAAGCCTCGTTGCAACAGGTCAGTACCAATTGTCCAACTTTGACGCAGACATCTTAGATTTGTTTGCGGCTGCATACGCAGATGAAGCAGAAACTGCTGCAGAGATCAAGCGGGTTTATGAAGCGTCTGATTACATCGAAGACCCTCATACAGCCGTAGCATCAGCCGTTTATCAAAAATACCGGACCCAAACAGGGGATACTGCTAAAACAGTTATTGCCTCTACAGCAAGTCCTTACAAATTCCCAGTTGTAGCAGTAGAAGCGGTGACAGGCGAGACAGGTCTAGGCGATTTCGAAGCCTTGGCTAAATTACACACACTCTCAGGTGTTCCTGTGCCACCGGCTGTAGACGGCCTTGAAACTGCACCGGTTCGCCATCGTACAAGCGTGGCAGCCAAAGACATGCAAGCAGCCGTAGAAGACTACTTGGGACTTTAATTCTCTGTATTAGAAAGATCAAAAGAGCCGTTTGGCTCTTTTATATACTCATGAATTCGTACAAAAAAATCTTAAACATCGCCCTTCCTGCCATGGGTGAAAATTTCTTACAAATGCTGATGGGCATGGTGGATTCTTATTTAGTGGCTCACCTGGGCTTGATTGCCATTTCAGGTGTTTCCGTCGCAGGGAATATCATCACGATCTATCAAGCCATCTTTTTGGCACTGGGTGCGGCAGTTGCCAGTGTCATGTCCAAAAGCTTGGGCGAAAAAAATCAAGAAACCATTGCCTACCATGCGACAGAGTCACTGAAGGTGACCTTATTGTTGAGTGCTCTCTTAGGAGGGGCTTCGCTGTTATTTGGACGCCAGATGATTTCGCTGTTGGGGACTGAAGCTGCAGTAGCCGAAAGCGGGGGGATTTACCTTTCCTTGGTCGGCGGGACCATTGTTCTCTTAGGATTGATGATGACCTTGGGCTCCTTGGTTCGGGTGGCCAACAATCCACGTCTTCCTATGTATGTGAGCCTGTTGACCAATCTATTAAATGCTCTGTTCTCCTCTGTGGCCATTTTCCTTTTTGGCTGGGGCATTGTCGGCGCGGCTTTGGGGACGGTGCTGGCCCGTCTGGTGGGCGTCCTCCTCTTGTGGCAAAAGGTTCGTCTGCCCTTTGCACCCCTTCGTTGGGGATTGGATCGTAAGCTCTTGAACTTAGCACTTCCAGCTGCCGGAGAGCGCTTGATGATGCGGGCTGGAGATGTGGTGATTATCGCGATCGTGGTCGCCTTTGGAACCGAGGCAGTCGCAGGAAATGCCATCGGAGAGACCTTGACCCAGTTTAACTACATGCCGGTGTTTGGAGTGGCCACAGCGACGGTCATGCTCGTAGCACGGAGCCTGGGTGAAGGTGATCTTGAGCAGCTTCACCGCCTTCGAAAGCAGTCTTACTGCTTGTCCTTTGTGTTGATGTTGCCCATTGCTCTGGGAGTTTTTTGGGGGGGCACTCTTCTGACCCATCTCTACACACAGGATGTGAAAGCGGTAGAAGCTAGCCTATCGGTTGTCCTCTTTTCTTTGTTGGGAACACCATTTACAGCAGGAACGGTCATCTATACAGCTGTTTGGCAAGGCTTGGGAAATGGGAAACTTCCATTTTATGCAACGACGATTGGCATGTGGGTCATTCGAATTGGAGCCGGTTATCTGCTTGGAGTAACCCTTGGCTTTGGCCTTCCAGGGGTCTGGACGGGGACCTTGCTAGACAATGGCTTTCGTTGGCTATTTTTGAGTCAGCTATATAGACGAACAGTAGGAGAGGAGAAAAAATGACAAAACGATCCTTTATTTGGGATTTGGATGGGACCTTGCTGGATTCCTATGATGCTATTTTAGCAGGTCTTGAGGAAACCTATGCAACTTATCAGCTTCCGTTTGACCGAGCGAGGATCAAAGACTACATCTTGAAACATTCGGTTCAAGATCTTTTAGTAGCGGTGGCGGAGGAGCATCATCTGGATGTGACGGACTTAAATCATCGCCGAGCTGAAAGTCTAGCAGAGAAAAATGCCCAGGTCCTTCTGATGGATGGGGCGCCTGATGTCCTAGCCTGGGGACAAGAAGCTGGAATTGAGCAGTTTGTCTATACCCATAAGGGAGAGAATGCCTTTGTCATCCTACGGGACTTGGGCCTGGAATCTTTTTTTACAGAGATTTTGACCAGTCAAAGTGGTTTTGCCCGCAAGCCTGACCCAGAAGCTGCCATGTATCTGATGGAGAAGTACGGGTTGGAGCCAGAAAATACCTACTATATTGGGGATCGGAGCCTGGATATTGACTTTGCAAGAAATAGCCAGATTCAGAGTATCAATTTCTTGACGTCTGACTATCAAGGCAATCATCAGATGAACACCTTACTAGATATCCCAGGTATTTTAAACGCTGAAAAGAATCTGTAAAGAATTTGTTTTCATTTTGAAATAAAGTCGTAAGCTTTCTTTAAGAAATGTCCGCTATAATAGAATCATAAACAAAGACCTCAACAAAGACCTCCTAACTTTGTTTAGAAAAATCCTAAAACTTTTCTTTTTCATAATAATCTCCCTAAGAGTCGCCAAATCAGGCGGCTTTTTTTGTGTAAAAAAACAGTGCAAGCTCTTTTCCTTGCAAGAGGATATGAAATATTTTATAATTGATTAGTCAATTATTGATTTATCAAAAATAATACGGAGAAGGAATATGGCAGAAATAAATGATTTGCTCTACCAACTACGTTTGGCAGATCAATCAACTACGCAACTTTTTGAAAAGCGCCTAGGGATTAGCTTAACGCGTTATCAAATTTTGCAGGATTTATTAGAACAAGCGCCTTGCAATCAGATCGCGGTTCAGGAACGCTTGCAGATTGATCCAGCGGCCTTAACCCGGCATTTCAAAATATTGGAAAAGGAAGGGTTTGTCCATCGGAGTCGAAATCCAAAAAACCAGCGGGAAATCTTAATTCATTTGACGGATACGGCCTATAATCGTTTGGTCAAACATCCCCCTCGCCATCATGTGGCGGTGAAAGAACAGATGAGTCGGATTTTGACTGCTCAAGAACAAGAGCAATTTTCTTACCTGCTGGACAAATTAGTATCTGGCATTGAACAAATAACAGTCGAATAAAAAGGAGAATCTACGATGTCATTACTGACGATTATTTTAGCAAGTCTTGCTGCACTGGAGCATTTATATATTTTTTATTTGGAGAGCATCAGAACCACATCTGATACCACAAGTCGGGTTTTCAACATGGATAAAGAAGAACTCGTCCGCCCATCTGTGACCTCTTTATTTAAGAATCAAGGAATATACAATGCCTTGATTGGTGTCTTCCTCTTGTATGGATTGTTTGTCTCTAAAAATAGTGAAGTTGTTACGATTTTTGTGCTCTTTATTATTGGAGCAGCGGCCTACGGTGCGATGACAGCCAATAAAAAGATTATCTTGACCCAAGGCGGTCCTGCAATTTTAGCTTTGTTGAGTATCCTATTTTTGGGATAAAAAGGACGTGCCGATAGGAATCTTTGAGCTGATTTTATTAAATTAGTGTAGAAAAAAGTATAAAAAAAGACTAAAAATTTTATTGACTTTCGAAAAAAAAGGGTTATAATGGTAGCAACAGAAAAGTAATGAGTCGGCTATTTTCAGGGAGCTTGTGGGAATTGTGAACAAGCAATAGCGACTGATGAAAATTGGACTGTTATGATCAATGAATTCTAACCCATGTGAATTCGGTTGGCACCCCTTACCGTGCAACTCCTTGATAGAGGAGATAGAGATGTAGGGAAAGACCAGCTAATTTTCCCTATAAAAGAGGTGGCACCGCGGACACTACGCCCTCACACAGTTTTTGTGTGAGGGCTTTTCTATGTGCCTTAGCAAGCAAAGCGAGCTTAGGCACATTGATCCCAAAGCGCAAACAGAGCGATGGGATAACCTTGATCGCCTTAGCAAGCGAAGTAGGGTGCGGTTGAATTCCTTAGAATAAAAGAGTTCTAGAAGAGAGGTTTCTGATATGAAAAAAGTTTTATCTGCTGATGTGTTGAGTCCAATTTTGGCTTATATGCGATTGGATGCGCCCCATAAAATGATCTTGGAGTCGATCCCTCGTGAAAAAGAGAATGCGCGTTTTTCAATTGTAGCCTATCGGCCGGTCAGTGAAGTCAAGTTTGAAAATGGCGTCCTCTATAACAATGATCAAATTGTTGAAGAGGATCCTTTGGACTTTTTGAATCGCATCACGGTCAAAAGGAAAACTTCAGAAGAGCTTCCTTTTAACGGTGGGGCAATTGGATTTGTCGGCTATGACTTGATTGGCCTCTATGAGAACATTGGTTCCATTCCGGAAGATACGATCGGCACACCTGATCTCCATTTTTTCTTATATGAAAGCTATGTGATTTTTGATCACAAAAAGGAAAAGGTCTATGTGGTGGAAGAGAACCTCTATAGTGGACGGAGTGAAGCAGAGCAAGCGTCGAGCTTGGAGCAAGTATTAGCGCAATTGGCAAGACCTGCAAAAGAAGAGTTTCAGGACAAGGACCTGCATGCGCTTCATTTCCACAATCATTTGGAGCAAAAAGAGTTTGAGGAAATGGTGGCCCTAGCGCGGGACTATATTCGAAAAGGAGATATGTTCCAATGCGTGCTCAGTCAACGTTTTTCAGCTGATTTTTCAGGTAAACCATTGGATTATTACCGCAATTTGCGCGTGACCAACCCTTCGAATTATCTCTACTTTTATGATTTTGGGGAGTACCAAATTATCGGTGCCAGTCCAGAAAGTCTGGTGTCGGTCAAGGATCGAGTGGTGACGACCAATCCCATTGCTGGCACACGTCCCAGAGGGATCGATGAAGAGGCTGATCGGCAATTGGCAGCTGATTTGGCAGGGGATCCAAAAGAAGTCGCAGAGCACCGGATGTTGGTGGATCTAGGGCGAAACGATATTGGGCGTATCGCTCAAAATGGGTCAGTTGAAGTGACCAAATATATGGAAGTGGAATTCTTTCGTTATGTGATGCACCTGACGAGTGTGGTCAAGGGGCAATTACTTCCTGGACTAGCCTCCATTGAGGCTCTGAAGGCGACTCTTCCAGCTGGGACCGTTTCGGGTGCTCCCAAGATTCGAGCCATGAAGCGGATCTATGAAGCAGAAAAAGAGAAACGCGGGGTCTATGCGGGTGCTATTGGCTATCTCTCTGTGACGGGGGATCTCGATTTTGCTATTGCGATTCGAACCATGATCCTCAAAAATAAGAAGGCTTATGTGCAGGCAGGAGCAGGAATCGTTTATGATTCGATCGCTGAAAATGAATACCAAGAAACCGTCAATAAGGCAAAATCAATGACAAGGATTGGAGAAGAAGGATGATTTTATTAGTCGATAATTACGATTCATTTACCTACAATTTAGCACAGTATATCGGAAAATTTGATGAGGTCCAGGTGCTTCGAAATGATGATCCGGATTTGTACCAAGTTGCCCAAGAAGCAGATGCCTTGGTCTTTTCTCCAGGTCCAGGTTGGCCAAAGGACGCGGGCAAGATGGAGGAGATGATCCGAGATTTCGCAGGGGTCAAACCAATCTTGGGGATTTGCTTGGGGCATCAAGCGATTGCGGAAGTTTTTGGAGGGCGCTTGGGATTGGCACCACAGGTCATGCATGGCAAACAAAGCCAGATCCAGCTAGAACCTCCCTCTCCGCTATACGCGGGTGTCGCAAAAGAAGTCCCAGTTATGCGCTACCATTCGCTGACGATTGAAGACATGCCAGAGGATTTTGTCATTACCTCTCGAACGACGGATGATCAAGCGATTATGGGAATTCAACACCGTAGCTTACCGATTTATGGTTTTCAATACCATCCAGAAAGTATCGGGACGCCAGATGGGCTCAAGACCATCGAAAATTTTGTCAAACTAGTCAAGGAGCGGAAGATGAAACAAGTGCTTGCAAAAGTAGCGGAAGGAATGGATCTAACCAGTGCAGAGTTAGAGGCTGCTATGGAGGAAGTCGTTGCTGGTCGTGCTTCAGAAGCACAGGTGACGGCCCTTCTTCTAGGCCTCAAAATGAAGGGGGAAACGGTTGAAGAGCGGACGGCTATTGCAAAAGTGATGCAGGCCTATGCAGTCGCTATTCCTACAGAAGTTCAAGGAGCAATGGACAATTGTGGAACGGGGGGCGATCGTTCTTATAGTTTCAATATTTCAACAACAGCTGCCTTCGTCCTTGCTGGTGGCGGCATCAAGATGGCGAAACACGGAAATCGTTCGATCTCTTCTAAATCTGGTTCTGCGGATGTGCTAGAAGCGCTAGGGATTAACCTTGATTTGGGTCCAAAAGACTTGGGACGAGTGTTTGAAAAGGCGGGAATTGTCTTCCTATTTGCCAAAAATCTACATCCTGGCATGCGCTATATTATGCCCGCTCGCTTGGCATTAGGGGTTCCAACGGTGATGAACTTAACCGGTCCTCTTATCAATCCGATTCCTCTAGAAACCCAGCTATTGGGAACCAGTCGTCCGGATATGCTGGAAAGTACGGCAGAGATTCTAAAGAATTTAGGTCGAAAACGCGCAGTGGTAGTGAGTGGTCCACAAGGTTTGGATGAGGCAGGCCTTGATGGAGAAACCCAGCTGGCTATTCTGGAAAATGGACAGGTTACCTTATCTAGCTTTCAACCAGAAGATATAGGAATGGAGCGCATCGAAATTGATCAAGTACGTGGTGGAGACGCCAAACGCAATGCGGAAATTTTGCTCAGTGTCTTGAAGAATGAAGCAAGTCCCTTCTTAGAGGTGACTGTCTTGAATGCTGGCCTTGGTTTTTATGCCAACGGCAAGGTAGATTCTATCAAGGAGGGGATTGCCTTGGCACGTGAAGTGATTGCCAGTGGGGCTGCCCTTGAGAAATTGAGATTATTACAGGAGTATCAAAAATGAGTCAAGAATTCTTGCCAAAGATTCTAAAGGAAAAGGCGCGTGAAGTGGCTGAGATGAAAGAAGAGGAACTCCAACCTTTGCGCGAGACCTACCGCCTGTATGATTACCTAAAGAGTCATCCAGAAAAGCTTCAGGTCATTGCGGAAGTGAAAAAGGCTAGCCCGAGTCTGGGAGATATTCATGTCGATGTGGATATCGTCGCGCAGGCTAAGACTTACGAAGAAAATGGGGCCGTGATGATTTCTGTCTTGACTGATGAAGTGTTTTTCAAGGGCAGTATCGAGTATCTCCGGGAAATATCTAGTCAAGTACGTATCCCCACCCTCAACAAAGATTTCATTGTGGATGAAAAGCAAGTGATTCGGGCGCGAAACGCAGGGGCGACCGTGATCTTGTTGATTGTTGCAGCCTTATCAGAGACTCGTCTGCAAGAGCTCTATGAGTTTGCGACCCATCTTGGCCTGGAGGTCTTGGTGGAGACCCATAATCTGACAGAACTAGAGGTAGCTCACCGGATTGGTGCTCAGATCATCGGGGTGAATAATCGCAACTTGGTGACCTTTGAGACTGATCTTCATACTAGCCTAGAATTGGCGACCAATTTTGAACAAGAACCGGTTTACATCTCGGAGTCTGCTATTTTCGCAGCAGCAGATGCGCGCATGCTGGCTCCTTATTTTAGTGGCATTCTCGTTGGGACAGCCCTCATGAAGGCAGACAATGTGGCTGAAAAAGTAAAGGAGTTGCAGATTGACAAAGGTTAAAATTTGCGGATTGTCCACTCCGGAAGCCGTCCAGACCGCTATTGAAGCCGGTGCGGACTACATTGGTTTTGTCTTTGCACCAAGCAAACGGCAAGTCACGTTGGAGCAAGCTCGGCAGTTGGCTACAGGCATTCCAAAGGGAGTTCAAAAAGTCGGTGTTTTTGTATCCCCACAAAGAGAAGAAGTGGAGCAAGCTTGCCAAGTTGTGGGCTTGGACCTGATACAATTGCATGGACCGATGGATGAAACCATCTTGCAAGACCTTCCCCAACAAACGATTCGCGCTGTTCAAGTGGGGAAAGATGCAGTTCTTCCTGAGACCAGTGCCGATTATCTGCTCTTTGATGCTCCTGTAGCAGGAAGTGGGCAGACCTTTGACTGGCAAAAGCTCGAAACCCAAAACTTTACAAAGCCCTTCTTTATTGCAGGGGGCTTGACAGTAGATAATGTAGCAGATGCTATTCGCTTCTTTCATCCTTATGCGGTGGATGTATCCAGTGGGGTCGAGACAAATGGAATAAAAGATCAAGAAAAGATAAAACGATTTATAGAAAGGGTCAAGCATGGCATATAAACAACCAGATAAAAACGGATTTTACGGGCGGTTCGGGGGACGATTTGTCCCTGAAACCTTGATGACAGCAGTTTTAGAATTAGAAGAAGCCTATAGAGAAAGTCAAGCAGATCCTTCTTTTCAAGCAGAATTGGATCAGCTTCTGAAACAATATGTCGGTCGGGAAACACCGCTCTATTACGCTAAGAATCTAACCAAGTATGTTGGTGGAGCCAAGATTTTTCTTAAAAGAGAAGACCTCAACCACACAGGGGCTCATAAAATTAATAATGCTCTAGGACAGGTTTTGTTGGCACACCGGATGGGCAAAAAGAAGATCATCGCAGAAACAGGGGCCGGACAGCACGGTGTTGCAACAGCAACAGCTGCTGCTTTATTTGATATGGAATGCACCATCTACATGGGGGAAGAAGATGTCAAACGCCAAGCCCTCAATGTCTTTCGGATGGAATTGTTGGGCGCCAAGGTTCAATCAGTAACAGATGGGTCACGGGTTCTCAAGGATGCGGTCAATGCTGCCCTTAGAGCCTGGGTAGCAAATGTGGAGGATACCCACTATATCATGGGGTCTGCTCTAGGGCCTCATCCATTCCCAGAGATTGTCCGTGATTTTCAAAGTGTCATCGGTCGAGAAGCCAAACGCCAATTTGCAGAGCAAAATGATGGTGCGCTACCAGATGCAGTCTTAGCCTGTGTAGGAGGCGGATCGAACGCCATTGGGCTCTTTTATCCTTTTGTTGAGGATGCCTCTGTTGCCATGTATGGGGCGGAAGCTGCTGGCCTTGGGGTAGATACAGACCAGCATGCAGCAACCTTAACCAAGGGACGTCCGGGAGTCCTTCACGGCGCCTTGATGGATGTTTTACAGGATGCCCATGGACAGATTTTAGAAGCCTTCTCGATTTCGGCAGGTCTCGATTATCCTGGGATTGGGCCAGAGCATTCTTATTTCCATGACATCAAGCGGGCAACCTATGTGCCTGTGACAGACCAAGAAGCCCTAGAAGCCTTTCAATTGCTTTCGAAAGTAGAAGGAATCATTCCAGCTCTGGAATCGAGCCATGCTATCGCCTATGCGGTGAAGTTGGCTAAGGAGATGGGGCCTGAAAAATCCATGATCGTTTGCTTATCAGGTCGTGGGGATAAAGATGTGGTACAAGTCAAAGACCGCCTAGAACAAGAGAGAGGAGAGTAAGATGGGAAAGACCTTAACAGAGCATTTTCAAAAGCTGAAAGACCAGCAGCAAGGGATCTTTGTTCCTTATATTATGGCAGGAGATCATGAAAAAGGCTTGGCAGGTTTGCAGGAAACCATCCAATTTTTAGAGGGGCTTGGTGTCTCAGCTATTGAGGTTGGCATTCCTTTTTCGGATCCGGTGGCAGATGGTCCTGTGATTGAAGAGGCGGGACTACGAAGTTTAGCCCATGGGACGACGACAGAGGAACTGGTGCAAACGATCCAGCACTTAGAGACAAGTGTTCCTTTGGTCATCATGACCTATTTCAACCCCTTGTTCCAATATGGTCTAGAAAACTTTTTTAGAGATGTAGAAGGAACAGCAGTCAAAGGAGTGATTATTCCGGACCTCCCCCATGAGCATGCGAATTTGGTAGAGCCTCTATTAGTGGATAAAGACATCGCTTTGGTGCCACTAGTGAGCCTAACCACAGGAATCGAGCGTCAAAAGAAATTGATCCAAGATGCAGAAGGATTTATCTATGCCGTTGCTGTCAATGGAGTGACGGGGAAAGCTGGTAGCTATCGAGATGATTTAGATCACCACTTGGCCCAATTACACGAAATAGCGTCCATTCCTGTTTTAACAGGTTTTGGAGTTTCCAGCATGGAGGATGTTCACCGTTTCAACAAGGTCTCAGATGGGGTTATTGTGGGGTCCAAAATCGTTAAGGCTCTCCATCAAGGGGAGATAGACGCCATCGCTCGTTTTATTTCTCAAGCAGTGAAGGGCTAGAAGATTCATTTCATTTATCATCAGATCGATTCTCCAAGATTAAGCTCTTTGTCTACTATTTTAATCATTCCCCTCGTTTATCTTTACAAACGAGGCTTTCTCGTTACAATAGAGGTAGTAACAAGAAAAGAGGAGAAGAGAATGATAAGCCTTGAAGAGATTGATCAAGTTGTCCAGTCAGGTCCTTTTGAACCAAGCTGGGACTCTCTTAGCCATCAAGTCTGTCCGGATTGGTATCGAGATGCCAAATTTGGAATGTTTATCCACTGGGGCGTCTACAGTGTACCTGCCTTTGGTTCGGAATGGTATTCGCGAAATATGTATATCCAAGGGAATCCTTGTTATGACTATCATCGAGAGCATTTTGGAGACCAGGCCAGCTTTGGCTACAAGGATCTCATTCCTCTTTTTACAGCCGATCGCTTTGATCCGGCATCTTGGCTGGATCTCTTTCAAAAAGCGGGAGCCCAGTATCTTTTTCCAGTTGCGGAGCACCACGATGGTTTTCAGATGTATGCCTCTACTCTCTCGCCTTATAATAGCTTAGAAATGGGGCCGAGACGAGATGTCTTAGGAGAGCTGAGGGAGGAAACAGAAAAACGTGGCCTGCACTTCTGTACGTCCTCTCACCGGGCAGAACACCAGTTTTTCTTTTCACATGGCAAGGAATTCACTAGTGACATTCCGCAAGAAGTCCCAAGAGATAGCCTTTATTGGCCAGCGGAGCCAGAGCCCAAGGATCATTTTGATCTGACTTCCAAGCCTTATCCAAGCAAAGAATTCTTGGAAGATTGGCTTTTGCGAACCTGTGAACTGGTGCGGGACTACCAGCCAGAGCTCCTTTATTTTGACTGGTGGATCCAGCATGAGAGTTTCCGTCCCTACTTGATGCGCTTTTTGGCTTATTATTACAATCTAGCAGCACAAGAGGATCGCAAGGTGGCTGTTTGTTACAAACAGGATGCCCTCCCTTTCGGTTCAGGAATCGTTGAGATGGAGCGGGGAGGATACGGAGAGACGCAAGCCTTTCCGTGGCAAATGGATACCGCGATTGCCCGTAATTCTTGGTGCTATACCCAGGATCTAGCCTACAAGAGCAGTAAGGAATTGCTACAAAATTTAGTTGATGTTGTGGCAAAAAATGGCAATCTTCTGCTCAATATTGGACCCAAGGCAGATGGCACGATCCCTGAGCAAGACCAAGACATCCTCACAGAGATCGGGAACTGGCTGGCGGTAAATGGAGAAGCCATTTATCAGAGTCGGCCTTGGCGGGTGTCATCAGACGGACCGACCGAGGCCCAGGAAGGTTCCTTCTCAGATGGGCAAGCGCCACTCTATACTAGCCAAGATTTCCGCTATACCATGCGTGATGGCTTTCTTTATGCTATCCAGCTGGAACCAGGTGGAAGGACGGAAGGGTTGACCTTGCCGTCTCTCGCCTATGATCTCAAGCAACCGAGAATTCTTCATGCGCGCATTCAAAAGCTAGAGCTCCTTGGAGAAAGCCAGCCCCTTTCTTGGAGCCAAGATGAGACAGGGCTCCATCTTCAGTTACCAGCTTGTAGCAAAAAACAACCGCGTGTTTTGCGCCTCAGCTTTTAGTTTTCTTGAAGCTTTCTATAAGGAATTGTTTAGGTTTCTCTTGTATACTGTACTCATCCAATAAGAAATGAGGTACAGAAAATGAAAATCTCAGTTAATTATCCAAAACGCTTTAAGAAATTGCCACAACAAGGTTCTTGTTACGGCGAATAAACACTTCTCTTCATTTTTCATAAGAAACTCCTAAAGAAGGCTCTACCCGGAAGGGTAGAGTTTTTATGTACCAGAGACCTTGTGATTCGTGGTATAATAGGCCTATGGAAAAAAAGAACAAATTACTACTCATCGACGGGTCTTCCGTCGCTTTTCGTGCCTTTTTCGCACTCTATCATCAAATTGATCGCTTCAAAAATGCCAATGGTCTGCATACCAATGCGGTCTATGGCTTTAATCTCATGTTGAGCCATCTCTTGGAGCGCATCCAACCAACCCATGTCCTCGTTGCTTTTGATGCAGGAAAGACGACCTTTCGGACGGAGATGTATGCCGACTACAAAGGGGGCCGTGCAAAAACTCCAGATGAGTTCCGTGAGCAGTTCCCTTTCATTCGTGAGCAATTAGACCATCTGGGAATCCGCCATTATGAGCTAGCCCAGTATGAAGCGGATGATATTATTGGAACGCTTGATAAGATGGCAGAAGCTACCTCAGTACCCTTTGAAGTCACCATTGTCTCTGGGGACAAGGATTTGATCCAGCTGACGGATGACAATACGGTGGTTGAAATCTCCAAAAAAGGGGTGGCAGAGTTTGAAGAATTCACTCCAGCCTATCTCAAAGAAAAGATGGGACTGACACCAGAGCAATTTATCGACCTCAAGGCCTTGATGGGAGATAAGTCGGATAATATCCCAGGTGTTACTAAGATCGGAGAAAAGACCGGGATCAAACTACTCCTAGAGTACGGCTCTCTTGATGGCATTTACGAGCATATCGATGAGATGAAGGCTTCTAAGATGAAGGAAAACCTCATCAACGACAAGGAGCAGGCCTATCTGTCTAAGACTCTCGCAACCATCGATACCAATGCTCCCATTGAAATTGGGCTGGACGATATCACCTATACGGGCCCTCATCTAGAAAATCTCGCCAAGTTTTATGAGGAGATGGGCTTCAAGCAACTCCGTCAGGCCTTGGATCTCAGTGGAGAAGAAGCAGCTCCTGTAGCTATTGACTATACAGAAGTCGAGCAAGTTGCTTCAGATATGCTCACGGAAGATAGTTTCTTCCATTTTGAGATTTTTGGGGACAATTACCATACGGAACCCATCATCGGTTTCGCATGGGGGACCAAGGGTCAGCTCTACGCGAGTACAGATACTGGTCTTTTACAAACACCGATTTTCAAAGAATTTCTCGAAAAAACGCCCCTCAAGGTCTATGACTTCAAGCGGGCTAAGGTCTTGCTCAGCCACTTGGGCATTACCCTTCAAAATCCCGCGTTTGACAGTCGATTGGCCAAGTATCTCTTGTCGACCGTAGAGGACAATGAAATTTCAACCATTGCGAGTCTCTATAGTCAGATTGCGCTACCGCTCGACGAAGTCGTATATGGCAAGGGAGCCAAAAAAGCTATCCCAGAAAAGGCGGTCCTATTAGAGCATTTGGCACGGAAAGTCGCTGTTCTACTGGATACAGAAGAGCCTATGATGGAGCAGTTGCAAGCCCATGACCAGCTAGATTTGCTCTATGATATGGAGCAACCACTAGCAGCTGTTTTGGCCAAGATGGAAATCGCGGGGATCAAGGTAGAGCGCCAGACCCTAGAAGACATGCAGGTGGAAAACGAAGTGGTCTTGGAACGCTTAACTCAAGAAATCTACGAGCTGGCGGGAGAAGAGTTCAACATCAATTCTCCAAAACAATTGGGGGTCATCCTCTTTGAAAAATTGGAACTCCCTCTTGAATATACGAAGAAGACCAAAACCGGCTATTCAACAGCCGTTGATGTCTTGGAACGCCTAGCTCCAATTGCACCGATTGTGTCTAAGATTCTTGAATACCGCCAAATTGCTAAGATCCAGTCGACCTATGTCATCGGTCTTCAAGATTGGATTTTGGAAGATGGGAAGATCCATACCCGCTATGTACAGGATTTGACGCAGACAGGCCGTTTGTCCAGCGTGGATCCCAACCTGCAAAACATTCCTGTTCGTTTGGAGCAAGGCCGTCTCATCCGCAAGGCCTTTGTCCCAGAAGAGGACAACAGTGTCTTGCTCAGTTCGGACTATTCACAGATCGAATTGCGCGTCTTGGCCCATATTTCGGGAGATGAGCATTTGATTGATGCCTTTAAACATGGGGCAGATATCCATACATCGACTGCTATGCGCGTCTTCAACATTGAAAAACCAGAAGATGTGACGCCGAATGACCGTCGGAATGCAAAAGCAGTAAACTTCGGTGTGGTTTATGGAATTTCTGACTTTGGACTGTCTAACAACCTAGGGATCAGTCGAAAAGAAGCCAAGGCCTACATTGAGACCTATTTCGAACGCTACCCTGGCATCAGGGACTATATGGAGAGAGTGGTACGGGAAGCGCGTGACAAAGGCTATGTGGAGACTCTCTTCAAGCGCCGTCGGGAGATTCCAGATATCAATTCTCGCAACTTCAATGTTCGAGGCTTTGCGGAGCGGACGGCTATTAACTCACCGATCCAAGGGTCTGCAGCAGACATCTTGAAAATTGCTATGATCCACTTAGACCAAGCGCTAGAAAGAGGAGCATACAAGACCAAGATGCTTCTTCAGGTGCATGATGAAATCGTTTTGCAAGTACCAAGTGATGAACTGGTAGCGATCAAAGAACTCGTCAAAGAGACCATGGAATCCGCTATCGAACTTGCAGTACCACTGGAAGCCGATGAAAATGAAGGCAAAACATGGTATGAAGCCAAATAAGATTAAGTTTGTTCAAAACAGAAAGAGGTAGGAAACTTTTCAGTTTCCTACCTCTTTTAATGACAAACACTTGCAATGCCCTCCGTATTGTTATACTATTTAAAGAAAGGAAACGCATACAAAAGGAGATTCTTATGGCTTATTCATTTCGCAATCCTAGTGATGGCATTATCAAACATTACCTAGAAACCAGCAAGATCATCGCTGTAGTTGGATTATCTGATCGTGAAGATACAACCAGTCATCGTGTCAGCAAGGAGATGCAAGAGCGGGGCTATCGGATTATTCCTGTCAACCCCCGTGCAGCTGGTGGCCAGATCCTTGGAGAAACGGTGTATGCTAGCTTGCAGGAGATCCCTTTCCCAGTAGATATCGTCGATGTATACCGTCGAAGTGAGTTTTTACCAGATGTGGCATGTGATTTTATTGAGACGGATGCGAAAATTTTCTGGGCACAATTGGAGCTGGAAAATCAAGAAGCAGAAGAAATCCTTCGTGGAGCTGGACGAGAAGATATCGTCATGAACCGCTGTATCAAACGGGAACATACCCGACTGATCTTAGGAGACTCCCTATACGGTTTGTAAATGATAAACAATTGACATAGAAGAAAACCCCAGCAAGCTGGGGTTTTCTTCTTACTCTTATTCAGTTTCATGGCTTGGATGGCCTGTAAAATGGCGCGGCCCTTGTTTAATCTGCTTGATTTGATCATAAAATGCAATTTGGCAGTTGATAAAGTAAGGCATGGTATAAAAGCCGATGACATCGCGCGTGAAGTAATTCAAGAAGTACCAACCAATCAAGGTTAGGTCGAGCACTAGGCGATTGCTGCGGAATCCTTTCATGGTTTCACGACTTTGGCGAAGGACTCCAAAGGCTCCCTTGTAGTCGCCGTCTCGTAATTGCTCGTAGAGGATCAATTCGACCAGGCTGAGACTGTAGTATTGTGGCAGGTAAAAGAGGAGGCCAATCAGGCCAAGTATGACACCAGCAGTCATCAGAGGCATTTGTTGCATGAGAGATTGGAATTCAGGACTGGAAGCACTCAGAGTGCTAGGGTTGCTCACCTTATCGTAGATCGCCAAAAATCGAATGCTGGCGTAGGTGCTGATGAGACTACCCGCATAGAGGATGACTCCCCATAAAAAGAGGACGACTTGCTTCAAAATCAAGGTAGCAAATACAGAGGTAAAGCGATCTTGTTTAAAGATATCTAACACCCGTGTTCGGTGCTCGATCTTGGGATTAATCGTATCTAAATAGCTAAAAGTCGCACCGACCACTAAAATGGAGATGACAAAGGAGACGACGGAAGGAAAGAGCTGCCGCTGGATCATGTAGATACTTGCTTGCTGCAAGCTCATGTCCGGTAGTAGATCGACCAGATCTTGCCCACTTAAGAGAAAGTTAGCAAGAATGGTCAACAGGACCGGAAGAGCAAAAAGTATAGCTAAGCCCGGTTGCTGGACTTGCATGGTACGTGCCCGGAGGCGAATCAGTTTAAGGTTCATAGATGATACTCTCTTCATAGTGGTACTTTTTATTATAACATAAGTCCGTGACAGAGCCGGTAAAATTTGGTACAATCGTACAGGTGCTCACAGGAAAACTGTGACAGGAATAAGAAGGCTGGGACTGTTTTTCCCAGTACGGAGGTAACCATGACAGATTCACCGATTCAATATCGATTAATCAAAAAAGAAAAGCATACAGGTGCTCGTCTGGGAGAAATTATCACCCATCACGGGACCTTCCCGACCCCAATGTTTATGCCTGTAGGGACTCAGGCAACCGTTAAAACCCAATCGCCAGAAGAACTCAAGGAAATGGGTTCCGGCATTATCTTGGCCAACACCTACCATCTCTGGCTTCGTCCCGGGGATGATCTAGTCGCAAAAGCAGGAGGACTGCACCAGTTCATGAACTGGGACCAGCCCATTTTGACAGATAGTGGAGGCTTCCAGGTCTATTCATTAGCGGATACCCGCAACATCACCGAAGAAGGGGTAACTTTTAAAAATCACCTCAACGGCTCGAAGATGTTCCTATCTCCAGAAAAGGCCATCTCCATCCAAAACAATCTAGGAAGCGACATCATGATGTCCTTTGATGAATGCCCTCAGTTCTATCAGCCCTATGATTATGTGAAAAAATCAATCGAACGGACCAGTCGTTGGGCAGAACGTGGCCTGAAGGCTCACCGTCGTCCTCATGATCAAGGCCTTTTCGGGATTGTTCAAGGGGCTGGATTTGAAGACTTGCGCCGTCAGTCTGCTCAAGATTTGGTCAGCATGGACTTTCCAGGCTATTCTATCGGTGGCTTAGCTGTTGGGGAAAGCCATGAAGAGATGAATGCCGTGCTTGATTTCACTACTCCGCTCTTACCAGAGAACAAGCCACGCTATCTCATGGGAGTAGGAGCTCCAGACAGTCTGATTGATGGCGTTATTCGTGGAGTGGACATGTTTGACTGTGTCTTGCCGACGCGGATTGCTCGAAATGGTACATGTATGACTAGTCAAGGACGCCTGGTAGTGAAAAATGCACAATTTGCAGAAGATTTTACACCGCTGGATCCTGAATGTGATTGCTATACTTGTAAGAATTACACCCGAGCTTATCTTCGCCATCTCCTCAAGGCAGATGAGACCTTCGGCATTCGCTTGACCAGCTATCACAACCTATACTTCTTGATCAACCTCATGAAGCAGGTCCGTCAAGCCATTATGGAAGACAATCTCTTAGAATTCCGTGAGCATTTCGTCGAAAAATATGGCTATAACAAATCAGGACGGAATTTCTAGAAATAGATAAATAGGAAGAAAAAAGACTACAGCCATCTGAGAATAATAGGAATAACTTCTAGACGCAGTGGTTGATTGGTATCTTTGTTCGCTTGTTAAGCTCCAAAGATAACCTAATCAACTGTGCGGGGGCGAGACGACGAACAAATTGGATATAAATTTGTTCTGTCTCGCTCCCTTTTTCCTATATAATAGCAACTTTTTAGTACTCTATTTTTCTCGAAAACACTTTCATCAAAAAAAAGAAAAAATCTTCTCAAATCCCTTGCATTAGGCCTTTGTTTGTGTTAAACTACTATGGTGCTGTGAAAAACAGCTATTAGCTTTGATGCAAGAGGTTGCGACACGCTCGGTTGCATTGCCACGCAACGCGCGTCGGTTTTCTTGTGGAGCTAGCCTATTATCTTAAATAGACGAAAAGGAGAAAAAGATGGCAAACAAAAAAATCCGCATCCGTTTGAAAGCGTACGAACACCGTACACTCGACACAGCGGCTGCAAAAATCGTAGAATCAGCTACTCGTACAGGTGCACAAGTTGCGGGTCCAATCCCACTTCCAACTGAGCGTAGCCTCTACACAATCATTCGTGCGACTCACAAATACAAAGATTCTCGCGAACAATTCGAAATGCGTACACACAAACGTTTGATTGACATCATCAACCCAACTCAAAAAACAGTTGACGCTTTGATGAAATTGGATCTTCCAAGTGGTGTAAACGTAGAAATCAAACTTTAATCTAAAGCTTGATCCAGAGCATAAAAAACGCTCGTTAAAAACTTTTTGAATAAAAAACTATAGAAAAGGAACTATTTTCTCATGACAAAAGGAATCTTAGGGAAAAAAGTGGGAATGACTCAAATCTTCACTGAAGCTGGCGAATTGATCCCTGTAACAGTTATCGAAGCAACTCCAAACGTTGTTCTTCAAGTTAAAACTGTTGAAACAGATGGTTACAACGCTATCCAAGTTGGTTTCGATGACAAACGCGAAGTATTGAGCAACAAACCTGCTAAAGGACATGTAGCAAAAGCTAACACGGCTCCTAAGCGCTTCATTCGTGAATTCAAAAACGTTGAAGGCTTGGAAGTTGGTGCTGAAATCACAGTTGACACTTTCGAAGCTGGAGACATTGTTGATGTAACTGGTACTTCTAAAGGTAAAGGTTTCCAAGGTGTTATCAAACGCCACGGACAATCACGTGGACCTATGGCTCACGGTTCTCGTTACCACCGTCGTCCAGGTTCTATGGGACCTGTTGCACCTAACCGCGTATTCAAAGGTAAAAACCTTGCAGGACGTATGGGTGGCGATCGTGTAACTATTCAAAACCTTGAAGTTGTACAAGTTGTTCCAGAAAAGAACGTTATCCTTATCAAAGGTAACGTACCAGGTGCTAAGAAATCTCTTATCACTATCAAGTCAGCAGTTAAAGCTGGTAAATAATAAGGAAAGGGGAATACAGTCAAAATGGCAAATGTAACATTATTCGACCAAACTGGTAAACAAGCGGGCGAAGTTGTTTTGAACGATGCGATCTTTGGTATCGAACCAAACCAAGCAGTTGTATTTGATGTGATCATCAGCCAACGTGCTAGCCTTCGTCAAGGAACTCACGCAGTTAAAAACCGTTCAGCCGTTTCAGGTGGCGGACGCAAACCATGGCGTCAAAAAGGAACTGGACGTGCGCGTCAAGGTTCTATCCGCTCTCCACAATGGCGTGGTGGTGGAATCGTCTTCGGACCAACTCCACGTAGCTATGCGTACAAACTTCCTCAAAAAGTTCGTCGCCTTGCACTTAAATCTGTTTACTCAGAAAAAGTTGCTGAAAACAAATTTGTAGCCGTTGATTCTCTTGAATTTACAGCTCCAAAAACTGCTGAATTTGCAAAAGTTCTTGCAGCTTTGAGCATCGATTCTAAAGTCCTTGTTATTCTTGAAGAAGGAAATGAATTCGCAGCTCTTTCAGCTCGTAACCTTCCAAACGTGAAAGTTGCGACTGCTACAACTGCAAGTGTTCTTGACATCGCAAATAGTGACAAACTTCTTGTTACTCAAGCAGCTATCTCTAAAATCGAGGAGGTTCTTGCATAATGAATTTGTATGATGTTATCAAAAAACCTGTTATCACTGAAAAGTCAATGGCTCAACTTGAAGCAGGCAAATATGTATTCGAAGTTGACACTCGCGCTCACAAACTTTTGATCAAACAAGCTGTTGAAGCAGCGTTTGAAGGTGTAAAAGTTGCGAATGTGAACACTGTAAACGTAAAACCTAAAGCAAAACGCGTTGGACGTTACACTGGTTTTACTTCAAAAACTAAAAAAGCTATCATCACGCTTGCAGCTGATTCTAAAGCAATCGAGTTGTTTGCTACTGAAGCTGAATAATCTAAGGAGGAAATATCGTGGGAATTCGTGTTTATAAACCAACAACAAACGGTCGCCGTAATATGACTTCTTTGGATTTTGCTGAAATCACAACAAACACACCTGAGAAAACTTTGCTTGTTTCTCTTAAAAACAAAGCAGGTCGTAACAACAACGGTCGTATCACTGTTCGTCACCAAGGTGGTGGACACAAACGTCATTACCGTTTGATCGATTTCAAACGTAACAAAGATGGAGTTGAAGCAGTCGTTAAAACGATCGAATACGATCCAAACCGCTCAGCTAACATCGCGCTTGTACACTACACTGACGGTGTGAAAGCTTACATCATCGCCCCTAAAGGTCTTGAAGTAGGTCAACGCATCGTATCAGGACCAGAAGCAGATATCAAAGTCGGGAATGCTCTTCCACTTGCTAACATCCCAGTTGGTACTTTGATCCACAACATCGAATTGAAACCTGGTAAAGGTGGAGAATTGGTACGTGCTGCTGGAGCCTCTGCTCAAGTATTGGGTTCTGAAGGTAAATATGTACTTGTTCGTCTTCAATCAGGCGAAGTTCGTATGATTCTTGGAACTTGCCGTGCTACAGTTGGTGTTGTCGGAAACGAACAACATGGACTTGTTAACCTTGGTAAAGCGGGACGTAACCGCTGGAAAGGTGTTCGCCCTACAGTTCGTGGTTCTGTAATGAACCCGAATGATCACCCACACGGTGGTGGTGAAGGTAAAGCACCAGTTGGACGTAAAGCGCCATCTACTCCTTGGGGTAAACCTGCGCTTGGTCTTAAAACTCGTAACAAGAAAGCGAAATCTGACAAACTTATCGTTCGTCGTCGCAACCAAAAATAATCATAAGCAACTAGCTTACACTTTCCGCCAGCTCGGTAGCGCTGCTTAGCAGCGCAAGCCGCTGTGGTACTAAATTTTAAAGGAGAAAATTACAAAATGGGACGTAGTCTTAAAAAAGGACCTTTCGTCGATGAGCATTTGATGAAAAAAGTTGAAGCTCAAGCAAACGACGAAAAGAAAAAAGTAATTAAAACTTGGTCACGTCGTTCAACGATCTTCCCAAGTTTCATCGGATACACTATCGCAGTTTATGATGGACGTAAACATGTACCTGTTTACATCCAAGAAGACATGGTAGGTCACAAGCTTGGTGAATTTGCACCAACTCGTACTTACAAAGGTCACGCGGCAGACGACAAGAAGACACGTAGAAAATAAGGAGAACATAAATGGCAGAAATTACTTCAGCTAAAGCAATGGCTCGTACAGTGCGTGTTTCACCTCGTAAATCACGTCTTGTTCTTGACAACATCCGTGGTAAAAGCGTAGCCGATGCCATCGCTATTTTGACATTCACACCAAACAAAGCTGCAGGGATCATCCTTAAAGTGTTGAACTCAGCAGTAGCAAACGCTGAAAACAACTTTGGTTTGGAAAAAGCTAACTTGGTAGTATCTGAAGCATTCGCAAACGAAGGACCAACAATGAAACGTTTCCGTCCACGTGCGAAAGGTTCAGCTTCACCAATCAACAAACGTACAGCTCACATCACAGTAGCTGTTGCAGAAAAATAAGGAGGTAAACTCGTGGGTCAAAAAGTACATCCAATTGGTATGCGTGTTGGTATCATCCGTGATTGGGATGCCAAATGGTATGCTGAAAAAGAATACGCGGATTACCTTCATGAAGATCTTGCAATCCGTAAATTCATTCAAAAAGAATTGGCTGACGCAGCCGTTTCAACTATTGAAATCGAACGCGCAGTAAACAAAGTTAACGTTTCTCTTCACACTGCTAAACCAGGTATGGTTATCGGTAAAGGTGGAGCAAACGTTGATGCACTTCGTGTAGCTCTTAACAAATTGACTGGTAAACAAGTACACATCAACATCATTGAGATCAAACGTCCTGACTTGGATGCTCACCTTGTTGGTGAAGGAATTGCTCGTCAATTGGAACAACGTGTTGCTTTCCGTCGTGCACAAAAACAAGCGATCCAACGTGCTATGCGTGCTGGAGCTAAAGGAATCAAAACTCAAGTATCAGGTCGTTTGAACGGTGCAGATATTGCCCGTGCAGAAGGATACTCTGAAGGAACTGTTCCGCTTCACACACTTCGCGCTGATATCGATTACGCTTGGGAAGAAGCAGACACTACTTACGGTAAACTTGGTGTTAAAGTATGGATCTACCGTGGTGAAGTTCTTCCAGCTCGTAAAGACGCTAAAGGAGGTAAATAACCAATGTTAGTACCTAAACGTGTAAAACACCGTCGCGAATTCCGTGGTAAAATGCGCGGTGAAGCAAAAGGTGGAAAAGAAGTAGCATTCGGTGAATACGGTCTTCAAGCTACAACTAGCCACTGGATCACAAACCGTCAAATCGAAGCTGCTCGTATCGCCATGACTCGTTACATGAAACGTGGTGGTAAAGTTTGGATTAAGATTTTCCCACACAAATCATACACCGCTAAAGCTATCGGGGTACGTATGGGATCTGGTAAAGGGGCTCCTGAAGGTTGGGTAGCACCAGTTAAACGTGGTAAAGTGATGTTCGAAATCGCTGGTGTATCTGAAGAGATCGCACGCGAAGCACTTCGTCTTGCTAGCCACAAATTGCCAGTTAAAACTAAATTTGTGAAACGTGAAGCAGAATAAGGAGAGGTCATGAAACTTACAGAAGTAAAAGAATTTGTTAAAGAACTTCGTGGTCTTTCTCAAGAAGAACTCGCGAAGCGTGAAAATGAATTGAAGAAAGAATTGTTTGAACTTCGTTTCCAAGCAGCTGCTGGTCAATTGGAACAAACTGGACGTTTGAAAGAAGTGAAAAAACAAATCGCTCGTATCAAAACTGTTCAATCAGAAGCTAAATAATAGACTAGGGAAGGAGAATTTCAATGGAACGCAATAATCGTAAAGTTCTTGTTGGACGCGTTGTGTCTGACAAAATGGACAAAACAATCACAGTTGTAGTTGAAACTAAACGTAACCACCCAGTCTATGGTAAACGTATCAACTATTCTAAAAAATACAAAGCTCATGATGAAAACAATGTTGCTAAAGAAGGCGATATCGTTCGTATCATGGAAACTCGTCCGCTTTCAGCTACAAAACGCTTCCGTCTTGTAGAAGTCGTTGAAGAAGCGGTCATCATCTAATCATACCTGAAAGGAGAAAACGTAAATGATTCAAACAGAAACTCGTTTGAAAGTCGCTGACAACAGTGGCGCACGCGAAATCTTGACAATCAAAGTTCTTGGTGGTTCAAAACGTAAATTCGCGAGCATCGGTGATGTAATCGTTGCATCTGTAAAACAAGCTACTCCTGGTGGTGCGGTTAAGAAAGGTGACGTTGTAAAAGCTGTTATCGTTCGTACTAAATCAGGTGCTCGTCGTAAAGATGGTTCATACATCAAGTTCGACGAAAATGCAGCAGTGATCATCCGTGACGACAAAACTCCTCGCGGAACTCGTATCTTTGGCCCAGTTGCACGTGAATTGCGTGACGGTGGATTCATGAAGATCGTATCACTTGCTCCAGAAGTACTTTAATCAATAAAAAAACAAACACAGTCCCCTGGCTCAGCCAGGGTGCCCATCGGGCGTAAGAATAAAAGGAGAATAAAATGTTTGTAAAAAAAGGCGACAAAGTTCGCGTTATCGCTGGTAAAGACAAAGGCGTAGAAGCTGTTGTTCTTACTGCTCTTCCAAAAGTAAATAAAGTTGTTGTAGAAGGTGTAAACATCATCAAGAAACACCAACGTCCAAATAACGAAAACCCTCAAGGTGCAATCGTTGAAAAAGAAGCTCCAATCCATGCTTCTAACGTTCAAGTTTTGGACAAAAACGGTGTTGCTGGACGTGTTGGCTACAAATTTGTAGACGGCAAAAAAGTTCGCTACAACAAAAAATCAGGCGAAGTGCTTGACTAATCACGAAGGAAAGGAGAAGTATAATGGCTAATCGTTTAAAAGAAAAATACCTTAATGAAGTAGTACCATCATTGACTGAACAGTTCAACTATTCATCAGTTATGGCTGTGCCAAAAGTTGATAAAATCGTTTTGAACATGGGTGTTGGTGATGCAGTATCAAATGCTAAAAACCTTGAAAAAGCTGCTGAAGAGCTTGCTTTGATCTCAGGTCAAAAACCATTGATCACTAAGGCTAAAAAATCAATCGCCGGCTTCCGTCTTCGTGAAGGTGTTGCGATCGGTGCAAAAGTTACCCTTCGTGGTGAACGTATGTACGAATTCTTGGATAAATTGGTAACAGTTTCACTTCCACGTGTACGTGACTTCCATGGTGTTCCAACAAAATCATTTGATGGACGCGGAAACTACACACTTGGTGTGAAAGAACAATTGATCTTCCCAGAAATCAACTTTGATGATGTTGATAAAACTCGTGGTTTGGATATCGTAATCGTAACTACAGCGAACACAGACGAAGAATCACGTGCATTGCTTACTGGCCTCGGTATGCCGTTTGCAAAATAATATAGGAGGTAAAACTAATGGCTAAAAAATCTATGATTGCTAAGAACAAACGCCCAGCGAAGTTCTCTACTCAAGCATACACTCGCTGTGAACGTTGTGGACGTCCACACTCAGTTTACCGCAAGTTTAAACTTTGCCGTGTTTGCTTCCGTGAATTGGCATACAAAGGTCAAATCCCAGGTGTCACAAAAGCATCTTGGTAATAGCATGATACAAAGAGCGTAACAACCCCAGCAAAAATAGGAGATTTGGTGCAGGAGCGTTGCTCCAAGACAAATCTATCTTTTTTGCCCAGGTTGTAGCTCGTGTTCAAATGAGTATATTCTCGTTTGCATGTATCAAAAATATCTGAGCCTAGCTCAATCATTAACTAGCAAGTGCAACTTGCAAACTACTAGTAAGAGGAGAAATTATAATGGTTATGACTGACCCAATCGCAGACTTCCTTACACGTATTCGTAACGCTAACCAAGCAAAACACGAAGTACTTGAAGTACCTGCATCAAACATCAAAAAAGGGATTGCTGAAATCCTTAAACGCGAAGGTTTTGTAAAAAACGTTGAATTCATCGAAGATGACAAACAAGGCATCATCCGTGTATTCTTGAAATACGGACAAAACGGTGAAAAAGTTATCACAAACTTGAAACGTGTATCTAAACCAGGTTTGCGTGTTTACAAAAAACGTGAAGATCTTCCAAAAGTTCTTAACGGACTTGGAATTGCTATCCTTTCAACTTCTGAAGGTTTGCTTACTGATAAAGAAGCACGCCAAAAGAACGTTGGTGGGGAAGTTATCGCTTACGTTTGGTAATATTTAGCTCCCACTTTCGTTGTGACTCTTCGTTATTGTCTCTTGCCTAACCCAAAGTTTTGTCTGCGAGACAATGCCTCGATTCACTTAGAAATTGAGACCTAAACATTAACTTTTAAATCAAAAAGATTTAAACCCCGTGAAAACTGGCCTGAAAAGGCCTGACAATTTAACAGGAGAATAAAAAACATGTCACGTATTGGTAATAAAGTTATCGTGTTGCCTGCTGGTGTTGAAATCACTAACAATGACAACGTTGTAACTGTAAAAGGACCTAAAGGAGAACTTACTCGTGAGTTCTCAAAAGATATTGAAATCCGTGTGGAAGGTACTGAAGTAACACTTCACCGTCCAAACGATTCAAAAGAAATGAAAACAATCCACGGAACAACTCGTGCCCTTTTGAACAACATGGTTACTGGTGTATCAGAAGGATTCAAGAAAGAACTTGAAATGCGCGGGGTTGGATACCGTGCACAACTTCAAGGATCAAAACTTGTTTTGGCTGTTGGTAAATCACACCCAGACGAAGTTGAAGCTCCAGAAGGAATTACTTTTGAACTTCCAAACCCAACAACAATCGTTGTTAGCGGAATTTCAAAAGAAGTAGTTGGTCAAACAGCTGCTTATGTACGTAGCCTTCGTTCACCTGAACCATACAAAGGTAAAGGGATCCGTTATGTTGGTGAATACGTTCGCCGTAAAGAAGGTAAAACAGGTAAATAATGTAGCTTGGTTGTTTTTCAACCAACCTTCATCTTACCAACTCAGTGCTTAGCACATGATTTTAAAATTAAGAGGTGAAAATTGTGATTTCGAAACCAGATAAAAACAAAATCCGTCAAAAACGCCACCGTCGCGTTCGCGGAAAACTCTCTGGAACTGCTGATCGCCCACGTTTGAACGTATTCCGTTCTAATACAGGCATCTACGCTCAAGTAATTGATGACGTAGCGGGTGTAACGCTCGCAAGCGCTTCAACTCTTGACAAAGAAGTTTCAAAAGGAACTAAAACTGAACAAGCCGTTGTTGTCGGCAAACTTGTTGCTGAACGTGCAGTTGCTAAAGGTATTTCTGAAGTGGTGTTCGACCGCGGTGGATATCTATATCACGGACGTGTTAAAGCTTTGGCTGATGCAGCTCGTGAAAACGGATTGAAATTCTAATAGGAGGACACTAGAAAATGGCATTTAAAGATAATGCAGTTGAACTTGAAGAACGCGTAGTTGCCATCAACCGTGTAACAAAAGTTGTTAAAGGTGGACGTCGTCTTCGTTTTGCAGCTCTTGTAGTTGTTGGTGACCGTAATGGCCGTGTTGGATTTGGTACTGGTAAAGCTCAAGAAGTTCCAGAAGCAATCCGTAAGGCTGTTGAAGATGCTAAGAAAAACTTGATCGAAGTTCCTATGGTTGGAACAACAATTCCACACGAAGTAACATCAGTATTTGGTGGAGCTCGTGTATTGTTGAAACCAGCTATCGAAGGGGCTGGGGTTGCTGCAGGTGGAGCAGTTCGTGCCGTTGTCGAATTGGCAGGTATTGCAGATGTTACATCTAAATCACTTGGATCAAACACTCCAATCAACATCGTTCGTGCAACTGTTAACGGTTTAGCACAATTGAAACGCGCTGATGAAGTTGCTGCCCTTCGTGGTATTTCAGTTTCTGACTTGGCTTAAGAAAGGAGATTCAAATGGCTCAAATTAAAATTACTTTGACTAAGTCTCCAATCGGACGCATCCCGTCACAACGTAAAACTGTTGTAGCACTTGGACTTGGCAAATTGAACAGCTCTGTTATTAAAGAAGATAACCCAGCAGTACGTGGTATGATCACTGCTGTATCTCACTTGGTAACAGTTGAAGAAGTAAAATAATCTATTTAAAATAGAAACAAAGTTTTCAGGGGTATGAGAGGTTCTCATCCCCTAAAACTAAATATAAGTATAGGCGAGTTTGTAGTTAGGACACCTTTTCCTGATTACATGCGTTAGCAATTTACAAAAGAGGAGAAAATAAATAATGAAACTTCATGAATTACAACCTGCTACAGGTTCACGTAAAGTCCGCAACCGTGTTGGTCGTGGTACTTCATCTGGTAATGGTAAAACTTCTGGCCGTGGTCAAAAAGGTCAAAAAGCTCGTAGCGGTGGCGGTGTACGTCTTGGTTTTGAAGGTGGACAAACTCCATTGTTCCGTCGTCTTCCAAAACGTGGATTTACAAACATCAACGCTAAAGAATATGCTATTGTGAACCTTGATCAATTGAACGCCTTTGAAGATGGTGCTGAAGTAACTCCAGTAGTACTTGTAGAATCAGGAATTGTAAAAGCTGAAAAATCAGGTATCAAAATTCTTGGTAACGGAGAATTGACTAAGAAGTTGACTGTTAAAGCAGCTAAATTCTCTAAATCAGCTGAAGAAGCTATCACTGCTAAAGGTGGTTCAGTTGAAGTCATCTAAGTGAGGTGACCTATGTTTTTTAAATTATTAAAAGATGCATTTAAGGTGAAACAAGTACGGTCGAAGATTTTGTTTACGATCTTCATCATTCTTGTTTTCCGCATTGGGACCACGATTACAGTGCCTGGTGTAAATGCGAAAATTCTGAACAACCTTCAAGATGTGTCCTTCTTGAACATGCTCAGTTTGGTTTCTGGGAATGCCATGAGGAACTTCTCAGTTTTCGCATTAGGGGTTAGCCCATACATTACAGCTTCGATCGTCGTGCAACTTTTACAAATGGATCTGTTACCTAAGTTTGTTGAATGGGGCAAACAAGGGGAAGTTGGTCGAAGAAAGCTCAACCAAGCAACACGCTATATTTCTTTGGTTCTAGCCTTTGTTCAATCCATCGGGATTACAGCAACCTTCCACACTTTGTCTCAGGCGAAATTAGTCGCAACTCCAAATACCAAAACCTATCTATTAATCGGTGCGATTCTGACGACCGGTTCCATGATTGTGACTTGGCTTGGAGAACAAATCACAGATAAAGGCTACGGTAATGGTGTTTCAATGATTATCTTTGCGGGGATTGTATCATCAATTCCTGAGATGATTAAAGAAATCTATGAAAATGCATTTGTGAACGTTCGTTCTGGTCAAATGACCAATTCCCTCATTTTTGTTGGGGTATTAATCCTTGCTGTCTTGGTTATTGTTTACTTTACAACCTTTGTAGAGCAAGCACAATACAAGATTCCAATCCAATATACAAAGATTGCACAAGGAGCTCCATCAAGTTCTTACCTTCCTTTGAAAGTAAACCCAGCAGGAGTTATTCCTGTCATCTTCGCTAGTTCGATTACAGCAGCGCCTGCTGCGATTTTCCAAGTGATTAGCGCTATGGGTTACAATGCAGGATGGGTGAAAACAGCTCAAGCTATGTTGGCTACAAACACACCAACTGGTGTGGCAATGTATGCCTTATTGATCATTCTCTTCACCTTCTTCTACACGTTTGTTCAGATAAATCCTGAAAAAACGGCAGAAAACCTTCAAAAGAGTGGTGCCTATATCCCAGGCGTTCGCCCTGGTAAGGGGACAGAAGAGTTTATGTCTCGTTTGCTACGTCGTTTAGCAAGTGTCGGATCAGTATTCCTTGGCTTTATTACCATCATTCCAATCCTGGCTCGAGATTTATTTGGTTTGACAGATGCAGTTGCTCTTGGAGGAACTAGTTTGTTAATCATTATTTCAACAGGTATTGAGGGAATGAAACAATTAGAAGGCTACTTATTAAAACGTAAGTATGTCGGATTTATGGACACAACAACAGAATAGAATAAGGTTGACTTTGTCAGCCTTCTATTTTGTTTTTAAATGGAAATAGGAATTCGCTCCTGCTTCCATTTAAAAACAAAATAAGGAGAATTCATCATGAATCTTTTAATTATGGGGTTGCCTGGAGCAGGTAAAGGAACTCAAGCAGCTAAAATCGTTGAAGAGTTTCACGTAGCGCACATCTCCACTGGAGATATGTTCCGCGCAGCGATGGCTAACCAAACTGAAATGGGTGTGCTTGCAAAATCATACATTGATAAAGGTGAGTTGGTGCCAGATGAAGTAACCAATGGAATTGTGAAAGAACGCCTTGCTCAAGATGATATTAAAGAAACAGGTTTCCTTTTGGATGGCTATCCACGTACAATTGAACAAGCTCATGCCTTGGATCAAACTTTGTCAGATCTTGGTATAACATTAGAAGGTGTTATCAACATTGAAGTTAACCCAGAAAGCTTGTTAGAGCGTTTGAGTGGTCGTTTCATCTGCCGTACTTGTGGCGCAACTTACCACAAAGTATTTAATCCTACAAAAGTTGAAGGAACTTGTGATAACTGTCAAGGTCATGATTTCTACCAACGTGAAGATGACAAACCAGAAACGGTTAAACGTCGTTTGGACGTCAATATTGCACAAGGAGAACCAATCATTGAATTTTATCGTTCAAAAGGACTCGTACATGACATCCAAGGGAATCAAGATATCAATGATGTATTTTCAGACATTGAAAAAGTCTTGTCAAATTTGAAATAAAAGCGTTTTTCATGCTTGCAATATTGGACAACTAGTGTTACAATTAGTTAGTCTGACTTATAATTGTTACCTCTGTGCTCAGAGGAATGAATCGAAATTTATGGAGGTACTTTTGCGTGGCAAAAGACGATGTGATTGAAGTAGAAGGCAAAGTAGTCGATACAATGCCGAATGCTATGTTTACGGTTGAACTTGAAAATGGACATCAGATTTTAGCAACAGTTTCTGGTAAAATTCGTAAAAACTATATTCGTATTTTAGCGGGAGATCGTGTTACAGTGGAGATGAGTCCGTACGATTTGACACGTGGACGTATCACATACCGCTTTAAATAATCGAAAAACTTGGAGGGATAAAAATGAAAGTAAGACCATCGGTCAAACCAATTTGCGAATACTGTAAAGTAATTCGTCGTAATGGTCGTGTTATGGTAATTTGCCCAGCAAATCCAAAACACAAACAACGTCAAGGATAAGATAGAAAGGAGAAAACATGGCTCGTATTGCTGGAGTTGACATTCCAAATGACAAACGTGTAGTAATTTCATTGACTTATGTGTACGGTATCGGACTTCCAACATCTAAGAAAATCCTTGCTGCTGCAGGCGTTTCTGAAGATATTCGTGTTCGCGATCTTACACCAGATCAAGAAGATGCTATCCGTCGTGAAGTTGACGCAATCAAAGTTGAAGGTGACCTTCGTCGTGAAGTAAACTTGAACATCAAACGCTTGATGGAAATCGGTTCATACCGTGGTATCCGTCACCGTCGTGGACTTCCAGTTCGTGGACAAAACACTAAAAACAATGCTCGCACTCGTAAAGGTAAAGCTGTTGCGATTGCAGGTAAGAAAAAATAAAATAAAATAAGGAGGTAAAAATCTTGGCTAAACCAACACGTAAACGTCGTGTGAAAAAGAATATCGAATCTGGTATTGCTCATATTCACGCTACATTTAACAACACAATTGTTATGATTACTGATGTGCATGGTAACGCAATCGCTTGGTCATCTGCAGGTGCACTTGGATTTAAAGGTTCTCGTAAATCTACACCATTTGCTGCTCAAATGGCATCAGAAGCTGCTGCAAAAGCTGCTCAAGAACACGGACTTAAATCTGTTGAAGTAACTGTTAAAGGTCCTGGTTCAGGTCGTGAGTCTGCTATTCGTGCACTTGCTGCTGCTGGTCTTGAAGTAACTGCAATCCGCGATGTAACTCCTGTACCACACAATGGTGCTCGTCCTCCAAAACGTCGCCGTGTATAATCATCAACAATTACACAGCTTTTCGTTTAAGAGGGAGTATAGCAAATGATTGAGTTTGAAAAACCAAATATAACAAAAATTGATGAAAACAAAGATTATGGCGTGTTTGTCGTAGAACCACTTGAACGTGGCTATGGTACAACACTTGGAAACTCACTTCGTCGTGTACTTCTGGCTTCACTTCCAGGTGCAGCTGTCACTTCAATCAACATTGAAGGTGTACTCCACGAATTTGATACCGTTCCAGGAGTCCGTGAAGACGTTATGCAAATTATTCTTAACGTTAAAGGAATCGCCGTTAAATCTTACGTCCAAGACGAAAAGATTATTGAACTTGATGTAGAAGGACCTGCAGAAGTAACTGCTGGAGATATTCTTACTGATAGTGACATCGAAATTGTAAACCCTGATCATTATCTATTTACAATCGGAGAAGGAGCATCTTTGAAAGCAACGCTTACTGTAAACAGTGGACGTGGCTATGTTCCAGCTGATCAAAACAAAAAAGATGATGCACCAGTGGGAACACTTGCTGTAGATTCAATCTATACGCCAGTGACTAAAGTCAATTACCAAGTTGAACCAGCACGCGTTGGTAGCAACGATGGCTTTGACAAGCTAACCCTTGAAATTTTGACAAATGGGACAATCATTCCAGAAGATGCCTTAGGTTTGTCTGCTCGTATTTTGACAGAACACCTAAATCTATTCACAAACTTAACTGAAATTGCTATTGCAACAGATGTTATGAAGGAAGTGGATACAACTTCTGATGATCGCATTTTAGAACGTACGATCGAAGAATTAGATCTTTCAGTTCGTTCATATAACTGTTTGAAACGTGCTGGCATTAATACTGTTTACGATTTGACTGAAAAATCAGAAGCAGAAATGATGAAAGTTCGTAACTTGGGACGTAAGAGTCTTGAAGAAGTTAAAATCAAACTTGCCGACTTAGGCCTTGGGTTAAAAAACGATAAATAGAGGAGGAATACATGGCTTACCGTAAACTAGGACGCACTAGCTCACAACGTAAAGCGATGCTTCGCGATTTGACAACAGATCTTATCATCAATGAAGCAATTGTAACAACTGAAGCACGTGCGAAAGAAATCCGTAAATCAGTTGAAAAAATGATTACTTTGGGTAAACGTGGTGATTTGCATGCACGTCGTCAAGCTGCTGCATTCGTACGTAACGAAGTTGCATCACAAAACTTTGATGAAGAAACAGGTAAATACTCAGAAACAACTGCACTTCAAAAATTGTTCTCTGAATTAGCACCTCGTTATGCTGAGCGCAATGGTGGATATACTCGTATCCTTAAAACTGAACCACGTCGTGGTGATGCTGCGCCAATGGCTATCATCGAATTGGTATAATATCATCAATTTTGTTGAGTGTTATGATGATGGAATACGCTGTTATTCTTAGTCTAGCTCTGGTCTACCGCTGGGGATTTTCCCCAGCGGGAACACTCATCATATTGAATGAATGGTAGACGCTTGTTTACGAAATTGCTTTAATTTAAAACAATTTCGTAAGCAGGCGTTTTGTCTTGCTTTTCATGAGTAGTCGAGAATAGCAAAAAATGATATAATGGAACCCATATCTCCAATAGAAGAAAAAGGATTCAATGACAAAACAACAGGCAATTAAATTACTAAAAGAGAAGTACCTTAGTAATATGAAAGAGGATTCGGAACTCTTTGTCGGAGTTGAATTAGAGTTTCCGATTGTAGAAACAAATGGAAACAAAACAAATATAGAGGTGACGAAAAATCTTTTTCGAACCTTAGCCAACTTATCAGACTTTGAAGTCGAAAAAAGGGATGACGATCAAAATCCAATTCAATTAGTTCACTGCTCTTCTAAAGATCGTATTCTATTCGAGTTGAGTTACAATACAATTGAATTTGCATTTGAGAGAGCTCGTTCTATAAATGAGGTGGCCAAACGTTTTGAGGACTATTTGAAGATCATTCAACCGATTTTACAAGAAAATAATCACGAAATTCAAGGGCACGGAATCCATCCTCTGTGGAAAGAAAATGATAATAGCCCAGTGAAAATCGAACGATACAAGATGTTAATGGCTTTCCTTGCAATGAATGGTACAGGGATGAAGACACACTCCTATCCTTCGTACGGAGCATTTATATGCGGAAACCAGGTTCAATTGGATGTAAGGCGCGATAACTATCTTCGCATCATTAATGCATTTAATAAAATTGAAGCAGCAAAAGCATATTTGTTTTCTAACTCAGAATTTTCAACAGAAGCTTGGAATACAAAAATTGCTAGAGATATTTTCTGGGAAGAATCCTTACATGGTTATTATAAGGAAAATGTAGGGATTTATCCTAAGGACTACAAAAGCGAAGAAGAGTTTTTTAATAATCTCGCTAGAACGGCAATTTTTACGGCAACTAGAGAGGGGAAATCTTATTATTTTAAACCAATTCGAGTGGAAGATTATCTAGATCAAAAAGAAATTACAGCCTATACGGCTGATGGAAATGAGAAGATCATTAACCCAGTAAAAGAAGATCTAAAACAACATCGAACTTACCAATTTCAAGATTTAACTGCTCGTGGGACTGTGGAATTTAGAAGTGTTTGTACACAACCGTTAGAAACAACCTTTGCCCCGATAGCCTTTGAGTTGGGCTTGTTTGTAGAATTAGAAAAACTAGAAGACTATTTAGAAGATTCTTCATTCATTAAAAATGAAGAACAGGACTATCGAAAACTTAGAAAGAAATATTCAAAGAAAATTCTAAGTAAAGAAGAAAAAGAAGCGATACAATCCTTTTCAAAAAATCTTCTAGACATAGCTAGAGCAGGATTAATTAAAAGAGGGTATGGAGAAGAAAAATTTCTCATCATTAACAAAGAACGGGGCTAATGGGAAAGCCTTATTACAGGCTTTTTTTCATAACTTCAAAAAAACTTTAAAAAAAATAAAATTTTTTGAA
>NZ_KV812008.1:0-302 GCF_001813295.1 Streptococcus sp. HMSC072G04
GTGCTTGGACGGTTGTCTACTACTGTATCGTAATCTTTATCAACTGGTTGATTTTCTTCGTCTGTGACATCATCTTTAATTTTGTTACCATTGACATCAACATAGTGTACGTAGACATTACCCTTAGGTTGTTTCAATTGGTAGACATATGTTACGTTCTTATCTTTTTCAGCAACTTTACCAGTTGTAGCATCATCACCTGTCCAGTGACCTTGTTCGTCAACTTGACCTACTGGGTAATTACCTTTTGGTACCAATTCGTATGTCTTGCCTTGGAACTCGATCGTGCTTGGACGGTTGTC
>NZ_KV812008.1:402-773 GCF_001813295.1 Streptococcus sp. HMSC072G04
TCACCTTCTTTAGGTTTCGTTGGATCTTCTTTAAGTTTGTAGACGTAAGTGACATTCTTATCACCTTCAACAACTTTACCAGTTATTGGGTCAGTTGTTGTCAAATGACCTTCACCGTCAACTTTACCTACAGTGTAGTTACCGGCTGGTACCAATTCGTATGTCTTACCATTGTATTGGATTTCATTTGGACGGTTGTCTACTACTGTATCGTAATCTTTATCAATTGGTTGATTTTCTTCGTCAGTGACATCTTCTTTAATCTTGTTACCATTGACGTCAACATAGTGAACGTATACGTTACCTACTTGTTGGTAAACATACGTAATAGTTGACTTAGGTTTATCAACTTTACCTTTAATTGGATCAGA
>NZ_KV812008.1:873-1331 GCF_001813295.1 Streptococcus sp. HMSC072G04
CCTACTGGGTAGTCACCTTTCGGTACGATCTTATAAGTCTTACCGTCTGGAGTCTTGATAATATTAGGTTTTTCACCTTTCTCAGTGGTGTCATATGGAGTATCATATGGTGAGTTTGGTGTATCTTGACGAGGGTCTTTAATCACTTTACCTTTTGTATCTACATAAGTGATGATTACTTCACCTTGTTTAGGTGTTTCACTTTCAGAATTTGATGAAGAGTTAGATGCTGATTGTGATACAGATGTAGAAAGTGATGTTGAAGCTGATGTGCTCAATGATGCTGATTGGCTTGCTGATACTGATGCTGATGCTGATGCCGATGTGCTCAATGATGCTGATTGGCTTGCTGATACTGATGCTGATGCTGATGCCGATGTGCTCAATGACGCTGATTGACTAGCTGATACTGATGCTGATGCTGATGCTGATGTGCTCAATGATGCTGATTGGCTTGC
>NZ_KV812009.1:0-17303 GCF_001813295.1 Streptococcus sp. HMSC072G04
TTATTTGTCTAACTTTTTGGGGTCAGTACATTGTCGTTCAATTTCTTGTCGTTCTTTTTTATCCATTTTTACCTCCTTGTGTAAATATACAAATTTAGCCAACTTTCCTATAAAGAACTAACATTTCCTTCGCTACTTCTAACAAAGTCATCGTTGTCATTAAATGATCTTGAGCATGTACCATGATAATTTCAATTTTAATTTCTACGCCACTTGCATATTCATTTAGTAGTTTGGTTTGTGCATGATGAGCCTCCAGAATTATTTCATTTGATTTATTTAATTGATTCTCTGCTTCATCGAAACTACCTTCCCTCATCTTAGCAAATGCTTCATGTATTTCTGATCTTGCATTTCCCGAATGAAGAATAATTTCAAATGCCGCGACCTGTAGTTCTTCTTGATTCATACGAACCTCCTATGTTACGTTCTCAAATATTTTCATAAAATCTTCAAAATTATCGCAAGCTATTAATTGATTTTGCAAGTCCTCCTTCTCTGTTAGCGAAACAATTCTTTTAGTCACATCCGTCAATCCTTCATTACCATATATTGATGGCGATAAGAGAAAAACGAGTTGAACATTTGAGTTTTGATCATCCCAAAGCAAGGGATCTTTACAAATAGCAACCGCTATCTTTACATTTGTTCCTAAAGCCTGGATCGGATGTGGAACTGCAATCTTTTCAGAGAAAACTACCGAACTTAACTCCTCACGTTGTTGAATACCGTGTAGTAAAGAATCTTTAAAATTATACGATTCACCTCCAGATAAAACATCAGCCATTTTTGAAAGTAAACTTTTCTTATCTTGATTGAACCATATTAGAAAATTATCTTTACTAAAATACTGTTTTACATCTGAAGCGTCCCTGTTAATCTGCGAGCTTTTCATATGATTCGAAACCTGCATCTGATCCATCGCCTCTCGAATTTGAGCAATTTCATCATTTTTAAGGAAGACGCTAACCGTAAAAACCGGAACCTGAAAATAGAGATTTGATAAATCTACAGCGGATACAATAAAGTCAATGCCTTGGATTTTTTCTTGATTCAACTCGTAATATCCTATTACGTCAACAACTTCAAGTCGATTACCAAATTCTGCTTCCAAACGATTTCTAAGCATTTGAGCAGCGCCGAATCCCGATGCACAGATAGCAAGAACAGAAAATTTATCATTTTCTTTCCGACGCTCTATAGCAGCTAAAAAGTGAAGACTCACATATGCTATTTCATCATCTGATATAGACACCTGAGAGAATGTTTCCATATTCTCAAGGATTTCTTTAGTCATAAAGAATATGTCACTATAATTCTTTTTAACCTCATCTACCAAAGGATTATTGAGAGTAATTCGACTATCCAAACGAATTTGTAAAGTCATTAGATGTGTTATTAATCCCTCAAAAAGTTGAAAATCCGAAGAGAAATGATAAATGTCATCTAAGCCTAAAGCCTGAAAAGTCTGGACTAAAGACCTTTTCATTTCCTCTTTAGAAATTTTCATTTGAGTTTTTTGAGATAGTTGGCTTTTAGCCAATAAATGCAAAGTAATATAATCTACTTCTTGAACTGGAAATTCTTGATTTGAAACCTCACTTATCCTTGCGAGTATTTTCTTAGCAACTTTTCTTTCCGTGTCATTATTAGACATCTGGCAAGATAAATTTTTTATCTCAAATCCAGATTTGATGCGCACAATAGCTAGTGCTACATGAACAACCAAATTTTGTAAAACAAAATCTGATAACTTGAGTTTTGCATCATGACACTCTTCTAAAATAATTCTAGCTATTTCTTCTAATGATAGTGTTTGATCAAAAAAGTTAGATTGAACATGACAGTGTATTGTTTTAAAAAATTGATTACCCAAAAAATAGTTTATAATGAAGCGTCGTTTATCTCTTTCTTCTCCTGAAACATATACTCCCTTATTAGCTCTACTCTCAATCGATAAATCATACTCCGATAACATTCTTCGTATTTTTTTAAAATCATGAGATAAAGTTGAACGACTAACATAAAGTTCATCAGCTAAATCATCAAAAAGAACCGGGACTTGTTCAAAGAGCAATTTGTTTAATATAAAAGATAAACGATCATCACTTTTTGAAATGGAGGTTGTTGAATAAACTTCACTAAGTTCATAAGTTAACCGAAATTCTTGATATGCCTCTTGATTCTCAAAAAATAATTGGAATCCTTGTCCTTGCTTTGAAATCAGCTTAACACCCTGAATATTCATTGTCTGATCAATTAACTTGAGGATATTACGAACAGTTCTATCTGAACAGGATATGTGCTCTGCAAGTTCCTTACTTGTAACAAAACGCTCCTTATGCCTTATCAAGAATTGAAGGATGCTTTTTTCTTTAGAGTTTGACACAATCATACCCTCCTAAAATTCATGTTTTCACCTTCTTTTATAGGATATATCCGCACCTAAATGATTTACAATACTCACAAGTCTCAAATACGAAATCAATTTTAAATTCTTATTAATTGTCTCGCATTAATGTGGAGATATTGAATCTATTTTAAAACTAGATATTTTCAAGAATTAAATTAGCCATTTTTTCAATTCCCATTGGAATTGGAATATATGCTTGAGGAGGTATTTGTACTACCGGTTTCCCTACTCTGAGACCTGCTTCTTCAAATTGCTTAAAATACATTTTAGTTTGAGGGCTAACTAGATATAAATCAAAGCCTCCCGTTGCAATAGCTTTTCCTCCTTCGGTAGCACTAATAGCATCTACCTCAATATCTTGACCTTTACCTTTAAGAAATTCCGTTGTTTTCTTCGCCATAAGTGATGAAGACATTCCTGCCGCACAAATAATTAAAGCTTTTGCCATAACATTTCTCCTTATTTCAATTCCAATCATCTATATATTTGATTGAGTAGTTTGTTATCTATAATTCTATTATAGATCAAAGCGCTTACAATAACCATTCTTATTTTTTCCTAATCGATACGGAAAAAAACTATTTATACTTCAATTTATATAGCAAAATAGTACCAGATAGCAAAAACGAAATACTATTAGCCAAAATCAAAGGTAAGTCACCAATATGAAGCCCATGAGCAAGCCATAAAGCAATGCCAATAACCTGCATAATATACATCCCTAAGGCAATTGATTCGGTATCTTTTGTTTTTACTACACGCACAACTTGCGGCAAAAAAGCAAATGTTGTTAAAATTGCTGCAATGCTACCAATCATATTTATTCTACCGTTGCACCGTTAGATGCAATAACTTCTTTATACCAATTAAATGACTTTTTCGGTGAGCGTTCATAACTTCCCTGTCCATCATCATCTTTATCCACATAGATAAATCCGTAACGTTTCCTCATCTCACCGGTACCAGCTGAAACCAGGTCAATACAGCCCCAAGGTGTATAGCCCATTAAATCAACGCCATCTTCAACTACAGCTTTTTTCATTTCACGAATATGGGCACCTAAGTAATCAATTCGATAATCATCATGAACCATGCCATCTGCTTCAACTTGGTCTATGGCACCAAAACCATTTTCAACAATGAAGAGTGGTAAATGATAGTGATCAGTAAACCAGTTTAATGCATAACGTAAGCCCTCTGGGTCAATTTGCCACCCCCACTCAGATGCCTGAACATAATTATTTTTAACCAAATCTTCTGTTTCAAGATAATCGAAATAAGGGTTATTCTCACGATGAGAATCGATAGCAAAAGACATATAGTAGCTAAATCCAATATAGTCTACTGTTCCTTCAAGTAAATCCTCTTTATCTTGATCTGTAAAATCAACTGAAATTCCTTTACGTTGCCAATACTTGAGAATGTGTTCAGGATATTTACCAAAAACATGCACATCAGCAAAATAATAACGCTTCTGCATAGCTTTCATAGCCATTAAAACATCTTTAGGATTACAAGTTGCAGGATATATCGGGCACATGGCAATCATACAACCAATCTGAAAATCCGGATTGATTTCATGACCGAGTTTTACTGCTTTAGCAGAGGCTACTAACTCATAGTGTGCTGCTTGATACATGATAGCTTCTCGGTTATCACCCTCCTCATATACAATGCCTGAGTTCGTAAATGGTGCAAAATCTTCCTGGTAATTGGCTTGATTATTGATTTCATTAAACGTCATCCAATATTTAACTTTATCCTTATAACGCTTGAATACAACTTCCGCAAAACGAACAAAGAAATCAATCAATTTTCGATTTTTCCATCCACCATATTCCGTAACTAAATGATAAGGCATCTCAAAATGAGATAAAGTAATTACAGGCTCTATTCCATGTTTCAAGCACTCATCAAAAAGATCATCATAAAATTGCAAACCTTGTTCATTAGGCTCTAATTCATCACCTTTTGGGAAAATACGTGTCCAGGCAATCGATGTTCGGAAACATTTAAATCCCATTTCAGCAAAAAGTGCTATATCTCCTTTGTAACGATGGTAAAAATCTATTCCCTCATGGTTTGGATAATATTTGCCTTCCAAAACACCTGGGGTAATTTCACGAGCAACTCCATGGCGACCAGCTGTCATCACATCAGCAACACTAATTCCCTTGCCACCTTCTTGCCATCCTCCTTCAAGTTGATGAGCTGCAACAGCACCGCCCCACAAAAATCCATTTTTAAAAGTAGTCATCTTTTTTCCTCCTGGCTTTGATACTTTTATTATAAGCTTTACAATAAACAATGAAAATGTACTCTTTTTCCATAATATAACGGAAAAAAAGACTATTCTAAGCAACTATTACGTAAATCAGAAACTAATAATCAATGATTAGTACTCATTGGTTACATTTATAAATGTACAAATAAAGTCACTGATATACTATATGTTTCAAATCATTAAATATAAAAACCTGATATTGGCCACCTGCCTGAACAATTGTCACAATACCATCTCTTTCCATGAGATAGTCTGTATCTGCTTTACTCTCGTCCTTAAGAGAGAAGCGTAAACGAGTGACACAGTGTTTAACACTAGTAACATTATCACGTCCACCGACGTGATCAAGAATATCTTGAGCTAATTCTGTATAATCCTTAGCCATAATGGAGCCTCCTTTATTTTTAGGCCATCAGTCTGTTCCCATTCCCGGAAAATGGGTAACAAAAAAACTAAACAGATACCAAACAGAAAACACGCACAAAGAGGGCGATTTCTATCTTGTATATGCTTAGGTTTTACCTGCATGACCAGTAACAATCCATGGATTTAGTATAGTACATTATTTCTAAAATGCAAGCGCTTTTATAAACTATTTTAATTTTTTATTTGTCTTCTACTCATTTTATTCATGAACATCCTTGATAAATCAATGTTTTATAGCCTTTTTAAGATTTTAAAAAATTTTATGTACACCAAGTTAAAAGTCTAGCAGAAACGATTCTACTAGACTTTTTCGTTACTCTATCACAATCATAGCCTTAATGGTCTTGCGTTCGTCCATGTCTTTGTAGGCTTGATCAATCTCGTCCAAGCTATAGCTATGGGTGAAGACGCGTCCTGGATTGATATCGCCATCAAGGACGGCCTTGAGCAAAAACTGTTTGTCATAGGTGGTAACAGAGGCTGCTCCACCTGCCACGGAAATATTTTGCGCAAAGGTCGAACCAAGGGCACGGTTATTGTAGTGAGGGACACCCACGAAGCCTAAGCGACCACCATTATGAAGGACCCCAAGGGCTTGGTCGACAGCTGCCGCTGTACCGACACATTCAAGAGCGGCATCCGCTCCTCCACTAAGGATTTCACGAACCTTGGCAATCCCTTCTTCACCACGCTCAGCCACAACAGCTGTCGCACCTGACTCCAAAGCCATTTGTTGACGATCTTCGTGGCGACTCATAAGGACGATTTGCGATGCACCACGCATCTTAGCTGCAATGACAGCACATTGGCCAACAGCACCGTCACCAATAACGACAACCTTGTCACCTTTTTGCACATTAGCTACACGCGCTGCATGATAGCCCGTCGGCATGACATCAGCCAGCGTCAAGAAGGATTTGAGCATGGCTTCTGTATAATCAGATGGTTGCCCTGGAATTTTGACAAGGGCCCAATTGGCAAAGTGGAAACGGATGTACTCTGCTTGCGCCCCGTCAGACCAGTTGGTGCCGATATGGCGGTCACACGTCCCATCATAACCAGCACGACAGGCATCACACTCCCCACAACCATGGGTGAAAGGCGCGATAACAAAGTCTCCTGGTTTAACCGTTGTAATGGCTTCTCCGATTTCTTCGACAATCCCAATGGCTTCGTGGCCACTATTTTGATGCCCTGCTTCAATATCAGGATTGCGGTAGCTCCATAGATCGGATCCACAGACACAGGTACGAACGATGCGGAGAATGACATCATCCGGTGCTTCGATGCGTGGACGTTCTACTTCTACTAGACCCACTTGCCCAGCTTTTGTATAGACTGT
This sequence comes from Streptococcus sp. HMSC072G04, assembly GCF_001813295.1. GTDB lineage: Bacteria > Bacillota > Bacilli > Lactobacillales > Streptococcaceae > Streptococcus. The sequence continues at coordinate 6,466 of NZ_KV812009.1, forward strand.
TTTCTTCATAGGATTAACCTACTTTCTATTGCTTACTTATCTATAGTATACACTTTTTATCGAGCTTCTGCTCATACCAACTCGTCATTAATGGTGGTGATAATCATGCCCATGACCTTGATCAACTTCCAGTTCTTCGATCTTGCGTTTATGGGCTCGGTGGGTTGCCAGGTCTTCATCAACCTCAATGGTGACGTTTTGAAAACCACAATCTTTGAGCAAGGTACGAATCGCTTCTTTACAAACCTCCATGTGGTTGACATGCTCTAAACAAACATGGACAATGGCGTTCTTTTCCAGCCCATCCATGGTCCAGAGATTGAGCTGATTGATACTAGCCACGTGCTCCAACTGCTCCAAATCACTCTTCACTTGCTGGATATCTACTCCTTCTGGCACGGCATCGAGGAAAATCCTGAGCGTGCTCCAAAAACGTGGAATGGCTTTGGACAGAATAAAGATGGAAATAGCAAGAGACAAGAGAGGATCCAGAATATACCAATCGGTAAATCGGAGAACAATAGCCATTAGGATGACAGCCACCCAACCCAGAGTATCTTCCAGAAAATGCAGGCTAAGAATGGATTCGTTCTTGGTTTGCCCCTTGCGAATGACGAGACTCGCTAGCACATTGATGCTGACGGCTATGATTCCTAGCCAGAGGATGCCCTCATCGTTGACAGGTTGTGGATGAAAGAGTTTCGTTATATTTTCTAAAATGACTAAAACGGACCCTGTCATGAGAATCACTGCAGTTACCATAGCCCCTAAAAGGCTAAAGCGCTTGTAGCCCAAGGTATAGTGGCTGTCTTCTTCACGATTGGAAATACTCTCCAGAAAGGCGGAGATCCCAATAGCAATCGCATCTCCCAAGTCATGGACCGAATCCGCAAGGACTGCGCTAGATCCAAAAATCCCTCCTGCAATAAACTCAACAATGGCATAACTCAAATTCAAGAAAAAAGCGATCCAGACCGCATGTTTTGTCTTCATAATCCTATTTCCTTTGTTATAATAGATTCATGAACATCATGTTCATTATCATTATCTAACATTCACAACAGAAAGGATAGGGGCAAACCGTTTAGGGTGTACGTTACTGAACAGTTTGTTCTAAGTGTCCATATGACAGCACAGGATCGTCGCATCACCAAAACTCGAAAAGCTATCTATCAGGCTTTCTTACACTTACTCAACCAAAAAGACTACGAGGCCATCACGGTTCAAGAAATCATAGACCTTGCTGATGTGGGGCGCTCGACCTTTTACAGTCATTACGAGAGCAAGGAATTACTACTGGATGAACTCTGCCAAAAGCTCTTTCACCATCTCTTTGAGCGTGCTGAACACCTCTCTCCACAAGACTACCTGGCTCATATCTTCCAGCATTTCAAAAAAAATCAAGACCATGTGACTAGTCTCTTGCTCTCTAAAAATGATTATTTTATCCGGCAACTGCGAAAAGAGCTAGAACATGATGTCTATCCAATGGTGGCTGATGAACTGATCAAGACTCATCCTACTATTCCTCATTCTTATCTCAAGCACCTTGTCGTTACTAACTTCATTGAAACCCTCAGCTGGTGGTTGAAAAAAGGCAAATCTTACACAGAACAAGAAGCCGTTCAGTTTTATTTAGAGATTCTGAAAGTGGGTTCGAACTAGAAAGGGGTGTTTTTAATGTCCATCGTGCAATTTTACTTTTTATTTCCAGCACTCTTCATGCTTCACGAACTCGAAGAAATCGTTTGGATGCCATCCTTTTTCAAAAAAATATCAATCCAGTATCCAAACAATCGAATCCTATCTTATTACACTCCTTTTGCTTTCAATGCCATTGTCTTGGAGCAATTTCTGATCCTAATGACGTCGCTATATCTTAGTTACCAGTTTAACAACTATAGCATTTACGCAAGCATCATAATCGCTTATATCTACCATGTGTTCGGACATCTGATTCAAACAATCGTTATACGAAAATATGTGCCTGGATTGTTGACGGGCATTTTAACGAGTTTGCTTGCTCTTTGCAATCTCAAAAATGAATTTCCAATTAAACTTTATGGTTACTCTCTTTTTACCTTATTGGTTATTATTTTAAATCTTGTAGTATCATTTATGATTCTTCATAAAATCAGTCATAAAAAATAGTACTCAGGCAATCATATCTTAGAAAGGAAACCCTATGTTCTTCCCCATTCTTCTCGACTTTTTTACAGCCTTCTTTGCCCTTGCTTTTGTTCTTCTTCACTTATTGGCTTCTCTTTCTGAAGTTAAAAAAGGGAATCACACTCTAGGAAATACATTTCTCCTCATCGGAAGTAGCCTTGCGACCTTATCTCTCATCCTCTACTTCTTTTTACCGATTGTCGCTCTAGTCCTTTGGCTGATCGGCTGTGGTTTGATTTGCTACGGGGCCTATTGGAATGGAAAACACAAAGGAAACTTCCACCCAGTCCACCATCTGATTCGGATGGGCATCGGGTGATTACAATTTTATTAGCTCTCATATAAGAAAAGCTCAAGTTTTCAAAAAACTTGAGCTTTTGTAGTTTCTATTTGTTAAGCCATCAACAGCATGAGAAAAGGGATCACCACCATGGTTGCAAGGGTCGTCTCTGTCACCATGACCGCTGCATAATCACTATCAGCTCCGTAGAGTCTGGCAACAACTGGCGCATTGGTCATCACAGGCATGGCGGACTGGATGATAAAGACTTGCTTCATCAAGCTTGGAAGAGGTGCCCAGTAAACAATGGTCGCCATCAAAAGTGGGGCAACCACGAAGCGACCTAACAGAATTAAGAATTGGTCTTTTTTCAGAGTCAGCTGTTTTAGTCCTGCATTGGACACTGACAAACCGATGAATATCATGGATAAAGGGGTTGTTAAATTGCCCAGATACTGCAAATCACTGGCTAGAAAGGCTGGCAACTTGATCTGCAGCATCACCATGACTAGCCCCAAGATAAAGCCCATGAGGGGCGGAGAAAAGACTTTTTTCAGACTCGTTTTGAGATCAAACTGCGCTTCTCCCTCACCATCCCGCTGAATCAGATAGGTCCCCAAAGTCCAGAAAAAGGTCGTATTACACATGTAATAGATCAAAACATAGGGAATGCTGGCATCTCCAAAAAGGGCTTGGTTAATGGGAAGCCCCACGAAAATCGTATTGGAGTTAAAAAACATGGAAATAAAGAGGCCACGATGGTCCTGTCTCACTGCAAAGATCCTGGCTACTCCTGTCGCGATGCCAAGCAAAATAACCATAGACAGGGCAGGAAACCGCAAGGCTGGCAACATTTTAAGTAGATCTGCTGCTGTGAAGCGCTGCGTGATGGTGTAGAGCATATAGCAGGGAAGAGCAACTTGAGTGACCAATTTAGCGAGTAGGTCACGCGACTTGTCATCGAACCAGCCTTTTTCACCAATGACAAAGCCCACTAAAATCATGCCCATGATGACCAGGATCCCTGATATGCTCCTCAAAAAGATGTCCATGTTCTCCCCTTTTCTTTTTATAAATTTGAACTAGAAAATCACATTTTTTACAAGTCTCAAAAACTACTCTAGTATATCATAAAAAGAGGTGGGGCAATATGCCCAACCTCATGTATTTTATTAATTGCCACTAATATCCCTTCTTAGCCGCCTTGCTCCATTGGTACCAACCAACTAGACTGTTGATAAGGTAAATCAAGAAAAACCAATAAAATGGTGGGGACTATGGCGAAAATAGATGATTCAGTTAAAAAGAAAGTTCCAGAATTGCGATTTAAAGGATTCACGGATGAATGGGAACAGCGTAAGTCGGGAGACGAAGTTCGAATAGTGATGGGACAGTCTCCTAATTCAGAAAATTATACTGATGATCCTAATGGGCGCTAAAAATGCGAAGACCTTTGAAGACCTATTTTGTATTAGTCAAACAAAAGATCCAAAAGAAATGGTATATGATTATGACCATGAAACAAAGTAAAACCAAACCGAGTGATCTGAGGAAGCACCCGATGATCATGAAACGTTATTAAACACAAAAGTCACCCATGTGAGTTCTTGCCAGAAGCTGAAGTTAATCCTTCAACCTGGAAAACCCGCAGAGGTGACTTTTTCTATACATCTCGATTTTTCTGGTAATAATCATTAACCGATAAATATGTCTGTGAATCACCCAGCGACTCCGCTATGTCCATAATCCGCGGTGGTAGTAATCCCACTCGCTGGACAAGTTCGTGATCGCTGAACAATTCCCGTGGACTGCCGGCGAAGCCAAACTTCCCGTGTTCCATAACATACACCGACTCAAACTCGGCGGCGACCCAATCCATGTCATGGGTGATGGTCACAACTTGGTGGCCCGAATCAGCCAACTGATGGAAAATTGCGGTCAACTTGCGCCGGCTTTCCCAATCAAGCGACATCATCGGCTCATCAAATAAATAAATCGCCGGATCCACTGCCAAAACTGTGGCAACGCTCAACAGCTTGCGTTCCGACAATGACAGGTCATATGGACTTTCAGCTGTTTTATCATCCAAGCCAACTCTTTTTAGAGCCGCTAAAGCCCGCCTCGTAATCGTGTCGTGGTCATCCATGACCTGCGCGACACTCCACTCCACCTCTCGTTGAACGGTCGGGTTGAAAAGCTGATCGTCAGGATTCTGAAAAGTAATCCCAACCTTCAGTAACTTTTCGACTGGTTTAAGATCATTAAAATTTTCTCCATCGATCTTAATCACACCGGTTTGTGGTGTCAGCAAGCCCGTCAACAATTTGAAGAGCGTTGATTTGCCGGCACCATTTTGGCCGACAATCGCCACCATCGGATCGGCGAAGTGTTTGTCTTCGACATCCAAGCTAAAGGACCGTTCCGGATAAGTGAACGTCAGGTGGTTCAGTTCAATTGTGGACATAAAAAACCTCCTTCAGTTCAGCGTCATTCACCGGATACCGGCCATCAGCCAAGTGCCAATCCATTTTTTGAGCAAGTTGCTGGATTGTCGGGGCTGGAACCTGCCAGTCAGCTGCCAAATGATTAAACACCTCACCCGGCTTGCCCTGGGCTACCATTTGACCCTCGTGCAGCACCCACACAACGTCGGCGACTTCGCACAAATCGTCAATTTCACTGGTGACAATGAAGACAGTCGTCTCTTTGACTTGGGCCAGCCATTGGAAAAATTGTCGGCGGCCAAGGGGATCCATCTGACTGGTCGGATCATCCATAATCAAAACAGCCGGGTTAGCCGCAATCGCCGTGGCAATTGCCAACCGCTGGCTCTGACCACCGGAAAGGCTCTCGGGACGCAAATTCAGCTGTTCAATCAGCCCCATTTGCGTGGCAACTTCTTCAACCCGTTTTTGAATCAGTCCTTCAGCCATTCCCTGATTAATCAAGTCAAAGGCGATTTCATCGGCAACCGTGTCTGCCAACCCGCTTAGTTGGCCAGCTGGATTTTGCAGTACAACTCCATTCATGGCATTATAAACGGGCCAATTGTCGGACACTCGCTGGCCAAACATGTGCCAGTCGCCCTCAATCTCAGCAGACACCATTTTGGGAATGACCCCTGCCAGCACACGGCACAAAGTCGATTTGCCGGAGTGGCTATTCCCGATAATCCCAACCACCTGGCCGGTATGAACCTCCGCGTTAATCTGACGCAGTTGTGGTTGCTCAGTACCCGGATAACGGGTGGTCAAATTTTCAATTACAATCCGTTTATCTTCGTCCATATCTTCCACCCAATCAATAAAATTGCCAATCCAGTCAGACCAATGTGCAGCGTCCGCGACAGGCGATACTCGCGCTGGGAGGTTCTGACAGTCCGGTTGAGATTATCAAAACCTCTCAGTTGGAGAGAAATCGACCGCGCCATCGATTGATCCAAGGTCTTAATCACCAATGGAATTAGAACCGGCAGGACTGACTTTAATTTCTGAATCAACGTTTTTTGCGGATTGGTTCCGCGAACTTTTTGTGCCTGCTGGATTTTCCGCATATTGCGCATCATTTCCGGCAAAATATAACACACCGACATCAGAACGTAGACGGTTTTATAAGACAATCCGGACAGTTCCAAATAGGCCGCGTTTTCTGAAATACTCGTGGTCACCATAAAAAAGCCACTGGTCAAAATAATCACCAATACTCGACAACCCAGAGTGGTGGCGTAAATCAGGCCTTCTTTGTAGAACGACACCCCAAGCACAGAAAACAGCACAGTTTGATTCCGACTGTAAAATAACCCTTGGATGATCAGCATGGTGCAAATCAGAAACAGGCTGAATCCCAGCGCCTTAAAGATGGTAGAACTCAATTTGGAAAATAACAATAGCAGTGTTGCGACAAGAATTAATCCGGCCTGAAGCAATAAATTCATACTGGCAAAGCTCAACAACGTCATGTCCAAGATGAACAAGAGCTTAGTAATCGGATCGATCACCTGGTACCACTTGAGCTTGACCCGTGGCGCTCCAGAAATCAATGTTTGATCAGTCATCATTTATCACCGCTAAAGAAGTGCACCATCCGCTTCGGCAGCTGACGATAGATGAAGAATGCCAGGTAGGCCACGCAGACTTTATCCAAAATATCCAAGACAAACTCATCGGTAAATGAGGCCAGCCACACTGGTGCATGATTGGCGACCATTACCGCAAACAATGAGTCACCCCAAGCGATACCGGTCTGACCACCCCAAAAGATGACGTTGAGTGGCGTTGAAATGACAGCTGAAACGATGGCAATAATAATAGCAGAAACAAATACTCGTCGCGCTGACGAGAACCACCCATTGGCGTGCAAAACTCCGACAGCAATCCCAATTCCGATGCTGGTAATCGCATACACGGTTGAAATTGGCGATAAGGTCAGCCCATAGATCACGTTGTTGATGAAACCACTGATGGCACCGGCAACCGGCCCAGCCAACATGCTGGCAAGAAAGGTTCCCAAAGACCCCAGCCAAACGGGCAACTTTAACCCCTCCGCCAAGGCTTTGGCAACATAGTTAATCCCCACGGCAGCGGGAATCAAAGTCATGGTGGCAGCACTTAACTTAAATTTCCACATACTGGTACGATGAATCGGTTCTGTTTTCATAATCTTCTCCTTTTGTTTTTAAAGAGCCGTGTCTGTTTAGACTTTCGGACGCAACGCTCTATAGATTTTTGATTTGAACCGCTTCACCTTTCACAGATCCCTTAGCCGACATCAGGGTTTCTCTTGAAAAGGATTGTTCAACAGTTCACAACTAATCATACGCCTATTTCATCAGAAGTCAAGAATTTTCTGAAGTTTTCTTGAAAACGTTCGGGAATTGAAAAAAGCTACACAAAGCTAGAGGAAATTGCCCTTACTAAGTCATAAAAAAGACTTCACCTTATCCTAGATTGGTGAAGTTTTTTGATTTTTCTTTTTATCTTGAAGCCACAGCATAGCTAGTCCGAAAAGGTGGCTGCCAAACAGGGCGGTCACAAAAATCAGCTTGCCCCTGTCTGGATAAGAGAGTGGGAGAGATCTAAAGCCATGGCGTGCCAACTCGATAAAGATCGGATGCGAAAAGTAAAGAGCTATACTCATCTGCTTTAAATACTGTAAATCATAACTTTTCAAAAAGGACGATCGCAGGCAGGCATTGACAAAATAAACGGTCACAAAGGGAAGGAGAAAGAAAAAGTTCTTATCAATTCCTTCATGTTGAAAAATGATAATTCCTTCTAGACAGAGCAAACCAAAGGCAAGAGCAAGCTTTTCCCAACGGTGAATTCTAAAAGTTTGTGCATGAAAATGATCATACAGATAGTATCCCATATAAATAAAAATGGGCGTGTAAAAGAGACCATTTCGCGCTGTAAAAAATAAATTGCTGTAGAGCTGGTAACCTTTGAGAAGACTTGTGGTGTCCAGATAAGCCGAATAGGTCTCGATCAAGCCCCAGCAGTAAAGAAGAAAGGTGATCAACCCCGTCCAAACCATACCTAGGTGTTTGACCAATTGATTGACCAAAAACAAACCCAGCAAAAAGGCTGGGATATACCAGAGTTGGTAGCACATCCCCAGATAGATCAGTGCAATGAGAACACCTGCTGGAAAAAGATAGATAGGAAGATGGAGACTAGAGAAAAAGAGCCAGGCATAAGGAAGGTAAACAAAACTCCAAAACAAATAGGTTTTTACGATTTTGACCAGATAGGCCTTCATTTTCTGAGAATTCCCTAGGGATTGCTTGAGGAAAAAGCTGGCACAGACGATAAAAAATGGCACCGCTAGCCGGCCGAGCATACTCTTAAGACCAAAATGCAGTGGCTCATAGGAGGTCAAGCGACCACTATGCACCAAAATCACTGCAATCGCAAAGAGGTATTGAAAAAAGCTGATACTAGAGGTGTTATAGAGAAGATTCTTTTGCATGGTCCTACTCCTTGCCCAAAGCAGTTGCTATGGTTATTTTAGCATGAAAGGGAAGGTCAAGCAAGGAATCTTACATCCTTATCTACCTTTTTTCCTCTATTTTTGATATACTCAAAGCATGCATAAACAAACCATCATTGATTTTAAAGAGCTTGGTTTACGCCACCTTTTCACCAAGCCCATAAAGGAATTAAAAACTAGAAACCTCGACCAGGTAGAGGATCTTCTTAGAGAAGTCGAAGCCTACCAGAAGCAAGGCTTTTATGCTGTTGGCTATGTCAGCTACGAGGCTGCTCCTGCTTTTGAGAAGAAGTTTGCTGTCCATCCAGCACCTCTTATGGGAGAGTATCTCCTCTATTTTACTATCCACGAGGAGGTCGAAACCCTTCCTTTTCCAGAGGACTATGAAGCTGTGGATCTTCCAGCCAATTGGAAGGAAGAGGTAGAGGCGCCTGCTTATCAAGAAGCCATCAAGACCATCCATCACCATATTCGCCAGGGAGATACCTACCAGGTCAACTACACTGTCCAGCTTTCTCAAGAGCTAAAGTCTGATCCTTTGGCCATCTATAATCGCTTGGTGGTAGAGCAAAAGGCCCATTACAATGCCTTCATCCAGCACGATGATGTCTCCATTCTCTCTATCAGTCCTGAGCTCTTTTTTGAGCAAGACGACCGGCTACTGACCACGCGCCCTATGAAAGGAACGACACACCGTGGTCTCACTAACCAAGAGGATCTTCAAGAGGCTGCTTGGTTAGAAGCCGATCCGAAAAATCGAGCAGAAAACATGATGATCGTCGACCTCCTTCGCAATGACATGAACCGGATTTCGGAGATTGGAAGTGAGCAGGTGACCCGTCTTTGCCAAGTCGAGCAATACTCCACCGTTTGGCAGATGACCTCGACCATTGAAAGTCGCTTACGAGCTAAGGTCGACCTGGTCCAAACCTTCCGAGCTCTCTTTCCTTGTGGCTCGATTACAGGAGCACCGAAGATCTCCACTATGGAAATCATCCACAAGACGGAGAAGGCTCCTCGAGGTGTCTACTGTGGAACGATCGGCATCCTTCTTCCAAAAGGGAAACGGATTTTTAATGTAGCCATCCGGACCCTTCAAATGCAGGGAGATCAAGCCATCTATGGCGTGGGAGGAGGCATCACTTGGGACAGCAAATGGGAAGGTGAATACCAGGAAACCAAGCAAAAATCAGCTGTCCTTTACCGGCAAGAGCCTCGCTTTGAGCTCCTGACAACTGGCCGCATCCACCAAGGAGAGTTGACTTTCCTCGACCAACATGTAACACGCATGAGAGAAGCTAGTTGCTACTTTGCCTATCCTTATGATGAGTCGAAGCTCCTGAAAGAACTTCAAGAAGAACTCGCTCATTTAGATCTCAACCTTGACTATCGTTGTCGGATTGCCTTGCAAAAAAACGGGACCTTTCACCTAGTAATCACGGAGCTGACCGACTTGCCCGCTAGCTATCTACAGGCCCAACTGACAGAGCAGAAGCTTGATTTAGCGACGCCATTTACTTATTTCAAAACGAGTCAGAGAGACCATCTCAACCAGTCAGATCACGAGCAAATTTTCCATCTGCCAGACGGAACCTTGCTAGAGACGACGATTGGCAATCTGGTGCTGGAGATAGAGGGACAACTCTATACCCCACCAGCTCACCTCCCCTTACTCGATGGCATTTATCGGCGCCATCTTCTTGAGACCCAGCAAGTTGAAGAAAAACTCTTAACTCTGAACGATTTAACAGACGCTGATCGTATTTATGCCTGCAATGCTCTTCGTGGTCTCTACGAACTCGATTTTCAAAGAAAGGATTCCTGATGAAACTAATTTTTTTACATGGACTAGGGCAAGATGTCCTCTCTTGGCAAGGAGTCCAATTTGCACTTTCACCCTTGCACTCCAAAACTTTTGATATTTTCTCCCATCCAAAAGAAAGCTATCAGGAAGTCAAAGAAAGGTTGATGGAGCGCCTCCAGCAAGAAAGCGAACCCTTTATTCTGGTAGGACTCTCACTAGGTGGCGTGCTCGCTCTGGATCTCTCCAGACAAGACTTTCCGCAACTCAAGGGCTTGGTCCTTGCGGGAACTCAATACAAACTCAACACCAATCCCCTCTATCGGCTCCAGATCCTTCTCTTTCGTCTACTTCCCAAGCATGTCTTTGAAAAACAAGATGCCAATAAACAACAGATGCTTCAAATCTTGACCGAATTAAAAGGGCTCAATTTAACCGATACCGCTAAAGCTTGCCCTCTTCCTAGCTTGGTTGTTTGTGGTAGCAGAGATTGGGCCAATCAATCTTCTTCTAAAAAATTGGCCAAGCTCCTGCCAAAAGGCCGCTATCAAGAAATCGCAGACGGAGACCATCTACTCAATACCGAGAAACCCTATGAAC
>NZ_KV812009.1:17403-17682 GCF_001813295.1 Streptococcus sp. HMSC072G04
CATCTACTCAATACCGAGAAACCCTATGAACTGGCCCAAGCCATCAAAGAGTTTGTTGCTGGATTTTAATCTGAACAAACCCAGAAATCAACGGTTTAAGACAAAACAAAAAGCCCACTGTAGTAGGCTTTTTGCAAGTTTTTTCTTGAAATTAAAGCATTTTGTTGTAGAATTCAACGACAAGTGCTTCGTTGATTTCTGGGTTGATTTCATCACGTTCTGGAAGACGTGTCAATGAACCTTCCAATTTGTCAGCATCGAATGATACAAATGCTGGAC
>NZ_KV812010.1 GCF_001813295.1 Streptococcus sp. HMSC072G04
ATCAACATCACAGATGGTCAGATCTCATTTGGGACAGGTAAGAGCATCAATGGTCGGACAATCAGCTCATTGCTTGTACAAGAGCCGGAATCAATTGCATTGATTGCGAAATTAATCAAGGTAAAAGGGGATATGGTAATTGATGGGTCAATTACTAACCGCCATCTTGCCTCTGAAAGTGTTGATACAGGTCATATGAGAGCCGGATCAGTAACAACTCAGATTTTGGCTAGTAACGCAGTCACAGCAGATAAGCTACAAGTTGACTATGCCTTGATACAGAAATTGCTTGCTAATCAAGCATTTATTAGAGAACTGATTTCACAAAAAGCATTTATTACTGAGCTGAATTCTATCAAGATTGCTGCCGAAAGAGTTCAAGGTGGACGATTGAGTGCCAACAACGGGGCTACAGTATTTGACTTAGATAACGGGACTATCAATCTATTTTCAAATACCGGCACAATTCGAAGAATCGATGATACAAGCTCATCTCAATTTATCAAATTTAACCAAATTGGTCTTATTGGCGAGTATCTAAGAGACAATAAGGCTGCCAGAATCGTCATAGGAACAAATCAAGACAAAACTGAAAATACAGAAAATGCAACATTTGCTGGGATGCGCTTGTGGTCAGGAGCGAAGAATGATGTAAAAGAATCTTTGTACGAACTTGTTGGTGATCGAATCATATTCTATGCAAATGGTCAGTATAGAAGTCCTTGGATTATTCACAATAATACTAAAGATGGAAATAGCTATTTGATTCCAATGAATGAAAAAGGCGTTAAACATAATTTAGGGCGTGGCGATAAACATTTTAGCAAAGCTTATATAGATGATCTATTTATTGGGAAAGGATCACAAAATGTAGGAGGCTATCTATGGGATATCTTGACTTGTTTTGGTATTCTCGCTCGTTATGGTTGGGATCTAAAAAATGGAGCTGTTCAAAATCATATAAAATCAAATCTCATCAATAAATATGGCTTTAAATAGAAAGGAAATTAACATGAACGAAAATATTTTACTAGCTATGATTGCTGAATTAAACAAGCAATTGGGCGACAAAACACTCGGAGAGACTGAGTTTAAGGCTCGATGTACTTACCTACAAGAAAAACTAGATCAGCTCACACAAGAGCTAGAAATCTATCGCTCTGTCCTAGAATCAGATAAGGATTTGATGGACCTTTTCAATGAAATCAAAAATAAAAATGAGGTGACAAACTAATGGATTATAAATTACAATTTAAATCATTTGACCCAGTTGTGAATGCTACTAAAGTAGCAATTAAACAAGATCATCCATATCGGGTGTTCGAAGAAGTTTTACCAAACAACCGCATGGCAGAGGAAGATTCTGCACTAGTCGAAGCAGTGTTAAACATTGTCCGGATGGAATTGGACCCATCTGGTGCTATTGTGGCACTGAAAAAAGAGCTTGATAAGTCTGTTGAGGCTAACAAGGTAGCTATTCAAAAAATCCAAGAACTTACTCTTGAGAACGAGAAGAAAGATACTCAAATCAAAAACAACAAAGCTCTTGCGGATTGGTCTGTCCTCGTGGCCGTGACCAACCAAGACAATCCACTTGATCCAACACTCTACAAGCGAGCGCTTGAGCTTGTGGAAACTGCCCAAGTAGGTAAAACATACAAACCGCATGACATCTTCACCCTCGTAGATCCTGATCATACCGAACGATTTAGCGAAGGGAAACAGGTACTTGTGCAAGTAAATTATGATTTTACTTACAACGGGGAATCCATCAAAGACCTCAAAGGTCCTCTTCTTCAAAATGGAAAACTTGCAATCTATAATTGGGAGGTACCAAAAGAAGAGAAGCCGGAAAAACCATCTGAGAATCTTGAAACTCAACCAGTAGCACAGCCTGAATCTTAATGATAGGAGTGTGATTGATGTATCAAGAAGAACCAGATGGCATTTTTGGAATTATCGAGGTAGTTCGTGATTTTTATGATCACGGAATTGACGAACATATAATTGTTTTTCTCTTGATGGCTATCGTTGCTCTAGACATCATTCTGGGTGTGTCTAGAGCATGGGCCTATCATGAATTTTCTAGTAGAAAATGGAGGAAGGGCCTAGTTAGTCACACAGCTATGATCTTGATTGTGGCAATCGGTTATCCCTTCACGTTATACATGAATCTAGCGCCTGTTATTGATGCATTCATCATTTCAATGATGGCAGCTTACGGTTCTAGTATTCTTGCTAGTCTATCAGCATTAGGGATAGAAATTCCCTTTATCGATCAATATATCCAGAGAAATGTTGATCGTGAAAAATTTCAATTAAATGAAGGTTTGGAAGAACCTAAGAAGTTAAAAAAAGGAGCAAAGAAAAAATGAATCAAATCACAGGAATCGTAGTTAATTCACTAATGGCCATTTTTGTCGCTTTCGTAGGAATTGCTGTTAAATCACTCAAAGAGTATCTTCTTACTCGTGGTGGTAAAAAGGCATTGGAAGTAGTGGAAATCTTGGCAAAAAATGCGGTAAATGCTACTGAGCAAGTGGCAGGAACATTAGGAATTCATGGAGTTGAGAAACTAGAGCATGCTAAAGGCTGCTTGATTAATGGGCTAGAATCTCAAAATATTTATCTGACAAATGAAGAACTAAATACTTTTCTTGAGGCAGCTGTAAAAAAAGCTAACGAAGAATGGAAAAAGTGAGGTATTATTATGGCAACAAGACAAGAAATTATTCAATTTATTATTGATTTAGCAAATTCTGGTATGGGTGTAGATAAGGATGGTTTTGCAGGGACACAATGCGCTGATCTGCTCACATATCCTGCAAAGACTTTCTTTGGTATTGATCTATGGGGTAATGCTTCAGAATTGTTGGATTCAGCGGAACAAGCAGGCTTAGAAGTGCATCGTATGCCTACAGATAAAAATCCTAAAGCTGGTGCATTCTTCACAATGGATGCTTGGTTTGGTGGTGTAAACTTTGGACATTGTGGAGCTGTAATCGAAGATTCAGATGGTTACAGTATGAGAACTGTTGAGCAAAATATTGATGGCAACCTTGATGCTCTTATTGTGGGTGGACCTGCCCGTTTTAATAGTCGTGGATTCGAAAATGTGCAGGGATGGTTCTATCTTCCATACTCAGATACTCCGCTTAGCGAAAACTTCCAACCGCTTAGCGAAACTCCTAAAAATGATGAAATGGAACTTATCCCAGAAAATGGGACATTCATTGTTGGAGATGCTGCCATCAATGTTCGCCGTGGGCCAAGCCTAAATAGTGAGATTGTGGCTGTCTATGATGCTAACGAAAAAGTCCAATATGACTATAAAGGATCAGCAAATGGCTATCGTTGGATTTCGTACATTGGTGAGTCTGGTAACCGTAATTACATGGCAATCGGACAGACAGATGAAGAGGGTAACCGTATCAGCTTGTGGGGGGATTTAGAATAAGGAGGATTTGAATGATTAGATCAAATTCAACTAATCTTAATCGGATAAAAGGGGGAGAAGTTATTAAACAAGGGGACTTCTCCTCCACTTTTGAATATGAGTTACTTGATTACAAGTATAATAAAATCACTAATCTGGATGGCCAAAATGCTTCAATTAAGCTAGCAAACCAAAAAGGTAAGTTGGTAATCGATGCAACCGTAGAAAATTCAAAGGTTAGTTTTAATATTGGAAAAATCTTACCTGCTGGGATTTACCTAGTAGAAGTACAATGTGGAGAATATGTGTTTCCTAGTGATCAATCTGTAAGACTGGAAGTCACACAATCAACAGAACATTTCAATAACTTAGAAGATATTGAAATGGCACAGCTTGACATCAAAAAAGCTGTTGAAGACTATTTAAAGCGTATTAATTTTGTTGCCTATGATGACAGCAATATAAAGCGTGAAATTAGAGAATTAAAGGATAAGACACAAGGCCAGATTATTGATATTGCCCCTCTTGAAAGCAGAATTGCTAACCTTGAGAGCAGGGGACAAACAGAGACTATAGATCTCGTTCCTTACCTAAAAACCGAAACGGCTTACACCTTATTTCCAACTTACGCAACCCTTCAAGCACAAATGACCTCTAACATCAAGACAAAACACCTTGAATTGGGCCTTGATTCGTTAATCGAGACCAAGTTAAAAAATGGAGATGATCCATATATTACTAACCATCATGTTGAAACCTGGTATACAACTAAGGCTGAATTCAACAATCTGGTATCAAGGGTACAGGCTTTAGAAAGTAAAGAGTAATCTTCTAAAACTATAAAGTAGTTTGGTATTTCCATTACAATAGACATTTTTTAAAATGTCGGTTATAACAGCAAATAAGATATCGTGTTTTCAGAGGTATTGATACCCAAAATGATACCCAGTTTTTATAAACATCGCATTTTTTTCAGATTGATTTAACCGTAAAAGGTTGAATTATCTAGGGTTTTAAGGCTATTTCTCAAAATGTTAGATAGTGGTCATTAAACAAGTTTCTGTTTACCC
>NZ_KV812011.1 GCF_001813295.1 Streptococcus sp. HMSC072G04
ATTCCGCCATAGCTCAGTTGGTAGTAGCGCATGACTGTTAATCATGATGTCGTAGGTTCGAGTCCTACTGGCGGAGTATAGAATATAAGAGATCAAGTAATTGATCTCTTTTTTACTTTTCATTTTAATGTTAATTAAAGCTCCGTTTAGTTAACGGAGCTTTTCTCTATTTAGTTATTTGGGAAAAATGCTTGATATAAGGCTTTAATTGCTTTTTCTTCTTGATCTTTACTTACAACGAACATAATGGAAACTTCACTAGAACCTTGCGAGATCATTTGAATATTTACTTCATTTTCTGATAGTGCTTTGGCTGCAGTGGCGGTAACCCCTACCTGACTCTTCATTTTCTCACCAACAATCATAATGATAGAAAGATCATGTTCAATTTCGGCTGTGTCAACTTCTAGCTTTTGTGTTAATTGTTTCAGAATTTCTTGTTCTTTGATCGGTGTCAGTTCACGTGAACGCAAAATGATGGATAAATCATCAATTCCTGTTGGCATATGTTCCCAACTGATATTGAGATCTTCTAAAATTTGAAGGACTTTTCGACCAAAACCGACTTCGCGGTTCATAAGGTATTTTGTAGTGTTAATACTAACGAATCCTGAATCACCTGCAATCCCTACAACAGTCACATGATCATTTGAATGTTCCAAAACAATGCGGGTTCCAGGGTGGTCTGGATTATTTGTATTTTTAATGACTAATGGAATTTTACCTCTGTATGCTGGAACAAGTGCTTCATCATGTAAGACTGAAAAACCAGCATAGGCTAATTCACGCATTTCTTTGTAGGTTAATTCAGGAATAGAATGTGGGTGTTTAATAATACCTGGATGTGCTGCAAAGATACCATTTACGTCTGTAAAGTTTTCGTATAAGTCTGCTTTCACGCCAGCTGCAATGATAGATCCTGTAATGTCAGATCCACCACGAGAAAATGTACAAATGTCCCCATCTTGGGTAACACCAAAAAAACCTGGAATGACAATTACTTCACTTGCATCTTTTAGTTCTTCAATTTTATCGTAACTAGAAGGTAAAATACGAGCGTTGGAAGGTTCCGCAGTGACTGTGATTCCTGCTTCTTTTGGATGGATATATTTTGCTTCTAATCCATTTTGATTGAAATAGGCAGCTATGAGTTTAGCGTTGTTATTTTCACCGGCTGCCAAAAATGCATCGTATGTAAATGGATTTCCTTTTTTAGGCAAATTTGTCAGATCATAGATATCTTCAGCAATTTCTTGAATGATAGAATCTTTGAGACCCAATTCTTCTGTAATGGCACGATAACGCTCAATAATCCACTGTTGTGTTTGCGTAACATCTTTATCTGAAGTGAATTCTTTATAATAACGGATCAGTGCATCTGTTACTTTTGTATCTTCTGCATTTCGCTTACCAGGAGCTGATACAACTACAAATCTTCTTTCTGGATCATCTTTAATGATATTAAGTACTTTTTTTAATTGTGGAGCTGATGCTAGAGAACTTCCACCGAATTTAGTTACTTTCATATTTTCTCCTTAATAGTTTCATTAGTACATTATACCAAAGTTCAGTTATTGATACAATGTATTTATAAATAGGGCATAAAATTGGTGGATCTAAGAGGCTATAAATTGTCATGATTCAAATTTTACAATTTTGTTACATCTTATAGATATATTTTACTATTCTAATTTTTTATGGTATGATATGTTATAATTAAAAAGTTTTAAGATCAAAATATTTTATATTTAAATAAAAGGAGTCTGTGATGTTTGAAACAATTTTGTATTCTGTCGAAAACGATCTCGCGTCAATTTCTTTAAATCGTCCTGAAGTTTCTAATGGTTTTAACATTCCAATGTGTCAGGAAATTTTGGCTGCCTTGGAAGATGCAGAAAAAAATGAGGAAGTAAAATTCATTATTCTATCAGCAGAAGGGAAAATCTTTTCAGTTGGTGGAGATTTGAGTGAAATGAAACGCGCAGTCGATGCAGATGACATCGAGTCTCTTGTTTTAATTGCTGAATTAGTTAATACTATTTCTAAGAAAATTAAGCAATTACCTAAGCCGGTTATTATGGTAGCTGATGGAGCGGTCGCAGGAGCGGCGGCCAACATAGCAGTAGCTGTTGATTTTTGTATAATTAGTGATCGTACAAAATTTATCCAAGCCTTTGTTGGGGTTGGTTTAGCACCAGATGCGGGTGGGTTATTCTTATTAGGAAAAGCTATTGGTATGTCTCGGGCTACTCATTTAGTAATGACAGGTGAAGCTTTGACTGCAGAAAAAGCATTGGAGTATGGCCTAGCTTACCGCGTTTGTGAATCTGAAAAACTTGAGAAAACGGTTGATCAATTGCTTAAAAAATTAAGAAGAGGATCTTCAAATTCTTATGCTGCTATGAAAGAAATGGTTTGGGAAGCCTTCTTGAAAGAATGGGACCAATATGCGAATCTTGAATTAAATTTGCAAAAGAAACTAGCATTTACAGAAGATTTTAAAGAGGGGGTTATTGCCTACTCTGAAAAACGTCGGCCACAATTTAAAGGAAAATAAATTTGTATCTTTTCCATGTTTTGTGAAAAAAAGCTTGCAAATTATTTTCATTTTTGATAAAATTTGACTATCAAAGTAAAATTAGGAGGTGGAGTTTTGAATTACCAATTAGTTAATGACTATTTAACATCCATCTTTAATAATGTTTTGGTTATCGAGGAGACGAGCCTAAGAGCAAGTCGATTTAAAGATGTTTCTATTAAAGAAATGCATACGATCGACGTGATTGGTTCGACACCGAATGCAACCCCGAGTGATATTTCACGGGAGTTGATGGTGACTTTGGGGACTGTCACGACAAGTTTGAATAATCTTGAGCGCAAAGGGTATATCGAAAGAAGAAGATCTGAAGTTGATCGCCGGGTTGTACACTTGAGTTTAACAAAGAATGGTCGTCTACTTTATCGACTTCATCAGCAATTCCATAAACGGATGGTCAACCAAATTATTGGAGATATGAGTCCTGAAGAGAAGAAAGTGATGCAAAAAGGATTGCAAAATCTGTATCGTTTCTTGGAGGAAATTAAATAATGGTCTTTGCTAAAATTAGTCAAGTCGCTCATTATGTACCTGACCAAGTCGTATCGAATGATGATTTAGCTGAGATTATGGATACAAGTGATGAATGGATCAGTAGTCGGACAGGCATTCTTCGTCGTCACATTTCAAGAGATGAGACGACCAGTGATCTTGCAACAGTTGTCGCACAAAGATTATTAGCAAAAGCAAACTTAGACGCTGAGGAAATTGATTTTATCGTTGTCGCTACAATTACTCCAGACAGCTTAATGCCATCGACCGCAGCCCGGGTACAAGCTAATATTGGAGCTTCTCGAGCTTTTGCGTTTGATCTGACTGCAGCATGTAGCGGATTTGTATTTGCATTAGCCACTGCTGAAAAATACATTTCTTCAGGGATGTACCAGCGAGGGATTGTGATCGGTAGTGAGACGCTTTCAAAAGTATTAGACTGGTCAGATCGCTCTACTTCAGTACTTTTTGGAGATGGAGCTGGCGGTGTCTTGCTTGAAGCGAGCGATCAAAAATCGTTTTTAGCTGAAAGTCTTTTTACGGATGGTAGCCGTGGTTCTAGTCTTGAATCTTGCTATTTGGGTCTGTCTTCTCCTTATTCAGAGGAAGTTACCGATCGAAGATATCTGACGATGGATGGGCGGGCAGTTTTTGATTTTGCCATTCGTGATGTCACGAAAAGTATTCAAAAAATAATAGCAGACGCCTCTATGGAAGCAGAAGAGATTGACTATTTTCTGTTACACCAGGCGAATGACCGAATGTTAGATAAGATGTCAAAAAAACTGGGTGTCTCTAGAGAGAAGATCCCAGCAAATATGATGGAATATGGGAACACTAGTGCTGCTAGTATCCCCATTCTATTATCGGAGTGTGTCGAGAATCATCGAATCAAGATGGATGGAAGTCAAAAAATTCTTCTTACAGGATTCGGTGGAGGTTTGACATGGGGCACACTTCTTGTTACAATCTAGTTAAACATGTGGAAACACATTTTAAAAATTTATATATTTTTTTTAAGGAGGCCTGTCATGGCAGTATTTGAAAAAGTACAAGAAATTATCGTTGAAGAACTTGGTAAAGAACCATCAGAAGTAACTCTTGAATCTACATTCGAAGATTTAGAAGCTGATTCATTGGATTTGTTCCAAGTGATCTCTGAAATCGAAGATGCTTTTGATATCCAAATCGAAACTGAAGAAGGATTGTCTACAGTTGGTGATCTTGTCGCTTACGTAGAAGAAAAAACAAAATAATGATAGATGAGAGTATCGAAAGATATTCTCTCTTGTTTAGGTAATAGTTTGAGGCTCAAAGAAACAATCTTTTAAACTCAAACTATTACTTAAGCGAAAAAAGAGGTAGGTATAATGCAAACACGAATTACTGAACTATTGAATATTAAATATCCAATCTTCCAAGGTGGGATGGCATGGGTCGCTGATGGTGACTTGGCTGGAGCAGTATCAAACGCCGGTGGTCTTGGAATCATTGGTGGCGGGAACGCTCCAAAAGAAGTTGTAAAGGCTAACATTGATAAAGTGAAGTCTATTACAGATAAACCTTTTGGTGTAAATATCATGCTTTTGTCCCCATTCGCGGATGACATTGTTGACCTGGTGATTGAAGAAGGTGTAAAAGTTGTTACAACTGGTGCTGGAAATCCTGGGAAATACATGGATCGTTTCCATGAAGCAGGGATCACTGTCATTCCAGTTGTTCCATCTGTTGCCCTTGCAAAACGGATGGAAAATTTGGGTGCCGATGCGGTGATTGCAGAAGGCATGGAAGCTGGAGGTCACATTGGTAAATTGACGACCATGACCTTGGTTCGTCAAGTGGTTGAAGCTGTTTCTATTCCAGTAATTGGTGCTGGAGGTGTCGCTGATGGTTCCGGTGCTGCAGCTGTCTTTATGTTAGGCGCTGAAGCTGTTCAGGTGGGAACTCGTTTCGTGGTTGCTAAAGAATCTAACGCTCACCAAAACTTTAAGAATAAAATCTTGAAAGCGAAAGATATTGATACGGTAGTTTCAGCATCAGTTGTTGGACACCCTGTTCGTGCGATCAAGAATAAATTGGCTTCTGCCTATAACCAAGCTGAAAAAGATTTCTTGGCAGGTAAGAAGACTCAAGAAGAAATTGAAGAATTAGGAGCAGGTGCGCTTCGCAATGCCGTTGTTGATGGAGATGTTGACAATGGGTCTGTAATGGCAGGCCAAATTGCTGGTCTTGTGAGCAAGGAAGAAACTTGTGCTGAAATTCTAGAAGATATCTATTATGGTGCAGCCAAGGTGATTCAAAGAGAGGCTGCTCGTTGGGCAGATGTAAACGTCTAAAAACGTCGAAAGGATTAGGATAGTGACAAAACGTGCGTTCTTATTTGCTGGTCAAGGGGCTCAGAAATTGGGCATGGCGAGCGATTTGTATGCGGCTTATCCCGTTGTTAAAGAGACATTTGATACGGCTAGTCGTATTCTAGGTTATGATTTGCGTGAATTGATTGATTCTAACGAAGAAAAACTGAATCAGACACGCTATACTCAACCAGCTATTTTGACAACGTCAGTAGCCATTTATCGTCTCTTAGCAGAAAATGGTATCACTCCTGATATTGTTGCCGGCCTCTCTTTGGGGGAATATTCTGCCCTGGTTGCGGCTGGAGGTCTTTCGTTTGAAGATGCAGTAGCTTTGGTTGCGAAACGTGGTGAATTCATGGAAACAGCAGCTCCTGCTGGAAGTGGGAAAATGGTTGCTGTTATGAATACAGATCCAAGTTTGATCGAAGAGATTTGCCAACAAGCATCCGAAAAGGGTGTAGTAACACCAGCTAACTACAATACGCCAGCACAAATTGTGATTGGTGGTGAGGTTGCGGCTGTGGACTATGCTGTGGAACTATTGCAGGAAGCAGGTGCCAAACGCTTGATCCCTTTGAACGTGTCAGGTCCATTCCACACAGCCTTACTGGAATCTGCTAGTCAAAAATTGGCGGCTGAACTAGAAAAAGTATCATTTAATGATTTTGATCTTCCTTTAGTTGGGAATACAGAAGCTACGATCATGAAGTCAGAAGATGTGAAAGCACTGTTGGCCCGTCAAGTAAAAGAACCAGTTCGTTTCTATGATTCAATTGCTACGATTCAAGAATTTGGTGTAGATGAGGTCATCGAGATCGGACCTGGAAAAGTCTTGTCAGGTTTCTTGAAAAAAATTGATAAAACTCTTCCAACTCATAACGTCGAAGATCAGGCTAGTCTAGATGCACTTCTGAATGCTTAAAACGAGGTAAAGATGGAACTTAAGAATAAAAATGTTTTTGTAACAGGTTCAACACGCGGAATTGGATTGGCTGTGGCTCATAAATTTGCGAGTCTCGGTGCCAATGTTGTCCTAAATGGACGTTCTGAAATTTCTGAGGACTTGCTTGCACAGTTTGCTGACTATGGTGTGACTGTTGTTGGTATTTCTGGGGATATTTCTAATGGCGAAGATGCTCAACGTATGGTAGCTGAAGCAATTGAAAAGCTTGGAAGTGTTGATGTTTTGGTCAATAACGCTGGGATCACAAACGACAAGTTGATGTTGAAAATGACTGAAGAAGATTTTGAACGGGTTTTGAAAATCAACTTGACTGGTGCCTTCAATATGACACAAGCTGTCTTGAAACCAATGTCTAAGGCGCGTCAAGGTGCCATCATCAATATGTCATCTGTTGTAGGTCTCATGGGGAATATCGGTCAAGCTAACTATGCGGCTTCAAAAGCTGGTTTGATTGGTTTCACTAAATCAGTAGCGCGTGAAGTTGCGGCTCGTGGCGTTCGTGTGAATGCCATTGCACCTGGTTTCATTGAATCAGATATGACAGACGCTATTCCAGAGAAAATGAAAGATGCCATGCTAGCTCAAGTGCCAATGAAACGAATTGGTCAAGCTGAAGAAGTGGCAGAAGTTGCGGCTTTCTTGGCAGGTCAAGAATATTTAACTGGTCAAACAATTGCCATTGATGGCGGAATGACTATGCAATAATGAATGCTCACTGATCGAAAATCACTTACTTAAATATCCATCCGACAAAAGGAGAATATATATGTCTACAAATCGTGTTGTTGTTACAGGTTATGGTGTAACCTCACCAATCGGAAATACACCAGAAGAATTTTGGAATAGCCTTCATGAAGGAAAAATTGGGATCAAACCCATTACGAAATTTGATGCTTCTGAAATTCCAGTCTTTAATGCTGGTGAAATTCAAGATTTCCCATTCGATAAATATTTTGTAAAAAAAGATCAAAATCGTATGGATACTTACTCATTGTATGCAATCTATGCTGCAATGGAAGCTATTGAAAATTCAGGCTTGAACATGGAAGAAGAAGACCGCGATCGTGTAGGTGTGATTGTATCATCTGGTATCGGTGGTTTGCAAGAATTGGAAGACCAAATCATCCGGATGCATGAACGTGGGATGAAGAGAATCCAACCAATGTTTATTCCAAAAGCTCTTTCAAACATGGGGGCTGGAAACATCGCACTTAAGATTGGGGCTCAAGGGGTATGTAAATCCGTGACAACAGCTTGTGCTTCTGCCAACGATGCCATTGGTGAAGCTTTCCGTGAAATTAAATTTGGTATGCATGATGTTGTTTTGGCAGGTGGTGCTGAAGCTTCGATTACTAAGATTGGTATCGGTGGTTTCAATGCCCTTACGGCCCTTTCAACAACGGAAGACCCAGAACGTTCATCTATCCCATTTGACAAAGACCGTAATGGTTTTGTGATGGGTGAAGGTGCAGGGGTTCTCGTTATTGAAAGCTTGGAACATGCTCAAAAACGTGGTGCTAACATCTTGGCTGAGATTGTTGGTTACGGATCAAACTGTGATGCTTATCATATGACAACACCAACACCAGATGGTTCAGGTGCGGCTAAAGCGATTAAATTGGCGATCAATGAAGCGGGTATCAAACCTGAGGATGTCGATTATGTCAATGCACATGGTACCTCTACACCTGCTAATGAAAAAGGTGAAAGCGGAGCTATTGTTTCTGTACTTGGTAAAGAAGTTCCTGTATCATCTACTAAATCATTTACAGGACACTTGTTAGGTGCTGCTGGTGCGGTTGAAGCGATTGCTACCATCGAAGCGATTCGTCATAGCTTTGTACCAAAAACTGCTGGTACTAAAGAATTGTCTGACTATATCGAAGCAAACGTTGTTTATGGTGAAGGTCAAGAAGCGGATATTCAGTACGCTATCTCAAATACCTTTGGTTTTGGAGGACACAATGCTGTTCTGGCCTTTAAACGTTGGGAGGGTTAATTCATGAATATTTCTGAAGTCAAAGATTTGTTGGCTCAATTTGATGCGTCAACTTTGCGTGAATTCTCATATAAAAATAATGGCGAAGAATTGAATTTGAGTAAAAACCAAACGAGTTCAGTTGCGGCTACACCGGTTGCTCCTGCACTTGAAGTGGTAGCAGCTCCTCAAACTCCTGTAGTAGCCCCTGTTGTTGAAGCACCAGCAACTCCAGCTGTAGTGGCTGAACCAGTTGCTGCTCCAGCTCAGGCTGCAGAAGGTGATGTGGTTGAAAGTCCATTGGTTGGGGTGGCTTACTTGTCGCCAGCTCCGGATAAACCAGCCTTTGTATCTGTAGGAGATAAGGTCACTAAGGGTCAAACACTCTTGATTATCGAAGCCATGAAAGTGATGAATGAAGTCCCAGCACCAAAAGATGGGGTAGTCACTGAAATTTTAGTAACGAATGAAGAAATGGTTGAATTTGGAAAAGGATTGGTTCGAATCAAATGACAATTGATATTAATGCTATTCGTGAGGCTTTGCCGCATCGTTACCCAATGCTTTTGGTGGATCGCGTTTTAGAAACAAGCGAAGATACGATTGTTGCCATTAAAAACGTGACAATTAATGAACCATTTTTTAATGGACATTTTCCACAATATCCTGTTATGCCAGGTGTTCTCATCATGGAAGCTTTGGCACAAACAGCAGGTGTACTAGAGTTGTCAAAACCTGAAAATAAAGGGAAATTAGTCTTTTATGCAGGGATGGACAAGGTGAAGTTTAAAAAACAAGTCGTTCCAGGAGATCAACTGGTGATGACAGCTACTTTTGTCAAACGTCGTGGAACCATTGCTGTTGTTGAAGCGAAAGCAGAGGTAGACGGTAAGCTTGCAGCTTCAGGAACGCTTACTTTTGCAATTGGAAATTAAGAAAGGCCTATCTATGTTTCGTAAGATCTTAATCGCCAATCGTGGTGAGATTGCAGTGCGCATTATTCGTGCGGCTCGTGAACTTGGCATCGAGACGGTTGCGGTGTATTCTACTGCTGATAAAGAAGCCTTGCATACCTTACTAGCGGATGAGGCAGTCTGTATTGGACCTGCTAAATCAACAGAATCTTATTTGAATATGAGTGCTGTCTTATCCGCAGCTGTTTTAACAGGTGCAGAAGCTATTCACCCTGGTTTTGGATTTTTAAGTGAAAACTCAAAATTTGCGACCATGTGTGAGGAAGTGGGCATTAAGTTTATTGGTCCTTCTGCTAAAGTCATGGATTTGATGGGGGATAAGATTAATGCTCGTAAACAGATGATCAAAGCAGGAGTGCCTGTTATTCCTGGATCAGATGGTGAAGTGTATACTGCTGAAGAAGCCCTCGAGATTGCAGAGCGTATTGGTTACCCTGTGATGTTGAAAGCATCTGCAGGAGGTGGTGGTAAAGGAATTCGGAAGGTTGAAAAACCAGAAGATTTGGTTGCTGCTTTTGAATCTGCTTCCTCAGAAGCTCAAGCTGCTTTTGGGAATGGTGCCATGTATATGGAGCGGGTGATTTATCCGGCACGCCACATTGAAGTACAGATTTTAGCTGATCAGCATGGACATGTCATTCACTTAGGTGAACGCGATTGCTCTCTTCAACGGAACAATCAAAAAGTTCTAGAAGAATCCCCTTCGATTGCTATTGGAAAAACTCTTCGTGATCGGATTGGTTCTGCAGCTGTTCGTGCAGCTGAATCAGTTGGGTACGAGAATGCTGGAACGATTGAATTCTTGTATGATGAAGGCAAGGGTGAGTTCTACTTTATGGAAATGAATACCCGTGTGCAAGTAGAGCATCCTGTCACGGAATTTGTAACGGGAGTGGATATTGTTAAGGAACAGATTAAAATCGCAGCTGGCCAAGAATTATCCGTTACTCAAGAGGATATTGTCATTAAAGGCCATGCGATTGAATGCCGGATCAATGCGGAAAATCCTTCCTTTAACTTTGCACCAAGCCCAGGTAAGATCACTAATCTCTATCTTCCAAGTGGTGGGGTTGGCTTGCGTGTGGATTCTGCTGTGTATCCTGGTTATACGATTCCACCATACTATGATAGTATGATTGCCAAGATCATTGTCCATGGGGAAAATCGCTTTGATGCACTGATGAAAATGCAGCGTGCTCTTTATGAGTTGGAAATCGATGGTGTCACAACCAATAGCAGTTTCCAGTTGGATTTGATTTCAGATTCACATGTGATCGCTGGTGATTATGACACTGCATTTTTGATGGAACAATTCCTTCCAAATTATAATAAGGAATGATGAAAAAGCCTGGACTTGTGAGGGAAGTATGAACATCATCTTCACAGTTTCAGGCTTTTATAGTAATGCTGCAGATACTGTAGCATATTATAAGGAGTAAGTAATGGCATTATTTTCTAAAAAAGATAAATATATTCGGATCAATCCGAATAGGTCAGCCTGGAAGGAGCCTCAGCCAAAACCTGAAGTTCCTGATGAACTATTTTCACAATGCCCAGGTTGTAAACATACCATTTACCAAAAGGATTTAGGTAGTGAACGTGTCTGCCCGAATTGTGGCTATACCTTCCGTATTTCTGCTAAAGAACGCTTGGCGCTGACAGTGGATCCAGCTAGCTTTGAAGAAATGTTTACAGGAATCGAAACAACAGATCCTTTGAATTTCCCAAATTATAAGAAGAAACTAGCAGCAGTGCGGGAAATGACAGGACTGGATGAAGCTGTCCTAACTGGAACTGCCTTGATTAAAGGGCAAAAAGTTGCGCTTGGGATCATGGATTCCAACTTTATCATGGCTTCAATGGGTTCTGTGGTAGGCGAAAAAATTACTCGTTTATTTGAATTTGCGACAAAAGAAAAATTGCCAGTTGTTATCTTTACCGCTTCCGGTGGCGCTCGGATGCAAGAAGGAATCGTGAGTTTGATGCAAATGGCAAAAATTTCTGCAGCTGTTCAACGCCATTCCAAAGAAAAATTATTCTATTTGACGGTATTGACAGATCCGACAACTGGTGGGGTGACAGCCTCATTTGCTATGGAAGGTGATATTATCATGGCAGAGAGTCAGGCCTTGGTTGGTTTTGCCGGTCGGCGCGTGATCGAATCAACTGTGCGTGAAAAATTGCCAGATGATTTCCAAAAAGCAGAATTTCTACAAGAACATGGATTTGTAGACTTGATCGTGGAGAGAAGCCAAATCCGAGCAACAGTTGGACAATTATTGGCCCTTCATGGAGGTAAACATGAGTAAAATAACACAGATTATTAAAGAGGCACGTGACCAAGGAAGATTGACTGCGCTTGATTTTGCTCAAGGAATCTTTGATGATTTTATCGAATTACATGGAGATCGAAACTTCCGTGATGATGGTGCGGTGATTGGTGGGATTGGACGCATAGGCGATCAAACGGTTACAGTCGTTGGAATCCAAAAAGGAAAAAATCTTCAGGATAATCTAAAACGTAATTTTGGACAACCACATCCAGAAGGCTATCGAAAAGCTTTGCGCCTCATGAAGCAAGCGGAGAAATTTGGTCGTCCAGTTGTGACCTTTATCAATACAGCGGGTGCTTATCCTGGTGTTGGTGCTGAAGAACGAGGACAAGGTGAAGCCATTGCCCGTAACCTCATGGAAATGAGTGATTTAAAAGTTCCGATTATCGCGATTATCATCGGAGAAGGTGGCTCTGGTGGTGCCTTGGCTCTTGCTGTGGCAGATAAGGTCTGGATGCTTGAGAACTCCATCTATGCGGTCTTGAGTCCAGAAGGTTTTGCCTCTATTCTTTGGAAAGATGGAAGTCGTGCCATGGAAGCAGCAGAGTTGATGAAGATTACTTCTCACGAATTGTTAAATATGGAAATTGTCGATAAGGTGATTCCCGAGCATGGATTTTCAAATGGAGAACTACTGGCTCAAGTGAAGAAGGAATTACAGGAAGAGTTAAAGGTTTTACAAGCTTTACCTCTCGAAGAGCTTCTGGAGCAACGCTACCAACGTTTTCGTAAATATTAAAAAACTGAGCTTGCAATTTGCAAGACTCAGTTTTTTTAAACTTTATTTTGGTGCGATGACTTCTGCGCCACCCATGTATGGGCGAAGGACTTCTGGAATGGTCACAGAACCGTCTTCGTTTTGGTAGTTTTCAAGAATAGCAGCGACGGTACGTCCAACAGCCAATCCAGAACCGTTCAAAGTGTGAAGGAGTTTTACCTTGCCATCTGCTTCATCACGGTAGCGGATTTGCGCACGGCGAGCTTGGAAATCTTCTGTATTGGAACAGCTTGAGATTTCACGGTAGGTATTTTGCGCTGGAATCCATACTTCCAAGTCATAAGTCTTGGCAGCTGAGAAGCCCATGTCTCCTGTTGAGAGAGCTACTACACGGTATGGAAGGTTCAGTTTTTGAAGGATATTTTCAGCATTGACAACCATTTTTTCCAATTCATCATATGATTCTTCTGGTTTAGCAAATTTCACCATTTCAACCTTATGGAATTGGTGCAAACGGATCAATCCACGAGTATCACGACCAGCTGAACCAGCTTCTGAACGGAAAGATGGACTCATAGCGGTGAAGTAGATTGGAAGATCTTTCCCATCAAGAATTTCATCGCGGTAGTAGTTTGTCAAAGGAACTTCGGCTGTTGGAATGAGGACATAATTGGTATCGCTAAGTTCAAAAGTATCTTCCTTGAATTTTGGATACTGACCAGTACCAAACATAGAATCATGGTTGACCATGTAAGGAGGGATGACTTCAGTGTAGCCTTCTTTGCCATGTTCGTCCAACATAAAGTTGTAGATAGCGCGTTCTAAGCGAGCTCCAAGTCCTTTGTAGAAGAGGAAACGAGCACCAGTGACTTTAGCTCCGCGTTCCCAGTCAAGGATATCAAGGTCTTCACCTAAATCCCAGTGAGCTTTTGGTTCAAAGCCAAATTCGCGCGGTGTTCCCCAACGGCGAACCTCAACGTTGTCATCCTCATCCGCTCCAACAGGGACACTATCAGCAGGGATGTTTGGAAGGGTAGTAGTGAATTCAGTTAATTTTGCATCGATTTCAGCTAATTCTGTATCCAATGCTTTGACCTCTGCAGAGAGGGTTTGCATGGCAGCAATCTTATCATCTGCATTTTCCTTGTTGCGTTTAGCTTGTGCGATTTCAGCAGATACAGTGTTACGCTCTGCTTTGAGATTTTCTACTTTGACTAAGATATCTCGACGTTTAGCATCGATTTCTTTCATTTCATTCAAAATAGCTGCATCTACGCCACGTGTTGCCAATTTTTTAGCAACCGCATCAAAGTCTGTACGAATCCGTTTAATATCTAACATAGCTTCTCCTTTAACAAAAAACACACCTGTTAGAGTGTTGGAGTGGCAGAGCCACGGTTCCATCCAACTTCACAGGTGTGCACTTGATTCGATATTGTATTTTAAAGAAACGGTAGAATTTCAATTAAGATTTCTATCTGCTCGCAGCAACCGCAGACTTTCTGAAAGAACCTCTTAACTTACTTATCCGTTTGCGTCTATTATACAAGAAAAGATCCTATTTTGCAAATAGATTTTTAATTTTAGCCGTGATGATTTGGATCAACGTAGGAAGTTTGACAATTTTATCATTTCCTAGATGTTCCCGAGCAATCTTTAAAATTTTTCCAGAGTCTTTTGAAGCAAAGAGAAATTTTGATTCTCTGGTATAGATTTCAAAATGGCGGCTAATTTTACGTCCGGATACATTGGCTCCGATTTGATCGATTTCTTGCCAGGGAATTTGGATGTAGTCTTCAACATTAGCATCCGCATAAAATTCAAAAGCGGCATTCCCGACTAGGATTTTTCCAACCTTTCCCCCCACTCCAAGGTAAGAAACCCCTGTAGTATGGAATTCAACGGTTTTATTCAATGATTGAGCCATGAGATCCTCCTGTATTGCTATTCATTCCATTATATCATAATAAAAAGAAGGTCGAAACCTTCTTTTTTGTTGATCTTTGCTTACATCAAGCCAGCAACGTGTGCCAAGACACCGATTACAAAGAGGGCGATGATGATAGTGATTGGAGATACTTTCTTCTTAAGCAACCACATACAAGCGAAAGTAAGAAGCAATCCCATCAAACCAGGAATCAATGAATCCAAGTTTTGTTGGAAAGTTGTAACTTTTTCAGGTGTTTGAGATAGACCTGAACCAACTTGAGCGAAGGCTTCTTGGATACCCTTGTATCCTTCAGGAAGTTTATCCCAGTGGATATAAGCTTTGTCGTCTAATTTGACAGAAGAAACATTGAAGACGAATTTAATAGATACCCAACGTTCTACCAAGACAGCGAGGATGAACATCCCAAGGATAGAAGCCCCTTTAGTGATGTCTTGCAAGATCCCACCAGACATATCTTTGGTAATTTCAGAACCTGCTTTGTAGCCAAGTTCTTGCGTGTACCACAAGAAGGCCATACGAATCGCATTCCATGCGATAAAGAAGATGAGTGGGCCAAGGATGTTACCAGACGCAGCAAGTGATGCACCAAGAGCCCCAAGAATTGGACGTACTGTAAACCAGAAGACTGGATCTCCGATACCCGCCAAAGGACCCATCATACCAATTTTAACCCCTTGGATAGCAGCATCGTCAATAGCAGCACCGTTTGCTCTTTCTTCTTCAAGAGCAAGCGTTACCCCGATGATAGGAGCGGCAACGTATGGGTGAGTGTTAAAGAATTCCATGTGACGCTCAAGAGCAGCCGCTTGGTCTTCTTTCTTTGTGTAGAGTTTTTTGATAGCTGGGATCAATGAGTATGCCCAACCCAAGTTTTGCATCCGTTCATAGTTCCAAGAACCTTGCAAGAAGGTTGAACGCCACCAAACTTTTTGACGATCTGATTTAGATAATTGTAATTTTTCAGTCATGATAGTGTCACACCTTTCTTAATAGTCTTCGAGAATGTCGCCAATTGGATCGTTAGAAGTAGCGGCACCGCCACCTCCATTGCCACCTTTCTTAGAAAGAGTAAGGTAGATCAAGGCAAGGGCAACACCAATTGCTCCAAGAGCGATCAAAGTTAATTGGCTAACGGCTGCAAGAGCAAAACCGATGGCAAAGAATGGCCATACTTCACGGCTCGCCATCATGTTGATAACCATGGCATAACCAACGGCTACAACCATACCACCACCGATTTGCATTCCATCAGAGAGCCATTTTGGCATTTGTTCAAGAGCAGTTTTGACAGTTTCAGCAGGAATCATCAACAAGAGGGCTGCAGGAATGGCGATACGAAGACCTTGAAGAAGAAGGGCCACAAAGTGAGCGCGTTCTACACCTTTGATATCCCCTTTTCTAGCAGCAGCGTCGGCAGTGTGAACCAAACCAACGGAAAGGGTACGGACGATCATGGTCAAGAAAAGACCAGCAACTGCAAGTGGAATAGCGACACCTTGAGCGACAGCGATTCCTTTTGTACTGAAGTCTCCCCCAAGTACCATGATGATGGCAGCAGCGACAGATGCAAGGGCAGCATCGGGTGCAACTGCGGCACCAATGTTTGCCCAGCCAAGTGCAATAAATTGAAGTGAACCACCAAGCATAATGCCAGCAGTCAAGTTACCTGTTACCAAACCGATTAAGGTACAAGCAACAAGGGGTTGGTGGAATTGGAATTGGTCAAGGATACCTTCAAGACCTGCTAAGAAGGCAACAACGACCACTAATACCATAGAAATAATAGACATGTTTAAAATCCTTTCGTAAGTAATCGATTATTGAACGTTAGCTTTGTTAATTAAGTCAAACAAATCTTTCTTAGAGTCATTTGGCACTTTACGGACGTCAAATTCAACTCCAAGATCACGCATTTTTTCAAATGTAGCCACGTCATCTTTATCCATTGACAACACATTGTTCACCATGGTTTTACCAGTTGAGTGGGCCATTGAACCAACGTTCAAGGTTTTAATCGGAACACCACCTTCGATGGCGCGAAGAGCATCTTGAGGTGTTTCAAATAAGATCAAAGCATGGGTATTTCCAAAACGTGGATCTTTTGCAACGTCGATCAATTTTTGAATTGGGACAACGTTTGCTTTCACACCATTTGGTGCCGCTTGTTTGATCAATTCCTTACGGAGTTCATCTTTGGCAACAGAATCTGAAGCAACAATGATCCGATCGGCTTTTGAATCAGGTGTCCAAGCAGTTGCGACTTGTCCATGAAGAAGACGTGTATCTAAGCGGGCAAGGTTAATCTTGAGTTTTCCATCTCCGATAACCGTTCCTTCTGGAATAGCAGCTTGGGCTACAGGAGCAGCAGCGGCTGTACTAGCTTCTTCAACAGGATTCAATTCTTCTGGAAGGGCTTTGACACCGTCTTTTGCTTCCTTGATGATGTTTGCAGCGACTTGATCAACGCCGGCATTTGCATCCATCAAACGTTCTGTATAAGCTTGAATCAACATCGGAAGGTTCAATCCTGTGATGATCGCAAATTTACGATCTGGATTTTCTCCCATGACGCGACTTGCTTGGTTAAATGGAGAACCACTCCAAAGGTCAGCCAAAACCAAGACTTCATCTTCTGCATCAAATGCGGCAACAGCTGCATTAAATTTAGCATAGAGATCATCCGGGCCTTCACTTGGCATGAACGTAACCACTTGAACTTTCTCTTGATCCCCAAAGATCATCGAGCCGGATTGGTGGATTCCAGCTGCAAATTCACCGTGGCTAGCAATAATGATACCAATACTCATTATTGACATTCCTCCTTATAAAATTTGTTTGACTTTCAGTTTAAGAAAACTTTAAGCTACTTTATTATAAATCGTTTTCACATTTAAGTCAATTTTTCTATCAAAATCTCGATGTAAAAACATTGATTTATTATATTAAATTATCGCTAGATAGAAAAAGAATGCTCTTGAATGAATTTTGTTTATTACTTGTTGATGCTTAAAAAATCAATAATAGATATGTTTTATAGGATTTTGTTCTCAATGAAAAGACTCCGACAATCAAACGATATTCTCGAAAACAAAAATAAATATATAATAAATTGTAAAATAGAGTGATTGAGAGCACTCAAAAAAGACTAGCCCAGTTGGGCTAGTCCTGTAGGTTCAGTTATTTAGTTTGTAAAGTCAAGTACCATACGTCCTTGAATGGTTCCAGCTTCCATTTCGTCAAAGACTTTGACAGCATCTTCCACTGGACGTTTTTGAACGACAGGAACGACCAAGCCTTCTGCCCCAAATTGGAAAGCTTCTTCCAAGTCTTTACGAGTTCCTACAAGAGAACCAATGACTTGGATACCATCTAATACAGTTTTCACAATGCTGAGGTCCATCATTTCAGAAGGAAGACCAACTGCGACCACGCGGCCACCTGCACGAACAGAATCTACTGCTTGGTTGAAAGCTACTTTAGAAACAGCTGTTACGACAGTGGAGTGAGCTCCACCGTTTGTTTTTTCTTTGATCAATCCTGGGACATCTTCGACTTCGCGACCGTTGATGACAAAATCTGCACCAACTTCTTTTGCCAATTCTAGTTTATCATTGTTGATATCGACAGCGATGACATGTGCGTTGAAGACTTTCTTAGCATATTGAACACCCAAGTTTCCTAGTCCACCAGCTCCATAGATAACGATCCATTGTCCTGGTTCAGCTTTGGCTTCTTTGATGGCTTTGTATGTTGTAACACCTGCACACGTAATAGAAGAAGCTTGAGCTGGATCTAATCCTTCCGGTACTTTCACTGCGTAATCTGCAGTAACGATACATTGTTCAGCCATTCCTCCATCAACAGAGTATCCTGCATTTTTAACAGTCCGACAAAGAGTCTCGCGACCAGTTGTACAGTATTCACAAGTTCCACATCCTTCGAAGAACCACGCAACACTGACACGGTCACCAACTTTAAGGCTCTTAACATCTGGAGCAACTTCTTTAACAATACCGATTCCTTCGTGTCCAAGAACACGGCCTGGAACTTTACCGAAGTCTCCATGTGCGACGTGCAAGTCAGTGTGGCAGACACCACAGTATTCGATTTGAACAAGAGCTTCCCCTGTTTCAAGTGGTCGCATGTCTTTGTTTGCAACGATTTCAACACCAGTACCTTCTGGATTAACAACAACAGCTTTCATTTTGTTCCTCCTTAAGTGAACGAGAAGCGATTTAGCATTTTTGAAAGCGCTTCTTTAATAACTATGTTAATAATATCACAAACTTATCTATTAAACAATAAAAAAAATGGAAAAAAAGAGGGGGATTGATTAACCGATTAAGGATTTAGGGGACAAAAAGACATGAGGGGATAGCTCATGTCTGTTCCTATTATAAGAATAATTGAATGAGTTGACGCGCGACACCGTCTTCGTTATTGGTGAAATCTGTGACGGAGTCTGCATAAGGGAGAAGGACGGAGCTAGCATTTTTCATGGCGTATCCATGACCGGCTAGAGCAAGCATGTCGGTATCGTTGTGCTCGTCTCCAAAGGCAATCAAATCCTTCTGGTCCATATTGAGTTTATCTAGAAGGTAGGATAGAGCAGAAGCTTTGGTCACATTTTTTGGATTGCATTCCAGAATATTTAAGGGACCACCCCAAGTATTGATAGACAGATTGTAGTCATAATGCCGATTCATTTCATCTGCCAGAGCATATTTGTCTTCCGCTTTCGTTTGAAAGAGGATACAGTTTGGGTCGCTCGTTACCCGTTCGGGGTTGAATTGATTTTCTGGTTGGAAAGATTCAATACCGAATAATTTAGGGTCTGCAACGTGCTCATTTGGATCGGTAATAAAGAATTTATTGCGGTATTCGCCAGCGATAAAGTCCGCTTGGATGGTGTCTCGGTTAGCGACCATATCTAGCAGGTATTTTTTATCTAAAGTCAAGCATTGTTCATCCGCCCATTTTTTCTCAGGTAGATGCGTAAGGGAGCCGTTAAAATTGATCATCGGAGTATCTAGCTCTAGTTGTTTGTAGTAGGTATGTGCCATACGGTAGGGGCGGCCTGTTGTAATAATAACTTTATGGCCAAGAGCACTAATTTTTTTAATCGTCTCAATGGTAAAGTCGTTCAATTTGCTTTCGGAATTTAAGAGGGTGCCGTCTAAATCTAGAGCGATCATCTTTTTATGCATAATTCGGTTCCTTTCGAGAAGAATGAGACCATTATATCAGAAAAATCGGAAAAGCGCTCAAAAATCGAGAAGAGAAGCGGGATTTCTTGAAAGGCGAAAGATCTTTTGATAGAATAGATATAACGTTCGCAAATTGATTGGGAGCGAGAATGATGAAAAAGGAGTTTATTCTGAAATGGATAAGTTTTTTAAACTTTCAGAACATGGAACCACTGTTCGGACAGAGGTTCTTGCTGGTTTGACAACCTTTTTTGCGATGAGTTATATCCTCTTCGTAAACCCTCAAATGTTGTCACAAACAGGGATGCCAGCTCAAGGGGTCTTCCTTGCAACGATTATTGGATCGGTTGTCGGAACCTTGATGATGGCTTTTTATGCCAATTTGCCTTATGCACAAGCACCTGGGATGGGCTTGAATGCCTTCTTTACCTTTACAGTTGTATTTGGTATGGGCTACTCATGGCAGGAAGCTTTGGGAATGGTCTTCATTTGTGGTGTGATTTCATTAATTATCACACTAACAAAAGTACGGAAAATGATCATCGAATCAATTCCGACAGCTCTTCGGTCTGCTATTTCAGCGGGGATCGGGATTTTCTTGGCCTATGTTGGGATTAAGAATGCAGGATTTTTGAAATTCACGATTGACCCTCATACCTATACAGTGGTCGGGGAAGGAGCAGATAAGGCGAATGCAACGATCTCAGCCAATGCATCTGCTGTTCCTGGATTGGTTGATTTTAACAATCCGGCGGTCCTCTTGGCTCTTGTTGGTCTTGCGATTACTATTTTCTTTGTTGTCAAAGGGATTAAGGGAGGGATTATCCTTTCTATCTTAGCAACGACTGTGCTTGGAATTCTCATCCATGTGGTTGATATCACTAAAATTGACTTTGCAAGTAACCATCTAGGAGCTGCCTTTAATGATTTAGGCACGATCTTTGGTCAAGCTTTGGGATCAAAAGGATTGGGTTCTTTGATTTCCAATACGTCTCGTTTGCCTGAGACCTTAATGGCAATTTTAGCCTTCTCCTTGACTGATATTTTTGATACAATTGGAACTTTAATCGGTACGGGTGAAAAAGTTGGGATTGTTGCGACAAATGGGGAAAACCATCAATCAGCGAAATTAGATAAGGCCCTCTATTCAGACCTTGTAGCGACTTCAGTCGGAGCCATTGCAGGAACTTCAAACGTAACGACTTATGTTGAATCTGCAGCTGGTATTGGAGCTGGTGGACGCACTGGTTTGACAGCCTTGGTTGTGGCAATCTGTTTTGCTATTTCAAGTCTCTTTAGTCCTTTGTTGGCGATTGTACCGACCGCTGCTACAGCACCAATTTTGATTGTTGTTGGGATCATGATGTTGAGTGGCTTGAAAAATATCCATTGGGAAGATATGTCAGAAGCAGTTCCTGCTTTCTTCACCTCTATCTTTATGGGCTTCAGCTACTCGATTACACAAGGGATCGCTGCTGGATTTATCACCTATAGCTTGGTGAAAGTGGTTAAAGGACAAGCCAAAGAAGTGCACAGCATGATTTGGATCCTAGATGTTCTCTTTATTTTAAACTACGTTAGCATGGCCTTGAATTAAGCATCAGGAAAGTGTCAAAAAGGAATGGGAGTTGTCTCCCATTCCTTTTTTGGATGGATCGAGGGAATTAATGGGAGAGTTTCCTGTATTTCCTGATTTTTTCTCAAAAAAAAACCGGAGTCGAACAATTTGTAAAAGAAAGAGCAGATTTTTAAAAAGTTTGGTATAATAGAGAAATGATTAGGCACAATGAAACGGAGCTGATTGCTCTAGGAAAACAGCTAGGAAAACTCTTAGAAAAGCAAGACGTGATTATCTTATCAGGTGATCTAGGAGCAGGGAAAACGACCTTTACCAAGGGAATTGCAAAGGGGTTAGGGATTGATCAGATGATTAAAAGCCCGACCTATACCATTGTTCGTGAATACGAAGGTCGCTTGCCTTTATACCATTTGGATGTTTACCGGATTGGGAATGATCCAGATTCTATTGATTTAGATGATTTTCTATTTGGAGATGGTGCTACCATTATTGAATGGGGAGAGCTGATTGAGCCGAGTCTCTCAGATGCTTATCTAAAAATTTTTATCCGAAAATTAGAAGATGGGCGAGAGTTAGCTTTTGAAGCTCATGGAGCGCGTGCAGAAGCTTTACTAGCATCCTTTGAGCAGGTGGAAAAAACCGATGACTAAGGAAAAGGAAGTGACAGTAGAAATTCGGCAAGCTGACAGTGCAGACGCGGCTCTTGTCGTTGATTTCTTAAATCAAGTTGGGAAAGAGTCAGATTACATGACGCTAGATGAAGCTGGGATTGGCATGTCACCAGCAGACATGGAGCAATTTCTGATGGTGCAAGAGATGGCGGAAAACCGGATTTGCCTCTTGCTATTTCTAGATCAGGAACTGGCAGCTTTGTTAAATATCACTGCAGCTTCTCAACGGTCCATTCGGCATATTGGTGGTGTCTTTATTGTGGTTCAAAAAGCTTATTGGAATCAAGGGCTTGGACAGGTCTTGTTGGAAGAAGGAATTGAGTGGGCGCACTCGACCGGTGTTCTTCGCAAACTAGTCTTGAATGTCCAAGTACGCAATGAACGGGCGGTTCACCTGTATAAAAAATTAGGTTTTGAGATCGAAGGTTGTCAAGCTCGTGGAGCTTGTTCAGCTGAAGGAGAATTCTTAGATGTTTACCTTATGGGGAAACTGATAGATTAGAGAGAGAGTCTACATGGTAAAAAAAATTATTTTGATGTTTTTGAGCTTATTGACGGTAACAGTGATTGGGATCGGGGCCTATGGCCTCACTATCCTCAATCAAACAACAGGGACCCTCAGTAAGACTTATAAGGGTTTTGGAAATGAGACCAATGTCATTGCAGAAAACAAGCCAATGACCATCCTTTTGATGGGGGTTGATACAGGTAGTGGTTCTCGGGAAGATCCTTGGGCCGGAAATAGTGATACCATGATTTTGGTGACTGTTAATCCTCAAACAAAAGAAACAACCATGACGAGCTTGGAAAGAGATATCCTAACCAATATTACTTCAGATGGCGAAACGGTCCAAGCAAAATTGAATTCGGCTTATGCTCAAGGTGGTGCCAAGTTAGCCATTAAGACCATTCAAAATCTTTTGAATATCCATATTGACCGCTATGTCATGATCAATATGAAGGGATTGGTTCAATTAGTGGATAAGGTTGGTGGCATCACGGTTAACAATCCATTTGACTTCGATATCTCGATCGAGGAAAATGAGCCAGAATATACGGCTAAGATTGCACCGGGTCGTCAGGAGATTAATGGGGACCAAGCTCTCGTATATTCACGGATGCGCTACCAAGACCCAGAAGGAGACTACGGACGTCAAAAACGCCAACGTGAAGTGATCAAAAAGATTGTTGAGAAAGTTTTAAGCCTCAATAGTTTGAGTCACTACAAAGGAATCATTGAGTCTGTTAGTGATAATATGCAAACCAACATTTCACTTGATAGCAACAGTCTTCTTCAATTGTTAGGATATAAAGATGCCCTTTCAACGATTCATCAGTACCAGCTGAAAGGAGAAGATGCCACCTTAGCAGATGGCGGAAGTTATCAGATTGTTACTTCAAAACATCTCTTGAAAATTCAAAATATCATCCGCAAAGCTTTGGGTCTGAAAGAAATTAAAACATTGAAAACCAATGCTTACCTATTAGATGGAGATGAAGAGTTGAAGAATACTTCTTCTCAAAATGATACGCCAGCGGCCTCATCTGAGGAAGCACCTGTTTACCAAGAGTTTAACCAACTACCAGTTGTACCATCGACCCAGGATACGGGAGTGGTGACGCCTCAAAGTTCTGTTGCACCAGTGACACCAGTTGCTCCTGCAGCTACAGAGTCGAGCAGTGTGACACCTACAGTACCTTCAGAATAAGAAAAAAACGATTGAGTTTTCTCAATCGTTTTTACTTGGTTGCCAGATGTCTTGAATTTCTTTTAGAGAGGCTGTTGCTTGTTGACTAAATAGTTTGGTCTTGTATTGGAAATCCGTTACCAATTCTTGAAGATTGGTCTTTTGGTCTTGGATAATATCCAGATTGCGTTGGATTTTTGCTAGGTTATCTTGAATTCCCTTGATCAATTGGCTGGATTCAGTCACCTCTGTTTTGATTTCTTTGCGGTTTTTTACTAGGTGGTAGCTAATGCTAGCTCCTGTTGCAAACCAAAAGAGATTTTTGAGTTTCATATGGCCTCCTTTTTAACTGTTTTTGATGGTTTCTGCGAGAACTGCTAGTTGTTCAAAATTAGGCTCGTGTTCAGTAAAAGAAATGGCAAGCTCATCTTGATCGGAATAGCGAGGGATAATGTGGACATGTGTGTGAAAAACAGTTTGTCCAGAAACTTTTTCCATGTTGCTGATGATATTCATTCCCTTGGCTTGGGTAGCAGCTTCTACTTTTTTAGCAACTTTAGAAACACGTGCAAATAGTTGAGCTGTGGCGGTTTCGTCCATCTCTAAGAGGTTGCGAGCGTGTTTTTTTGGAACTACTAACGTATGACCTGGTGTAACCTGAGAGATGTCCAAAAATGCGAGGACTTCCTC
This sequence comes from Streptococcus sp. HMSC072G04, assembly GCF_001813295.1. Lineage (GTDB taxonomy): Bacteria > Bacillota > Bacilli > Lactobacillales > Streptococcaceae > Streptococcus. The sequence continues at coordinate 24,199 of NZ_KV812011.1, forward strand.
GTCCTCATAGACTTTGGAGGAAGGGATGTCGCCAGCTATAATCTTACAAAAAATACAATCGTCAACCATAAATACACCTCATTTAGACTAAATTTTGTTATAATATAAGAACATTATACCAGAAATCGGAGAAAATATGTTAGAAATCAACAAGTTGACAGGGGGCTATGTCAACATCCCTGTCCTGAAAGAGGTGAGTTTTTCAGTTCCGGATGGCCAACTGATTGGTTTGATTGGACTAAATGGAGCTGGGAAGTCAACCACGATTAATGAAATTATTGGTCTCCTGCATCCTTATGCTGGGGAAGTACGGATTGACGGCTTGAGTCTGCCAGAAGCTCCAACAGACTATCGTAAAAAGATCGGCTATATTCCAGAAACTCCTAGTCTATATGAAGAATTAACCTTGAGAGAGCATATCGAGACCGTTGCTATGGCCTATGATTTAGACATGGATCAGGTCATGGTGCGCGTCCAGCCTTTGTTGGAACGATTCCGTTTGGCTGAAAAATTAGATTGGTTCCCGACCCAGTTTTCAAAAGGGATGAAGCAAAAGGTCATGATTATTTGCGCCTATGCAGTGGATCCAAGTCTTTATATTGTCGATGAACCCTTTTTGGGATTGGATCCTGTTGCGATTGCAGATTTGATTCAGTTATTGGCCGATGAGAAAGCAAAAGGAAAATCGATTTTGATGAGTACCCACGTTCTGGATTCGGCTGAAAAGATGTGTGATGGTTTTGTGATCCTCCATAAGGGTCAGATCCGAGCAAAAGGGACCTTGGACGAGCTGCGTTCAACTTTTGGGGATGAGAAAGCAAGTCTAAATGATATCTACATGACCTTGACAGAAGAGGAAACAGCATGAAAGAGTTGATGAAAAAACGGCAACAAACGTTTCGAACTCAATGTGTAAAATATAGCCGCTATGTTCTCAATGATCATTTCGTCCTCTTTATGCTGATTTTCATAGGATTTTTGGCGGTTCAATACAGCCAATTCTTACAAGATCTACCCAAAGATACAAGCTTGATCCGCTGGAGTCTCATGATTGGTTTGCTCCTCTTGGTTCCGATAGGCTCTATTGCGACTTACTTAGAGAAGCCCGATGCTTTATTCCTTTTAGTAAAGGAAGAGGAAGTGAAACGTTATATCAAAGGGCAGGCCAAGAAGTCTTTTGTGTTTTGGTTTTTGATTCAAAGTTTTGTCCTTCTATTATTTGTGCCTCTTCTTCTGGCAACGGGGCTGGATAAACTTGCTATTGTAGCTTATATCCTTGTCTTAGGAGTGGCTAAAGGGGCTGTTTTTAGCTGGAAGGAAGCGCGCTTTTACCAGGATGGAAATTTGAATTGGACCTTGGCCATTGCTCGTGAGAATGCAAGGAAACAATTGATTCTTCGCTTCTTTGCCTTGTTTACAACGGTGAAAGGTATTACTAACAGTGTCAAAAGAAGAGCTTACTTGGATGGTTTCTTAGGGCTTCTTCCCAAAACACATGGCAATACGTGGCTTCACTTATATATGCGCTCCTTCCTACGGAATGGAGATCTTTTCTCTATGACTCTTCGACTCTTGGCTCTTTCCATTCTCGCTATCATCTTTATTCCCCACCCCCTCGTAGTGATTGCCCTTGTAGCCTTGCTCAATTACTTGGTTATTTTTCAATTGCTGGGGCTTTACAGTGCTTTTGATTACCAACCCTTGACTCTCCTTTTCCCGATGAAAAAGGGTAGTAAAAAGGCAGGGTTGAACAAAACGATTCAGCTGGTCATGAGCATGATAACGGTGATAGAAGGGGGGATTGGCCTGGTCTTTATTTCAGATAAAGTCCTGTTGTTGGGCTTATTGGCTTATACAGTTGCTTTAACCCTGCTTTATCTTCCATTTAAGATGACGCGCTTGGTTGACGAAAGTCGTTAAAATTAGTAAAATAGATTGGAAACTTTTTACGGAGGAAAAGATGGACTCGAATGAAAAAGAGCTAAGCCTCACCCCAATTCCTGGGAAGAGTGGGAAGGCCTACATGGGGACCTACCCAGATGGTGGGCGCGTTTTTGTAAAAATGAATACGACCCCAATCCTTGCGGGTCTAGCAAAAGAACAGATTGCTCCTCAATTGTTATGGAGTCGACGCTTGCCAGATGGAAATGTGATGAGTGCCCAAGAATGGTTGAATGGGGAAATTCTCACGCCTAATGGGATGTCGAAAAAACAAGTCGTCAATATTTTAACGAGATTACACCGTTCTAGACCTTTGATGACCCAATTGAAAAAACTTGGCTATCCTGTGGAATCTCCATTAGAATTGCTCAATTCTTGGAGCAATCGGTTGCCAATTGCTTTACGTCAGAACCACTATATCCAATCAGTCGTAAAGAATTTACGTAAGACAGTGCCTGCCTTTCGGGAGGATTATGCGACGATCGTTCACGGGGATGTTCGTCATAGTAACTGGATTGAGACAGAGAGCGGCTTGATTTATCTAGTCGATTGGGACTCTGTTCGTTTGACAGACCGGATGTTGGATGTGGCGCATATCTTGAGTCACTATATCCCAGATTCTAATTGGCGCGATTGGTTAGGCTATTATGGCTACAAGTACAATCAAAAAGTATTTGATAAACTTTATTGGTTTGGTCAATACTCTTTCTTGTGTCAAATTGCTAAATACTATGAAAATAATGATTTAGAAAATGTCAATCGCGAGATCTATGCTCTGCGCAATTTCCGGTTGAAATATGGAAAGGAAATATGAGAGTTAGAAATCGCAAGGGAGCGACTGAATTATTAGAAGCGAACCCGCAATATGTGGTCCTAAATCCAGAAGATGCCAAGGGAAAGTGGCATGAGATTTTCGGAAATGACCATCCTATTCATATCGAAGTGGGTAGCGGAAAAGGGGCTTTTATTACGGGGATGGCCAAGGCCAATCCAGAGATCAACTACATCGGAATTGATATTCAAAAATCGGTCTTGAGTTATGCTTTAGATAAGGTCTTAGAAGCTGATGTTCCTAACATTAAATTGCTTTGGGTAGACGGAGATAGCTTGACCAACTATTTTGAAGATGGGGAAATTGATCAACTCTATCTGAATTTTTCAGATCCTTGGCCTAAGAAACGTCATGAGAAGCGTCGCTTGACTTACAAGACTTTCTTGGATACCTTCAAGCAAATTCTTCCAGAACATGGGGAGATTCACTTTAAAACAGATAATCGAGGTCTGTTTGAATACAGTTTGGTGAGCTTTTCACAGTATGGTATGACTTTGAAGGGAGTCTGGCTAGACCTTCATGCTAGTGATTTTGAGGGGAATGTCATGACGGAATATGAGAAGAAGTTCTCCAGTAAAGGCCAGGTCATTTACCGTGTAGAAGCACAGTTTTAGCATATTCCTTGCAATCATTGGGGAATCGTGTTATAATACCTTAAATGAATAGAAAAGGAGAGGCGGGGAAATATCTTCGCCTCTTATCTATGAGGAGGTGGCAACCATCGCAACGATTGTTGACTTAGTAACAGAAGTGATTCAGCCAGCTATAAAAGAACCATTTGAATTGGTCGATGTTGAATATGGCAAAATGGGTGGTGACTACGTCTTAAGCATTTTCGTAGACAAACCAGAAGGGATCACACTGAATGATACAGCGGATTTGACAGAAATCATTAGCCCGCTATTGGATCAAATCAAACCAGATCCATTTCCAGAACAGTACTTTTTAGAAGTTACCAGTCCTGGCTTGGAGAGACCTTTGAAAACCAAGGAAGCACTCGAGGGAGCTGTTGGCAAGTATGTCAATATCAGCTTGTATAAGGCTGTTGAAAAGCAAAAGGTCTTTGAGGGAAACTTGGTAGGTTTTGAAGAGGATGTTTTGACCATTGAGTATATGGATAAAACACGAAAGAAAACTGTAGAAATTCCTTATAACCTTGTGTCCAAAGCAAGGTTGGCTGTAAAATTGTAACAGAATGAAAGAAAGGATGCCTTTATAGTAGAGGCAAGAAAAACATGAGTAAAGAAATGCTAGAAGCCTTCCGCATTTTGGAAGAAGACAAAGGGATCAAAAAAGAAGATATCATCGAAGCCGTCACAGAATCATTGCGTTCAGCTTATCGCCGTCGTTATGGACAATCAGAAAGTGCAGCGATTGAATTCAATGAAAAAACTGGAGATTTCCGTGTTTATACGGTTCGTGAAGTGGTGGATGAAGTCTTTGATAGTCGTTTAGAAATCAGCTTGAAGGATGCCTTAGCCATTAGCTCTGCTTATGAGTTGGGGGACAAGATCAAGTTTGAAGAAGCACCAGCTGAATTTGGTCGTGTAGCAGCTCAATCTGCTAAACAAACGATCATGGAAAAAATGCGTAAGCAAACGCGCACCATCACCTATAACACTTATAAAGAACATGAAAATGAAATCATGAGTGGAACGGTGGAACGCTTTGACAATCGATTTATCTATGTCAATCTTGGTTCGATCGAAGCACAATTGTCTAAGCAAGACCAAATTCCAGGAGAAGTGTTCCAATCTCATGATCGAATTGAAGTATTTGTCTACAAGGTAGAAGATAATCCACGTGGTGTCAATGTCTTTGTTAGCCGAAGCCATCCTGAAATGATCAAACGTTTGATGGAACAAGAAATTCCTGAAGTCTATGATGGAACTGTTGAGATTATGAGTGTAGCGCGTGAAGCTGGAGATCGTACAAAAGTTGCGGTTCGTAGCCATAATCCAAACGTAGATGCGATTGGGACTATCGTTGGTCGTGGTGGATCGAATATTAAAAAGATTACCAGCAAGTTCCACCCAGCTCGATACGATCAAAAATTAGACCGTATGGTTCCGACAGAAGAAAATATCGATGTCATCGAGTGGGTTCCAGATCCAGCTGAATTTATCTACAATGCGATCGCTCCTGCAGAAGTGGACCAAGTTATTTTTGATGATGAAGATAGCAAACATGCTCTCGTTGTGGTTCCAGACAACAAATTATCTCTTGCCATTGGTCGTCGTGGTCAAAACGTTCGTTTGGCAGCTCATTTGACTGGTTACCGCATCGATATCAAATCTGCTAGTGAGTTCGAAGAAATGGAAGCAGCTCAAGAAACTTTTGAAGACCAAGTAGAAAGTGGCGAAGAGCAAGTCGATTAAGAGAGGGAGGGAACATGGTAAAAACAAGAAAAATCCCTTTAAGAAAATCTGTCGTTTCAAATGAAATTATTGATAAGCGCGATTTGCTCCGCATTGTCAAAAATAAAGAAGGACAAGTCTTTATCGATCCAACTGGCAAAGCCAATGGTCGAGGTGCTTACATCAAGCTAGACAATGAAGAAGCGGCACTGGCTAAGAAAAAGAAAGTTTTTAATCGTAGCTTTAATATGGAAGTGGAAGAAGCTTTCTATGATGAATTGATCGCTTATGTAGATCATAAGGTGAAGAGAAGAGAGTTAGGCCTTGAATAAGCAAAAGATAGGTAATTTGTTGGGCTTGGCGCAAAGAGCGGGAAAACTCATTTCTGGAGAAGAACTCGTGATCAAAGCCATCCAGGAAGAAAAAGCAAAATTAGTTTTTCTGGCAAATGATGCAGCTAGTAACCTGACAAAAAAGGTGACGGATAAGGGTCACTATTATGAGGTTCAAGTATCTACCGTGTTTTCAACACTAGAATTAAGCACTGCAATTGGACGTGCCCGTAAGGTCGTTGCTGTTGTAGATGCTGGATTTTCAAAGAAAATGAGGTCTCTTATGGAATAGAAGAGGAGGACAGCAATTGTCTAAGAAAAGATTATACGAAATTGCCAAAGAATTGGGCAAGGAAAGTAAGGAAGTCGTCACTCGTGCGAAAGAATTAGGTTTTGACGTCAAGAGTCATGCATCTAGTGTCGATACTGATGTTGCTGAAAAGTTGATCAAGAGCTTTGCAGCGAAAAAAGAAACAGTCGAAAAGAAAGTAGCAGAAGTGGCTGCCAAGACAACGGCTGTCGCAGAGAAAAAAGAAGCAGCGCCCGTCAAAAAAGAAGGAGCAACTGAGACAAAATCAGTAACGCCAGCTGCTAAACCAAAGAGTCGTAACTTTAAAGCGGAACGAGAAGCGCGTGCAAAAGAGCAGGCTGAACGTAGGAAACAACAAGACAATCGTCCAAAACGCGATCGCAAGGACAATCAGCGTCATGGTGACAACCGAAATCAACGACCACAAGAGAGAAATGAACAACGAAACCAAGGTTCTGATCGTCGCAATAACCGACCAGATCAAAGACGTGGTGAACAACCCCAAGTGGCACCAAAAGTTGATTTCAAAGCGCGTGCAGCAGCACTGAAAGCTGAACAAAATGCTGAGTACGCACGTGGAAGTGAAGATCGCTACAAACAACAAGCTGCAAAAGCAGAACAAGAACGTCAACAGCGCCGGAAACGGGTAGAAGCGCCAGAAGTGAAAGCACCGGTACAGGAGCCAGCTGTTGAGAACCATACAAAACCAGCTGTTGCTGCTGCTCCAGCTCAAGTCGATACACGTCGGAAGAAACAAGCGCGACCAGATAAGAAACGCGATGATTTTGATCGTGAAGAAGATGGTCCAAGAAAACAACAAAGGAATCGAAATAGTCAAAATCAAGTGAGAAATCAGAGAAATAGTAACTGGAATAACAATAAGAAAAATAAAAAAGGAAAGAACAACCGTAATGATGCTCCAAAACCAGTAACAGAGCGTAAATTCCATGAATTACCAAGTGAATTTGAGTATACGGATGGAATGACGGTTGCAGAAATCGCAAAACGCATCAAGCGTGAACCGGCTGAAATCGTCAAGAAACTCTTTATGATGGGAGTCATGGCGACTCAAAACCAATCGCTGGATGGAGATACGATTGAACTCTTGATGGTGGATTATGGAATTGAAGCCAAGAAAAAGGTTGAAGTGGACAATGCCGATATCGAACGCTTCTTCGTTGAAGATGGTTATTTGAATCCAGATGAGTTGGTAGAGCGTCCACCAGTTGTCACCATCATGGGACACGTTGACCATGGTAAAACAACCCTTTTGGATACCCTTCGTAATTCACGTGTAGCAACAGGTGAAGCAGGAGGAATCACTCAGCACATTGGTGCCTACCAAATCGTGGAAAATGGCAAGAAGATTACCTTCTTGGATACACCTGGACACGCGGCCTTTACATCTATGCGGGCGCGTGGTGCATCTGTTACGGATATTACCATCTTGGTCGTAGCGGCAGATGACGGGGTGATGCCTCAGACTATCGAAGCTATTAACCACTCAAAAGCTGCCAATGTCCCAATCATTGTGGCTATTAACAAGATTGATAAACCAGGTGCCAACCCAGAACGTGTCATCGGTGAATTGGCGGAACATGGGGTTATGTCAACTGCCTGGGGTGGAGATTCTGAGTTTGTAGAAATCTCAGCCAAGTTCAACCAAAATATCGATGAACTCTTGGAAACGGTCCTTCTTGTGGCTGAAATCCAAGAACTCAAGGCAGATCCAACTGTTCGTGCCATCGGTACCGTTATCGAAGCGCGTTTGGATAAAGGAAAAGGTGCGGTGGCAACCCTCCTTGTTCAACAAGGTACCTTGAATGTCCAAGACCCAATCGTTGTCGGGAATACCTTTGGACGTGTCCGTGCCATGACCAATGACCTTGGACGTCGTGTGAAGGTGGCAGGACCATCTACTCCGGTTTCTATCACTGGTTTGAACGAAGCGCCAATGGCGGGTGACCACTTCGCGGTTTACGAAGATGAAAAATCTGCGCGTGCAGCTGGTGAAGAACGTGCCAAACGTGCTCTGATGAAACAACGTCAAGCAACCAACCGTGTCAGCCTTGAAAATCTCTTTGATACCTTGAAGGCTGGAGAAGTGAAATCCGTTAATGTCATCATCAAGGCCGATGTACAAGGTTCGGTTGAAGCTCTTGCTGCTTCCCTTCAAAAGATTGAAGTGGAAGGTGTGAAAGTGACCATCGTTCACTCAGCAGTTGGTGCCATCAACGAATCAGACGTGACCCTTGCAGAAGCTTCAAATGCCTTCATCATCGGATTTAACGTCCGTCCTACTCCACAAGCACGTCAACAAGCTGAAGCTGACGAGGTGGAAATCCGTCTTCACTCAATTATCTACAAAGTGATTGAAGAAATGGAAGATGCCATGAAGGGTATGTTGGATCCTGAGTTCGAAGAGAAAGTCATCGGGGAAGCAGTTATTCGTGAAACCTTTAAGGTCTCTAAAGTGGGTACCATCGGTGGATTTATGGTCCTTAGCGGTAAGGTTACACGTGATTCCAAAGTACGTGTCATTCGTGACGGTGTCGTGATCTATGACGGAGCTCTTGCAAGTTTGAAACACTTCAAAGATGATGTCAAAGAGATCACAAATGGTCGTGAAGGTGGATTGATGATTGAAGGCTACAATGATATCAAGACAGATGATACTATCGAAGCCTACATCATGGAAGAAATTAAAAAATAAGCAAGCTGACTAGGAAAAAAGAGGGTTCCCCTCTGATTTCCTAGTTTTTAAACACAGAGCAGAAAGGAGTTCCTATGGCAAGTCATTTTCGGACAGACCGAGTAGGGATGGAAATCAAGCGTGAAGTCAACGAGATTTTACAAAAGAAAGTCCGTGACCCGCGTGTTCAAGGAGTTACCATTACGGATGTTCAAATGCTAGGTGATTTGTCGATGGCCAAAGTGTATTATTCAATTATGAGTGATTTGGCTTCAGACAATCAAAAGGCTCAGACAGGCCTTGAAAAAGCAACAGGAACCATCAAGCGTGAATTAGGTCGGAATCTGAAATTATACAAGATTCCGGATCTTACTTTTGTGAAAGACGAATCCATCGAATACGGTAACAAGATCGATGAGATGTTGCGCAATTTGAACAAAGACTAGAGAGGTTGGGACCAATAGTGTCCAATCTCTTTTTTGGCTCATAAAATGAGGAAAATAAAACAGAAAGAAAAAAAAACGGTTTCAAAAAATAATAGAAATTTATAGAAATCTCTTGTGTGATTGGAAATTATCCTTTACAATAGGAGAGGAGTTTTATTTCTGATCTCATATTTGGAGGAATGATCATGTCCATTAACTGGCAGGAAATTTTATTTAACTTTTTGGGAGGGTTGGGTCTTTTTCTCTATAGTATTAAAACTATGGGAGAAGGACTGCAACAAGCTGCAGGGGACCGTCTTCGCTACTATATTGATAAATATACCAGCAATCCCTTCCTTGGAGTTTTAGTAGGGATTGTTGTGACAGCCCTTATTCAGTCTAGTACTGGGGTAACGGTGATTACCGTTGGTCTGGTCAGTGCGGGTCTCTTGACCCTGCGTCAAGCCATTGGGATCATCATGGGGGCTAATATTGGGACCACGGTCACCTCATTCATTATTGGGTTTAAATTGGGGACTTATGCCCTTCCAATTATGTTTCTTGGAACGGTCTTACTTTTCTTTACCAAGAATCGAATGGCCAATAATATTGGTCGGATTCTCTTTGGGGTTGGAGGAATTTTCTACGCTTTAAACCTGATTAGTGCGGGAATGAGTCCTTTGAAAGAATTGCCAGAATTTAGTCAGTACATGATCACCCTTGGAAAAAATCCAATTCTGGGCGTGTTAGCAGGAGCCATCATCACCGTTTTGATTCAAGCTTCTTCAGCTACCATTGGGATTTTACAAGGTTTGTATTCAGGTGGTTTCCTAGATCTTCGCGGTTCTTTACCTATTCTTTTTGGGGACAACATCGGAACAACCTTGACAGTTATTATTGCAGCGATGGGGGCCAATGTTTCTGCTAAGCGTGTTGCAGCAACCCACGTGCTCTTTAACTTGATCGGTACAATCCTTTGTTTGATCTTGTTAACACCTTTTACAGCCATGATTGAATACTTCCAAGGGCTCTTGCACTTGTCACCAGAAATGACCATTGCTTTTTCTCATGGAGCTTTCAACGTGACCAACACCATCATTCAATTCCCATTCATTGGAGCTTTGGCATACTTTGTAACCAAACTGATTCCTGGTGAGGATGAGGTTGTCAAATATGAACCGCTCTACTTGGATGAAAACTTGATCACTCAAGCGCCTTCGATTGCTCTTGGAAATGCGAAAAAAGAGTTGCTTCATTTAGGTGGATATGCAGACAAAGCTTTTAATCTTTCTTATGATTATATTGTTCACCAAAATGAAAAAACAGCTGAAAAAGGTCATAAGACAGAAGAAGCCATTAATACCATTGATGATGATTTGACTCGATACTTGATTCGTTTGTCTAGTGAAGCCTTGAGTCCTAGAGAAAGTGAAGTTCTCACCAATATCTTAGACTCCTCGCGGGATTTGGAGCGGATTGGGGATCACGCGGAAGCCTTGATCAATCTGACCGATTATTTAATTCGTAAGAAAGTGGTCTTTTCAGAAGCGGCCTTGGCTGAATTGGAAGATATTTACAACCAAACCCATCAATTTGTAGAGGATGCTTTGAAAGCCGTTGAGAACAATGATGTGAGTCTTGCAAACCAATTGGTAGCACGTCACGAGGCAATTGAAAAGTTGGAGAAAAAACTTCGGAAAACCCATATTCGTCGTTTGAACCACGGTGAATGTACACCTCAAGCCGGAGTGAACTTTATTGATATCATTTCTCACTATACACGTGTTGCAGACCATGCTATGAATCTCGCTGAAAAAGTACAAATCGAGCAAATTTAATGAACACCAAACAGAGTAAGTAGAAAGCTTACTCTGTTTTTTGTTGGATTCTATTCAAAAATAGGTCTAGACCATTTACAAATGGAAGTGAAAGCGTTATAATATGTATGAATATAAATGGAACACAGTTCCTACAATGGAAAGGACGATTTTATGTCTACATATATTAAAGCAGATCAATTTTATTATCCACATGGGGTTCGCCGCGGAGGCTATTTGGAGCTTGTTGATGGCAAGTTTGGAAAACATGTGGAAAGCTTACCAGAAGGTGCGGATGTGTTGGATTATTCAGGGTACAGTATTGCGCCTGGCCTCGTAGATACCCATATTCACGGATTTGGTGGGGTAGATGTGATGGATAACAATATCGAAGGCACTCTCCATACCATGAGTGATGGGCTCTTGAGTACAGGGGTTACGAGCTTTTTGCCTACGACCTTGACTTCCTCTTATGAACAACTTTTGGCAGTAACTGAAAATATCGGTGCACGATACAAAGAAGCAACAGGAGCCAAGATTCGCGGGATTTATTTTGAAGGACCTTATTTTACAGAAAAATACAAGGGAGCACAAAACCCAGCTTATATGAAGGATCCAAGTATGGAAGAATTCAGGGCTTGGCAAAAAGCTGCCAATGGTCTGTTGAATAAGATTGCCCTTGCTCCCGAGCGTGAAGGGGTAGAAGAATTTGTTCGGACTATTACAGGAGAAGGGGTGACTGTCGCTTTGGGACACTCCAATGCTACTTTTGAAGAAGCTAAAAAAGCGGTTGATGCAGGTGCAAGTGTCTGGGTGCATGCCTACAATGGTATGCGTGGTTTGACGCACCGTGAACTCGGTATGGTTGGTGCCATGTATGAGTTGCCTCATACTACAGCAGAGTTGATCTGTGATGGCCATCACGTTGATCCGCTAGCTTGTGATATCCTGATGAAACAAAAAGGGAAAGAAAATGTTGCCTTGATTACGGACTGTATGACAGCTGGGGGCTTAGAAGACGGGGACTACATGCTTGGGGAATTCCCAGTTGTGGTCGCTGAAGGGACAGCTCGCTTGAAATCAACTGGTAATCTAGCTGGCTCAATCTTGAAATTGAAAGATGGATTAAAAAATGTTGTAGAGTGGGGGATTGCTAACCCTCACGAAGCAGTGATGATGGCCAGCCTCAATCCGGCAAAATCAGTCCATATTGATGATGTTTGTGGTCAAATTCGAGAAGGGTATGATGCGGACTTCATCGTGCTTGATCAAAATTTGGATCTGGTTGCGACCTATCTCGATGGGGTCAAACGTTACCAGGCGACTAACTAGATTCAAGAAACGAAGATAGAATACTTCCTCTCTAGGTCATACCTAGAGAGGTTTTTGTTTACCGATGGTAGTGCAATTTTGTGAATGCTGTCTTTTCATGCTATAATGGGAATTGAAATGTGAGGTAGCTTATGAAGGCAATTGATATACGTTTTTTATTGATGGGGATTTTTTTCTTGCTCTATGGGATTGTAAGAAAAAATATCTTTATTGTGATCGTTGGTGGGGCATTTTTACTCTATAGTTTTTATAGCAAGAAGATGGAGCCAACCAAGAAGAATATTTTTAAGCCAGAGCTCAAGCTTCGAGGGCCTAAGAAACCGAAATCGAAGAAAGGAAAGAAGAAATGAATCATTATCGTTTAAATAATGGGGTGGAGATTCCTGTATTGGGATTTGGGACGTGGAAAGCAGCGGATGGAGAAGAAGCCTATCAAGCTGTCTTAGCTGCTTTAAAAGCAGGTTATCGCCATATCGATACAGCTGCGATCTACCAGAATGAAGAGAGTGTGGGTCGGGCCATTAAAGACAGTGGTCTTGCGCGCGAAGACCTGTTTATTACCACCAAACTTTGGAATACTCATCACACCTATGAAGATGCTCAAGCTGCTTTGGAAGAGTCTCTTGAAAAACTAGGCTTGGACTATGTGGATCTTTACTTGATTCATTGGCCAAATCCAAAACCCCTTCGAGAAAATGATGCTTGGAAAAAACGAAATGCTGAGGTTTGGCGGGCAATGGAAGATATGTTAGCTGCTGGCAAGGTTCGGGCTATTGGTATTAGCAATTTTCTGCCTCATCATTTGGAAGCCCTCCTTGAAACAGCTCGGGTCATTCCGGCTGTGAACCAAATTCGTCTAGCACCTGGGGTGTACCAAAGCGAAGCCATCGCAGCGAGTCGCAAGCATGGCATTTTACTAGAAGCTTGGGGACCTTTTGGCCAAGGAGAATTGTTCCAAAATGAACAAGTAAAAGAAATGGCTACTAAATATGGAAAGACCGTCGCTCAACTAGCCCTGGCTTGGAGTTTACAAGAAGGTTTCCTTCCACTGCCAAAATCGGTTACACCTGAGCGGATTGCAAGTAATCTAAATTGCTTTGATTTTGAATTGACGGCAGATGATATGGAACTCCTTCGCCATCTTCCGGTTGAAGCAGGTGCACCAGATCCAGACACCAAAGATTTTTAAGAGAGAATTTCTATTCATTAATGAAAACCGAGGACAGTTTCGTTCTCGGTTTTTAAAATCCTTTCAATGATTAAATAATTTTAAAACTCCAATAAAAACAGATGTTCTATAATACCTTCCCATACTAATTTACATTTTTCCGAACGAAAATAAATTAATAGTTAGTAATATTCGTGAATGTTACATTTGTGTTACATTTTGTTTTTTGAATGAATTTTCAGACAATTTTGCGTTATAATAGTTACTATTAAAATATAAGGGGAGTTTCTATGAATAGACAAGAACGTTTTTCATTAAGAAAATACAAATTTGGTGTAGCCTCAGTTTTATTAGGGGCTGTTTTGGTATTTGGATCTGCACAAGCGAGTGCTGAAGAACAAGCAGCCAGCCAAACAAGTGCTGGAACACAGCTTGTAGCCACTACTCAACAGGCACCTGCTGAAGAAGAGCATTCACAAGCAACAGAAGCAAATACAGCAGTTACTAGTGAGAAAGTAGAAGTTGCAAAAGAAGCAACAGTTGCTGAAAAGACAACGAATGCAACAGAAGCAGCTCTTGTTGAAAAAACAGAAGCTCCGAAAGAGGCAGCTACTGTTCCAGAAACAAAACCGGAAGTAGCGGAAAAACCTGTAGAAAAAGCAACAGCAGTGGCTACTGCGACAAGTTCAGAAACAACGAATCGCCATGAGGCAGCTGAAAAACCTCAAAGCATCGAAAGTGACGAAATTATTACTGTTCCCCAAACCTGGAAGCAAGGTTATAAAGGGGAAGGGATGGTTGTCGCCGTCATCGACTCTGGCTTGGATGTGAACCACGAGGTTCTTCGGATTACCGATCCTTCAAAAGCTAAGTTTAAAAACCAAGAAGAAATCGAAGCTGCTAAGAAAGCGGCAGGAATTGATTATGGTAAATGGTACAACGACAAGGTTGTCTACGCTTATGACTACTTTGATGGGACCGACAATATCAAAGAGGCTGAAAGAGATTCCCATGGGATGCACGTTACAGGGATTGCAACAGGGAATCCTGATAAAGAAGCAGGAAACGGTGAAAAGATCTATGGTGTAGCACCAGAAGCGCAAGTTATGTTTATGCGTGTCTTTTCAGATCGTCAAAAAACAACGGGTTCTGCCCTTTATGTAAAAGCAATTGATGATGCTGTAGCCCTTGGTGCAGATACCATCAATATGAGTCTTGGATCTACTACTGGTTCTATGGTCAATGCTGATTCAGATATTGTGGATGCCATTAAACGAGCGCGTGCTAAAGGGGTATCTGTCCTAATCTCTGCAGGAAATAGCAATACTTTTGGGAATGGTTATTCTAGACCAGCAGCAGAAAATCCAGATTACGGTTTGGTTGGAAATCCATCAACGGTAGAGGACTCTATCTCTGTTGCTTCTATCAATAACAACATCATTACAACAGAAGTTTTTGAAGTCAAAGGTTTGGAAGGCAATGCAGAAGCGGATAACGGAAAATTTGATTACAGTAAATCTGCTGCAGATGCTGATTTTGAAAAAGGCAAAGAGTACGAATATGTATCAGTTGGTCTTGGGAAAGAAGATGATTTTAAAGATCTAGACCTTACCGGTAAATTGGCCTTAATCCAACGTGGGGAAATTCCATTCTCAGAAAAGATTGCCAATGCCTTCCATCATGGTGCAGCAGGAGCTTTGGTCTACAATAATGTGGAAGGATCTAATCTTGGAATGGCAATTGATGGAGATGCTAAGAAAATTCCATCTGTCTTCATTTCAAAACGCTATGGGGAAGCTCTTAAAGCTGGATCTTACAAAGTTGTCTTTAACAATACCATGGCTAACCGTCCATCTCCAGAAGCAGACCAATTGTCTGATTTCTCAAGCTGGGGAGTGACAACCGATGGTCAGTTGAAACCAGATGTCACAGCACCTGGTGGGAATATCTTTTCTTCTTTAAATGACAATACCTACGGGGATATGAGTGGTACAAGTATGGCCTCTCCTCACGTAGCAGGTGTGGCAGCTTTGGTCAAAGAATACCTTGTGAAGAACCATCCAGAATTGACTCCAGAACAAGTTTCTGCAACTGTGAAAGCCTTGATTATGTCTACAGCTAAACCACATGTTGACAAAGAAACTGGTGTCTATACTTCTCCACGTCAACAAGGTGCAGGGGTTGTCGATACAGCAGCAGCGGTTTCAACAGACTTGTATGTGACTGGTGAAAACAACTATCCAAGTGTCACTCTTGGTAATGTTGGAGATAGCTTTACATTTGATGTGACGGTTCACAATATTTCAGATACCGATCGTACCTTGAAAATGTTGGTGAATACTGATACAGATGAAGTAAAAGATGGTAAATTTACCCTCCGTCCACGCAAATTAACAGAAACTGCTTGGCCTGAAGTAACTGTGAAAGCTCATAGCTCTGAAACGGTTACGGTTAAAGTTGATACAAGTAAATTCACAGAAGAATTGAGCAAAGAAATGCCAAATGGCTATTTCCTTGAAGGATTTGTTCGTTTTGTTGATCCGGCAGATGATGGGGATGTAGTTAGCCTGCCATTTATGGGATTCAAGGGAGAATTCCAAAACCTTCCAGCTGTTGAAAAACCAATCTATGATTTGGTTCGTGAAGGAAAAGATGGCTTCTACTATCATGTTCCAAAAGATTTGAATATCTCCTCTAGTGCCAATGTTTCTGCGCTTGTTACTCTTCAAAATGACCTTCTCCTCACACAAGGAAAACGAGATGGTCGTCGGATTACATTTCTTGGTATTGAAGAAAATGCGGAAGGAACTCACTCTCTTCAACTAGATGAAAAAGGAAATGTTCGCATCGCTATTTCGCCAAATGAAGATGGGAATAAAGACCTCGTTGAATACAAGACAGTTGCCCTTAGAAACATTGAAAACCTTCGTGCAACTGTTTATGCAGCAAGTGATACGGAACATAAAAATCCATTGTGGGAAGGAACTCCATCTGACCATCGTAAGAACTTCTTCAACGGAGACCAAAAGAACCCACGCAGCTACACACTAGATAATACTGCTTGGAATGGTACCGATGCAAATGGGAAAGCAGTAGCAGATGGTGTATATGATTATGTCATTCGTTACACACCAATGGTTCCTGGAGCTGAGGAGCAATCAACAACCTTCAAGGTTCAAGTCGATACTCAAAAACCAGTGATCACATCTGGATATATCCGTTTCAAAGATGGGGCTCAACAGTTTGTAGCACGTAAAGCAAAAGATGTTGGCGATGGTGGTATCTTAACTGAAAAACTCGTCTACGTGACTCCATTCGATGATCAGGGGACAATGGTCCAAACCAGTGAAGATAAGAATGGTACACGTGCGCTTGAAAATTACCATGTGATCAAGGCCAATGCAGATGGTAGCTTCGATCTTCCTGAAAACATCGATAAGAAGAATATCTACTACTATGTAGAAGACTTTGCGGGGAACGTAGACTATGTTTCACTAGCAGATTTAGTTCGGGATCAAAATAGTGGTCGGGTTCAAATTGCAGTTCGTGACGCTAAAACGAACAAAGATTTGGATACTATGTATGTTTACCGAATCAAAGATAGCAACGGCCAATACGTGTCAGTTGATAAGACAAAAGATATTAACTTCTTGAACTTTGGTCATTATACTGCTGAAATCTTTACGTATGATCGTACAGAAGTGAAATTTGTCAGCAGCTTGACGCAAGAATTTGATTTGACAGAGGATAATAGTTTCCAAACGATTGCTTTTCTTGCCAATACTTTAGAATATGCACCAGTTAGCATCAGCTTTGATCAACCGGTTTCAAAAGCAGCTACGATCGTATTAAAAGGGGCAGATGGTGAAAACTTTGTCTTGCCTGCTGAAAAATATGGTAAAAATGGCTTTGGTAAATCTGTAGCAACTGGTCAATATACTTTGGTTGCAACTCTTCCTACAGGCTATGAACTAGCTGAGGAAGCACCAGTGATCTCAGTTGTCGCAGGGCGTAACAACAATTATCGTATTGGAGTGATCTCAAAAGTGGATCTCTTAGCTGCTTTGAACAACCAAGCAGATGTTACAAAGACAGCGCAATACTTCAATGCCAGTGCGGATAAGAAGGAAGCCTATGATCAAGCCTTACAAGCTGCCCAAGCAGCCTTGACCAACAAGGTTAGTCAAGAGCAAGTCAACCAAGCTTTAGCTAGTCTTGAAGCTGCCAGCCAAGCTTTGGATGGGAAAGATTCAAACGTTGCGGCCTTGAAAGAAGCGATGCAGGCTTACGATGCTACGACTAAAACTGGTCGTTATGCCAATGCCAAAGAAAAAGTACGTCGCGACTACGATCGTGCTTTCCAAACAGTTGCCTTGCTTGCAGTTGATCCAACTGTGAAACAAGAACAAATCAATCAAGCACTTGCTGAGCTTAGCCGTGCGGAAGGAAAATTAAACGGGAAAGCAACAGATTTTTCAAGCCTTGAAAAATACATCAAGGAAGAATTGAAGTTCCAAGAAAAGAATGCTAAATTTATCTATGCTGGAAATGAAGAAAAAGAAGCTTACCTAGCAGCCTTCAAGGATGCACAAACTATCCTTTCAAATCCAGGAGCAAGCCAACAAGATGTGAAAGATGCTTTGACAGCCTTGAAGAATGCCAAGAAAAAACTTCATGGTAAAAAACCAAAAGCTGCAAGACGTCCATAAGAAAAACAACATTGTTTGTTAGCCTAAAATCCGTATGAAACGATTGTTTCATGCGGATTTTAATTTACAAGTCACTAAAAATCTGCTATAATACTAGTCAAGAAAGAAGGGCTTACGGCGTTTTTCTAGCGAGCTTGGGATAGTGAGAGCCAAGTAGAGCAAAGTAAGCAAGTGGCGCTTTCTCTCAGTAAAAAGCTGAGTAAAGTAAAATAAAATGAAGTAATAAATTAGGGTGGAACCGCGTTTCTGACGCCCCTAGGTCAAAGGACTTAGGAGCAGAGACACGGTTCTTTTTGTATCCTAAGTCACAAGAAACTTTATGAATAAGGAGTATTCAATGTCAAAAAAACTAACCTTTCACTGCGTTAGTGGCAGAGATCTCCTTACAGTCGGACTGCCACACGCTCAGCACTAGGGTGCCTGAGCTAGACGCAGTACTAACTCGTCTTGCCTCGTATGATCAACGAGACAGACTCGTGTAGCAAGAATTTATAAAAAGGAGAAGAAGATGTCAAAAAAACTAACCTTCCAAGAAATTATTTTGACTTTGCAACAATACTGGAATGACCAGGGTTGTATGCTCATGCAGGCTTATGATAATGAAAAAGGTGCGGGAACCATGAGTCCGTATACTTTCCTCCGTGCCATTGGTCCTGAACCGTGGAATGCAGCTTATGTAGAGCCATCTCGTCGTCCAGCGGACGGTCGTTACGGGGAAAACCCAAACCGTCTTTACCAACACCACCAATTCCAAGTGGTGATGAAACCATCACCATCAAACATCCAAGAGCTCTACCTTGAATCATTGGAAAAATTGGGGATCAATCCTTTGGAACACGATATCCGTTTCGTTGAAGATAACTGGGAAAACCCATCAACAGGTTCAGCTGGTCTAGGTTGGGAAGTTTGGCTTGACGGTATGGAAATCACTCAGTTCACCTACTTCCAACAAGTTGGTGGATTGGCAACTGGTCCGGTAACTTCTGAGGTCACTTACGGATTGGAACGTTTGGCTTCTTACATCCAAGAAGTCGATTCTGTTTACGATATTGAGTGGGCTCCAGGCGTTAAATACGGAGAAATCTTCCTTCAACCAGAATATGAACACTCAAAATACAGCTTTGAAGTTTCTGACCAAGATATGCTTCTTGAAAACTTCGAAAAATTTGAAAAAGAAGCAGGACGTGCTTTGGAATTGGGCCTTGTTCACCCAGCCTATGACTACGTTTTGAAATGTTCACATACCTTCAATTTGCTAGATGCTCGTGGAGCAGTATCCGTTACAGAACGTGCCGGCTACATTGCCCGCATCCGTAACTTGGCTCGTGTCGTAGCCAAAACTTTCGTCGCAGAACGTAAAAAACTTGGTTACCCACTTCTCGACGAAGCCACACGCGCCAAACTCCTAGCAGAAGAGGAAGAATAAAAAGAGTTACAAGAATGGAAAGTGGGCAAACAAAGTGAGCCCACATGGCTACCCAGAGGCAAGTCGAAGACTTGCTAAAGGGATAGGCACCGCTGTACTGGTATATGGGGATTTTTGAAACGTGAGGTTCAAAAATCAGTTGGCTAAATCCACTTTGATGAGACTGTTGGAAATCGATGTCAAGAAAACAGAAGATTTCCTCACAGCCTCACAAAGTTAGTTAGCAACGTCCCCAGTACCTAAGGTGCCTATCAGAAAAAGAATTTTGTAAAGGAAGAAACATGACAAAAAACTTATTAGTAGAACTTGGACTTGAAGAGTTGCCAGCCTACGTTGTCACACCAAGTGAAAAACAACTCGGTGAGAAAATGGCAGCCTTCTTGGATGAAAACCGACTTTCATACGAAAGCATTCAAACCTTCTCAACACCACGTCGTTTGGCCGTCCGTGTGATTGGTTTAGCGGATCAACAATCTGATTTAACTGAAGATTTTAAAGGACCTTCTAAGAAAATCGCCTTGGATGCAGATGGAAACTTCTCAAAAGCGGCTCAAGGATTCGTCCGTGGGAAAGGCTTGACGGTTGATGATATCGAATTCCGTGAAGTCAAAGGTGAAGAGTACGTTTATGTCACGAAACACGAAGCTGGTAAACCTGCCAAAGAAGTCTTGGCTGGCCTTCCAGAAGTGCTTGCTTCATTGACCTTCCCTGTAAGCATGCACTGGGCTAACAACACATTTGAATACATTCGCCCAGTTCACACCTTGATCGTTCTTTTGGGCGACGAAGCGCTCGACCTTGATTTCTTGGATATCCAATCAGGTCGTGTGAGCCGTGGACACCGTTTTCTTGGACATGAAGTAGAAATTACTAATGCGGATTCTTATGAAGAAGACCTTCGTACTGTTTACGTGATTGCGGATAGCAAAGAACGTGAAAACATGATTCGTGAGCAAATCAAAGCCATCGAAGCAGAACAAGGTGTTCAAGTCCAAATCGAAGAAGGACTTTTGAATGAAGTCTTGAACTTGGTCGAATACCCAACTGCCTTTATGGGAAGTTTTGACACTAAATATTTGGACGTTCCAGAAGAAGTCTTGGTGACCTCAATGGAAACGCACCAACGTTACTTTGTTGTACGTGACCTTGATGGCCAGCTTAAACCAAACTTCATCTCCGTCCGTAATGGGAATGCTGAGCACTTGGAAAATGTTATCCGAGGAAATGAAAAAGTATTGGTGGCACGTCTTGAAGATGGTGAATTCTTCTGGCGTGAAGACCAAAAACTTAAGATTGAAGACCTCGTTGCTAAATTGGCTAACGTAACCTTCCATGAAAAAATTGGTTCTCTTTCTGAACACATGGCGCGTGCGGGTGTCATTGCAGCGTCACTAGCTGAGCAAGCTGGTTTGACTGCTGAAGAAACGGCAGCTGTTGCTCGTGCAGCTGAAATCTACAAATTTGACCTCTTGACGGGTATGGTCGGAGAGTTCGATGAATTGCAAGGAATCATGGGTGAAAAATACGCCCTCCTCGCTGGTGAAGATGCTGCGGTTGCGACAGCTATCCGTGAGCACTACCTTCCTGATTCAGCAGACGGAGCTCTTCCAGAGACTAAGGTTGGTGCCATTCTTGCCCTTGCAGATAAATTGGATACCCTCCTTTCCTTCTTCTCAGTAGGCTTGATTCCATCAGGTTCCAATGACCCTTATGCGCTTCGTCGTGCAACACAAGGGATTGTTCGTATCTTGGATGCCTTTGGTTGGCATATCCCTATGGATGAGTTGATCGACAGCCTTTACGCCCTTTCATTTGATAGCCTTTCTTATGACAATCAAGCAGAAGTGCTCAACTTCATCAAGGCGCGTGTGGACAAGATGATGGGACGCACACCAAAAGACATCAAAGATGCTGTTCTTGCTGGTTCAAACTTTGTCGTGGCTGATATGCTGGAAGCAGCTGAAGCTCTTTCAGAAGCTGCGAAGACCGATGGTTATAAGGCGGCTGTTGAGTCCCTCTCTCGTGCCTTTAACTTGGCAGAAAAAGCAGATGCTTCAGTAGCAGTCGACGCTAGTCTCTTTGAAAACGATCAAGAAAAAGCCCTTTCTAAAGCGATTGAAGAGCTTGAATTGACTGGTTCAGCTAGTGACAAATTGGCTCAACTCTTTGCTCTTAGCCCAGTCATTGATGCTTTCTTTGACAATACTATGGTAATGGCAGAAGATGAGGCGGTTAAAAACAACCGTTTGGCCCTTCTTGCAGGCCTTGTAGCGAAAGCTAACGCTGTTGCAGCCTTCAACCAATTGAACACAAAATAAGTACCTGATGACAGGTAGAAAGTAGGTTTTATTATGACACCTGAAAAAATCGCTCGTATCAATGAGCTTGCTAAAAAGAAAAAAACAGAAGGTTTGACTCCTGAAGAAGCAGTGGAACAAGCAAAACTTCGTGAAGAATACATTGAAGGTTATCGTCGTTCGGTTCGTCACCACATCGAAGGGATCAAAATTGTGGATGAAGAAGGTAACGATGTAACACCTGAGAAACTACGCCAAGTGCAACGGGAAAAAGGTTTGCATGGCCGTAGTCTCGATGACCCTAATTCATAAGCAAAAGAGTGCTGGAAGAGATTTCAGCACTCTTTTTAATCTATAAAATTCAGAATATTCTGGACTGGATTGACCAATTTTTAAAAACATGGTATAGTAGATTGTATGAAAATTTGAAGTATACTTTTCTGAAAATATACAGAAAAAGAATTGGAGTAATTATATGTCAAAAAAACATCATCCTGGTGAAGAAACCGAAAATGGGATGGTTCGTGGTCTGCAAAATCGGCATGTTCAGCTGATCGCTATTGCAGGAACCATCGGGACAGGACTCTTTCTTGGAGCCGGTCGTTCCCTTTCTTTGACAGGGCCCTCTATTATTTTAGTCTATATGCTGACTGGCGCCTTCATGTACTTGATGATGCGGGCAATCGGAGAAATGCTATATATGGACCCTGATCAACACACCTTTATCAACTTTATCACCAAGTATATAGGAAAAGGTTGGGGTTATTTTTCAGGATGGTCCTATTGGGTCTCCTTGGTATTTTTGGGAATGGCAGAGATCACCGCTGTTTCCAACTATGTCCAGCTTTGGTTTCCAAATTGGCCAGCCTGGCAGATTCAAATTATCTTTTTAGCGCTCTTAAGTTGTGTAAACTTGATCGCTGTGAAGGTTTTTGGAGAGGTTGAATTCTGGTTTGGAATGATCAAGATTGTCACTATTTTAGCCTTGATCGCAACAGGAATCTTTATGGTGACGACGAATTTTGAAACACCAGCTGGACACGCTAGCTTAAGTAACATTACCAATGGTTTTCAAATGTTTCCAAATGGTTGGGTCAAGTTCGTCATGGCCTTCCAAATGGTCTTCTTTGCTTACCAAGCAATCGAATTTGTTGGAATTACTACTTCTGAAACAGCTAATCCCCGACAAGTATTGCCAAAAGCTATTAAAGAAATTCCAATCCGGATTGTAATCTTTTATGTAGGAGCTTTGTTGGCGATTATGGCTATTTTCCCTTGGCAACAGCTTCCTGTCAATAAGTCACCGTTTGTAACGGTCTTTCAGATGGTAGGAATCAAGTGGGCAGCAGGATTGATTAATTTTGTTGTACTGACAGCTGCGGCATCTTCCTTGAATTCCACCCTCTATTCAACAGGGCGTCACTTGTACCAGATTGCAAAAGAAACACCAAACAGTAAAGTGATGAATCGTTTGAAACTGAATAGCTTATCTCGTATGGGGATTCCAAGTCGGGCGATTATTTTTTCTGCGATTGTGGTTGCTGTTTCAGCCTTTATCAATGTCTTGCCAGGTGTCTCAGATGCCTTTGCCTTGATTACGGCATCTTCTTCTGGTGTCTACATTGCTATTTACATTTTGACTATGCTTGCCCATCTTAAGTACCGTAAATCGAAAGAATTTATGCCAGATGGGTTTGTCATGCCAGCCTATAAAGTGTTGAATCCATTAACCATTGTTTTCTTCCTCTTTGTATTCGTTTGTCTCTTCTTGCAAGAATCAACATACATTGGAGCGATTGGAGCAACCATCTGGATCATTCTTTTTGGGATTTACAGCAATTGGAAACATAATCAATAAACCGCAAGAGAGTGGGACAGAAATCGGTAATTCGTTAGAATTCGATTTCGTCGTCCCACCTCCGCACAGTTGAGTAGGACTGTAAAAGCTGATGAAATCAGCGTAGTAGAGCCCACTCAACCACTGCGTCTTGCTCGACAATCCAAAAATAATTGAGAGGCTAGGACTTTTGTCCCAGCCTCTTTATTATTTCAGAGCTAGTTTCCTTTTTGTAAGAAATTTCTTGGGGGATTAGAAAAAAACAGGGACGGAGGAAATTAGTTTTCTTCCATCTCTGTTTTTTGTCCTTGAATAGCTTTTTTGAGCCACCAAAGTGAGCCGACTAGGATCAGGGCAGCAAGCCAAAAAATCCAAGCCTCAATAGTGGTTAGAAAAAAGTAGAGAGCGATAGCATCGACCAATAAAAGTGGGATGAGAATCTGTTTTCTTATTTTCATAAGAATATTGTATCATAAATCCTAGAGGAAACAAGTGAAATCAAGCCTTTCTAGGTATTTTGTAGGATCCGAAAAGGTCCGATAAGATTAGTTAGTGAATTTTCTTTCAGGAGTGCATCTTGGTCCCATTTGTGGTAAAATAGTAAAGATATGAGTAAAGAATTTCATCATGTAACGGTTTTGCTTCATGAAACGATCGATATGCTGGATGTTAAGCCAGATGGGATCTATGTAGACGCCACATTGGGTGGGGCAGGCCACAGCGAATATTTGTTAACAAAATTAAATGAATCGGGCCATCTTTATGCCTTTGACCAAGATCAGCATGCAATTGAGAATGCAAAGATTCGTTTGGCTCCATTCATCGAGAAAGGTATGGTGACCTTCATTAAGGATAACTTTCGTCATTTGAAGGAACGTCTAAACGAATTGGGTGTGACTGAAATTGATGGAATCTGTTATGACCTAGGTGTGTCTAGTCCTCAGTTAGATGAACGGGAACGCGGATTTTCTTACAAGAAAGATGCGCCACTGGACATGCGGATGAATCAAGAAGCTTCCTTGACAGCCTATGAGGTCGTTAATAGCTACGATTACCATGATCTAGTCCGTATTTTTTTCAAATATGGAGAGGACAAATTTTCCAAGCAAATTGCGCGGAAAATTGAGCAAGCACGAGCAATTAAACCGATTGAAACAACGACTGAATTAGCAGAGATTATTAAATCTGCTAAACCAGCTAAGGAGCTCAAGAAAAAGGGCCATCCTGCTAAACAGATTTTCCAAGCCATTCGTATCGAAGTCAATGATGAACTGGGAGCTGCAGATGAATCGATTCAGCAAGCCATGGATTTGTTGGCCCTCGATGGTCGTATTTCTGTGATTACCTTTCATTCGTTAGAGGATCGATTGACCAAACAATTGTTTAAAGAAGCTTCGACGGTTGAGGTTCCAAAGGGACTTCCCTTTATTCCAGATGATTTGAAACCAAAGATGGAGTTGGTCAACCGGAAACCTATTTTGCCAAGTGATGAAGAGCTTGAGGATAATAATCGATCCCATTCAGCAAAACTACGGGTTGCTCGAAAAATACACAAGTAAGAGGAATTGATATGGCAGCAAGAGATGAGAGAACAAGAACACAGGTACTTCAAGACCGCTTTCGCCGTTTCTCAAGAGTAGAAAAGGCTTTTTATGGGTCGATTGTCCTAACAGCTGTTATTTTAGCCATTAGTATCGTCTTTATGCAGACACGGATTTTACAAGTTCAAAGTGAATTGACTGATTTGAATACGGAACTAGAAGCCAAAAAGACAGAGTTGGCAGATGTTCGTCAAGAGGTCAATGAATTAACACGTTATGACCGCTTATCACAGTTGGCTAGCTCCCAAGGAATGAAGCTGCAAAAAGAAAATCGAAAAACAGTGAGTGCAAGTAGTGATGAATAAATTCAAAAAATTTTTGATCGGGTATTCGATAAAGAAACGTCGCTTGCCGGATCAGAATCGAAAACAAGTTGGGAAAAATCTCAGTGTACTGGCGATTTTCCTCTTTTTTCTCTTTCTGATTAATTTTGCAATGATCATTGGGACTGACAAAAAATTTGGTGTGACCTTATCGGATCAAGCCAAAAAAGTCCATGAGCAGACGGTCATTGTTCCTGCAAAACGTGGAACGATCTACGACCGAAATGGAGCAGTAATTGCTGAAGATGCGACGACCTATAACGTTTATGCGGTTATTGATAAAAAGTACAAATCAGCAACTGGGAAAGTCCTCTATGTAGAAGAGAGCCAATTTAAAAAAGTAGCAGAAATCTTTAAGCAGTACTTAGGGATGGATGAGGATTACGTCATTCAACAGTTGTCGCAAAAGAAATTGAAACAAGTTTCTTTTGGCTCGAACGGAAACGGCATAACTTATAGCAATATGACGGCCATCCGTGAGGCCATGGAAGCGGCGAAAATTGAAGGAGTTGCCTTTACAACTAGTCCAAATCGGAGCTATAAAAATGGAGTTTTTGCCTCTCAATTTATAGGTCAGGCCTCTCTTCAAGAAGATAAAGAGGGGAATAAAACCCTGAAGGGGCAATCAGGGATGGAGAAATCCCTCGATCGTATTCTCGCTGGTCAAAATGGGGTTATCACCTATGACAAAGACCGAAACGGCAATATCGTTCCTGGTTCAGATAAGGTTTCTGTCAAAACAGAAGATGGAAAAGATGTCTATACGACTATTTCAGCAGAGTTGCAGACCTACCTTGAGACGCGAATGGATGTTTTCCAAGAAAAAGTAAAAGGAAAGTATGTTAGTGCGACTCTTGTGAGTGCAAAAACTGGAGAGATCCTAGCGACAACGCAACGTCCATCCTATAATGCGGATACCAAACAAGGGTTGGATCTGAAAAACTTGAAAACCTGGAATACCATCCTTTATCAAGATCAATATGAACCGGGTTCAACGATGAAGGTCATGTTATTAGCTTCGGCGATTGATCATGGAACCTTCCCAGCTTATAATGAGGGATACTACAATAACGAACTACAAGTAAAAGATGCGACCATCCGTGACTGGGATGTCAATATGGGGCTGTCTGAAGGTCGCTATATGAATATCGCACAGGGATTTGCTTACTCAAGTAACGTGGGGATGACCCGCTTAGAGCAAAAAATGGGAAATGCTGTCTGGATGGACTATCTAACCCGCTTTAAATTCGGTCTTCCGACCCGTTTTGGAATGGGAAATGAAGCTTACGGGGGTCTTCCAGGGGATAACTATGTCAGTCAGGCACAATCTGCCTTTGGTCAAGGGATTTCCGTCAGTCAAACCCAAATGTTACGGGCCTTTAGTGCCATCGCTAATGATGGACAAATGTTGGAGCCGAAGTTTATTAGTGCTATTTACGATAAAAAATCAGACACAGCCCGCAAATCAAAAAAAGAAGTTGTTGGAAAACCAGTTTCAGGATCAGCTGCGCAACAGACACGGAACTATATGATCACCGTCGGAACAGATCCAGAGTATGGAACCTTGTACAGTGATGGACCCATCATTCAGGTACCCGGTCAAAACGTTGCGGTGAAATCAGGGACTGCCCAAATGGCGACAGATCAAGGATACTTGCAAGGAGAAAATGATTATATCAACTCGGTTGTAGCCATGACACCTGCAGAAGATCCTGAATTCATTATGTATGTGACGGTCCAACAACCAGAAGTGAAATTCTCAGCCACCAGCTGGGAAGAGTTGGTCAATCCTATTTTGGAAGATGCAGTTGCTTTAAAAGACGAATTGCATTTGACATCAGAGGCACCAACTTTGGATGGTGTGACCAAAGAAACGACCTACAAAATCCCTTCAGTAGAAACTCTCTCTAAGGAGTTGAATCTGAAACAAAATCTGAGCCCAGGTGCTTATTCAGAGGAATTGCGTCGCAATTTGGTGCAGCCAATTGTCCTAGGAACCGGGGAAAATATCCGCAAAATGTCTGTGGATGTAGGCTCTAAAGTCAAAGCCAATCAGCAAGTATTGTTATTAACAGAAGACTTTGATGCGGTTCCAGATATGTATGGTTGGACAAAGAAAAATGCTGATATCTTTGGAGAATGGACTGGAATTGAGATTACCTATAAAGGTAGTGGAAAGAAAGTAACCAAACAAAGTGTCAAAATGAACACCTCACTCAATAAAACTAAAAAGATTACCTTAACATTAGGAGACTAAGATGTATATTGCTACGATCCTTGTATCGTTTCTATTAACAGTGGCTGCTATTCCAGCCTTTATTCGATTTTACCATCGTGCTCATATTTCCGGGCAACAAATGCACGAAGATGTGAAACAACACAAAGCGAAAGCTGGCACTCCGACAATGGGGGGAGTTGTATTTCTCATTACAGCCGTTCTAGTTAGTTTTGTCGTTACCGTATTGACTGGAAATTTCACGCGCCCTGTTCAACTGATTCTATTTATCTTGATTCTTTATGGAATTGTTGGATTTTTGGATGACTTTTTAAAAGTTTTTCGTAAGATTAATGAAGGTCTTAACCCAAAACAAAAATTGGCCCTTCAACTTGTTGGTGGAATCATCTTCTATATTTTTTCTGAACGCCACGGTGCAGGAAGCCTTTTGAATGTTTTCGGATATGAACTTTACTTGGGCTATTTCTACATTCTCTTTGCTTTATTTTGGTTGGTTGGTTTTTCAAATGCGGTCAATTTGACAGATGGGATTGATGGATTAGCCAGCATCTCCGTTGCCATTAGCCTGAGTGCCTATTCCTTTATTGCCTATATGCAAGGGAAATGGGACATTCTCTTTGTCACCTTGAGTATGATTGGGGCCTTGCTAGGATTCTTTGTCTTCAACCACAAGCCGGCTAAAATCTTTATGGGAGATGTCGGTAGTCTAGCTCTTGGAGGGATGCTTGCAGCTTTGTCAATGGCTTTGCATGTCGAGTGGACGTTGCTCTTAATTGGTCTGGTCTATGTCATTGAAACGGGTTCAGTAATGCTACAAGTGACCTATTTCAAATGGACCAAGAAACGTTACGGGGAAGGACGTCGGATTTTCCGAATGACTCCTTTCCACCATCATTTAGAATTGGGTGGCCTTTCTGGCATTGGCCGAAACTGGTCAGAATGGAAAGTGGATGCCTTTATGTGGAGCATTGCCTTAGTGACAAGTGTCGTGACTCTAGTCCTTCTCTACCTATAAAACGACGGTGGGCTTGCCCATCGTTTTTTTGCTGACTCAGAGAGACTTCGCTGGTTAGGAAAAATGACCCATAAGAGAGGCAAGAAGACAGCTTTTCTGATATAATAATAGAGATCATGAAAGGAACTGAGAAAATGAAATTTACAGAGTTTAATTTTAAGCCCTATATTCAAGAGGCACTGAAAGAAATCAATTTTAGAGAAGCAACCGAAGTACAGGAAAAACTAATTCCGATTGTCCTAGCTGGAAATGATTTGGTTGGAGAGTCAAAGACAGGTTCTGGGAAGACCCATACTTTCCTCTTGCCGATTTTTCAAACCTTAAATGAAGATAGTGAGCAAGTTGAAGCGGTCATCACGGCTCCTAGTCGGGAGTTGGCGACGCAAATTTACCAAGCTGCTCGTCAAATCGCTAGTCATTCTGACAAAGAGATTCGGATTGTGAATTATGTTGGAGGAACGGATAAAAGCCGTCAGATTGAAAAATTGCAGGTCAAACAACCACATATCGTTATTGGAACTCCAGGCCGGATCTATGATCTGGTTGCATCGGGTGATCTGGCTATTCATAAGGCCCATACTTTTGTGGTAGATGAGGCAGATATGACACTGGACATGGGATTCTTGTCTACTGTGGATAAGATTGCTTCAAGGCTTCCGCAACAACTGCAATTTTTAGTTTTTTCAGCCACCATTCCGCAAAAATTGCAGCCTTTCTTGAAAAAATATCTCTCAAACCCAGTCATGGAGCAAATTAAGACTAAGACGGTGATTTCAGATACCATCGATAATTGGCTGGTTTCCACCAAGGGTCGGGATAAAAATGAGCAAATTTACCAATTGACCAAGACCTTGCAACCTTATTTGGCCATGATTTTCGTTAATACCAAAACGAGAGCAGATGATCTCCATGCCTATTTGGTGGCTCAGGGATTGAAAGTGGCAAAGATTCACGGAGATATCCCACCACGTGAACGGAAACGGATCATGAATCAGGTTAAAAATCTTGATTTTGAGTATATTGTGGCCACAGATTTAGCGGCTCGTGGAATTGATATCGAAGGGGTGAGTCATGTCATCAACGATGCTATTCCACAAGATCTTTCTTTCTTTGTCCACCGTGTCGGTCGGACAGGACGCAATGGTCTACCAGGTGTCGCTATTACTCTTTATCAACCGAGTGATGATTCAGATATCCGTGAACTAGAAAAAATGGGCATTCGTTTCGTACCGAAAGTGTTGAAAAATGGGGTTATTGAAGATACTTATGATCGGGACAGACGGGCGAATCGTGAGAAAAAGCAAGAGAAACTCGACATCGAAATGATTGGTCTGGTGAAGAAGAAAAAGAAAAAAATCAAACCAGGCTACAAGAAAAAAATCAAATGGGCAGTTGATGAAAAGCGGAGAAAAGCTAAGCGAGCTGAAAACCGTGCGCGTGGTCGGGCGGAACGTAAGGCCAAACGCCAAACTTTCTAACCCCTTCTTTCAAATGTTCAGAAGAAAACATAGATTTTCTTTATGAACTCCATAAAGAAAAACTATTAGGAACTTGTCTAAAATTATGATAGACTAAATTTGAGTAGTCTATCATTTTTCTATTTCTGTAGCAATTTTTGGAATTCCGATAGTGAATGTGATAGAATGTTTATGTTCGAGAAAGGAAGTAACAAAAATGTTTACAACTAATCTTTTAGCTGCCAACTGGTATGCTGACTTTTTAAAACACGTTCCAGATAGCAAGCTGTTTAGTTTGAGAGCCGTATTGGATGCATTTCCGTCTGTCATAGGAAAATTGCCTGTGACGATTTTACTAGCCCTAGGAGGCGCATTTTTTGGGATTATTTTTGCCATGATTTTTGCTCTGGTCAAAATTAATCGTGTACGAATTCTATACCCGATTCAAGCTGTTTTTGTCAGTTTTTTACGGGGGACTCCTTTGTTGGTTCAGTTGATGTTGACCTATTATGGGATTCCTCTTATTTTAAAAGCAATCAATCAGTCTTATGGAACAGCTTTTAATATTAATGCTATTCCAGCTGAGTTATTTGCAATTGTGGCTCTTGCCTTTAATGAGGCAGCTTATGCGAGTGAAACCATCCGGGCAGCCATTTTATCAGTGGATCCTGGTGAAATTGAGGCAGCGCGTAGTCTTGGGATGACCAACCGTCAAGTTTATCGCCGGATTATTATTCCCAATGCAGCAGTCGTTGCAACTCCTACTTTAATCAACTCTCTCATTGGCTTGACCAAGGGGACCTCGCTCGCCTTTAGTGCCAGTGTGGTTGAAATTTTTGCTCAAGCACGGATTATTGGGGGGAGCGATTTGAAGTACTTTGAACGCTTTATCACGGTATCGATTGTTTACTGGATTGTGAACATTCTCATTGAAATACTAGGCCGTCACATTGAACGTCGACTGGATATTGAGACTCCCGTAGCAATTGATTTACCAGATCAGGAGGTCCGGATCTAATGATTTATATTTCAGAATTATCAAAGACATTTTCAGGTCAAAAGGTTTTAAATAATCTAAGTTTGGAAATTCAAAAAGGGGAAGTCGTGGCCCTAATCGGGTCTTCGGGAGCTGGTAAATCAACCTTCTTACGCAGTTTAAACTATTTGGAAGCACCAGATAGTGGTAGAATTAAGATTGATGATTTCGAAGTTGATTTTGAGCACATTACTCAAGATCAAATCTTAACCTTAAGAAGAAAATTGGCCATGGTGTTCCAACAGTTTAATTTGTTTGGTAGAAAAACAGCCCTTGAAAATGTGAAAGAAGGGCTCATTGTTGTGAAGGGGTTATCCGATCAAGAAGCAACGAAAATTGCTCGAGAAGAACTGGCAAAAGTCGGTTTATCGGATCGTGAAAATCACTATCCTCGTCACCTCTCAGGTGGACAAAAACAACGGGTGGCTTTGGCCCGTGCCTTGGCCATGAAACCAGAGGTTCTTTTGTTGGATGAACCGACTTCAGCCTTGGATCCAGAATTGGTTGGAGAAGTTGAAAAATCCATTGCCAATGCGGCAAAATCAGGACAAACCATGGTACTGGTCAGCCATGATATGTCTTTTGTAGCGCAAGTAGCAGATAAGGTATTATTTTTGGATAAAGGACGGATTATTGAATCTGGAACACCAGAGGAAATCATGCAACATCCAAAAGAAGAACGGACAAAAGAATTCTTTGCTAGTTACAAACGGACCTATGTTTGATATAATAGAGGAGAGGTAAGACTCAGCTGGCGATGCTAGCTGGGTTTGTTTTCTGAAAATGTAAAAATATTTGGAGTCGTGATGTTAAATAAATTATTGTCCTTATATTTACAAAGTTTAGTGACGACAACGATTTTAGTTGGGATCGCTTCTTGTATTTGGATTGGCTACCGTGCCCTTAAGAAGAAAGATAAAACAGCCAAGCAACGACAAGCCCATTTGTATGATATCCTCTTAATTGATATCATGACGATTCCTATTTTAACCTTTGCGGTCATAGGGATTTTGTTTATCTTTCAAGCACGATAATTGCAAAAAGACCGTGTTAGAATTATAATGGTTACAACAAAACAGAAAGAGGTTGTGTATGTTTGATACAGTGATTATTGGAGCAGGTCCTGCAGGGATGACTGCTGCCCTTTATGCAGCACGAAGCAATTTAAAAGTCGCATTAATTGAGAGAGGGATTCCAGGCGGTCAAATGAACAATACGTCTGACATTGAAAACTATCCTGGCTATGCGAATATTAGTGGCCCAGACTTGGCTGAAAAAATGTTCGAGCCTTTAGAGAATCTTGGTGTGGAACATTTGTTTGGACAGGTAGAGCGCATCGAAGACCACGGAGCAACCAAAAAGATTGTCACAGATGATGGGGAATTTGAAGCTAAAACCGTGGTGATTGCAACAGGGTCTAACCACCGTTCATTGAATGTCCCTGGTGAAGAGGAGCTAAATAGTAGAGGGGTTTCCTACTGTGCTGTTTGTGATGGAGCTTTCTTTAGAGATGAGGATCTCTTGGTCGTTGGTGGTGGTGATTCTGCGGTAGAAGAAGCTGTCTTTTTGACTCAGTTTGCAAAAACAGTGACCATTGCCCATCGTCGTGATCAATTGCGTGCTCAAAAAGTTCTTCAAGATCGTGCCTTTGCCAATGATAAAATTCACTTTGCTTGGAATACGGTTGTTGAAGAAATTAAGGGTGAACAAAAAGTAACGTCTGTCCTTTTAAAAGATGTGAAGACAGGAGAGGTTAGAGAGCAAGCCTTCGGTGGTGTCTTTATCTATGTCGGTTTAGATCCTGTCAGTGATTTTGCGACAGAACTTGGTATTTTAGATGAAAATGGCTGGGTGGTCACGGATGATCATATGAGAACCACAGTCCCAGGTATTTTTGCGGTTGGCGATGTTCGTCAAAAAGATTTGCGTCAAGTGACGACAGCAGTCGGAGACGGTGCGATTGCTGGCCAAGAAGTTTATAAATATATCACAGAAAACTTTTAATCCAAAAAATCTGAGCTTCCTGTCTCAGATTTTTTTCATTCTTTCCTTTCAGTATTCAATAGGACTGAAATGTGCTATAATGGTACTAATTTTATGGTAGGAATTCATAGAACAAATCTATAAAAAAGAGGTATACATATGTATCCAGATGACAGTTTAACCTTGCATACTGATTTATACCAAATCAATATGATGCAGGTCTATTTTAATCAAGGTATCCACAATAAACATGCCGTATTTGAAGTCTATTTTCGTCAACAGCCTTTTAAAAACGGCTACGCAGTATTTGCTGGCTTAGAGAGAATTGTGAAATACTTGGAAAACTTGAGTTTTTCTGAGAGTGATATTGCCTATTTAGAGTCACTTGGTTATCATGGGGCCTTCTTGGAATATCTCCGTGATCTCAAGTTGGAATTGACGGTACGCTCGGCTCAAGAAGGAGACTTAGTCTTTGCGAATGAACCAATTGTTCAGGTAGAGGGCCCTCTGGCTCAGTGTCAATTGGTGGAAACAGCCCTTTTGAATATCGTCAACTTTCAAACCTTGATAGCCACAAAAGCTGCTCGTATTCGTTCAGTCATTGAAGATGAGCCTTTGATGGAATTTGGAACCCGTCGTGCGCAAGAAATGGATGCGGCCATTTGGGGCACTCGTGCGGCAGTCATCGGAGGGGCCAATGGGACTAGTAATGTTCGTGCAGGAAAACTCTTTGGAATCCCAGTTTTAGGAACTCATGCCCATTCTCTTGTACAGGTTTATGGAAATGACTACCAGGCCTTTAGGGCTTATGCGGAAACCCATAAAGATTGTGTCTTCCTCGTCGATACCTATGATACCCTTCGTATTGGGGTACCAGCAGCTATTCAGGTAGCACGTGAAATGGGAGATAAAATCAATTTCCTAGGCGTCCGGATTGACTCAGGAGATATTGCCTATATTTCTAAAAAGGTCCGCCAGCAATTAGATGAGGCTGGGTTTACAAATGCTAAAATCTACGCTTCTAATGACTTGGATGAAAATACCATCCTCAACTTAAAAATGCAAAAAGCAAAAATTGATGTTTGGGGTGTAGGAACCAAGTTAATTACAGCTTACGATCAACCAGCACTTGGAGCGGTATACAAAATTGTCTCTGTTGAAAACGAAGCAGGAGAGATGATCAATACTATCAAGCTTTCCAATAATGCAGAGAAAGTTTCTACTCCAGGTAAAAAGCAAGTCTGGCGGATTACGAGCCGTGAAAAAGGTAAGTCAGAAGGGGACTACATCACTTATGATGGAGTAGATGTTTCACATCTGACAGAACTTAAAATGTTCCATCCAACTTATACCTACATTAATAAAACAGTCCGAAACTTTGAGGCGATTCCTCTTTTAGTGGATATTTTTAAAGAGGGTCAATTGGTTTATCAACTGCCAACATTATCAGAAATTCAAGAATATGCTCGTAAAAATTACGATCAATTATGGGATGAATACAAGCGCGTCCTCAATCCACAGCATTACCCAGTTGACTTGGCCAAAGATATTTGGCAGGATAAGATGGACCTGATCGAGGAAATGCGTAACAAGGCCAATGGAGAAGGAGAAGCAAAATGAGTTTGCAAGAAGAGATTATCCAACAATTGGGTGTCAAGCCTAGCATTGATCCTCAGGAAGAGATTCGCCGCTCGGTTGATTTCTTAAAAAGATATCTAAAAAAACATCCCTTCTTGAAAACATTTGTATTAGGGATCTCAGGAGGGCAAGATTCAACTCTTGCTGGACGATTAGCTCAATTGGCCATGGAAGAAATGCGCGCAGAAACAGGAGATGCCTCCTATCAATTTATTGCCGTTCGTCTTCCTTATGGGGTACAGGCAGATGAAGCAGATGCACAAAAAGCATTGGCCTTTATCCAGCCGGATGTTAGCCTGGTTGTGAATATCAAGGAGTCTGCTGACGAAATGGTACGAGCAGTAGAAGCGACTGGAACAGAGGTTTCTGATTTTAACAAAGGCAATATTAAGGCTCGCAGTCGCATGATTGCTCAGTATGCTCTAGCTGGAGCACGTAGCGGAGCGGTGATTGGGACGGATCATGCTGCAGAAAATATTACTGGTTTCTTCACAAAATTTGGAGATGGTGGTGCAGATATTTTGCCCCTTTTCCGTTTGAATAAACGCCAAGGAAAACAATTGCTTAAGGCTTTAGGAGCCGATCCTGCTCTTTATGAGAAAATCCCAACAGCAGATTTGGAAGAAGAAAAACCAGGAATAGCAGATGAAGTAGCGCTGGGTGTCACCTATAATGAAATCGATGATTACCTAGAAGGCAAACAAGTGAGCCCAGAAGCTCAAGCCACTATTGAAAAATGGTGGTACAAAGGCCAACACAAACGCCACTTGCCAATCACAGTATTTGATCATTTTTGGGAGTAAAAAGGTCCAGTGGACCTTTTTAGCCCGAGTCTTAAAATAGGAGAACGAGGAAGAAATCGGTAACTCGTAGAGTTCGATTTCGTAGTCTCACCCCCGCAAGGCTGTCTAGATTTGAAAGGTGCTCAAAGAGCTCCGTTCAAATCAGCCAGCTACTGCGTCAATGTATCATTGAAAAGCTCATGGATGAGGTGGATACAAATAGAATTTTTCTATTAATACTAGACAGAAATCGGTAATTCGTAGAGTTCGATTTCGTAGTCTCACCAGACAATATTGTGAAAAGCATCAAAAAGAAGGGCGGTTTCATCCGTCCTTTTCTTCTAGATTAAAATAACCAACTTGCAACGTTCAAGTTGCATAAAAAAAAATGAAGGGAGACAATCTATGAATCATCTTTGAAGTCTTGTCATAGAGACAGAGCATTTATACTTGAGGCCTTTCGTTTTGGAGGATGCACCAGCGATGTTTGAAAATTGGGCTTCTGATCCTGAAACCCTGAAATATGTCACCTGGGATGCCCATGCATCTTCTGAGAGAACCAGAGAATCGATCAAAAGATGGATCGAACAGTATCTTAAACCAGATACTTATAAATGGGCGATCTGTTTGAAAACATTACCGGATCAGGTAATTGGAGATATTAGTGTGGTTTCTCAAGACCAGGAAAGTCAATCATGCGAGCTAGGTTATATCCTTGGCAAGAAATTCTGGGGGCAGGGATTCATGACAGAAGCCGTCATAGCTGTTTTGGAATTCTTATTGAACAAAGTCGGATTTAAAGAAATCAAAGCCACTTATGTCAGTTTAAATCCTGCTTCAGGGAAAGTCATGGAAAAGGCAGGAATGCAGTATGTAGAAACCATCCCTCATGCCATTCAACGCAAAGGATATTGTGGGGATAAAATCATCTATTCTATACAGAATCCCTCTCTATAGGGTGATTTTTACTTGAAGATTCTGCTCAAAGGATTATAATAGTAAATAACGAAAAAAGGAGATTGCTATGTCAGAATTAACGAAAGAATTTACAGACCAGCTCTATGCTAATTATGAAGCAAATGTGAAATATGCGGCTCTTGAAAATGCTGTTACCCACAATGGGATCCATGCATCGCTTGAAACGCGCAAGAGTGCAGTAGAAAATACACCAGTTTTTTCACTTGATTTGACCAAGGATAAGGTGACAAACCAAAAAGCATCTGGACGTTGTTGGATGTTTGCGGCTTTAAATACCTTCCGTCACAAGATGATTTCAAGCTTCCAATTGGAGGATTTTGAATTGTCTCAAGCACATACTTTCTTTTGGGATAAGTATGAAAAATCAAACTGGTTTTTGGAGCAAGTGATTGCTACAGCGGACCAAGAGTTGACCAGCCGTAAGGTGGCTTTTCTCCTACAAACTCCACAACAAGATGGCGGTCAATGGGATATGGTGGTATCCCTCTTTGAGAAATACGGAGTGGTTCCAAAATCAGTTTATCCAGAATCGATTTCTTCAAGCAATAGCCGGGAATTGAACACCTACCTCAATAAACTCTTGCGTCAAGATGCGCAAATCTTGCGTGATTTGATTCACTCAGGCGCAGATAGTGAGGCAGTTGCGAGCAAGAAACAAGCCTTGTTGCAAGAAATCTTTAACTTCTTGGCTATGTCTTTAGGATTGCCTCCGCGTGAATTTGACTTTTCATACCGTGATAAGGACAACCAATTCCATAGCGAAAGTGGGTTAACTCCACAAAGCTTCTACAAAAAATATGTAGACCTTCAATTAGACGATTACGTCTCTATTATCAATGCCCCAACTACAGACAAGCCATATGGAAAATCTTACACCGTAGATATGCTGGGCAATGTGGTTGGTAGCCGTCCAGTCCGCTACCTAAATGTTCCAATGGATCGATTGAAAGAATTAGCCATTGCTCAAATGAAAGCAGGAGAAACTGTCTGGTTTGGTTCAGATGTAGGCCAAGTCAGCAACCGTAAAGCCGGAATCCTGGCAACAGATGTCTACGATTTTGAAGCAGGCATGGACATTCATTTGACACAAGACAAGGCGGGTCGCTTGGACTATGCAGAAAGTCTCATGACACATGCTATGGTCTTGACAGGGGTTGATTTAGACGAAGCAGGTCAGTCTCGTAAATGGAAGGTTGAAAATTCATGGGGAGACAAGGTCGGTACAGATGGTTACTTTGTGGCTTCTGATGCTTGGATGGATGAATATACCTACCAAATCGTGGTTCGTAAAGAATTCCTAACAGCAGACGAATTAGCAGCCTATGAAGCAGAACCAATTGTCCTAGCACCGTGGGATCCAATGGGAGCTTTGGCAAAATAATGATACAGAAAAGAGCCGAAAGGCTCTTTTTTTTATATACTCAAAAATAAAAAAGCTGGGAAGTCTAACTAAATAAATCAGATTTTATTCGTTCTGGTTTTTTAACCATTGTTTTAAAAAAAGCCGGGCAAAAGCCCGACTTCTCTGTTATATTATTCGTTATGATTGTTAGATTCTTGTGAAGAAGGCTCAGATGGTTTAGATTGATTTTCTTCGTTCGAAGAGCTAGACGATGGTTCTTCATACGAATACTGATCAGTGGAATAACTTGGCTCATAGTAGTAGTTATTGTAGTTGTTCTTACCATTGTTTAAGTAGAGATAAGAACCACTTCGATACAGTCCACTTGGTTGCGTCCAATCCGTATGACCAGAGTTATTATTATTAGCAAGATAGAGCATCATTTGACGGTAGACATCCGTTGCGACCTGTATTCCATTATCCAATACTGGTGTAAAGCGATTGGAATAACCTGTCCATACTGCCATGGCATATTCAGGAGTGTAGCCTACAAACAATTCATCCGGTGTTACAATATTTGAATAAGCATTTTTTGTCAATTTACCGATTTCGTTATCAGCATAGTTTGATGTACCTGTCTTACCAGCTTGGTAGATTCCCGAAATGGCAGCATTTGTACCGGTACCAGACAAGAGAACTGTCTTCATCATATCTGTCATCATGTAGGCAGTTGTTGCTTTCATTGCACGAGTTCCTTCGGACTCAAATTCCTTGGTTGTGCCATCACTAAAGACAACCCGACTAACATAGGATGGTTTGTAATAGGTACCGCCATTGGCAAAAGCAGCATAGGCAGCTGCCATTTTCTCACTGCTGGCTCCGTATTTGTTGCTAGAATCGCTAGTGTTACTCGAGATAGCGTTGGCGTAAACCATTTCTGGGTAATCGATCCCTAATCCATTGAGGAATTTCTTAGCTTGTTTAAGACCAACTTTTTCCAGGGCCTTCACCGCAGGCACGTTACGAGATTGTTGAATTGCGTAGGTAATGGACATGCTACCATAGTATGAACGGTCCCAGTTGTAGACAGGCGTTGATGAATGAGGGAAGTTGTATGGCGCATCTGTTGTAGTAGCTGCTGTAGAGGTATATTCCTCATGTTCAAGAGCTGGTGCGTAATCTGTGATTGGTTTCATTGTTGAACCCCAGTCACGGTTCGTTTCAACCGCTTGGTTTGTACCAAAGGAAACATTGCTGGATTGGTGACGAGAACCCAGCTGAGCAATGACTTTACCAGTATTGACATCAATAACGGTAGAAGCTACTTGCATTTCATCATCCGGGTAATTGACATATTCATCTGTATTGTAGATATCCCATAGTTTCTTTTGAGCTTCTGTATCCACGTTTGTATAGACAACCATTCCGGTTGTCAACAAATTGTAGCCCGTTTCTTCTTCGACTTGCTCGATCACTTCTTTTAGGTAATTATCCATATAGGCTGGGTAACTGCTTGAAGAACTAAGACTTTGCAGACCATCTGTAACAGGTGTATTGACCGCTGCTTCGTATTGTTTGTTAGAAATGGTCTTCATATCGAGCATTTCTTTTAATACTAAGTTTCGGCGCTGTTGCGCTGCTTCAGGATGGGAGTATGGATCGTATTGGTTTGGTGCTTGGGGCATCCCCGCAAGGAGTGCCAATTGAGGGAGCGAAAGATCTTTTAGATCTTTTCCGTAATAACTTTTCGCAGCTGTCTGCATTCCGTAGTTCCCATTCGCCATAAATACTTTATTGACGTAATAGGTCAAGATTTCTTGTTTGGTTGCTTTCTTTTCCAGTTGAGTTGCTAACCAAGCTTCTTGGATCTTACGAGAGAGGGTACGGTCAGAGGCCGAAGTGGAGAAATAGGTTAACTTGATCAATTGTTGCGTCAAGGTTGACCCACCTTGACTTCCTCCTCGTAAGTTGTGAAGGAAGGAACCGCCGATCCGAATGATGTCGACCCCGCGGTGATTGAAGAAACGGTGGTCTTCAATCGCTACGATAGCATTGACCAAATCAGTAGGGATTTCATTGGCTGTGACATTGATTCGTTTCTCAGCCCCCAAATCTGCGATCAAGTTATTTTGGTTGTCATAGATTTTACTAGATGTTGTTGCAACCAAATCTTTTTCAGATAAGGTTGGTGCTTTCATAGCATAGTAACTAAATATCAGTCCACCAAGGACGAATAAAAGTAAGAAAAATGAAATGGCTGCGATGGCAACATATTTCAACCATTGAATGACTGTTTGTTTATTCATTTAAATACCGCCTAGAAGTTTCTGTTCGATAATATCAAGATAAGGAACGCTCGGAAGTCGATTCTTATCTACTAGAAAGCCGTACTCCTGAATATAGGAGAGGGG
Organism: Streptococcus sp. HMSC072G04; assembly: GCF_001813295.1. GTDB lineage: Bacteria > Bacillota > Bacilli > Lactobacillales > Streptococcaceae > Streptococcus. Next base: position 64,476 of record NZ_KV812011.1, read on the forward strand.
CATGGATTTACTACCATGATCGATGTTGTAATAGTGAATTAATGCAGGAGCAGGAAGTAAGTAGGTTTCACTCAACTTTGCAAAATGCAAGAGAACGAAACAGATACCGCCTTGCTGGACAACCGCCTCCATATGATCGATCTGATGTTGATGAAAATTTTTCATCGGCATGGATTGCTTTTGCTGTGTTTCCTTAGCTTCAAAATCGATATAGCGTCCCTTGTATACTCCAGAATAGTCCGTCGTTGAGGCTTGCCTGAAATAGGCTTCAACAATCTTTGCCCGACTGCGACGTGGATAATCTACTTTCACGATTTGAATCGGTGTTGGTTTTTTATGGATGACTGCTAGACCTCGAGAAAGATAGTATTGATTACTTTCATTGATCATTTTTTCAAATGTCATCCCACGATTCGCAAAGTCGACTGGATATTTCCTTTGTGTAGAGACCAAGGTTTTTTTGGCTACTTTATGTGGATAGTTGACCATAGTTCTCCTTATTGGTACAATTACATCACTCTATTATATCATAAATTAGAATAATGAGGAAAAAATGAATACCATACTTGTTGCAGGTTATAAGAGTTTTGATGTGGGCGTCTTTTCCAATAAAGATCCTCGACTGACCATTATCAAAAAAGCCATTGAAAGAGATCTTCGTCGTTTATTTGAAGAAGGAGTGAAATGGCTAGTTTTTTCTGGTAATTTGGGATTTGAGGCTTGGGTACTAGAGGTCGCCTTTGCATTAAAAAAAGATTACGATTTTCAAATGGCGACAATCTTCCTATTTGAGAATGTTGGCGAAAATTGGAATGAAAGCAATCAGGAATTATTAGCACGCTTCAAACAGGTGGATTTCGTGAAATATGCCTATCCCCACTATAGCAATCCGGGTCAACTAAAAGAATACAATCAGTTTTTGATAGATAACGCGGATGGAGCTTATGTTTTTTATGATCCAGAAAATGAAACCAATTTAAAATATCTTTACAAAATGATGGTAGAAAAAGAACCATTTTATGTCAAACAATTAAGTTTTGATGACTTAAATGAACTTGCTGAAAATTTTTACGAAAACTAAGTGTTATACCTTGATTTTTCTTACCATTTTTTTATATAATTGAGATGATGAACTAGATTGGAGAGAGTAATGGCGAGTATTATTTTTACTGCGAAAGATATTTTTGATCAAGATTTCAAACGAGAAGTTCGTGGTTATAATAAAGATGAAGTAAATGAATTTTTGGATGATGTCATAAAAGACTATGAAACCTATGCTGCTTTGGTGAAGGAATTGCGTGAAGAAAACGCCCGCCTTCGTGAAGAGCTTGCCCAAAAAGCACAGGAAACACCACAAACATCTTCGATTGCTAGCACTGCTACGCAAGAATTTCCGCAAGTGACAACAGCGACGAACTTTGATATTCTCAAGCGTCTCAATCGTTTGGAAAAAGAAGTTTTTGGGAAACAGATCGTAGATCGCGATTATTAATCCCATAGATTGTGCAATTTTTGGATAATCGCGTGAGAGAATCCTCTCATGAGGAAAGTCCATGCTAGCACAGGCTGTGATGCCTGTAGTGTTTGTGCTAGGTGAATCCATAAGCCTAGGGACTTGGTATTCAAGTTACGGCGAGTGAAGGAGCTAAGTCTAAGGATAAGCTCTAGTAACTCTGAAAGTGCCACAGTGACGTAGTTTTTAGGGAAACCTAAAAAGTGGAACGCGGTAAACCCCTCAAGCTAGCAACCCAAACTTTGGTCGGGGCATGGAATGCGTGGAAACGAACATAGCATTCTGACTGGAAACAGTAGACAGATGATTATCGAAGGAAATGGTACCTAGTCATTTCTGGAACAAAACATGGCTTATAGAAAATTGCATATAGGTTGATGAGGTGGAGAGAGATCTCAACCTCCTTTTTTAAAGTGATAGGAATAAGATGAAAAAACAATTTGAATTGATTGCAACGGCTGCTGCTGGTATAGAGGCTGTTGTTGGTCGAGAACTACGCGATCTCGGTTACGATTGCCAGGTTGAAAATGGACGGGTTCGATTTCAAGGAGACCGTCGAGCAATCATAGAGACCAATCTCTGGTTGCGCGCGGCTGATCGAGTAAAAATTGTGGTTGGGACTTTTCCAGCCAAAACCTTTGAAGAACTCTTTCAAGGTGTCTTTGCTTTGGATTGGGAAAATTATTTGCCTTTAGGAGCACGTTTTCCTATTTCTAAGGCTAAATGTGTCAAATCAAAACTCCATAATGAACCTAGCGTTCAGGCCATTTCGAAAAAAGCAGTGGTTAAAAAGTTACAAAAACACTATGCCCGACCAGAAGGTGTTCCTCTCATGGAAAATGGGGCAGAGTTCAAGATCGAAGTATCGATCCTTAAAGACCAAGCCACTGTCTTGATTGACACCACTGGTAGTAGCCTCTTCAAACGTGGTTATCGGACTGAAAAAGGGGGAGCCCCTATTAAGGAAAATATGGCAGGAGCAATTCTTCTGTTGTCAAACTGGTATCCAGATAAACCCTTGGTTGACCCGACATGTGGTTCTGGAACGTTTTGTATTGAGGCGGCGATGATTGCGAGAAATATGGCACCTGGTTTACGTCGGACCTTTTCTTTTGAAGAATGGAACTGGATGGATGATCGCTTGATTCATGAAGTCCGTCAAGAAGCAAGCAGAAAAATCAATCGCGAGATCGAATTGGATATTATGGGAACCGATATCGATGCACGGATGGTTGAGATTGCCAAAGAAAATGCCCAGAAAGTGGGCGTTAGCAGTGACATTACTTTCAAACAGATGCGAGTCCAAGATCTTCACTCAGATAAGATCAACGGGGTGATTATCTCCAACCCTCCATATGGAGAACGCTTATCCGATGATGAGGGTGTGACGAAATTGTATACTGAAATGGGGCACGTATTTGCACCTCTCAAAACCTGGAGTAAATTTATCTTAACCAGTGATGAAGGTTTTGAATCTAAATTCGGTAGTAAAGCAGATAAAAAACGAAAACTTTATAACGGAACCCTAAAAGTTGATCTCTACCAATATTTTGGGGAACGAGTAAAACGGCAGATAAAGGCATAGAAAGGATTTTTATGACAGAGAAGGATAATAAGCCATTAGAGCAAGAAACAGAATCAATTTTAGATTTTGAAGATGCTAAAGAGATGACGATTGGGCAGGCCAATCGAAAGGCAGAAGAAATCGAAGCAGGTGTAACGGAAGGTGATAATGTCTTAGACAAATACATCAAACAACACCGAGCAGAAATTGAAGCTGAAAAATACGATACAAAAATTTTGGCCAAAGAAGAATTGGCTAAAGCTGAAGAGTTGGCAGCTACAGAAACAGTTGCTGAAGTAGCTGAAGCAGTGGAGGCACCGGAAGTAGTAACGGAAACGGTCTTGGAACAAAGGCTTGAAATGGATGCTATCTCAACTGAATTACCTGCTAAGATTAAATTTGGTCCCACACCAACTGAACCAATTGTAGAAGCTGAGGAACTTCCTGAGGAAACACCAAGCAATGCGGGTAAACGAATCAAAGCGGTTCTATACTCTGCATTAGGTCTTGCGATTGTCGGTTCGGCCATTTTTGTGACCTATAACTGGATGCACAGTCGTGGAACATCTGGTGGTACAACAGTTGTATCTTCTTCATCTAGCAAGTCATCTTCTACTTCTAAATCAAGTAGCAGTGAAACACAAGCTCAAAAATTGGAAGAGTTTACTAAAGCCTACGATGCCTTTTTTGTAGACGAATCGAAAAGTGGACTTAAGAATGATAAATTCGGAGACTTGGAAAATCTGAAGAAACTGCTGGACAAATTAGAAGGAAGCAGTGATTATAATGCGGCTAAAACAAAATATGAAGACCTTGTGAAGCAAGTTTCTGCTGTTCAAAAAGTGAATTCTCAATTTAGTTCTCCAGTCATCAAAGATGGAGTTCTTGATGCAACTGCCAAAGCAAAAAGTGATGCGACCTTTGCAGAAACAAAGACAGGCAATGAAAAATTAGATAGCTTATTGAATGAAGCGGTTGCGCAAGGACGTTCACAACAAGTTGCGACACCGGCACCAGTAACTGGAACAGGAGGTACAGATACTTCTAATGCAACTCCAGCCCCGGCTCAAGTAGCAACGCCTACGGCCCCAGCCGTCAATGCTGCTACAGGTGGTGCAGGAACGGCAAGTCCAGGTTATTCAGGGTACGGTCTTCCAAGCGATGGTGTCCCACTTCAGCGGAACTTGAGTCGTGTGCCATATAACCAAGCAGCTATCAATGATGTCAATAACCCAGCTTGGGTATTTGGTGATGGGATCCTTGAAAAAGTATTGAATATTGCTCGTAAACGTGGACATATCACTGGCAATCAATACATTTTAGAGCGTGTCAATATCATTAACGGTAATGGCTATTACAACCTCTTCAAACCAGATGGAACCTATCTCTTTAGTATCAATGCCAAAACGGGTTATTTCGTAGGAAACGGAAAAGGTCATTCAGATGCTCTGGATTATTAATGCTTGATCAGACATACCATTTCTGGGAAAAAATGACAATAAAAAAGGATGAACCAGAGGTTCATCCTTTTTTTAGTCTTAAACAAGATGACGTTCAAACGGATCGTCAGAAATTCCTTGGTCTAGAATCAAGCGACACCATTCTTTGGCTGAGAAGAGGCTGTGGTCCTTGTAATTTCCACAAGACTCAATGGTTGTGCCTGGGACATCCTCCCAAGTGCTGACTGATGAAATTTCTTCTAAAGATTCTTTAATCACTTTAGCAATTTCCGTACTCGAATGCTGTCCCCACATGATCATATGAAAACCGGTGCGACATCCAAATGGGGAACAATCAATCATACCATCGATGCGTTTGCGAATAAGCATCGCAAGAAGGTGCTCGATCGTGTGGAGCCCTGCAGTTGGAATCGCATTTTCATTGGGTTGCACCAGACGAATATCGAAGTTAGAGATGATGTCTCCTTTGGGTCCAGTTTCTTCCCCAATCAAGCGTACATAGGGAGCCTTCACCGCCGTGTGGTCCAATTCAAAACTTTCAACAATTACTTCTTTTGTCATACTCAAATCCTTCTTTGTTTTTCTTGATTATAGCATAAAAAAGCAGATTCAACAAAGTGGAAATAAATGAATTCCTCACAGATGTTCCATGAAAGAAAAGACGATAAAAGAATAAGCGTTAAGCAAAAATATAAAAGGTTTTTCCTGTTTTTTTAGATTGTTAATTTTAGTAATTTATGGTAAAATGTAAAAGAATTTTTAATTCAACTAATTAAATAGATTTGGGGTAAAAGCATGAATTTTGTTATTACAGGTGTTTTTGCCGCGGTCATTGGTTTAGTCATTGGATATGTGGGAACTGCTCTTAAAATGAAAGCTTCAAAAGAGGCTGCGGAACTCACCCTTTTGAATGCTGAACAAGAAGCAACGAATTTACGTGGACAGGCTGAACGCGAAGCCGATTTGATTTTAAAAGAGGCGAAGCATGAGTCAAGTTCACTTAAAAAAGAAGCACTTTTGGAGGCAAAGGAAGAAGCCAGAAAATATCGTGAAGAGGTCGATGCTGAGTTTAAGTCAGAACGACAAGAATTGAAGCAATTAGAAAGCCGTTTGGCAGAACGTGCTAGCAATCTTGATCGCAAAGACGACATTTTAACAAGCAAAGAACAGTCTCTTGAACACAAAGAGCAAAGTCTTACAGATAGAACTAAACACATTGATGCGCGTGAACAACAGCTGGAAGAGCTTGAACACAAGAAAGTAGAAGAACTGGAACGTGTCGCTGCTCTAAGTCAAGGAGAAGCGCGTGACATTATTTTGAGTCAGACGGAAGAGCAACTTTCAAAAGAAATTGCCTCACGGATTCGTGATGCTGAATTGGAAGTGAAAGAACGTTCTGATAAAATCGCAAAAGACATTCTCGTGCAAGCTATGCAGCGAATGGCGGGTGATTTTGTTGCTGAGCAAACAAACTCAACCGTTCATTTGCCAGACGATAGTATGAAGGGTCGGATTATTGGTCGTGAAGGTCGCAACATTCGTACCTTTGAGAGCTTGACAGGTGTCGATGTGATTATTGATGATACGCCTGAAGTGGTGACCTTGTCAGGGTTTGATCCGATTCGTCGTGAAATTGCCCGCATGACAATGGAGAGCCTTCTCAAAGATGGTCGGATCCATCCAGCCCGTATCGAAGAGCTGGTTGAGAAGAACCGTCAGGAAATTGACAATCGTATTCGTGAATACGGTGAGGCGGCTGCCTATGAAATTGGTGCGCCAAACCTCCATCCAGATTTGATGAAAATCATGGGACGGTTGCAATTCCGTACTTCTTATGGTCAAAACGTTTTGCGTCACTCCATTGAAGTTGCCAAACTTTCTGGTATTATTGCTAGCGAGTTGGGTGAAAATGCTACCTTGGCACGACGTGCAGGATTCTTACATGATATCGGAAAAGCGATTGACCGTGAAGTGGAAGGAAGTCACGTCGAGATTGGAACTGAATTGGCACGGAAGTACAAGGAACATCCAGTGGTTGTCAATACTATTGCCAGCCACCATGGTGACGTGGAACCAGAAAGTGTCATCGCAGTCATTGTCGCTGCAGCGGATGCCTTGAGTGCAGCTCGACCTGGAGCACGAAGTGAGTCACTTGAAAGCTACATCAAACGCTTGCAAGATCTTGAAGAAATTGCAAATAGTTTTGAAGGAGTTAAGACAAGTTTCGCCCTTCAAGCGGGTCGTGAAATCCGTATTATGGTTAGCCCTGAGGCAATCAAGGATGATAAAGTGACGATCTTGGCTCATGATATTCGTGAGAAGATCGAGTCTAATCTTGAGTATCCTGGAAACATTAAGGTTACCGTGATTCGAGAATTGCGTGCAGTCGATTACGCAAAATAAACAAAAAGCTTGAGATCTAGCATCTCAAGCTTTTTGAATGAAAAAATCAGTTGAAAATTAGGCCGATTTTTGTTACACTAGATAGAAAGACATTGAAGGAGAAATCATGGCGGATCGTGGCTTATTAATCGTATTTTCTGGCCCTTCGGGGGTTGGAAAAGGAACGGTCAGACGAGAAATTTTTGAAAATTCGGACAATCAGTTTCAGTATTCTGTATCGATGACGACGCGTGCACAACGTCCAGGTGAAGTGGATGGTGTCGACTATTTTTTCCGTACACGTGAAGAATTTGAAGATTTGATCCTTCAAGGGCAAATGTTGGAGTACGCTGAGTACGTTGGAAATTACTATGGGACTCCTTTAACCTATGTGAATGAAACCTTGGACAAGGGAATCGATGTATTCCTTGAAATTGAAGTTCAGGGTGCCCTTCAAGTAAAGAAGAAAGTTCCAGATGCAGTTTTTATTTTCTTAACTCCGCCTGATTTGGATGAATTGCAAGATCGATTAGTGGGTCGCGGGACAGATAGTGCAGAAGTTATTGCGCAACGGATTGAAAAAGCAAAAGAAGAAATCGCCATGATGCGTGAATATGACTACGCCATTGTGAACGACGAGGTTCCTCTTGCTGCTGAGCGTGTCAAACGTGTGATCGAAGCAGAGCATTTCCGTGTAGACCGTGTCATTGGCCATTATCTGGATATGTTACCAAAAACACAAACTATTGTGAAGAGATAAATAATTAGAAATTAGGTATAGGAATATGATGTTAAAACCTTCTATTGATACATTGCTTGACAAAGTACCATCAAAATATTCATTGGTCATTCTTGAGGCAAAACGGGCCCACGAATTGGAAAGTGGTGCAGTACCAACTCAAGAATTCCAATCAGTTAAATCAACATTACAAGCGCTTGAAGAAATCGAGTCTGGAAACGTAGTTGTTCACCCGGATCCAGAAGCAAAACGTGAAGCGCTTCGTCGTCGGATTGAAGCAGAGCGGATTCGCAAAGAAGAAGAAGAGCGCAAAATTAAGGAACAAATTGCCAAAGAAAAAGAAGATGGTGAAAAAATTTAAGGTTGGGGCTTCTCAATCTTATTTTTTGCTATTTAAAGGGTTCCGTGATAAAGTAAAGCTCATATGATAGAGGCTGGAGGTGAAAAAGTGATAGCAAAAGTCATCGTAGATGTCCCATTGATGCAGACAGATAAACCCTATTCTTATCAGATCCCATCAGAATTTGAGGATATGGTGGAGGCAGGTATGCGAGTTCATGTCCCCTTTGGTAAAGGGAATCGCCTCATTCAAGGGATTGTGGTAGATGTTTTAGAAGAGGCAGACACAAGCGAGGAATTGAAAGCGATTGTGGAGATCTTGGATTACACTCCGGTCTTAAATCAAGAGCAGTTTTGGTTGGCGGATCAATTACGAAAAAGTGTTTTTTCTTATAAGATCACGATTTTAAAAACCATGCTTCCTTCTCTCCTCAATTCGAGTTATGATAAGATTTTGTATCCTCAACCTTCTTTAGATCCCACTCTCAAAATAAAACTTTTTGGTGCAAAAAATGAAGTTTCTTTTTCTTCTCTAGATGCAGCCGATCAAGCCCAAGTGATGCGGTTGGTCAGAAAAGGAGATTTGGTACTTGAATACAAGGCCAAGGATAAGAAACAAATTAAAACAGAAAAATGGTATCGCGTTAACCAGGAAGGATTAAAAGAACTTCAACCATCAGCGAGAGCTAAAAAAAGGCTAGCATTGAAAGAGCGCCTGTTACTAGAGCAAGGGGAGCAACCCTTAGCAGGATTGTATCAGGATTTTTCACGAGAAGTAGTGGCTTATTTTATTGATCAGGGTGTTTTAGAAATTACAGAACGAGAAGTGAATCGGGCGGCTGCATATTATGAAGGAAAAGAACAGACCCAGGCCCTGCTTTTAAATTCAGAGCAAGCAAAAGCTGTCGAAACAGTAGTTTCTCAAATTGGGAAAATATCAAAGCCTTTTTTATTAGAAGGTGTGACTGGAAGCGGGAAAACAGAAGTTTATCTGCAGATTATTCAGGAAGTTCTAAATAAGGGGAAAACGGCTATTATGTTGGTCCCTGAGATTTCCCTGACGCCACAGATGACGGATCGTTTTATCTCGCGTTTTGGCCAGGAAGTAGCCATTCTGCACTCGGGTTTATCAAACGGTGAGAAGTATGATCAATGGCGGAAAGTTGAACGTGGGGAGGCTAAGGTAGTCGTTGGAGCGCGCTCAGCCATCTTTGCCCCTTTAAAAAACATCGGAGCCATCATCATTGATGAAGAGCACGAGGCTTCCTACAAACAAGATAGTAACCCACGCTACCACGCAAGGGAAGTCGCGGTCTTAAGAGCTCAGTACAATCAAGCAGTTTTGCTTCTTGGATCTGCTACACCAAGTTTAGAATCGCGGGCTCGTGCAACAAAAGGGGTTTATGAATTAATTCGTCTCACCCAACGGGCCAATCCGGCAGCCAAAATTCCAGAAGTTAAAGTCGTTGATTTTCGTGATTATATTGGTCAAAATGAAGCTGGTAACTTCACTCCGGTTCTAGTGGAAGCTATTGCTGATCGCTTGCAGAAAAAAGAGCAGGTTGTCTTGATGTTGAACCGCCGTGGTTATTCCAGCTTTGTCATGTGTCGCGAGTGTGGAACTGTGGATACTTGTCCCAATTGTGATATCTCACTGACCCTCCACATGGATACTAAAACCATGAACTGTCATTATTGTGGCTATAGCAAAGCGATTCCTCTACACTGTCCAAATTGCCAAAGTCCTTCCATTCGTTATTACGGGACAGGAACACAAAAAGCCTATGATGAATTACAAGAGATCTTTCCTGAAGCTAGAATTTTGCGCATGGATGTGGATACCACTCGAAAAAAAGGGAGCCACGCAGCGATATTAGATGCTTTCGGGAATGGAGAAGCGGATATTTTGTTAGGGACGCAAATGATTGCGAAGGGCTTGGATTTTCCAAATGTGACGTTAGTGGGTGTCTTGAATGCAGATACTTCTTTAAATTTACCGGATTATCGATCCTCTGAGAGAACCTTTCAACTCTTGACTCAGGTGGCAGGAAGGGCCGGACGAGCAGAGAAAGAAGGAGAGGTTATCATTCAGAGCTACAACCCCAATCATTATGCGATTCGATTTGCCAAAGACCAGGATTATGAAGGTTTTTTTGCCTATGAAATGCAGATTCGCCGGCAGTTAGGCTATACGCCTTATTACTTCACAGTTGGGTTAACCCTATCACATAAGAGTGAGGAAATTGTGATGGAGAAGTCACATCAGGTCATGGAAATTCTCCGATCTGGCTTATCTGATCAGGTCCAAATCTTAGGACCAACACCTAAACCAATTGCACGCACACATAATTTGTATCATTATCAAATCATTGTCAAATATCGTTTTGAAGAAGGCATGACACAGGTCTTGAACCAAATCTTAGAATTTACGCAAGAAAGAGGCAACCAAGATCTACGTGTCAGTATTGATAATGAACCTCAAAGTTTCATGTAAGGAAGAAAGAAATGACAAAATTAATTTTTATGGGAACACCGGATTTTTCAGCGACTGTTTTAAAGGGACTGTTAGCAGATTCGCGCTATGAAATTCTGGCGGTTGTGACCCAACCAGACCGTAAAGTAGGTCGCAAAAAAGAGATTCGAATGACCCCGGTGAAGCAGGTAGCTTTGGACCATCAACTACCGGTTCTTCAGCCGGAGAAATTATCGGGTAGTCCAGAAATGGAAACTCTCTTATCCCTAGATGCAGATGGAATTGTGACCGCTGCTTTTGGACAATTTTTACCGACAAAATTGTTGGAGAACTTCCAGTTTGCGGTGAATGTCCACGCGTCTTTATTACCTAAATATAGAGGTGGAGCTCCCATTCACTATGCCCTGATCAATGGTGACGAAGAAGCTGGGGTTACAATTATGGAAATGGTCAAGGAAATGGATGCCGGAGACATGATTGCAGCTCGTTCTCTCCCAATTTTAGATGAGGACAATGTGGGAACTTTGTTTGAAAAATTGGCTGTCCTTGGACGTGACTTACTCCTAGATACTTTGCCAGCTTACCTGGCAGGGGAGATCAAGCCAAGTCCACAAGATCCAAGTTTGGTCACATTTTCACCGAATATTTTACCGGAAGAAGAGGTTTTGGACTGGACCAAAACCAATCGCCAAGTCTTTAACCAGATCCGGGGGATGAATCCTTGGCCGGTCGCTCATACGTTATTAAATGGTCAGCGCTTTAAAGTTTATGAAGCAGAGCTATGCGAAGGAAATGGAAATCCAGGAGAAGTGATTGCTTTGACTAAAAAAGAGTTGCTGGTCGCTGCAGGAGAAGGAGCGCTGTCCCTCAAAGTTGTGCAGCCGGCAGGAAAACCTAAAATGTCCATCACAGACTTTTTGAATGGCGCTGGCCGTCAATTGAAACTAGGAGATCACTTTGGAAGTTAAACAAATGAATGCGCGTGAACAGATCGTTCGAGTGTTAGAAGAGGTTTTTGAACAGGGAGCTTATTCTAATATTGCTTTAAATCAAGCGCTGGAACATTCTCAACTTTCAGATAAAGATAGAAGCTTTGTTACGGAAGTTGTATACGGTACTGTAGCACGGAAGATAACACTCGAGTGGTATCTCGCCCACGTAATTGAAGACCGGACGAAATTAGATCCTTGGCTCTATTATCTTTTGATGATGAGTTTGTATCAACTTGTCTATTTAGACCGCATTCCCGATCATGCCATCGTCAATGAAGCTGTCCGGATAGCAAAACGTCGTAAAGAAGGCAGTGAGAAGTTTGTCAATGCTATTCTTAGAAAGCTCCTCCGCGAGGGACTACCAGCTATTGATACGATCAAGCGAAAGAATAAACGTTATTCGGTAGAGTATTCCCTACCTGTATGGTTGGTCAAAGCATTGATCGAAGAATACGGTGAGGAACGTGCTTGCGCTATTTTTAAGAGTCTCTATCAGCGTAATAAATCCAGTATTCGTGTGATTGATCTAGACGAAAAAGAAGAGTTGGCTCAGCTACTCGAAGCAACCTCCTCTCTACTTGCTCCGTCCGCTCTCGTGAAAGAACAGGGACATTTTGCAGCGCATTCCTTGTTCAAAGAAGGGCGCATTACTATTCAAGACGAGTCCAGTCAATTGGTGGCACCGGCTTTGGATTTGCAAGGAGATGAGTGGGTTTTAGATGCCTGTGCGGCGCCAGGTGGAAAGACGACTCACCTGGCTTCTTATCTCACAACTGGGAAAGTCACAGCCTTGGATCTCTATGACCATAAGCTCAAATTGATTCAAGAAAATGCTAATCGGCTCCATGTTGCGGACAAAATTTTGACAAAGAAGTTAGATGCGACAAAAGTCTTTGAAACATTTGGGCCTGATGCTTTCGATAAAATTTTGGTGGATGCGCCTTGTTCAGGGATTGGTTTGATACGGAGAAAGCCTGATATCAAGTACAATAAAGAGAGTGCAGATTTTGTATCTTTACAAGCTATTCAATTGGCCATTCTGGATAGTGTTTGTCAAAGTGTGCGTAAAGGTGGTATAATAGTGTACAGTACGTGTACAATTATGGGTAAAGAGAATTTTGAAGTGGTGGACCAATTTTTGAAAAACCATCCAAATTTCGAACAAGTCCCATTGGATCACGAAAGAAAAGATATTCTTAAAAATGATTGTATCCTTATTACACCTGAATTATATGGAAGCGACGGCTTCTTTATCAGTCGTTTTAAGAGAATCTCATAATATCAGGAGGAAACTGACAGTATGGATATGACGATCTTAACCGATGTAGGTCAAAGACGGACAAATAACCAAGACTATGCAAATCAATATAAAAACAAGGCAGGAAAACCGATGGTTTTACTTGCTGATGGTATGGGAGGACACCGTGCCGGAAATATTGCTAGTGAAATGGCAGTCACAGACCTAGGTGCGGCTTGGGTTTCTTCTGAGATCGAGACGGTTAATCAAGTACGGGAATGGTTTGCAGAACATTTAGAAACTGTGAATCGTCGGATCCATTTAGCTGGGCAAGATGATGAGCACAAAGGAATGGGAACGACACTGGAAGCTTTGGCTTTTGTAGAAGGACAAGTGATTTATGCCCATGTTGGAGATTCGCGGATTGGCCTCATTCGTCAGGGCGAATACCAGCAGTTGACCAGTGATCATTCTCTTGTAAATGCTCTTTTGCGAGCAGGTCAAATCACAGAGGAAGAAGCAGCCCATCATCCTCAACGTAACATCATCACTCAGTCCATTGGCCAAAAAGATGAGTTGGAGCCGGATTATGGTTTGGTGACGGTTGAAGCAGATGATTATATTTTGATCAATAGTGACGGTTTAACCAATATGATTGGCCCAGATGAAATCAGAGATATTGTCTTGAGTGATGTTTCACTGGAAGAAAAAGCTCAAACCTTGATTCGTTTTGCCAATAATGCTGGAGGCTTGGATAATATCACTGTTGTACTGCTCCACTTTACTGAGGAGGACGCAGCATGATTCAAATCGGCAAAATTTTTGCCGGGCGATATAAAATCATCCAACAAATTGGACGCGGCGGGATGGCAGATGTTTATCTTGCGCGTGATTTGATTTTAGATGGGGAAGAAGTTGCAGTCAAGGTACTGCGTACGAATTACCAGACGGATCCCATTGCGGTTGCGCGTTTTCAGCGTGAAGCAAAGGCGATGGCAGAGCTGGACCATCCAAATATCGTTCGGATTACAGACATTGGCGAAGAAGAAGGACAACAATACCTTGCAATGGAATATGTTGCAGGTTTAGACTTGAAACGCTATATCAAAGAAAATGCTCCTTTATCAAATGAAGAAGCTGTTCGTTTGATGGGGCAGATCCTTCTAGCTATGCGTCTTGCCCATACGTGTGGCATTATCCATAGAGATTTAAAACCACAGAATGTCCTCTTGACACCAGATGGAACAGCAAAAGTTTCAGACTTTGGGATTGCAGTGGCCTTCGCAGAGACTAGCTTGACCCAGACCAACTCGATGTTGGGGTCGGTTCATTATTTGTCCCCTGAGCAGGCGCGTGGATCAAAAGCTACGGTGCAAAGTGACATCTACGCGATGGGGATTATTTTCTATGAGATGTTGACAGGACACATTCCTTATGATGGAGATAGTGCAGTTACAATCGCTTTGCAGCATTTTCAAAAGCCACTCCCATCTATTCGGGAAGAGAATAAGAATGTTCCACAAGCTTTAGAAAATGTGGTGATCAAAGCGACAGCTAAAAAACTGACGGATCGCTATAAATCAGTGGCAGAGATGTATGTGGACCTTTCAAGTTGCTTGTCCTACGAGAGAAGAAATGAGAAAAAACTGATTTTTGAAGATCAATCGAAAGCTGATACAAAGACTCTTCCAAAAGTGAGTCCAACTCCAAAGACGGCTCCTGTTCCAATCTCTGAGGTACGCAGTGAAATCAGTTCGGTAGATCCTAATCGACCATTATCTGACCAGCAGACAATGGCACCAAGTAAAAAGCCAAGAAGACGCTTGCGGGCGCGCTACAAGGTCTTGTTTGTTGCCATTGCCCTAGTTCTTGCAGCCTTTACTTTCTTGTTGTATATGAGCCCAGCCAATAAAACAGTTCCAGATGTTTCCGGCAAAACCATTGCCGAAGCTAGAGCGGTTATTGAGGGACAAGACCTTCAAGTCGGTGAAGAGAAAGAAGAGTACAGTGATTCGGTTGCAGAAGGCTACGTCATTCGGACCAATCCAAATGCAGGTGCTCAAAAGAAAGAACAAAGTCGCATTGATTTGATTGTTTCAAAAGGTCCAAATAGTTTTGAAATGCCAAACTATGTAGGAGAAACACGAGCTAAAGCAGAGGAAGATCTGAAAAATACTTATAAAGTATCAAGCAAAATGATCACGATTGAAGAAGTTGAGACCTTCGATTATGCTGCAGGGACAGTTCTTGAACAAACCCCAGCTCCAGGAGAGCAATATTCTCTGAATTCAAAAACCAAGATTGTTTTGAAAGTAGCGAAAGAAACGACTTCAATTGAAATGCCAAACTATGTTGGATCAACTTATGATTTTGCTAGAAGTAATTTGATTGAGATCTATGGTATTAAAGAAGCCAATATCGAATTAAGAAAAACGGAACATCTCCCTGATGGGGTAGTTGTTTCTGCCGGTCAAATTGTCAGTCAAACTCCAGAAGTTTCGAGTACGGTGGATATTAACCGAACACGAATTGTTTTGACTGTATATGAGCCTAAAGTGACGGCTTCTTCAAGTACGAAAGCCTCATCCAGTTCAGATGCATCTAGTTCATCCTCTGCTGAACGATCAGATACAGAAAGCTCCAGCAGTAGTGCAACTGGTGGAGATTCATAAATCAGTCTAAGACTCAGATGAATTTCTGAGTCTTTTTGTATTTTTTTGTTGCTATGTCGTGATTTTTTTATTTCCCTGTAGAGGGAAAAACTTTGAGGTCGCTTCAAGAAACTATTTTTCTACAGATGAATAGATTATGTGAGCTCCTTAACAAACAAGGGGTTTCAAGTCCGGTAAAATAAAATAGTCAATTAAACATAAGGTAATTTGAAGTTGAAAATAGATTGAATATCAAATTATTTGCCTTTGTTTTAGCCCACATGCTATAATCTGCGTGAAAGGAGATCAAAGAGTAAAAATGTCGTTCAGACCTGCTTTGATAGGAAATTGGTAAACGAATAGATTTTTTTCTACTAGTTGAATAGGCCTTGACAACTGGTGGAGATAAATATCGTGAACTAAGAAACAGGGAGGTAGAATGACTTTTGAAATATGTGCACATAGTTGATGTATCTTTCGCCTATACTTTCCCAATGGAGATTATTTAAATGGACAGAAAATATAGAGTGGTTAGTCGAGCAATCTTAGCAACAGCTATGATTGTCCCGGTATTTATAGCAACAAAAGTAGCTGCAGAAAATAGAGGATGGAATACCTCCCCTTATCGTTCAAACTATTATAACTATGGTTACAATAATTGGAACGGTTATAATGGCTATAATTCATGGACCTATAGTTATGGCTATGGATATCCAAATTGGAACTATTATTATGGCTATAACTATGGTTATCCTAGCTGGAATAATTATTATGGCTATAATGGTTGGAACTATGGTTATTCCTTAGAAAATGATGAAAACTACATTTATTGGAATGGCAATCATTATTATCGGATGAGTGATGGGACTTACCGGATCTACCGCAATGGTGAGTGGAAGCCTTTAACTAATCGGAATAACTCTACTAATAACCTTGCCAATGACCCTCATTATGTATATGAAAATGGCTACCATTATTATGTATTAGATAATGGGGATTATTACTACTATAAAAATGGTAAATGGGTATTTGTGAAGAATTCGACGGAAAATCCTGATACTCCAGATCCAACTCCAACACCGACTCCGGATCCAACTCCAACACCCGACGAGCCAGATCCAAGCGATAAACCCGATCAACCAGTCAACCCATCAGAACCATCTACACCAGAAGATCACGGGAACTTGATCTTCCCAGAAAATCCTCCATTTGTAGGAGCAGATGGAGAGTTTGATCCTTTCGCACCAACCCCAGAAAATCCAAGTGAACCAAAACCAGAAGAACCGGTGCAACCTGAAGTGCCTGGAAATGATGGTTTGGTATCAACAGATCAGCCTAGTGAAAACCAAATTCCTCCATACGTTGAGACACCAGCAGAAGGATTAGAACATCTTCCATGGGCTCCAAATGGACGAGCACCAAAGATAGTCTATCCTCCTGGCAAACCTGGATCAGCAGCTTTGCGTCGAGATAAGAACTACTACTTTGACGGGTCGACTCACTATTACTACGTTCCTTCTGATACGGAAGCAACTGGTTACTCTGCTTATTGGAAATGGAATGGAGATAAATGGAAACTTTATGGAATGACAGATCCGAAAGATCCTGAAATCGATCCAAAATTCCACGAAGATGCCAAAGATGATGAATATGCCTATAGCGATCGAGACTCAAGCGTGAAGCTCTACTCTACAAACCTTGTAGAAACAGCTAAAGCAGGTCAAGCTCTTCCATTTAAGAATGTGGATGAATTTAAGGACTATGTCATTAAGAAAATGAATCCTAAATTTATTGACAATGCTGGCTGGGATGCCAAAGTAGAATGGGAAATCGAGGACCCAGAACTCTTTGAGCAATCTAAAGAAAACCCATGGGCTAAAGACTATGTTTTAATCGCTAACTTGAAGAGTGGAGTAGATGACAAGAACTACAAAGATGTTGAGTTTGGCTATGTGAAATTCGTTTATCGTGTAGAAGCAACAGACAATACAAACTATATCGAGTTAGATAAAGCGAAAGAAGCATTTGCTAAGATTAACGAATTGCGAAAAGCACAAGGCTTAAAAGAATTGACTTGGTCAGATGATGTCTACAACTCACGTGCCTTACCAAAAGCCCATACTATTTCACGTCAGTACGATAGCACAGGTTTTGTAGCTCGCCGTGAAGACAATGCAACAACAGTCGCAACGAAATGGTATAACAGTGGATTGAGAGAATTAATGCTCGATCCAAATGCCACAGAAGGTGCGGTAGCAGCAGTCATCAATGGCGACGGTAACTATTACTGGGCATTCATGTATAAATAATGCCTCTAGACAACCGTTATCGGAAAGAACTTATTTAATAACAATTCATTCCGATACCAAGGACACCCAAAGGATTTCTATCTTTTGGGTGTTTTTTTGCTCTTCGTATTATCCAACCACAGACGGAAGTCAAATGAGGAAAAATTTGATAAAATAGGAAAAGATGAGGTAGACTATGTGGAAAATACAAATTTTTATTTTCGTTGAAGCCGTTTTGTTAACATTAGCAGCGATCACCATTTTATCAATCGATTTTTCCAGATTTGTTGTCTTGATGGTTCTCTTTTTGCTCCTTTTGTATTACTATTTTGGCAAACAAAAAGCGAATTTTCTATTAATCGCGCTGAGTGTGCTCTTGTTTTTTATCGTGATGCTGAATCCTTTTGTGATTGCAGCCATTTTATTTGCGGTGGTTTATGGTTTATTGATCGCCTACCCTTATATGTATAAGGAAAATGAAGCAGTTGTGTTTGATGTTGAAGAGGATACGAAAATTCGTCAGGAAAAAACTCGATGGATTGGTGATTTACAACATTTTTCAAAGCAAAGTCGAGGGTATCGAGATCTGAATGTGATCCGAGTTTTTGGGAATGACACCCTCCATTTAGAGGAGGTAGCCATTTGCAATTGGGACAATGTAGTGATCATTCGGAAAGGGTTTGGAAATACAAAAATTATCTTACCGATTGATTTGGAATTGCATTTACAAATTAACACCCTGTATGGAGATCTGAAGTTCTTGGATCTTCCTGTCCGTAAAATGAGGAATGAAACCATAGACATTGAAACGGCACATTATCGGAGATCGCACCGTTCTATAAAAATTGTGTTAGTTGGTATTGTTGGGGATGTTGAGGTGATTCGCGCATGAAGAAATTAGACTATCTCCTATTGTATTTCTATTCCCTAATGGTGGTTGCGGTCATTTGTCATACCATTTTCCATTTTGTTGGTTTTCAGTGGGGCAAACTTCTTTCAGATCTTTCCTTGCTTCAGTCATTCCTATTTTTGGTTTTTAGTCTGACGCTTGCATTGACGGCTTTGGTTGTCTTAATTATTAAAATCACGCAATTTGTAACGGTTCATGCAGTACAACAAAAGGTAGAATCTATCCTGACTGCTTCACAGCGAAAAGAAATTGCCCCCAAAGAATTGAATCAACAGTTAGATTTATTGGACAGCAAATTGCTTCGACTAGAAGAAAATTTACAAAAAAGTGAAAATCGTGTGATGCGAAATGAGGAAGAAATTGTGGAAATCGAGCGTAAGAGAATTGCGCGTGATCTACATGACACGGTTAGTCAAGAATTGTTTGCAGCCAATATGATTTTATCTGGAGTGGCAACACAGGCCCTTGAGTTAGAGAAAAGTCAGATCCAGCAGCAACTAAATGGTGTGTCAGATATTCTAGGTACAGCCCAAAATGATTTACGCGTCTTGCTCCTACATCTTCGTCCTACAGAATTGGAAGGAAAAAGTTTGGTAGAAGGTATGGAGATGATTTTTAGAGAATTGAAGGAAAAGAGTAACCTAACAGTTGTCTTCCATCATAATGACGTGAGCATTCCAAAAGAAATGGAAGAACATCTATTTCGAATCGTCCAAGAAATTGTCAGCAATACCTTGAAACACGCTAGAGCTCAACAAATGGATGTCTTTTTGCATCAGGAAGGAAAACAACTTCATTTACGGATGGTAGATGATGGAATCGGCTTTGAGCAGGAAAAATTGGAACGATTGAGTTATGGGTTGAAAAATATTCAAGAACGTGTAGAAGACATGGCGGGAACCATTAAAATAAGAACGAGTCCTCAAAAGGGAGTGGCTGTAGATATTCGCGTTCCCCTCCTTGTAAAAGAGAAAAATGAAAAGGAAACTGTATGAAAGTATTATTAGTAGACGACCATGAAATGGTCCGATTGGGATTGAAAAGCTTTTTGTCCATGCAAACCGATATTGAGCAAGTCTTAGAGGCGAAAAATGGGCATGAAGGGGTGGAGTTGGCGCTGAAAGAAAGACCAGACGTCATCATCATGGATATTGTGATGCCAGAGCTAAATGGAATCGATGCGACTCTAGCCATCCTAAAAGAGTGGCCGGAAGCTAAAATTGTCATTTTGACGTCTTATTTAGATAACGAAAAGATTTACCCTGTCTTAGATGCCGGTGCAAAAGGGTATATTTTAAAGACCTCGTCAGCAACTGAGATCTTACAGGCTGTCAGAAAGGTTGCAAAGGGAGAATTTGCCATTGAGACAGAAGTTAGTCAAAAAGTTGAGTCACGAAAGAACCATGCTGAGTTGCATGATGATTTGACAGCTAGAGAACGAGATATTCTGGCTCTATTAACAAAAGGATATGAAAATCAACGAATAGCAGATGAACTCTTCATTTCTTTAAAAACAGTGAAGACCCATGTCTCCAACATCTTATCGAAATTAGAAGTCAGTGATCGGACGCAAGCAGTCGTCTATGCCTTCCGACACCATCTGGTGAATCAAGAAGATTTTTAAAAGGAAACATGCTATAATAGAGCATGATCATAAGGGGGAGACAAGTGGACGCAAAATTACGTTATAAAGCCAAAAAAGTTAAAATCGTCTTTTTTGATATTGATGATACATTACGTGCAAAAGAAACTGGATTGATCCCAGAATCTGTCAAAGACGTCTTTCATCAATTGAAAGAAAAAGGAATCCGAACAGGGATTGCAACCGGTAGAGGGATTTTTGGGGTTGTTCCTGAAATCATGGACTTAAAGCCTGATTTTTTAGTAACCTTAAACGGTGCCTATATAGAAGATACAAAAGGAACTGTGATCTACCAATCACCAATCAATGAAGCAATCGTTTCTTCTTTTGTGGATTGGGCCAAAGAATCCGAGATTGATTATGGGTTAGTAGCTAGTCATCAAGCTGCCCTGTCTAATCGGACACCCTTGATCAGTGATGCTATTGACATCATTTATCCAAACTTACCAGTAGATCCAGATCTGCATTTGAAAGAACCTATTTTCCAAATGTGGACCTTTGATGAACAGGATAGTGAACTAGAGTTGCCCCCTTCTTTGCAAGAGAACTTGCGCCTAGTTTCGTGGCATCCCCATTCATCAGATGTTGTTCGCTTTGAAGCTTCAAAAGCTTCAGGAGTTTCTCATCTTGTAAATCATTTGGGCTTGAAGCCAGAGAATGTTTTAGTATTTGGGGATGGATTAAATGATCTAGAACTGTTTGATTACGCTGGAATTAGTATCGCAATGAGAAAATCTGCTCCAGAGTTACAAGAAAAAGCTGATTATATCACTAAGAATTTAGAAGAAGATGGCATATTCTATGCCTTAGAGGAGTTAAATATGGTTGAAAAAGAATTGACATTACCACAGTTAGAACTTGCTACGGTTGACGGTCCTGTCGCTGTGATCAAAACCAATCACGGTGAGATGAACATTCAATTGTTCCCGGATCAAGCGCCAAAAACAGTTGCAAACTTTGTAGCTCTTGCTAAGTCTGGCTATTATGATGGTGTCATTTTCCATCGGATTATTAAAGATTTTATGATCCAAGGGGGAGATCCTACTGGTACAGGTATGGGTGGTGAATCCATCTATGGGGAGAGCTTCGAAGACGAGTTTTCAAAAGAATTGTACAATATTCGCGGAGCCCTTTCGATGGCAAATGCTGGACCAAACACAAATGGCAGCCAATTCTTTATTGTACAAAATCAACATCTTCCATATTCGAAAAAGGAATTGGTCCGCGGTGGCTGGCCTGAAAAAATTGCAGAAATCTATACGACAGAAGGGGGAACTCCTCACCTAGATCAACGTCATACAGTATTTGGTCAATTGATGGATGAAGCTTCTTTTGCTGTGTTGGATGAGATCGCGGCTGTTGAGACAGGGATGATGGATAAGCCAGTAGAAGATGTCGTGATTGAAACCATCGAAATTGAGGACTAATATGAAAATTGGAGATAAGTTAGAAGGAACCATCACAGGCATTCAACCTTACGGCGCCTTTGTCGAACTAGAGTCGGGTGTGACGGGCTTGATTCATATCTCAGAGATTAGAAGTGGTTATGTAAGTAATATTCAGGATATTCTGTCGATTGGGGAGAAGGTCTTTGTTCAAGTCATCGATGTTGATGAATATACCAACAAAGCTAGCCTCTCTCTGAGAACGCTTGAAGAGACCCCGCAACGAAGCATTCGACACCATCGCTTTTCTAATGACCGTCACAAGAGTGGTTTTGCTCCCTTAGCTCAACAGATGCCGACCTGGGTCAAAGAAGGAAAGGTATTCTTTAGCAAACAAGAAAAAAAATAAAAACTTCGATAGGTTGATGAAACCCATCGAAGTTTTTTTGATATAGAGAATTATTCAAATTCGTAAAGGGTAGTAGAAAGATAGCGTTCTCCATTATCTGGTGCAAGAGCAAGAACTTTTTTACCGCTACCCAATTCTTTTGCGACTTCAATAGCAGCATAGATAGCAGCTGCGCTTGAGATACCGACTAAGAATCCTTCAGCTCCACCGATAGCGCGTGCAAGTTCGAAAGCTTCTTCTGAAGATACGCGACGAACACCATCATATGCATTAGTGTCTAAAGTATTTGGGATAAAACCGGCTGAAATCCCTTGGATTTTATGTGGTCCAGGTTTTTCGCCAGAAAGGACTGCAGATTCATTGGCCTCAACGGCATAGACTTTGACAGCAGGATTATTCTTTTTCAAAGTATGAGAAATACCAGAAACAGTACCACCAGTACCAACACCTGCGACAAAAGCATCTAAACCATCTTTTCCAAAGGCATCAACGATTTCTTGTCCTGTTGTTCTTTCATGTACCTCTGGGTTAGCAGGGTTTTCAAATTGAAGAGGAAGGAAGCCATTTCTTTCTGCAGCGATTGCTTCAGCTTTAGCGATAGCACCTTTCATTCCTTCACTTCCAGGAGTCAAAACGAGTTCAGCTCCATAGGCTTGGATGATTTTACGACGTTCCACACTCATGGTTTCAGGCATGACAATCACAACTTTATAGCCTTTAGCTGCGCCAACCCATGATAAGCCAATCCCTGTGTTCCCACTAGTTGCTTCGACAATGGTATCACCTGGTTTGATCAAGCCATCCGCTTCAGCTTTTTCAATCATGCTCAAAGCAATCCGGTCCTTAACAGATGATCCAGGATTGAAGGCTTCGAGTTTGACATAGACATCTGCAGCTCCTTCAGGAACAAGACGATTCAATTTGACAATCGGAGTGTTCCCAATCAATTCTGTAATATTTTCATTAATAGCCATAATATACCTCAGTTCTAGGTTTTCTTGATACTAACAAGTATAGTCCCTTGCGGGAAGAATGTAAAATATAGAAATTTTATGGGTGTGATAAAAAAAAACTATCGTTGCCGATAGCTTCTTTGGTTATTTTTCTACAGAAAGTAGGGGTACTTCAACCTCACGAATTCCTTGATCCTCAATAATGACTTTGCCATTGTAAAATTCGACTAAAGCTGCTGTGATAGAGTTTGTGTTTTCTTTATCCACAAAAATAGTTGTCATCACCTGATCTGTGAACATCGGATCTTGTTCCGCCAATTGATGGTCTTTTAAGAAATTAGCAAACTCTTGGTATTGGGAATAAGAAAGTGTGATCCCAAGAACCACTTGCTCTTTGATTTCTACCAGTCCAATTTCTCGAACTGCTTGTGCAACACTTCCAGCATAAGCACGAATCAGACCGCCAGCTCCTAATTTAATGCCACCAAAATAGCGGGTAACCACGACACAACTATTAGTGATGCGATGATTCTCCAAAACTCCTAACATCGGTACCCCAGCGGTTCCACTAGGCTCTCCATCGTCACTGGTCCGTTTGATGTCACTTTGTTCCCCAATGATGAAAGCAGAGCAGTTATGTGTAGCCTTATAGTGTTCCTTTTTGATGGCATTGATAAAATCTCTAGCTTCCTCTTCAGAGGAGACTCGCTTGACATGACAAATGAATTTTGATTTTTTGATTTCTTCTTGAACAGTGCCGTTCTCTTTAAATGTAACATATTCCATATTCTTATTTTACAAAAAAAGAATGATTTTCTCCAACTTTTGCGAATTAATAAGTATGAAGATAGAAGATTCTTATGGAAGACTCTTAACGGAGAGTCAAATGACAAATGATCTAAAAGAAATTGCCCAAGAACTTCCAGCTATTGAAAAACAGAATGGAAGGTACCAATGCTTTCGATGTGGCAGTTTGATTGATCAAAAACTGTGGAAGTTGAGTGAAGAGGTACTGTATTGTAGAGCCTGTATCCAATTGGGGAGGATCCGGAGTGATCAAAAACTTTATGCTATTGCACAGCAAGACTTTGAAGGGAAAGAGGTGCTAAACTGGAAAGGGACCTTGACTTCTTATCAACAAGAGGTATCTGAAGGACTTATCCAAGCAGTTAAGGCAGGAAAACATGCCTTGGTACATGCTGTGACAGGAGCTGGAAAAACGGAAATGATGTATCAGGTTGTAGCAACAGCTATCAAGTCTGGAAAAGCAGTCTGTATTGCTACCCCAAGAATCGATGTTTGTATCGAACTGTACGGAAGGATGAAGGAAGATTTTTCCTGCCCCATCTCTTTACTTCATGGAGAATCGGAACCCTATTTTAGAACACCCTTGGTGATCGCTACAACCCATCAATTGCTAAAGTTTTATCAGGCCTTTGATCTCCTTATTATAGATGAAGTAGATGCGTTTCCCTATGTGGACAATCCAATCTTATATAAAGCAGCTCAGAATGCAATAAAAAAAGAGGGAAATACCCTATATTTAACAGCAACCTCTACAGATGAGTTAGATAAAAAGGTCAAGAAAAAAGAAATCATTCGTTATAGTCTTCCAAGAAGATTTCATGGGAACCCACTAGTGGTCCCTGAAATAAAATGGGTGCCGAAAATTAGAGAAAAAATAGAAAAAGGAAGAATCCCTTACCAACTATTGCAACTGATCAAGAAACAAAGACAGACTCACTACCCATTGTTAATCTTTGTATCTGAGATAGAATTAGGACAACAATTTACTGAGAACTTAAAAAAATACTTTCCAAAAGAAACAGTAGGTTTTGTATCCTCACAGACAACAGACCGCCTACGAATGGTAGAAGAGTTTAGAAACAGAGCCATAACTATGCTAGTCTCGACAACAATTTTAGAAAGAGGAGTGACTTTTCCATTTGTAGATGTCTTTGTTTTAGAAAGTAATCACAAATTATTTACTAAAAGTGCCCTCGTACAAATTTCAGGAAGGGTCGGTCGAAGTAAAGAAAGACCAACAGGTAAACTACTTTTTCTATCAGATGGTATAACACGAGAAATGAAGAAAGCGATCAAAGAAATAAAGGAAATGAATCAGGAGGCTGGATTTTGAAAGAATGTTTGCTTTGTACTAAAGAGTTGAAAACTGGTGAACATTTCACAGACCTTATTTTTATGAATCAACAAGAAGAATGGATTTGTAAAGAATGCAAAGAAGACTTCGAACAAATTTGCGAAATCCATTGTCCTAGATGTTATAAAGATAAGGAGGAGAAAGTATGTAAAGATTGCGAATACTGGATACAAAAGGGGAATATGGTAGAACATGAAGCATTATATAGATATAATGCAGCAATGAAGGACTATTTCAAGCGATATAAATTTGAAGGAGATCGTTTATTAGGAATGGTATTTGCATGTGAAATCAAAAAAGCCTTGAAAAAATATAAAAGCTATACGATAATACCGACTCCAATCAGCCATGAAAAAAAGCAGGAGAGAGGATTTAATCAGGTATCGACTATATTAGATTTTGCAGAAATAAAGTACAGCAGTCTCTTCCAAAAAGAAGACAGCTTAGCCCAATCAAAAAAAACAAGAGAAGAAAGATTAAAAACCTCTCAACACTTTCAATTAAAAGAAGAAGTTTCAAAAAAGCAGAAATATCTTATCTTTGATGATATCTACACAACGGGCAAAACAATCGAATTAATGAAGCGCCTACTAATTGAAAAAGGTGTGAAAGAAATAAAGACATTTTCAATCGCAAGGTAAAAAAAGATTTGCAAAAACTTTATGAAAGCGTTATAATATACATATAAATAAAAACATAATGTTTAGAAAGTAGGTACTAATATGATTAAATATAGTATCCGTGGTGAAAACCTAGAAGTAACAGAAGCCATTCGCGACTATGTCGTTTCTAAACTCGAAAAGATTGAAAAATATTTTCAGGCAGATCAAGAGCTAGACGCTCGAGTAAACTTAAAAGTTTACCGTGAAAAGACCGCAAAAGTAGAAGTAACCATTCCGCTTGGATCTATCACACTTCGTGCAGAAGATGTCTCTCAAGATATGTACGGTTCAATTGATCTAGTTGTAGATAAAATTGAACGTCAAATTCGTAAGAATAAAACAAAAATCGAAAAGAAAAATCGTGTTAAATCTGGTGCAGGTAAATTGTTTACCGATGCAGTTGTAGAAGAAGCAGCAACCACAGAAAAAGTTGTTCGCTCAAAAACAATTGATCTAGAACCAATGGATTTAGATGAAGCGATCCTTCAAATGGATCTATTAGCACACGATTTCTTCATTTATCGTGATGCAGAGGATAACACAACAAATGTGATCTACCGTAGAGAAGATGGAGACATCGGTCTATTGGAAGTAAAAGAATAGAGATCAAAAAAAGAGATTGAAAACATCAAATAAATTATAGAAGAATCAGGGGCATCTGTGCTCCTGATTTTTTATATAACTAAAAAACTTTAAAAAAAATAAAATTTTTTGAA
>NZ_KV812012.1 GCF_001813295.1 Streptococcus sp. HMSC072G04
TCTTTGAAATCATTGATCAGCTTCTGGATATCTGCATCACTGGTCTTTAATTTGTCAGTAGTAGCTTGCAAACCTTCCATCTTGACTTCAATACCATTGTATTGAGCTTTAAACTCTTCCACAATTTCAGTCTTGTTTGCTTGTTTTGCTGCTTCGATCTTCTCAGTGACTTGCGCTGAGATTTCTTCTTTGACTACTTCAGCTTTAGCCTTGGCTTCCTCAATGCCATCTGTGACCTTATTTTCAATTTCCGTAGCTCGTTTCTCATATTCAGCATTGGCATTATCAACTAATTTTTGAACCTTAGCCTCGTATTCAGCATCGTGACTAGCGATTTTTTCTTTGACTACATCGTCGACGATTTTGCCAATCGCACCACCTAGCGAACGTGAGATTTTACCAAATCCAATCTTCTTCAATTTCTTAGACATTGGACTGTAGTTATAGCTGGTAATCTTTTTGCGAATATCAATATTATAGAGTTCATAAAAAATTGATACTGTATCAAATAGTTTTACTGGTTGATCAGCATGACCCAACACATCAATTTCTAAGCTCTCGTCGGGCAAATCGCAAAGACTTGACTGAAAGTATTTCTTACCATACTCTTTTAAATCCTCAATGGTTTTAACATCCTGGTCTTGTACTTCCATATCATCCTCATAGATATGCTTATACTTATCTATAAGTGGACTATCTACAGTAACCTCAAGGACCTGGTCCTTCTCTCCTTCTCCAGATGCAGTAATGACTTTACGGAAATGAATTCTTGTCTTAAGCGATTTAGTGGTATTGGATTCTTTGTACTCAGAAAGGTTTTTCTTATACATAAAAAGAGATTGATTCTCAATCCCTCCATTTTTTAACAATCTCACTGAGTATTTGTCTCTGACTAAATCACCACCCCACTGACCAATAATTGAGTGCTGACCTTTTAGAAGTGCATCAATTACTGATACATTCTCTATATTTAAAGTATGTAATTCAGAGATATCAGAAAAGAAAGTAAAAGGGCATTCTCTCTTTAGCCCTTCTACTAGCTTGTTCATCACAGTAAAGCCATTCGCCCGATCTACATTGATCTTGCGGATACTATATCCGTTTAGCAACGTTGCTACTTGATTGGCATATACCGTGATATATCCATGCTCCTTTTGGATGTCAAAGATTACAAATTCTTGTTCATCTGACAAATCATCTGCTAACAAATGAACTTCGTTTTGTAACAGGCTCCATTTTTCATCACTAACAGGATACTTGAAGGTAAGCTGATAAGTATTATTTTCTTGCTGGCTGATGTCATCATCCGTACACAAATTAAGAGGAATATTACCCTCTTTTAAATAAATCAAATGATATACCTCCAATTTCCTTGAATTTTGATTTTGGAAACATTACCAGATGTAGTTACACCTATAACTCCTTTAGGCAGTTCAAAAAACGGCCCTCTTGTTCGCAAGGTGTTCTTAAGCTGCCCACTCAATGTATATACATTTTGCTTCCGTTGTCTACAATCAATTTTAGCCCCACCTGATAAATTTAATCCCATTGTCTGGTTACCAATCGTTAGGGTCACTTCTCCCTGACCTTCAACTGTAATAACGGGTTCTGAGTAAATTGTACCTGGATTAGTGATTGTCCCACGTCCTGACAGCACAACCTCTTGAACATTTTTTAAATATCTGAAAGGATGTTGATACACCTTGATACTTACAATCCAGTTATTTTGGCCATGAGGCGAGATTTCTGATTCAAGTAAATCGGCATAGTAAATGCTACCAGGCTGATAACTAAATTCCAATACATTGTCTTGCTTCTGGAATGCGTTAATAATAGCTTGAGCATCTTCATATCGTTTAACAAACAACTTCAAAGTTCGCTCATATCCATCATAAGCACCATCTTCAATGTTATACTGGCCATTCATTCCAAAAAGTTTTTTCTGCTCATCATATCGAGGGATAGCACCTTTAATATCTCCAAAATCAGTCACCACACTATCTGATATAGTGTTTGTGTTAAAAGTATTGATAATCAGATAATTTACTGCCATTAGATCCCCTCTCTAGCCATGATTCGTCCTTGACGTTGATAGGCATTGATGGCTAATTTTTCTCCATCTAAGTAAGTATTAGAGTCTTTGTTTGATATCTTCTCAAGCCAAGTATCTAAACTTGATCTCAGAATCATCATCTCAGACACCATTCTAGACTCAGTTGTGTCATATTTAGCGTTAGGCATCTGCAATGTGGATGTGATATCTTTACTGAAAGATGCTCCTGATCCAAAGTCAAAATCATCACCTGTAAATGCATTTGAAATCCATCCAGCTACTCCACCAACAGTTCTTTGCACATCTTTAAAACTATTTTGTAAAGAAGCATCAAATCCTCCCATGATAGCTTTACCTGCAGGTATTAACAACTTGCGGTCATAAGAAATAGGACCTTTGTGTTTACGGATCCAGTCTGCAATACCACCGATAAAATTCTTAACACCATTATACGCACTTTTCAATCCCCCTAAGAAGCCATCAAGAATAGCTTTACCAGCATCCCAAAGATTGATATTTGCTAGGCCAGAGAAAAATCCTTTAATACCTGAACAAAGGTCTTTAACTCCGTTTTTCATGGTATCCCATGCTTTTTGTGCACCAGTGACAATTCCATCGAAAATACTACCAAGACCGGATTTGATACCTTCCCACATGCCTATTGCTGTAGATTTGATACCTTCCCATAATCCCGACATGAAAGATTTGAAACCTTCCCAAAGGGCTTTTGCACTAGCTACGAAAGCATCTATAATGCCAAGAATAGCTTGACATATTGCATTCCACATGGCTACTGCTGTTTCCTTTATAGAATCCCAGATTCCAGACAAGAATGTCTTAAGCCCTTCGAAAGCACCAGTGAAGTATCCTATGATTGTAGAAATAATCCCACTAAAATAAGTACAGATACCATCCCAAATCATTGAAACGGCAGATTTGATACTTTCCCAAATCAATCCTAGATCTTCACCCATTTTTGTAAAGTCTAAAGTTACCAAATCAATGATAAATAGTACCGCACCCATTACAATGCTCTTTATTAATTCCCAAGCCCCGCTGAAAATTGTTTTAATGCCTTCGAAAATCTGACCTAGACCATCTTTCATTCCATTCCAAATTGACATAAAAACATCAATAAAAGGCTGGACAATAGTCATTACTGTTTCTGTAATTGTAGTCCATGCAGCTGTAGCGGTACTAGAAATACCTTCCCACAAAGCAACAAAAAATTCTACGATTCCATTCCAAGCATTTTTTATTCCTTCGATAACACCATTCCAGACTTCTACAGCCCCATTCCAAAGGTTTATTGCTCCTTCTGATATGGTTGTCCATAGACCAGAAAAGAACTCTACAAGACCATTCCACAAGCCTACTACAAAATCAACGAAAGCACTCCAAATCTGCTTACCCGTTTCTGTTTGGGTGAAAAACCAGACTAATGCACCTACGACAGCAGTAATAGCGACTACTAATGCTCCGAGTGGGTTAGCAGCAATTGCAGCGTTAAAAGCTAAAACTGCGCCTTTGACTGCTAAAAGTGCTGATTTGAAACCTGTGATAATAGATTGAATAGTTGTAATTGCTTTAAATGCCAAAAAACCTGCTAAGGCTCCTGCTAGAGCAGATTTAACAATATCCATAACTGTTTTATTCTCACGCATCCACTTTGTAAAATCTTTTACTTTACCTGATGCATCAGCTAAAACTTTAGTAATGGCTTCAAAAGCTGAAGCTACTCCTCCAACACTATCTTTACTTTTAGCAAGTCCAAAAAGATCACTAATAAATTCTCCAACAATCCCAGCAACGTTACTAATAACAGCACCAATATTTTCAAACATGGTACGGATATTATCGCCAATGTTCACAATGCTACTAGCTGTTTTCTCATTTATTCCTAGATTCTTTAAAAAATCTATATTGTCTTTCTTACTCAATGATCCGAAAATCATATCATAGATAGTGCTGACAACTCCTCCTACTTTATCAAAAACATCATAAAGATCGTTCATAATGCTTTCTCCAATGTAGTCTCCGAAAAGCATGTGCATAAGCTCACCGAGTGCAGCAGCTAAAACCTGGGGGATCCCTTTTAATACATTCCATACCATTGGAATCAGATTACCTACAAGGAATGTTTTAACGGTTTCAAAAAGTTGATGTAATGAAGGCATAATATCTTCACCAAGAGCTAATTTCCCTAAGACGTTTTGAGCTGCTGCTTTCATTGATGCAAACGATCCACTAAAAGTAGTCGCTGCCTCTTTAGCAGTCGTCCCGGTAATATCTAAATTCTCTTGAATGGCATGAATTGCTTGGTACACGTCTGACAGGTTATTGATGTCATACTTAACACCTGTCAGTTTTTGCGCATCAGCTAGTAAGCGTTGCATTTCTGTTTTTGTACCACCGTATCCTAGTTTAAGGTTGTCCAGCATTGTATAGTTTTGCTTTGCGAATCCTTGGTAAGCATCTTGGATACGGTCCATAGACGTCCCCATCTTATTGCTATTGTCTGCCATATCGACCATAGCCATGTTAGCAACATCTGCTGCCTTCCGAGTATCACCACCTAACGATTGAAGAAGGCTGGCACTAAAGCCTGTTACATTCTCCATGTAGGCATTGGCTGATAATCCTGTTGTTTTATATGCCTCATTAGCATACTTTTTAACCGTATCAGCAGAACCTTTAAATAAAGTTTCAATCCCTCCTAATGACTGTTGAAGATTGGCCCCTTCTGTCAATGATGCAGAAAAGAATTTACCTATTCCGGCGGCTGCTATTGCTTTTTTTGCGACACTTAGCATCTTAGAACTCAAAGATTCCCCTGCTTCCTGCCCTGCTTGTGGTATTTCAGAGCCAAGCTCTTTCTTAATCATATCCTTGATTCCACGAGCTGATGGCATAATTTGGATATATGCTTGACCTAATTCTGTCGCCATTAATTACCACCTCCAATCTTTTCTAACAATTTACTTCTGTATTCTTCAAATTCCTCTCCAGATGAAAATACCATCTGTTCCTTTTCCTTCTCAACCTTGAGAAGACTATCAACCATTGAAGCCGGACGGTTTTTACCCTGCTGTCCATCTTTGGTTTTCATCCATACAAGCATAGATAGTCGATCCAACATACTTGCCTGGATTAATAGATCAGTTGGTACATTCTGCCCTGACATTGCAACTTTTATCCTTGAATCATCACGCAGACCAAATGAAAAAACAGCTACCTGATATGCAGGTAGCTGTCTGTAATCATAAATGCGATACGTCTCAGCTAAATCACAAATCAAAGCATCTTCATCAGTTTTGATCATTCTGGAAAGGGTTACTATTTTTTTACATTCTGTGACTCGAAGATGTCCCGTACTTCATCCATCAACTTCTGAGTTGGTACAATTCCATCTTCACCACGGACGTGATCTTTCAACGCTGCCACTTGATCACCAAGCAACAATTTAAGCAATCGAGGTAGCACAAGAGGGTTTTCATCGATTTCAGCAATAGTTTCTACTACCTCATAGTTTTCCATCCGCTCCATACTGATATCGAATGGAAAACCTGTTTTAGTAGTCCCTTTAAATGATTTAGTTTCTGACATGTATTAAGCTCCTTTGATGTATTCGTAGTGAGTATTGCTTTCTCCATCTGGAAATGCTGTAAGAGTTGTTTGGTAGCCGACCGTCTCAGCGTCTTTGTAAGAGATAGTTCCGATACCCGTTACTTTTCCTTCAGGAATAACAATACGTTTCATAGTACCATCTTTCAATACCATATCTACCACAACGCAATGGCTAGTTAATTCTTTTGAATTAGCCTTGATAGTGATACCTGTTTTAAGATCCCCAGTCACATTATCCGCACCGTATACTTCCTTAAGAACATTGATGTTCAATGCCTCGATTAATGTATAAGTGAATGTATCGGGTTTTTCTGTTTGTGAGGAGTGTACGATATCACCGCCCCATGCCTTGACGTTTTCAGATTCAGGGCTATTTTCGTTTTCCAAGCCATCCTCTGAGATATATCCTAGAGATAGAAATTTAGCATTTAAGGCGGTTGTAGCATCTGTTGGTAGAGGAGTTCCCTTAGGTGCTGAATAGATTGCACCCCCAATTTTAGGTTTTGCTGTCGTCACTAATGATGACGATGTTGTTTGAGTAGTTTGAGCTTCTGATCCCATTCCATTCTCCATTTCTTAAAAATAATTTATATCAAATACCGCTTGATAACGATATTTTTTAGTTTCTGTGTCTGTGAAATTGTAATCACTGTTTAGATGGATTCCACTGATCTCATTCAGTTCAACCATGTTTTCGATAACTTGTTTTAGTTTCTCATTCAATTCAGCAGCTTTCTGCATGCTTGTTGAATAACTCTGAAAAGCAAAAGTTGCAGTCTTAGCGTGGTTCTTCTTTGCTCCCCTAGTCTTCTCAAGGATTACAAACTCTTTTGGCATGTTAATTTCATGCTCAAAAAAAGACGGTACTGATAAATGACCGTCAAGATATTTCTTGATAACAATTTCAATCATTTAATTCACCGCCTTCAAAAGAGTATTGTTTTTCATATTGTCCTTCTTAGCTTTATAGGTCTTTGCACTAACCATTGCATTAGCACGATTTTTACCTACATGAATATCTTTTACGTAACCATCACCGCATCTAGCTTGAATATCAGATGCATATTGAGAAAGGATACTCTGCATAGGGGCAGATTTCATTAATTCAGCCACTCCTGCACGATTGAGTTTAAACTTAATATCACTCATAGCGTTCTACCATCACCTTCTTGTTCCAAGCTAAAGGAAGCATCTCCTCAATCCCTTCAAGAGGAATTCCAAAAGTTTTCCATTTCTTACCGAAAAATAAAACTTCTTTATCTTCCCAATCATGAAGATCACCTTTTGGTAGTGCTAGAGTATACTCTGCTTTCCGTCCAGTTAGATTCATCTGGCTTGTGATATCCTCCGTTGAAGATGGAGATATAAGGACATTATCCACCAAAGTTTCAACTTCCTCAAAAATGGGATGACCAAAGTCATCCCTTCCCTTCTCAACGGTTTCTATAAGAGTGATCGTAATACCTTTAATTCGTCCCATAAAGATCAATCACCCCATATCTTTGCTTTTTGAAGCCTAACCTCTTTAGTTCAGACTCCTTGATAAACAAGCCACCACCAGGCACCAAATAAGAGCCACTAAAAGAATATCCCATAGCAGACTCAGCCATTTGTGTCATTGGCTCCTGATCGGTTGATGTCATTAATGTACGAGCAACCACATCCACAGTAACAGATTTCACAACACTTTGATAAGATGGGCTGTCAAGCACCATCTTATCTAAATCTTTGCTGACTTTCTTAGCTTCTTCACGAAGAGAATCTGACACTATTTTCAACAGCGCCTCTGCTCTCTTCCGTTCATCGAATTTTAAAGAACGCCACAAAGTTTCAAGGTCTTCTACTGTTGCAAATGTTGTCATTTTAACTATCCTTCATGCTGTTCTAAAAGAGCAAGCAAGTCAGCCTTCTTAGCTCCTTTGTCGTATTCGATTCCTAAACTGTCTAGTTTAGAGCGAATATCTGCCACTTTCATTTCTGAAACTTCTGTCCCGTTTTTATATTCACTACCAGCGATCCAATCTCCTCCCAGCACTGAATCAGTGGTGATTATTTCTCCTGATACTTTATTAACGTAAATCATTTCAAATCACCTTACGCTTTAACTCGAGCAAATGCATCAGCATCAAGAATACCCCATCCGATAAACGCTTCAGCACGCAGCAAGATTTCATTGTAGGCTTTCAAGTCACGACCAGCTCCATCTGGATCACCATATTCAATGATTTCCATTGGGATATTTTCAGCATAACCCCATTTGAAACGGTTCTCAAAGTCACCAACGATTGCATGGTCTGTTTGAGCAGTTCCACCTGTAACAGTCAAGTTTTTGTTTACGTCTGATTTCATTCCGTAGAACGAGTCAGGATTTTGACCAAAGCGGAATTCTGGATATTGAGCCACACCATTTACTTTCAACTTAGCAAGTGATTGACCACCTAATGGAGAAATAGCCACACCAGTAACTTCTCCACCCTTAGCTACGATTTGTTGGACAGCAGCATCAATGTTATCGTCAAATTTATCTTCTGCATAAGTT
The DNA here is from genome assembly GCF_001813295.1 of Streptococcus sp. HMSC072G04. Taxonomy (GTDB): domain Bacteria; phylum Bacillota; class Bacilli; order Lactobacillales; family Streptococcaceae; genus Streptococcus. The sequence goes on from NZ_KV812012.1 coordinate 8,220, forward strand.
ACGATATTCCCAGTGATCAAACCATCAAATGAGTTAGTGCCACGGAAGGTTGCATCTGTAAGCCCTTTTGGCTCCAAACCGTGGATAGCAGCGATATCAAAAGCATCTGCGATTTTCTTAGCGAATCCATCAGCAAATTGTGAAAGGTATTCAAGTTGTTTTTCTTCAGAAGCATATTTAAATTCATCTGTGATACGTGCTTGGTATACAAATTTAAGCGGTTTAATTACCTTTGGTTCAATGATTGCTTTACCAGCACCTTTTTGTTGTCCTTCACCAACAATTTGAGCATTCCCTTCAAGATTAAAGATAAATTGCTCAACTCCATTAAATGGAATTGGTGTTTGAGATGAGAGCTTAGCAAGAACAGAACGTCCTTGCACTTTTGAAATGAGTTCTTTAACCAATTCTGGTTTAAAAAGCGTTCCTTGTTTTAATGAATTGTCTGTCATATTACATTATTCTCCTGTATTATTTAATTCTCGAAGCATTGACTTCATTTGCGATGTTTTATTGTCTCCAATTTGTGGTTCTACAACACGCATTGGTGCAACAGGTTCGACAGGTTTGATAAAAGATGCTAAGCGTTCTGCATCTGCTTTTAGACTTTCTTCATCGGTACCTTGCAAGCGATCAGCTAAGTCGAATGGCAAACCATTCTGTAATGCAATTCGAGTCCGTAAGTTTTCTGTTTCATAACCGGAAATTTTAGCCTCAAGATCGGCAATTTGCTTGTTAGAACTTTCTGTCTCTTGCTTAGAAGTTTCTAATGCAGATTTTAGACTGCTATTTTCATCCTGTACTTGAACAACAAGAGCTTTTATCTCATCGTAATCCGAGTATTTTTCTCTAACTCGTTCTAAACGATTCTTGATGATTGCATCAAGTTCCTCTTGCGTTTCAATAACCTTAAATTCTGACATTCTCATGTCTCCTTTCTCCTGCTTTCCCGGCAGTTCGGTAATTTTATCATCAAAAAAAGCAGTTCTTAGACTGCTACTTTTTAATAACTGATTTTTTGCTTTTTCTTAGGCTTAGTGGTTACACAAGCCCAATGCGCAAGCAAAGCGCTGTCCATCAAAGAAATATCCATATCGTCAAAATGAGAGCGATAACCAAAACCACCATTTGAACCAATATTCCGCTTATCGCAGTTAGTAGCCACTTTTGATAGAGATGGTTGTCCAGCATGGCAGATATTTTTTTGATAAATACCTTGCTCCCAAAGAGCATTTGCCACTATGATCTCTTTAACGGTTGGTAAGATGACATTCTTAATTTTGTAGTCCTTCAATTCTTCATCTAGAATCTTTTGACCACTTGCACCGTCAATAACGATTTGGGCCACATCTGCACTACGCAGAAAAGCCACTAGCCAGTCATTCCCATTACGCACTGATTGACAATCTATAACTTCGACAAAAAAACGTCCATCTTTCGTCCGCACTGCAACGCTCATGGCAACATTTGTACCATCTTGTCCATACTTAATCCCAACAAATAATTGTCCGACAAGCTCAGGAATATCAGATACTTTTAATTCATTCCATTCTGTTTCAGATATAGCAGACTTCTGATTATAAGTAGGCCAGAAACCTAGACGTTGAACATTATGATCTAGTTTATCTTCACCTAGCTCAGCTTCTACTTTTCGTTCATTCAAGTGATAACCCATTGAAGGATTTGAATGATACCAGGCATCCACATCGTCAATCTCTTTTTCTTCAGACACAGACCATTCAGCCCAACCAGAGTATTTCCCTTTACCGAATAAGCACGTTTCTCGATACTTAGTAAAGACTGTACCGCTGGAAACTGGGGTAGGAGGAGTCCCACACATGATAGTCATTGGATTGGCACTATCGGTTACAGTATATTTCAAAGCAGATTCCTGCTCTGTTGTGTATTCCTGTGCCTCATCAATGATAAGCATATCAAATCCTTCACCAAGACCCCCATTTGATGTCCTGGTACGGAATTGGACCACACCACCAGTTTTATACAATTCTATCCGTTCCTGTCCTTTGGCACGGATAGAGTTGAAATCTTCACCATCCACATATCCCATTTTCTCCAGGTAACGTTTAACCTTTTCAAATGAGGCATGAGAAGTGGAAATACGATGAGCTGTGTGAAGGATGTTTAGTCCTTTATGCAGCCCCCAAATCTCCAAAATGTAAAGAAGCTCTGACTTCCCATTCCGTCGAGGAATAGAGTATCCAAATTTCTGATGCACCCATAAGCCATTTTTATCAACAGCCATCATAGGTAGTAGAAGGTTTTTTTGCCAAGAATAGCAAGAAAGACCAGTTTTTTCGTAAAGATCAATCGCTTCATTTGCTAATGAATTTTTCTTGACGTATTTTAAAATCACCGATTGAGTAGGATTCTGATTGCCAAGTTTCTTCCTAGCCATACTATAACCTTTCAATCGTAATCGCATGATAACCCTATCGCTGGGAGATATCGGATCACCTCCTAATTAAAACCACAATAAAAGCACCCTTTCGAGTGCTTCAGTATTCTTATTTTCGGTCTGAAAAGAATTCAGCCCAATATGGATTTTCTTTATCAAATATTTCAACCTCTTCTGAAGTCATGTTTTGAGGGTAATCTTCAAAAAGGTTATAGAACTTTTCCTTATCAAACGTAAATAACATCAACCCTCTAGCAAACCATGACGTATCAACCCACCAAATTTTGTCATCATGATTTTCTTTATAGCAATATTCAGACCAGTTTATTTCTTCATGATCATCTTTCATGGCCTTCAATTCCTTTCATTTGTTTAGAACCGGCTGTGTTAATGAAACTCAATATATTATGGAACTCAGGATTATCTTTCAATGAATCCGAATCAATAATACAACTATCCACCTCATATTTACCGTGTCTGGTACTATGCGTTTTTTTACACTTGAATCTTTCTTTCAAAACAATGTTATCTAATGGTTTAAACCCATTTGATATTCTGGATTGTAATTCCAAATATTCGAAACGGCCTTCATTTTTTCTTATGATAGCTGCATGTCTACCTGCCGCTAAATAATATTCATTCCCGGATTCTACCTTTTCCAACAATTCTCTGACAGCAGTAAAGTCATTTGTATGTTTAACAACATGCATTTTAACACCAGGAAGATTTCCTATCATTTGGATTCTACTGTTTCTTGCAAAAAAGTCACAGCTTTCCCCTCCTCGAAAATCTAAAACGGTATAACCACCTTTATTACCTATGTAAGCAAAAGCTGCGGATGAACATGATCCTTTTGTTTTATCTCCACCACCAACAGCAGTAATGATTTGCTCCTCAGTTAGTTTTTTAGGACTTTTTTTGATAGGATTCGAGGTAATTCCTTCTTGAAGCGCAAGTTTTCTCACTTCGCTCATTTGAGATTTCCCATTGATATCTTTTCTTGCTTCTATCTTATCACTTTCATCTGTTTTTCTCCAAATTTTGCTCCAAATGTCTTTAACTTTCCCGCTTTTTGGATCATAGTCAACAGTACAATGACAATGTTGATGTCTTCTATAAACATTTTTTGGAACTTTTGGATATTTATAGCTACCTTGAACCTCTTGACACCAATCACAGCAATGGAGATAAGATTTTCTAATAATTTCGGGTTGTAATCCAGATTTATGATGAAACTCAGCATTTTTTTGAATACTATCATCAATAATTGATTGCGTGAAATTGACAATAGGCTCACCGAGCAGCCAACTCACATCTTCGAAATTATCTTCAGACGAAAAGCGATTTACGATACCAGCTATTCGATCTTGATTTAGTAAAGGAACTTGAACTTTAAGCCCTATTTTTGCCTCTCTGTTCAAACTATCCTGAACATCTCTAGTATAAGCGCTTATTATCTCATAATTACGACCCAGCACGTCCGTCAACAAACGTTGAGCAATATTGTAATACATTTTACCATCTGGTAATTTATCGGCGCTTAGAGAAGCTTCCAGAGCCTTAGAGAGAATTTCTCCAACTTCGATAGCAAACTCATTTGCTGTCTTATAAGTTGCTTTTTTGGCCTGTAGTTCTGCAAAAGCTCGACTGACAACTTCGCTCTTCCCATATTCGCTTTCAAAACGATGCTGTACTTCTTTTAGAATACCAGGTAATACATCATGTTCCATCTGGTTCTCCTTCATTTGTCACAGGAACAGCAGACATATCACCAGCAATACCTGTAAGATCTCGAACTGTTTCAGCATTGATATAGCCAGGCAAGGCTTGATTCAATTTAAGAGCACCATCACCAATCATGGTCATCATATTAGCATCCGCTTCAAATAATGGTTCCCATTTCACGGTTGTTTTCACGAATTGGCTTCTTTCGTAATGAAATTCATCACGCAAACAAGCAGCTACATAAGCTACATTAAGGAAACCAGCACCTAATGATCGCTGAGCCTTTCGACCTGCTAAACGCAAGTTCTCATGACTAGCTTTAATCGCTTCTACAGATGATGGGTTATCTGAAACGAATCCCAAATCATCCAAGGTCAAGCCCATTTCTCCAGCAAATCCAGCTGCTGCTGTCCTCAATTGCTCTGTGAATGGTGTCATGCTAGCAGTCGTAAACTGTCCGATACTTGGTTTTTCTCCAGTATCACTTGCTGAGATAGTTAGTAGACTAGAAACTGTTGCTTTCCACTTTTCCAAAGGTTCCGCATCAGGATCTAAACCAATGATATATTTTTGTGGCCATGAGTAAAATTCAGCAGTAATATCAGCACGCTCTAAAGTTCGTTTAGCGTATTTTTGATAATACATCCCAGCCCTAGTAATCCGTGAACGTCCAAATGGACGAACTGCATCTGGCCTATGAATAACAGGGACCAATAATGGGATATCAGCTGGGTTATTGACTGAATAAGGTTCTTCACCTTTTGGAAAAAAGTGAGTAGCACTAGACTCAAAATATGCTTCTAAAGTTGGTTGCCCATAATCATCACGAGCTAATACTGCGTAACCTTCACTTAACAATCCAGTGATTGGATCAATAACTCCTGTTGCATTGCTTGATTCAATCACCTGTAATCTTACTTCTCCCTGATCCCCCTTTGAAATGTAAATAAAGCTACATGACCCAATCAGTGCGGCTAAGATTGCACTATCAAAGAATATATCCGGGTTATTTTGTTCAAAAATCTCAGTCACTTCAAAATCATCATTTTCGAATTTTCTAAATACTAGACGATCTGCAAGGCTATCAACCCCCTTAGCAGTCCATCCCAACGTTGATTTGTATTGAGCACGAACATTTATAGGGATAGTGATTCCTATGGGGTTGTCATTATTTTGCATAGCATAATGTTTATACCGCAAATTAACCCTAGGCCTGCAAAATTCTAATTTTCTTCTGAGATATTCAATTCCTCTTAATTCCAATTTCTTATCCTTTCGTTTTGGCACGAGAAAATATGTACAGTGACGGCGTGAAGCTCGGCCAGAACCGAGGGGAGGGGGTAACCCCCCTATCAGTTCTGGGTCAACTGTGGTATTTCAGCCAATTGGTTGATTGTGGCAAATTGCGATTTCCAACAATTGCATTTTTTTCAAAATTTTGTTCAGCATATAACTTATCAGACTTTTGTCTATTGCATTGCCAATGCGCAAGCTGTAAGTTCTTGATGTCTGATGGATGTCCATTCCTGTTCACTGGAATGATGTGGTCTATCACTGGGGATAGTGGGTGAGGGTACCTGAGTGATTTATCTACAGGCTGGCCACAGATCCCACAGGTATTCTGAGTCTTGAGTAGTATCTTCTTATTCTTTTCAAATGCTACTCGATGCGGACCGTTGCGGTCTGCCCGTAGTTCTTTCATTGTTCACCTCAATTATTATTTCTGTTCCAAATCATTCTACACACCCTATACCTCGTTCTATTATTCGATATCAATACCGTGGTGTTGATAGTGGGGGGTATTATTTTGTTAGATAGTAGGGTGTAAATTAATGAGGGAGGGTGTAATAATTAAGCCTGGTATTTTAAAGTCGATGGGTGTTATTTTATTAGAGGGGGAGGGTCTTTGAATTTAACATATCTTATATTCTGTTAATTTGAAGCATAAGACTTTCTACCTTACTCTCTCATAGATAAGTGGGCCATCATCAATAAATGAATTTACTTTATTTCATTTTGTTAAATACGTGACCTTAATAAGCAAAACTCAGCATGCTATTGTCTAGCTCATCTTGCTTGAACCCTATATAGCCTAGTGTGATATCTGGTGAAGAATGGTTAAACAACTCCATCAATATTCCAACATTTTGATTCTTTCTGTAGTGATGGTATCCAAACGTTTTCCTCATAGAGTGTGTTCCGATGTTTGTTAAACCAATATGCTCTCCTGCATCCCTCAAGATCTGATATGCTGCCACCCTACCAATGTGTGTTATTCTAAGACCTTCATTGTTAACCTTCTTTCTCGAAGGGAACAAGTAATCATAATCCTTTAATTCATTTTCTTTTATATAATGATCCAATGCTTTTCTTAAAGCTGGGTTAATAGCGAACCTTTTTGTTTTACCTGTCTTTCGTTCGGTAACTTCAATGTGAGTTCCTTTAACACTTCTTACTTTCAAGGGCAGGATATCACTAACTCGCATTCCTGAATACAGCCCTGTAACCATCATTACATAGTCTCGTTCATTCTTACTCTTTAAGTAATCCTTCATGCGCTCAATATCATCTGTATCCCGAATCGGTTCTACTTTACGCATTTACCTACTCCTTTCAAATAAAAATAGTCAGTCCATTAGAACTGACTTAAAATATTAGCTGTATGGGATTCGAACCCATGCCACCCCGAATCTCTCTGGTGAACAGCTAACCAAAAATACAATTAGGAGATCTACAAAAAACTACCAGGCCACCGCCTTCATTTTCTGATAATACTATTTTAAGCCATAATTTGTGTTATGTTTACCGTATTTTTACCGCAAAAATACCGTTTTTTTATTACATACTAGTACAGCATCTCGATACTGTTCTGCAAATGCTAACAAAGCATTGTTGTACAGTTCCTGAAATTTAGTCCTCTCTATACCTAGATAGTTGTAAATTTCGTAGTTTAGATCTTTTTGATTTTTTAAAAACTTGGAAAATAGTATGTACCGATAAGTAGGATTGAATAGCCTGCTTACCGCTTGTTCAATTTCTTCTAACTCAATCATTGCATCCACACGTCGAACAGCTAAATTTTCAACAGCTTTATTAGGTCCTGCTCCTCCTCTTGGTTGAAATGTGAATTCCTGCGTTACTTTTTGAATTGGGTCATCACATGCTATTTCTCTCCAGCGTGGATATTCTGAGAGCTTTTTCTTAGCCCTTCTTATTGTTTCTTTTTCATCGATATCATCAAAAAGCTGCATTCTTCACCTCCGTTTCCTGAATTGCTATATCTGTTAGTTTATCTTGCTTTCCACTTCCGATTTTGTTTCTTAATCTTAAAATCTTTAACGATCTTCTTCCACTCACTATCACATGAAGAACGTATGAAGTGACTTATTCTTTCTTTAAGTTTTTTATTTTCTACCTCTAGAGCTTCAATTTCTTTATAGCAGCGTCGAACTTCTTCACGATAGAACTCATCAAATATAATCATATATACCTCCTGGTCTGATCATCATATTTAAATATAATGCCTGATATTTAGACTTTTTCCTTTAAAAATTCATTGTAAACCTTGCTAAAAATATCTATTACTAGTTTTTGTGGAATATTTGATCGTTCATTGTAAGATTTAGAAAATTTCCCCCACTCAATTTCTTGCTTAATTATGTCATTTTTAAGCTCTAAATCAAGATTACTAGCGAATTTTGTAGGTTTCTGTAAAGGGTAATCATAATTGTTGTATCTTGTTAGGTTGAGGTGCGGTAGTTTAAATCCTATAACACACTCAATATATTTCCACAAACGCCCACTTGCAGGGTTCTCTATTATGAAATAACTTGGTTCATAACGCTTAATAATCTCAATAGTGTTGAAAGCACAAAGTTCCCCATTTACCCTTTTCATAAACTGACGGTCATACTGATAGTTTATATAAGCTTTCTCATAGTCAGAAGCATTTCTGATAGTAAACATGCTACCCTTCCTTTGTGGAACAAATAGGCTATCTGATAGATCTTCTTGTTTCCAACACGCATTCCCCTCACACATAGCACTAGCATTACTCCAACTTTCACATGGCGGGCTAGCTATTATTAAATCAGGTTTTGGCAACTGATCTAACACATTGAAAAGTGTGTTATCTCCAAATATTCGGCCATAGTCTGCAAGGTTCAAATTTATAAAATGATTGTTCTTGTTTTCTATGTCTATTCCGATTGGATAGATGTCAATGTTAGCCCCCCCCCCGAACTATTCAGGGCATTCACACCTTTTGTATAGCTCCCATTGCCACTGTCAAACAATGCCCAAACGATCATTTTTTTATCTGACATAGATACCTCCTAAAATGGAAGATCATCGTCGCTGATATCCATTGGATTTGAAGCATAAGAAGGTGGCATTTGTTCCATCATTGAATTTTGATTACCAGAATTATCACGTTTTTCCAAAATTTGAAAATTCTCTGCTACAACCTCTGTGACATAAATACGTCTACCATCCGTCCCTTCATAGTTTCTTGTTTGGATACGTCCAACAATTGCTACAAGGTACCCTTTCTTGGTCCAGTTTGCGAAGCGTTCTGCTTGTTCACGCCACATCACGCAATTTACAAAATCTGCATCATATTCTCCATTGGCATTTTTAAAATTCCGGTTGCAAGCTATTGTAAATTGTGCAGTAGCAATATCTGAAGGAGTACGTTTCAACTCTACATCCTTTGTTAATCTTCCGATCAAAGTTACATTGTTAATCATTATTCTTATCCTCCTACTCCGTTCTGTTCGGCAATTTCTTTCAGCTTCTGAGCTCGTTCATGCTCACGCATTTGATACTCTCGATTTAATTTATTAATAATAGTATCCTGCATTGTATTTTTTTCAGCCATGCGCTGGATACTTAATTCGTGCTCTTCTACTTCCCATTGCAAATCCCTATTTTCTTGTTCAAGTTTTCTTATTCGTGTGTTTAGATTTATGCTTGATAGAAAGAGTATTAAAAATAGAGCTGCAATATTAACAATCAGTAATTGATTTTTGTTCATACTCTTCAATCTCCTTGTCTAAATCTCTGACTTTACGTTTCATCCATTCTTTGTTCGCTGTGGCATTTTGTTTTCCTATTTGATTACATAAAGATATGAACAATTTCTCATCTTCTAGTCTTTTTTGATAGGCATTTCTTGTTTTAACTAATGTCTCTAATTTCATCTTTTTTTATCATCCTCTATATTTGATAGAACAGCAACCAAAATGGCCCAAATCAAACCAGATAGCCAGACTAAACCGAATAGTAAATAGATAAAGTTCTGTAGGTTCATTAGTTGTCCTCGTTTCTGTAAGCCACAAAAGATATTACCTCTTTTGGATTAATGTATAACCTCTTAACATGCATCAGATACCCGTTATTAAATTGACTAACCAACCTAGCCAAATCATCCTCGTTGCATCCAAACGCCTCAAGTTTCCCATCACCTTTTAAATAAAATACAATATTCATCATTTCTCCTCCGACACAGTTATGTTGAACGTGTGACTATCTAAAACAAACTTTCCATTGCTGCCCAAAAGATTATCGTCTACGATAATTGCTTTTGCTGTATCTACTACAAGTTTTCCTACTTGTAATGCAAACACAAAATCGTCTATTTTGGGCATTTTCTCGTTTTTCATCATTTTGGCACTTGGTGGTTGAGGATAGCTCATCCAGAAAACTACGTCTTCATCGGTTTGCTCAAAACCAATTCCTTCTCCATAATCAATCCAGATATCAGTATATATATTTTGTGTCTTTGGGTTATAGACAAGGACTTCTTCATCAATTTCTGGAGTTTCACCTTCCCAAACGTACTCAATGGCGTTATGAAAAAACTCCTTCTCTTCTTCAGCAATATTCCTTGTGGTTAACTTATTCCATTCCATCACTCTACCTCCTCAAAATTTCTTTGGCTTATTTCTTTTGAAAATAGGATTTTTCTTTTCTTTTTTCTTCTGCTTGTGATATTCACTGTCTTTATTGAAGATAATATCTTCATCTTCAATAAGTTCTCTAATAAATTGGTCGTCTGGAATCATCCTTCCACCTCCTCAACTTCAAACAACGGACTATTAAACACTTCCTCAAGTCCTGCATCTTCTAACTCTTTGCGAGTAAATTTCGATTTTAATCTACTTTGTAAAAAACCTAAGAAATCCTCGTCTGTATTTCTTACAAGATACTGATTTACAGATTTGATCTTAACTGTATACTTCGGTTCTTTATCGACTGTGTAGCCGAATTGGTACATATTTACAATAGTGCTGATTGAATTTTTAGTTTTATATACCCACTTAGCAAACTCTGACTTTTCAACTGTCCCAAATTTGTAAATCTCTGCCCAAAGTTTTGAGTCAAAATTTTCTTTATGTTCCTCATACCAATCCGCCACGAGTTGTGGTACTGTGACTTTCTGCGGTTCGTCTAGCAACTTAATCAATTCCAACGCTGTTATTTTATCAATCATCGGTCTTGGTCTGCTGCAATCTGAAGGTAAATGAGCAATACTCTCGATCAATTCCTGTTTATTCATTCTTCCACCTCTTCAACTTCAAACAGCGAACTATTAAATACTTCACCAAAACCAGCATCTTCAAGCTCTTTGCGGGTGTGATTTCGTCTAAAATATCCACTCTCATTTTTCATTCTAAAACTCCATGTATTTGACCCCATTCCATAGTATAGACATTCAAAACATGAGTCTACTCCCTTAACCTTCACCAAATACCGCTTCTCTTTCTCGACCTCGTAGCCA
>NZ_KV812013.1 GCF_001813295.1 Streptococcus sp. HMSC072G04
TACCGCTTCTCTTTCTCGACCTCGTAGCCAAAAATCCAAGCACTGGCGAATATTTCTTGATTTTTCCAATCTGATAACCATGTATCAACTTCTTCTTTTGCATATTCAAAAGCGCCAGACAATGAAATTATATTATTTTCTTTGCACGTCTCAATCCAATCCGCCACAAACTGCGGTACTACCGTCTTCTGCGGTTCGTCTAGTTGTTCAATAAGTTTAATTGCTGCGTCTATCTCGATATATTCTGCCTTGTTACCGAAAAGATTCTTTAAACCTTTTATCTGTTCAATCAACTCTTGTTTATTCATTCTTCCATCTCCTTTGGTGGTTTCGGATAACTCATCCAAAATACTGTGTCTTCATCAGTGTCCTCAAAACCAATTCCTTCCCCATAATCAACCCATATATCAGTGTATATCTTTTGTGTGCTTGGATTATAGACAAGGACTTCTTCATCAATTTCTGGAGTTTTGCCTTCCCAAATAAATTCAATGCCACCATTAAAATATTCCTTTTCATCTTCAGCCATATTCCTTGTTGTTAACTTATTCCATTCATAAAGTGCCACAGTTATGTCTGATGTTCTTTTTTCAGTAGCCATTTTTTTCCTCGCTCTCACACAACAAACCCTACTTATTCCATATCATTTTAACTACCATTAAAATCAAAATAGAAATTACTAGATCAGCTATTGCAGGCAGAAAGACATAGAACCAGCTCCAAGAGATTACACCTAACAATTTCAAAGCTATTAATAATAAAGTTAACCAACTAATAAATCCCATTAATCTACCTCCTCAACTTCAAAGAGTGGATTTGTGAACACATCACCGAACCCGCCTTTTTGCAGCTTTTCCATTGTGTGATGTGAGCGAAGATCTAACGTGTTATTGTCATTGCCGATATACCAATATTTCTGTAAAACGTTCCATTTAAGATATTTGCAATTTTTATCGATATTCTTAACCGCTACGATATATTGTTTTTCTTTCTCGATATGATATCCGTTAACCCAAGCGTCAGCGAATACGTTTTGCCGATTCTTTTCATCTTCACAAAACCACAAATTTACCTCTTCGGGTGCATTTTCTAGCGCAAAATGTAAAGTCTTGTTTTGTCCTCTCACGCAAGAGATCCAGTTCGCCACCGGACGAGGAAGCGTAACTCTTTCTTTTGGTTCTTCTAGCTGCTTGACTAAGTCTAAGATCAATTTCTTTCCGATGAATGGACAGGAAGATAAATATAAAGTTTCTGCACTCTTGATTTTCCCGATTAATTCTTGCTTATTCATTCTTCCACCTCCTCAACTTTCAAGCTTTTTGATTTCACGTTCAACTAGCTCTTTACGTTTTTGTAATTCTTCTAGCTTTTGGGCGTCTAATGCTTTCTTGATAATTTCAAGCCGTTCAATATCAATCCTAAAATTTTCTAGGGAATCAACTTTTCGAGCATACTCTCTGAAATTATTCGCCCAATTCCATTCTTCCCAACCGAAACTATTGTTTAGTTCTCGCACTAAATCATTATATTTATTTCTTAAATCAATATTAATTTGACGCTGATAAAGCATTACAAATGTCGCCATTACCAGGACTGACACACAAGCTAAGAACATCACCCAATACATAAGTTCTCCCATTTATTCCACCTCCTCAAACTTTACGAACGTCATCCAGTGGGTTGTTCCTCTTTGTTGTCCAAACAAAGGTTTAAATGGAATGACCTTTAGTATTTCTTTTACATTTACCTGGCAATCAGACCACTTAAAAATTAACGTTCCACCTGTTTTTAAAACACGCATGCACTCTTCAAAGCCTTTAGCCAAATCTTCAGACCAAGTGTCTTTATCAAGTTGTCCATACTGTGCTTTCATTATCGAATTAGGCCCAGCCCATTTCAAATGAGGTGGATCAAAAACAACCAAATTAAAAGTATTATTTTCAAATGGCATATCACGGAAATCGCCAATAACATCAGGATGTACGTTGACTTTTTTACCGTGTATTTCAAAGTTTTCTTTTCTGATATCCATGAAAGTTGTGTGACTTTCATTTTTATCAAACCAAAACATCCGACTACCGCAACAAGCGTCAAGTATTTTAATTTCTTCTGTCATTTTATCCTCCTAAATTGCTAAACGGGACTTCCCACTGATAATCATCATATTCATAGCAAACGTTTTTGATGATTTCACCTTTGGAAATTTCAATTTCCTGTGTGAATTCCATGCCACACTCAAACGTAAAGATTTTAATGTCAACATCAAACTTGCTTGAAATTTCTTTATAATTTTCTGGAATAGCACTCCATGCTTGCTTGAAATTATCCAGTTCAACGATACAAAATTTTTCTTCAAGCCAAACTTCTATTTGTTTTTGATCAATAAATGCTCGTCTTGTGTTATTAATGTAAAAATAGGGAGCTGTGTTATTGAATTTAAGCAGAGTGCCATCATATTCATCTTCTAGCGTCACAGTGTCGTTTAATAGCATTTCTTTTAATGCTGATGCAATATTTTCGCTTCTTCCTCTTAATTTAAGAGATCCTTTGGCCCAATTTGGCATTATCTTTTCCTTCCTTGCTTTTTATATATTCGGCAAATCCTCTTCTTTTACGAATGAGCCATCAATCCATTTGCCTTTTCGATCTTTGATTTCGTTATAGGCTCCAGTGAAACATTCTAGAAATTCATAACCTAAAATATTGCTGATTGATTTCAAGTAAGCTACAATGCGCACAAGGTTGTGGCGACACATTTTTTTACTTGCTAAATCTTGAGATAGCTGAAATTCACTAATATTGGCATTTAGCAATTTGAAGCAGTCCATTGCGTCTTTTCGCCTAATATTATTAGACTCTTCAAAGATGCTCTGTACATCCTCTTTGATCAGCAATGCTAAACCTACAACTACTACAGCACAATCACCAATGCTGTCTTTTGTTAGTGCTTCATTCTTTTTCAAGAATCCTGCACATGACTCACCAAATTCCTCACTTAATTTTAAGGACTGTTTATCTAGCCGGCCCCCGTTTTCTAGATCTCGATCAATAAACCATTGTTTTACTTTGTTTAAAATTAAATTCTCCATTTTTACCTCTTTCTATTTTTTCACAAGTTTTAGATTGCCAGTCTCTTTGCCTTTTTTGTTTAAATCTGCATAGAATTTCAATAGCAATTTATCTTTCCCTGTAATTTTGCTTAACTTCTTCAATGATCCGGTACATAAATAACGTCCGTTCTCATATAGCTTATAATCAGCTAACTCATCCGCATCACCCATGAGAGAGTTCTGTCCGATTTGGAAATATCGGCAAATCAGTTGTACGTGACGTTCGTGTACTTTTATTTTGCCAGTAAGTAGACTGCTTATTGTATTCATTGAGTAGCCTATTTCTTCGGATAATTTTCTAGCTGTTAAGTTATGGCTTTTCATTAAGAGTTTAAGTTGCTCCTTGAAATGTTCTATCTGATTTTTGGTGTAGCCTGCCATGATACATTACAACTCCTTTTTCAATTATCAATTTCTACTGGATAGAATGTACCGAATGACTTTCTTAAAGCATTTCCTACCTGGATAGCTACCCCACGAGATGCGAATTTCATTGCTTTCGCTTCCTCAGAGAAAGAGACATCCAAACCAGTGGTCCCAACTACTACAGATTTTATAAATGGTTTTGCTTGTTTTGATCCATGTTTTAAAATAAACATTACTTCCCATCCTTTTCTAATTTCTGTAGCATTTTATTTTTTGCTTCCTCCAAAGCTTTTTTCTCTTGATCACTTGTTTGATTGGTATAATTTGGCTTTGACCAATCTGGAACGTTTGATTGTTGCTTTGTTGTTTGCCCTTTTGTTTTGCTTTCCTGAAACTTCCGTTCTCGTTCGTTTACTGCTGCAATTGATAACAATCCATCATTTTTCCAATTTTGCAAAATAGCTCTAATATAGCTGAAATTTCTTTTACCATTGTCAGCGGCTAAACTGATAGCTTTTAAAACTACATCTGGTTCCATACCATCCAAAGTGATGAATTCTTTTAAAGTTTCAAATTGGATTCCATCAATTGGTGAAATACGAGACTGATATTCATCTACGATGATTTTGAGCGTATTTTTCTCTAAATCTTTCTCTATATCTATCTCTATTTCTTTCTCTTTCTCTATCTCTAACTCTGGTGGATGTTCGTCCGACATTTGTCCGGACAAATGTCCCAACAATATTTTTTGTTTTTCCTTCTCAATTCTTCTGCGATAGTCACGCTTTCTATCAGCTTCCGTGTTCGATTTTCCGATAAATGATTCAATGTCTAGCATAAAAATGGCGCCATTGTCCAAAACATCAATTAGGTTCATTTCCTTGAAAATGCTGACAGCTTTTTCTACTACTGCCACAGGATGCCTTGTTATTTTTGAAAGCATTTCAGAATTGAATGGGATTCGATCATTGAACATCAACTTACCATTATTTTTCAATGACCTCAGATAGAGTTTGATCAAAATGTTAGAGTATAGAAAACCATCTGGCATGCTTTCCAAAATAATCATTTCATCACTGTCATAAAAATTTTCTTTCACTCTCAGATAGTAGTATTTCTTATTATCTGACATTTCATTCCTCCATTCTAGAATGGTAAACCATCATCAGGGATATTCATTTGATTACTCTCAAATGAAGGAGGCATTTGCTCATCCATAGAGTTCCGGTTGGCTGAATTGTCACGCTTCTCTAAACTTCTGAAACTATCAATAACAACTTCAGTCACATAGACACGTTGACCTTGCTGATTCTCATAATTACGGGTTTGAATGTGGCCAGTGATGGCTACCAGATTTCCTTTCTTGATCCAACTTGCAAAGTTTTCCGCTAATTTCCGCCAAATCACACAATTGATGAAATCTGCATCATATCCACCATCTTGATTTTTAAAATTTCGATTTACAGCAAGCGTGAATTGTCCAACAGCTTGATCTTGAGGTGTTCGATGTAGTTCTACATCACGAGTTAAGCGCCCGATAAGTACAACATTATTAATCATTTTCCACTCCTTTCAGATCCTTTTCATTTTTTAAAATTGCCTTCTCTTTCTCAATCAACCAATCCATGTGAACCTTTGCTTTTTCCAAGTCCTCAATCCCGTTTTTTTGACGATAACGAAGAATATATTTTAGGAGATTGCCCAAATGATAACCTGTTAGCTGTTCATCATTCATGAAGTTGCGATGAACATCAATTGCTTCTAAGCCATTCCGTCCTTGGTAATGTTTTGGATTTCTTACATTGTCGTTCATAGTTCAGACATTCCTTTCACTGTTCTCTTTTGATGAATCTCTGACATTCTCTTATTCCACATTTCACGCTGATATTTTGCTGATTTGTAATGCTTCATTTTGGCTTTTTGGCGAACGATTACTTCACGCATCACATAGATTGCGAATCCTGAAAATAAAATGTATGTTACAAAAGCTACTGCTAAAATAATTTCAATTGTTGTCATTTTCTTCTACCTCTTTTGTTTCTTTTTGCGGGAAAAGTTCCCGGTTGAATTTGTTGATCATCACATCTTGAGCCTTATTGCTCTCTTTGATTTTTTCGATGCTTTCAGCCCAATGACCTGTACTTTCAAAGTTCATTTGGACTGAATTTTCTAGTTCTTTGATGTGTTGTTCTTGATCGTACATGATTTTCATTGTTGCGCCTGCAAATAATAATAATAGTGTTGCAAGTGATAGAACAGTAAATTTTAATTGTTTTAAACTCATACTCTAATCACCCCATCGTTCTTAAAATCCAGAGCCATCTGATGAAGTTTGTTTTCAAATTCATTGTCTGGCAATTTCATCAATCTGGCTTTTTCCTCTACTTTCAGCGGACGATTGGCATCTTGCCATTCCATCAATTTTAATAATCTTTTAATAGGATCCATTTTTTCTCCTTCAAATTGTGTTATAATTAGTTTATAGTTCTTTCAAAAGTGCCTTTCTCAAGGCGCTTTTTTTTATTTTTGCAAGCTTCGACAGAATCGCTGAACATCTTCCAAATTATAGAGATACTTTCCACCTTTCCCAGACTGTTGAAATTGAAATTTCCCTTGATCACGCCATTCTTCTAGCTTGGTTCTACCCCAGCCGGTTGCTTCCTGTAGCTGTTTGATCGGTACCCATGTAATTTGTCTGCTTTGTCTGCGTTTGGCTTCTTCCATTGCTTTGATATTTAGAGATACGAGTTCTTCAAAGAGCTGATTTATATAGTTCTCGTTATGTGTTTGAGTTATTTGATTTAGAATAGGATATTGTGACATTCCCGTCTCCTTTCTAACTTTAATTTTTCTTTTGTTCTATAGCTCTTAAAATTATTTCATGAGCTATATTTTTAGTAAGCTTTTCTAATTTGATTAAAGCTTCACTATAAGTTTCTGATTGTTCAATTAGCCAGTCAGATAACTTTATAATTTCATCTTCAAAATCCATCTCAAGACCGATGACCTTTCTATATTATTGTGTTAAGTTACTACTGACAAAAAACGATTAAATAAGACCTCTTACTCCTTATGAAAATCGTCTGTCAATTTTTATGAAAGGAGGAAATCTATGAATTACATTAATGAAATGTTGCCTAATGAAGTAAGTTTCTTGTCATATCGTTTTTCAACCTCAGATGCAGATAGTGTTGATCCATCATCTAAAACTGTTTTGAAATTTGCTACAACAGTAGATAACGAGAAATTTATTGATTTATTGTCGGTACATGAAAATGGTTTAGTTCTATTAGTTAAAAGTGAAGACCACGAAGTTTGGTCTAATAGAAAACCAATTTCCAATACTGTTGATGGTAAAGTTGTAATTACTTTTGAAAGTGAATAATCGAATCACTAAGTTTTACAGAAGTTTTCCCATCTTTTGAACTAAGGACTTGTTTTTTAACAAGTTCTTTTTTTAATTTTATTTTCATTTATTTCTCCTTATACAATTTATTTAAGTAGAGTATTAGGAAATGATTGCTTAATTGATATCTCTTTAGGATGCTCCCGACCATTAATATAGTCGATTTGGATCAGAGTTTCAGGTACTTCGTCCTTGCTTGTCTCCCAAACAATGTTTATTCCTTGTAAACCGATATCTTCAGCTTGAAAATCAACTCCATTTAAAATAACGTGAGGTATGCTAGAATCACTGCTGATCTTAATTTCTAGATTTTCGATTTGCAATGTCTTTTTTAAAGGTTCGCTCATTTGTTTCTACCTACCCGACTAAACTCATCTGTCCGTTTCGGGCTTTGATTTCTAGCTTAGTATTTGCTGATGGCTCCCAACTATCCCAATAGTCGAAAGCTTTTTCCTCGTCCTTGCGCTTCAATAAGTCGTAGCGTGGAATACGGAAGTAGTCCTTGAAGTCTTTAGCAGCCTGTGAAAATACAGATTGTGCGAAATGTCGGTCACGGTATGCCTGGCTGTCTTTACCACCTAACAATGCCACGACTTTTTTCTTACGCATTTTTTCCAATGCTAGACAGACCGAAGGGTTGACCGGTTGCTCATTCTTCAGATAATCAACATCGGCTGATAAGATGGACTGGCCTTCTTTCAGCTTTTTCAATTCCTGGAGCGCATGGATCATTGCGTCTTCTACCACTAACTCGGTAGGTTGAATAGTAACTTCATTCATTATTCAAATTCTCCTTCTAAAATGTTGCTTTCTTTGCGGATATCGTTCAGATCGTTGAAGAAACGAAGTCCACGACTGATAAAGCTATCAAATTCATTTCGGATGATTCCGTCTGCTTTGAGGACTTTCTCCTCATCTGCGTAGATCAGACCACCCATGCTTGCTAAAAAGTCATTTCCCTTTTGCAATAGGCTTGTGATATTCTTGTAAGCTGAGATTTGCTTCTGTACGCTGTTGAGTTGCCCTTGCGATTCTTCAATCGCTCGTGTCAATTCATCATACTGTGCAGATTTCTTATCGACCTCTTCACGCTGTGCCAGTGTATCATTCAATTGTTTTTCAATGAAATTAGATCGCTCTTCAGCATCTTTGATTGCTTTTGCAAGTTCCTTATTCTTTTCTAACAATTGCTTGTTGAGATCCTGAGTGGCCTTGTAGTCATCTGGAACAACTTCCTTGATTGTTTCCTTGACTTCGACCTTGGAAGACTTGATTTTCTCGTTCTCTGCTCGTAACTGTTCATTGACTTTCTTGCTGAGTTTGAGCTTCTTTTTAACTTCCTGCAGTTCTCGCACTGTCGGAGTGTCGCCATCTTCAATGCGTTGGATCTGCTCTTCTTTCTCTTCTTCTGGAAGAGTTGCGATGAGGTAAAGTGCTGATGACCCTAAATCTGACAACGTTGTCAAATTTGGAAGTTGTTTAGCAACCGTCATCATTCTGTTTGCTTCTCGATAATGGATGCCTATTTTGTCAAGCCATTCTCCAAATTCCCCATGTACCAGGTTGTGCTCTTTTACATGATTCAAGCGTCTACCGATTTCCCAAATGGACTGGCCAGCTATTTGCTTGTGGTGACTGATTTCAAGTTCTATCTGAGATAGATTATTTGATAAAGTAATTTCGTTCACACGCTTTTTCCTTTCTAAATTTGATATAATAAAGATAATAAATCGATCGGAGAAATTTTATGATATTTCAAGCGAAAATTAATTCTTCTGTTTCTAGACCTGTAACCGTAGAAGATATTTGTCCAAATTGTAAAAAACCAACTAATCCAGATCTTGTGAACTCTTCTTATTTTTATCTCGGAGAAGATAAAACAAGCTTAGTATTAACATTTAGATGCTTAGGTTGTATGCACTTCTGGACAGAGGAGTTTATAGCTACAAAATATTCATCCAACAACTACGCTGAAAAATACAGAATCGTACCTATCAAAGTAATTCCTAATCTTCCAAGCGATATACCTATATCTGACGATGTAGAAATAGTTTCTCCAATTGGTAAGCAAATCTATGTCCAAGCTCTGAAAGCTGAACACGAACAACTAGACCACATTGCAGGTATTGGATATCGTAAGGCACTTGAGTTCTTTGTTAAAGATTTCTCTATTGTTACAAACCCTGATGACGAAGATAAAATCATTAAAATGTCATTGAAACAAGTTATTGAAAAATATATCAAGGATGAAGACCTTAAAACATTTGCGCTTGCATCTGCTTATATCGGTAATGATGAAGGCCATTACTATAGAAATAATCCTGATAAAGATTTTAAAGATCTAAAGAACTACCTTCACGGAGTTATTCACTACATGGAAATGAAACTCAATTTTCTTGATGCTCAAGAGCTTGTGAATCGCTCAAAGAAATCTTAGAATCTAATTCATCCAACTTTTCAGCTATATATGTCACAGTCCTCAGTATTTCATTGAGGGCTGTTCTTTCTAGTTCGTTCATTCTTATCTCCTACTCTCCTAAATCAACCCAAGTCTCATCGATACCTAAGACGTCGCAGACTCGATTTTTAAGTCTGTCACTTCCTTTACCGTATTTCAGCAATTCTGAAATGGTAGGCTTCTTCACTCCGCAAGCACGAGCAAGATGCGTTTGTGTCATTCCTTCTGAATTCAATTTGTCTTTTACCAATTGAATCCATTTTTGATGTTGTTGACTCATCTTTGGTCCTCCTTTTAAAAATTTATTTAAAAAGTTAGCTAATTTCTTGACAAAAAACAATCTATAGATTAGAATTTAGGCATAGAGAAAAGACCTACTAAAAATGTAAATTTTACCTAACAAAACGGACGGCAATCAGTTTTTAAGGTTTTATTTTTTTAGTAGTGTTATTCGCTAACTCCTTAGCTTACGAATAATATTTTAAACTATAGTTTGTTGTTTGTCAACACTTTTCAAACAAAAGTTTAAATATTTTTTGTCATGCCTTAGAAAGGTTGATAAATAAATGTTTTCTTTATTCGAAAAAATAAAAGAACTTTGCCAAATGCGTGGAATTTCTATTAATTCACTTGAAGAAACACTTGGATATAGTAGAAATACAATCTATAGCATGAAAAACAAAAAGCCAAATGCTGAAAGATTGCAAGAAATTGCTGACTATTTTAATGTGTCTACCGACTACCTATTGGGACGCACAAATAATCCGAATATCGCAAAAGATGGTGATGCTTCTGCACCATTAGACCTCCGAGATATTGCTGCACAATCAATGTTATTCGATGGTAAACCACTTACAGAAGAAGATATTGATTTTATTACAGCAGTTTTGGAGGCACATTTAAAAAATAAATAGAGGTGCACTTATGACTGTAAGAGAGCTTTGCGCCCAAGAGGGTGTAAACCTATGCTACTTTGACGGAAGTGATTGGCATAGTCCTGGTTTCTTTAATCCTACTTTGAACATTTTAGCGTTAGATATTAATTTATCAGTTGAAGATCAAAAGCAAGTTGCTTTGCACGAATTGGGTCACAAAGAGCATACTCCTGCTCAATATGAACTAAATAGAGAGTTGTGCGAATTGCAAGCGGATAGAAGCATGATTCATCACTTGCTAGAAGAAGAGTTGCAATTAATGGAAGATGTCAGAGATTTCAATTACATAAAATTTATGGAAAAGTACAAATTAAAGACCATTGCTGATGAAACAATGGTCAAAGATGAGTATAATTCACTAATTAGTTAAAGTTGTATACATTAGAAAAATGATGATCTTTTTTTCTAATATAACTATCCAAGAACTCATATTGAAGAAAGTAAAAAAAGTGAGAAAGGAGGAATAACGGTTGAAACAGAAGATACATTTGTTTATTGATGATTCAGGTAGATTAGAAAATAACTCAAATTATTTTATATATGCTGGCCATTGTTTCATAGGAGATGATGCTAAAAATAAAGCCAAAGGACGTTATAAAAAACTTGTCTCGAAAATTAAAGAAGTAAAAGAGTTTGATTTTGAATTGAAAGCCTCAAATCTTACAGATTTTAATGATAGAT
Source organism: Streptococcus sp. HMSC072G04 (assembly GCF_001813295.1). Taxonomy (GTDB): domain Bacteria; phylum Bacillota; class Bacilli; order Lactobacillales; family Streptococcaceae; genus Streptococcus. The sequence goes on from NZ_KV812013.1 coordinate 10,957, forward strand.
ATTCATTGTTCAAAATTTTAAAATTTGAACTCAGCTTTTCGGTGGCAATCAAAATTTCGAACTTAAAAAGTTATATTTTAGCAGATAAAAAATCGAGACAACGCTTTAAAGATTACGCACTACGACGTATTGTTAAGAAACTTTTCCAATCTCTTATAGATCAAGGTTTGGTTGATCCTGAACAGGAAATCGAACTCCACGTCAATATTGATCAACAAGGATTTGCCACGAACGGATTATACGGACTCGGAGATGGCATTTTTGAGGAGCTACACGAAGGTATCCACAATTTTAATTATGGAACTTTTTACCCACCCATACTTACAGGAGATTTTAATGTTCTAACTAGGTCATGTGTGTCAGAGAATGATTACCTAATTCAAGCAGCCGACATTCTAGCGAATAGAATTTGGAATTCATATGTTCAAAACAACGTTTCATTACGAACTATACCTAAACATATACATCTATGGCTACCTTAATTTTTTAAAAAACGTCAACTAATTAGTTGACATAAGACCTTGCAGTGTTGTAGAATATGTATACAGGTTGAGAAAACACTGTCAAATCAAACAGTTAAGAGATTGATTAATTAAGCGTATGTGAAGTACGTCTCCCTGTTTGGAAAAGGTCTTGTTCAAAGAACAAGACCTTTTTTATTTCAAAATTTTATCAACCAAAAATCCCCACACTCGCCCCGACCAAAGTTTGAGTGTGAGGATTTCGTTAAAGTAGATAAAAATTGACTGATAGAAGGTCTCTTTTTATGTACTCATTTTACCAAGAAATGGGGTATATATCAATGGAAATCAAGTCTTATAAAAAGAAAAATGGAGAAACAGCTTACGGATTCCGGATTTACGTAGGTAAGGAAAATGGCAAAGACAAATACGTTAAGCGCCAAGGTTTCCCGACAAAAGCCAAAGCTCGAGCAGCACTCCTCCAATTACAGGACGACCTAGAAAACGGGGAGCAAGCCAAGAAAGAGATCACTGTTGAGGAAGTAGCCAAGAAATGGCTCAAGGAGTACGCTGATACGGTGCAGGATAGCACCTACATCAAAACCTCTAGCAATATCAGGAATCACATCCTCCCGGTATTAGGAAGTCAGAAGATCGCTTCTCTCACCTCCCTCCAACTTCAGGAGCAGGTCAATGTCTGGTCCAAGCAATTAGTACATGGGCGCAAACTCAAAGGTCTTGTAAACAATATCTGTAAATATGCGATCCGCCACGGATATCTTACGATCAATCCGATGGATAGCGTTATATCTATGACTAAGAAACAGACTGAGGAAAGGGATGATTTTTATGATAAGGAAGAACTAAAATCTTTCCTTGAATTGGTAAATCGGACCGATGATCTACGGAAAAAAGTCCTATTTCGTCTTCTGGCCTTTACAGGGGCTCGAAAAGGGGAGGTTTTAGCTCTTGAATGGAAAGACTGGACTGATAACACTCTGGATATAAACAAAGCCATTACGAGGGGATTTGAGGGCGAATACGTAGGACCGACCAAGACAAAAAATAGCATCCGTCTAATTAGCCTCGATCCAAAAACAATTGAGCTATTGAAAGAATGGAAAGAATGGAATTCAGGATCTACTTATATCTTTGAAAATGAACTAGGTAAGCCAATTCCTAGCACATTGCCACGTAAATGGCTCTTGCAGATTGTAAAAGAAACTGATGTCAGGCCTATCAAAATACATGGTTTTCGTCATACACACGCAAGCCTTTGTTTTGAGGCAGGCATGACACTCAAGCAGGTCCAGCATCGACTAGGACACAGTGATCTCAAGACAACCATGAATGTCTACACACATATCACCAAGCAAGCCAAAGATGACATTGGTGAGAAATTTGCTAATTATATAGATTTTTAAACCCATAAGATATCAGGACAGACTCTTTTTTAAAAAAAGGGTCTGTTTTTGGGTCTGTTCATTTCAAAAAGGTATGGGAACGAATAGAAACTATAAAAATAAAAAACGTTGAAATATCAACGTTTTAAGAAGTTTTAAGAAGTTTCAAGAAGTATATATGGAGCCGGTGGGAGT
>NZ_KV812014.1 GCF_001813295.1 Streptococcus sp. HMSC072G04
TACCGCTTCTCTTTCTCGACCTCGTAGCCAAACTGGTGCATGTTGACAAGGGTTAGAAACGGTTCGGTTTCACCATCAATAATCCATTCTTCAAATTTTGTTAGTTCATTATCATTTCGTTTTTTGAAAAGTTCATAGACACATCTAAACAAATTTCCTTCAAAATCATCTTTGTTTTCTTCGTACCAGTCCGCAACATACTGATGGGCTGTGACTTTTTTCGTATCTATTGCATTCAATTGTTTCAAGTCTCTTAAAAAGCATTGACGGGCAATTTCTGCCCCGTTTGCGTTCCATACACCCTCAAGACTTTCATATTTTTTAATTAAATCTTCTATATTCATCATCATTCCTCACTTCTAACAACAATTAGATTTCCTGTTTTTTTGCCTTGAGCATGCAATTCTGCATAATACTTAAGCATACCTGCATCTTTGCCGATAATACGGCTCAATTCTTTAAGTGGCCCTCGACAGATGTAGCTGCCATCTTTATACAATTTGTAATCTGCTAACTCTTCTGGATCCCCAACGATGGAACTTTGTGGCACACCAAAATAATCACAAAGACATTGAACTTGAAACTCTCCTAACTGCACTCTACCATTTAACCATGAAGTAACTGCATCACTCCCATATCCTAATTCAAAGGATAATTGTTTCCTAGTCATACCTCGACTTGCTAGGAGTAATTGCACTTGTTGTTTAGCATGTTCAATCTGATTCTTTGTGTACTTGCTCATTCTCTAACTCCTTTACTAAAGAACTTAAATCTTCCTCTTTCACCCAAACACCGTCAACTAATCGCCCTGTTCGATCTTTGATCTCTTCGTATGCCAAGCCTAAACACTCTATAAAATCGATATTCAAAAACTTAGATACTCGAATTAATTCAAATGCTACATTTTTAAATTGATAATTTTGGCGATTGAAGTAAGCAGCAACTGATTGATCTAGCAATAAAATAAAATGATCTTCTTCCTTGTTAGAATTCGTAGAAGGAACTGATTCTGTATGTGGAAATACTTCTTTCGTATCAATTCCTAATTGTAGAGTAAGGACAATTAACACTACAGCAATGTCTCCGATGCTATCTTTTATAACGTCATCTTGTTTTTTTTGCTAACCCACTAGCTAATTCCCCAATTTCCTCAAACAATTTTAAGAATTGTTTATCAGGATTCTGAGTCTGTAAATTACGATCATAAAACCATTTTTGAGTTTTTTTGATTAACTCAACTAATCTTTTATTTTCCATTAATACCTTCTGCTTTCCATCCCATCAGGGAATTTAAAAATATGTTTACTTGCACCCTTGAAAATTCTATCTGCAAGTGCTGAATTATAGATTTTTTTGATATCGCTACTAGATAAGTTAGTATTTATAAAAGTCGTCTGTCGATTGTCCAAGATCTTGAATAGAACCCTTTGTCTCCATTCGTTTGCTTGTTTGAGAGTGTCACTCATGCTACTCTCTTTTCCAAGATCGTCGAGAAAGAGATAATCTACATTGCTAAGCATTTCTACAGCATGGCTTTCTGTAAAATCGCCTTTCCCACCAAAACTATTTTCTATTTCAGTAAATAACCTAGTTACCGATACGAAAATAATGCTTTTAGGAGTACCTAGGTCCTTGAATTTATTGTTCAGGGAAGAAGCTAAAGCGATTGATAGATGACTCTTACCGACTCCAGGAGGGCCAGTGATAATAACATTTCCTGTTTCTCCCTTCACATAGTCTCTTAGCATTCTTTTTGAAAAATTTAAACCTTGCTCTGCAATCTGATTATCAGTCCTAAAGTTCTCTAAATTTTTTCCGATCAATTCAGTAGGAAATAAGCTGAAGCGATTGAATACTTCAAATGTTTTAGCTAATTTTGAATTAATCGCTGAGTCATTGTTTAGCTTATTCTCTATCCGTTTAATTTCTTCCTTCTCACATTCAGGGCATACCTGCAGATATTTCAATTTTCCAGCAATAACTACTGGACTCTCCCATAATTGGCAAGAGTGCACTTCACAGATTTTATCTAGTAGCTTTTTTCTTTCAATATCTTTTAGAACTTCCATTAGAATCCTAGCCTTTCATCAACTGCTGAAGCAAATGAGCGGATATTTTTTGGTATGCTACGATTAAGATAACTATCAAACTTATTCCCAAAAAGCGTTTGAGGTTGTAGATATCGTTCATAATCTGTTCCCATCCATGTAGCTGCCATAACGTTAACCACATGTTTAAAGTCTTTTAGTTCATAACCTTCCTTCAAGCGTGCCTTAATGTATTTATGATGGCTAGCTGTATTTTTGTTGAAGTTCTTCTTTGTAACCTGATTGAGATAAGTAATAACTTCCTGACAAATCGACTTAATATTGTTATTATCAGTATCGTTAATATCTATCTTGTTTGTCTGTACTTTTTCCAGTTCAAGAACTGTATTTT
>NZ_KV812015.1 GCF_001813295.1 Streptococcus sp. HMSC072G04
ATCAACATCACAGATGGTCAGATCTCATTTGGCACAGGCAAGAGCATCAATGGAAGGACCATCAGCTCCTTGCTGGTACAAGAACCGGAAGCAATTGCTTTGATCGCTCAATTGATCAAGGTAAAAGGTGACATGGTAGTTGATGGATCCATTTTAGGCCGTCATATTGCAAGCGAAAGCGTGGAAACCGGCCATATGAAAGCCGGATCAGTCACTACACCAATTTTGGCTAGTAATGCAGTTACAGCAGACAAGCTACAAGTTGATTATGCTTTGATTCAGAAACTGCTTGCTAATCAAGCATTTATTAGAGAATTGATCTCACAAAAAGCCTTTATCGCACAACTTAATTCAGTTGCTGTGTCGGCTGAGAGAATCCAAGGTGGAAGGTTGCTATCTAATAATGGTGCGACTGATTTTAATTTAGATAACGGAAGCGTGAACTTTTATTCTAACCAAGGTTCCATCAGACGGATTGATGATACGACATCATCTCAGTTTATCAGACTGGAACAAGGATATTTTAGAGCGGAACGTTTTGAAGATAGAAAGGCTGCTCGGATTGTCATAGGTACGAACCATGATAAGAAAGAGAGTGTAGAAAATGAAACATTTGCTGGCACTCGTCTGTGGTCGGGTAATGGTAACGGAGAAAAGGAATCATTCCACGAAACCGTTGCTGACCGTATTGTTTTCTATGCTAACGGGAAATATCGTAGTCCGTGGATGATCCACAATAACACGAGAGATGGGTATACATTCTTCATGCCATTGAATGAAAACCGAGTCAAGCATGTAATTGGTCGATCGGACAAAAGATTGAACAACATACATACAGACGAAATCATGTTAAATGGTGTCAGACTCAAAATGATGATAAAAGACATAATGAACCGTATCGGTTATCGTGGTGTTGGCAACTGGGCTGATCTCATTAATTAGGAGAAATCAATGAACGAAAACATCTTACTTTCAATGGTCGCTGAATTGAACAAACAATTGAGTGACAAGACGCTTGGTGAAATCGAGTTTAAGGCTCGTTTTACAGATTTGCAATCACAAGTAGCACAGCTTGCTCAAGAAGTTGAAAGCTATCGCTCGGTCTTAGAGTCTGACAAAGACTTAAAAGAACTTTTTGAAGAAATTAAGAATAAAAACGAGGTAACAAACTAATGGATTATAAAGTACAATTTAAATCATACAATGCAGTAGCTAACACTACCAAGGTAGCAATCAAGCAAGACTTCCCATACCGTGTATTTGAGGAAATTTTGCCAACAAATCGCATGGCCGAAGATGATGCGACACTGGTTGAAGCAGTATTGAACATCGTGCGCATGGAGCTTGATACATCTGGCGCAGTCGTAGCGATCAAGAAAGAGCTAGACAAATCTGTCGAAGCTAACAATGATGCTATTGCTAAAATCCAAGCTCTAACCAAAGACAACGAAGAAAAAGCGAACCAAATCCAGAAGATCAAGGACGTTGCTGATTGGAATCTTTTAGCTCGTGTAACAGATATTGACAATCCGATGGACCCTACAATCTTTAAGCGTGGACTTGAGTTAGTAGATCTTGGACAAGTTGGTAAAACATATCAACCACAAGAAATCTTTACGGTTGAAGATCCAAACCACACAGAAGCGTTTGGAGAAGGTAAGCGTGTCATGATCCAAGTGACCGAACCATTTACTTATCAGGGCGAAACCTTGGATCAATTAAACAGCCTTTTCCAAAATGGTAAGATTGGCATCTGGAAGTGGACCAAGCCAAAAGAAGAGAAGGAAGAGAAACCAGGACAACCTTCTGGTGACCTTGAAACTCAACCAGTGGCTACAGCTACACCACAACCAGCACTTTAATCAGAAAGGGGCGTGATCTATGATCCACTTTACACCAGAAGATATCTCGATGATGGTCGGATTTATCGGGATCTTACTTGGAATTTACGGTAATTTTAAAGGAAGTGTCGTGGCACAAGAAAAACGCATGGTCGTGATCGAAAAAGACATTGAAAACATGCGTGATTTTCGTCTGACAGCAGTTAGACGACTTGATAACCACGATGAACAGAATAAGTCTCTATTGATCCTCGCAGAGCAGGTCAAAGCCTTGAGCGAGGATATGAAGGAACTTAAAGCATTAATTCAAAACAAAAAATAATTAAGAGGTAATATTATGAATAAAATTAACTGGTCTGTACGTATCAAGAATAAAAATTTTTGGCTTGCAATCGTTCCAGCTCTTGCATTGCTTTTTCAAGCATTTGCGGATATCTTCGGTATCAAGCTAGAGTTTGGCCAAACCATTGATAAAATCTTGGTATTCGTCAATGTGTTGTTTGCATTCTTCGTTTTGGTCGGAGTGGTCAACGATCCAACTACTGCTGGATTGAGCGATTCAGAGCGTGCTTTAGGTTATGAAGAACCTAGCGAAGATTAATATATTTTTACTGGCTACTATCTATTTTTGGATAGTAGCCTTTGATTTTAGAAAGGAGCAGTAATGGCTACTTTAAATGATATTTTAGGATATGCAGAAGGTCTTGCAGATGCTGGAACGGGTGTATCTATGAGCCAGTGGGGTATGCAGTGTGCTGCACTACCTAATGCGATCTCTACTTACTTTTTTAGAAAAACTCTTTGGGGAAATGCGATTGATCTGCTTAATTCTGCCCGTGACCTTGGCTACGAGGTGGAATACAACCAAGAGGGAAATCTCGATAGTAAGCCACGGGCTGGGGCAGTATTCGTTATGGACACCACTTACATTTATGGTCACAGCTATGGCCACACTGGTTTAGTCATCAAAGACTCAGACGGCTATACCATGCGAACAATCGAACAAAATATTGACGGCAATGAAGATGCTCTTTATGTAGGTGGCCCAGCACGATATAACACCCGTGATTTTAACGGAATCGTAGGCTGGTTTTACTTCCCAGTTGATGGACAACCAGCACAAGTAAGCGCTATCGAACCATCAGAGCCTCTTACAGTCGATTCCAACGAATTTAACGAGGAAACTGGTACATTTACAGTTGAAGTCTCTGCGCTCAATGTACGGGCTTCTGCAGGTTTGTCTGGTGAGATCGTAGCAGTGTATACTGCAGGTCAAGCTATCAACTACGATGGCTGGATTGATAACGATGGATACATCTGGATCACATACATCGCAGGATCTGGCAATCGAAGATATGTCGCAGTCGGACAATCTGAAAACGGACGTAGAATTAATAGCTTTGGTTCATTCGCTTAAAAGGAGATGAATTATGAGTATTAATTCAACAAATCTAAAGCAATTTGAAGGTGGTGCAATCGTAAAGCAAGGCGACTCTGCCTCTCTTTTTGGTTATGAGTTGTTGGATGAAAATATGCATCCAATCAGTGATTTAAATGGCAAAAATGCTACAATCAGGATCTTTAATCAAAAAGGAAAGGCTACATTTGAGAGTACAGTAGAGAAATCAAAAGTTACTTTTAAAATTGGGAAAGCCCTACCTATTGGATCTTATTTGGTAGAAGTCGTTTGTGACGGGTATATATTCCCCAGTGATCGCTCAACACGCTTGGATATTACCCGTTCAGCGGACGAATTTACAAGCAAAGAAGTCCTATCACTTGTGAAAAATGATGTCAGAGAAGAGATTGACAAATACATTTCTGAACATCCAAACGGGACACAGGCTGAAGAACTGCCAGATTTAACCGTACTATACAATCTAGCTAAAATTTAAAGGAGAAAAATATGACTTTAAACACAGAAAATTTAACTCAATTCGCACAAGCTGTCGGAGCTGATGTCAAAGAGATTAAAACCACGCTTGCTAATAAAGCTGATAAGTCCGAGCTTGGACAAGCCGGGATCACTCAACAGCAGTTAGAGACGGCTATTGCTGGTGTAAAAACTGCTATTCTGGGCGAGGGTGTGCCAGAAGAATTGGACACTCTTAAAGAAATTGCAGACCGTATTGTTAACGGTGCAGGGTCAGCGGATCAGGCCATCGTGTCTAAAATGACAGAACTTGGTCAAAAATTCACTGACTTGGAAAATACAAATTTTGCACAGATTTATAATGCCGCTAAAAATACCCTCTAAGGAGGTGAAGCATGGATAAACTAAAACAAGTTATTCAGGCGATTGGGGTTGATATAGGTGCGCTTCAAGGACAACAGACTTCCTTTTTATCAGCTTCTAAAGCATACGAACTATTTCCAACCTATGCAACTTTGCAATCCCAGATGGCCAATAACATCAAAGACAAGCACCTTGAATTGGGTCTGGATGCATTGATTGATACAAAATTGGCAAATGGCGGTGATCCATTCGTCACACGCTCAAAACTCCCCACAGTGGACACAAGCCAGCTTGCTACCAAGAACGATTTGGAAGAGCTGAAACGATCAGTCGGATCTGGAACTGGCACAAGCACAGAGCTAAAAGGCCAAGGCTTCCCATACGCTTTAGACGCAGAAATCGGAGTGACTTACATTGACACCACAGCCAAAAACGGAGCCTTTAAGTGGATTAAAAAACGTGCTGGTGTTGGCCGTGAAAATTGGGTTATTCTCGCTGGTGATACGGGGAAAGTTCGGGCAAGAAATATAAATTCTACTCTCGGTGCGTCTTACATGGAATTCAGACGTATCAACTCGACCGTAGAAATCAATTTTGGCGGTCTATCGTGGGGTTGGTTCGGTATCAAGCGGAGAGGTGCGGAGGGATACGTTCCGCAAGGTTCAGACAGAGAGCGAAACGTGGTTATCTTAAACGTTCAAGGAATCCCAGTTGGCTTTCGTCCAATTGGGTCAAAAATCGGTATGATCACTAATGACAAAGGCAAACGGCTGGGCACTTGGTATCTGGGCGGGTCGGGTGACGGCAATCAATTCCGCTTGCAATTTGATGACCCCGTACCTACTGACCGAGACATCGGAGATATCCGCTTCTCTAGCGTAGTATATATCACGGACGATCCTTGGCCAGAAACTCTATAGTAAGACACAACCCTCCCATTTTGGGAGGGCTTTTTTTATTTGCTCTGAAATTTGTGTTTATAACAGACATTTTAGAGATTGTCTTGTATAACCTCAAATAATTATCAAAAAATCTTTACCTATTAAATACCTTTCCCCCGTATATTTGATAATAATAAAGCTTGAACTTTCTTGGAAGCTATGCTAAACTAGTAATACAAATGATGAAGCCGTGAAAGTTTAGAGGTCAGTACCTAAAACAGACCCTAAAAGCTAAAAACAGCGATATGAACAACTTTTAGAAACTCCCACCGGCTCCATAT
>NZ_KV812016.1:0-56519 GCF_001813295.1 Streptococcus sp. HMSC072G04
GTGTCGCAGGTTCGAATCCTGTCTTCCCGATAGTGTATCGAAAAAGTCTAATGATTGTCATTAGGCTTTTTTGTAGGTAATTTTTCATTAAGTTAAAAGAAAAAAGAGCTTGCGCTCTTTCCAACTTTATTTATTTCGCAGTTCAACATAACGGTTATACCAAATTTTGATATATTCCTCAGAAAAAGGACCTTTGTTTTGGTTTATCCAATCTACTAAAACTTTAACATTTTCCTTTAAAATAAAGTCGATGTCATCTGAATAGTGCATTTTTTCTTTATGCTTCTCGTATTCTTCAACATCTAACAATTTTTTTTCACCATTGGTAAAGACCTTGACATCGAGATCATAGTCGATATATTTTAAGGCTTCTTGGTCAATGTGAAAAGGACTTGCTAGGTTACAGTAGTAAGACACACCATTGTCACGGATCATGGCGATGATGTTAAACCAATATTTTTTATGGAAATAAACGATCGCTGGTTCACGTGTAATCCAACGTCTACCATCACTTTCAGTAACAAGTGTATGGTCATTTACTCCAATAATTGCATTTTCAGTTATCTTTAATACCATGGTGTCACGCCATGTACGGTGTAAACTGCCATCATGTTTATAACTTTGAATTGTAATAAAGTCGCCTTCTTTAGGTAGTTTCATAACTTACCAACTTTCTACAATCTAAGTATATCCTCTATATTGTATCATATTTTTTCAAATTTTTTCTTATTTTTCTATTTAATTTTCAATTTGGTTTATGAATCTAAGTATTCTCTTATGGCTGACGTTATATCACTATAATCGTAGCCTTTTCTGGCTAATGCTTGGGTTAAACGTTGTTTTAGGTCATAGCCTTCATATTTTTTACTGTATTTACGGTATTGTTTTTCTAATTCTTTTAGGATGAGCTCATTGGTTGTTTCTTCATCTGCTTCTAGTTCAAGATTTTGGAATGCAATCTTTGCTTGGTTGTATGCAAAACCTTTTGAAATGAGTCCTTGGATGATTTTCGTTTCAATGGCTTTTAATGGGTATTTTCCTTGGTATTTCTTTTGGAGTTTTATTGCGGTACGGCTAATAACTTCTGTAAAATCATAGTCAGCAAGAATTTCTTGAAGGATAGATTTTGGGACCCCTTTTTGTTGAATTTTTTGTTGTAATAAGACAGGGCCTTTATCGCCACTGAGGAGGTTGGCCTCTATCAGGTTTCTGGCATATTGACGATCATCTAACCACTTTTCTTCTTTTAGGTGTTGGACAACTTTATCAATAATCTCAGTATCAATCTCATATTTTGTAAGGTAGTCTCGGACTTCTTTTGTTGTTCGAGCTTTAAAGGAAAGATGGTAAAGGGCCAGGTTTTTACCATAGGAGTATTGTGCAAACTCTTGGATTTCTTTTAGCTCTTCTTCACTGATTTCTTTCTCTTTGGAAAGAAAATATTTGACGATGGTATCTTCTGTGATGTAAAGTTTTTGATCATTGTCTAATTCAAGAAGGTAGAGTCTTTTTTTCTTTTCTAGTTTTGTAATTTTCATATTTTTTCTTTTATCCAAACGCTTCAAAGGCAGCAACGAGTCGAAGTTTATGTATATCGACCTGATCTCTTCCATAATAGTCAAGAAATAGTTCAGCGTATTTAGGATCTTGTAGGTTATAGTTGAGGGACCAAACTGCCCAAAAGAGGTCGATATGCCGGTCACTGAAATCAGCCAAACCAAGATCAATAAAGCAAGAGAATTGGTCAGCATCTTTTAGAATAAAGTTCGGTAGACAGGCATCCCCGTGAATAAAGGCATCTGTCTTTAAAAGGTGCCCATGTTCTTGGATGAGTTGGAAGGCCTCTTCGCGACTGTTGATTTGGAATTGGGGTAGGAGCGCCTTGGCATAGAACTCACCTTTTTCATAGTTTTTCAAGGCTCTTTCTTTATAGGCTTGTAAATGATTATCTGATGGAAAATTTTTCGGATTTAAGCTGTGAAGCTTTTTAAGAGCCTCTGCCATGGTACGGCAGATTTTTTCTGGCTGGTCTAAAAAAGCGAGAGCATCATGGCCAATAGCCTCTTTAGTCAGGAGGTAGTCTTTATCTTTAGATAGATATTCGATAACTGGAGTTCCCAGTCCTTTGGTTTCAAACCACCTTGCAATGCTAGCTTCTCGCTCTAATCTTCCCTTTTGATCTATTTTCAAGTAGTAACCTGAATCAAGATAGAGAACCCTTGCGCCTGAATGAGAAGAGCTATCAGAAAGAGTTGCTCCCTCTATATAAGTTCGTAATTGCTCAGGAAAATCCAATGGGGAGAAATGAGATGTCTTTGTATTCATGGTTTTATTGTAACATATTCTTAACCATTGAGAAACTACGTGGTATAATAGACTTATGAGTCTTAAAGTCAAACAAAAAATTCCATTAAAAATCAAGCGTATGGGGATAAACGGGGAAGGTATCGGATTTTTCCAGAAAACCCTTGTTTTTGTTCCAGGAGCCCTCAAGGGTGAAGATATCTTCTGCCAAATTACAAGTGTCAAGAAAAATTTTGCGGAAGCCAAACTCTTATCTGTGAATAAAGCGTCTAAGTATCGGGTGACACCCATGTGTGATATCTATGAGACCTGTGGGGGCTGTCAAATCATGCATTTGAAGTATGACAAGCAGCTGGAGTTTAAAACAGATTTATTGCAACAAGCCTTGAAAAAGTTCTCACCTGAAGGCTTTGAACAGTATGACATTCGGCCAACAATCGGAATGCAGGAGCCTCTTTACTATCGGGCCAAATTGCAATTTCAAACAAGGAAATTTAAAGGCCAGGTGAAGGCGGGACTCTATGCTCAAAATTCACATTATTTGGTGGAATTAAAAGATTGTTTGGTTCAAGATCCGGTTATTCAAGCTATCGCCAACGATCTAGCGGATTTATTGACCTATTATCAGATTCCAATTGCTGATGAGCGTAAAGAACTGGGTGTCAGAACCATGATGGTTCGACGGGCTCGTAAGTCTGGGCAGGTTCAGATCATTGTGGTCACTAGTCGCCAGATTAATCTAAATAATTTGGTGGAAGACTTGGTTACAAAACACCCTGAGATTGTCACAGTTGCTGTTAATAAAAATACGTCTCGATCCAGTGAAATTTATGGGGAACAAACGCAGATTATTTGGGGAGAAGAGGCCATTTTGGAAGGTGTTTTGGATTATGAATTCTCCCTTTCTCCTCGAGCTTTTTACCAGTTGAATCCGGAACAAACTGAAGTATTGTATAGTGAGGCGGTTAAGGCTCTAGATGTTTCTCCAGAGGATCATCTTATTGATGCCTACTGTGGGGTTGGAACGATTGGCTTTGCTTTTGCTAATAGAGTGAAAAGTGTTCGGGGGATGGATATTATTCCTGAAGCGATTGAAGATGCCAAATACAATGCTAAACGGATGGGATTTGAGAATACCCACTATGAGGCTGGTACAGCAGAAGAGATCATTCCTCGCTGGTACCAAGAAGGCTATCGGGCTAATGCTGTGATCGTGGATCCACCTCGTACGGGCTTGGGGACAAAATTAATCGAGACCTTGTTGCAGTATGCACCTGAAAAGATGGTCTATGTCTCTTGTAATGTCTCTACTTTGGCACGGGATCTAGTAGCTTTGACGAAGGTTTATCAGGTTGAATACATTCAATCAGTGGATATGTTTCCCCATACTGCAAGGACAGAAGCAGTTGTGAAATTAGTGAAGAAGTGAAAAAAGAAGAATGGATATTTGGGAAAAACTTTATCATGAGGCGAAAGCTCTCTATGCGCCTCAAGAGGTTTCAGATTTTGTCTATGCTCGACATGTGGTTGCTGCTGTTGAGGCTGCAGATGGTCAGATTTTTACGGGCTTTTGTATGGAAGGAACCTGTGGCGTCTTTCATTTATGTGCCGAACGAGCAGCTCTCTTCAACATGTATCAACAATCAGGACAGACCAAGGTCAAGCGCATTATTGCTTTTCGAGACAAACCTCCGTATGGAGAAGGTTCTGGGATGCCTTGTGGGGCCTGTCGTGAATTTCTCCTTGAGCTAGATGCTGAGAATCGTCATCTAGAATTTATGGTGGATTATGAGAGTCGCAAGACCATTACTTTAGGTGAACTGATGCCTCTTTGGTGGGGAGAAGAACGGGCTCGTCAAAGAGAAAATAAAGGGAATGAGTAGAGGAAATAAATAAATGGACAATGTTATTGATGTATCGATTCCAGTTGCTCAAGTTATTGATCAACATCCGGAGGTATTGGATTTGTTGGTGGAGTTGGGCTTTAAACCCTTAGCCAATCCGATCATGCGAAATACAGTTGGGCGCAAGGTTTCCTTGAAACAAGGATCAAAATTAGAAGGTACTCCCATGGAGAAGATTGTGCGAACACTAGAGGCCAATGGCTATGAAGTAGTGGGGCTAGACTAATGAGTGATGAACGAATTCACGTCTTAAGAGATATCTTATTAGAGCTTCATCATGGAGCTTCCCCTGAATCGGTTCAGGAACGGTTTGATGCGACTTTTGCAGGGGTGTCTGCGATTGAGATCTCTCTTATGGAGCATGAACTGATGAATTCAGATGCAGGGGTTACTTTTAAAGATGTTATGGAGCTTTGTGATGTCCATGCCAATCTCTTTAAGAATGCTGTTCAAGGGGTCGAAGTAGCAGATACCGACCATCCAGGTCATCCTGTTCAAATCTTTAAACAGGAGAACTTAGCCCTTCGTGCAGCTATGATGCGGGTACGCCGCTTGCTAGACAATTATGAGACGACTGAGGATCCTGAGATGATTCAGGAGATTCATAAGGGCTTGTTACGTCAGCTGGGCTTGGTGGGTCAATTTGACCGGCATTACCGTCGTAAGGAAGAGTTGATGTTTCCGATTATGGAAAAATATGGGCATGATTCCCCACCAAAAGTGATGTGGGGAGTGGATGACCAGATTCGGGAACTCTTTGCGAAAGTTTTGGATGCGGCCAAGAAATTACCGGATTCTAGTATTTCTGAAGTCAAGGAACGCTTTGAAGCCTTTGCGCAAGAGTTTGAGGGTATGATCTTCAAGGAAGAATCGATCCTCTTGATGATTTTGCTGGAGGCCTTTACTCAGGATGACTGGCTCTCCATTGCAGAAGAAAGTGATGCTTATGGTTATGCCATTATTCTCCCAAGTGAGAAATGGGTGCCGAAACGCGTGGACTTCAAGGAGGAAGCGTCGAAAGAGTCAGAGGGTTCAACTGAACCGCTTCCTTCTTCAAAAGGAGATGAGCACCGTCAAGTCATTGAGACTCCTGAGGGGCAATTGACCATTACCTTCACCCCTAAGAAAAAAGAAGAGAGCTTCGATCGCAAGCAACCTCAACCGTTTGGTAATGGCTATTTGTCAGTGGAGCAAGCGAATTTGATCTTGAATCATCTGCCGATGGAGATCACCTTTGTCAATAAGGATGATATTTTCCAATATTACAATGATGCTGCGCCTTTTGAGGAAATGATTTTTAAGAGGACGCCATCGCAGGTAGGACGCAATGTTGAGCTATGTCACCCACCGAAATATTTGGAGAAGGTCAAAGCCATCATGCAGGGGCTTCGTGAAGGGAAAAAAGACAAGTATGAAATGTGGTTCAAATCAGAATCGCGTGGGAAATTTGTCCATGTCACCTATGCAGCCGTGCGTGATGAAGTTGGAGACTTTCAAGGTGTCTTGGAATATGTTCAGGACATTCAACCTTATCGAGAGATCGATACGGATTTTTATAGAGGAATGGAGTAAAGATGAGTTACGAAACAGAGTTTATGAAGGAGTTTGAGGAGTGGATCAAGACTCAAGTCATGATCAATGAAATGGCTCTAGAAGAGAGTAAGAAGGTTTTTGATGAAGACCAGGATGAACGAGCTAAAATAGCGATGATTCGCTATGAAAGCCGTTTGGACGCTTATCAGTTCTTGCAAGGGAAGTTTGAAAATTTCCATGCTGAAAAAGGATTTCATGATTTACCAGATGGCCTCTTTGGTGAAAGAAAATATTAAAATGGCCTTATTAAAGGCGTTTTACTAGCTAGATTTACCTGAAAATTAAGCAATGACTTGATTTTTTAGGGGATTGTGATACAATAAAAAAGTTGAAATGACATCAACGGATTTTTGAATGGAATAATGGTGATGAAACCTTGTTGCCTTAGGAATTGATCACTGAATTTAGGAGGAAAAATGGCAAAGAAGAACGTAAACCGTGCGAAACAATACAAACATCAAAATAGACATCTTTTGAAAAAAGCTGTCGCAACTGTAACTGCAGCTGTAAAAGAAGCACCTAAAAAGGTTGAGAAAGCTACAAAAGCAGTGGCGAAAGAAGTGAAACAAGCAGCTTCTTCAGTGGAAGAATTTGCTGCAAGTTTGGAAGGTGTGGCACTTGATCGTGCGCAAACATTCTATGATGAAGGTATTCGCTCTGTTGCGGACTTCGCAAACTGGACAGAAAAAGAACTCCTTGCTTTGAAAGGAATCGGTCCAGCTACAATCAAGAAATTGAAAGAACTAGGCGTTAAATTTAAATAATCGCTTTTATGATTTCTTGCTATTTCCAGGAAAACTTGCTAAAATGAACCTATTAGAGGTGTTTTGAATCCCACATTTTACAGAAAGTGGCGGTGCTGAGAAGTCCACAAATGTGTCAAAACTGGTTGCTAATGGATGAAAATGAAATAAATAAAGTTGCGGGCATCTGCCCGAAATTGGGTGGTACCGCGGATCAACACATTCGTCCCTGTCAGATTGATGACAGGGGCGATTTTTCTTTTGCAACCCTAGCTGAAGGAGCTTGTCATGAAACAATCTTTTAACACTAGTAAACTCTACTATGGCTTTCCGATTTTCATCTTGGGGTATCAGGACCAGAACTTTGGGAACAATATCACGACCTGCAGTTCCTCTTATAGCTTGGGAGATTGGCTGGTCATCGGAGTTGGTGCTGAGGAAAATGCGGCTGCCCAGATT
This sequence comes from Streptococcus sp. HMSC072G04, assembly GCF_001813295.1. GTDB lineage: Bacteria > Bacillota > Bacilli > Lactobacillales > Streptococcaceae > Streptococcus. The sequence continues at coordinate 7,004 of NZ_KV812016.1, forward strand.
AAGCATTATCAACAGTTCACTGTCAACATCCCTGATGAAAATCTCATGCTCCAGATGGAGCAGGCTGGTTTTATCAGCCATCGGGAGAAGTTGAATCACTTAGGGCTAGACTATGAGATTTCTGAACGAACTCAGGCTCCGATTTTGGAGGCTTGTCCAGTCGTTTTGGATTGCCAGGTAGATCGAATTATCGAGGAAGATGGCATCTGCCATATCTTTGCCAAGATTATAGACCGTCTGGCTGATCCAGAACTCTTGGATGACAAGGGACATTTTAAAAATGACCGCTTTGCACCAACTTACTTTATGGGGGACGGCCATCAGCGCGTTTATCGTTATCTAGATGACCGAGTCGATCCCATGGGAAGCTTTATCAAGAAAGCGAGGAAGAAGAATGACAAGAGCTGAGTTGCCAGATAAAATCGAAACGGAGCGTCTGGTCTTACGAGTCCGAACAGTGGCGGATGCTGAGGATATTCATGCTTATGCTAGTCTCCCAGAGGTTTCTTACCCAGCAGGTTTTCCACCCGTCAAGACCTTGGAAGACGAGATTTATTACCTGGAGCACATTCTTCCCAAGCGCAATCAAAAAGAAAATCTTCCAGCAGGTTTCGGCATAGTGGTTAAAGGGAACGATACAATCATTGGTTCTGTCGACTTCAATCATCGCCACGAAGATGATGTGCTGGAAATTGGCTATACCTTGCACCCAGACTATTGGGGGCGAGGCTATGTGCCCGAAGCAGCACGTGCCTTGATTGATTTAGCTTTTAAAGAATTGAACCTACACAAGATAGAATTGTCTTGCTTTGGTTACAACCTTCAAAGTCAACGAGTCGCTGAGAAACTTGGCTTCACCCTTGAAGCTCGTATCCGTGACCGTAAAGATGCCCAAGGCAATCGTTGTGATGATTTGAGATACGGCTTGCTGAAGAGTGAGTGGGAGGTGGATTGATGCATGTTTTCATCATTGGAGCTCCAGCTGCAGGGAAAATGACCATTGGTCAGGAACTTTCGAAACTCACCGGTGCGACTCTCTTTTTCAACCATCAACCAATTGATTTCGCACTCGAAATCTATCAGGATTTTACGGAAGAAATGTGGGAATTTGTTCGTAGCGTTAACTTTTCTTTTCTTGGAACAAGCGCCAGGCATCATCGGTCGGTGATTTTAACAGGTGTAACTGATTTTTCAAATCAATACCATCTGATGTATTTGAAGGATATTCAAGATTTATTAAATGAGTATCATCAAGAGATTCTCTTTGTTGAATTAGAAACGTCTCTTGAGGAGCGCTTACGTCGCAATCGAACGGAGAATCGGTTGAAATACAAACCCTTGAAACGGAATTTTGAGGTATCTGAAAGAGAAATTTTAGAGACTGATAAAACAGATCAACTTAATTCTCAAAAGCAACCGAGTGGCCTTCACCACTACCTGAAAATTAATAATACGAATCTGTCTGCAGAAGAAGTCGCAAAGCAGATTCAAGAAAAAATGAAAACAATAGAGAAAGGACACACACATGTCTAAAGAACTTTCACCTAAATATAATCCAGCCGAGGTTGAGGCTGGTCGTTACCAAAAATGGCTTGACGAAGATGTTTTCAAGCCTTCTGGCGATAAAAAGGCTAAGCCTTATTCAATTGTTATTCCACCACCAAACGTAACTGGGAAACTTCACCTTGGTCACGCTTGGGATACAACTCTTCAAGATATCATCATCCGTCAAAAACGCATGCAAGGTTTCGATACACTTTGGCTTCCAGGTATGGACCACGCAGGGATTGCTACTCAAGCCAAGGTTGAAGCACGTTTGGCTGAAGACGGCATCTCTCGTTATGACCTTGGTCGTGAAAAATTCCTTGATAAAGTTTGGGAATGGAAAGATGAGTATGCCACTACTATCAAGCAACAATGGGGCAAGATGGGGCTTTCTGTAGACTACTCTCGTGAGCGTTTTACCCTTGATGAAGGGTTGTCAAAAGCGGTTCGTAAGGTCTTTGTAGAGCTTTACAAGAAGGGCTGGATCTACCGTGGTGAATTTATCATCAACTGGGATCCGAAAGCCCGTACAGCCCTTTCTGATATCGAGGTGATTCACAAGGATGTAGAAGGTGCCTTCTACCACATGAACTACATGTTGGAAGACGGTTCATGTGCCCTTGAAGTAGCAACAACTCGTCCTGAGACTATGTTTGGGGATACTGCCGTAGCGGTTAACCCAAATGATGACCGTTATAAAGACTTGATTGGTAAAAATGTTATCTTGCCAATCTTGAACAAGCCAATCCCAATCGTTGGGGACGAACACGCAGATCCTGAATTCGGTACCGGTGTGGTGAAGATCACACCTGCCCATGACCCTAATGACTTCTTGGTTGGTCAACGTCATAATCTTCCGCAAGTGAACGTTATGAACGATGATGGTACTATGAATGAATTGGCTGGTGAATTCAACGGTATGGACCGCTTTAAAGCTCGTAAGGCTGTTATCAAGAAGTTAGAAGAAATTGGTGCCCTTGTTAAGATTGAGAAGATGACCCACTCAGTTGGTCACTCAGAGCGTACAGGGGTTATGGTTGAGCCACGCTTGTCTACACAATGGTTCGTTAAGATGGATCAATTGGCGAAAAATGCCATCGCAAACCAAGAAACAGACGACAAGGTTGATTTCTACCCACCTCGTTTCAACGACACTTTCCTCCAATGGATGGAAAATGTCCATGACTGGGTAATTTCTCGTCAGCTCTGGTGGGGTCACCAAATCCCTGCTTGGTATAATGCTGAGGGTGAAATGTACGTTGGCGAAGAAGCACCAGAAGGTGACGGATGGAAACAAGACGAAGATGTCTTGGATACTTGGTTTAGTTCAGCCCTTTGGCCATTCTCAACTATGGGCTGGCCTGATGTCGACTCAGAAGACTTCAAACGTTACTTCCCAACGTCAACCTTGGTAACAGGGTACGACATCATCTTCTTCTGGGTGTCTCGTATGATCTTCCAATCATTGGAATTCACAGGACGCCAACCATTTAAGAATGTCTTGATCCACGGTCTCATTCGTGACGAGCAAGGGCGTAAGATGTCTAAGTCACTCGGTAACGGGATTGACCCAATGGATGTTATCGAGAAATACGGTGCCGATGCCCTTCGTTGGTTCCTTTCAAATGGTTCTGCTCCAGGGCAAGATGTGCGTTTCTCTTACGAGAAAATGGATTCGTCATGGAACTTCATTAACAAGATCTGGAATATCTCTCGCTACATCCTCATGAACAATGAAGGGTTGACCTTGGATGTGGCGCGTGAAAATGTAGCTAAAGTGGCTGCTGGTCAAGCAGGAAACGTTACAGATCGTTGGATTCTCCACAACCTCAACGAAACGATCAGTAAGGTCACTGAAAACTTTGACAAGTTCGAATTCGGTGTGGCTGGTCACATCCTTTACAACTTCATCTGGGATGAGTTTGCGGACTGGTATGTTGAGTTGACTAAGGAAGTGCTTTATAGCGACAATGAGGACGAAAAAGTCATCACTCGTTCTGTTCTTCTTTACACCTTGGATCAAATCTTGCGTCTCCTTCACCCAATCATGCCATTCGTGACTGAAGAAATTTACGGACAAATCTCAGAAGGCTCTATCGTTACAGCGGAATACCCAGTGGTTCGTCCAGAGTTTGAAAACGAAGAAGCAGCAGCTGGTGTAGAAGCACTTAAAGATGTGATTCGCTCCGTTCGTAACTCACGTGCAGAAGTGAACGTAGCGCCAAGTAAGCCAATCACTATCTTGATCAAGACAAGCGACAGCAAGCTCGATGCCTTCTTCAATGACAATGTCAACTACATCAAACGCTTCACAAATCCAGAACACTTGGAAATTGCAGCAGATGTCGAAGTACCTGACTTGGTTATGTCCAGCATCATCACAGGTGCGGAAATCTACTTGCCACTCGCTGACCTTCTCAATGTCGAAGAAGAATTGGCTCGACTTGAAAAAGAATTAGCCAAATGGCAAAAAGAACTGGATATGGTCGGTAAGAAGCTCTCTAACGAACGCTTCGTAGCCAATGCCAAACCAGAAGTTGTCCAAAAAGAACGCGACAAACAAGCCGACTACCAAGCGAAATACGATGCGACCGTTGCGCGTATTGATGAGATGAAGAAGTTGGTGAAATAAACACAGAAACACGGCGGGATGCCGTGTTTTTTTGGTATAATGAAATCAATATCTATTGATGGAGAAAGTTATGTCTAAACACCCTCACTATGAATTGTTAAACTTGATTGGCTACGGTCTTGCTAAGTTTGATGATACTTTTATAAGGGAATTTCAATGCTCTAGTAAATCCGAGTTTTATCGTTACATAGTTTCTTTAGGCGTTGCAGAAACAACTAGTGTCGTCAAAAATAGAATGGATTTATTCGACCCCTATTTTGATAACAATCGAAAAGGTTGGTGGCAAAAAGCTGAAGTCTACCGTTTTCGAAAAGATTTAATTGACATGATGTTTGGAAATGAGGATGTTCACAGTTTTGCAGAAATAGTCAAAATGCTGCTTGCAAGTGAAGGGAAGAAAACAGGTATAGCCGTCATTGAAAAGCCAATTGTTCGGACGAAATTCAAACGCCTACAAGAAACGGGAATGGAAGCAGAGAACTATTTCATACGCCATTTTGATAAGGAAGAAAAATTTCAAGGTGGCCAATTGACTGATGCTCGTCTTTATGGTGATGGATATGATTTCCAAGTAGATGTTCAAGAACATTCATACCTTGCTGAAGTGAAAGGTATTCGAAAACCTAAAGGACGTATTCGGTTGACCGCCAAAGAATTTGAGAAAGCTAAGGAATATCAATCAGATTTTATTCTTTCTCTAGTCACCAATCTCGACGATATTCCAAAATTGGTATTGATTGATAACCCACTTAACCATTTTGAATTTGAAAAAAATGTTATTAAGAATGAAGTCGTTGAATATAGAAGCTTGGAAGATTTATATTAATAAATGTAAACATTGCAGTGCTTATTACTACCATCTAGATTGGTCAAAGGTTATTTAATACTAGATGGCGTATAAAAATCTTTTCATACTCTTAAATATATAGGGAGATGCCTAACCAGAAAAATGGGAATACTTCTATTTTTGACCAAAACACCACCTCCTAGTCAATTAGGAGGAGGTGTTATGCTTTAGACCATTTTCCAGAAATAATCGATGATATAGGTTAGGCCATAGGTGTAGATGACGAGGGTGATAGGTTTGCAGAGGATGATGATGGTCATGTAGCGTTTGAAGGTCATATTGGTCAGACCTGCCAGCATACAGATGAAGTCGGCGGGACTAACTGGCCAGATCATCATGAAGATAAAGAAGCGATCGAACCGCTTGCCTTCATTGAGCCAGCCAATGTACTTGTCGTAGGTCTTCTGACTGACCATAGATTGGACGAACTTAGGCCCGTACATTCTCGCAAGGTGGAAAATAATGGCACAGCCAATCACGATGCCGATGTAATTGTAGATGGTCCCGATAATATGACCATAGATGAAAACACCTGCTACAGATGTCAGGGCGCCGGGAATAATAGGGACCACTGTCTGAAGGATCTGAAGAAAGATAAAGAGAGGTGGTCCAAAGATGCCTGCTTGGAGAATAAAAGCTGACAAGGTTTCCTTGGATTGAAGTATGCCAGCAAAGTAGGCCCAGATACAAAAGGCCAAGGTCCCAAGAGCTCCAATGATGGAGGACCAATTAATGATGCGCTGGAGAAGAGGAGAGACCTCTTTTAAGCTTGTTTGTTTCATAAAAAATTCCGAGTTCTTTTTCTTCTACTATACCATGTTTTTGGAACTTTGTAAGGATTTTGTCTATTTTTTGAGTAGTGAAAGCGACCTGATTGGAGCCTGTCGCTGTTTTAGTCGTGAAGCGGGTGCAAAATGGGCCTTTTTATGCTACAATGAAAGGAGTATAAAAAATGGAGAAAAACGTGTCAATCGAAAATTACAAACCAGATTTTGCGGTGGAAGCAGCCTATGATCTCACCGTTACAGACTTAAAAAAACAAGGTATTAAGGCAGTCCTTGTTGATTTGGATAATACCCTGATTGCTTGGAATAATCCGGATGGTACCCCTGAGATGCGCCAGTGGTTGCATGACCTTCGTGATGGAGGGATTCGGGTTATCGTGGTGTCTAATAATAGTCCCAAACGGGTTAAGCGCGCTGTTGAGAAATTTGATATTGACTATGAAGCCTGGTCGCTCAAGCCCTTTACCTTTGGGATTGATCGTGCCCTCAAACGTTTCCACTATGAGAAAAATGAAGTGGTCATGGTCGGGGATCAACTGATGACGGATATCCGAGCTGCCCATCGTGCAGGCATTCGTTCGATTTTGGTCAAGCCTTTGGTCGAGCATGACTCGATCAAGACGCAGATCAACCGGGCGCGTGAACGCCGTGTTATGAAGCAAATGGCCGAAAAATATGGTCCGATTGTATACAAAAAAGGAATTTAAGAATGGAAGAATTATTCTGTATTGGCTGTGGAGCCCCCATTCAGACAGAAAACAAAGAGGGGCTAGGCTATACTCCCCAATCAGCTCTTGAAAAGGGCTTGGAAACAGGCGAAGTCTATTGCCAACGCTGTTTCCGTCTGCGTCACTACAATGAAATCACAGATGTGCATCTGACAGATGATGATTTTCTAAAGCTCCTTCACGAGGTAGGAGATAGTGATGCACTCGTGGTCAATGTAGTGGATATTTTTGACTTTAATGGCTCCGTTATCCCTGGCCTACCACGCTTTGTAGCAGGAAATGATGTCCTCTTGGTCGGGAACAAAAAAGACATCTTGCCTAAGTCTGTCAAGGATAGCAAGGTGACCCATTGGTTGATGGAGCGGGCCCACGAAGAAGGGATGCGTCCTGTCGATGTGGTCCTCACCTCTGCTCAGAACAAGAGTGCTATCAAGGACTTAATGGAAAAGATTGAACAGTACCGCAAGGGACGAGATGTCTATGTGGTGGGGGTGACCAACGTTGGGAAATCGACCCTCATCAATGCAATCATCCAAGAAATCACTGGAGACAAGGATATCATCACGACCTCTCGCTTCCCAGGGACGACACTGGACAAGATCGAAATCCCACTGGACGATGGATCCTACATCTACGATACACCAGGGATTATCCATCGTCACCAGATGGCTCATTACTTGACAGCAAAAAATCTCAAGTATGTCAGCCCTAAAAAGGAAATCAAGCCTAAGACTTATCAGCTCAATCCAGAGCAAACCCTTTTCTTGGGTGGTCTGGGACGCTTTGACTTTATTAAGGGAGAAAAGCAAGGTTTCACCGCCTTCTTTGATAACGAACTCAAGCTTCACCGAACTAAGCTCGAAGGAGCGACCGCCTTTTATGACAAGCATGTCGGTGGCTTACTAACCCCACCTAATAGCAAGGAAAAAGAAGAATTCCCGCCCTTGGTTTCTCATGAGTTTACCATCAAGGACAAGACAGACCTGGTCATTTCAGGCCTCGGCTGGATTCGCGTCAATGGAGAAGCCAAAGTAGCCGTCTGGGCACCAGAAGGCGTCGCCGTCGTTACCCGCAAAGCTATTATTTAAAAAACAGGAAAAAATATATCTGAAGAGCGAACAAAGTGAGCTCATAAAGAGATCGTTATTGCCGTGGTGTAGTTGCCAATCGATCGATTGGCAAGGGCAAAATGGAGACCAAGGCTCCATTTTGAGGTGAGGAAATCCATTTTTCAAAGATGAGATCTTTGAAAAATTAGTTCCGACCGTCCCCACCACTTAAAATAACGATCAAAAAAAGGAAGTAAAAATATGACATTAACATCCAAACAACGGGCTTTCCTCAACAGCCAAGCCCACAGCCTCAAACCCATTATCCAAATCGGGAAAAACGGGCTCAATGACCAAATCAAAACCAGTGTGCGCCAAGCGCTAGATGCGCGTGAACTCATCAAGGTGACCCTTCTTCAAAATACGGATGAGAATATCCATGAAGTAGCAGAAATCTTGGAAGAGGAAATCGGTGTGGAAACTGTCCAAAAGATTGGTCGGATTCTCATCTTGTTTAAACAATCGAGCAAAAAAGAAAATCGTAAAATTTCAGCGAAGGTAAAAGAAATTTAAGACATCGAGGAGAGCAAACCTATGGCAATTGAACTATTGACTCCCTTTACCAAGGTAGAGTTAGAGCCAGAGATCAAAGACAAGAAACGCAAACAAGTTGGTATTTTGGGTGGAAATTTCAATCCGGTCCACAATGCCCATTTGGTCGTTGCGGATCAAGTGCGCCAACAATTAGGGTTAGATAAGGTGCTCTTGATGCCTGAATATGAGCCGCCGCATGTCGATGCCAAGGGGACGATTGCAGAGCACCATCGCCTTAAGATGCTGGAATTAGCCATTGAAGGCATTGAAGGTCTGGAGATCGAGACGATTGAACTCGAGCGGAAAGGGATTTCCTATACCTACGACACCATGCTCTTGCTCAATGAACGGGATCCAGACACCGATTATTACTTCATTATTGGTGCAGATATGGTAGATTATTTACCAAAATGGCACCGCATCGATGAATTGGTGGAGATTGTGCAATTTGTCGGGGTCCAGCGGCCACGCTATAAGGCAGGGACTTCTTATCCGGTGATCTGGGTGGATGTTCCTCTAATGGACATCTCCTCTAGTATGGTGCGTGATTTTGTGGCCAAAGGCCGGACGCCGAATTTTATGTTGCCAAAACCAGTCTTGGACTACATCAAGAAAGAAGGATTGTATCAATGACCTATGAAAACTATCTAGGCTTTTCTCGTGAGGTCTTGCTTGAAAAAATGCGCCAAATCCTGCCAGAAAAGCGACTAACTCACTGTTTAGGGGTTGAGAAGGCTGCGCGTGACTTGGCCAAACGCTATGGGGCTGATGAAGAGCAGGCTGGACTAGCAGGTTTGTTACATGACTACGCCAAGAAACTATCAGATCAGGAATTTCTGGACTTGATCGATCGCTATGAGCTGGATCCAGCATTAAAAAACTGGGGCAACAATGTATGGCATGGGATGGTCGGGATTTACAAGATCCAAGAAGACCTCGGACTGACAGATCCAGCCATTCTTCGCAGTATTGAGATTCACACCGTGGGGAGTGGACAAATGTCAACCTTAGACAAGATTGTCTATGTGGCAGATTACATTGAGCACAACCGGGCCTTCCCGGGAGTGGATCAAGCACGTGATATCGCCCAAGTCTCCTTGGATCGTGCCGTGGCCTATGAGACGGCTCGCACAGTCGAACACCTAGCTCACCAAGGATTGCCCATTTATCCCCAAACCCTTGAAACCTACAATGCCTTTGTGAAGTATTTGAAAGAGGAGCAGTGAGTGAAGACAGCTTTTATCATTATTGATGTACAAAATATCTTAGTGGAAACAGGTTTTGAGACCGAAAAGCTCCTAGAGAAGATCGCTTATTTGCAAGATCAGGCTAGAAAACAGCAGATTGAGATCATCTATATACAGCATATTGAAACGCCAGAGGCTTTAACTTCGGAAGATTGGCAATTATCGCCCCTGTTGAAGAGGAAGGCAGATGAGAAGGTGTTTCAGAAGCGATACAATAGCATATTTAAAGAGACAGGATTAAAAGAATACTTGGATCAACAAGGGATTGAACAACTGGTCCTGTGTGGTATGCAGACAGAATATTGTGTCGATACATCCGTCAAAGTGGGGTTTGAATACGGCTATAAGCTGATCATTCCAGAAGGAGCTGTCACAACCTTTGATGGAGAGGATATCCCGGCAGAAACGCTCAATGAATTTTATGAGAACATTTGGGCAGAACGCTTTGCGGATGTCTTAGATTACAAATCAATTTTTTAAGGAAAGAGGATTACATGAAAGAAAAAGAATTACTTGAACTTGTTGTTAAAGCTGCCGATGAAAAACGTGCAGAAGACATTGTGGCTTTGGATGTTCAAAGCTTAACCAGCGTGACAGATTACTTTGTCATCGCAAGTTCTATGAATAGCCGTCAGTTGGAAGCAATCGCTGAAAATATTCGTGAGAAAGTCGTTGAAGCTGGTGGCAATGCCAGCCATGTCGAAGGTGACTCAGCTGGAGGTTGGGTCCTTCTTGACTTAGGTGGTGTGGTGGTCCATGTCTTCTCAGAAGAAATGCGTACCCATTATAACCTAGAAAAGCTATGGCACGAAGCAAGTGCTGTCGATCTTTCAGCAGCCCTAGCATAAGCAGATAAACTCAGTTGGTAGCAACTGAGTTTTGTTGGTTAAATTGAAATTCTATGGAAAGAAAGGATGGGGCCTCGTGTTTGGTTAATTTGATAATTGAACACGAGCTAAAAGCTGTGAGAAAAAGAGTAACTTCCTTTGTATCTGACGATACGGCAGAAAGTTTCCTATTTTCTCTTTGCTTTTAACGCTCTTTGTATCTTAGAAAGGATTTGAACCCGTCCTGTAATCCTCGGAAAATAGATAGCTCTCCTTGGAGCTTAGCTCCATCGTCGTGCTCCTAATTTTCTATCGGATTACGGGCGGACTTGGTATCATGAATATGGCGACTTATGAAACGTTTGCGGCGGTCTACGATGCGGTCATGGATGATAGTCTGTATGACTTATGGACGGATTTTTCCCTCCGGCATCTTCCTAAAAGTAAGGACCGGAAAAAATTGCTGGAATTGGCTTGTGGGACAGGGATCCAGTCTGTTCGCTTTTCTCAAGCTGGTTTTGATGTGACAGGATTAGACCTGAGTGCTGACATGCTGAAAATTGCTGAAAAAAGAGCTGCTTCAGCCAAGCAGAAGATTGATTTTATCGAGGGCAATATGCTGGACCTGTCGCAAGCAGGCACTTATGATTTCGTGACCTGCTACTCGGATTCTATCTGCTATATGCAGGACGAGGTAGAAGTAGGGGATGTCTTCAGAGAAGTCTATAATGCCCTTAATGAAGATGGTGTTTTTATCTTTGATGTCCATTCGACCTATCAGACAGATAAGGTTTTCCCAGGCTATTCTTATCATGAAAATGCGGAAGACTTTGCCATGCTCTGGGATACCTATGAGGATGCGGCACCTCACTCGATCGTCCATGAGCTGACCTTCTTTGTCCAAGAAGAGGATGGCAGCTTTAGTCGCCACGATGAAGTTCATGAGGAACGTACCTATGAAGTTTTAACCTATGACATCTTATTGGAGCAGGCTGGCTTTAAATCTTTCAAATTGTATGCAGACTTTGAGGACAAAGAGCCAACAAAGACCAGCAAACGTTGGTTTTTTGTAGCACAGAAGTAGGCCAGCATGACAGTTACAGGTATTATTGCAGAATTTAATCCCTTTCATAATGGACACAAGTACCTGCTGGAACAGACAGAAGGGCTGAAGATTGTGGCCATGTCTGGGAATTTTGTTCAACGTGGCGAACCTGCCATTGTAGACAAGTGGATTCGCGCGCAGATGGCTTTGGAAAATGGAGCGGATCTGGTGGTCGAGCTCCCCTTTCTCGTTGCTGTTCAGTCAGCTGATCATTTTGCCAAGGGAGCGGTAGAAATCTTGTCCCGTCTGGGAATTGACCAATTAACCTTTGGGACAGAAGAAGTCTTGGATTACCAAGCGATTGCGACAGTTTACTCGGAGAAAAAAGTGGAAATGGAAGGTTTCTTGCGAAATCTTCCAGACGATTCATCCTATCCACAAAAGACCCAAAAAATGTGGGAAACCTTTGCTGGAGTGGAGTTCACAGGGGATACTCCTAATCATATTTTAGGGCTAGCTTATGCCAAGGCCTGTGCTGGGAAGGGGATTACGCTTAAGCCTATTCAACGCCAGGGAGCAGGCTACCATTCAGAAGAAAAAGAAGTGGCCTATGCTTCTGCGACTAGTATACGCCTGCACAAGGAAGATCAGGACTTTGTAGCTAAATTCATGCCCAATAGCCAACTCTTTCAGTCGGCTCCACAGGTATCTTGGGAGGATTATGACCAACTGCTCCGTTATCAAATCCTAACCCATCCGGATTTGACACAGATTTTTCAGGTCAATGAGGAACTGGCCAACCGGATAAAGGAGGCCGTTCGAAGTACTAGCTCTGTGGAAGAATTGGTGGAGAAAGTCGCAACCAAGCGCTATACTAAGGCGCGAGTACGCCGCATCTTGACCTACATCTTGGTAGGGGCAACGGAACAAGCCCTTCCCGACGCCATTCATGTCTTAGGTTTTTCCGCAAAGGGACAAGCTCATCTCAAAGGCTTGAAAAAATCAGTAGAAATCGTGACCCGAATTGGTAAGGAACCTTGGGATGCTTTGACCCAACAAGCGGATCAGGTGTATCAACTAGGCCATCCCCAATTGCCAGAGCAGATCTGGGGCCGGGTGCCTGTGAGGGTGGAAGATCAATAAGAGGTGAATAGTCGAGCAACTCCAATTGGAAGGATACGCAAAAAACTCTTCCAAGTCTTGTGATTTATGATATAATATAAAAGATTGAAAATAATTTGAAAAAATTTAAGGAGAATCCTCATGGGACGTAAATGGGCCAATATTGTTGCCAAGAAAACTGCCAAAGATGGTGCCAACTCAAAAGTATATGCTAAATTTGGTGTGGAGATCTATGTAGCTGCTAAAAAGGGTGAACCAGATCCAGAACTAAATACTGCTTTGAGATTCGTTATTGACCGTGCTAAACAAGCGCAAGTGCCAAAACACGTGATTGATAAAGCGATCGATAAGGCAAAAGGAAACACTGACGAAACCTTTACAGAAGGACGTTACGAAGGATTTGGACCAAATGGTTCGATGTTGATCGTTGATACCTTGACGTCAAATGTTAACCGTACAGCTGCCAATGTCCGTGCTGCTTTTGGTAAAAACGGTGGGAACATGGGAGCTTCAGGTTCTGTATCTTACCTCTTTGACAACAAAGGTGTTATCGTCTTTGCTGGTGATGATGCTGATGCCATCTTTGAGCTTTTGCTTGAAGCAGATGTGGATGTGGATGATGTCGAAGCAGAAGAAGGAACGATCACAGTCTACACTGCTCCAACTGATCTTCACAAAGCAATCGTTGCTTTGCGTGAATCAGGTGTTGAAGAATTCCAAGTAACAGAATTGGAAATGATTCCTCAATCAGAAGTTGAGTTGTCAGGTGAAGATTTGGAAACATTTGAAAAACTTTACAGCGTTCTTGAAGATGACGAGGACGTACAAAAAATCTACACAAACGTAGATGGATTCTAATCACTCATAAGAACTGTAGTGAATCCCATAAATTAAGAAAAAGGATAGCTTCTTAGATCAAGCTATCCTTTTTCTCTGTTTGATGAGGATCTATCTTTTGTAAGTGATGTCCTGTATAAGCGTAAATACGGGTCAGGGGTGATTGGGAGAGTGTGGAAACCTTAAAATAGAAATAATGGTCTCGATGATCCCGACTTTTGGTGTGGTGAAGACGAAAGTAGTTTCGCTGGCCTGCTGCCATAGAATGGAGAATATCGTCTTCTAAAAAGACGAGCGGCGTAGAAGTAGCGGCCCACTTGTAAAAGTCCATCTCAAATTGGTGGTAATTCTCCGAAAAATAATCAAATTGTAATTCGTGTTTAGTCTGAATAGGTTTCATAGGCTGTTTCCTCAGATTCAATAAAAATGATAGAGTCTACGAGGAGACGGTGGTAGTGGCCATCGCTTTTGAGAAGAAGCTCAGAAGCAGATAAGGTGTGAATCAAACCTGTGTAGGTTGCAAATTGATTCCCCTCTAAAGTCGTGATCGAGATCGTCGTTTGTTGTTGAAAGGCCTGCTCCAGGAGCCGGATCTGTTCAGCAAGTGGAAGAACCGTGAGCTGACTGCGGTCAATTTCTTTTGTATGCAGGGCGGTTGTGTGCTCGGATAAAAAGAAGCCAGCCCATTTGGCCATGCCACGATCTTGAAATTCGCGGGCGGATTGATAAGGGAGATAAGAACGGTCGATCATGTTAATCCATCTAAGCCTCCTGCGGAATGTCCGCCTGTTAGTTTACTGCGTGCAATGGCGCGTGAGTTTTCTAGTAGTGAGGAGCCTTTCTGAAGAGAGGTAAAGCCAAATTGATCCCGAATGCGGTCAATCGTCTGCTGGAGTTTCTCCTCTTTTTCCAGTGTTACTGGATCATCAAAGAGAGAAAAGAGTTGAAGAGACTCCTCGACAAGTTCTCCATAAAAAACACCAATCTGCCGAATGGCTCCTCCTTCGTACTTGGAACGAAAGAGCCGCAGAACCGTATCGGATAAAACCTTGGTGGATTGGGTAAGCTCAATCTTTTGCTGGCAGTGAATGGACGGAAGCCCCTCGATTTTGGAGTAGGAGGCATGAATGGAGACCAGTTGGGTCTTCTTTTTTTTCCGTCGCAAGCGAATAGCTACCTGTTCAGCCATCTCCCGAAACACCAGTTCAATGTCGGCTTGTAGATGGTAGTCATAGGGCAAGATTTGAGAGTTACCAATACCTCGTGACTTCGGACGATAAGGCTTGTGGACATTGCTTTCATCAATGCCATGAGCATGGAACCACAGTTGAAGGCCCATGACTCCGAATTCTTTCTTTAAGAGATCTGGGTGAGCCTGGGCCAGTTCAGCAATCGACGTGATCCCGATTTTTTGCAATCGCTTTTCAGTCCGACGTCCAATGCCCCAAAAATCAGTAAGCTGGGGCAGTTTCCAGACCTTACTTTCTACATCTTCATAAGACCAATTGGAGCGCATATTTCGGCAATGCTTGGCTTCATTGTCCAAGGCTAGCTTGGCAAGAAGGGGATTGGCATTGCTGAGGCCAATGGTAGAGTAGATTCCAGTTTCCTGCCAGATCCTTTTTTGGATTCTGGCAGAAAGGAGATCCAGTTTTTCCTTTCGAGAGAGGGAGGGATCTGGAATAAAATAATTTAAGGAAGAGGTCAGATCGATAAAACCTTCGTCAATCGAGTAAGGGAAAATATCATCTGGTGCTGCAAATTCCTGAAAGACTTTTTGAATCTCCATATTGACCTGAATATAGGCATTCATCCGTGGAGGGACAATCAGGGTTCTCTTGGCCCAGGATTCAATGGATGCAATAAAGGCTGGATCTGTGGGCAATCCTTGCTTTTTAGCGACGTAGCTATTAAATTTCCTGGTTTTGAGGTCAAAAGGTAGGTCGTAGCTACGGCTGACATTTTTCTTGCCAAAGACTTGTTTGAAAACGGGAGAGCTCGCCAAAATCAGACCAGCAGAATTGTCGCTCCGACTCATGACGCAAAGAGAAGTCGTCAAGGGATTGAGCCCTAGACGGACACATTCACAACTGGCATAAAAACTTTTTATATCCACAAAAGCAATATCAGAATGAGGCTCACGTGAATAATCAAATAGCATATTTAAACCTCGAGTGGAAGAAAATGCCCGACCACAATGCCGACGATTTTGGGCTCGTCTTCATAGGGAGCAAATAAATCATCGTAGTCAGGGTTGATGGATTCTAAGCGCAAACCTTCCGCTTCCCGATAGACTTTCTTGATATAGGTCTTTCCATTCCACATGAGGGCGTAGACCGCCCCATCGTAGTCAAATCCAGTTTGCTTCATGAGGGCAACAGAGCCATTGGGGTAGAGAGGTTCCATCGAATCACCTGATACCCAAGAAGCGAAGTCATGCTGGATCTCTTGGTCAAAATAGACAGTTTCATAGTCCGTTTCGTTGTCATAAAAGGTATGTCCCAAACCGGCTGCCAGCTCAATTGAAAGAACCTTATAAGCTGTCAAGGAAACAACTTTTTGCTGCTGTTCCAATAACTGGCTGGCCAACTGGTCGACTTTCTTTTGATGAGGTGGGGTTAATAAAGGGTAGGTGTAGAGTGCGGAGTCTTTGTTAATAAAGTAGTCCTCTTTAACGGAGAGGCGCTTGGCCAACCTCCTGAGATTTTTTTCGTGTGGCTCTGCTAAGCCATTCTCCCAACTGGAGTAAGTCTTGCGAGAAATCTTGAGATCCTCATAGACATCTGCTTGGGTCAAGCCTTTTTCCAGGCGTATTTCTTTTAGTTTTTTTGCATCAAACATGTCACTTCTCCTACGTAACGTTTTAAAAGTTACATATAGTTTATCAAAAATGAATCCTTTTTGCAAGAGAAAAATTCAGTTGAAAACGAATGAAAAGACTTGATTTTGATTGAAAAAAGAGTATAATCATTTCTAAAATGTCTATAAATGAGGAACTATATGAAAAAAAGTTTTATCCACCAACAAAAAGAAATTTCGTTTGTTAAAACGACGTTTACACAGTATTTAAAAGATAAATTGGACATCATTGAAGTCCAAGGGCCAATTTTGAGTAAGGTCGGAGATGGGATGCAGGATAACCTTTCTGGGATTGAACATCCGGTATCTGTAAAGGTCCTTCAAATTCCTGATGAGACTTATGAAGTCGTGCATTCACTCGCAAAATGGAAACGCCATACCTTGGCACGTTTTGGTTTTGGCGAAGGAGAAGGTCTCTTTGTCCATATGAAGGCTCTTCGTCCAGATGAAGATTCGCTAGACGCTATCCACTCTGTTTATGTAGACCAATGGGACTGGGAAAAAGTCATCCCAAATGGTCAACGCAACATCGCCTACCTCAAAGAAACGGTTGAAAAGATCTACAAGGCGATTCGTTTGACAGAATTAGCAGTAGAAGCGCGCTATGATATTGAGTCAGTTCTTCCAAAACAAATTACCTTCGTTCACACAGAAGAATTGGTGGAACGCTATCCAGATTTAACTCCAAAAGAGCGTGAAAATGCCATTGCCAAAGAATTCGGAGCCGTTTTCTTGATCGGGATTGGTGGAGAACTTGCAGATGGCAAACCACACGATGGACGTGCGCCTGACTACGATGACTGGACAACAGAGTCTGAAAATGGCTACAAGGGCTTGAATGGTGATATCCTCGTCTGGAATGACGTTCTAGGTTCAGCCTTTGAGTTGTCTTCAATGGGGATCCGTGTTGATGAAGATACGCTTCGCCGTCAAGTTGCGATCACAGGGGACGAGGATCGTCTCCAATTAGAGTGGCACAAAGCTTTGTTAAATGGTCTTTTCCCACTTACAATTGGTGGAGGGATCGGACAATCTCGTTTGGCTATGTTCTTGCTTCGTAAGAAACATATCGGTGAAGTCCAAACCAGTGTCTGGCCTCAATCTGTCCGCGATGAATATGAAAATATCCTATAAGGAAAGAAAGAGTCGAGCAGAGTGCTCGGCTCTTTTAATTGTCGCTTGACCATATCAAATCGCAATTTTCTGATTTTTTTTGGTATAATGGTCCCTATGAAAATAGTATCTGGAACCTATGGGGGACGTCCCCTAAAAACACTTGAAGGAAAAACAACCAGGCCGACTTCTGATAAGGTCAGAGGGGCCATGTTCAATATGATTGGTCCTTACTTTGATGGTGGAAGAGTGCTGGATCTCTATGCAGGAAGCGGTGGGCTCTCTATCGAAGCCGTTTCTCGAGGCATGTCAGAGGCCGTTCTAGTAGAAAGAGATCGTAGAGCGCAGGAGATTGTAGCAGCCAATATTGCCATGACCAAGGAAAAGGAACGGTTTCAACTGCTAAAAATGGAGGCCAAGCAGGCCTTGGGTCTCCTAACGGGCACCTTTGATTTGGTGTTCTTGGATCCTCCTTATGCCAAGGAAGAGATTGTCCGCGATATCGAAACCTTGTGCGAGCGCCAACTCTTGTCAGAGGAGATCATGATTGTGTGCGAAACCGATAAACACGTAGAACTTCCTGAGGAAATCGGACAAGTGGGAATCTGGAAAGAAAAAATCTATGGAATTAGTAAGGTAACAGTATATGTCAGATAGAAATGGATTGTTTACAGGATCGTTTGATCCGATTACCATTGGGCATGTGCAATTGATCGAGCGAGCTAGTCGCTTGTTTGACCGTGTCTATGTCGGAATTTTTTATAATCCGGAAAAAGTCGGACTCTTTTCCATTGAGCAACGCGTGCGCATGGTGAAAGGGGCCTTGGCTCATTTGGAAAATGTTGAAATTGTGACGTCGACTCAAGAGTTGGCTGTGACAGTGGCGCGCAATCTTGGGGTCATCACCTTGATCCGGGGCTTGCGCAATGCACAGGATCTGGTATACGAAGCCAATATGGATTATTTTAATCACCAATTAGCGCCTGAATTGGAGACGGTTTATCTCTATGCCCAGCCTCCTTACCAGGCCATTAGTTCAACACGTATTCGAGAGTTGCTGGCTTTTCAGCAGGATATCTCACCTTATGTACCAAAGAGTGTAATGGAGGAAATTAAAGATGACACAAGCGAATAAACCAAGCTTGCCCACTAAAAAGAAAAAGGGACGATTGAAAGAATACCGATGGCCGATTGCAGGCGTTCTTTTCTTGCTCCTCTTGCTAGCTGCTTTTGTGATTCGCCTTCCCTATTATATTGAGATGCCAGGAACGGCAGAAGACATTCGATCGGTCATGACAGTCGATGGAAAAATGGATACCAAGTCAGGATCCTATGATTTTGTAACCGTGGCAGTGAAAGAAGCGACCCCGGCTGATTTGATCTATGCTTGGGCGACCCCTTTTACAGATATCTACTCTGCCAAGGATATGACAGGTGGTAGTTCGAGCCAAGAATTTACGCGGATTAACCAATTCTATATGGAAACCTCGCAAAATATGGCCATCTACCAAGGGTTAAAGACAGCTGGAAAAGAAACCCAGATGGACTTTCTTGGTGTTTATGTCATGCAAGTGGCAGATGACTCGACCTTTAAGGGAATCTTGAACATTGCAGATACCGTCACCGGTGTGAATGGCAAGACCTTTAAGAGTTCCAAAGAATTGATTGATTATGTTGGTTCTCAAAAAATTGGCGATCCTGTTTCAGTGACCTATATTGAGGATGGACAAACCAAGACCGCAGACGGAAAGATCATCAAATTATCCAACGGGAAAAACGGAATCGGGATTAGCCTGATCGACCGGACTGAAGCCAAAGGCGATGTTCCTGTCCAATTTGCGACCCAAGGGATTGGTGGTCCAAGTGCCGGTATGATGTTTAGCCTAGCCATCTACACCCAGGTGGCTGATCCAGATCTTCGTCAGGGACGCCATATTGCAGGGACAGGAACCATTAACCAAGATGGAACGGTTGGTGATATCGGTGGGATTGACAAGAAAGTCGTCGCAGCCGATAAAGAAGGAGCAGAAATTTTCTTTGCCCCTAATAATCCAGTTTCCAAAGAAGAAAAGAAGGCCAATCCCAAGGCCAAATCAAACTATGAAACAGCTAAAGAAGCAGCGAAACAAATTCATTCGAAGATGAAAATCGTACCCGTCAAAACCCTTCAAGACGCCATTGATTATCTGAAGAAGTAGAGAGTAGTCTGCTGGACAAGTGATGAAATGAGAGAAAATCAATTTCTCATTTTTATGAAGGATTATGGGTCAAGAAAGTAATGAGTTTATGAAATCATATAATATGTTGCTAATGAATGGGATTATTGGTATTTTAGGAGCGATCGTAATCAGCTATGCCTCTTTTCAACGGTGGGAGTGGACTTTCGTTCATGCTGTTCCTGAGCTGGTTGAAAAAGGTGATTGGGGATTGGTAATCAATACAATCAGTCTCTTGTATCTTGTTATCTCTATACTTGCAATGGCCAACTATAATGAAAATCCAAAAGTAAATAAGAAAAGTCATAAAATTCTCTTCGTTGCCTCTATAGTTGGTTTCGTTCCTTTTGTATCGACTTTAACTAGTGTGCTAGCAATCATTTCAAGTTTGTTATATCTATTCGATTATCAACAGTTATCAAATGAAAAGGAGTAGGCTTTGAAAAAGGTATTTGGTGATGTGAAGTAAAAGAAAAGTAGGAGAAAATCATAATGAAAAACAAAAAAGCTAGCATGTTAATAGCTATCATAATGCTTGTTGTTGGCAGTATAATTTTTTTAAAATATAAAAATTCCTCAGAGAAAATTTATAGAAATGAAACTCCTTCAAAAATTAGGGAAATAAAATTGTTGGACAATGATAAATTTGTTTTTGTGGCTGTCGATAACTATTCAGACGGTGTTATTTTGTTTGGTCAGAATTATATTACAACTTTTTCTTCGCATACACTTGATACTACTAATTTTGAAAAAACTCCCCCAATTGGTAATGAAGAATATTTTCAAATTAATAGTTATAGTGTACATGATAAAGAAAAAATTGTTAAATTTAATTTATATGAATTACTTGGGAAGAATAATTTATATCGTTCTGTTCATAATTTTCCTTATAGTTATTTACAAAATGACGATGATTACCTGACACTGGATTTGGAGAAACTAAATATGTACGATATAACAGGTCATGATATTAGATCGGTATTAGTTTCTGCTAGTGGAGAGAAATATAAAGATATTTCTGAAAGTGAAATGGAGAAGATTGACAGAGAACAAAAACTATATTTTAACCAAAAATATGATTGGGATAGGGGTGGGATCTCTGAACAGATCGACGATAATCTAGCAAAGTATAATCTTTCAAGAAACGTAAATTTAATTTATCCAATGAATTTTAATCCGTCTCAAATAAATATTTCTGGTTCTAACTTTGCCAAATTATATCCAGAGTTAGAAAAACAGATGAAATATCTAGATGAATTATATTTCCGTCCGAAACAATACAATGAACGCGAATGGTTTGATAAAATCATTCATTGGTTTGCGCCGGAAGGTCAAGAAGTCATGGAACTGTATGCCACAGACGAAACAACTGGAGAGAAAACACAAATTCACTCTTATGACGAGTTCGTAGCATGGATAAAGGCCCATCCGAAGAATTAATCATCTTCTAATCAAATTCAAGTTTTTGCTTATCAATCTCTCTATTTTTAGAGGGATTTTTTCTTTATACTGGTATCAGAAAGAAAGGGAGGTAGTGAAATGATTCAAACTAGTTTGTTTTCCATTTCAGTATTCTTAGCGGGAGTTCTATCCTTTTTCTCCCCATGTATTTTGCCACTGATGCCAGTCTATGTAGGGATTCTATTGGATTCTGAACGCGTGAAGACGGTTCGAATTTTTGGAAGAGACATTTCTTGGTATGGTCTGGTGAAGACGTTTTGTTTTATCGCAGGTCTATCAACTGTTTTCCTGATTCTAGGATATGGTGCAGGGGCCCTTGGCCAGGTGCTTTATGCTCCATGGTTTCGCTATCTGCTAGGAGGGATTGTGATCTTATTAGGGATTCACCAAATGGAAGTGATCAATCTGAGACAACTCCAAAAACAAAAGACCATCCAACTCAAAAAGAATCGGGAGCGCAATGAATTCTTCAATGCTTTTCTAATAGGGGTAACCTTTAGTTTTGGTTGGACCCCTTGTGTCGGACCAGTTTTGAGTTCGGTTCTAGCCATTGCCGCTTCTGGAGGAAATGGTGCTTTGCAAGGCGCTCTCCTGATGCTGGTATATACATTAGGCTTGGCTCTGCCTTTCTTGCTTTTGGCCTTGGCCTCTAGCTGGGTTCTACAACATTTCGCTAAACTCAAGCCCCACATGGGAACCTTGAAAAAAATTGGTGGTGCCCTCATCATCTTGATGGGTATCTTGCTGATGCTTGGAAATCTTAATAGCCTCGCATCCCTGTTTCACTAATCTTGAATGATTAAAGGAGAAAAATCATGAAAAAAATTCTTGCACTTTCTATTGCTACACTTAGCATCGTCACTTTAGCAGCTTGTTCTGGACAGAAATCAGATTCAGACATGAAAAAAACGGACGATAGTAGTATGATGAAGAAGGACGATATGAAGAAGGACGACATGAAGAAGGATAACATGAAGGATTCGTCCATGTCCGATGATAAAATGGAAAAAGAGGACAAGAAAGATTCATCTATGATGTCTGACAGCAGTTCTGAAATGAAGGACGACATGAAAAAAGATGAGATGAAATCTAGCGATTCAGAAATGAAAGATGAAAAGAGTGAATCATCTGATATGAAATCAGACAACTAATGAAAGAAGGGAGAGGTCATCTGAGGATGACTTTCTCCTTATTTAAAGAGGTAATAATGATGAAGAAATTAGCTTTAGTAGCTGCAGGATTCTTGTGTACTGGACTTTTGGGGGCTTGCTCGAGTCAAGGAATGGCTACTTCCAATAAGGACATTAGCCAACAAACAGCCAAAGCTGGCGCTAGGCAACCATCTGGCAAGAAAGTGAAGGAGTTTAACCTGCAAGGAGTAGACGGTAAGACCTACCGCTTATCCGATTACAAGGGAAAGAAAGTTTACCTCAAATTTTGGGCTTCCTGGTGCTCAATCTGTCTTTCAACATTAGGCGACACAAATGATTTAGCAAAGGCAGAGGAGGGTAAGGATTATGTGGTCTTATCCGTTGTAGCTCCAACCTTTAATGGTGAAAAATCGGAAGCAGATTTCAAAAACTGGTACCAGTCTTTGGATTACAAGGATTTCCCGGTCTTGCTAGATAGTAAAGGGGAACTGCTAAAAGAGTATGGGATTCGTTCATATCCATCGGCGCTCTTTATCAATAGTGATGGGACTTTAGCAAAGAGTCATATTGGCTATATGAATAAAGAGGATATCCTCAAGACCCTAGAGAACATGCAGTAAGGAGATAGACAATGGAAACAAAATGGAAAGTGTTTGCTATCCTTCTCGTTGGCTTACTATTCATTGGTTTCTTTTTCTTTAGTAAGGGATCAAACGGAATGGATCAATCAGAAACAAGCACTGAGATGATTAAAAAAGCATCGATGAGTCAGACTCCAGTAGCCAAAAAGGAAACAAATGAAACGGTTGATCCAAAGGATCAGCGTGAAATTTATTTGGCTGGTGGTTGCTTCTGGGGCGTAGAGGAATATTTCTCCCGTGTTCCAGGTGTGATTGATGCTGTATCAGGCTATGCCAATGGAAAGGGAGAAACAACCAAGTATGAATTAGTCCCTCAAACAGGGCATGCCGAAACAGTTCACATCACTTACAATATCAAGAAGGTATCTCTGAAAGAATTGCTCCTGCATTATTTCCGGATTATCGACCCAACGTCGAAGAATCGACAAGGAAATGATCAAGGGACTCAATACCGAACAGGTGTCTATTATGTCTCCCAAGAAGACCTTCCAACCATTAACCAAGTCTTTGAAGAAGAAGCAAAAAAATACGACAAACCGTTAGCAGTGGAAAAAGAGCCGCTGACTAATTTCATCAAGGCTGAGGACTACCACCAGGATTATCTAAAGAAACATCCGAATGGGTACTGCCATATCGATGTCAATCAGGCTTCTTATCCTGTTATTGATGCCAATCGCTACTCCAAGCCAAGCGATGAGGAGATCAAAAAGAAGTTATCTCCTGAAGAGTATGCGGTGACACAAAAAAATGATACCGAACGAGCCTTCTCCAATCGTTACTGGGATCAGTTTGATGCCGGTATTTATGTAGATGTCGTGACTGGTGAGCCTCTCTTCTCCTCTAAGGATAAATTTGATTCTGGTTGTGGTTGGCCAAGTTTCAGTCGGCCTATTAGTCCTGATGTGGCCATCTATAAGGAGGATAAGAGTTTCAATATGACCCGGACAGAAGTTCGGAGCCGTGTAGGAAATTCTCATCTGGGCCATGTTTTTACCGATGGTCTTAAGGAAAAAGGTGGCCTTCGCTATTGCATCAATAGCTTGTCAATCAAATTCATCCCTAAAGCAGAGATGGTGGAAAAGGGCTACGGTTATTTATTGGACTATGTCTGAGACATTTGGAACTACAATTTGCTATAATAAGCATAGCAAAAACAAGTAGGTGAAAGACATGTATGCGATCATGATTGTGGAAGATGAAGAGCTTATCCGGCAGGGTCTGACTTCCTTAGTAGACTATGAACAGTTTGGGATGGCCGTCATCAACCAGGCAGAAAATGGCCGTGAGGCCTGGGAGAAGTTTCAAGAGAAACCAGCTGATATCCTTCTAACCGATATCAATATGCCACAAATGAATGGCTTGGATCTGGCCCATCTCGTCAAAGAGCAGTCTCCGTCTTGTCATATCATTTTTTTGACAGGTTATGATGACTTTGAGTTTGCGAGGAAAGCCATCAAGTTAGGTGCAGATGATTATTTGCTGAAGCCTTTTTCAAAAGATGATATTGAAGAGATGTTAGCAAAGGTGAAGGGAAAACTCGATCAAGAGCGAAAAAAGGCGCAAGTCGAAGATTTGGTCAGTCATGGTTATTCGACAGACTTGGAAGAAGCCATTCATGCTCGTTTAGCAGACTCTCAGTTAACTCTAAAGGATCTGGCCTATCAACTTGGTTTCAGTGCCTCTTATCTAAGCGTATTGATCAAGAAAAAATTGGGACTCCCCTTCCAAGACTACCTCATCCAGGAGCGAATGAAGAAGGCTCAACTCTTGCTTCTCACGACAGATCTAAAGATTTATGAGATCGCCGATCAGGTTGGTTTTGAAGATATGAACTATTTTTCTCAACGCTTTAAGCAGGTTGTTGGGGTGACACCAAGGCAGTACAAAAAAGGAGAGCATGAATGAAACGATATCCCTTGCTGATCCAGCTGGTCCTCTACTTTTTTCTCTTCATTCTCCTACTTTTTGGTCTCATCGGTAGCCTTTACTATCAAACGAGTTCAGGGACGATCCGCCAGCAAACAGAGCGGACGACAAGAAATAGTATCGATCAAAGCAGTCAGTTCATCACCTCCTATCTAAAAAAATTAAAGCAGACCACGACAGTGCTTAGCAAGGATCAGGCTGTTCGCCAACTTGCCCAAGACAAGAGTGCGGATCAAGAAACGGTTCAACACCTGATGCGAACGATGATTGAAACGGATCCGGACCTGGTCTCAGCAGTCTTAGTGACCAAGGACGGACGTCTGGTAGCGACAGATACCAAAATCAGCATGCAGACCTCCTCAGATATGATGAATGAAAGTTGGTATCAAGAGGCGATTAAGGAAAGAGCCATGCCAGTTTTGACGCCAGCTCGAAAGGAATCCTTGACTTCGGAAAAAGAAAAATGGGTGGTTTCTATTACCCAAGAAGTGGTCGATCAGACTGGCCAAAATCTCGGAGTAGTACGCTTGGATATTGGCTACGATAGCCTTCAGTCTTACTTGGATCACCTGCAACTGGGGAAACAAGGCTTTAGTTTTATCATTAATCAAAAGCATGAGTTTGTCTACCATCCTAAAAAGGCGGTCTATTCTTCCAGTCAAGAAATGCAGGCCATGCAGCCCTATATTGCTGTGAAAGATGGTTATAGTAAAGGAGGGAAGAATTTTATCTATCAGGTTCCGATTCCAGATAGTGATTGGACCTTGATTGGAGTGGCTTCCCTTGAAGGACTTCAGATGCTTCAGTCGCAGCTCCTTTACTCTTTCATTGGCCTAGGATTACTAGCTTTGATCATGTGTTTGATAGGGATCGGCTTTGTTCTGCGTTTGTGGATCAAACCCTTACGAGACCTTCAGACTATCATTTTGAGGATTGGAGCAGGAGATGCTCACGTGAGAGCTGCAGCCAAAGGATCTCCAGAATTGGTGGACCTCGCTCAAACTTTTAATGCCATGTTGGACCAAATCGATCACCTCATGCAACAGGTTAAGGAAGAGGAGCAGAACGCACGGAGGTACGAGCTGCGGGCACTTTCGGCTCAGATTAATCCGCATTTCCTCTACAATACTTTGGATACGATTGTCTGGATGGCGGAGTTTAATGATAGTCGGCGCGTGGTCAACATCACTAAGTCTTTGGCTCAATATTTTAGACTGGCTCTTAACCAAGGCCAGGAACAAATCCTACTGAGAGATGAAATCGACCATGTCCGCCAGTATCTTTTCATTCAAAAACAACGTTATGGTGAAAAGCTCAACTATGAAATTCTAGAAGATGAACGGTTGGGCGACTATCAGCTTCCAAAATTAGTGCTTCAGCCCTTAGTGGAAAATGCGATTTACCATGGCATTAAAGAGATCGATCGGCCAGGTCTCATTCGAGTGACGACTGAAGTCAGTGGAGACTCCGCCTGCGTATCGATTTTTGACAATGGACGAGGGTTTGACCGATCAGAATCAACAGACCAAACCCTTCTTCGTTTAGGAGGTGTTGGCTTGAACAATGTGGACCAACGATTGCATCTTCAATTTGGCGAAGCCTATCATATGGAGATTGATTCTAAGGCCCATAGCTATACGAAAATCACTCTTTATTTGCCCCTTTCATCCGGCAATGAATATTCATAGAGGCTGGGACAAAAGTCCTAGCCTCTCAATTATCTTTGAATTGTCGAGCAAGACGCAGTGGTTGAGTGGGCTCTACTACGCTGATTTCATCAGTTTTTACACCCCTACTCAACTGTGCGGAGGTGGGACGACGAAATCGAATTCTAACGAATTACCGATTTCTGTCCCACTCTCTTTTTGCTCTCAAAGGAATTTCAACTCTTTTCTAGTCAAATCTGACGCAAGTCATCAAATTTATGATAGAATAAAGTGTTACAGTAAATAGATTTTGATGAAGGAACACTATGCGAAAAGAGATTGACCCTGAATTATATAATTACAATAAATTTCCTGGACCTGTGTTTCGTCAGGTAGGAGACCAGATCCTTTCAGAAAACCTCTCCTTTGAGCTCTTGAAAAATGAGAAGGAAGCTTTTGATGCGACTGTTTTTGGTCAGAGATTTTCTGAGATTTTAACCAAGTTTGATTACATTGTTGGTGATTGGAGCAATGAGCAGTTGCGCTTGCGTGGCTTTTATAAGGAAGAGCGCGATGTTGCAACGATGGATAAACTAAGTCGCTTAGACGATTATTTGTTAGAATATTGTAGCTATGGTTGTGCTTATTTTGTCCTTGAAAATAAGGAACCTCATCGTGCTTCCTTTGATAAGAAATCACCGGTCAAAAAAGCTCAATCAGAAGAAAGAGAGCCTAAGAAGCGTTCGCGCAATCGCAAACAAAAAGATCGTTTCCAAAAACGAGAACGCGACAAGGGACAACCAGCGAAAAACTCGAAAAAAACAAGACCGTCTGCTGAGACCAAAAAGACAACGAAGACAGACAACAAACGTCATTTTGTGATTCGACAAAAAGAGGAGTAAGAAAGAATGAAACCATCCATTTATAGTTTAACACGCCAAGATATGATTGATTGGGCGGAAGAAAACGGCGAAAAGAAATTCCGTGCAGCACAAATCTGGGAATGGCTCTATCGCAAACGCGTCCAGTCCTTCGAAGAAATGACCAACCTTTCTAAGGACTTGATTGCGAAGTTAAATGATCAATTTGTCGTCAACCCACTTAAGCAACGGATTGTGCAAGAGTCAGCAGATGGAACGGTTAAGTATCTTTTTGAATTGCCAGACGGCATGTTGATTGAAACCGTCTTGATGCGTCAGCACTATGGTTTATCTGTCTGTGTAACGACTCAAGTAGGATGCAATATCGGTTGTACCTTCTGTGCTTCTGGTTTGATCAAAAAACAACGCGATTTGAACAATGGGGAAATCGTGTCTCAAATCATGTTGGTTCAAAAATACTTTGACGAGCGTGGCCAAGATGAACGGGTCAGTCATATCGTTGTCATGGGGATCGGAGAACCATTTGACAACTATAACAATGTCTTGAAATTTATCCGGACGGTCAACGATGACAAGGGATTAGCGATTGGTGCTCGTCATATTACCGTGTCAACTTCTGGTTTGGCTCATAAAATTCGTGACTTTGCAAATGAAGGTGTGCAGGTCAATTTGGCAGTGTCTCTTCATGCACCAAACAATGACTTGCGCTCTAGCATCATGAAGATCAACCGGGCCTTTCCAATTGAAAAATTGTTTGCGGCGATTGAATACTATATTGAGACTACGAACCGTCGGGTGACCTTTGAGTACATCATGTTGAATGAAGTCAATGACGGGGTCGAGCAAGCTTTAGAGTTGGCAGAATTGCTCAAGAATATCAAGAAATTGTCTTATGTTAACTTGATTCCTTACAATCCTGTCAGTGAGCATGACCAATATAGCCGGAGTCCCAAAGAACGGGTCATGGCCTTCTATGATACCTTGAAAAAACAAGGTGTTAACTGTGTAGTGCGTCAAGAGCACGGTACAGATATTGATGCTGCCTGTGGTCAATTGCGTTCAAATACCATGAAACGGGACCGGGAGAAAGCGATTGTTGAACATGCGCAACCTTAAACAAGGGCTGATCGATCATACAGAACTAACCAAAAGAGGAAGAAGGCTGTTACGGAGTGGCAGCTTCTTCTATTTTATCCTCTTGTGTCTGATGTGTTTTTTGCCCCAACAGCCAGAGCCAGGTATGGAAACACCGGGTATTCAACATTTCGGTCGCATCGTCGTCTTGCTGGTTCCTCTTAATTCGGTGATGAATCTTGGCCAAATCACCAGTGTCCTCCAACTCATTAAGGTCATTCTCCAAAACATAGCCAATATCTTTTTGTTAAGCCCGCTGGTCTTTCAACTTCTCTGGCTATGGCCCTGGTTGAGGAGTCGCAAACGGGTCTTGTGCTTCGGCTTTGCGATGAGCTTGTGGATTGAATGTAGCCAAGTTCTGTTAGATCTCTTGTTTGATGCCAATCGTGTCTTTGAGCTAGATGATTTGTGGACCAATACCTTAGGCGCTTATCTGGCTTATCTAGGCTTTCAGTATTGCAGAGCACGATTGCTAGCCAAAAATGGGGAAATGTAAAACCCGACCATTTTAGTGTCTTTTTGAAATTTTTGTTGACAAAGTCAGAAGTGGGAGCTATAATAGCTTCAAGACATCAGAAAAGTAGAGATTTTTCTCACTTCCAGGGAGCTTGTGGTGATTGCGAACAAGCAGTGGTGAATCTTGAAATGGGCTGATGCGTTTATGATAATGAATTTGAAACAATAAAAATTCGGTGAGCACACCTTATCGTGCACCCTGTTGTTAGACAGGTCAGAGATGTAGGAGAAAGAATATCTTCCTACAATTGAGGTGGCACCGCGGTATCGAATCGTCCTCACACAGATTTTTCTGTGTGAGGTTTTTTGTATCTCAAAGGAACCCAGTGAGACTGCAGCTCAAAGGGCCCGCGAGAGAAAAAGATCATAAACAGGATTGAAGATATAGAAAAGAGGACACAATCATGACAGAAACAAAAGGCTATTTCGGACAATTTGGTGGATCTTTCGTACCAGAACCCATTCAAAACTTGCTCAATCAATTAGAGGCAACTTTTGAACAGTATAAAAATGACCCAGAATTTATTGCAGAATACAAACATTATTTGAAAGACTATTCTGGACGCGAAACACCACTCTACTTTGCGGAAAGTTTAACAGAGCATTTAGGTGGAGCAAAAATTTATTTGAAGCGCGAAGACTTGAATCACCTAGGTTCGCATAAATTGAATAACGTCTTGGGGCAAATCCTCTTGGCCAAACGCATGGGCAAAACGCGCGTGATTGCTGAAACAGGAGCCGGTCAACACGGTGTAGCTACAGCAGCTGCAGCAGCTAAGTTTGGCATGGCCTGTGATGTCTACATGGGAGCAGAAGACGTGGAACGCCAACGTCTCAATGTCTTCCGCATGGAAATGATGGGAGCAACCGTCCACGCAGTTGAAACCGGTACCAAGACCTTGAAAGACGCCGTTGATGCTGCCTTTGGAGCATGGATGGCGGATCTGGATGCCTTTTATGTTTTGGGTTCTGCTGTTGGACCTCACCCTTACCCAACCATTGTGCATGAATTCCAAAAAGTGATCAGTGAAGAATCTAAACGTCAAATCTTGGAAAAAGAAGGCCGTTTGCCGGATTATGTGATTGCCTGTGTCGGTGGTGGCTCTAATGCCATCGGTGCCTTTTCTGAGTATGTCGCAGAAGAGGAAGTCGGCTTGATTGGGGTAGAAGCAGCTGGTCATGGCTTGGATACCGATCAACACGCAGCGACCATGACCAAAGGGACTATCGGTGTGGTTGATGGGATGAAGACCTATGCAGTCTTTGGCGAAGATGGAAAAGTAGCGCCAGTTTACTCGATCTCTGCTGGTTTGGACTACCCAGGGGTTGGCCCAGAGCATGCTTTCTTTAAAGATTCTGGTCGTGTCGAATATGTAGCAGCGACAGATGATGAAGCAGTAGAAGCTCTTCTTCTTCTCAGTAAGACAGAAGGAATTCTCCCAGCCATTGAAAGCTCACACGCGATTGCAGAAGCGGTTAAACGTGCTCCAAAACTGGATAAAGACAAGATCATCATCATCAATGTTTCCGGACGTGGGGACAAGGACGTAGCTGCCATCGCTGATTATCTAGAAGCGAAAGCTGCAAAATAAAAAGAATTTATCTGCAAAACATCGTATAAAGCAGTAAAGCGTGATAACTGAGAAAGAGACAGGGAACAAAGGGAATCCGGTCTCTTTCTTTTTTGAGAGCAAAGACGAGAATGCCTAAGATGGATGCGATCTGAATGAGAATGAGGATCTTGGTAGAAGAAAAGCTTAGCGAAAAGGTAGCTAGTAAGAGAAAATCTCCTGCTCCCATTCCGATAAAGAAAAAGTGAGCTCCAATCGCAAGGAGTAAAAAGACCAGCATGAGGAGATTACTACCGGATAAAAAGAGGACCAAGGCATGGAGACAGCACCAGATGACCAAGGGGTATTCCATAAAGCGAAGGTCATAAATGGCTAAAACGGCAGCTCCCAGTAGTGTTAGAAGTTGAGGCAGGGAAAGGTAACCATTGGCGCAGGCTAAAAAGAGCAGGCCACTCCAGACCTCAAAAAGGCAGTACCAAAATGGGTAGGTCTGATGACAATAGCGACAGCGAAAACGATGGAGTAGTTGCGAGATAATGGGGATGAGATCCCAAGCTCCAAGGACGTGCTGACATTGATCACAATGACTACGAGGAGCGAGAATGGATTGGTTTGGGAAACGGTCGACAACTAGTCCCAAAAAAGAGGCGATGCAAGTACCGATGGTAAAAAAATAAAAGTTGATCATACTTATTTATTCGTAAAGCAATCGGAAAATTTCATCATTTGCTTGAAAATCTTGTAAAGCCTTTCTAAATTTGATACAATAATGAACATGAAAAACCTATATGATGTTCAACAATTTTTAAAACGTTTTGGAATCATCATTTACGTAGGGAAGCGCCTCTATGACATCGAATTGATGAAAATTGAGCTTCAACGTCTTTATGATGCAGGCCTGATGGAGCGGCTCGATTATTTAGAAGCCGATACCGTTTTAAGAAGAGAACACAAGCAAGAATTAGAATTTTTGAAAAAGAGTGAGGTAGAGTGATGGGAAATATCATTGTTTGGTTGGTTATTTTAGGAGCGTTTGGATGGATGGCGTTTAATTATTTCCGCATCCGTAAAGCTGCTAAATTTGTGGACAATGCAACCTTTGAAGAGCTGATTCGTCAAGGGCAGTTGATTGACTTGCGAGAGCCAGCTGAGTTTCATGCCAAGCATATTTTAGGAGCTCGTAACATTCCTTCTACCCAGTTGAAGTTGAGTCTTGCAGCCTTGCGTAAAGATAAACCAATTTTGCTCTATGAAAATAGCCGTAGTTCGCGTGTAACCAATGCGGCTCTCTATCTTAAGAAACAGGGCTATACAGACATTTATGTCTTGTCTTATGGTCTCGATTCTTGGAATGGGAAAGTGAAAAAAGACACTTAATAAAAAGAGCTCTAACTGCACAAAGTGTGTGGTTAGAGCTTTTTTATCTCGTTTTTTTAAGGTAGTCTTTGACCCGTGTGAGCTCCACCTCATTCAAAGGTCGGCTTTCTCCAGGGACTAACTGAGGATCCAAGGTGAAGGGACCAAAAGACAAGCGTTTTAAGGTCATTACTTTGACCCCAATGGCCAAAAACATCTTTTTCACTTGGTGGTATTTTCCTTCTGAGATCCGGACCTGGGCCTTGCTGTAGCTGGGGGTGCTTTCTAGAATGGTCAAGGAGGCAGGCTTGCAGATAGGGCCGTCTGTGAATGAAATCCCATTCTGAAATTGCTCGATGTGGGCTGCATAGAGCGGACCATTGACTTCTACCTCATAGACCTTCTCCACATGGTATTGGGGATGGAGCAGTTGAAAGCCTAAGGGACCATTATCTGTGAGGAGGAGCAGACCACTGGTATCGCGATCGAGGCGACCAAGCGGATAGAGATCTGGGTACTCTTGCTGGGGGTCCACTAGCTCGATCACCGTTGGATGGTGGGCGTCTCTTTTGGCAGTCACGGCCCCGATAGGTTTATAGAGCATGTAGTAGTGGTGACGCGGTTCTTGAATGATCCGATCCCCTATTTGGATTTGTTGGAGTCCAGGGTCGATGTTTTGGGATAGCTTTTGAGCTGGTAGGTGATCGACCAAGATTTGCCTTCGGGCCAGAAGTTGTTTGATGTCTTTGCGAGCGTACTGAAGGTTTGCCATCAATTGATCTAATCTCATGGGAGCCTCTTTTTCTGAAATTCTTATCATCAGTGTATCATGAAAAGAAAAGGAAATCGAGTCGGAGAAAAGAAATGAAGATGAAAACATTTACAACTAGCTGAACTGTGTTTTTTAGATAGGACTGTGGTATAATTGTTCAGTTAGAAATATTATTTAAAATTTTATAGAGGAAATCATGACAAAATTAAGAGAAGATATTCGTAACGTTGCGATCATTGCCCACGTTGACCATGGTAAAACAACCTTGGTAGACGAATTGTTGAAACAATCGCACACCTTGGATGAACGTAAAGAATTGCAAGAACGTGCAATGGACTCAAACGATCTTGAAAAAGAACGTGGGATCACGATCCTTGCTAAAAATACAGCCGTTGCTTATAACGGAACTCGAATCAATATCATGGACACACCAGGACACGCAGACTTCGGTGGAGAAGTGGAACGGATCATGAAAATGGTCGATGGGGTTGTATTGGTCGTTGATGCCTACGAAGGAACCATGCCTCAGACTCGTTTCGTATTGAAAAAAGCCTTGGAACAAGATCTTGTTCCGATCGTTGTAGTCAACAAAATCGACAAACCATCTGCTCGTCCAGAAGAAGTTGTAGATGAAGTTCTTGAACTCTTCATCGAATTGGGTGCGGATGATGACCAATTGGAATTCCCAGTTGTTTATGCATCAGCGATCAACGGAACATCTTCACTTTCAGACGATCCAGCTGATCAAGAGCACACAATGGCGCCGATCTTTGATACCATCATTGATCACATCCCAGCTCCAGTTGATAACTCAGATGAACCTCTTCAATTCCAAGTATCCCTGCTTGATTACAACGACTTCGTTGGACGTATCGGTATCGGACGTGTCTTCCGTGGTACTGTAAAAGTTGGGGACCAAGTAACCCTTTCTAAATTGGATGGAACAACTAAGAACTTCCGTGTTACCAAACTCTTTGGTTTCTTTGGTTTGGAACGTCGTGAAATTCAAGAAGCCAAAGCTGGAGACTTGATCGCTATTTCTGGTATGGAAGATATCTTCGTTGGAGAAACCATCACACCGACAGACGCAGTTGAAGCTCTTCCAATCCTTCACATCGATGAACCGACGCTTCAAATGACCTTCTTGGTCAACAACTCACCATTTGCTGGTCGCGAAGGAAAATGGGTGACCTCTCGTAAAGTTGAAGAACGCTTGCAAGCGGAATTGCAAACAGACGTCTCTCTTCGTGTTGACCCAACTGATTCACCTGATAAATGGACCGTTTCAGGACGTGGGGAATTGCACTTGTCTATCTTGATTGAAACCATGCGTCGTGAAGGATACGAATTGCAAGTATCTCGTCCAGAAGTTATTATCAAGGAAATTGATGGTGTCAAATGTGAACCATTTGAGCGCGTTCAAATCGATACACCAGAAGAATACCAAGGATCTGTTATCCAAAGCCTTTCTGAACGTAAAGGTGAAATGTTGGATATGATCTCAACTGGTAACGGTCAAACTCGTTTGGTCTTCCTTGTTCCAGCGCGTGGTTTGATTGGGTACTCAACTGAGTTCTTGTCAATGACACGTGGTTACGGAATCATGAACCACACCTTTGATCAATACTTGCCAGTGATTCCAGGAGAAATCGGTGGACGTCACCGTGGTGCTCTTGTTTCAATCGATAACGGAAAAGCAACCACATACTCTATCATGTCTATCGAAGAACGTGGTACGATCTTTGTCAATCCAGGTACAGAAGTTTACGAAGGAATGATCATCGGGGAAAACTCTCGTGAGAACGACTTGACCGTAAACATTACGAAAGCCAAACAAATGACCAACGTTCGTTCAGCTACTAAGGACCAAACAGCGGTTATCAAGACTCCTCGTATCTTGACCTTAGAAGAATCTCTTGAGTTCTTGAACGACGATGAGTACATGGAAGTAACGCCTGAATCTATCCGTTTGCGGAAACAAATCTTGAACAAAGCAGAACGCGAAAAAGCAAATAAAAAGAAAAAATCAGCAGCTGCTGAATAATACGGAAAGAAAGGAGAAACAAAATGGTCTATTTTATCTTAGGGATTTTGATTCTCCTTTTTTACCTTTTTATGACCCCCAAAAGTATTCGTGGTACCTTAAACAGTGTCACAATGGTGGTCTTGATCGTCTCCATTATCGTACTGACTTGTCTCGCCATTTTTCAGATATTCCAACTACCGTCTGAGTTTTTTGTCGGTGCCTTTCTCGCCTTTGTTGGCTACCTGGCTTTGGTGGATATTTCGAGATTACCAACTAAGTCAAAAAAACTGAAACAGTAAACATTCAACAAACATCGAAAGCACTAGAGCTGTAAAAGGGGAATTCTTCACTTTTGTAGCTCTTTTTTGTTTAGCAAGAGTTAAAAAACATTTAAACGATGAAAGAAGGAGGACACCTGTGTGGGTTTGCTAATTGATTGTGGTAAGGGTATAATAAAGAAAAGTAATAAGGAGGGAATAGTGATGAAATTAAAAATGATTCGAAACCTGTTTCTGATTTTTGGAGGGATTAGTGTTTTACTCTTGGGATCTTGTAGTAGAAACTCTAGCCCTAAAAAATCTTCTGGCGAGTTTTCACAGTATGAATATGCTGTTAGTTTCTATTCCTATCGTCCAAAGAGGAAAAGAGATACCCTAACAAAGCTCTATTTCATTGACAAAAAAGGGGAACAAAAAGAGCACTCCCTAAAGGGGTATAGTATTGGTACGCTTTTCCAAGAAGGAAATGAAATCTATGCCTACTCCTTAGGAACGAGGCCTCATTTGGTGTTCAAGTCTCCTTCTACTTATTCCGTTTATCCAAGTCAAATTCCCTTTGTGGATTTTACTAACTATTCCGTTCGATTTGTTTCAAAGGGACAGAAAGGGCCGATTGAAGGATTATCTGTAGAGGATGGGAGTGTAGGTGTGTTGAGAAGTCGCATTTGCTACACTAACTCTAAAAACAAGCAGGTACTGTCACCAAAGGTTAATCTGAGCCTTGGTAAAGGGATCGAAGTCAACTCAAAAATTTTCGTTACAGGATTTGATTTAGTTGGTGATGATATGAGTTTTCTCTACCTAGATGAGGAAAAGAACGAATTTGAGCGGATTGAGTTGCAAGATCCGTCTCAGTCTGATTTCCAGGAACTCTTATTGGTAGACGGAAAAGTGATAACTGTTGGGAATCCTCATTTTAGTCGCTTTGATGATGAGGAGAAGCGAGAGGAAAAGAAAAATAAAATTAGCTTAACAAGTGTTGATCCAACTAGCTTAGAAGCAAAAGAAGAGACCTTTGAAGCTGAGAGAGTCTTCACTGCCTATCCATTTAAAAATAACTTTCGCTTTGTGACATCAGATCGTCGATTATTAGAATATACAAGTGACTTAAAACTTGTTTCTGAAAAGGACCTATCCGGTACTGATTTTGTCAATCTTTTTAGTGACACAAGTCTAACAGTCCGAGAAGTACGCTATACTGATGATAAGGTCGTAGTCCTAGTAACTCCAGCAAAAGCTTCTACCAAAGAAATGGGAACCATTGTCGAATTTGATACTGAAACCTTAGAGGTGAAAAAACGGATTACGATTCCGCTATCTGAAAAAGCAGAATGGGAGACGGATTCCGCTGATTTGCTTCTGATTGATCATTCCTAAAAATTTTACCAAGAAATACAGGAAAGAAAGATGAGTCCAAGTAAATGAAGCATTAACTTTCTTTTCCCACTATGGACAATACCTATCGATGAGTAATTTTTTTCTATTGGCGGGTGATTTTTGATTCGGTCTGTAGAAGTTGAAGCTAATGGTTATGTGTACGTTTTCTTTATTGATCTGTCTTAGATGATTGATATTCACCTACCTATGCGCATGAAACGAATCCCACGTTAGGCTGTATAGTTTTCTTTAGCAATCATGTATGGTGGGATGGGACAGGAGCAGAGTTTTATGTACGTAGAATGCTTGAGATCTCTTATATGTCAGAAACTGGGAAAAGCTATTTACAAGGCTTGTCTCGAGGAATTTAATGGGTTTAGAGATGTTAGTTATATTCCATACAAATAAAAGAACCTAGTAACAAACTAAATATTAAACTAGGAATGCCTCCTAGACAGTTAGGGAAATAGATAGAGGTATAAGAATGAGAAATAACATCAGTTGAATGGATTTCATCGGATGTTGTTTCTTTTTCTGTCTTTGGGCTTTTTAATTTTGCTAAAAAAAGGTAAAATAGAGAGTGATAAAAATGGAGCGAAGAAATCATGAAATTTGTGAAACAATTTGAAAATAAAAAGGTTCTTGTATTAGGTTTGGCTAAGTCAGGCGAGTCAGCTGCCCGTTTGTTAGATCGCTTAGGAGCGATTGTGACCGTCAATGATGGCAAACCTTTTGAAGAAAATCCAGCAGCACAAAGTTTACTGGAAGAAGGGATTAAAGTTGTGACAGGAGGTCACCCTCTGGAATTGTTGGATGAAGACTTTGCAGTCATGGTCAAAAATCCAGGAATTCCTTATTCCAATCCGATGGTTGAAAAAGCGCTTGAAAAAGGCATTCCCGTCCTCACTGAAGTGGAATTGGCCTATCTGATTTCGGATGCGCCAATTATTGGGATTACAGGATCAAACGGAAAAACGACGACGACAACCATGATCGGGGAAGTCTTGACGGCTGCCGGCCAAGGTGGTCTATTGTCTGGAAATATCGGTTTTCCAGCTAGCCAAGTTGCACAAACAGCGACCGAAAAGGAAGTCCTGGTCATGGAATTGTCTTCTTTCCAATTGATGGGAATTGAAGCCTTCCATCCAGAGATTGCAGTGATTACCAACCTCATGCCAACCCATATCGACTATCATGGTTCTTTTGAAAATTATGTAGCTGCCAAATGGAATCTTCAAAAGAATATGACAGAAAAAGATGTCATTGTCTTGAACTTCAACCAAGACCTGGCCAAGGAACTCGCTACAAAAACCAAGGCAAGGGTCCTTCCATTTTCAACGGTCGAAAAAGTGGATGGGGCTTATTTGGAAGATGAACTTCTCAAGTTTAAGGGAGAAGTTGTTATGCGAGCAGATGAACTGGGTGTTCCAGGTAGTCACAATATAGAGAATGCCTTGGCAACGATTGCTGTTGCAAAAGTCCGTGGTGTGGAGAATGAGGTCATTAAAGAAACCTTGTCAGCTTTTGGAGGAGTGAAACACCGTCTTCAATATGTGGATGAAATTCAAGGTGTCAAATTCTATAATGATAGCAAATCGACTAATATTTTAGCGACGCAAAAAGCTCTTTCTGGTTTTGATAACAGCAAGGTGATCTTGATTGCAGGAGGGCTCGATCGTGGCAATGAATTTGATGAATTGGTGCCACACATTACTGGCCTAAAGGAAATGGTGATTCTAGGGGAATCAGCTCCTCGAGTGAAACGCGCAGCCGATAATGCAGGCGTCCCTTATGTCGATGCGGCAGATGTAGCAGATGCTACAAAGAAAGCCTTTGACTTGGCTAGCCCTGGAGATGTTGTGCTACTAAGTCCTGCCAATGCTAGCTGGGATATGTATCCAAATTTTGAAGTGCGTGGGGATGAATTCCTTGCTACAGTAAAAGGGTTGAAATAAGATGAAAAAAATAATGTTTACTGGTGGGGGAACCGTGGGACATGTGACCCTTAATCTCCTCTTGATTCCAAAATTTATCGAAGATGGATGGGAAGTCCATTATATTGGGGATAAAAAAGGAATCGAATACCAAGAGATCAAAAAGTCTGGCTTAGACGTACGATTCCATTCGATTGCAACAGGGAAATTGCGTCGCTATTTCTCTTTCCAAAATATGATGGATGTGTTCAAGGTGGCTTGGGGAACGCTCCAGTCCATTGCAATCCTGCTTCGTGTGCGCCCACAAGTTCTCTTCTCAAAAG
The DNA here is from genome assembly GCF_001813295.1 of Streptococcus sp. HMSC072G04. GTDB lineage: Bacteria > Bacillota > Bacilli > Lactobacillales > Streptococcaceae > Streptococcus. Next base: position 45,443 of record NZ_KV812016.1, read on the forward strand.
GGGGATTTGTCTCGGTGCCACCAGTGATCGCAGCCCGACTCACGCGTGTCCCTGTCTATATTCATGAGTCGGATCTCTCGATGGGATTGGCCAACAAAATTGCTTATAAATTTGCTACCAAGATGTACACGACCTTTGAGCAAGCACATGGTTTGACAAAGAGTGAGCATATCGGTGCGGTAACCAAGGTCACAGATCATATTCCGACAACTTCTGAAGAATTAGAAGAAAAAACACAAGGATTTCAAAAAGACTTGCCGACACTTCTCTTTGTCGGAGGATCAGCTGGTGCGCGTGTCTTTAATGAATTTGTGACAGAGCACAAAGCAGAGCTCTTGCAGCACTACAATATCATCAATTTGACGGGTGATTCAACATTGAATCAGGCTGAGGGTGGCTTGTATCGAGTGGATTATGTAACGGATCAGTATTTGCCAATGCTCCAGAAGGCTGATTTAGTGGTGACTAGGGGTGGAGCCAACACCTTATTTGAACTCTTAGCTATGAACAAACTCCATTTGATTGTACCGCTAGGAAAAGAAGCCAGCCGTGGCGATCAGATTGAAAATGCCCAATATTTTGTGGACAAGGGTTATGCAGAGCAATTGCAGGAAGATCAATTGACGCTCGAAACCTTTAATGAAACCATTCAAGAAATGTTGAAGCAAAGCCAAGTCTACCACCAAGCAATGGAAAAATCGACAGAGCTCCTTTCACTAGACGATTTTTATGGCCTGCTTCAAAAAGATATCAGTAAGGGAAAAGATGACGGACGACAATAAAAAAACGCCAACGGATGACAAAATTACAGAATTGTCAGCCTGGCAAAAAAGAAACAAAGAATATTTAGAAAAAAAAGCGCTTGAAAAAGCGGAAGAAGCTGAAAGCGAAGAAGCACAAGAAGACGAAGACCTTTCAGAAAAAGAAACAGCTTCCGTCTCAGAGGAAGGATCTGACGAACGAAAAGAGTCTGAAGAGGAAAATGAATCTGAGGGCGAAGAGGATCCAGAAGCAGATAGAGAAAGTTCAGAAGAAGAGGATGATCCAGCTGTAGAGGAGCTAGATCCTTCAGAGAAGCAAGAGAAAAAGCCTTCGTTTTTTAAACGTTTGAAGACGAAAAAACCAAAGAAGGAACCGACAGTGGCAAAACGCCATATCTATCGTGCCCTTCCAGTTATCGGAATTAGCTCGATTGTTGCCCTTCTCTCGATCTATTTTTTAAGTCCCCTGTCCACACAGAAAGTAATTGAATTTTCAGGGAACAAGGCGGTTGACCAGCAACTCTTGTATGAAAAAAGCCGCATCAAGGAAGAAGATTATACCCTGACGACCTTCCTTCATAAATCGGTCTATGAACAAAATATGAAAACGGCTAGTCCATGGATTAAAGAAGTGCACATGCATTATCAATTCCCGGTGACCTTTAAAGTCAATGTCGTGGAACACAAAGTGGTTGCCTATTATGTGACCGGAGAAGACCACTATCCAGTATTGGAAAATGGAGAAGTAGTGGAGACAGTAACTCCAGCTTCGGAATTGCCGTCCTCCTATATTAGCTTGAAATTCTCAGATCGAGAATTGGTTAGACAATTTGTTCAAGAAATGAAATCCATTTCTTCTTCCATTACGGATAAAATTGTTTCGGTTGATCTGACACCGAGCAAGGTTACCAAGGATCTAGTGACCATTACCATGAAAAACGATAATAAAATCTTGGTGCCTGTTTCCCAAATTACCCGCAAGCTTCCTTATTATAAGGCTATCAGTAAGCAATTAGACGATGCTTCGACTATCGATATGGAGGCTGGAGTTTTCAGCTATAGTGAACAATCCATTGCAGATGCCAAAGAGCAAGCTGAAAAAGAAAAGGCTGAAAGTACAGAAAATCAGGATGAACATTCTGAGGAAGCAAGCCAAGAACAGAATCAAGAACAGAATCCAGAAGGAGAAAATTCTTCTGGGAATGGGTAAAGCCCATAAATTATCTCAAATAATTGAAGAAAAAATGTCCATTTTAGGCTTCTTTGTGATATAATGAAGTTTGGATAGTTCCAACTAAAAGGGCTATAAATAGATGTAAAGTGAAAACAAATAAAGAGAGAGGACTGGTGTAATGGCTAGAGACGGCTTTTTTACAGGTTTAGATATCGGTACTAGTTCAATAAAAGTATTGGTGGCAGAACATGTCAATGGAGAAATGAATGTAATTGGAGTCAGCAATGCAAAAAGTGCTGGCGTCAAAGATGGAATTATAGTAGATATCGAAGCTGCTTCAAATGCAATTAAAAATGCAATCAGCCAAGCTGAAGAAAAAGCAGGGATTTCAATCAATCTAGTCAATGTTGGGTTGCCTGCAAACTTACTACAAATCGAAGCAACTCAAGGAATGATTCCAGTCACAAGTGATTCGAAAGAAATCACAGATGCAGATGTTGAAAATGTTGTCAAATCTGCACTCACAAAAAGCATGACACCGGATCGTGAAGTAATCACCTTCATTCCTGAGGAATTCACAGTTGATGGTTTCCAAGGAATCCGCGATCCACGCGGAATGATGGGGATCCGACTTGAAATGCGTGGCCTTCTTTATACAGGACCTCGTACAATCTTGCACAATTTGCGTAAAACAGTTGAACGTGCCGGCTTACAAGTTGAAAACATCATCATTTCACCGCTTGCGATGATCAAAACAGTCTTGAATGAAGGCGAACGTGAATTCGGAGCAACGGTGATTGATATGGGTGGTGGCCAAACAACGGTGGCATCTGTTCGTAGCCAAGAACTTCAATTTACAAATATCTACCAAGAAGGTGGCGATTATGTTACCAAAGATATTTCTAAAGTATTGAAAACTTCTCAAAAATTGGCAGAAGGCTTGAAGTTCAACTACGGTGAAGCCTATGTGCCATCTGCTGGAAACGAAGTCTTCCATGTAGAAGTCATCGGTGAAGTAGAGCCAGTTGAAGTGACTGAGAAGTACTTAGCTGAAATCATTTCAGCACGTATCAAACACATCTTTGAGCAAATCAAACAAGATCTTGAGAGAAGACATTTGTTGGATCTTCCTGGTGGTATTGTGATTATCGGTGGAGGAGCGATCCTTCCTGGTGTTGAAGAATTGGCTCAAGAAGTCTTTGGTGTAAATGTGAAATTGTTTGTTCCAAATCAAATTGGAATTCGCAATCCAGCTTTTGCCCATGTAATTAGCTTGTCTGAATATGCAGGCAATTTGACAGATGTGGATATTATTGCTCAAGCTGCGGTTCATGGAGACGAAGTCTTGCGTCAACAACCGATTCAATTTGATCGTCCAGTGCAACCACAAGTACAACCACAACCTGCTGCTCCAGCACAACCGGTAGTACCTGCATACAATGCTGAGAAGATTGAATCTCCTGTAGATGCTCAAGAAATTCCAGCAGCAAGCAATGATAGCAAACAAGAACCAAAAACTACATTCACAGACCGAATGAAAAATTTGATCGGTAATATGTTTGATTAAGGAGTGTAAGTATTTATGACATTTTCATTTGACACAGCAGCGGCACAAGGTGCAGTAATTAAAGTAATCGGTGTCGGTGGCGGTGGCGGTAACGCCATCAATCGTATGATTGACGAAGGCGTTGCCGGTGTAGAATTCATCGCAGCTAATACAGATGTTCAAGCACTTTCAAGTGCAAAAGCTGAAACAGTTATCCAATTGGGTCCAAAATTGACTCGTGGATTGGGTGCTGGAGGTCAACCTGAAGTTGGTCGTAAGGCAGCTGAAGAAAGCGAAGAAGTGTTAACAGAAGCTTTGCAAGGTGCAGACATGGTCTTCATCACTGCAGGGATGGGTGGAGGATCTGGTACAGGTGCTGCACCAGTCATCGCTCGTATTGCCAAAGCTGTAGGTGCTTTGACAGTAGCAGTTGTGACTCGTCCATTCGGGTTTGAAGGTTCAAAACGTGGCAACTTCGCTATTGAAGGGATCAACGAACTTCGCGAACATGTAGATACCTTGTTGATTATTTCTAATAACAACTTGCTTGAAATTGTAGACAAGAAGACACCGCTTCTTGAAGCTTTGAGTGAAGCAGATAACGTTCTTCGTCAAGGTGTTCAAGGGATCACTGACTTGATCACAAGTCCTGGATTGATCAACCTTGACTTTGCAGACGTGAAGACCGTTATGGAAAATAAAGGAAATGCCCTCATGGGTATTGGTGTTGGTAGTGGTGAAGAACGCGTTATCGAAGCGGCTCGTAAAGCCATTTACTCTCCACTTCTTGAAACTACAATTGATGGTGCAGAAGACGTGATCGTCAACGTAACAGGTGGTTTGGATATGACATTGATCGAAGCTGAAGAAGCTTCAGAAATTGTAAACCAAGCTGCAGGTCACGGAGTGAACATCTGGTTGGGTACATCTATTGATGAATCTCTTAAAGATGAAATCCGCGTGACGGTTGTTGCAACTGGTGTCCGTCAAGACAAGGTAGAACGCGTTAGCGGAATTGCTTCCTCACAACGTCCTTATAAAACAGGACCACGTGAACAACGCCCACAAGCTGCACCATTTGACCGTGAATTTGATTTGAAACAAGATGTTGAATTGCCAACAACTCCAAGTCGTCCAGCGGTAGAACCAAACCGTGGCTCAGCCTTTGGTGATTGGGATATTCGTCGTGAGAATATCGTTCGCCAAACTGAACCAACATCAACACATCAAGTTGATCGTTACGTAGATTCATCTTCAGATGATGATGAATTGGAAACACCACCATTCTTCCGGAATCGTTAATCATGAATCTGGTAGAGAATGCTGATCTTGTTCGGCAACAAGTAGAAACAGCAAGAAACAAAGCTAACCGTCAAGATCAAGTAAATGTGATAGCTGTCACCAAGTATGTGGATGTTGCCACAACAGAAGCACTGGTGAAAACAGGTATCCAACATATCGGTGAAAATCGTGTCGATAAATTCCTAGAAAAGTATCAAGCTCTAAAAGAGTATGACCTCACTTGGCACTTGATTGGGAGCCTCCAACGGCGGAAAGTAAAAGACGTGATCAATCTTGTCGATTACTTTCATGCCTTGGATTCGGTGAAGCTGGCTCAAGAAATTCAAAAGCGAGCAGAACACCCAATCAAGTGTTTCCTCCAAGTGAACATTTCTGGTGAAGAAAGTAAGCATGGATTTGCACCCGATGAACTGGATGATGTTTTAGCGGAAATCGCACAGTTGGACAAAATTGAAATTGTTGGTTTAATGACGATGGCTCCTTTTGAGGCTAGTCAAGAAGAGTTGCAGGATATTTTTTCAAAAACTCACCAACTTCAGAAACAACTAGAAAAGAAACAATTAAAAAATATGCCTTTTTCAGAACTAAGTATGGGTATGAGTCGTGACTTTGAAGTAGCCATTGCGAACGGAGCGACTTATGTTAGAATTGGGACATCATTTTTTAAATAGGAAAGAACTATGTCATTAAAAGATAAATTTAACAACTTTATTGACTACTTCACAGAAGACGGTGAAGAAGTAGAAGTTCGCGAGGCAAAAGCAGCTGGGGCGGAAACACAACCAGTTCCACAGCCACAGCCGACTCCTCAAGTGACTTCTCCACGTCCACAGATTAGTCAAAGAGAACCAGTAAAACCAAAACCGACTCCTGTCGCACCTGTTACGACTCCAGTGTCTACAGCGGCAGTGAAGGAACCTGTTTCAACAACGAAAAATACATCTGAAAATATTACTCGCTTGCATGAACGTCAACGTGAATTGGCTGCTAATCGTGCGAATACAGATGAAAAGATTACCATTGATGTACGCTATCCCCGCAAATACGAAGAAGCGACTGAAATTGTTGATCTATTACTATCTAATGAGAGTATCTTGATTGACTTCCAATATATGACTGAAGTACAAGCACGTCGTTGTTTAGATTATTTGGATGGGGCTCGTTATGTTTTAGCAGGAAATCTTCGTCGTGTTGCAAGTACCATGTACTTGTTGACTCCAATTAATGTAGTCGTTAACATTGAAGATATCCGCCTTCCAAATGATGTGGAAGTGACAGAATTTGACTATGATATGAAACGTAATCGTTAAGATGGTTATCTTTCAATACTTATCAAATATCATTCAAATCTATTCCATCATTCTTGTCATCTATGCCTTACTATCTTGGTTCCCTGGGGCACCTCAGAGTACTCTTGGACAAATGGTTCACCGCCTAGTTGAACCATTTTTGAGCCTTTTTAGAAAGTTACCATTGCAGTTTGGGGGCTTGGATTTTACAGTTCTGGTAGCACTTTTGGTCTTGAACTTGATGAATCAGTTATTAGCCCGCTTGTTCCTACTTTTGATTGGATAGAATACGATGGGACAGACAGAGATTTACCAACATTTCAATCGCGAAGATCACGAATTCATTGATCGCTGTATTGAATTGTCTGAAAGAGTGGTGGAACGCTATTCTGTTGAGGTGACGGGTTTTTTAAACCCTCATCAGGTCACTATTTTACGAAATATCGCGGCAAGCTACCAATTACAGGTCTTTGCTTCCAGTGATGAGCAGAAAATGGAGTATGCCAAGGTTATTGTTGCTCCGGATTATTATCAATTGGATCCAAGTGACTTTGATCTGACCCTATTGGAAATGGTCTATGCTTCAAAATTTCATCACTTGACCCATTCCCAGGTACTGGGGACCATTGTTCACCAATTGGGTGTGGAGCGCAAGTCCTTTGGAGATATTCTGACGAGTGATGGAAAGATCCAAGTATTTGTTGAACAGCGTTTTGTTCCCTATTTCATGGATCACATCCAGAAAATTTCTCGGGTACCTGTTAAGCTGAGGGAAGTTCCTCTATCTGAACAAATAATCATAGAGGAAGAAAGCCAGAAGCGAGATATTCTCGTGTCGAGTTATCGGTTAGATAAGGTGATTGCTGGGACCTTCAAGCTTTCACGCTCACAAGCTAGTCAGTTGATTAGTTCTGGTCTAGTGAAAGTTAACTATGCGACTACTTCCAATGTTAGCTATATTGTAGGTCTGAATGATTTAGTCAGTGTCCGACGCTTTGGGCGTCTTAAAATTGTTTCTGAAAATGGTATTTCAAAGAGTGGAAAATATAAAGTAACTGTTGAAGTACTCTTAAGTAAAAAATGAGGAGGAGTTATGGCTCTTACTGCTTTAGAAATTAAAGATAAAACTTTTGGCGTTAAATTTAGAGGGTATGATGCGAACGAAGTAGAAGAATTTCTAGATATTGTTGTTCGCGATTATGAAGATCTTGTTCGTTTAAATCATGATCAAGAAGCAAAAATTCAAGCTCTTGAAGAACGCTTAAACTATTTTGATGAAATGAAAGATTCATTGAGTCAATCTGTTTTGATTGCACAAGATACTGCTGAACGTGTCAAACAAGCAGCTAACGAACGTTCTGAAAATATTGTTCGTCAAGCTGAACAAGATGCACAGCACTTAGTAGATGAAGCAAAACAAAAAGCAAATGAAATCCTTCGTCACGCAACGGATAATGCCAAGAAGGTTGCCGTTGAAACAGAGGAATTGAAGAACAAGACACGCGTCTTCCATCAACGTTTGAAATCAACCATCGAAAGCCAATTGAGCATTATCGATACACCTGAATGGGATGAAATTCTTCGTCCAACAGCTATGTACATTCAAACAAGTGATGAAGCTTTCCGTGAAATTGTGGAGAAAGCTTTGGGTGAATCAGTTCACCATCATCATGCAGAAGATGATAACATTGATTTGACTCGTCAATTCTCTCCAGCTGAAATCGAAGAATTGCAAAAACGCATCGAAGCTGCTAATTTAGAATTGGGTGCAACACAAGCGTTTGAAGGTTTGAATGAAAAAGTTCAATCCGCTTTAGAAGAGGCAGAGCACGCTCGTCATGAAAATGAGGAAGTCGTTGAGGTTGAAGAAACTGTTCAACCAAAAGATGATGCAAATCGTGAATCTGTCAATATTTTATAATTTTGTAAAAACAGGTCCATTAATGATAGGTCTAGCGAGCAGATGATGGTGGAAGATCTGCACTCCCTCTTAATGGATGATCCTTTTACAGTATTCGTTCTGAACCCTTGAGTAAGAACGGACGTTTCCCTCGTTACGGGATGAGAGGAGAAGGTCGCTTGCGACTTCTCAAACAAAGGTGGTACCACGAGCAATCGTCCTTTTTAGGATGCTCGTGTTTTTTTATAGCTTTTAAATCAATAAGGAGACACAATGAAACTCAAAGAAACATTGAATCTTGGAAAAACAGCTTTTCCAATGCGGGCTGGGCTTCCAACGAAGGAACCAGTTTGGCAAAAAGAATGGGAAGATGCAAAATTGTATCAACGCCGTCAAGAGTTGAATGAAGGAAAACCGCATTTTACGCTTCATGATGGCCCTCCCTATGCTAACGGAAATATCCACGTAGGACATGCCATGAACAAGATCTCAAAAGATATCATTGTTCGTTCTAAGTCTATGTCAGGTTTTTATGCACCGTACATCCCAGGTTGGGATACCCATGGTTTGCCAATTGAGCAAGTCTTGGCTAAACAAGGTGTGAAACGTAAAGAAATGGACTTGGTTGAGTACCTAAAACTCTGCCGTGAATACGCTCTTTCTCAAGTAGATAAACAACGCGAAGACTTTAAACGCTTAGGTGTTTCAGGTGATTGGGACCATCCTTATGTAACCTTGACGCCTGACTATGAAGCAGCACAAATCCGTGTCTTCGGTGAAATGGCCAATAAAGGCTATATCTACCGTGGGGCTAAGCCTGTTTACTGGTCTTGGTCTTCTGAATCAGCCCTCGCTGAAGCAGAGATTGAATACCATGATTTGGTATCAACGTCTCTTTACTATGCGAACAAAGTTAAAGATGGTAAGGGTATCCTAGATACAGACACTTACATCGTTGTCTGGACAACAACTCCATTTACTGTTACAGCTTCTCGTGGATTGACGGTGGGTGCAGAGTTTGATTATGTCGTAGTGAAACCTGCTGGATCTGACCGCAAGTATGTCTTAGCATCTGAGCTCTTGCCAAGCCTTTCTGAAAAATTTGGTTGGGAAAATGCTGAAGTCCTTGCAACTTACCAAGGAAAAGAATTGAACCATATCGTGACAGAACACCCATGGGATCCTGAAGTGGATGAATTGGTGATCCTTGGTGAGCATGTAACCCTTGATTCAGGTACTGGTATCGTCCATACTGCTCCTGGTTTTGGTGAGGATGACTACAATGTAGGGATTGCCAATGGCCTCGAAGTTGCTGTTACTGTTAACGAACGCGGAATCATGATGGAAAATGCTGGCCCTGACTTTGCAGGTCAGTTCTATGACAAGGTTGTTCCAACAGTTATCGAAAAACTTGGTGATTTGCTCCTTGCTCAAGAAGAAATCTCTCACTCCTACCCATTTGACTGGCGTACGAAAAAACCAATCATCTGGCGTGCAGTTCCACAATGGTTTGCCTCAGTATCGAAATTCCGTCAAGATATCTTGGACGAAATTGAAAAAGTGAAATTCCACTCAGAATGGGGGAAAGTGCGTCTCTACAACATGATTCGTGACCGTGGTGACTGGGTCATCTCTCGTCAACGTGCCTGGGGTGTGCCCCTTCCAATCTTCTATGCAGAAGACGGAACACCAATCATGAAGGCTGAAACCATCGAACATGTAGCGCAACTCTTTGAAGAACATGGTTCCATCATCTGGTGGCAACGTGAAGCGAAAGACCTCTTGCCAGAAGGATTTACCCATCCTGGTTCACCAAATGGCGAATTTACAAAAGAAACAGATATCATGGACGTCTGGTTTGACTCAGGTTCGTCTTGGAATGGGGTTGTCGTTAACCGTCCAGAACTCAAATACCCAGCTGATCTTTACCTAGAAGGTTCAGACCAATACCGTGGTTGGTTCAACTCATCCCTCATCACATCTGTGGCGAACCATGGTGTCGCACCATACAAACAAATCTTGTCTCAAGGTTTCGCTTTGGATGGGAAAGGTGAGAAGATGTCTAAATCTCTTGGAAATACCATTGCTCCAAGTGATGTTGAAAAGCAATTTGGTGCTGAAATCTTGCGTCTCTGGGTAACCAGTGTAGACTCAAGTAATGACGTGCGTATCTCAATGGATATCTTGAGCCAAGTGTCTGAGACTTACCGTAAGATCCGAAATACTCTTCGTTTCTTGATTGCCAACACTTCTGACTTTAACCCAGCTGAGGATGCAGTTGCTTATGACGAGCTTCGTTCAGTGGACAAGTACATGACCATTCGCTTTAACCAGCTTGTCAAGACTATCCGTGACGCTTATGAAAACTTTGAGTTCTTGACGATCTACAAGGCGCTTGTTAACTTTATCAACGTTGACTTGTCAGCCTTCTACCTGGATTTTGCCAAGGATGTTGTTTACATCGAAGGAGCTAAATCCCTCGAACGCCGTCAAATGCAAACAGTCTTCTATGATATCCTTGTGAAAATCACGAAACTCTTGACGCCAATTCTTCCTCACACTGCTGAAGAAATCTGGTCCTATCTTGAGTTTGAAGCAGAAGACTTCGTTCAATTGTCAGAATTGCCAGAAGCAGAAACGTTTGCCAACCAAGAAGAAATCTTGGATACTTGGTCAGCCTTCATGGACTTCCGTGGTCAAGCTCAAAAAGCCTTGGAAGAAGCGCGGAATGAAAAAGTGATCGGTAAATCTCTTGAAGCTCACTTGACAGTTTATCCAAACGAAGTCGTGAAAACACTTCTTGGAGCTGTTGATAGCAATGTTGCTCAACTCTTGATTGTCTCAGATTTGACTATCGCAGAAGGCTCAGCTCCAGAAGGTGCAGTGGCCTTTGAAGATGTAGCCTTTACGGTTGAACGTGCAGCTGGTGAAGTTTGTGACCGTTGCCGTCGCATTGATCCAACAACGGCTGAACGCCACTACCATGCAACCATCTGTGACCACTGTGCAAGCATCGTCGAAGAGAACTTTGCGGACGCAGTCGCAGAAGGATTTGAAGCTAAATAAAAGCCATTAAAGAGAGTGGGACAGAAATCGGTAATTCGT
>NZ_KV812016.1:56619-92524 GCF_001813295.1 Streptococcus sp. HMSC072G04
GAGGCTAGGACTTTTGTCCCAGCCTCTTTTTAATGGCTAGAATGGTATAGAGGTTCATCCATTAAGGAAATAAAAAAAGTAAGGCAAATTGGCCTTACTTTGTAATTGGAAAGGAAATTTCAATTAGTTTATCGGAATAGAGGGTTTTAATAGCGGATTGGTCAATGATTTGAAGATCAATCTTACGTTTTAAAAAGAACTCACGAATTATTTCAACTTCAGTTTCACGAATAGCTCGGTGTTTGTTACTGATCAATAATTCATAGTGTGATGGGGCCTGTGTAAAAACAACATCGGTATTGCCCGCGGAATAAACCTCGACAAGCAAGGCGTCAGTGCTGGCAAGTTGGCTTTTGACCAGTGCAGCATGACTATTTGTGGTATTAATGAGCTTCATATGAGTTCCTCCTAACCTCTATCTTCATTTATTATAGCACTTTTTTATTTTTTGTGAAAGAATTCCTTTATTTTTTGTGGGTATTTTTCCACTGTTCAATGCCCCATTTGTGACTGCCACGTTTGAGTTTTTCAATAGCTTCATCTACAGGAAACCAAGCAAGATTGTTAAAATCTTCCAGTGGTTTTTGAGCTTCTGTATAGTCTACCACTTCATAAATATAGGCAGGATTGTAGTAGTAGGTGTCGCGATGACTGGAATAGAAATACTCATCTGCTTGGCCATAGTATTGCCCTAAAATAGCAGTAAAGCCTAATTCTTCGATCAGTTCCCGTTTCAGAGCTTGCAAGTGATCTTCACCTTCCTCAATTTCCCCGCCAGGCAAGAACCAAGCTCCATTAGGAGCTTGAACGAGGATGATCTGATCCTTGTCCTTATTGGGAATAACAGCGTAGACACCATAGCGATTGACGTAGGTCACATCTTGTTTTTTTTCACCAAAACTTGGAATGGTCATGGTTTTCTCTTTTCTTATTTTTTCATCATTATATCATATTTTTTAGCAAAAATCTGGAGGGGAAAAAGAAAGAGAGTGGGACAGAAATCGGTAATTCGTTAGAATTCGATTTCGTCGTCCCACCTCCGCACAGTTGAGTAGGGCTGTAAAAGCTGATGAAATCAGCGTAGTAGAGCCCACTCAACCACTGCGTCTTGCTCGACAATCCAAAAATAATTGAGAGGCTAGGACTTTTGTCCCAGTCTCTGAATGTACATTTACTGATTATGATTCTGACTTCTTTTCGGCCGTCTTGTGAACAGCTTTGATGCTAATATTCCCATTGCTGGTCATGACGGCTTTGAGTTGTTTCTCACTTGGATGTTCCAGGTAATAATCGGTAATGGCATCTTCGATATGGTCTTGGATGGTACGACGGAGTGGGCGGGCCCCCATTTTTGGATCGTATCCCAGATCGACCAATTTTTCTTTGACCTTCTCTGTCACATCCAGATGAATCTCATTTTGTGCGAGACGTTGATTGACCTCATCCAGCATGAGGGTAACGATTTGGAGAAGGTTTTCTTTTGATAGAGGTTGGAATTCAATGATGCCATCAAAACGGTTCATGAATTCAGGGCTAAAGAAGTTACCGAGTTCTCCAAGTACAGAGTTGGTCCGACCTTCGCGAGCAGCTCCAAAACCAACATTAGCCTCAGCTTTGCCGGTTCCAGCATTAGAGGTCATGATGATAATGGTATCTTTAAAGCTGACGGTACGGCCTTGACCATCTGTCAAACGGCCATCATCTAAAACTTGCAAGAACATGTGCATGACATCTGGATGGGCTTTTTCCACTTCATCCAACAACACGAGGGAGTATGGATTGCGACGGACCTTTTCCGTTAGTTGTCCAGCTTCATCGTAGCCAACATAGCCCGGAGGAGCTCCGACTAGTTTCGCTACGCTATGTTTTTCCATGTATTCGCTCATGTCAAAGCGGATCATATTGTCTGCAGAGCCAAAGAGCTCGATCGCCAATTGTTTAGACAACTCGGTCTTCCCGACACCAGTTGGTCCGACAAAGAGGAAGCTTCCGATCGGACGGTTAGGAGATCCTAGGCCGACACGATTGCGTCGAATGGCTTTCGCGATTTTATCTACTGCATCGTCTTGACCAATCACATGAGCTTTCAAATCGGAAGCTAGATTGATCAATTGAGACTGTTCTTTTTCTTTCAAATCACCAACAGGAATATTGGTCTTTTGTTCAACGATGTGTTCAATAGTTTTTTCGCTGATGACAGGGGTCTCTTGATCGGTGACATGTTGACCTTGCATTTCCTTGTATTTCGCGATTTGGTCACGGAAGTAGGCTGCTTTTTCAAAGTCTTCTTCACGTGTTGCTTGGGCTTTGAGGTTTTCCGCTTCAATCAAGCGCTGGTCGATCACTTTTGGATCCACAAAGTTTAGGGTCAGGTTCATCTTAGACCCCGCTTCATCCAACAAATCAATGGCCTTGTCTGGCAGGAAGCGATCTTGGATATAGCGGTTTGAAAGAATAGCTGCCGCTTCGATGGCCCCGTCTGTATAGTGGACGTGGTGGTAGTCTTCGTATTTTTTCTGGATGCCCTTGAGGATGGTGATGGTTTCTTCAACCGTTGGCTCATCGACCTTAACGGGCTGCATGCGACGTTCCAAGGCCGCATCTTTTTCAATGATACGGTATTCATTGAGGGTAGTAGCCCCAACTAATTGGAGTTCTCCTCGCGCTAAGGCTGGTTTGAGGATATTTCCAGCGTCCATATTGCCCTCACCAGCTGATCCTGCGCCAACAATTTCATGGATTTCGTCGATGAACAGAATAACATCTTCGCGTTGACGAATTTCATCCATTAATTTTTGCATGCGTTCTTCGAATTGACCACGGATGCCTGTGCCCTGAACGAGGCTCACGACGTCTAAGCGGATGACTTCTTTTCCTTGCAATTTATGTGGAACGTCGCCATCGACGATTTTTTGAGCCAGGCCTTCCACAACGGCAGTCTTTCCGACCCCAGGTTCTCCAATCAGAACCGGATTGTTCTTGGTTCGACGGTTGAGAATTTCGATGACACGGATAATCTCCTCGTCACGGCCAATGACAGGGTCAATATCCCCTTTGCGGGCAATTTCTGTGACATTGATGCCGAACTCTTCTAACAGTCCTTTTGGCTTTTGAGGGTGTGCTTGACGAGGGTCTTGACCACCACCACGGTTATTGTTTTGGCCGTAGCCGCCACCTCCATAACTGCCTCCGGATTGAGTTGGAGGAGTTTGAGGCTCTTGCGGACTTTGGAAGTTCCCAAGGTTATTGAAGAAATCTTCAAAAGGATCTCCAGTGAGTTGGCTCCGTTGGGTCATGCCTTTCAAGAAGCTGTTATTTGGGTCTGTTTTCATAATTTTATAGCAATTCTGACAGAGGTCTACTTGCTGCTGACGTCCATTTACATTTGTATATAAATGGATGGTTGATTCATTTATTTTACAATTTTGACAAAGCATATACATACCTCACAGTAGGTTTTTGATGGTTTTCCATCAAGAGACGATCCTATTTTTGAAAGGTCAAAAATAGTCAAAGATTTATAGTTTCATTATATCAGTATTCTAGAAGTTTGCAAGAATTTGCTACGGAATGTCACTAAGGAGTGAAGAAGAGAGTAAATCAATGGAAAAATGTGAATTTTTATTGGAAGAGCTTTCTCTTTTATGATAAAATAGGAGAGTAGAAAGTAAAGAGGAGAAATAAAATGGAATCACATTTAGTACGGATTATCAACCGTTTGGAGACGATGACAAAAGACGGTGGAAACTTAAAACGTAATTTTGAACGTGACGGTGTTGTTGTCGCTGAAGTAGCCTACAACCACAATGAAGAAGAAGGTTCAACCTTTACACTTCGTGATGTTGAAGCGCGTGAAACCTATACATTTGATAGCATTGATTTAATTGCAATGGAAATTTATGAATTGCTTTACTAAGCAGCTGTGTGGATGAGTTTGGGGTGGTCTCAAGCTCATTTTTTGTCCATCTGGCTATAGTTTTCGTCTATAGGAAATTCTAATTAGGAACAGTTAGGTTTGAGAGTTGAAATCTGCTATAATAGAGAGGACTATTTTCATTACTTGACTAGAAAGAGAATTGATATGACGACAATCATTGATGGGAAGGCGCTCGCTACAAAATTACAGGGTGAGATTGCAGAGAAAACAGCACGATTAAAAGAAGAGACAGGAGTTGTGCCGGGTCTCGTTGTCATCGTGGTAGGAGATAATCCAGCTAGCAAAATCTATGTAAGAAATAAAGAGCGTTCTGCTATTGCGGCAGGCTTTCGTAGTGAAGTGAGACGACTTCCTGAAAGCATCAGCCAAGCTGAATTATTAGAAGTGATCGAACACTACAATCAGGATCCCCTTTGGCATGGGATTTTGGTGCAGTTGCCACTGCCTAAGCACATCGATGCGGATGCAGTCCTTTTAGCCATTGATCCGACAAAAGATGTGGATGGCTTTCATCCATTGAATATGGGACGCTTGTGGGCTGGAAATCCTCTCATGGTGCCTTCAACTCCCGCTGGGATCATGGAGATGTTCAAAGAGTACGGGATTGATCTAGAAGGGAAGCGAGCAGTCGTGATTGGTCGTTCCAATATCGTTGGAAAACCAATGGCGCAGTTGCTCCTCGCCAAAAATGCGACGGTAACCTTGACCCATTCTCGGACCCATCATCTGCCTAAAATTGCTAGAAGAGCAGATATCTTGGTTGTTGCGATCGGTCGTGCGAAATTTGTAACAGCAGACTTCGTGAAAGAAGGCGCCGTCGTCATTGACGTCGGAATGAATCGCGATGAGAATGGCAAATTGTGTGGGGATGTCGATTTTAACTCTGTTGCACCTTTGGCCAGTCATATTACCCCGGTACCAGGAGGGGTTGGGCCTATGACCGTCACCATGCTGATGGAGCAGACCTACGAAGCAGCTGTTCGTGCCTTAAAAAAATGAAAGTGTGAACAAGATGAAGTTTGTATTTGATTTAGATGGAACCCTGTCATTCGATGGTGTCACAATCGATGATGAAATCAAACAGGTCTTATTGAGAGCAGAAGAATTTGGCCATGAAGTCGCCTTTGCTTCTGCACGTTCTTACCGGGACTGCTTGGGCCTTTTAGGGGACCCATTGAGTCAGCAACTCGTGATTGGTTTAAATGGTGGATTGGCCTATCGCCAGGGGCAATTGGTATATGAGGACCAATTGGACAAGGACGTGTATCGGGAAGTCCTTGGCTTTTGTCGCCATTACAATCTACCATTTTTTGTGGATGATACCTTTGATTATAGCGGACAGATTTTGGAAAAGATTCCTTTTGTTGCTAATGTAGATCCCCTCAAGAAAGCCCAGTATCGTTCATTAGAGGAGCTGACAGATCCGATTAAGGTCGTGATCTATATGGGTGGCCATGAGGAGCTCGTGGATGAGATCATCGAGCGGATCGAAAAGACAGACAAGGCCCATATCCGCTATCATGCGCATGAAAAATGCATCTATCTCAATCCAGCAGACACGCATAAAGCGACAACCGTAGAAGAACTCTGTGGAGAGAATTTCGTGGCTTTTGGCAATGATCAAAATGATATCGAGCTCTTTGAAAAAGCTCTTTATGCAGTTCAAATTGGTGATTTTCCAGCCCTTCAGCCTTATGCGGATGATCAATTGGTAGCCAAACAAAATCAACCACAAGCTGTGGCTGCTAAGATTTTGCAAGTCTTTGCAGAATTCAGAGGAAAATAAAAGATGGAGGGGGAGTCGTGGCTTCTCCTTTTTCGCTAGAAATGAGGAAGGTATGAGAACAGTTCAGAAAGAAGAGATCCAGCGTGTCATTGTGAAGCGAGAGGCAAGATCTTATAAGGGCGATTTTGGTCGCCTGCTCTTGATTGGGGGGACTTACCCCTATGGGGGAGCTATTATTATGGCGGCGCTTGCTGCGGTTCATAGTGGTGCGGGGCTGGTTACTGTCGCAACAGATCCTGATAATCTGACAGCTCTTCATAGCCATCTTCCTGAGGCCATGGGCTTTGATTTGGCAGATCACGAACTCCTTTGTGAGCAGCTCCAAAAAGCTAGCGTGATTCTCGTAGGACCGGGCTTAAAGGAAGCAAGAGAAAACCAAGCAATCTTGCACATGATTTTTGAACAAGTCTCTAGCCAGCAGGTCTTGATCTTAGATGGAGGAGCTATTAGTCTTTTTGCAGCCTCTCAGTTTGACCTGCCAGAGGCTCAGTTGGTCTTTACCCCCCATCAAAAAGAATGGGAAAAACTGTCAGGGCTTGATCTAGCAAGCCAGACTGAAGGCAAGAGTCGAAGAGCAGTACAGAACTTTCCTAAAGAGACTGTCATTGTAGAAAAAGGGCCACACACCCGCATTTGGACAAGTGGGCAAGATGAGGGCTATCAGCTAGATGTTGGTGGTCCCTATCAAGCAACAGGGGGTATGGGAGATACCTTGGCAGGGATGATCGCAGGATTTACGGGTCAATTCCCACAGGTCAGTCTCTATGAGCGCGTGGTGGTTGCGACCTATCTCCATTCAGCCATTGCAGAAGACTTGAGCAAGGAGTTTTATGTGGTTCTACCCACGACCATCAGCCAAGAAATCCCCAAATGGATGAAGAAGTGGAGTGACAAAGATCAGGTTATCAGCACTGAAAATAGAAAATAGGTAAAAAAGATGAAGGAAAGCATTCGGAAAGCAAATCAGTATATCGATGAAAACAGGGAGAGGGTTAACCAGCAATATAGAGGAGCATTTCATTTGCTACCTCCAATCGGCTGGATGAACGATCCAAATGGTTTTGTTTATTTCCGTGGGGAATACCATTTGTTTTACCAATTCTATCCCTATGATAGTGTTTGGGGTCCCATGCATTGGGGGCATGCCAAATCAAAGGATCTTCTCCATTGGGAAGAATTGCCAGTAGCTTTAGCACCAAGTGAAAGCTATGATAAGGATGGTTGTTTCTCGGGTAGTGCTATTGTGAAAGATGACAAGCTCTATTTGCTGTATACTGGTCATGTAGACGATGAGGAAAAGCGCGAGGAGACTCAGTGTCTTGCGGTTTCGACAGATGGCATTACCTTTGAAAAGTTGCCTACTAATCCAGTGATCCATGCTCGACATATTGAGGGGATCGCAGATATTGCAGATTTTCGTGATCCTAAAGTATTTGAATATCAAGGAAGCTATTACGCTGTTATTGCTTCTAAGACGCCAGATGACAGAGGTCAAATTCTCCTATTTGCATCAAGTAATCTAGTAGATTGGGCCTTTACATCAGTCCTTTTAGAAGGTGAAAAAGGGCAAGGGATTATGTGGGAGTGTCCCGATTTCTTCCCTTTAGATGGCAAATGGGTCTTGATCTTGTCACCCATTGAAATGGAAAGACAGCAAGAAAAATACTGGAACTTAAATTCGACGGTTGCCTTTATCGGTGACATGAATTGGGAAACGGGGCATTTTCGTGTCGATTCCTATGATGAAATGGATGGTGGTTTGGATTTCTATGCCCCTCAAACTTGTCAAGGACCAAATGGCGAACGCTACATGGTTGCTTGGATGCAAATGTGGCACCGGTCTATCCCCAGTCATGATTTAGCTCATGGGTGGGCAGGTAGTATGACTCTTCCAAGAAAATTGTCCTTGAAAGACGGACGATTGGTTCAGGAGTTACCTGAGTCAGTGAAAGAACACTTTCTTGTAGAGAATTTTCTAGAAACCATTGTTAAGGGCAATCAGATCATAATCTCAGCTAAAGGGAAACAAACCTTGTTTGAACTAGATGCCAAACCGGGTCGCTCCTTTATCCTTGGTTATGGCGATGAAACTGATCCTGATAGTGTCTTGCAATTGGTTTATGACGCCTCTCAAAAACGCTTTAGCTTAAGTCGAGACCAATTTGGGCACCCCATTTCTGGAAAAGAAAATCCAGCATTTCAATCGAGATGGATTCAGTTGGATACTGAAAAGTATCATCATTTTTCGATCATTCGCGATACCAACTCCATCGAAGTATTCGTGGATGGCAAAACTCTCTCGATGACTTTTTATGAAACGACTGAGAATCCCGTCTATACTCTCACGGCAGATGAAGGGGTTAATTGGGTCGTGAAAACCTATCAAAAATAGGAATGAAAAAACCTCCTAAAGAATAAAAGACAAGTCCTGTGACTTGTCTTTTTTGTGTATTCCAACTTGGTCTTGAGTTTTAAGGAAGCTGGTGTTAAACAGACAAGTAGAGGGTAACTTGAATAAAATGAGGCTTGTAGAGAAAGGAAATTCATGATTTCGCTTTGTCTGCCAGCCTTTTTTGGTGTTTTTTGGTATAATTAAACTTGATCATATTCTGCAGAAAGGAGTTCCTATGTCCAACTATTTATCCGTATCAAGTTTGACCAAATATTTAAAATTAAAATTTGATAAGGATCCCTATTTGGAAAGGGTTTATCTGACAGGGCAGGTCTCCAATTTCCGAAAACGTCCCAACCACCAGTATTTTTCATTAAAAGATGAAAAAGCGGTCATTCAGGCAACGGTCTGGGCTGGAGTTTATCGAAGCTTTGGTTTTGAGCTAGAAGAAGGCATGAAGATCAATGTCATCGGTCGCATTCAGCTCTATGAGCCAAGTGGGAGTTATTCCATTGTCATTGAAAAGGCTGAACCAGATGGGGTAGGGGCCTTGGCCATCCAATTTGAGCAACTCAAGAAAAAGTTGACCGAAGAAGGTCTCTTTCAGGATCGGTGGAAGCAAGCTCTGCCACAATTTTCAAGAAAGATCGGGGTCATCACCAGTCAAAGTGGGGCCGTGATTCGCGATATTATCACAACGGTGAGCCGACGCTTCCCTGGTGTAGAGATTGTGCTCTACCCGACCAAGGTTCAGGGAGAAGGCGCATCTAGTGAGGTGGTTGCTAATATTCAACGGGCTAACCAACGGGATGATTTGGATGTCTTGATTATCGGTCGTGGGGGTGGTTCGATTGAAGACCTCTGGGCCTTTAATGAAGAAGCAGTGGTGCGAGCCATTTTTGAATCGCGGATTCCGATTATCTCCAGTGTTGGACATGAGACAGATACGACTCTAGCCGATTTTGTAGCAGACCGACGAGCCGCTACTCCGACAGCAGCTGCTGAATTGGCCACTCCAGTAACGAAGTTGGATCTCTTGTCCCATTTACAAAAGCAGGAAAATCGCATGGCAACAGCTATGTCCAATCGCTTGGCCTATAATCGTGAACGCTTGGCCAAATTAAGTCAATCGGTTATTTTTAGACAGCCTGAAAGACTCTATGATGGCTACCTGCAAAAGATTGACCAGTTGCAATTGCGCTTGAAACAAGGAATGCGCGATGCTTATGGACAAGGGGCTAATCAGCTGCAAGGTCTGCGTCATCGCTTAGAAGCCATGTCTCCTTTGCATCGCATCGAGCGCTACCAAGACCGCCTGCTCCAAGATAAGAGAATCTTAACCAACCGAATGGAACAAGTCCTAAAAGAGCAAAAGATCAAGGTGCAAGGCTTATCAGAAGCCCTCTTGATGCTCGATACCAGTCGGATTATTGCGCGTGGCTATGCCATGGTCAAGGAAGGAGATCAGGTTCTAGACTCGGTTGCGAAAGTAACAGAAGGGGACCCGCTGTCACTCATCATGAGAGATGGTCAGTTAGAAGTAGAGGTAAAACATGTCGAAAGAAAAGAAATTTGAAGAAAATTTAGCAGATTTGGAAACTATCGTCCAAAAATTGGAGAGTGGTGATGTGGCTTTAGAAGAAGCTATTACAGAATTCCAAAAAGGAATGAAGTTGTCAAAAGAATTGCAAGATACCTTGGATCAAGCAGAGAAAACCTTGGTCAAGGTCATGCAAGCAGATGGTACTGAAGCGGATCTAGCATGAGACAAGAAGAAAAACGAAATAGAGTAGAGCAAGCAGTTCGCTCTTTTTATGAGGAGAAAGCCGTCGCCCCCCATTTAGTGGACTCGGTCCTATATTCGATCCAGGCAGGTGGAAAACGCCTGCGCCCCTTGCTCCTTCTAGAATTGTTAGAGGCCTTTGGACAGGAATTGACGGAGGCTCACTTTCAAGTAGCGGGGGCTTTAGAGATGATCCATACAGGAAGTCTCATTCACGATGATCTGCCAGCCATGGACAATGACGATTACCGTCGAGGGCAATTGACCAATCATAAGAAATTCGGAGAAGACCTGGCGATTTTAGCAGGGGATGCGCTTTTTCTCGATCCCTTTGGGATGATAGCTGCGAGTGCCCTTCCTGATGCGGTCAAGGTCTCCTTGATTCTTGAATTGTCGGATGCATCCGGAAGTCGTGGAATGGTAGCTGGCCAAGTCCTTGATATGGAAGGGGAGCACAAACAGCTCACGCTAGCAGAATTGCAGACTATCCATGCCAATAAGACAGGACGCCTCCTTGCCTATCCTTTCATCGCAGCAGGTTTGATTTTAGAGTTGCAAGCAGACATTGGTCAGCTCTTAGAAAAAATCGGGAAAAAATTAGGCCTGGCTTTTCAAGTGCGGGATGATATTTTGGATTTGGTAGCTGATTTTGAAGCTTTGGGGAAGACCCCTCAAAAGGACTTAGTGGCTGAAAAATCGACCTATCCAGCCCTGTTGGGATTGGAAGAATCAATAGCTTTGCTGACAAGCGAATTAGACGCTTGCGAGGACTTGTTGGATCAGATTACAAGTGCTTGTGACTTTGATCCGCGAGCGATCAAGAAATTAATAGAAGGATTACGAATAGATGGCTAAGGAAAGAGTGGATGTATTAGCCTATAAACAAGGCCTATTTGATACCCGCGAACAAGCCAAAAGAGGGGTGATGGCAGGCCTTGTCGTTGCCGTTATCAATGGTGAGCGCTTCGATAAACCGGGTGAAAAAATTGATGAAGCAACCGAGTTGAAATTAAAGGGTGAAAAGCTCAAATATGTCAGCCGGGGTGGTCTTAAATTAGAAAAAGCCCTGAACCAATTTGGTTTATCTGTAGAAGGTAAAATTGCGATTGATATCGGAGCTTCTACAGGTGGCTTTACAGATGTCATGTTGCAAAATGGAGCCAGCCAGGTTTTTTCAGTGGATGTCGGTACCAATCAGTTGGCCTGGAAATTGCGCAATGATCCTCGAGTGGTCTCGATGGAGCAGTTCAATTTCCGCTATGCCGAGCCAGATGATTTTGAAGCGACACCAAGCTTTGCGAGCATCGATGTCAGCTTTATTTCTTTGGACTTGATTCTGCCAGCCCTTCACCGGATTTTGGCAGATAATGGACAAGTCGTGGCCTTGGTCAAACCTCAGTTTGAGGCAGGACGCGAACAGATCGGGAAAAATGGGATCATTAAGGATCCTAAGATTCATTTAGACGTTCTTGAAAAGGTCGCTGCTTTTGCAGGAACACATGGCTTTGCGGTAATGGGAGTAGATTATTCCCCTATCCAAGGAGGCCATGGCAACATCGAATTTTTGATGTATCTAGAAAAAAAAGAAGAGAAAACAAAGCCAACTACAGAGCAGCTGGAGGCTGTTGTGGAGCTGGCACACAAGGAATTTAAACATGAAGAGTAAGAATATCAGATTAGAAAAAATTCGTCGTTTCATTCGCGATCATGAAGTGGGGACGCAAGAAGAGATCGTCGAACATTTGAAAGAAGAAGGCATCTCAGCAACCCAAGCGACGGTGTCACGGGATATCAAAGAATTGGGCATCGTAAAACGCCCTCTCAAAGACATGACCTATGTCTATGAATTGCCACGTAAGCACCACCAAGGGATTGGGATGATCGAAAGCAATATCTTGTCTCATCGTCGGATGGGAGAATATGTCAATTTCACCATGGTTCCAGGGACAGCTCCTTTAGTTAAACGTCGCTTGCGGGAGATTTATAAGGAGCATATCTTTAGTATTGTTGCAGATGATGATACGATCTTGTTGATTGCTTATTCCGCACCAGAAGCAGAGAATATCCTCAAATCAATCTTTGGGTGGTAAGAGCCTATGCTATTAGAAATTTCGATTAAGAACTTTGCCATTATCGAAGAGATTTCCTTAAATTTTGAAAAGGGAATGACGGTACTGACAGGGGAAACGGGTGCTGGTAAATCCATCATCATCGATGCCATGAACATGATGCTGGGAAGCCGTGCAACGACGGATGTCATTCGACACGGAGCCCCAAAAGCGGAAATCGAAGGTCTCTTTACCATTGAGAGCAATCGACACCTGACAGCTCTCTTTGAAGAGCAAGGGCTAGAGTGGACTGATGAATTGATCATTCGCCGAGAGATCTTGCAAAATGGACGAAGTGTCAGCCGGATCAATGGTCAGATGGTGAATTTATCTGTCTTAAAGGCAGTCGGTCAACATTTGGTGGATATCCATGGCCAGCATGATCAGGAAGAACTTATGCGGCCCCAATTGCATATCGCTATGCTGGATGAATTTGGAGACACAGCCTTTTTCCAAACCAAAGAGGCTTATCGTCAGACCTTCGAAGACTACAAACGCCTGCGCAAACAAGTGGTGGAACTCCAGCGCAACCAGCAGGAAAACAAGGCTCGTATCGAGATGTTGGAGTTTCAAATTGCAGAGATTGAGGCAGCTGCCTTGGAAGTGGATGAGGACCTGCGTCTGGAGCAAGAACGCCAACGCCTTCTCAATCACAAGATGATTGCTGATACCCTAACCAATGCCTATACCATGCTGGATGCAGAAGAGTTTTCGAGCCTCTCCAATGTGCGCTCAGCCATGAATGATCTGGAGAGCATCGAAGAATATGATCCGACCTACAAAGAGCTCTCAAGCCAGTTATCGGAAACCTTTTATGCCCTTGAGGATATTACCAAGCGCTTAGAAGATGTGGTCGATGGTCTGGAGTTTGATGGCAATCGCCTCATGCAGGTGGAATCGCGTTTGGATTTGATCCACTCCATCACGCGCAAGTATGGTGGCCAAGTCAAGGACGTCTTAGAATACCTAGCACAAATCACTAAAGAATATAGCCTCCTCACCGGAAGTGACCTCTCGTCTGAGGACTTGGAAAAAGAACTCAAACGTTTGGAAAAGAGTTTGGTCACCTTGGCTCAAGATTTGAGTGATCAGCGGCATGACCTAGCCCAGGCTTTGGAAAATGAAATCCAGCAAGAATTGGCAGACCTCTACATGGACAAGGCGCGTTTTCAAGTGCGTTTTAGTAAGGCTAAGTTTAATCGTGAGGGAAATGAAGCTGTCGAATTTTACATTTCGACCAACCCAGGTGAGGACTTTAAACCCCTTGTCAAGGTAGCATCTGGCGGAGAATTGTCACGCTTGATGTTGGCCATTAAATCTGCTTTTTCTCGAAAAGAAGGAAAAACTAGTATCGTCTTTGACGAGGTGGATACAGGGGTCTCTGGGCGCGTGGCCCAAGCCATCGCAGCGAAAATTCATAAGATTGGTCAAAATGGCCAAGTGCTTGCCATTTCTCACCTGCCTCAAGTCATCGCTGCAGCAGATTATCAATTCTATATTGAGAAAATCAGTGATGAACACTCAACTGTATCTACTGTGCGTTTGCTCAATAGAGAAGAACGAATCGAAGAAATTGCCAAGATGCTGGCAGGAGAGGATCTAACGGAAGCTGCCCGTCAACAAGCAGAGCAACTTCTCAAGCGTTAAGAGAAAGAAGGTTTGAAACAATGTCAAGATACTTTGTAGTCGGAGATATTCACGGAAAAGCACAAATGCTAGAAGAGCTCATGACAGAGTGGGATGGAAAATCTCAATTGGTCTTTTTAGGAGATTTGATAGATCGAGGCGAAAACAGCAAACGATCGATTGAAATTGTAAAAGACTACGTAGACCATCACGGAGCTGTTTGCCTTTCCGGAAATCACGAGTACATGTTTTTATCCTGGTTGGACAATCCAGAAGAGCGTTATGATCACTACCGAAGAAATGGTGGCGATACGACCATCAACTCTCTGTTAGGCCGGCCGCTCGATGCTCCTGTAGATGGGATTGCGGATGCGCAAGCCGTAGAGAACACCGTTCCTGACTTGGTGGCCTTCATCCGCAGTTTGCCCTTTGACTACGAGACAGAAACCTATTACTTTGTCCACGCTGGTGTGGATCTAACCCTTGAAAATTGGCGGGAAACCAGTGATTACCAAAAAGTCTGGATCCGAAAACCATTCCATGAAGCGGAGAATCATACAGGCAAATGGATCGTCTTTGGCCATACACCAGTCTATGGACTGCTCAATGAGCCAGTCGGCACCGAAAATCTTTGGATTTCAGATCAGAAGATGGGTGTCGATGGGGGCGCTGTCTTTGGTGGAGTCCTCCATGGATTGCTCTTGGATGATCAAGGTATTGTCCATGACCATGTCCTTCATAATACAGGTTTTTCTGCCGCAGACGACTGAGGAAACAGGAATGGATATCTTTCACTGCAAAACCCCGTGTTTTTTGATATAATGAAAGCAGAACATTCTTAGGAAGAGTATAGAAAAATATGACAAATATTAAAATAGTTACAGACTCATCTATTACAATTGAGCCTGAAGTGGTTGAAGAATATGGCATTACCATTGTGCCACTTTCTGTTATGGTGGATGGAGTCCTTTATTCCGACAGTGAGTTGGGCGAAGGGGACTTCTTGCGCTTAATGCAGTCTAGCAAAAATCTTCCAAAGACCAGCCAACCACCCGTTGGAGTCTTTGCGGAGGTGTATGAAAAGTTAGCAGCAGACGGAGCTCATATCGTTTCAATTCATATGTCTCATGCCTTGTCAGGAACCGTAGAGGCAGCTCGTCAAGGGGCAACCTTATCAGGGGCAGAAGTAACTGTGATTGATAGTGGCTTTACAGACCAAGCCATGAAGTTCCAAGTGGTTGAGGCGGCTAAGTTGGCTAAAGAAGGAGCAGATTTAGACACCGTTTTAGCTCGTATTGAAGAAGTCAAAGAAAAGACAGAGTTGTATATCGGCGTATCTACCTTGGAAAATCTAGTTAAAGGTGGTCGGATTGGCCGTGTTACCGGACTTTTGAGCTCGCTTCTTAACATCCGTGTGGTGATGCAAATGAAGGACCATCAGTTGGAACCAATCGTCAAGGGACGTGGAAACAAGACCTTTAAGAAGTGGTTGGATGAATTGGTAGAGAAACTATCCCACAGCAAGGTGGCTGAGATCGGGATTTCTTACGCAGGGACACCAGAATGGGCCAATGAAATGAAGGCTCAGTTGCAATCACTCGTTGAAAATGCGATCCCAGTTCTCGAAACTGGATCGATTATCCAAACCCATACAGGTGAGAATGCATTTGCAGTTTTGGTGCGCTACGAATAAGCTGAATAAATGTTTGAAAAAACAGGTTTAGTACTTGACCTAAAGGCTTTTTTTAGATATTATAGTACTGTTAAGGCGTAAAGCCTAAAAAAAATTGGAGGATTTGTTAAATGGCTAACAAACAAGATTTGATCGCAAAAGTGGCAGAAGCTACAGAATTGACTAAGAAAGATTCAGCAGCAGCTGTTGACGCTGTATTCGCAGCAGTTTCAGAATACCTTTCAAAAGGTGAAAAAGTTCAATTGATCGGTTTCGGTAACTTCGAAGTTCGTGAACGTGCAGCTCGTAAAGGTCGCAACCCACAAACTGGTAAAGAAATCAAAATCGCAGCTTCTAAAGTTCCAGCATTCAAAGCTGGTAAAGCTCTTAAAGAAGCAGTTAAATAATTGCATTTTGAAAAGCCATCCTAGATTTCTAGGGTGGTTTTTTTGTTGGACAGCTCTATAGGATAAGGGTATAATAGGAAAAAAGAAAGAGAGAAAAGACCATGCGATTCATTTTAGGACTCTTTGCCTTGTTGTTTATCCGACCTATTTTGTATCTACTGAAAGGGCTGTGGTTTGTACTGGAATTTTGCTTTATGATCCTCGTGGTCAAAATGATCCTAGGAACCGTGCGCTGGATGACCAGTTGGATCGGTTGAGAGTAGATGAATCTATTTCAGGCTCGTGAATCAATGTCCCCAGGACATAAACTCGCTTTTCGGTTTTCAGGCTCATGAAAAAAATGTCCCCCGGACATTTTTTTTAATTAAAAGCATTCTAAATAGTGATTTATTTTGAAACATGATATAATAAGGGTAACGAATCGATTAAATCATATTGGAAAGGGGGGATCATAGTGAACGCATTGCATCGTCATGAAGAAGAGCGCGTGGAAGAAGTCTTGCAAAATTTGCGTGCTAAGGGTATTCGGATTACTGATACCCGCAGAGCAGTTCTTTCCTATTTAGTGGCGAGTCATGAACATCCAAGCGCTGAGAAGATCTATCGCGATTTATTGCCTCAGTTTCCAAGCATGAGTCTAGCAACTGTCTACAATAATATCAAGGTTTTGATTGATGAGGGGGTTGTCTCTGAGATCAAGGTTCGCAATGATACCACGACCTATTTTGATTTCATGGGGCATGACCATTTGAACGTGGTATGTGAAAAATGTGGTCGTATCGCAGATGTGGACATTGAAGTCCCAGATCTTCGCGAAGAAGCAGCCAGTCAAAGTGGTTACCAGATCACCAAGACTCAGATGACCGTCTATGGCATTTGCCCCGACTGTCAGAAACAATGATAAAGACATTCCATTAGAGCCGTCAGGCTCTTTTTTGTGAGAAATTGCACTTTTCTATGGTCGCCACTAGATTTTTTACTGAAAATCTAGTAGAATAAAATAGATAAACGGGGGAAACCTCGGAGAATAAAAAGGAGATCCATCTAATGGTAAAATTGGTTTTTGCTCGCCACGGTGAGTCTGAATGGAACAAAGCTAACCTTTTCACTGGTTGGGCTGATGTTGATTTGTCTGAAAAAGGTACACAACAAGCGATCGACGCTGGTAAATTGATCAAAGAAGCTGGTATCGAATTTGACCAAGCTTATACTTCAGTATTGAAACGTGCGATCAAAACTACTAACTTGGCTCTTGAAGCTTCTGACCAATTGTGGGTTCCAGTTGAAAAATCATGGCGCTTGAACGAACGTCACTACGGTGGTTTGACTGGTAAAAACAAAGCAGAAGCTGCTGAACAATTTGGTGATGAACAAGTTCACATTTGGCGTCGTTCTTACGATGTATTGCCTCCTGCAATGGACCGTGATGATGAACACTCAGCACACACTGACCGTCGTTATGCTTCACTTGACGATTCAGTAATTCCAGATGCTGAAAACTTGAAAGTTACTTTGGAACGTGCCCTTCCATTCTGGGAAGATAAAATCGCTCCAGCTCTTAAAGACGGTAAAAACGTATTCGTAGGAGCACACGGTAACTCAATCCGTGCTCTTGTAAAACACATCAAACAATTGTCAGATGACGAAATCATGGATGTGGAAATCCCTAACTTCCCACCATTGGTATTCGAATTTGACGAAAAATTGAACGTTGTAAAAGAATACTATCTTGGTAAGTAAGATAGCAGGATTCGTTATCAATCATAGAAAGCTGACTTCGGTCAGCTTTTTTGCTTGTCTTCCTTAGATCCTAGCTGGTTTTTGGTTTTCAGGGACTCCTAAAAATGATATAATGAAGTGTTATTACATAAGGTTTCATTAGCCTTGAAAGGAAAAGAAAATGACAAAATCATTCTACATCACAACCCCTATCTATTACCCATCTGGTAAACTGCATATTGGTTCAGCTTATACAACGATCGCCTGTGACGTCTTGGCGCGTTACAAACGCATGATGAACTACGATGTTTTCTACCTGACTGGTCTCGATGAGCATGGGCAAAAGATCCAGCAAAAAGCAGAAGAAGCTGGGATTACGCCACAAGCTTATGTAGATGGGATGGCCGTTGGAGTGAAAGAACTCTGGCAATTACTCGATATCTCATATGATAAATTCATCCGTACGACAGACGATTACCATGAAGAAGTGGTGGCCCAAGTCTTTGAACGCTTGCTTGCACAAGACGACATCTACCTTGGTGAATACTCTGGTTGGTATTCAGTCTCTGATGAAGAGTTCTTTACAGAAAGCCAATTGGCTGAGGTCTTCCGTGATGAGAATGGCAAGGTCATCGGTGGAGTAGCCCCATCAGGTCACGAAGTAGAATGGGTTTCTGAAGAATCTTATTTCCTTCGCCTCAGTAAATACCAAGACCGCTTGGTGGAATTTTTCAAATCCCAACCAGATTTCATCACGCCAGATGGTCGTCTCAATGAAATGTTGAAAAACTTCATCGAGCCAGGTTTGGAAGACTTGGCGGTATCTCGGACCACCTTTACCTGGGGTGTGCCAGTTCCATCCAATCCAAAACACGTGGTCTATGTATGGATTGATGCCCTTCTCAACTATGTGACAGCTCTTGGTTATGGTCAAGAAGATCATGAAAACTTTGACAAGTTCTGGAACGGAACCGTCTTCCACATGGTCGGAAAAGACATCCTTCGTTTCCACTCGATTTACTGGCCAATCCTTCTCATGATGTTGGATGTTAAATTGCCAGAACGTTTGATTGCCCATGGTTGGTTTGTCATGAAAGACGGCAAGATGTCTAAGTCTAAAGGGAATGTCATCTACCCAGAAATGTTGGTGGAACGCTTCGGCTTGGATCCACTTCGTTACTACCTCATGCGCAGTTTGCCAGTTGGTTCAGACGGTACCTTCACACCAGAAGACTATGTGGCCCGCATCAACTATGAATTGGCCAATGACCTTGGAAACCTCCTTAATCGGACGGTAGCCATGATCAATAAATACTTTGGTGGTCAAGTTCCAGCTTATGTCGAAAATGTCACTGCATTTGATGCAGATTTGGCTAAGGTAGTTGAAGAAAACATCGCTGAATACCACAAGCAAATGAACGCGGTTGATTACCCACGCGCTTTGGAAGCCGTATGGAACATCATCTCTCGGACCAACAAGTACATCGATGAGACTGCTCCTTGGGTCCTCGCTAAAGAAGATGGGGACAAGGAACAATTGGCAGCGGTCATGGCTCACTTAGCGGCTAGCCTTCGTGTTGTGGCTCACTTGATCCAACCATTCATGATGAACACCTCAAATGCCATCATGGAACAACTTGGCTTGGGCTTGGACTTCGATCTTGAAAACTTGACCCTAGCAGGCTTCCCTGAAAATGTCACAGTGGTTGCCAAAGGAACTCCAATCTTCCCACGTCTCGACATGGAAGAAGAAATTGCCTACATCCAATCTCAAATGACTGCTGGAAAACCACAAGAAAAAGAATGGATTCCAGAAGAAGTGGAACTCAAGTCTGAAAAAGACGAGATCAAATTTGAAGACTTTGACAAGGTTGAAATCCGTGTAGCAGAAGTCAAAGAAGTGGAACGCGTCGAAGGATCAGACAAACTGCTTCGCTTCCGCCTAGACGCAGGAGATGGCGAAGACCGTCAAATCCTCTCTGGTATCGCGAAATTCTATCCAAATGAACAAGAATTGGTCGGCAAGAAACTTCAAATCGTGGCCAACCTCAAACCACGTAAGATGATGAAAAAATACGTCAGCCAAGGTATGATTCTTTCCGCAGAACACGGAGATCAATTAACGGTCCTAACCGTTGATCCATCTGTTCCAAATGGAAGCATTATCGGCTAAACGATAGACATATGAAAAGCACTCCCGCGGGAGTGCTTTTCTTGTGTCGATATGGTTCCCATCATTGAATTTTACAAGGATGGTAGATGAGTCCTATTAGTAATGGGTGTTAACGGAGACTTCCGCAGTGAGAAAAGAGTCTGAAACATTTTCGTTTCAGACTCTCGGAAGATTTGAGACAGTGGGCTCAAATCTTAGGTATGGAATCCCAAAGGGATTCGCTACCGTCTGTCCTCACCTAAGGAAAGTCTCCGAATATAGTCCCTATTCATCTGGCCGGTATTCTAGGATATCTCCTGGCTGGCAGTCGAGTTCTTTGCAGATGGCTTCAAGGGTGGTGAAGCGGATGGCTTTGGCCTTGCCTGTTTTGAGGATGGAGAGGTTGGCTGTGGTGATGCCGATTTTGTCAGCTAGCTCGTTGGATTTCATCTTTCGCTTGGCTAGCATGACATCTAGATTGACGATAATCATGGCAACCTCCTTAAATGGTTAGCTCATTTTCTTCAGCAATCTCAATCCCTCTCTCTAAAATCTTGCCAAGGACCCAGACAATTGGGACAGCAAGAAGAAGTCCCGTGTTAAAGGTCAATTGGAAGGTAAAGGGAAGGAGATAAGCATTGCCGCTGGTCTCAAGTGTGCCAGACATAAAGGACAAGACCAAGAGAATCTTCCAAGCTCGGTTGCAAAGATCAATGTTGGATTGAGAAAAGATCTTTTCTTGGTAGAGATTTTGGAGGAAGCTACGAATGGTGAGGAGAAGAAAAATATAAATAGCGCTTGAAGCTAGTGGGAAGAGCAACTGCCAGAGGGGTTGCGGATGTTTGGGGAAGAGCTGGATGCCATTCGCCTCAAAGGACAAGCGACCTGATTGAATGAGATCTTTGAAAAAACCCATGCGGGAAAGCAGGTGGACGACCAGTGCAGCCACGGTCATAAAGCCACAGAAGTAAATGAAAGCCGTTAAGACTTCAATGATATTTTTTAAGGTTTTTGAGTTTTTCATCGCAAGCCTCCTTGAAGTTTATTTATTTTTCACTTATAGTATACTCCTTATAAAAAATAAGTCAATAAAAATATATCGAAAAACGATAAAAAAATTCTTTTTTACGATGATTTTAAAAATATTTTACAAAAAGTATATATTTTTAAATAAAAAGTATATACTTTTTAAAATTTCTGTGTTATAATGAATTCATAAAAGAAAACAATTAATTCATTCAAGGAGGCAAATCTAATGAAAAAAGGTTTGTTAGGATTAGGAGCTGCAACTCTTGCAACTCTATTATTAGTGGGATGCTCAAATGGAGAGTCTAAGGATAGCGGGAAAGAAACCATTACTTTCATCAACCATCGGACAGACTGGGAAACAAATGGAAAATGGGATGAATACATTAAACAATTTAATGAAAAAAATCCTGATATCAAAATTGAGGTCCAAACGATCACAGACTATGCGGGTCAAGTTAAAACTCGTATGAATAGTGATGATTATGGGGATATCCTAATGATTCCATCTGACATTAAACCTCAAGATTATAAGAACTTCTTTGAACCACTTGGTAAAAAAGATGAACTTTCTAAAAAATACCTTGGGATGAATGATCGCTCCTATGACGGTATCAGTTATGGTATTCCAAGTCAAATGAATGCAACAGGTTTGGTCGTAAACATGAAAGTCTTCAAAGATGCAGGTGTAAAAGAATTTCCAAAAACTCCTGAAGACTTTGTAAAAGCACTGAAAAAAGTTAAAGAGCATAATTCAGAAGTAACACCATTGTATACCAACTATGCAGCTGGATGGACATTAACCAACTGGGACTTTGTAAAAGCTGGTGCTGCAGGTGATGCGGACTTCACAAACAAATTGACGACGGACAAAGCTCCATTTGAAGATGGTAAAGTCATGAACACCATCTATAACACCTTGTATACTGTCAGCAAAGAAAAATTGATTGAAGCTGATCCGACAACTTCAGATTGGGAACAATCAAAAGTTGATCTTGCAAACGGTAAGATTGGGGTTATGGTTTTAGGTAGCTGGGCAATTCCACAGGTACAGCAAGCCAATCCTGATAATGCAAAAGATATCCAATATATGGCCTTCCCTATGACGGCTCCTGATGGCAAACAATACATGACAGTTACAGGAGATTACAACTATGGTATTAATAAGCATAGTAAACACAAAGAAGCAGCTCGTAAATTCTTGGATTGGTTGGTGAATGAATCTGACTACGCTAAGGACAATGGTGGTCTCCCAACTGTGAAAGGTGCGGATTATCCAGCATCATTGAAAGCAAGTCAAAAGGCTGGTGTTCAATTGCTTGAAGAAAATCCAGCTCCAGCAGGAAAAGAATCCTTGTTTAGTGATATCAATGATGAATCACAATTAGGTATTGGTTCTACAGATAAAGAAAAACAACGTATCATCGATGCTGCTATTGGAAACTCAAAAGAAAGCTTTGATGATATTATGAAAGACTTTAACAAACGCTGGTCAGAAGCGATTGAAAAGGTTTCACAAAAATAGGATGATCACCAGCTGGCAGAGAAAGACGAAATAAGAGTTTGACCCTGTCAGCTTTTGATTTGGAGGAAGAATATGTTTAAAAGTACATCAAAAAGAGATCGAGAAAAACGGTTGATTATCTTTGCCTTTACGATTATTCCAGTCGCATTGATTTTGACGTTTTCTTACTACCCTCTCTTCAAAATGTTCCAATATAGCTTGCAAGATTGGAACGGCTATAGCACAAATGCTAAGTATGTTGGTTTTGAAAACTATAAAACGGTTTTAACCAATCCAAATTACTTTACTGTATTTAAAACCAGTTTGTATTACTTCATTGCAACCTTTTTCCAATTAGCAGTAGCTCTATTGTTCGCGACCATTCTTTCTTTCAAAGTGAAATTTGCGAATTTGTGGAAAGGAATTCTTTTCTTCCCTTATCTACTAAATGGGGTAGCTATTGGTTTCATTTTCCTTTATTTCTTTAAAGGAAACGGAACCTTGGATACAGTGTTGAAAGCTATCGGATTGGGAGATCAAATCCATCTCTGGCTTGGTGATCGTTCGATCAACAATATTTCTCTAGCCTTTACCTCTGTATGGCGCTATACTGGATTTAACTTCTTGGTCTTCTTAGGAGCGATTCAATCTATCAATCCAGAAGTTTATGAGGCGGCAGAGATTGATGGTGCAAACCGTTGGGATCAGTTCCGTTATATCATTGTCCCTAGTATCCGCAATATCATTTTCTTAAATATTATTTTGGGTGTCAGCGGATCATTAAGCGTATTTGATATCCCTTATATCATGACTGGTGGATCAAATGGAACAACGACCTTTGTGATTCAAACCATTGATACGGCCTTCAAATACAATAAAGTGGGACTGGCATCTGCAATGGCAATTATTCTCCTTGTGATTGTGATTGTTGTCTCGCTCGTTCAAAAAATGGCAACGAATGAAAGGAAGTAAGGAATGAAACAGAAAGTCTCGATAGGGAAGGTCCTTCAATATGTGATTTTGGTGGCAGGAGCCATTGTGGCCCTTCTTCCAATCCTAGTGGTCTTTATTGGATCTTTTAAAACAAACAAAGAATTCCTAAGCAGTGGAGTTTTGGATTTGCCAAAATCATTTGATTTTTCAAATTACAAAACAGCCTTTGTGAATGGCCAAATGCTCTTAGGATTTAAAAACACCTTGTTTATCTTTGTGGTGAGTATGGTTGGGAAATTGACCCTCGCTTCTATGTTTGCTTATGCGATGAGTCGATTTGAGTTCAAGTTGAAAAAACCCATTTTGATGCTCTTTGTTTTGGCTATGTTGATTCCAGGGATCACCAGCCAGGTAGCAACCTTCCAAATCATTAATGGTCTTGGACTATTTAACAAAATCTGGTCAGTTATCCTCTTGAACTTGGGAACAGATGTCATTTCTGTTTATGTATTCTTACAATACTTGGATGAGATTCCTGTTTCCCTTGATGAATCGGCATTTTTAGATGGTGCTAGCTACTTTGGAATCTTCTGGAGAATTATTCTTCCAAACTTAAAAGCACCAATCGTAACCATGTTAATTATCAGTGGAGTCGGTGTCTACAATGACTTCTATAGCCCCTTCTTGTACATGCCAGACCGCAAATTAAAAGTTATTTCAACAGCCTTGTTTGCCTTCAAGGGGCCTTATGGGACAAACTGGCCAGTCATCTTGGCAGGGGTTGTGATTGTCATCCTTCCAATTTTAATCGTCTTCTTATCCCTTCAGAAATATATTTACAATGGGGTTTCTGGGGCTGTTAAGTAGGAGAAACTTCATCTTAGAAAAGGAAATCAAGTATGGTGGAAAAAAGATCCAAACTAAAACAATTGATTGAAAAAATCTATTATGTTGGTAAATTATCTGTTTTGTTTTGGGTTAGTCTCTTTCGAAAGGGATTGGTCTATGCGTGGGTTGCTACCATTCAAAACTGTTTAGAATGCGCCCAAGAACGGTACATAGAAGACGAATCTATCTGGAAATGGTCAGGGAAAAAAAGAGAACAAACCCTTATTACCTATATGATTTCCTTTCTAATGACCCTGACATTTTTCGGAATTTTTGCATCGTGGATGTCCATGATGCGACAAGTAAGCGAGCTTGCGATTACGGCCTTTGTCTTCTCGAGCATCCTTTGGTGTATTCTCTTCTTATTTGCGACTGCTTTGGCCTTAGGCAAGGGAGGAAAAGAAGAGACTAACTTCTCGCTCTTTCGAAAAGATCCCTTGTTTGCTATTACCTTGTTTCTAGGCTTGTGTGCAGGCATTTGGTTTTCACTCACAAAAAATATTATTGGTTGGTTTTTATTTCCAGGTTTGTATTTTTACCTTGTCATCTTGGTGAAAAAGATGAAGGTGCAGTAAGATGATTTTTATTCAGGAAGAACAACAGGTTTTTCATCTTCAAAATAAGTATTTTAGCTATATCTTTCGTGTGATGGAAGAAACAGGGATTTTAGAACAACTCTATGTTGGAAGTCCCATTCCAGAATTGGAAGATTACGAACTCTTTATTGAGCGGGAGATTCGTCCGGGCAATAATTTAGTCGAAGGTAGTCTCTTGACCTCTCTTGAAACCATTAAGCAGGAAATGCCTGTTTTTGGAACAACTGATTTTCGCTATCCAGCGATCGATTTGGAAAGTGAAGCGGGAGACCATGTTTTCCAATTCACCTATCAAGGCTATAGCATAAGGGATGGAAAAGAAGTGTTAGAGGGGCTTCCAGGAAGCTTTGCAGATGCGCCGGATGCCCAGGTATTAACCATCCATCTCAAGGATCGTTATGAAGAACTTTATCTAGACCTTCGCTATACCGTCTTCCAAGATTTGGCTGTCTTGACGCGGCAACAACAAATCAGAAATCAGAGTGGACAAAACTTTAACCTTCATCAATTGGCCTCATTGAGCCTCGATCTTTCAAATGAAAACTATGAATGGCTTCATTTAGACGGAGCATGGGCAAAAGAAGCCCACTTGAAACGGGATAAGATTCACACAGGCGTTCAACAGATCTCAAGTACTCGAGGAGCCAGTAGTCACATGCACAATCCGTTTTTAGCGGTCTGTGAGCCGACGACAACAGAAACACGCGGTCAAGCTTTTGGTTTCTGTCTCCTGTATAGTGGGAATTTCCTTGCTCAAATCGAACGAGATAATTTTGATGTTTTACGGATTCAACTGGGGATCAATCCCTTCCAATTCAAATGGAAGTTGGAGGATGGTGAAAGCTTTGACAGCCCAGAAGCAGTGATGGTCTATCGTCAAGACGGACTAAATGCAATGAGTCAGACCTTCCATCAGTTCTTCCAGAAACACCTTGTTCGTAGTAGCTGGCGAGATACAAAACGCCCAGTTTTATTGAATAATTGGGAAGCAACTTATTTTGACTTTGATGAAGAAAAGTTGCTAGAAATTGCGAGGGAAGCAAAAAATTTAGGGGTGGAACTCTTAGTACTGGATGATGGCTGGTTCGGTGACCGAAATCGAGACGAAGGTTCATTGGGGAACTGGGTGGTCAACCGTAAAAAACTTCCTGGAGGGCTCGAGAAACTTTCGAAAACCCTGCATGATGAAGGACTCTTATTTGGACTGTGGTTTGAGCCAGAAATGGTTTCAAAAGATACTCCATTGTATCAAGAACACCCGGAATGGATCATTGGGCAAGGTCAGAAAAATATTTCGCATGGACGCAATCAGTATATCCTCGACTTTGGGAATCCTCAAGTAGTGGAAGAAATCTTTGGACAAATGGATCAGATTCTTTCTCAAGTGGAAATTGATTACATAAAGTTGGATATGAATCGCTATATTTCAGAAGCCTTCTCCAATCATTTACCAGCTGATCGACAAGGTGAGGTCTGTCACCGTTATATTTTAGGGGTCTATCGCTTGTATGAAAAGCTGATTCAAAAATACCCTCACATCTTAATTGAATCCTGTGCGGGGGGAGGGGCTCGTTTCGATGGAGGTATGTTGTATTATAGTCCACAAATTTGGGCTAGTGATGATACGGATGCTATCGAACGTATTCAAATCCAATCGGGTCTGTCGATGATTTATCCAATTGCCTCTATGGGATCACATGTTTCAGCTGTACCGAATCACCAAGTGGCTCGGATTACGAGTTTGGAGATGCGTAAGAATGTAGCACTGTTTGGTAGCTTTGGCTATGAATTGGACCCAACCAAGCTGGAACCTGAAGAAAAAGAACAAATCAAACTAGATATTAAAGAATACCAATCTTATCAAAACTTAATCTATACAGGAAACTTCTACCGTTTAGAAACAGGAGATTCTAATCGTAAGGCCTGGATGGTGGTTAGTCAAGACCAAAAAGAAGCCCTGGTTGCCCATTATCAAATTTTGGCAGAACCAAATCCCAATTACAAACGTTTGAAATTGCAAGGTTTGCTTGCGGATGGAAAATATCATGTCAGTGAGAAGAGAGTGGATCAAGTACGGACAGGCGCTGATTTAGAAGCGATTGGACTATTGTTGAACCAAAATTATATTGGACGTCAAAATGACTTCTGGTCGCGAGAAATGCCTGGTGATTTTCATTCACGTTTATTTTATCTAAAGATGATAGAATAAGGAAGATCTAGAATAATAAAGAGAGTTGAGTGAGACAATGGAAAAATATAAAGTCATTGCAAATGCAGTTCGAAAGAAAATTATTGAAGGGGAGTATTTGCCTGATCAAAAACTCCCTTCAGAAAAAGAAATGGGTGAGACCTTTCAAGCGAGTAAACTGACCATAAAAAAAGCAATTGATATCCTTGTCTCAG
Organism: Streptococcus sp. HMSC072G04; assembly: GCF_001813295.1. GTDB lineage: Bacteria > Bacillota > Bacilli > Lactobacillales > Streptococcaceae > Streptococcus. The sequence goes on from NZ_KV812016.1 coordinate 83,552, forward strand.
AAGGTTTAATTGTCAAACGTCGTGGATCGGGGACTTTTGTTAAATCACTCTCCATTGAAGAAATGGAACGCTTGATTGTAGATAACCAAATGCGTGGAACCTCTGCCTTTCATCCGGATAAGGAGGTTACCAGTAAAATTCTTCAATATGAAATTGTTCCGGCTACAGAAAAGGTGGCTAGTAAGTTGAATATTCCTATGGACACGCAAGTGTATGAAATTTATCGTGTCCGTTTGGTGAATAAGCAACCAACCGTTATTGAAAAAACCTTTATGCCAGTGTCTATTATTCCTGGATTGAGGAAAACAGATTTGGAAGGCTCCATTTATACGTATATCGAAGATAAATTAGGGTTGTACATTGAAAGTGGGCACCGAACGATTTCTGTACGAAAAACAAATGACATTGAAGTAGAAGAATTGCAACTTGAGACAGGGGATCCTGTTGGAGTAGCAGAACAGATCGGCTTTTTAAGTAATGGTGCTCCGTTTGAGTATTCAATCAGTGTACACCGCTACGATCAGTTCTCTGTAGAAATGATGGTCAAGCATTAAGAGGAGTGAATCATGGGAATTTTAGCATTTGATATTGGAGGGACAGCTGTCAAATATGCTCTCTATGAGGAGCAAGAATTAAAAGAATCTTCATCTTTTCAAACTCCATCAAGCTGGGAAGAAATGAAGGCTAATCTCTATCGGGTCTTTGAAAGCTATGCTGCTAACTCAATTGAAGGAGTTGCATTTTCAAGTCCCGGAACAGTGGATGCTGTTCTTGGAGAAATCCGAGGGAAAAGCGCTGTTCCTTATCTTCATAATTTTCCTATTCTCAAGGAATTAGAGGACTTGTTTTCTCTTCCCGTATCGATTGAGAATGATGCCAACTGTGCAGCCCTAGCAGAAGTAGAATTTGGCGTGGCAAAAGAGAGTACCAATGCAGCCTTCTTCATCATTGGGTCTGGGATTGGTGGGGCTATCGTGATCAATCGTGAGCTCTATAAAGGAAGCTCCCTCTTCGCAGGGGAATTTGGTTATATGCTTCAAACCGCCAAGGATTCCTTGAGCATGCTAGCTAGCCCAGTGAATGTAGCTGGAACCTATTCAAAAGCAACAGGCCTTTCAACTTCTATATCAGGAAAAGAACTATTTGAAAGAGCGGAAAAAGGAGAAACGGGAGCGATCGAAGCGGTCTCCCACTTGTATGATGAGTTAGCTCGTGGTATCTACAACATTTTGTTTGTTCTCAATCCAGATGTGGTAGTCATTGGAGGAGGTATCTCTGTGAGGGCAGATCTTTTGGAGAAAGTGGATTCACGTGTGAAGGGACTATTAGAAGAAAATGGTATAACGGATCTCCCTTATGAGATCAAGATATGTCGGTTCCATAACGATGCTAATCTCTTAGGAGCTGTTGCGAATTTTAAAAAGAGGGCCTAAAATGAAGATCTTAGAAACAGATCGCCTCGTTTTTTTCGGTGATAGTATCACAGAATGGGGACGAGACCGGAGTCAAGCCTCTGATTTGGGAACAGGATTTGTCCACTATGTGGGAGAAGTATTGAAAAAGAAAGTTCCTCACTTGGCTATTTATAATCGGGGCATTGGTGGAGACCATCTTCAAGACTTGCTAAATCGATTGGAGGACTGTACTAGCCTTCAGCCCACCAAGGTGGTTTTGTTGATTGGCATCAATGATGTTTGGCATCAGGTAGGGCAGCCAGATTTTGGAAGTCGCGAAATCAATGCAGTATTCGAGTCGAACTACCGGATTTTGTTACAAAAATTGCAGGAGGCGGGTGTCGAAGACATTCTATTGTTGGAACCGTTTGTATTACCATTTCCAGAGGATCGGCTTACTTGGAGAGTTGATTTGGATCAAAAAAGGCAGGTTGTAAAAAAGATGGCCCAGGAATTTCAACTTGAATGGGTGACATTGGATCATCTGCTAAATGAAGAGGCAAAATTTATTGGAGCCCAAGCGTTGACAGGAGAGGATGGCGTGCATCCAACACTCCTAGGAGCTCGCATCATCGCCAATCAAGTACTTTCCTATCTTGAGGTGATGGTATGATTAATCAAGAAATGGCCTATGAGCAATGGGGTTCTTATCGGAGTCCCCATCAAAAACCAGCAGACTTTGATGCATTTTGGCAAAAGGCCAAGCAAGAAGTTGAAAATCTTAGTTTAGCCTTTCAATTAACTCCCTACCCTTTTCCTTCGAAACTAGTGGAAGCCTTCGAATTGCGCTTTCAGGGAGTTGGAGAAGCTGAGATTTATTGTCAATATCTGCGTCCTAAAAATAGTGAGGATAAAAAACTTCCGGCTCTTCTTCAGTTTCATGGTTACCATGTGAGTAGTGGTGATTGGAGTGACAAGGTAGCATTAGCTGCTGAAGGAATCGCAGTAATTGCGTTAGATGTCAGAGGCCAAGGTGGAAAGTCAGAGGACCGCTTGGTTACAACTGGTGGGACTGTTAAAGGACATGTGATCCGTGGTGTGGAGGATGGCCCAAACAATCTGTATTACAAAAAGGTGTATCAGGATCTTTACCAGCTGACGCGCGTCTTACAGCAAATGGAAGAGATTGACCCACAGGAGATCATGACCTATGGAGTTTCACAAGGAGGGGCTCTAGCATTAGTGACCGCTGCTCTAAGCCCATCCATCAAGAAAGCCTTTGTTCAGTATCCGTTTTTAAGCGACTTTCGAAAAGCCTATCAATTGGATCAAGGACAATCGGCCTATGAGGAATTAGCTTATTGGTTTCGATTCCGGGATCCATTACACAAAAACGAGAAAAAATTTTTTGAAACATTAGACTATATTGATATAAAGAATTTTGCGTCATGGATTCGGGCTGACGTATTTTGGGGAATGGGATTGGAAGATCGCATCTGTCATCCCAAATTACAATTTGCAGTATGGAACGAGTTGCAAACGAAGAAAGAATTAAGCTGTTACCCAGAGTATGGTCACGAATACCTACCAGGATTCAGCGATGAAATGAGAAAGAGAATCATAGAATAATAAGGAGATAATGGTGATGAAACAATTTCCAGAAAATTTTTGGTGGGGGGCTGCTACATCAGGACCTCAAAGTGAAGGACGATTTGATAAAAAACATAGCAATATGTTTGACCATTGGTATGACATTGAACCCGAAGCCTTTTATAACTACGTAGGACCGGATACAGCATCCAACTTTTATAATAGCTACGAAGATGACATTGCTAAAATGAAAGAAGTTGGTTTAAACAGTTTACGAACTTCGATTCAATGGACACGACTCATTGATGATTTGGAAACCAATACGGTTGATCCTAAAGGAGTGGACTATTACAATCGCGTGATCGATACCTTCCTTGCAAATGGAATCCGCCCAATCTTTAATCTCCATCATTTTGATTTACCAGTAGATCTCTACCATAAATATGGCGGTTGGGAATCTCGTCACGTTGTCGATCTTTTTGTTGGTTTTGCAGAACAATGCTTCAAGCATTTCGGAGATCGTGTTAAAGACTGGGTTGTCCACAATGAACCAATGGTGGTAGTGGACGGTGAATACCTTTATCAATTCCACTATCCAAAATTAGTGGACGGCAAAAAAGCTGTTCAAGTAGCCTATCACCTTAATTTGGCAACGGCTAAAACGATTGAACGCTACCGTGAAAAAGGATATGATAAAGATGGCGGTCGTATTGGAACAGTTTTAAACTTAACTCCAACTTATGCTGCTTCAGAGGAAAAAGAAGACCAAGATGCTGCTCACTTTGCTGAACTTTGGAACAATAAGATGTTTTTAGAGCCTGCTGTACACGGGCATTTCCCAGAAGAATTGGTTGCTGTTCTGAAGAAGGACGGGGTATTATGGCAAACAGAAGAAGGCGATGAAGAATTGTTCCGAAACAATACGGTCGATTTTCTGGGTGTGAATTTCTATCATCCAAATCGGGTTAAGAGACCAGATATTTCTCCTGATTCTGTTGGAGACTGGATGCCAGGCCGTTACTTTGATAACTATGATATGCCAGGCCGTCGCATGAATATCGACAAGGGCTGGGAAATCTATCCTAAAGCGATCTATGATATTGCTTTGAATGTTCGAGACAATTATAAAAATATTCCATGGTTTGTTTCTGAAAATGGGATGGGAGTCTCACGTGAAGAACGATTTATGGATGAACATGGACAAATTCAGGATGACTACCGGATTAACTTTATCCAAGAACACTTAGAATGGTTACACAAGGGGATTGAAGAAGGTTCTAATTGCTTTGGCTATCACCTTTGGACGCCAATTGATTGCTGGTCTTGGACCAATGCCTACAGAAATCGCTATGGCTTGATTTCGAACAATATTCACACACAAGTGAAGACGATCAAGAAATCAGGTTACTGGCTCAAAGAAGTGATTGAAAAAAATGCGATAAATTAAAAAGAAATAAGAGAAAATAACTTATCTTGCAGATGCTGTTGAGCCTAGCAAGGGCGTTGTTTTCTCTTTTTTAAAAAAATGAGGAAAATCAAATGAAACAAGGGATGAAAAAGCAATTAGTATTAAGTGCAACAGTGGGAGGAATTTTTTTATTTGCTCCAGTTGTATTGGCAGCAGAAGAGCAGAATGCTCCTACCGTTGAGGAGGTTACTGGAAGCAATCAAGTGAGTTCAGAAACGTCTACATTATCAGAAGTAGCTACTTCGCAGGGAATACCAACTGTTACAGCTTCATCATCAGAAAATACAGCGACTGGTCAAACTAGTGAAACTAGGCTACTCGCAATGACAGATGATCAAGCTAGTCAAGAAACCAAAGAATTGTATGCCTACTTAAAAGACCTAAACAAGAAGAAGGATATTTTGTTTGGACAGCAACATGCGCTAGATGAGGGAGTAACTTTGACCTCTGAAGGATCTAGAGCGGGTTCGACAGACTCGGATGTAAAAAATGCTGTAGGAGATTATCCAGCTGTTTTTGGATGGGATACCTTGAGTCTTGACGGCTATGAAAAACCAGGTGTTTCTGGTGATCCTAAACAAAGTATCGCAAATTTGACTCATTCAATGAAGACAGCTCATCAATTGGGTGGGATTATCACCATGAGTACCCATCCTCATAACTTTGTGACAGGAGGAGATTTTAACGATACTTCAGGAAATGTGGTCCAAGAGATTTTACCAGGAGGATCGAAAAACAATCAATTTAATCAATGGTTAGACCGCATTGCAGAGTTAGCTCACAATCTTAAAACAGACGAAGGTAAAACGATTCCAGTTATTTTTAGACCATTTCATGAACAGACCGGAAGTTGGTTCTGGTGGGGGGAAAGTACGACCAATCCAGAACAATATAAAGCCTTGTATCGCTATACAGTTGAATACCTACGAGATCAAAAAGGGGTTCACAACTTCTTATATGCCTACTCACCAGGAGCTGGAAATGACCGTTATTTTAAGACTTATCCAGGTGATGCCTATGTTGATGTGTTAGGAATCGATAGTTACGATGATAAAAACCAACCTGGTTCAGACAGTTATATCCAAGCTTTAAAAAAGGATACAACCATGTTGGTAAAAGAAGCGGAGGCACGAAATAAAATAGCAGCTCTGACAGAGTTTGGTTATAGCGCACAAGGATTGAAGAATACTGGTAATACCTTAGATTGGTATACTCGGATTTTCAATGCTTTACAAAAGGATCCAGCAGCTTCAAAGATTGCCTATATGATGACCTGGGCGAATTTTGGCATGGGAAATAATCTCTATACCCCTTATCGAGATGTCAATGGAAATCTTGGGGGAGACCATGAGTTATTGGCTGATTTCCAAAAATTCTATCAAGATCCTCATTCTGTCTTTTTAAAAGAAGTGGGGACGATCTATGGTACGGGTAAATCATTGCAAACAAGCCCACATATTTCTACACGCTATGTAATACAGCCAGGGAGTGATAGCCTTATCAAGGATCAAACTTTGACTATTGTTGCTAAAGCTAAGACAGAAGATACAAAGGTCACCGCTCGCTTCAATGATCAAGCTCCTGTATCCTTATCTTTAGTCAATGGTTTTTACACTGGAACTATCACACTGCCGGAAAATGTGAAGAGAGAGGTCGCCCACCTTGTATTTGATTATTACCAAGGAGATAAGATTGTTGAAAGTCAGAATTATCGCTTATATATCAAACGAGGAAGCCAACCTCAAGATCCACTAGTCGTGGATGATTTTGAAGATTATTTAGGAGAGCGGGACCTTTTGGAGCGTGCTTACTCATCTAATGGGGATCCTATCGTGATGTCTCTAGAAAAAAGGCAGGGTCAGGATGGTTATCGTCTCGTCTATGATTACCAATTGGATCGAAATGGCTATGCTGGTCGCCAGTTGTCTTTCGATAAGGATTGGTCAGTAGCCAATGCTATTCAATTTGAACTTGATGCAGATCAGCAAAGCAATCGTCATTTGACAGTCCAGATTCAAGTTGGTGGCGTAAGCTTTGAAAAAGACATTGACCTTTCCAATGGAGTTCATGGGCTTGTGACCATCCCTTTGTCAGAGTTTAAGCCAGCTCAATGGGAAAGTCATCAGTCTGCTCAAATCACCAAGGAACGTTTGAAAAAAGTAACGCAATTTGCTCTTTATTTAGGTGGAGATAAAGGAAAAGGGCAATTGAGGATGGATACAATCAAAGCAATCACGGATCCAAATCTTGCTACATTGCCTGAAAAGGAAGCAGACAAGACATATGAAGCGAAACTTTATCCATTTGACCAAGAAAGTACAGATTGGCAAGGAGAAGGACGAACAGTTTCGGATGGAGCCTTACATGCTACCTTAGCTTTAAAGAAAGACGACAAGGCAGAAATAAAGGTGAATCAAATTTCAGATCTTTCCTCCTATGATTGGTATGTTGTACGAGTCAAGGCGAGCCAACCTCTTTCTGCTAAGCTTTTTATCAAAGTTGGGGATAGCTGGCAATGGGTAGATAGTGGGTCTCAAGATCTATCGAAAGATTACAAAGAACTTCGTTTTGATCTATCTAGTATTGAACATCGGGATGCAACGCGAGAAGTCGGAATAGAGTTTTATAAATCTTCTGATGAAGCGGGAGATAGTGAGGTTACAATTGATTATATTGCTTTTGTTAAGAGTCTGGATGAATTGGTAGGCTTGAAACCAAAAGAATTGCCAGAATCACAGCCATCACCACTCCCAGAAAAAGAAGAGTATACAGAGCCTAACAGCCCTGAAGGAGATCCTATAGAGACACAAGCGAAGCCAACCGATGAGAAAGGACAATCTGATTTCAAAGGAGCGACTCAAAGCCCGATCACATCTAAGAAAGAGGAGACGGATAGTCAAAGCCAAGTCTCTAAAGGGACGGTGGCAGATGAAAAAAGTACAGTTTCTAAGGTGATGGAAGTAGAAGAACCCAACTTTGATTCACAAAAACAAGGTCATTCGAAATTGTTACCAAATACAGGTTCTAATCCGTCTCTCTTGGCAATTATTACTGGAATGGTCTTCATAATGCTAGCTGGGTTCATTAAAGTGTTCTATAAAAACGATAAATTCTAGTTTCTAGCTGATATGGTGGAGAGGTAAAACCACTACATAGAGGGGAATTTTACTATACTTTCAATTTAGGGTATACTAGTGTAAAGATCTTATTCCATGGAGGTAGTAAAATGAATCTTAAGTGGAAGAAAAAATACCTGGGACCGATTTTGGGGCTGGTCGGAGCAACTGTTCTGATCGGTGGAGTCTATCTCTACTCTAGCTCCAACATCCAACCAGACCATCAAAAGGAATTTAACCAGACCAGCAAGAAGGTCACCAAGCCAAAAGAAAAAGCCATTGACTTGAGTGGTGACTATGTCTCTAATGAACGGGATGAAGCCAAAATCGAGAAAAAGGGCAAGGCCTGGAAGATCGATTACCAAACAGCTGACGGCAAGGTATCCGCTGAATTTAGCACGGATTGGAAGGTCGAAGGGTCTAACAAGGTTTCGACAGGCAAGATGAAAAAGTCCGATGGCAATACCGATTTTACAGTCACTGTTCGTGTCTTCAAATACAAGACAGATAAGAAGCCTTTGATCACGGTCACCATGTCTGACAAAAATCCTGACCACGAGATGGTCTTTGCCAATCGAGAGGATTTTTTCAAATCGACAGATCCCAATGATGTCGTCCTTGATGGCAATCTCTCACCGTTTGAAGGTGCTTATTCCAATGATACCTATGAAAAGGAAATCGCAGCTTCAGGTTTTAAACTCTACGGCTATACTCCAGAAGAATATTACCAAAATAAGGCCAGCGCTTTTCCAAGTATTGTAAATGGTGAGACAGGATGGACCTTCTGGAGTGGAGGCACTCGGGCGAGTTACCTGCTCAATAAAGAAAAAGAGCCTAAGAAGCGAAAAGGCTATTATGAAGTTTATTTCACTGGGGCAAATGCGACTGCGATCCAAGGGCAAGAGCAAACCTTGTACTTGATCCCAGCGGGTGTGACAGGTCCTGACGGAGTAGCTTCTCAAGAACGTCGGATTCTCTTTGGGGACGTGGCCTACCGTGATTACCATCTAGAGTGGTGGAAAGCTTACCCACAACCGAAAAAAGAGAAAGACTTGGATATTGCGGCCATTAACGGAGGCGACTTCTCAAGCTTAGCTGGAACCTGGCGCAATGGCAAGGGAGCTGAAATCGTCATCCAAGCAGACGGAAAAGTCAAGGGTCAAGGTAGCCTCAAGGCTGTTGCGGACTCGGATAAGAAGAGCAAGATCCCTTATGTTGAGATGAAGATGGGTGAGACTGGTGCTGCGATTGGACTTCTGAAAATCGGGTTCCAAAATCCAGATGGAGACCAGTCTGATACCAGCAAGCCACGTCTAGTGGTCACTCAATCTGCAGGCAACTACCCGGCTGATCAATATTTCTACCGTCAATAAAAGAGAGTGGGACAGAAATCGGTCATTCGTTA
>NZ_KV812016.1:92624-103257 GCF_001813295.1 Streptococcus sp. HMSC072G04
AGAGACTAGGACTTTTGTCCCAGCCTCTTTTTTTACTGTAAGAAAGGCTCGTGGGGTCTAGGAAATTGTTAGTCTCTAGCATTAAAAGGAAAAATATGCAAAAAAGACTTGACAAAGCAAATGATTAGCAGTATTATTAACTAGTTAATTAACTAATTAATAAACTAGTTAACGAAAATAAAAAAGAGGTGAAGGATGAATAGGAGAAGAATGAAGGTGCTGGGACTCTTGTTCCTCGGTTTCTTTCTGCTTGCAGCTTGTGGTAGTCAAGGAAATGCAGGCAAGCCCCCTTCTAAAAAAGGTCTTAAAATTGTCACGAGTTTTTATCCCATCTATGCCCTGGTCAAGGAAATCTCTGGGGATCAAAATGACATCTGGATGGTTCAGTCAGGTGCAGGGATCCATGATTACGAGCCCTCAACCAAGGAAGTGGCTCAGATCTATGATGCGGATGTATTTGTCTATCATTCTCAGACCCTGGAATCCTGGGCCGGTCGCTTAGATCCTAACCTACAAGGTTCCAAGTTACAGGTGATCGAAGGTAGTCAAGGAATGACCCTTGATAAGGTGGCTGGATTAGAGGATGTCGAGGCTGGTCAGGGAAAAGAAGCCAAGCACCTGTATGACCCGCATACCTGGTTGGACCCTGCGAAAATTGCAGAAGAAGGAAAGATCATCGCTCAGCACTTGGGCGAGATCGATCCAAAGAACAAGGAGCTCTATCAAGCCAATGCCCAAAAGCTTGAAAAGCGCTGTGAGGAACTAGTAGCCCGCTACCAGCCTCTCTTTGCCAAGGCCAAGCAAAAGACCTTTGTGACCCAGCATACGGCCTTTTCTTATCTGGCCAAACGCTTTGGTCTCAAGCAGTTGGGGATTGCAGGGATTTCCCCAGAGCAAGAACCGACTGCCCGGCAATTGGCGGAGATCCAGCAGTTTGTCAAAGATTATCAGGTGAAAACGATCTTCGTAGAGAAGCACACGTCGTCAAAGGTGGCAGATAGTATCGCCAAGGCAACAGGGGCGCGTGTCAAGGTCTTGGATCCACTGGAAGCTGATCCGCAAAACGATAAGGATCTATTAGCAAATTTAGAAGAAAATATGGCGAGTTTAGCCAAGGAATTAGAGGAGTAAATCAAGAATGAAGAAAAAGGGAACGATTGGAATTGTAGCGACCTTGGGGCTAGGACTCTGTGCCTATGCGCTCAGTCAGCAACCACAAGTCAAGGAAGAGAAAAAGAATCAGATTCAGTATTTGCAAGCGGACAAGAAATCGTCATCGTCTGCCTCCAGCAAAAAGGAAGACAGCATCGAAGCGGTCAATGCCAAGGAAAAGACCCAGGCAGAGCAGATTGTCATCAAGATTACAGATGAAGGCTTTGTCACTTCTCATGGGGATCATTTTCATTACTACAGCGGCAAGGTCCCATTTGATGCCATCTTTAGTGAAGAGTTGATTTTGCGGGATCCAACTTATCAGCTACAAGAAGCGGATATCGTGAGCAAGGTCAAGGATGGCTATATTATTAAACGCGCTGGGAAATACTATCTCTACTTAAAGGATGCCCAGCATACGGTTAATGTGCGCTCGATCGAAGAGATCGCCCAACAACAAAAGGGAGGCGCAAAAGAAGAAGGGGAAACGGGATCGGTGCAAGCGAGCTCCTCGCACAAGGCAGGCAAGACCCGTGACTTCCGTCAACCGAGTCAAGCGCTGAAAGAAGGCAAGACTCTTGAGATGCTGACGGCTAAAAACCATACAGGTGGTGGCTACCGTACGGACGATGGTTATGTCTTTAGCCCTGGAGATGTCATTTCAGATACAGGGGACGGCTTTATTGTGCCCCATGGCGGCCATTTCCATTATATTCCAAAGAGTGCCTTATCTGCTGGAGAGTTAGCAGCAGCCCTCTCCGTCTTAGGTGGTCAAGCCGGCCATCAGGCTGGGAACTCACGCCTAGCTGGAGCAAGTACAGAACAAGGACAAGAAACTTCAGATCAAGCCTCTCCAAGCCTTGGGAAGCAAGCGAGCAACCAGCCATCAGTCAGTCCAAGCAATACACAGACAACCCCAACGACTTCTAAACCGGCTGACTCTAAACCGAGTCCAAGCCTGAGCAATCTGATTGAAGAATTGCAGAAAGCCCCGTTGTCTTCTCGTCATGTGGAGTCTGATGGTTCTGTCTTTGATCCAAGTAAGATTACCAAGTGGACCGATCAAGGGATTGTCTACCCTCATGGGGATCATTTCCACTTTATCCCATACAGCTCCCTATCTCCTTTAGAGCGTGAGCTGGCGCGGCAATTCCAACTGCTTCGTGCTCAAGGAACTGATAGTTCAACAGAAGAAAGTCCAAGCTTGCCTTCAAATCCAAGCACAAGACCAGTTGAACATGAGCATGATCATGAGCATGGCGACAGTCACGAGCACGAAGAGGAGCACGATCATGGTTTCCACGCAGACAAGGTCATCAGCAAGGACGAGGAAGGCTATATGGTCGCTCATGGCAACCATGCCCATTATTTCTATAAAAAGGACCTCTCTCCTCAAGAGATTGCAGCAGCAGAGGCAACTCTAGCTGGCAAAAAAGAAGAGGACAAGGGGCAGCCCCTGACAGATGACGTTGCGATCTATTCTCGCGATGCCTCAGATGAGGAAAAGATCCAGTACATCAGTAAGACCTATGGTGTCCCTCGTGAGGCCATTAAGATTTCCAATGGTTTCTTTGTCTTTAACAATCCAGACCAAGAATACGATCCGACCCACATCCATCCTTATGCCGTTCGGAAGGAACATGTCCGCATCCCACTTGAAACTGGCAATCCTGAACTAGACTTTATCAATGAACTCTATGCAACAGCGCTTCGTTCGGGGATTTCTCCTTATAGCCTCCAGATTGAAAATGGCCAGTTTGTCATCCCGCATGGCGATCACAACCACTACATCAAGGTACGTTCAGCAGGACTAGCAGACTACTTAGCCCACCGTCTTCCAACCATCCAATCGCCATATAAAAAAGGAGACTTGGACAAGAAAGTCGTAGAGGATAGGGTCAACCAGCTCTTAGCAGAAAGCCGCAGTCTCTATGCTTCTGATCCATTGGAACAAAGACGGATTGAGCTGATCTTGGGCCACTTCTTGGAAAATGTCAAGAGCTTCCCAAGTAACTCAACAGAGGGCTATCTAGCCAGTCTCAAACAGGTTGATGAACAGTACATTCATGCGACCCAAGCGGTCAAACCAAAAGAAGAGACAGCCCTAGATCGTCGTTACCAAGAATTGCTGGAACAAGTGCGCTTGCTAGACACAGAAGCCTTCCAATTGAAGAAGGAAGAGTTGGTCTCTCAACTGCAGGAAGCCTATGCTGCCAAGGACAGTAAGCGTCTAGAGCAGGAAGGGAAGCTATTAGAAGCTGTTCAGGAGATGCAAGATCGGACGGGTGTGACATCGGTCGACTACCTCAAGTATTTCTACCAAAGATTGAGCGATGCGCGCTTGACACCAGAACTCCGCACCAAGGCAGCTGATCTAGCCTTGAAGCTCTACCGAGCTCAAGCCTTTGAAAAAGCTTGGGATTCCAAGTCTCACTTTATGGAACTCTACCAAACTAAGCAAGCTATTGACCAGCTCTTCTCCCAAGAAAAAGGCCAAACCTATCCTATTGAAAAAACAGTTTTGGATCAAAAAGGAAGTCAAGCCCCATCCTATAACGTAGCGGTTTATGATTTCCTCAAAGGCTTGTATGGAGAATTGGATAAGGCAACAGAAGCCCGTCAACAGAACAAGATTTTGACAGCTCTCTTAGAGCAAATCCAGTCGCTCTTGCCACAAGTCGAAGACCAAGGCAAACGAACGGCTTTTGAAGCAGGCTTAGCTCAACTTGGAAAAGAATCTGATCCAGACAAGGCTATTTCAAGTGGGGAAGCACTTCTACGCGAAATCAGTGATACCATTGAAAAGCAAAAACAAAAGCAAACGGAAGAGCCTCAAATTGGGGATGTCGCTCTTTATCAACAGCTCTATAACCAATTGATGGCTCTTCACCAACAATTGCAGGACAAGGGAGCTAGTGATGCTGTATTTGATCGCTTAGAAGCTCTGTTTGACCAATTGGCTAATCCAAAGAGTGATAAAGCAGCCTTACTACAGGCCATCCAAGCCTTCCAGGCAGAGTTGGCAGCAACGCCATCTGCAAGCGAAGAGGGCAAACCAGCTACTACAGCTGAAACGCCTGTCGCTACAGAGACTCCAGCAGCAACAGAAGCAGCAGCTTCAGAAGGGAGCAAGCCTGCCACAACTGAGACAGAAACAGAGCCTGCAAGCGCAGCTGTAACAGAAGCAAGCACGCCAGATGCTCCATCTCCTCAGAACCAATAGAAAATAGAAAAGAGTGTGGGACAGAAATCGGTAATTCGTTAGAATTCGATTTCGTCGTCCCACCTCCGCACAGTTGAGTAGGGCTGTAAAAGCTGATGAAATCAGCGTAGTAGAGCCCACTCAACCACTGCGTCTTGCTCGACAATCCAAAAATAATTGAGAGGCTAGGACTTTTGTCCCAGCCTCTTTTTGCGTTTTAGTGAATAGAAGAGGTCAGTAGTTGAGCCTCACTCCTTGTGTTCTAAGAGCAGTGGCGAGGAAGACTCGACTGCTTTTTTCCGCTTGAAAAATGCGGCCATTTGAACCAGGATGCGGGGGACCGTCTGCCATTTTTTCCAAGCTTGTACTCGGGTATCGATGAGTTGTTTAGCAAGACGTTCCAGCATTTCTCGCTCGGTTGGATCCAAATCCTGGGCATTTTGAAGGATTTCTTTGGCCTTGGCTAGCTGCTTGAGATCGGTTAGGTCATTGATGGAAGTGATGCCAGCATCCAGAAAAATACCAAAAAAGGTGTCAAAAAACTTCTTGCGCTCCTCTGCCGATGTTTCGCGAACCCATTGTTTCAAGGTGAGATCCGTCTGTTGGCTATCTGGGCTGGTATCAGTAACAGTCAAAAAACTGAGGTCCTTAGTTTCCCAAGTAAAGGCATCGTGCTGGGCAAAGCCACCAAAGGCGCGACTTTTGACAATGGTCGTCGGTTCTGGCACTTCCAACATCATGCCAACGATGGATCCTTGAGGGACAAATCGACGAATGTTTGGGGACGTGCGCTGGTAGCCTTCGGTTTCGATGATGGCCTTGTTGAGGCCAGGAGCATCGTAGCTGTAGATCGCGTCGACCCGCTCAAATAAGGAATCCGGCAGGTAAGTGCAGGCATAGGTTGCGAGATTGCCCCCTTTGGAGTGACCGGCTACTAAGAAGCGCCCTTTAGGAAATTCCTTCATGACGTTTTGCAGGTAGCTGGCTGCGCGCCTCTGAGCTGGGACATGGTCCATATAGGTCATGTGGAAGTCTTCCTTCCAGCCGATCAAAGTGTCATCCGTCCCTCTGAAGACGACTAAATAAACATCCATGGTAAGACGATAGGTCATGGCCGCAAACTGCTTCTGAACATCGGGGTCATATTCGTTGACATAGTTGAGGAGTTTGATGTTTTTAAAACGCTTTGAACTAGCTAAGTCATCGACTAATTGCAGGTGTTGGTTACTCACGATGAAATCGGTAGTTCGATCGATCAGTTCCATCGCATCAGACAGGCGCACTTGGATCCCTGTTGTATCTCCTTGAGGCACAATGTGTCCAAAGGGCAGATAGGTCAGCTCTGTCAATGCGAGAACATCCAGTTCATTGAAAGGACGGTCATATATGGAATCATAAGTCACTTCTTTTAGGTAATCAAAAATAGTCGACATCTGTGCCTCCCGTGTCTTATTTCTTTCAGTATAGCACAAAAATGGGAGTAGAAAAAGCTCTTACTGTTAAGAAGGCTACGCTCGATCTTTTTCTCTGCTTCTTAATCTGTTATAATAGGAAGAAGAAAAAAGAAGGAAAGAAAGCCATGCATAAAATTCTCTTAGTGGAAGACGATGAAATTATTCGCCAACAGGTCAAACAATTATTGGAACAATGGGGCTATGAAGTGGTTGCAGTAGGGGATTTTATGGATGTCCTCGGGATCTTTGTCGAAAGTGGCCCCCACTTGATTCTCATGGATATTGGCCTGCCTCTCTACAATGGCTACCACTGGTGCCAGGAGATTCGTAAGGTTTCAAAGGTTCCGATCATGTTTCTTTCTTCACGGGATCAAGCCATGGATATTGTCATGGCCATCAATATGGGGGGAGACGACTTTGTCACCAAGCCTTTTGACCAAAATGTCCTCCTAGCCAAGGTTCAAGGCCTCTTGCGTCGCTCTTACGAATTTGGCACGGATCAAAATCTGCTGGAGCACCGTGGCGCCATCCTCAACCTCAAGTCTACGGACTTGGTGTATGAAGGAGAAGTCATCAAGTTGACCAAGAATGAATTTCAGATCCTGCGCGTCCTGTTTGAGCATGCGGGCAGTATCGTGGCGCGTGATGACATGATGAAGGAGCTCTGGAATAGCGACTTCTTTATTGATGACAATACCTTGTCTGTCAATGTGGCCCGCCTTCGCAAGAAATTAGAAGAGGCTGGCTTGTCAAACTTCATCGAAACCAAGAAAGGCATCGGTTACGGGTTGACCCATGAATAAATTTGGAACGATCTTCTGGCAGTATGTGGTATCCCGCAGGCGCCTACTCTATCTATTGGTCATCTTTTTGATCATTGATTTGGTCTTTGCCTATCTCTTTCCAGAGACAGGGACGGTTTTCCTCTATGCGACCCTAGTGCTAGGCTTTTTTGCCTTCTGTGTCTTGATCTGGGATTTCGCCATGACCTTTCGGGACTACCGCAAAGCCGCACTTTATGAGGAAATAGAGGTTGCCTCACCACTGGAACACCTCCTCTATGAAAAATACACGGAAGAACAGCAGGCGCGCCTGGAAGAAGGAAAGACAGCCCAGGCCAAGTTCAATGACCTGATGGATTACTACACCCTCTGGGTTCACCAGATTAAGACGCCCATTGCAGCTAGCCAGCTCTTGGTCCAAGATGTCGAGACACCCATTGTCAAGCAGCAGATGGAACAGGAACTCTTTAAGATTGACTCCTATGCCAATCTGGTTCTGCAGTACCTGCGACTGGAGAGTTTTCATGACGATCTGGTCTTAAAGCGCGTGTCGCTAGAGGACTTGGTCAAAGAAGTGGTCCGCAAATATGCCCTCTTTTTTATCCAAAAGAACTTGGCAGTGAACCTGCATGATTTGGATGTCGCCGTCATTACCGATCGCAAGTGGCTTTTGGTGATCATCGAGCAACTCTTGTCCAATAGCCTCAAGTATACCAGTACAGGTGGAATTGAGATCTATTTCAAGGACCAGACCCTCTATTTAAAAGACAGCGGGATTGGAATCAAAAATAGCGATGTCCTCCGTGTCTTTGAGCGGGGCTTCTCCGGTTACAATGGCCACATGACCCAGCAATCCTCAGGGTTGGGGCTCTATCTGTCTAAGAAAATCGCAGAACAATTGGGCCACAGGATCACCCTCCATTCAGAGGTCGGTCAAGGAACGACGGTTGCCATTCGCTTTGAAGAGAAGAAATTGGTCATGGATTAAGATTCCCCATCTTACAAAAATGTAAGAAATAAACGGCAAAATGAAAGGTTAGGTTATGGTAGCCGCCTTTTATTTTTTATACAATAGTCTCATCAAATGAAGGAGGTCAAGAAAATGAAACTCTTGAAATGGATGAAACAACTCAAAAAGACTGAGAAACCCTGTAACCAAACCGATCTGGAAAAGACGGAATTTGGTCTCCAAGTCCTGCAACAAACCCAAGAATTTTTCTTGATCTACTAGTAAAAGGAGAAAAGCATGTCATTACTAGATGTTCAACATATAAAAAAAATCTACAAAACCCGCTTTCAAGGAACGCAGGTTGAAGCCTTAAAGGATATTCACTTCACCGTGGAAAAGGGTGAGTACGTGGCTATTATGGGGGAATCAGGATCCGGGAAATCGACCCTCCTCAACATTCTAGCCATGCTGGACCAGCCAACCGAAGGACGGGTCTACCTCAATGGCACGGACACCTCAACCATCAAGAACAAGGATGCGTCCAGCTTCCGCCGAGAAAAACTAGGATTCGTCTTTCAAGATTTCAACCTGCTCGATACCTTGTCTGTCAAGGACAATATCCTCCTCCCTCTAGTCCTTTCTCGCAGACCGGTCAAGGAAATGATGAGCAAGGTGGATAGCGTGAGTCGAGAGTTGGGCATTCACCAACTGCTTGAAAAATACCCCTACGAAATCTCTGGTGGGCAAAAACAACGGGTGGCCGTAGCACGGGCTATTATCACCTCGCCAGAAATCCTCCTTGCGGATGAGCCAACAGGGGCGCTGGATTCCAAGTCTTCAGCTGCGTTACTAGATGTCTTTGAAGATATCAATACCATGGGCCAAACCATTCTTATGGTGACCCACTCAACCGCAGCAGCAGCTCGGGCCAAGCGCGTGCTCTTTATCAAGGATGGGATCCTTTACAACCAGATCTTCCGCGGGGAAAAAACAGAGCGTCAGATGTTCCAAGAAATCTCAGATACTCTGACGGTCATGGCAAGTGAGGTGGAGTAGATGTTTCGATTAACCACTAAACTAGCTTGCTCCAATCTGATCAAGAACCGCAAGCTCTATTATCCCTTTGCGATTGCGGTCATTCTCGCAGTGACCATCGCCTACCTCTTTGACTCCCTGACCTTTAATCCTCACATTCATGAGCTTCGAGGGGGAGATCCCATGATATTTACCCTGGTCTTGGGACTGTTCGTGGTCAATGCTGCGGGAGCTATCATCGTGCTCTATGCCAATAGCTTCGTCATGAAAAATCGCTCCAAGGAGCTGGGGATCTACAGCATGCTAGGCCTTGAAAAACGCCATCTCATCAGCATGATCTTCAAGGAACTCTTGCTTTTTGGCTTTCTAACCATCTCAGTCGGTGTCTTGATTGGAGCCCTTTTTGACAAGCTGATCTTTGCCTTTCTCTTGAAACTCATGAAGATGAAGGTCCAGCTAGTGTCCACCTTCCAACCTGGGATTGTGGTCTTAGTTTTTGTCACCTTTGGTCTCATCTTTGCCCTTTTGGTTCTTCTCAACGCTTGGCGGATTCTTCGTTTGAATGCTCTGCAACTGACACGTGAGAAAGCGAGTGGTGAAAAGAAAGCTCGCTTCTTGTGGCCCCAAACCATCCTGGGCTTAGCCTCTCTCGGTTTTGGCTACTACCTGGCTTTGTCTGTCAAAGACCCCATGTCTGCGATTTTGATCTTCTTTCTAGCCGTTATCTTGGTCATGATCGGGACCTACCTGCTCTTTAATGCGGGGATCACCGTCTTCTTGCACCTGCTTAAGAAAAAGAAGGGGTATTATTACCAACCTAACAACATGATCTCGGTCTCTAACCTCATCTATCGTATGAAGAAAAATGCAGTGGGGCTTGCGACTATTGCCATCCTCTCGACCATGGTGCTGGTGACCATCTCTGCAGCCACTAACATCTATGTCGGTAGCGAAATGGTCAAGAAAATCATGGCGCCTCATGATTTCTCTGTTCAAGGAAAAGGGGTAGACCTGGAGCTAATCAATCAGAAATTTGATGAATTTGCGTCTGAACATCATCTTGAGATCAAAAATCGTGACCTGATGACCTATGCCAACTTTGGGGTCAAATCACAAAAGGGCACGGATTTCACCGTCTATCAAGCTGATGAACGCAAGGTCATTCCTAAAACCGTCTTTCTGGTCTTTGATACAGCTAGCTATGAGCAAATGACCGGAGAGAAGGCCGATCTGACCGGCAACCAAGTCATCCTCTTTGCTCATAACAAGGCTCTTAAGGGGCAAAAGCAGTTCACTATCAATGGCCAAGACTTCCAAGTCAAGGAAGAAGTGACCAAGGATTTTATCACCGATCACGTGCCCAACATGTATAACATGATAACGGAGGATTTCAATTACCTAATCGTACCTGACCTCTCAGCCTTTATCGCCCAGTTTCCAAATCTTGCCATCTATACCAATATCTATGGTGGTTTCAATGTCAATGTCAGTGAAGACCAGCAACTCAAGCTGGCAGCTAGCTATGATAAGATGATCGATGAATTGAGTAGCCAACAGGCCCAAGGAACATTTGTCTATGGAGGTAACCGAGCCAATGATGTGGCAGAGTTGAATAGCCTCTTTGGTGGCATCTTCTTTATCGGAATTTTCTTGTCACTGATCTTTATGGTCGGAACGGTCATCGTCATCTACTACAAGCAAATCTCAGAAGGCTATGAAGACCGTGACCGCTTCGTCATCCTCCAACAGGTGGGGCTCGATGAACACGAGGTCAAACGGACCATCAACCGTCAAGTGCGGACTGTCTTCTTCCTCCCTCTCATCTTTGCCTTTATCCACCTGGCCTTTGCCTACCATATGATCCGACTCATTCTCAAAGTCCTCGGTGTCATCAATAGTGGCCAAGTCCTCGTCGTGACCCTCAGCGTCTGTGCTGTCTTTCTCATCACCTACCTAATCGTCTTTTGGATCACCTCTCGGAGTTATCGTAAGATTGTGCAGATTTAGGAAAAGAAACTCAAATTAAATTAGAAACTTTCCTTAGGTGAGTACGGACGTC
>NZ_KV812016.1:103357-118028 GCF_001813295.1 Streptococcus sp. HMSC072G04
TAAGGTCTCAATAATTCCGAGTGCCTGAAACATAATTATTTCAGGCACTTTTCTCACAGCGGAAAGTTTCAATATACTCTAATAATAATCAGATATTATTTGGATATTTTTGCACAATAATCCAGCATAGGTTATTCAAAGAAAAGAATTGTCAATTTTTTTAGCTTGCTCATAGCGGGCTTTTTTGTACGAAAACCGACTGCGATTGTTTTTGTTTTTCAAAGGGATACACAAAAAAGACTGAACCCGTAGAGTTCAGTCTTTGTTCACTTTCTATTAAAGTGATGTAAGGAAAGTCAATCCCCCTAGGATGACACCTGCCGAATTCGGAATGATCAAAATCCAGTCTTTTTTAGGTTCCTTTGTCCAACCATAAATGACCCAGATCAAGCAAGAAATAGCAGCTGACAAGGGTTGGAAAGGTTGGGCCTTATTTCCCTGTAAATTAGCAATAATTTGTGGGATGTAGGCAATGAAAACGATAATCCCAATAAAGGCACCGATCGAGCCAACGATTTGGTTGATTTTTTGTTTATTCATAAAATTTTACCTCTGTGTATCAATATAGCATAAGTAGGAAGAAAATGCAATTAATTTGCATGCTACGCAAAATGAAAACGATCACATTTGCAAAAGAATTAGACAAAGTGTCAAAAAATGGCAACTAGAGAGAAAATCCACTCGAAAAGAAATCCATCTTCCTGCAAAATCACAAGATTGTGACACTTTACAGTTCGGTAACATTTGAATAAAGTACTTGAATTTTAAGAGGGGAAGCGTTAGAATAGTGCATACTTAAAAAATGAAAGGTGTCATAAAAATGAATGAAAAACAAATGAAAATCCTTGGCTGGGTTGCGACCTTTATGTCTGTGATGATGTATGTGTCTTACTTCCCACAAATCATGGATAATCTCGCTGGTCACAAAGGAAACTTTATTCAACCTTTAGTGGCAGCCATCAACTGTAGTCTTTGGGTCTATTATGGACTCTTCAAAAAAGAACGCGATATCCCACTTGCTGCAGCTAATGCACCAGGGATCATCTTTGGTTTGATCACAGCGATCACAGCCTTGTAATTAATGAAAGAGAGAGTGGGACAGAAATCGGTCATTCGTTAGAATTCGATTTCGTCGTCCCACCTCCGCACAGTTGAGTAGGGCTGTAAAAGCTGATGAAATCAGCGTAGTAGAGCCCACTCAACCACTGCGTCTTGCTCGACAATCCAAAGACAGTTGATAGGCCAGGACTTTTGTCCCAGCTTCTTTTTTATAACTTCACTCATTTCCATGGTATAATGGGGGGACTATTAACCGAGAAGATCAAAAGGAGACACGAGTGGATCAAAAACATCACTGCCAAGTCCTATGGGCGAAAAATAAATACCTGGTGCTGAGTCATTCCAGCAACACCTACAAGGAGATCCGGGAATACCTCAAGCAAGACCAGGTGGAGGTCAGCCATGTCGAAGGCTTGATCCAGCAAGCACTGGCCTTGCCAGAAAATCGTGGCCAGGTCTCCAATGCCTTCCAGCATATCTGGGGCTATTTCAAAAAGCAGGCGACTCTTGAGGAAAAGGCAGGCTTTATGCTGCTACTTGAGAAATACCAGCATGGGCAAGCTAGCCAAGAGGATCTCATCAAGGGGATCCAGACGCTCCTTGAGCGCTATCCCAATCGCTACTTGCAAGACTCGACACTACTAGGAGGCCAATAGATGAGACTGTGGCACCAAGATTTGATTAGCAAACTCCCTCGTCCCCAGCTCCTCGGCCAACACCGGGAATGCTGCGCCCTTCGAGGCAATGGCTGGGGCAAGAAGCATGCAACGGTCAACTATGTCTTTGACTACTCGCCTTATCGCCTCTATGCCTATCACCGCCTGATCATGGAGGAGATGACCGCTCGTGGCTACAAGGTCAGCCCAGAGTGGTGGGAGCCGACCTACCGAGGCAAGACCTGCCCAGCCTATCCAGAACTGGAAGAGGAAGCATTGAATACTCCCATCTATCCCGAGCATCAGGCTACTTACCTCAAAGAATGCTTAGACAATCTAGCAGAAAAAGGGATTCAACTAGACTAGTAAAAAACGAACCAGACCAGGTTCGTTTTTTTGCGCCAATTCCCAACAAAATGCTTTGAAAGCGTTAATTTCTTTCCCAAACATGCTATAATAATAGGAGATTATGTACAGGAAAAGGATAGACGGATGAAGGCAGTAGCAACTCCAGAACTTGAGATTGAAAGACAGCTGATTCAGCAGTTGACATCAGGGGAGAGTCAGTGGACCTACCGAGAGGATCTCAAGAATGAAGACCAGTTGTGGGACAATTTCTTTGATAAGCTGGCGCAAAACAATGTCGCTGTGCTGGCGGACCATCCCTTGACTGACCAAGAAAAGCGCCAGATCAAGAACCAGCTCAACTTTGTCAGCTATTATGAGGCAGCCAAGTGGCTTGCTGGTGAAAATGGCATCGCCAAGGTTGAAGTCCAACGTGAGGATGCCAGTCTAGGCACTATCCGTCTCGCGGTCATTTGGCGGGACAATATCGCTGCTGGTAAGTCAAGCTATGAAGTGGTCAATCAAGTCGAACGCGACAAGGCCTATCCACTAGACCAGGATCGACGGCTCGATACGACCCTTCTGATCAATGGCCTGCCTCTCATCCATATCGAACTCAAGAGCCCACGAGTAGCCTTTCTAGATGCCTTTCATCAGATCAAGAAGTACGACCGAGAAGGCAAGTTCCGTGGTATTTACTCAAGCTTACAGATGTTTGTCGTGACCAATAAAGTCGACACACGCTATATCGCTGCAGCCCGTGAAAGTAAGCTAAACAAGCAATTCTTGACCAAGTGGGTGGACAAGGACAACAAGCCCATGATCGATCTCAACAGCTTTGCTCATGAGGTCCTCTCCATCCCTCGGGCCCACCAGATGGTCATGCAGTACTCGGTTATCGACGATAGCAAGAAGGCCCTCATCCTCCTGCGTCCCTACCAGATCCATGCCATCGAGGCAGTGCAGGAAGCCTCCCGCCGTCAAGAGTCAGGCTATATCTGGCATACGACCGGATCAGGCAAGACCCTGACCTCTTACAAGGTAGCGCGCAATCTCTTGCAGATCCCTGCTATCCAAAAGACCATCTTTGTCGTCGACCGCAGAGACTTGGACCAGCAGACGACTTCGTCCTTCCTCTCTTATGCGGCCAATGATGTCATCGACATCGACGAGACGGACAATACCCATGAGCTGGTCAAGCGCCTAGGGGGCAATGACAAGCGCGTGGTGGTCACGACCATTCAGAAAATCACGACCATGATGCGCAAGTTTGAAGAAGGGAAGTACCAGCGGGATGCTGGGAAGATCAAGGACCTGCGCGTGGCCTTTGTCGTTGATGAGTGCCACCGGGCAGTCACTCCACAGACGCAAAAGGAAATCAAGGCCTACTTCAAGAACTCTCTCTGGTACGGCTTTACAGGGACTCCAATCTTCAAGGAAAACAAACGCAAACAAGTGGGAGACCTGGCTCAGACCACCCACCAACAATATGGCGATCGCCTACATGAATACACGGTCAAGGAAGCCATCCATGATGGAGCGGTTCTAGGCTTTAAGGTAGACTACCGCAATACCATCATCTCAGATCTCCTAGAAGAAGAGATTCCAGACCAGGCCTATGAGGACAAGGAGCACATGCTAGAAGTCCTGGATGCCATGCTCAATAAGAGTCAGCAACAGCTCAATATCCCTAAAGGGGTCGGAAAGAGCTATGAAGCTATTTTGACAGTCAAGTCCATCCCACGAGCACAGGCCTATTACAATCTGCTCAAGAGCATTCTCGCAGGTAAGGAGCGGGTCAAAGTTTCCGAGCGGGTCAAACAATACCTACCAGATTTTCCAAAGTTTACCATCACCTACTCGGTGTCTGAAAATGAAGAAGAGTCCATCGGCTACCAAGACCACATGAAGCAGGTCATGGAGGACTACAACCAAGAGTTTGGCACGCATTTTAGCCTAGCGGATCTGCGGGGCTTTAACACCGATGTCAATAATCGTCTGGCCAGAAAGCAGGACAAGTATCTCTACCGCAATGAGCAGTTGGATTTGGTCATCGTGGTTGACCGTCTCTTGACCGGTTTTGATGCACCTTGTCTTTCAACACTCTTTATCGATCGCAAGCCTATGCGCCCACAGGACTTGATCCAGGCCTTTAGCCGGACCAATCGGATCTTTGATGACAAGAAGCACTTCGGCCATATCATCACCTTCCAGCGCCCTCAAGCCTTTAAGGAAGCCGTCGACAATGCCCTCAAGCTCTACTCCAATGGGGGAGAAAATGAAGTCCTGGCACCAAGCTGGGAAGAAGAGAAGCGCAACTTCTTAAAAGCCTGGGCAGAGTTTAAAGACCAAGTCACAGACTTCGAAGAAGAAGGAGTCGCCCTCGAGCAGGCTCCAACAGCCCAGCTCCGCAAGGTCGCTAAAGCCTATCAGGTCTTTGACAAGTACCAAGCCTCGATCCGCGTCTATTCAGAGTACGATAAGGAAGAGATCTATCGGGAAACAGGCCTCAGTGACAGTCGGCTCGAAGCCTATCTGGGCCTCTATCAAAATATCCTGGCGGAGATCAAGAGCAGGGATCCAGAAGTGGACAGCCAAGATGAGCTAGACATCCACTATGAGCTGGAGTCTGTCCAAGTCGATGAGATCAACTATGCCTATATCCTGATGCTGATCCAGAGTATGATTCAGCAGGAGGAAAATGAGGAGCAGACCCTGAGTGACAAGGATATCGCAACTGTAGATAGCTATATCGAGAGCCTGAACCGGACCAATCCAAGCCTAGCAGAGATCATACAAAACCTTTGGACCCAAGTCCAAGAAGAGCCCGAACGCTACCGAGGACAATCCATCACTGGAGTCTTGGACCAGATGATCGAATCCGTCATTGAAAGCCATATCGAAAGCTTTGCCAAAAACTGGTATATCGGAGCCAACGAACTCCGCTACTATATCCAACACTACCGCAAAGGTGCCAAAAAACAAGCAGGCGAAAGCCAGCTCACTAAGAGCCAACGCTACAAAGACTACAAGGCAGAAGTAGCAGATGCCCTCAACCCACTCAGCTACAAAAAACAAATCAAAGAAGCCTATACCCAACTGATCGAAGAGGTGATTGAACCACTGACAGTGGGGAGGTAGGGAGAGAACGTGGATAAATTATTAGATAGTTTTGAAACAGTTTTTGGTAATGGATTTCTAAAATATTTTAAGGAACAGGAAAAGAAGCACCATTACTTTAAATTGAATGACTATAAAAAAATAATTCAGAAATTTGTTGAGGATGAACAGAGAGATCGAGTTAATTATTATAGAGGGAAGCATGTTCATTTTACTCGTTTTTTGCTTATTAGTATTGAGAAATTTAAAAGTAATGGGAGATCAATAGACTTTACAGAATTAGATCATAAAGGTAAATTGATTTGGCAGTTGGAACATATTATGCCCCAAAGTAATTTTGAAAATGGGGATTGTTACAAGAATAAATTAGGGAATTTAACTTTATTGCACAGGGATACAAATGTAAAAATCTCAAATGAAACTTTTGTAGAAAAAAAGAAAGTATTACTTGATAAAGTTGAGTCAAAGTTTTACATTAACGAAGTTTTTAGAACAGATAATTTTGAGAAATCTGATATTAAAAATCGATCAATTAATTTAATAAATGATTTAGGTAAAATTATAAATGATAATTTTGACGTTTATCGCAAAAAAGTACTAAAAATATAATACAAAAATATTGAAGATGATTTCTAATTTTGTTATTTATACTTTGTAAATATATAAAATGACAATATGTAAGATAAAATAGTGTTAGAATGGCTAAATAATGAAACAAAAATGTCTACATGAAGTATCCAAATCAATTTTGCTAGAGGAAACTATAGAATTAAGACAAATTTTAGAATTGATTTATAATTCCAAAGATGAAGTTAGCAATAATGAAATATATATTGCTTTAATTCCAATTATCTCATCTGTTTGTTTAGGATGGCTTGAAATATTTAAAGAAGAAGATGTAAAAATGGATGTCTTTAAAATAGGGGATTATAATTTTGAGGAATTACTAAAAAGTTCAAGAATTGGATTAAAATTATACTCTGATAAAAAATTATCAAAGGCTGGTAAACTACTTAAAAAAAATTCGCGAGAATTTAAAGCCATACTTCAAACAGATTATAATGCTTTACAAAAACTTTTTGTTTATATGTTTGGGCAATGCGACTTTGGAGTTTTTAGTATAAATAATATTCCTTTTGGAAATACCAGTCAACAGTTTCTTTATTTTGAAGATTTTATAAAGTTTGAGGAAAATGTATCTTTTAAAACATGGTTATTAGAAATAGAACAGGTTATTTTTGAGTATTCTAAACATATTGGATTTATTGTTGAATATATAATAAAACTGTTTAATAAATCAAATTCTATTTCTAAAGGTTCTAAAATTAAAATAGACAGTAATAACATGAGCCATAAAGATTATTTTCTTATTGATGAGAAACGTAGAAATATTTTGCAAGGAAATCTTCCTATGGAGGTTCAATTACAGCTTTTCAATGTATTATGTCAGAATAATTTTATAACTAGTGTATTATCAGAAGTATTTAATTCTAAAGGTATTCTATTCTATAGATCAAAAATTCAAACTTATCTTGTAAGTGTTAATTATCTGATAAAAGTACATAATAAATATAGTGAATATCTAAAAAAAGAATATGAGGATGATTTCAAGCAAATTTTTACAGTTAAAAACAAGTTTTTTTCAAATAATTGTAGCTTAAGAAATAATATATTTCATTACAAGATTCAAGCATTTCCCGAACAAGTTTTTTTAAATTCTAGTAGTTACTTTATAGATATGGTTGAGTATGAAACTAAAATGAATTTTAAGAATTTAATGAAAATAGTGGATGATGAAATTGATAGAATTAATTCTATTATTTACAAGATAATTAATTACGATGGATTATATATAAAAAATTAAGTTGATTGAGAGTGGATTATAATTATGGCACATGTTAGTGGAGAAAATATAGAAGGTTGCTTTCAATGTTTGAATAATAAAGATTTTATTTTACCTGAAGATATTATTCAAGCTGTTATTAATAAAAATTTGGTGCTATTTTGTGGGGCAGGTATTAGCACAGAATCTAAAAAAGTCATGCCTTACACTTTTTATACAGATGTGTTTGAAGAATTAAAAAAAAATAATAAGGTTAATGTGAGAGATGATTTATCTTTTTCATCACTTATGAGCCTATACTGTAGTAATGTTTATAATGGTCGGAAAAAATTATTTCAAAAAATAAATAAGAGATTTCAGATGATTGAGAATTTTCCTGAATTGTACAGAATAGCATCTGAGTTCCATACTGAAGTTTCACAAATTCCTCAAATTGAAACAGTGATAACGACTAATTGGGATTGTCTTTTTGAGGATAATTGTGACATGTTTCCAATTATTTATAATGAAGATGTTGCTTTGTGGGATACATTTGAGAAAAGGGTTTTTAAAATTCATGGTTCTATTAAAAATGTAGGTTCAATTATTGCTACTGAGGAGGACTATGAAAATTGTTATCAAAAATTGTCAGCAAAACCTATTGGGGATAGGCTAAAATCTATTTTATCAACAAAAACAGTAGTTTTTGTAGGTTTTTCTTTTGGTGATGAAGATTTGAATAAAATCATTGAGATTCTTTCAGATGATTTGGGACAGTTTGCCAATCAATTTTATTTAGTTACAATTGATGAAGAGTGGATGGAGAAGGATTCTAAAAATATAATTCCTATTATTACTGATGGAACATTTTTTGTTAAATCTTTGAAAAAAGAACTTATTAAAAGAAAAATAATTTTTGATAGCGAGTTATACCAATTTACTGAATATGCAAATGACACTTTGGTAAATGAGCATGTTAAGTGGATGGATGATACAAAATTTCATAAAATTTTACAAGAATATCCCGAACTTTTATTAAGTATTGCTTATCAAGATGGCCTAATTCATGCTTTTCAGAGGTGTCATGCCGATAAAAAGTCAGGAAGAATGTTAATGCCGCAATATATTCATAAAGTTGTTCGTAGCTATTTACTTTTATATAACCAAAGGATTAATGAAAATGAATATTTACGAGCTTATTATGATCGAGGGTATTCTGATGGTTTTTTAGCATTGGAAATGTTTGCATGTGGTAAGAGAGAAGATGCTTTATTACCGCCGATGTTCTTTTTTGAAGAGGAAAATTTTGTCGATTTAGGATCATTATTATCCTATTTAAAAGATAATAGAAACCAAAAACTTTACAATTATTGTAAAGAAAAGGTTACTCTATATAAGAACGGGGTTATTCCTCATTTTATGCCATGGTTTTGTTAGATGTATTTTAGTGGAGATTTTAAATGAATCAACATAATAATCAAAAAATTAGATTTAAGGGATATGATAATTCTCTTGAAAGAAAAACAATAGGTGATATAACGACTAGTTTTTCAGGAGGGACTCCAAAATCAAGTAATAAGACTTATTATGAAGGAAACATTCCTTTTATCCGTTCTGGAGAAATTAGATCAAATCAAACAGACTTATTTATAAGTGAAGACGCTTTGAAAGACTCTTCAGCAAAAATGGTAGAAAAAGGTGATATTCTATATGCACTGTATGGTGCAACAAGTGGAGAGGTCGCAATAAGCCAGATAAATGGTGCTATTAATCAGGCTATACTTGCTATTAAACCAAATTTAGGATATTCTTCTGAGTTTATTATGAATTATCTTAAGAAAGAGAAAGATAATATTTTGGAAAAATATCTACAAGGTGGGCAAGGGAATCTTTCTGCGGCAATAGTTAAAAGTATTGAATTACATTTACCTAGCCAAGAAGAACAATCCGCCATTGGTTCTCTCTTCCGCACCCTCTACGACCTTCTGGCTAGCTACAAGGACAATCTTGCCAACTACCAATCTCTCAAGGTGACCATGCTTTCCAAGATGTTTCCCAAAACTGGCCAGACCGTTCCTGAGATTCGTTTGGATGGATTTGAAGGTGAGTGGGAAAAAGGAACAATTGGAGAGTTTGGCTCTTTCTATTATGGAAAAAGTGCACCGAAATGGTCGGTGACTGATGATGCAACAACACCGTGTGTACGTTATGGCGAGTTGTATACAAAATTCTCCACAAAAATAGATAAAATATACTCGTATACATCAATTCCTAAAGAAAATTTGAAATTGAGTTCTGGTAATGAGGTACTAGTACCTCGGGTTGGTGAAAATCCATTAGATTTTGCAAATTGTAGTTGGTTATCATTAAAAGATGTTGCTATCGGTGAAATGATTTCAGTGTATAATACACCTAATAATCCTTTATTTATAGCAAATTATTTCAATGCTAAAATGAAAAAGGAATTTGCAAAACGAGTGGAAGGAGGTAGTGTGGCAAACCTTTACTACACATATTTAGAGAATATTTCAATATCTGTGCCATCTCTTCCTGAGCAACAAGCTATCGGCGCCTATTTCTCCAACCTTGATAACCTCATCGCTACTCACCAAGAAAAGATTTCGCAGCTAGAAACACTGAAAAAGAAACTCTTACAAGATATGTTTATCTAACCTTCAAAAATTCCCCTTATCAGCAACCATAAGCCCTTCATTTTTCGAATAGTATAAGTGAGTCCCTTTGATTCGTTCAAAGGGTGCTCCTTAGTATTTAATAACTTAAAAGTATTTACTTTTAATAACTTTTGAGTTATAATAAATTCGAAAAGAGGTTGCTTTGTGCACGCTATTTATTTTTATAAGGACAAACAGGGGAATCAACCTGTTCTGGACTACATGAGGGAGCTAGCTCGTCGCGATAATAAGGACAGCCGGATCAAGCTCAACAAGCTTAATGACTATATCGAGCTTTTGAGCCAGCATGGAACACGTGCTGGCCAACCCTACATCAAGCATCTGGATGCGGAGATCTGGGAGTTGAGACCCTTGCGGGATAGGATTTTATTCGTGGCTTGGCTGGATGGGAGCTTTGTCTTACTGCATCATTTTGTCAAAAAGACGCAAAAGACACCTAGACGAGAGATCGAGAAAGCCAAGCGGGAGTTGCAAGATTTGAAGGAAAGAGGGCTAAGAGATGAAGAATAGTGCCATCGGCAGCAATTGGAAAGATGTGAGAGCAGAGCTCTTCACCAAGGAAGAAATCCTGGAAAGTGATCTGCGGGTCGCGATTATGACAGAGCTGATCGAGGCTCGGCATGAAAAGGGAATTAGCCAAAAGAAACTAGAAGAACTCAGTGGGGTCAGTCAACCGGTCATCGCTCGGATGGAGACAGGAAAGACCAGTCCTCAATTGGACACGGTCTTGAAAGTCTTAGCCAGTCTGGGCAAGACCCTCGCCGTCGTCCCACTGGAGCAAGAAAAGGTCTAAAAGAAATCAGAAAGAATTACTATGGAAACAACACAAACCTCCCAGTCGCTCTACCAAGCCCTGTGGAACTCAGCGGATGTGCTCCGCTCTAAGATGGATGCCAATGACTATAAGTCTTACCTTTTGGGGATGATCTTTTACAAGTACCTCTCAGATAAGTTGCTCTTCTTTGTAGCGGAGACTATGGAGGAGGAGACAGAAAGTCTGGATGAAGCCTTGGTGCTTTACCGATCCTACTATGAGGATCCAGACTCTCAAGAGGACTTGATCTCCGTCATCACCGATGAGCTCAACTATGTCATTAAGCCTGACTTGACCTTTACGGCCTTGGTAGACCGAGTCAATGAAGGGACCTTCCAGCTGGAAGATCTGGCTCAGGGTTTCAGAGACATTGAGCAAAGTGATGACCTCTATGAAAACCTCTTTGAGGATATTGATCTCTATTCCAAGAAGCTAGGGGCCACTCCTCAAAAGCAAAACCAGCTAGTGGCTGCTGTTATGAAAGAGCTGGCAGTGCTGGATGTGGCAGGTCATGCGGGTGATATGCTTGGGGATGCTTACGAGTACTTGATTGGTCAGTTTGCGACTGACTCGGGTAAGAAAGCTGGAGAGTTCTATACGCCCCAGCCTGTAGCCAAGCTCATGACCCAGATTGCCTTTTTAGGGCGTGAAGACGTGCAGGGCTTTACCATCTACGATGCCACCATGGGATCAGGCTCCCTCTTGCTCAATGCTAAGAAGTATTCCCACCAGCCTCAAACCGTCCAGTACTTTGGTCAGGAGCTCAATACCTCTACCTATAACCTGGCTCGAATGAACATGATCCTACACGGGGTTCCGGTGGAAAACCAGTTCTTGCACAATGCCGATACGCTGGACGAAGACTGGCCGACACAAGAGCCGACCAACTTTGATGGGGTCCTTATGAACCCACCATACTCAGCTAAGTGGTCTGCAAGCTCCGGCTTCCTCCAAGATCCTCGCTTCTCCCCATTTGGCAAGCTCGCCCCTCAATCCAAGGCTGACTTCGCCTTTCTCTTGCATGGTTATTACCACCTCAAGCAGGACAAGGGTGTCATGGCTATCGTCCTTCCTCACGGAGTCCTTTTCCGTGGCAATGCTGAAGGAACCATTCGCAAGGCCTTGCTGGAAGAAGGCGCCATTGATACGGTGATCGGTCTTCCTGCCAATATCTTCTTCAATACCAGTATTCCAACGACGGTCATCATTCTCAAGAAGAACCGGACCAATCGGGACGTCTACTTTATCGATGCCTCTAAGGAATTTGACAAGGGCAAGAACCAGAATATCATGACGGATGCTCATATCGAGAAGATCCTCAAGGCCTATAAGAGCAGAGAGGATATGGATAAGTTTGCTCATCTGGCTAGCTTTGAGGAGATCGTCGAGAATGACTACAATCTCAATATCCCACGCTATGTGGATACCTTTGAGGAAGAAGAAGTGGAGCCACTGACAGAGATCGTGGCCAAGATCAATCAGACCAACGCCACCATTGAGACCCAGACAGCTTCTCTTCTAGACATGCTCAGCCAGCTTCATGGAACAACACCAGAAGCTGATGCTGAACTCAAGAAATTCGTCCAAGAGTTTAAGGGTTAGGGTGTGAGGAGATGGTAGTAGGTAAAGGATATTCTTTTCGCTATTTCCCAAATTTTTTTCGAATAATAGAAGTGAGAGTGGGACAGAAATCGGTAATTCGTTAGAATTCGATTTCGTCGTCCCACCTCCGCACAGTTGAGTAGGGCTGTAAAGGCTGATGAAATCAGCGTAGTAGAGCCCACTCAACCACTGCGTCTTGCTCGACAATCCAAAAATAATTGAGAGGCTAGGACTTTTGTCCCAGCCTCATTTTTTATCGAAAAGGAGCAGGGATGCAAAAGAGACACGCGCATGTATCGCCGACCTTGGACATCATGGCCAAGAAGATTTTTAGTTTACCAGAGGTGACGGCAGCATTTATTCGAGATATTTTAGAGCTGGATGTGGCGGACGCTCAGATTGTGGAGGGAAGCCAGCCCCACAGCATGGCCTATGAGGAGGATGACTTGTTCTCCACTGCGGTGGATGTGAGAGCCAAGCTCCATGATGGAACCGAGGTGATCATCGAGATCCAGATTCGCAAGCAGCAGTATTTCTTGAATCGGTTCCATTACTATTTGGCCAATCAGCTGGTGGAGAATGTGCAAAAACTGCGCCAGCAAGGACAGACACATAGGATGTACGAGCAGATGGAGCCCGTCTATGGGATTGCGATTTTGGAGAAGTCGCTCTTACTAGACGAAGAGGCCGCCATCAACAAGTACTGGCTGACCAATAGCCGGTCTGGCAAGCAACTTAAGGCCTATTATAAAAATGGTAAGCACCAAAATCTTCTGCAGGTTGCCTTTTTAGAGCTAGACAAGTATAATAAAGATGAGAACCTGACAGATGCAGGCAGACAGTGGCTGGAATTTTTTGGGAATCTTCCCTTTACAAAAGCTCCCAGTCAGGCCGTTGCCCACGCAGATTCATTACTGGATTCATCTAGCTGGACCAAGGAGGAGAAGACCATGATAGACGAGCGTATTCGTATTCAAGAAAATTATGATATGACCCTGGAGACGGCTATAGACGAAGCACGCGAAGAAGGTCTGGAACAAGGTCGTAAACAGTTGGTATGCGAGATGATCTCACGAGGAATGACGCCTGATCTTATATCGGAGATGACGGGTTTATCGCTGGAGGAGATCAAATCTATGATAGTTTAAGATCTAGCTGGACCAAGGAGGAGAAGACCATGATAGACGAGCGTATTCGTATTCAAGAAAATTATGATATGACCCTGGAGACGGCTATAGACGAAGCACGCGAAGAAGGTCTGGAACAAGGTCGTAAACAGTTGGTATGCGAAATGATCTCACGAGGAATGACGCCTGATCTGATATCGGAGATGACGGGTTTGTCGCTGGAGGAGATTGAGACTCTTCTTTCTTGAGTCGTTAAAAGAGGCAGTGCCTCTTTTCTTTTTGAAAAAAATTGAAAATTTTCCCATTTTTTCAATCCGCCTTTCTAGAATTGTGGTAGAATAGAGTCAACAAAGAGCTATCCTCACCAACAGTGTGATCGATACTAGAAAAGAGGATTCTGATGACAAGAAAAATTGGTATTATTGGTTTGGGGCATGTGGGTGCGACCTTGGCCCACAGCATGATTTTGAAACACACCTGTGATCACTTGGTCTTGATTGATACCAATGAGAAAAAGGTCAAGGCAGATGCCTTGGATTTCTGTGATACAGTTGCCAATACCGGGTATCCGGTTCATATCACGGTCAATGACTACGCGGCTTTAAAAGATGCGGATGTCGTAGTGTCGACTCTTGGAAATATCGAGTTGCAGGCTAATAACACAGATGACCGTTTTGCGGAGCTTCCTTTTACCAGCAAGCAAGTAGTGCAAGTAGCGCGTGATTTGAAGGCTTCTGGCTTTAGCGGGGTCTTATTGGTAGTGACCAATCCGGTCGATGCCGTCACTCAACTCTATCAACAATATACCGGCCTTCCAAAAGAACAGGTGATTGGGACCGGGACTTTACTGGATACAGCTCGGATGAAGCGTGCAGTCGCTGATCGTTTGCAGGTTTCTCCTGCTAGTGTATCAGGTTACAACCTCGGTGAGCACGGAAATTCTCAATTTGTCGCTTGGAGTCAAGTCCGTGTCAAAGGACACGCCATTACCGATCTCTTCTCTCAAGAAGAGCTTGACGCCATCAACTACGAGTCCTTGCGCGGTGGCCACACGGTCTTCTTTGGCAAATTCTATACCAATTTTGGGATTGCAGCAGCAGCCCAACGCCTGGCAGAAGCTGTGATCAATGATAGCCACGAGGAAATGCCAGTGTCTAACTATCGTCCAGAATATGGAACCTATCTTGGCTACCCAGCGATCGTGGGTCGAAAAGGAATTCTTGAACGATTGGATTTGCATTTGACAGAAGAAGAAAAAGAAAAATTACTCCATTCAGCCGAAACTATCAAAGAAAATACACGAAAAGGATTGGAGCACGCATAAAAGTGAGGGGGTGGGCAAAATCTGTTCACCCTTCGATGTATAATAGGCATAAAAGTATGACTCAGTGGTTGATTGGTATCTTTGTTCGCTTTTTAAGCTCCAAAGATAA
>NZ_KV812016.1:118128-128840 GCF_001813295.1 Streptococcus sp. HMSC072G04
GAAGCTATGCGGGGGTGGGAAAACGAACTCTTTTTAACTAGTCAGAGTTCTTTCTCACTCCCTTTTTTCTGCAATTTTTTCGAATGGTATAAGTGAGGGGATTCCCTACACGAAATCATTGGAGGTTGCTATGAAGAAACGACACGAGTATGTATCGCCCACCTTGGATTTAATGGCAAAAAAGATTTTTAGTCTGCCGGATGTGACAGCCAAATTTATCCGCGAAGTATTGGATCTGCCAGTAGAGTCCGTTGAGATTTTAGAAGGAGACCAGATCCATGAGCAGGGGTTTTTAGGAGATCTTCCTTTTGAAACATCTGTTGATGTGAGAGCAAGGCTAGATAGTGGGCTTGAAGTCATCATTGAGATTCAAGTTTTGAAGCAAGAGTATTTCTTGAATCGTTTCCACTATTATTTAGCCAATCAACTGGTAGAAAATGTCCAACGCAAGCGAAAGAAAGGAGCGACCCATTCTATGTACCAGGAGCTGGAGCCGGTCTATGGGATCGCTATCTTGGAGCGAAGTATTTTTCCTCATTTAGATTCACCTGTCAATGTCTATGAAATGCGCCATACGGTAGACGGGACACCTCTTTATAGCTCTCGAAAGGATGGAGTAGCTCATAATATGTTAAAGGTTGCCTTTTTAGAGTTGGATAAGTATAATGAAAGTAGAGATACGGAGTTGAATGCTCACTGGAGACAATGGCTTGAATTTTTTGGCAATCGCCCATTCAGTCATCAACCAGATCAAGTGATCGAGCAGGCAGAATCACTCCTGATCCCATCAAATTGGACAAGGGAGGAAAAAGAAATGATTGATGAACGGATTCGTATCAGAGAAAATTGGGAGATGAGCATGGATACCTTTCGGAAAGAACAACTGGAAGCCGGTTTTCAGAAAGGGTTGAAACAAGGTCTTGAACAAGGTCTCGAACAGGGGCTCGAACAAGGTTTAGAACAAGGTCTTGAGCGTGGTCTCGAACAGGGATTGGAACAAGGCAGACAAGAAGGCATGGAGTTGGGAGTTCAAGCTGGTCAGCAGTCTCTGATTCAGAAACTGGCTTTGAAGGGGATGAGTATCGAGATGATTGCTGAAATGACGGATTTATCCAGCGAATCCATCAAAAAAATGTTGGCTACGGATTCGTCTGACGAGGAGTAGTAGCGTGAACAGAATTTTGGGAACAATGAAACTTCGAGAATTACCTTGCTGAGAAAAAAGTAGTTCTAAAATGGATTGTAAAGATCGTCAGGAGTTCGTTATTTTTGGATCTTGATCCTCTACAGATTTATACGGTTATGATTTATTGAAGGTTGGAAACTTTTATCCAACCTTTTTTTCTCACTCCTCTTGCCCCTCACCTAGTGAACTGGAATAGAAGTTTAAAAATACGAGTTGTAATCCTTGACATTACATTGTGATCCTGTATAATAGCTATTGTAATAAATAATCTTACAACAGAAAGAGGAAACAACTATGAAAAACATTTTATTTATCGTCGGATCTCTTCGTCAAGGATCTTTTAACCACCAAATGGCTAAGAAAGCAGAAAGCCTTCTGGAAGGAAAAGCAACGGTGACTTACTTGGACTACAAGGACATTCCAATGATGAACCAAGATTTGGAAGCACCAACCCTGCCTGCTGTGCAGGCAGCGCGTGATGCGGTTCTTGCTGCGGATGCCATCTGGATCTTCTCGCCAGTCTATAACTTTGCTATTCCAGGTGTAGTGAAAAACCTGATCGACTGGCTTAGCCGTGCCCTTGACCTGTCAGAAACTCGTGGTCCATCTGCCCTTCAAGATAAGATCGTAACGGTTTCTTCAGTAGCCAATGCCGGACACGAACCAATGTTTGCGGCATACCAAGCGCTTTTGCCATTCGTTCGAACTCAAGTAGTTGGAGAGTTCACTGGAACAACCGTTAACCCAGAAGCTTGGGGAACAGGTGAATTAGTCTTGACAGATGAAGCGGTCGCAGGACTGGAAAAACAAGCACAAGCATTATTAGAAGCATAAGAAAAGCTGAGACAGAAGTCTCAGCTTTTTAGATACTAAAGAGTTGTCCGAAGAAGTAAGTCACACCCATGGTGAGAAGGCCAATGATGAGGTTGCGAAGCATGGCTTGCTTGGTTGGTGCTTTTCCCAGTTTTGCACTGGTATAGCCAGTGAAGATCAAGGATAGTCCAACAACGAAGACCGTCACCGGAATGCGATAGGCAGTTGGAAAGAGAATGATAGAGAGCATTGGAGGAAGGGAACCAACCGAAAAAGCAAGGAAGCTAGATGCAGCAGCATGCCAAGGATTGGTAAACTCCTCGTATTCGATACCATATTTCTCTTCGACCAGGGCTTTGAGAGGATGTTTCAGAAAGGCTCGCTCTGTTAAAATCTTTGCGGAAGTTTCGCATTCTCCATTTTGAAGATAAGCGTGGTAGAGAGATTCTCTAGCTAACTTTGGATCGCGATCCAACAAGGCTTGTTCGCGGTTCACAGCGGCTTCTTCCGTATCTTTTTGTGTGGAAACAGAGACATACTCACCGCCCGCCATCGAAAAGGCACCTGCCAGAATCGCTGATAAGCCAGAAAGAAAAATGATCCAGATGTTTGAGGTGGCACTGGCTACCCCGATCACCACCCCAGCTATAGAAATAATCCCATCATTGGCCCCGAGAACAGCGGCTCTCAAGATATTCAAGCGGTCGTTAAATGATTCATCTACTCCATGTTTCATTTCAGTCATACAATATCTCCTTCATCTTATTTAGAATGATTATAAATAAAATACAAAAAGAAAGCAAGGATTTTAACTCAAATGATAAAAGTTCGACAATTTAATGAAGTTTAAGTTGTAATATTTGACATTACAATTTAAAGAGGTATATTGTAACAAATACAATTACAACAAAAAGGAGATAGAATATGGTATACGCCTACCGTAGCAAGATTTATTTAGCAGAAGTAGCCTTACATGTGAAAGACTTGGATCGTCAAATAGCTTTTTATACACAAATCATTGGATTGGAGATCCTGTCGCAATCAGATCAGGAAGTTCTTTTAGGAACAGAGGGAAAAGCCGTGGTACATTTGAAGAAGACCAAGGGTGAGGAGGCGGTTCAAACCAGTTATGGCCTTTACCACATGGCCATTTTGTTGC
The DNA here is from genome assembly GCF_001813295.1 of Streptococcus sp. HMSC072G04. GTDB lineage: Bacteria > Bacillota > Bacilli > Lactobacillales > Streptococcaceae > Streptococcus. The sequence continues at coordinate 121,287 of NZ_KV812016.1, forward strand.
CGACTCGTGAGGATCTAGCAGATGTGTTTAAACACATTGCGGAGTTGAATTATCCCTTTGCCGGTGCTGCAGATCATGGCTATAGTGAAGCTCTTTATCTGGAAGATCCAGAAGGAAATGGCATTGAACTCTATAGAGACAAGCCTGTTGCCGACTGGGATATTCGGGAAGATGGCCGCATCATTGGGGTGACAGAGGAACTTTCAGCACAAGAAATCTATGACATGGGCCACAAGGTAGAGCCTTTCGTCATTGCGCCAGATACCCGCATGGGGCATATCCACTTATCGGTCAAGGATAGCCACTTAGCAACTGCTTTCTACCAATCCGTTTTAGATCTATCTGATAAGTTCACCATTCCATCTGCCAGCTGGATCGCTTCAGGAGACTACCATCATCATTTAGCCGTCAATGAGTGGGGTGGAAAAAACTTGGACAAGAGAGAAGCAGAATTTCCTGGACTTGCCTATTACGTTGTTGAAGTCGAAAAGAAGGAAGACTTGGCGGCCATTGCAGAGAAGGCAAAAGCCCATGGAGCTCCTGTCAAATGGTTGAGCTCTAATGACTTTACCTTTCAAGATCCTGATGGCATTGTCACACGTGTTAGAAAAGGATAATAAAAAGGGAGTGGGAAAGAACTCCAACTAATTTAGAAGAGTTCGTTTTCCCACCCCCGCATAGCTTCAACAGTCTGGGAGACTGTTGAAGGTTGTGGATAAAGGAAACTTTGTTTCCCTCATTAGGTCTTCTTTGGAGCTTAATCAAGCGAACAACTACTTAGGAAACTTGCTTCGCAAGTCCTATCTACCACCTCAAAGAAGTGCTTTGAGCAATCAACCACTGCGTCATACAGTTTTTTCTATCAAATATCGAAGGCTGGACAGTTTATTCCCAGCTCCTTTTTGATGAGATAAATTAGTTCATTTCATTTTCTTTTCCCACAACCCAAAATAAGAGAAGGAGTTGGAAAATACCCAAGGCAAATAGGACCATAAAACCGTTGCGGCTTCCTTTAGCAGTGGCTTGGGTGAAGTCCATCTTTTGATTGGCTTGGCTCATGGCAACGATCAGCGAAGCCAGGGTTGTTCCGACAGCGCCTGCAAATTGTTGCAGGGTGTTAAAGATCGCGTTCGCATCGGGTTGCTCTTCCAGAGAGAGTTGTTTTTGTCCGTTGGTCATGATATTGCCAAAGGCCAGTCCCATACCGGTCATGAAGATCATGTAAAAGATAAGAATCAAGCCATTTGTCAGCTTCAGGCCAAAGAGGGTGAAGTGGAAATGGGCTAGAAGGATTAAAGCAGCTCCAAGGAGAATCGGTTTACGGGCGCCCAACTTATCTAGAATGAGACCAGAGAAAGGAGCAAAACCTGCTCCAATGATGGCTCCTGGAAGTAGCATTAATGCTGCAAGCGTGGTGCTCGAATGGTTGACCAATTGGACATAGTTGGGCAAGAGGAAACTCATGGCCAGAGAGCCTAATTGGAAAGTGAAAAAGGCAAGAACATGGCCAGTGAGGAGATGGTTCTTTAAGATGGCAAGGTTGATAATGGGAGTCTCCAACTGATTGGACCGCCAGACTAAGAGAACCAGTCCCAAAAACCCAATCACCAGCCAACCAAGGACAGAAAAACTAAAGAAAGCATGATCAGAAAGACCGTGAATCCCTAAAATCAAGCCTAAAAATGAAGCAATAATGGCGAGAAGGCTCATGATATCAAGCGTTTCTCGCTTGACTGTACTGATTTGTTCAATGGAGCGAAGTCCTGCAACTAACGAAGCTAGAAGGATCGGGAATTGAACCAAAAAGATGGACCGCCAACCGAAGTTGGCCGTCAAGAGACCACCGACAGTAGGCCCAATGGCGGGAGCGATAGCTGTAATCAGGGTCCCCACTCCCATCATGAGACCGATCTTGCGTTTTGGGACCTGCTCTAAAATGATATTAAACATCAGAGGAAGGGCAAAACCAACCCCCATTCCTTGGACCAATCGACCCAGAACCACAAAGCCAAAACTTGGAGCTAGGAAGTCAATGAGAACACCTAAAATAGATAGGAGATTTCCAACTAAAAAGATGGACTTCATTTTAAAAGAGCGCTTGAGGTAGGCAGATAAGGGGACTACACAGGCAACCACTAGAAGATAGATGGTGGTGACCCACTGGACGGTTGCGGTATTGATTTCAAATTCCTTCATCAATATTGGGAAGGTGATATTCATGGCAGTTTCTCCAGCCACTCCGCAAAAGGAAAGGATCCCTGTTGCAAAAATAGCGTATAGGACCTTGGCTGAAATTTTTTCTTGTGACATCGGTGTCTGATTCCTCCTAAATCTTCCTAAAGATATGGACTATGGTATAAAAATCATGGTAACGATCTGATTTTCCGCCAGATCCAATCGCAGTGAGCGTAACAGGACTGATGTTAACCTGATCCATCGTTTTATTAGCTAACAAATAGTATAGAGGAAATGAAGACCACTGTCAAAGAGTTTTTGAAAAGTTTTGAAAATAATAGCATTCTCAAATGATGACGTCTCTACAAACGAAAGGAAAGGCTCGCCAGTATGATATAATAAGAAGAAAGCAGTAAACGTGAATAAGTCAATCAACTCGAACAGGAGGCCCCATGACCAAGTATTTAGTCCAGAAGTTTTTCTGGTTACGAGAAAAAAGTTTGATTCAAATTTCCCAGAAAACCCTTGTTTCCTTATTTCCTTTTTTTCTATTTTCAGGAATCATTCGGGTGATCGCTCTATCGGTCTTCTCCGATCGAGGCTATATCCATCAGCTCTTTTCGATGGACAGCTGGTTGCCATGGGATCAGGCCATCAGCCAGGTCCTCGGTAATATTTCCAACTTTCTAGGAGGTCTAGCTGGGCCTTTAGCGACCTACTTCGCTGGAAAATACACAGCTGGGCATTACGGTCGAAGTACGGGGACAGCCGGCGTGACTGCTCTTTTGGTCAGCTTGATTGTAGGGTCTCAGGAATTGTTGGTGGGACCACTCCATGATGGGCAACTGACACGCATTAACTTACCTGCGACGACCAATATCCTCTTAGCCATTGTTTTAGGCTATCTTATCGGACAGATCTTTCGGCTATCTAAAGCCAGTGACGATCAGATTGTGGACAAAGACTTCATCTATCAACCCAAGACTGTGCGTCCCATTTTCTTGTCCTTAGTTCTAGGGGTTATCCTCAATCTTCTTTTGGTTCTTGGAAATCAATTTAATATTTTTCAGACTATCCGACAGTTCTTGGCTTCTCTAACGGTAAGCAGTCATCATCTCCTGTCCACCTTTGTCATGGGATTATTTAGTGGGCTATCTGCTTGGTTTGGTAATAGTCAATCCTTTGCCTTGAACTCAATTGCGGATGATAACTTTGCTTTGGAAAATCTCACCTACGCTGTGACGCATCATACAACGACAGGCATTCCTCATCTCTATACCTTGACCAATTTGTACCGCAGTTTTGGTCTGGTAGGTGGAATTGGTGCAGTTCTAGCCTTATTGGTAGCGATCCTGCTGGTTTCGCGAAGTCAAAAGGACAAGAAAGTCAGCCTTCTCAGTCTGTTTCCAAGTCTCTTTAACAATGGGGCTTCTTTCATGGTAGGGATACCGGTCCTTCTCAATCTCCTATATGTGATTCCCTTTTTATTGATCCCTTTGGTGAATATGGCGATAGCAGCTCTAGCTTTGTGCTTCAAGCTGATGCCAGCAGCCGTCTATCCGGTGCCAGATGGGACTCCTAGCCTTCTTTATGCTTTTATTGGAACCGGAGGAAGTTTGAGGGCTTTAGCTGTCAGTATCCTTTGTTTTGCCGTCGATGTGCTCCTTTATCTACCATTTGTTCGTATGGGAAATCGTATCCGAAAAGATTTAAAAGTGAAAGGAGAAAGCGATGAAACCATCTAAAAAAACAGCCATCGTCCTTACTTTGGTCAGTCTTTTCTTGATCGCTTTAGCCATTCCTTCTTATAGCTGGACTCGAACCAATGTTTCAAAAATCGAGAAATTTTATAATTCAAAATTGTCTCCCATCATCATGATCCCGGGAAGCTCTGCGACAGAGAACCGCTTTGATGGCTTGGTGACCAAGCTCAACCAAGACCGCCAAGGAACCAAACACAGCCTGCTCAAGGTCAAAGTTTGGAATGATGGGCATATCACCTATAGTGGAAGTATTGATGCCAAGGACAATGAGCCGGTAATTGTGGTTGGTTTTGAAAACAACAAAGATGGCTACAGCAACATTAAAAAGCAAGCCAAACTATTTAATCAGGCCTTCGAAGCCCTTCAAGAAAAATACAATTTTAATAATTTTAAGGGCTTGGGTCATTCCAACGGTGGCTTGATTTATACAGCCTTTATTGAAAATTATCTGGGGGATTACGATATAGATCTCAAGACCCTCATGACCATCGGAACTCCCTACAATTTCACGGAGACTAATATCAATAATAAATCTGAGATGTTGGCCGATTTTATCAAGGGAAATGAAGCCATCCCGACAACCCTTCATATGTATTCAGTAGCAGGGACCATCACCTATGACTCAGATGAGTTGGTTCCGGATGCTAGTGTTTCTGCTGGGAAATATATCTACCAAAACCAAGCAGCTAGCTATACGGAGATTACGGTGACGGGGGAAGATGCCCAGCACTCGGACCTTCCAACCAATGATGAGGTGGTTGCCTTGGTGAAAGAGCATATTGAAAGTCAAACGGATCGTCGAGCCAAACCGAATAAAATAAACTAAGTGTGACGAAGGGATTCCTTCCTCACCTTTTTTTTAGTATAATAAAGTTTAGTATGAAAATAAGGGAGACTATAGGAGATCAGATGAAAAGAAAACAATGGGTGCAATTGGGCTTAGTGGCTTCAAGTACGCTCTTGTTAACAGGATGTTACCAGAGATACCAACGCCAGTCCAGTCCCAAAAAAGAGGCTGCAACAAGCCAGACTTCAGCAAAAAAACAAGCGAAAAAAGCAGATAACAAACAATTATACCAGTCTGTTTTTTCTGACTACCAAAAGATTTTTGCCACTTCAAAAGATTTAGATGCCATTTCCAAATTGAATGATGCATTAGCCAAAGAAGATCGGATGATCAATAGTTGGGTGATCGAGACCGTGATCAATCAGCCAGAAGCCGTTCGCTATGCCTTTAAGGACTTAAATAACGATGGGGTAGATGAGATGATCATCGCCAATCAGCAGACCGATGGAGGCTACTTTGTGACGGGAGTCTACTACCTCAAGAACCAAAAACCGACTCTACTAGCTGAAGGTTTCGTCGCTGGACACGGTGGAGCGCGCAATGCGACGACCCTCTATAAGGGAGGAGAAGTCTTAGAAGTCAGCTGGATGTCAGGAACTGGCCGTGGGGTAGCTGTGCTCTCACGGATAGAAAAGGCGCCTCAAGCTGCGACCAAAGTCCAGGAAGAAGAAGTCCAAGTACCTGGTTCAGATCTGAATAGCCTCTTTGGAAAATCGGATGAGGATAAATTGGATCTCAAGAGTTTCGATTGGCAAACTTTTGACAGCACACCATCAGCGGGAAATAGCCAAAGCCAGGAAAAAACGCCTTGGAATGCTGAAAAATCAGCAAAATTAGCAGAATTTATGAAGAACTGGGGCGAAAAGATGGGCCAACCCAACTATCAAAAAGGCATCGCTGGCGGTGATGTAGGACCAGACAACCTCTACACTCTAGGGGAAAATAGTAAGATGGATGCCATTTATACAGATACCGGTCAAGGAAATGCAAAATACCGCATCGTGGAACGCTATAGCAATTGGGACAAGTATCCAGATGTGCATAGTTATTTCTTTGCCATTACAGATACAGGAGAAGGTATTGTCTTTCATTCTCCAACGACCAATGGAGGAAAGATGTATCTAAAACCAACGGACAACAAGGAACTTCAAGAAGAGTTCAATCAATTACTTCATCAATGAAAAAAAGAAATACGGGCTTATTCAGTTCTTTCAATCATTCATCAAAGATTGGACGTTTTGTCTAATCTTTTATTTTATATGCGGAATGAATAAAAATTTATTTTCTGGGTTTTGTGAATTGGATGGCGAAACATGTTAAGAGTTAGTGATAAAAACTGGTATAAGAAGGATCAAGTACATAAAATATTTGACAATAAAAAGATTTCATCTTAAAATATAATCAATCAATATCTATAGGAGAAAAATTATGAAAAAACTTCTCACAGCAGGCGTGGCTCTCTTATCAGTCGCAACATTAGTAGCATGTTCTGGCAAAACTGCTTCAGAATCATCAAGCAAAGATGCAAAGTCTTCTTCAAGTAAGGTAGAAAAGTCATCTAGTTCAGAAAGCAAATCAAGCAATTCATCAAAATCATCTGCTAATGATAAGACAAAAGATTCAAAAAAAGATGATAGTAAAAAAGAGGACTCTATAGCAGGTGCTCAAAAAACCGTTCTCGAAACAAGTGATGAAGCAGGCAAGTCAACTATCACCTTGTATTACAAGGGAGATACCTTGTTAGTACAAGAAAAAGTTGATGATTACGATGTCTCAAAAGTAGCTGGTGATAACCCTCTTCAATCAATGAAAGAAGCTGTTGCTAGGAACCAAGAAAAATTTAAAGATCTGATGGGACATGGATTTGAACTGACATCAGAATACAAAGACGGTATCTTCTATATCACCAATACAATTGATTACACCAAAGTAGATATTAAAAAATTAAAAGAAATAATCCCTAGTCTGAACCTTGAAGCTGACAATACAATCAGCTATTCTAAAGCTAAAGAGCTTTTCATTAATAGCGGTATGGTCGAAAAATAGTGTTTAGATGTCCTAAATGGAATGGAGAGCAGATGATCCTCTGCTCTCTTTTTGCTTTCTTACAAAAATGTAAGAAATAAAGGGGAAAATGTAAGGTTATGTTATGGTGAAAGCCTTTCAGTTTTAGTACAATAGATTTGTAAAAATAGACTGAAGCTTTTATCAAGCTAGAAAGGAACGGACCATGATCCTACTAGACGTTCAACATATCAAAAAAATCTACAAAACCCGCTTCCAAGGAACGCAGGTCGAAGCTCTAAAAGATATTCACTTCACTGTTGAAAAGGGTGAATACGTGGCCATCATGGGGGAATCAGGATCTGGGAAATCGACCCTCCTCAATATCCTGGCCATGCTGGACCAGCCGACCGAAGGACGGGTCTACCTCAATGGCACCGATACCTCAACCATCAAAAACAAGGACGCATCGAGCTTCCGCCGGGAAAAACTAGGCTTTGTCTTTCAAGACTTCAATCTGCTTGATACCTTGTCTGTCAAGGACAATATCCTCTTGCCTCTAGTCCTTTCTCGCAGACCAGTCAAGGAAATGATGAGCAAGGTGGAGAGCGTCAGTCGGGAGTTGGGCATTCACCAGCTCTTAGAAAAATACCCTTACGAAATCTCTGGTGGACAAAAGCAACGGGTAGCCGTAGCACGGGCCATCATCACCTCCCCTGAAATCCTCCTGGCCGATGAGCCAACAGGGGCGCTGGATTCCAAGTC
>NZ_KV812016.1:128940-148560 GCF_001813295.1 Streptococcus sp. HMSC072G04
TGCGTTACTAGATGTCTTTGAAGATATCAATAGCATGGGCCAAACCATTCTCATGGTGACTCACTCAACCGCAGCGGCATCGCGTGCCAAGCGCGTGCTCTTTATCAAGGACGGGATCCTTTACAACCAGATCTTCCGGGGAGAAAAAACGGAGCGTCAGATGTTCCAAGAAATCTCGGATACCCTGACTGTCATGGCGGGAAAGGAGGATAGTGATGTTTAAATTAACAAGTAAATTAGCACTTTCCAACCTCAAACAAAATCGCAAACTCTATTATCCCTTTGCCTTGGCTGTTATTTTAACGACCATGATCCTTTATAGTTTTATCGCCTTGTCATTGACCCCTCATTTAGAGGATTCTTACGGAGGGGGAGCGGCGAGAACTGTTCTTGGTTTTGGTTGTTTCATCGTCCAGCTGGTCGTCATCATTTTAGTGGCTTATGCCAATGGCTATGTCATGAAAAATCGTTCCAAAGAACTGGGCTTGTATAGTGTTTTGGGGATGGAGAAGAAGCACCTTCTCGTCATGACCTTATGGGAATTGCTTATCTTCTATATTCTCACAGTTGGAGTAGGACTGGGCTTGGGGCTCTTGTTTGATCGCTTGATTTTCGCCTTGCTTCTAAAATGTATGGGTTTACCAGTCGTCATTCAATCAACCTTCCAGATAGAGGCTGTTCTTAATACTTTACTTGGGTTAGCCTTAGCTTTTGGTCTTATTCTTTTGTTAAATTCTTTCCGTCTCTTGCGCTACAGTTCTCTTCACCTGATGCAACAGAAAAAGGCAGGAGAGAAGAAGGGACGCTTCTTGCTGATCCAAACTCTTTTAGGTCTAGGGCTCTTAGGAATTGCTTTTTATATGGCGCTAACCGTTGAGCGTCCGGTGGCGGCTGTCCAAGGATTCTTTATTGCTGTCATTTTGGTCATTCTGGCGACTTATCTCTTATTCAACGCAGGCTCGATTACCTTCTTAAGATTTCTCAAAGGTCGGAAATCCTATTATTACAAGCCAGAGAATTTTATATCTGTCTCCAACTTAATAGCTCGGATGCGAAAAAATGCAGCGGGCCTTGCGACGATTAGTATTCTATCCACCATGGTCTTGGTCACCTTAACCGGGTCGCTCAATATCTTTATTGGAGGGCAGAATTACCTAGATACTGTTTACCCTTCGGATTACATGATTAGTGTGGGGCATATGCCTTCAGATGCTGAGACAGAACCGGTTATCGAGGATGTTCAAGCTCAAATTAAGAAAACAGCTGACGCGACACATCTGTCAGATTATCAGGTGGCACAGACAACATACTGGTCAGCTGAAATTCGAAAGATTGATGGAAGGATCTTAGAGGTGAATGACCAGTCCACTCCATCAACTGGTCAGGAGTTGAAGACAGAAGGAACAGTCTACTTTTTTGATCAAGCGACTTATGAGCAACTGACCGGTCAAAAAGTTGAGCTTGGGGAAAATGAAATCCTAGCCTATGGGTATCAATATCCTGGAAAATTAGACGCACAATTAGAAATCAATGGGAAGACCTTCACGATTAAACAAAAATTGGGCTCCAATTTTATCCAAGGGAAACTCCCTCAATCCGACCTGTTTCAACACCAAATGGGCTTGTACCTGGTCCTCCCTGACTTGAACCAACTTGGACTAAAAGTTGATAAAAATTTGGAATTCTCTATTAGTGCTAAAAATAAAGATAACCAAGATTTTATTTCTGGCTTGATCAAAGAGCTGTATTCGACAGACAAAATCAGTCAATATGGTGCGACTTATTTTGGTGGATTTGATCGATACAGTATAGAGAAAGATTGGCGTGAAACAGCAGGAACTCTCCTCTTTATTGGGATTTTCCTATCGGTGATCTTTCTATTAGCTACAGTACTCGTCATTTACTACAAACAGATTTCAGAGGGCTATGAGGACCGGGAAAATTTTGTGATCTTGCAACAAGTAGGATTGGACCAAAAACAAACGTCCACCACCATTCGCAAACAAATTCTCACTGTCTTTTTCCTTCCTTTATTCTTCTCCTTCCTCTACCTAGGAGTAGCCTACAAGATGATCGCAAAGATCGTTGCTATCTTAGGAGCAACCAATGCGGGCTTGGTCCTTCAAACGACTCTGTCTATCTGCGCTGTCTTTTTCATCTCCTATATTCTCGTCTTTCTTCTGACTTCTAGAAGTTATCGAAAGATTGTCGTGAGATAGCGTTCGAGTCTATATAAGATTGGGAAATGAAAAAGCCGATAAGTAGACAAACTGTTTTTTACATAGAACAAGCTAAGTGTTGCGGAAAGAATTATAATAATGTATGTTTTAAAGCTTATTTAAACAAATACTGAAACTTTCCGCCGTGAGAAAAGTGCTAGAAATAAAGTATTTCTAGCATTCGGGAGTTTTGAAACTTTAGGTTCAAAACTAAGTTATGGAACTTCGGAGAAGTTCGCTAACGTCCGTACTCACCTAAGGAAAGTTTCAAAGATAGTTTTATCCTTAACCAAAAACACCGAGGATTATATCCTCGGTGTTTTCTATCACGATTACTTCACATGTTTTGCAAGTTCTTCTTGCGCTTTTTTGTTTGATTCTTCTTTTTCTTTCAACCAATTCTTATAAGCTTTTTCGTAGTCAGCAGTTGTGACTGTCTTATCTTGAAGTTTTTGGTATTTATAGAAGTTTGAATCTCCCTTGATACCGATTGAAGAACGAGCGCCTGAGAATGGTGTTACCTTCGTGATAGATGGAACTCCACCCTTAGAGTAGATTGGAAGAACAATTGCATTTTCTGTTAACCATGCTTGAGCAGCAGCGTATTTTTCATAACGTGCATTGGTATTCAATTTTTCAGCATTAGCAGCATCCAACAATTCTTTGTATTGGTTCAAACCAACTTTTTCGATGAGCGCTTGGTCTTTCTTAGGATCAAGTCCCATACCAGTCAAGGTTGAACCATCTGTTGGGTTCAAGATATTCAAGTAAGTAGATGGGTCTTGGAAGTCAGGTCCCCAACCAGTGATATCCATGTCAAAGTCTTTTTGATCTGGTGATTGGGCGAAGTAAGTCGCGTTGTCTGCATCATCTGTAGACAATTTTTGAACATCGATCACGACATTGTCTTTACCAAGAGCTGTTTCAATAGAGCTCTTCATAGAGTCTGCTTGTTGGACAAGAGTGCTAGAAGATTGGTCTACAACATAGTCGATATGGATTGGGAATTGAACACCTTGTGATTGCAATTCAGATTTAGCTTTTGCAAGTTCTGCTTTGGCTTTGTCCGCATTATGCAAGCTGTCTTGAGCATCAGCAAAGCTCACACCTTTCCACTCATCTCCTGTTGCGGCAAGTTTTTCTTCAACGAGCGTACCGAAGTCTTTTCCGTTGGCTTGCACAAATGTAGGTGGAACTAGAAGTGTACGAAGAGTTCTTGATGCTCCCTCTTTACCATTAGCTTGTGCACTGTATGAAGTTCTATCCAAAGCGAAGTTCAAGGCTTGACGGAAGTTTTTGTTTTGAAGAGCTGTCTTGGTGCTGTTCTTTTGTTCGTCAGAAGTCTTCTTCGTATGACCGTAGTTTTGACGGTTGACGTTGAAGTAAGCGTAGTAGACAGTAGAATCTTGTTGAGAATAAACGATGTTATCCTTGAATTTCTTCTGAATTGTGCTGTAAGTTGAGCTTGTTGGGAAGAGACGAGCAGAAGTTAAGTTACCGTCTGAGAAGTTACGAGCAAGATAGTCTTGGTCTGATCCATCGAAGTAAGTCAATTTAACCGTATCGATGTGAACATTTTTCTTGTCGTAGTAATCAGGGTTTTTATCCAATTCGATTTGTGATTTTGAAGTGAATGATTTCAAAATGTATGGACCATTGTAGAGGATACCATTTGGTTTCACGCTACCAAAGTCTTTCCCAGCTGATTCCAAGAATTTTGCATTAACTGGCATCATAGTAGCAGTCGTTAATTTAGAATTCCAGAAAGATTCTGGTTGGTTCAAAGTGTATTGAAGAGTGTGATCATCAACAGCTTTTACCCCAACGGTTGAGAAGTCTTTGGTTTTCCCGTTTACATAGTCATCCAAGCCTTTGACTGAGTTTTGAACCAAGTAAAGAGCATCTGATTTTTTATCTGCTACGTATTTTAGAGATGTCACGAAATCTTTTGCAGTGACGTCAGCGTATTCATTTCCTTCTGAATCATACCACTTCGCATCTTTTCGAAGCTTGTAAGTATAAGTCAGACCGTCTTTTGAAACAGACCAGTCTTCAGCAAGAGCAGGCACTAGGTTACCGTATTGGTCGTTTTCAAACAAACCATCGACCAAGTTGGTAGTAATGTCGCTTGTAGTTGCACGGTTTGAAGTCAAATAGTTCAAGGTATCAGGGTCAGAACTATACACGTAGTTGTAGGTTGTCCCTTTTGATGCATTAGAAGATGAGCCACATGCAGCAAGGAAAAGCGTTGAAGCCGCGGCGACACCTGCTAAAAGAGCAAGCTTCGATTTTTTCATATTCGTGTCTCCTTTTGAATAATTTTAATTATTATACTCCAATCAATCTACAAAATAAAGTGTTTTTTGAACTTTTTTTGTATATTTACACACCCGTGTACAGTAAAACCCTTGATTTTAAGGGATTTTTAAGGAATAAAAATTTTTAAAAAAAAATTACTATTATGCTTTACATACTAGTCAAGAAAGAGTATACTGATAGTGAAAAGACTAGTATGTAAAACAAACTAGTAAAAAATGTGAAGAAAGAGGTGAGAAGGATGAAAGAGTCCCAATTACTAAAGGGAGTCTTGGAGGGCTGTGTGCTTGAGATTATTTCCAAAAAGGCTATCTATGGCTATGAATTGATCCAAAGTCTCAAAGAGATGGGATTTGATAAGATTGTCGCTGGGACCATTTATCCCCTGCTTCAAAAGTTAGAAAAACAAGGAATTATTCATGGGGAAATGAGGCCGTCTCCAGATGGTCCCGATCGCAAGTATTTTTCACTCAGTGATGCTGGAAGAGAGCGCTTAGAGGAATTTTGGGACCAATGGCAGGAGCTGGTCACAAAAGTAGAACGTATCAAGAAGGAGGGAGAAGAATGGTAGAAAGTTATACAGAAAAAATGTCAGATGAATTGATTCATCTAGACAAAGAGGATCAAGCCTATGTGAAAAAAATGGTGGCCTATATTGGGGCTAAGTCCTATTTTTATGATGATGAAGCGCTCGGTGAACAACTCTACAATATGGTTTGCGACCTGAAAGTTGCTGAAAAAGAAGGCATACGGGCGGTGGATTATTTTGGAAAGGATCCACGGGCGATGGTGGATCAAGTTCTTTCAGACTTGCCTAAACGCTCTTTAGGGTCTTATGTGGGACTCGTCTTCCTACTTGGAGGGATCTTGGTTGGCATGCGTTATTTAATGGATTTTACCTGGATGACACCACTGAAAATCGAACCTTTGACCTATGTTGTCATTCTCCTCAATTTCTTGGTGTTCAGCCAGTTCATCACGTGGCTTTGGTCCAAACAGAGCTATGGAGAAATGAAGTGGTCGTGGGCTATTTTTATCAGTGGGATCAGCCTGATGGTATTTCTGAACATTGTACGACTATTTTCGATCTATTTTGGCCACATTGGGAGTCTCTTCTTATCAGATGGTTGGGCGATTGCTCTTGCTGTCCTAGTCCTACTTGGGTTTGCAGTAATGGCTTTTAGAAGCAGGGAGCGTTTGATGTCGAGTCTACTAGTCATGGGGCTGACTTTCTTAGTTACTGGATGCTGGATTCGTCTTGTGAACCAGGAAACTGCTCATTTGATAGGCTGGCTACTTCCTCTCATGGGACTAGTCCTGACCCTTGTTGTATTTTGTCTCCAAAGAAAGAAGGAAGAAGCATGAAATCAGCAATGTATTTTGAAGAAACGCAGACCTTGATGCAAACCTTTAGCCAAGAGGACCAAGCCTATTTCCAAGATCTCTGGGATTATTTCAATCTTGCAGGTTTCTTATATGAGGAGAAAGCCTTAAGAGAGCAGGTCTATAATTTAGCGGTAGATTTTTCGCAAGCAGGAGGTGATGGATTGACGGCAAAGGATTATTTTGGCCTTGATCCAAAGGGAATGGCAGACCAAATCATCGAAAATATGCCCAAAGAATCGACGCGGTCTGTTCTAAAATATGGGGCTATCTTTTCAGGTATTGTGATTTTTTATCGCCTCTTAAGTGATTTTGCTTCGCAAGCGGTCCTTGTGCTCAAGCCTCTAGTCTATTTGACAGACATCATTTTGGGACTCCTAGCTGTTGGGATGATCTTCTATCTCCTTCGTCGCCACATTTTTGCGGAAGAAAAAGCGAAAAAAGTAATTTATGTAGCATTTATTCTAGTTCTAGGATTCTATTTTGTCGGTGAAATAGTGGGAGTCCGTTTCTTGCCTGCTTTTGCTTGGTTTGTAGTCCCTAGTCCTTGGGATACTCTTCTCATGACAGGGGCTAGCGGAGCTCTCATTCTTTGGCAATGGAAAGAAGAGTTTGGACGAGCTTTCATCTTTCCTATCGTCGCCTTTTTAGTGGTTGGATTCTTACATCGCTGGACCTTGGCAAAAGGAGTTCAGAATCTTGGTATGACAGTTCTTCTGCCCACAGTGATCATCGTCTTTGGGCTAGTTATTTATTATTGGTTTACGATTCGTGCTTTGAAAAAAAATAGGACGGAAAGTGATAAATAGAAAGAAAAGGGGGGCTGGGACAAAGGTCCTAGCCTCTCAATTGTTTTTGGATTGTCGAGCAAGACGCAGTGGTTGAGTGGTCAAAGCACTGCTTTGAGGTGGTAGATAGGACTTGCTAAGCAAGTTTCCTAAGTAGTTGTTCGCTTTTCAAGTTCCAAAGATGCCCTACTCAACTGTGCGGAGGTGAGACGACGAAATCGAATTCTAACGAATTACCGATTTCTGTCCCACTCTCTTTCTTGTCCAAGTATGATAGAATAAACTCATTAGATGGGAGAATATACATGAATCTATTTCGAAAAAAGGGACTTGGGCAAGTACACCCCGGTCTAAATCGCCATTTACGTTTATGGGATTTGATTATTTTAGGAATTGGTGCCATGGTGGGGACAGGGATCTTCACGATTACAGGGACTGCAGCCGCGAATTTAGCTGGTCCAGCCTTGATCATTTCGATTGTGATTGCGGCTTTTTGCGTTGGCTTATCTGCCCTTTTCTTTGCTGAATTTGCATCTCGCATCCCTTCAACTGGTGGGGCCTATAGTTACCTCTATGCCATCTTTGGAGAGTTTCCAGCCTGGATTGCCGGTTGGTTGACCGTGATGGAATTTATGACAGCCGTATCAGGGGTGGCTTCAGGTTGGGCTGCTTATTTCAAGGGCTTGTTGGCCAATCTTGGCTGGAGCCTGCCGACGGCTTTAAACGGGACTTTTGATCCAGCTAAGGGAACTTATATGGATCTCTTGCCTATTTTGGTCATGGTCCTCGTCACAGCCTTAGTCCTTATGAATGCTAAAGCGGTTTTACGCTTTAATTCCTTGCTAGTCTTACTCAAGTTCTCCGCCCTTGCCTTATTTATCCTTGTGGGGATTTTTCACCTAAATCCTAGCAACTGGGCAAACTTTGCTCCGTATGGATTTGGCGAAATCTATGGTGGTCAGACAGGGATTATGGCTGGTGCTTCGCTCATGTTCTTTGCCTTTCTTGGTTTTGAGTCCATTTCAATGGCGGTCGACGAAATCAAGGAACCACAAAAGAACGTCCCTCGCAGCATTGTCCTCAGTCTTTTGATCACAACCGTTCTTTATATCTTGGTCACCCTGGTTTTGACCGGTATGGTTCCTTTTAAGAACTTAAATGTAGAAGACGCGGTTGCCTTTGCCCTCCGTCAGGTCGGAGCTGGCTGGGCTGGAAATTATGTATCGTTAGTCGCTATTTTGACCCTAATTACCGTCTGCATTTCCATGACCTTTGCCCTCTCACGGATGATTTACAGTTTGGCGCGGGATGGGCTCTTGCCAAAAGCTATGAAACAGCTCGATCCAAAAACCAGAATTCCAAAAAATGCAACACTAGTAGCTGGATCGATGGCTGCCATTGCTGGTGGAGTCTTTCCACTTACAAGTATCGCTTCCTTTTTAAATATCTGTACCTTGGCTTACCTGGTTATGTTGGCCTTTGCCCTCTTGAAATTGCGCAAGGAACACGGGGCTCCTGGACCTGGTGAATTTAAAACACCCTTGGTTCCAGTCTTGCCAATCCTGTCGATTGTGGTCTGTCTGTCCTTTATGACCCAGTATTCCCTATCGACCTGGCTGGCCTTCGGAGTTGCTCTCTTGATCGGGGTCGGAATTTATTTCGGTTATGGGTATCGCCATTCAGAAGAAAATCAATAAAAGATGAAAGCTAGAGTAGTAGAACTCTGGCTTTTTACATAGAGAAAGCTCTTTTTTTGGTATAATGAAGGGAGAAAGTTAAATAGATAACAAAGGAGAAAAACATGACATTTGAAGAGATTTTACCAGGCTTAAAAGCTAAGAAAAAATATGTACGAACTGGTTGGGGTGGAGCAGAAAACTACGTCCAACTTTTTGATACCATTGAGCAAAATGGGGTGGCTCTGGAAGTGACACCTTATTTCCTCATTAACGTGTCTGGTGAAGGGGAAGGCTTTTCTATGTGGAGTCCAACCCCTTGTGATGTCTTAGCGACAGATTGGGTGGAAGTCCATGACTAAAAGGGTCTTGATTACAGGCGTAAGTTCCGGGATTGGTTTGGCTCAAGCTCGACTCTTTCTAGAAAAGGGCTACCAGGTCTATGGGGTGGACCAGGGAGCGGATCCCCAGTTGCCTGGTGATTTCCATTTCTTGCAACGGGACTTAACTCTTGATTTGACGCCGATTTTTGAATGGTGTCCCGAGGTAGAGGTCTTGTGTAATACGGCTGGGGTCTTGGATGATTACAAGCCGCTTCTGGAGCAAAGCGCTCAGAAGATTCAAGAGATCTTTGAGATCAACTATGTGACTCCGGTGGAGCTGACGCGGCATTATCTGACTCAAATGTTGGAGAATAAAAAAGGTATCATCATCAATATGTGCTCCATTGCTTCTAGCCTGGCAGGAGGAGGCGGTCACGCTTATACCTCGTCCAAGCATGCTCTAGCGGGCTTTACCAAGCAGTTGGCCCTGGATTATGCAGAAGCTGGAATTCAGGTCTTTGGGGTTGCTCCAGGTGCTGTCAAAACAGGCATGACCGCAGCAGATTTTGAACCAGGTGGATTAGCTGACTGGGTAGCCAGTGAGACGCCCATCAAGCGCTGGATTGAGCCAGAGGAAGTAGCAGAAGTCAGCCTCTTTTTGTCAAGCGGGAAGGCATCTGCCATGCAAGGGCAAATCCTGACGATTGATGGTGGTTGGAGTTTGAAGTAGGAGGATGAAAAAGCAAGAGTTGAAATCTTGCTAAGAAATGTAATTGTTTTTTCCTTACTGAAAGAGGATCAAACCTAGGTGAACAATTAAGTTAGGACAGTGGTGAGACAGGTATTTACCTCTATGCTAAAGAAGATCTTACTGAACGAAATTAAACCTACCAGAGTGATCAGGATGAATCAGATTTCTTTATGATTGGTCAGATCTAGCCTTTTTCACCAAAAAAAGACAGGGATATTAACAATTATGAAGATAACTGAGGGTAAGTTCAGAAGAACTTTTTGAATGGGCTCTACCTGAAACCTTAAGAGATTGTTTTAGAAGAAACGAATAGTACAATTGATTTGCTAAGTTATTGTGGAATGAAGGTGAAGTCATGATTAAATTAGTGAATGTTACTAAATGTTTTAGTGATGGATCGAATGTCAGATATATTTTCAAAAATTGTAATTTTGAATTTAAAAAAGGGAGCACGACTGCAATAGTTGGCCGTTCTGGATTAGGAAAAACTACTCTTGTTAAATTAATATTAGGGATTACCAGTTTAAATGAGGGGGATATCTTAGTCTGTGGTAGTTCCATTTTAGATATGAAAAATTTGAGTAAGGTAAGGCGTAGGAATATTGGCTGTGTCTTCCAAAACTTTAATTTGATTTCAGGTTTCACGGTGAAAGAGAATATTCTACTTCCAAGATATTTTTTTGAAAATGGAGAGAATAACATTAACGAAATTTGTAACACTTTAGGTCTTTCAAAGGAAATGTTAAGCAAGAGTATTGATAAGATTAGTGGAGGTGAAAAACAAAGAGTTGCCTTGGCAAGAGCTCTTATTAATAATCCAGAAATATTGATAGCAGATGAACCTACTGGTAATTTAGACGCTGCTAACGAACAAAATATAATAGAATTGTTGAAGCGGATCAATGAGGAGTTAGGTATCACGATTATAACAGTAACTCATAGTGATAAGGTGGCGAATAGTATGCAGTCTATTTGCACAGTTGTTGATGGCAAAATTGAGTACGTAAGGAGATGATAAAATGAATCATTCCATATTATTCATTGCTAAAAGAGATTTAGAAGTTAACAAACGAAGATATAGATTAGTTCGACTGTCAATAGCGATCTCTGTTTTACTAATTGTTTTAGTGATGCTCATTTCTAATTCTTTCTATAATAAAATGATTAAAGAAATGACTGTAGCAAATAAAAATGTTGTTACTGTTGCCTTTGGTAATAAAGAAAATTCTCTGAATTATAAAGCTTTGCCTTTATTTTCTAATGAAGATATTGATCGAGTTAAAAAAATAGATGAAGTAAAAAATATTACTGGTATAAAACTATTATTTACGGATGATATCAAATTCCAAAATGGTAAGACATCGGTTTCCAATACTATCCATTGTCTAGAAGAAAAGTATTTAAAAAACCTGAATATTAGAATTGCTGAAGGAAAATTTCCAGAGAAGGACAATGAAATATTAATCGGAGATTCCGTACACAAGGCTACATCAATGAATGTCGGAGATACGGTGACTATTAAGATTGATAATCATTATGAAAAGTTTGTAATTTCTGGCATTATAGACAAGCAAGAAGCGCAGTTATTTTCTACCTTGCCAACAGAAATAAATCAAATGATGGCAATCAATGTAAAAAGTAGTAGCGTTTCATCAAATAAATTTTATTATCTGAATGCTACTGTGAAAAATGGAACCGATTTAAATGAAGTAGCAAAGAAGATAGAAAAGACTGTTTTAAAAAATGAAAATTTAAAACAATCTTTATCAGGAACAGGATTAGATGTTGTTGTAGCAACACAACAGGATGTTATCAATATGCTATCCAGATGGTTTTCCTACATCGACCTTTTTATCCTCTTAATCATAGTTCTTATCTCTATTGTAGCGATTATTAATATCATCAATATTCTTGCCATTACCATTCAGGAGAATCATAAACAGATCGCAACTTTTAAAATCATCGGTGCATCTGATCGACAGATAAAAAGAATATATTTATTTGAAAGCTTCATGATGGGAGTACTAGGTACAAGCGCGGGATTGGTGATAGGAATTGCTATTTCTTATTTGATCATCTTTTTGAGTGGATTACCACTAGATATTGAACTTACCAGATTGTTGTTCCCGGTATTAATAGGGATACTCACTTCAGTTTTTGCAGGATTATTGGTATCTAGAAAAATTACTAAAATTGATATTGAAAAGGTATTAAATCAATAGAGAAGAAATGATTAGGGTCAATAAGAGATGGTGTTGCAAAAAGAATAGCTATACTGGTTTCACTATCGACTGAGCTTTGAATGAAAGTAGGAGGATTTGATGGAAATCAAAAAACACTTTGGTGTCTACGGAGTCTGTCTTCAAGACGGGAAACTGCTCTGCATTGAGAAAACGAGAGGACCTTATCAGCATCGTTTTGATTTACCTGGTGGTAGTCAAGAACCAGGTGAGGGACTGACAGAAACCCTCAAGAGAGAAGTTCTGGAAGAGACAGGATATTCTCTTAGCAGTTATTCAAATCCTAGAATTTACGATGTGATGGTTCAAGAAGAAGGGCAAGACTTCGCCGTACACCATATCATGGCCTTTTATGATATCGTACTCGATTTCGAGAGCTCTCAACAATCCCTTCCTCAGGAGGTTCTTGATGGGACTAATGATTCAGCAAATGTAGTTTGGTTGAATGTGGAAGACATTACTGCCGACAATGCTTCTCCTTTAGTATTGAAGGTGAAGGCAGAGTTAGGAGGATTTCCAGAATTAGAACTGACAAGCTATAGAAATTGGAAGGTAAAAGAAAAAAAGGAGAACCTATGACACCTCAAGAAATGTGGAATGCCTACAAGCAAATCAATCCCTCTATTGGAGATGAGATAGATGCCTGGGCCTTTGGAGTGGACCCAGACCTTTTAGCGGAACTGGTCTTTAAAGGCGAAAAAACAGCAACCGCCTCAGCTTATGACCTCTACGCAGTAGAGGACGAACCCCTTCCACAAGAAGGGACCTTTGATGTCATTTTAGACAGTCAAGATCAGGCTGTCTGCATTGTCGAAGTCACGAAGGTTTCCGTTCAGCCTTTTCATCAAGTGTCAGCCGATCATGCCTATAAGGAAGGTGAAGGAGACAAATCTCTGGCTTATTGGCGTCAGGTTCATGAAGACTTTTTCAAAGACTGCTTTGGAGAAGCAGGTCTGACGTTTACACCTGACAGCAAGGTTGTTTTAGAAGAATTTCGCAAGGTTTATCCATTATAAAACACGCTCTCCATTTAGAAAATCAGAAAAGAGAATAACTGTTTTCTATCAAACAATACCTAGTGATTGTGTCAAGCTAAAAATACTGCCCAGTTCTTAGAACTATTAAAAGATTTTTTAAGACTTTCCGCTGTGAGAAAAGCGCTTGAAACCTAGAGTTTCAAGCGCTCGGGAGTTTTGAAACTTTAGGTTCAAAACTAAATCATGGAACTTCGTAGAAGTTCGCTGATGTCCGTACTCACCTAAGAAAAGTCTCAACGAAGATTTGATCTTAGTCTGACTCTCCTTTTTGGAGAGTTTTTTGATCTGGGTCTTATTTTCCAAAAGGGGTGAAAAATGGTATAATAAGTACGATATTGTACAGAAAAGAGAAATGTTATGCCAAATTATGCCATTATTTTAGCAGCGGGGAAAGGTACCCGTATGAAATCAGATCTGCCCAAGGTTCTTCACAAGGTTGCAGGGATCTCTATGTTGGAGCATGTTTTCCGTAGTGTTGGAGCCATCTCACCTGAAAAGACTGTAACGGTTGTGGGCCACAAGGCGGAATTGGTGGAGCAAGTATTAGCTGGACAAACAGAATTTGTTAAGCAAACGGAGCAGTTAGGAACTGGTCATGCGGTAATGATGGCAGAGCCAGTTTTGGAAGGTCTTGAAGGCCACACCCTCGTCATTGCAGGAGATACTCCTTTGATTACGGGTGAAAGCCTCAAACACTTGATCGACTTCCATATCAACCACAAGAATGTGGCAACGATTTTGACAGCAGAAGCAGCGAATCCATTTGGTTATGGCCGGATTGTCCGCAATGACAATGCGGAAGTGCTTCGAATCGTCGAGCAAAAAGATGCGACAGATTTTGAAAAACAAATTAAAGAAATCAATACAGGAACTTATGTCTTTGACAATGCACGCCTCTTTGAAGCTTTGAAAAATATCAACACAAACAATGCCCAAGGTGAATACTATATCACGGATGTCATCGGTATTTTCCGTGAAGCTGGTGAAAAAGTTGGGGCCTATACGCTCAAAGATTTTGATGAAAGTCTCGGGGTTAACGACCGCGTGGCCCTTGCAACAGCAGAAGGCATCATGCGTCGTCGCATTAACCAAGCCCACATGGTCAATGGGGTGAGCTTTGTCAATCCAGATGCGGCCTATATCGATGTCGATGTTGAGATCGCACCAGAAGTGCAAATCGAAGCCAATGTTACCCTAAAAGGCCACACAAAGATTGGTGCTGAAACAGTCTTAACCAATGGAACCTATATTGTGGATAGTGAAATTGGTGCAGGTGCTGTTATTACCAACTCTATGATTGAAGAGAGCACGGTAGCTGATGGCGTGACAGTAGGACCATACGCTCATATTCGTCCAGCTTCTAGCCTCGCCAAAGATGTCCATATTGGAAACTTTGTCGAAGTCAAAGGTTCGTCTATTGGCGAAAATACCAAAGCAGGTCATTTGACCTATATTGGTAACTGCCAAGTCGGCAGCAACGTTAACTTTGGTGCAGGAACCATCACAGTGAATTATGATGGCCAACATAAGTTTAAAACGACGATTGGAAACAATGTCTTTGTCGGCTCCAATTCGACGATTATTGCGCCAGTTGAATTAGGCGACAATTCCTTAGTCGGTGCTGGATCAACCATTACCAAGGATGTACCAGCTGATGCGATTGCGATTGGTCGTGGCCGTCAAGTGAATAAAGAAGAGTATGCCCTTCGCTTGCCACACCATCCTAAAAATAAATAGGAGATTCTCATGCAATTTGAAGAAAAAACCATTGAGCGCAAGGAGATTTATCAGGGACCGATTTTCCAAGTGGTCACTGATCAAGTAGAACTACCCGCTGGAAAAGGCCAAGCGCAGCGTGATTTAATCTTCCATAACGGAGCAGTAGCGGTTTTGCCGATCACAGAAGATGGAAAGACGATCTTGGTCAAGCAGTACCGCAAGGCGATTGAAAGGACCTCGGTGGAGATTCCAGCAGGGAAGTTAGAAAAGGGAGAAAATGCAGACCCTAAAGCGGCTGCTCTGCGTGAATTGGAAGAAGAAATTGGCTACACAGCGGATCTAGAGTTGTTGTATGATTTTTATTCTGCCATTGGATTTTGTAATGAGCGAATCAAACTTTATGGTGCAACCAACTTGAAAAAGGTGGAAAATCCACGTCCACAAGATGCGGATGAGACCTTAGAGTTATTAGAAGTAACCTTGAAGGAAGCCAAAGACTTGATCCAAGCTGGCGAAATCTGTGATGCCAAGACCATTATGGCGATTCAGTACTGGGACTTAATCAATAAATAGAGGAGGATCCGATGGGAAAACCTTTATTAACCGATGAAATGATTGAACGAGCAAGGCGAGGTGAGGACATCACCGGTCCTAATATGGTCGATGCTGAAGAAACGAAGATTATTCGGACAGACCACAGAGGATTTGGCTACGAACGTCCTATGAGAGAGAGTCGTATGGAGCGTCCACAGGAGAGCTATTCTCAGGATACTGTGCAGATCCAAGTGGAGCCCACAGTGACCAAGAGTCGTCGCATTGAAGAACGCAAACAAAGTGTGGTCCAATCCAAACTCAATAAGATTTTGTTCTGGATCATTGTGCTCCTCATTGCCTTGATTATTGCTATTTGGCGTCTATAAGGTCGTCACAAGGAGAGAAACGACATGAAAATTGGAATTATCGCAGCCATGCCCCAGGAATTAAAGATCCTGGTTGAAGCCCTTGAAAATGGGGAAAAGCATCTGCGTCTTGGAAAAGTCTACTATACAGGATCAATTGGTCGCCATGAGGTCGTTTTGGTTGAAAGTGGTATCGGAAAAGTCATGTCTGCTATGAGTGTAGCAGTCTTGGCCAATGATTTTAAGGTGGAAGCCATTATCAATACGGGCTCTGCAGGTGCCGTTGCCCCAGGGATGGCTGTTGGAGATATTGTCCTTGCAGACAAATTGGCCTACCATGATGTGGATGTGACAGCCTTTGGTTATAAGTATGGTCAAATGGCAGGTCAACCCCTTTACTTTGAATCCAGTCGCTATTTTGTATCAGAAATGAAAAAAGTTCTGGAAGAAGAAGCTGCAACCACACATGTGGGCTTGATTACAACAGGAGATAGCTTTATCGCGAGTGAAGAAAAAGTCGCAGCAATTCGGGAGCATTTCCCAGAAGTATTGGCAGTTGAGATGGAAGGGGCAGCCATTGCCCAAGCCGCTCACGCAGCTGGACGTCCCTTCATGGTCATTCGAGCTATGAGTGATACGGCAGATCACGCAGCCAATATCTCTTTTGATGAATTTATCGTAGAGGCTGGCGAACGCTCTGCTCAAACCCTGATTACCTTCTTGAAGAGATTGGTGTAGAAAAAATATAGGGAAATTGAACATGTATCGTGAATCGTATTTTGATGGAGGCCTATTTTCATATATTGGCCATGTTTTATTAGCAACCTTCATTACAGTATTTACATTTGGGATTTGTGCTCCTTGGGGCGTGTGCATTATGTATAACTGGAAGGTCAAGCATACCGTGATTGATGGTCGTCGTCAGTATTTTGACGGCACGGCTATGCAGTTATTTGGAAATTGGATCAAATGGTGGTTCTTTACCATCATTACATTTGGTATCTATGTGTTCTGGTTAAATATCAAGGTCACACAATGGATTACCAAGCATACTCATTTTATAGACTAATTGAAAAGGACTCGTCTAAGGACTAGTCCTTTTTTGAAGTCGAATCTTTCAGAAATAGGGAACTTTCATGCTATAATAAAGACTAGTAATGTAAAGGAGAGAATATGGTTTTATCAAAGAAACGGGCACGTCATGTGATCGAAGAAATTATCGCCCTTTTTCCAGATGCCAAGCCAAGTCTGGATTTTCGTAATCATTTTGAATTGTTAGTAGCGGTTATGCTCTCGGCTCAGACGACTGATGCGGCTGTTAACAAAGCGACACCAGGTTTGTTTGCGGCTTTTCCAACCCCGCAAGCCATGGCAGCAGCCAGTGAAGCTGATATTGCCAAGCATATTTCTAAATTAGGCCTCTATCGAAATAAGGCCAAATTTCTCAAAAAATGTGCCCAACAATTGCTAGACAACTTTGATGGGCAAGTGCCTCAGACTCGTGAAGAGTTAGAAAGTCTAGCAGGAGTAGGGCGCAAGACAGCAAATGTTGTCATGAGTGTAGGTTTTGGTATTCCAGCTTTTGCTGTCGATACCCATGTGGAGCGGATTTGTAAGCACCATGATATCGTCAAGAAATCAGCGACGCCATTGGAAGTTGAAAAGCGGGTCATGGATGTTCTGCCAAAGAGCGAATGGCTAGCTGCCCATCAAGCCATGATTTATTTTGGACGGGCCATCTGCCATCCCAAAAATCCTGAATGTGACCAGTACCCACAACTCTATCATTTTGATTAGGAATCAGTTCCTCTGCTCGAAAGAGCAGAGGTTCTTTTTTGTAATGAAACGTATATTTATTAAAAGGATTGAAAGGTGATATCTTTGTTGGATCTGGTGGTAGGTGCCTAGACTCCCCTATCCGGCTTCTTTGAGATCGATTTCAAGATGCTTTTTCTTTATATCTTATTATATTCATTCAGAAAAAACGAACTTTTTTAAAATAAATTTGGTTTTTTTTAAGAAATAGTGTATAATGGTAGAAAATCTAACATAAGGAGATAGTGATGAAAGCAAAAAAACTGTTAGCTCTTGCAGGAGTTTCTGTTGCAGGTGCCTTTCTTTTAGCAGCATGTGGCGGTGGTAGTAGCAATCAAGCAACATACTCATTCGTCTATTCAGCAGATCCAAATACCTTGGATTACATCGCTGCAACTCGTACAACGACTTCAGATGTTACAAGTAACCTTGTAGATGGTCTTCTTGAAAACGACCGATACGGAAACTTTGTGCCAAGTCTAGCAGAAGATTGGACTGTCTCTGAAGATGGATTAACCTATACTTACAAACTTCGTAAGGATGCCAAATGGTATACGAGTGAAGGAGAAGAATATGGTGCTGTAACGGCTCAAGACTTTGTTACAGGGATCAAACACGCGGTTGAGTCTAAATCAGAAGGTCTCTTCTTGATTCAAAATTCGATCAAAGGTTTGGATGCCTACGTAAAAGGGGAAACCAAAGACTTTAACACAGTTGGAGTCAAAGCCTTAGACGACCACACCATCCAATATACTTTGGTTCGTCCAGAAAGCTTCTGGAACTCAAAAACAACCTCAGGTGTTCTTTTCCCAGTCAATGCGGATTTCTTGAAATCTCAAGGGAAAGATTTTGGTTCGTTGAAACCTAGCAGCATCTTATACAATGGTCCATTCTACTTGAAATCATTGACTTCAAAATCTGAGATTGAATTGGTCAAGAACAAAGACTATTACGATGCGAAAAATGTTCATATCGATAATGTCAAATTGACCTTTAACGATGGATCAAACCCAGATTCTATCATTAAGAACTTTGAAAAAGGTCAATATTCCTTTGCATCTGTTATGCCAAACAGCTCGACGTATAAGAGTGTCAAGAAAAACTTTGGCGACAACATTGTCTACGGTTTGCAATTGGGAACATCCTACTATCTTGGATTCAACTTGGACCGTCAAAAGTATGACCATACTGCCAAAACAACGGATGAACAAAAAGCTTCTACCAAGAAAGCAATCCTGAACAAGGACTTCCGTCAAGCGGTGAACTTTGGTTTTGACCGCAAATCATATGCGGCACAAGTATCTGGATCTGATGCGGCTGAAAATACCCTTCGTAGCACTTTGGTACCACCAACTTATGTCCAAGTCAATGGAGAAGATTTTGGTAAGGTCGTTGAAAAACAATTGGTTACCTATGGGGATCAATGGAAGGGTGTGAGTCTGGCCGATGGTCAAACGAGCCTTTACAGCCCAGAAAAAGCCAAGGCTTCATTTGCGAAAGCTAAAGCTGAATTGCAAAAACAAGGCGTTCAATTCCCAATTCATTTGGACTACATTGTCAGCCAAGTGGACAACAGCATGGTCCAACAAGCTAGCTCCTTCAAACAATCTGTAGAGTCAGCGCTTGGTGCAGACAATGTCGTTGTAGACCTTCAAAAGGTTTCGGATGATGATTTCCAAAATATCACCTACTTCAGCGATACTGCTGCTGCGAGAGATTACGATATCTCAGGCGGTGGTTGGGCTCCTGACTACCAAGACCCATCGACTTACCTCGAAAGTATCAGCCCAGTAAATGGTTCTGTCTTCTACTATCTTGGTATTGATGCAGGTTCAAACAATCCAGCCATTGCAACAGTTGGTTTGGATCAATACGCTAACATGTTGAAAGACGCCGATGCTGAATTGTTGGATCAAGCTAAACGCTATGAAAAATATGCAGCAGCGCAAGCATGGTTGACAGATAGCTCGATTACGCTTCCAACTGTTTCAAATGGTGGTGCTCCAATGCTTCAACGGACCGTACCATACAGCCGTGCTGCTTCATGGGTTGGTACAAAAGGAACAGGAACCTTCTACAAATACCTTGAAATGTCCAAAGATGTTGTCACAACAAAAGACTTTAACAAGGCCAAAGAAGAATGGTTGAAGAAAAAAGCAGAATCCAATAAAAAAGCTCAAGAAGATCTCAAAGATCACATCGAAAAGAAAAAATAAATCAATCATTGTTCCATCAATGAGGATAAAAAAAGTCGGAACCTTCATGTGAGGGTTCCGGTTTTTTAGGTATCGAATGTTAGTCCATCTCGTTCTTTTAGATGAAAGATAGATCAACCACTGCATCTTGCTCGGCAATCCAAAAACAGTTAAGAGGCTAGGACTTTTGGCCCAGCCTCTTAACTATAGACGGGTGATCATCATTCTATTCACTAAATCTTAAAAAATAGCCATCTGG
>NZ_KV812016.1:148660-236368 GCF_001813295.1 Streptococcus sp. HMSC072G04
TCACTAAATCTTAAAAAATAGCCATCTGGATCTAAAACTGCAAATTCATGAGGATAGATATAATGGTCGCCAACAAGAAATTCTCTTTTGTTGTACCCTATGCTTTTTAGCGAAAACGTTTCCTATTTAAATAAACTCTAAAAAATGATAAAATATTTGTAAGTCAACCACTTAAGGAGGTTAAGCATTGTGAAAAACAAAATCTTATTAGGTTCTATGACGCTCCTATCTGCATTTATACTAGCAGCATGCGGAAATAGAGAAAAGAAAACAAACGAAACTACAGCAGCACCAACAACTGAAGTCACTAAAGAAACTACGGATGCACCAACGACAACAACTCAAACAACAACTCCTGGGTCTTCTTCTGGGGCAAAAGAAATATCCCTTGCAGATACTCAACGTATCGGAAATGAAAAATTTGGTTATATCAATATCCCTAAAGATTGGGTCGTACGCACTACTCGAAGTAGCAAAGCGCTCGAATATTTATCACCAGACAAAAACAATGCGTTAATAATGGATTCAAACACTAAAGATACTGTTAAACTTGGCCCCAACGAAACCTTTGACGCAGAGTTACTTGCGAACCGTTTATATAGCTCATTCGGAAAACACAAAAATCGAACTAGTATAGAAGGTGTAAAAGCTATATTTGCCGGTGGGGACGCTTTCTTAATAAAAGTAACAGTTAAAGATGGGAGTACTTTATACGTATGGGTATTCCAAAAAGGAGATAAAGTATACACAATCATAATCCAAGGTTCAGAAGATATGATTAAATCCTTAAGACCTGTTCTCGAGCAATCTTGGGGCCTAGATCCGAATACTCCGGGGAAATAATCCTTAAAAAACTAAAAGAGACTAATCAATGTGATTAGTCTCTTTCTTTTTTTGTTTCTTTTTCTACTCTAGTGATCTATTTTCTTATTCACTAAATCTTAAAAAATAGCCATCTGGATCCAGAATTGCAAATTCATGAGGATAGATATAATGGTCGTCAACACGAAATTTTCTTTTAATTAATGGGCGATGAATAGGATAGTTGGCTTCTAACAATTTCTGATAGAGCCTAGGGACATCCTCTATACCAAAGGAGATGTTAATTCCTTGGCCAAATGGGTAGGTTAGTTCAGCTAATTCTTCAACTGTCCCCTCCTCTAGCATGAGCTGGCAATCTTCAAGAGACAGGAAGAGAAATTTTTCTTCTGGGCGCTCGTATTCGATGGTGAAACCGAGCAAATCACAGTAGAAGGAACGGGACTGTTCTATATTCGAAACCATAAACTCGGGAATTACTGCATTGTAGTTCATAAAGAAAATCCTTATAATTCAATTTCCAAGACAATCGGTGTGTGGTCTTGGCGTGCGCCTGAGTCAATCATGTCTGATTTAGTAACCTTATCTGCAATGCGGTTTGAGGTTAACCAATAGTCGATTCTCCAGCCTGTATTGTTGATTTTTGAAGTCTTGCTGCGTTGTGCCCACCAAGTGTAACGCTCCGGTACATCTCCGTGGAGGTGGCGGAAGGTATCTGTAAAGCCTGCTGCTAAAAGGTTGGTAAAGCCTGCACGTTCTTCGTCTGTGAAACCTGGTGAACGACGGTTGCTGGCAGGGTTGGCAAGGTCGATTTCCTTGTGGGCCACGTTGTAGTCTCCAGTAGCAAGGACAGGTTTTTCTTTGTCTAAGTCAGCCAAATATTCAGCATATTTGACATCCCATACTTGGCGTTCTGCTAGGCGTTTGAGGCCATCACCGGCATTAGGAGTATAGACTTGTGTTACAAAGAAGCCATCAAATTCCAGAGTAATGATCCGGCCTTCCAAGTCCATGGTCGAAGGAGCACCGATCTCTGGGAAAGTCACAATAGGGGAGAGCTCTTTTTTGTAGAGGAACATAGTCCCAGCGTAGCCTTTACGAGCCGGCTCTTGAGAAGAACGCCAGGTGTTTTCATATTGCGGAAAGAGTTCCTCAAGAATTTCGAGGTGTTTTTTAGTAGGTCCTTTGGCGGATAACTTGGTTTCTTGAATGGCAATGATATCTGCATCCTCAGCGACCAAGGTTTGAAGGACTTCTTGAGAGAGTTTAGCACGTGCTGAATCGCTGGTCAATGCAGCATTAAGCGAGTCGATATTCCATGAAATGAGTTTCATTGTGTTTCCTTTTCTTGACATAATTGATAGTTTTATTATAACAAAATTTTAATAATTTTCTGATCACAATGCCTTGAATTCTCTCCTGAAATACATTATAATAGCTTGAATTCATTTGGAGAAAGGGAGTTCATTATGAAATTTTACTCTTATGATTATGTATTGAGTCAGATCAGTCAGCAAAATTGAGTGACCATTGGGATCTCTGGTTTGCTCATTCTACTGACTGGTTTTTTTGCGGTGAAAGCCTATCGGGATAAGCAAGATAGCAAATTCCGTGAATTATCCATTATCTCGATTTTGACTCTGGTTGCAGTGGTCTTGATCGGCATCAGCAGTTTCCAAAATAGCCAAAGTAATAATGACCAATTTCAACGGTCTCTGCATTTTATTGAGGTCATCTCAAAGGAGTTGGATGTCAAAAAAGAAGACGTCTATGTCAATACTTCAGCAGCCACAGATGGGGCGATCCTGAAGGTTGGAGAGGTTTATTACCGAGCTATCGCAGGATCTGACCCAGATAGCTACCTATTAGAAAAGATGGATCTGTATAAAACAGACGTGGAACTTGTGGAGGTGAACAAATGATAGTAAATTTTTTAAACATCTTGATTAAATTAGCTTTGGGCTTGATTTCCTTGGTATTTGTCATCAATGTGACCGGGAAAGGAAACTTAGCACCAAATTCTGCAGTAGACCAGATACAGAACTTTGTTCTTGGGGGCATTATTGGTGGGGTCATCTACAATAGCTCCATTACCATTCTTCAATACATTGTGATTCTCTTAATGTGGACTATTTTGATCTTGCTCTTAAAATGGCTCAATACCAATGTTCGTTTTATGAAGCACTTGATTGATGGAAAACCAACTGTCATCATTAAAAATGGGAAACTGGATCCGGAAGCGTGTCGTTCCAAAGGACTTTTTGCTTCAGATGTTGCTTTGAAACTACGTGGACAAGGGATTTTTCAATTAAAAGATGTGAAGCGCGCTGTTATTGAACAAAATGGTCAATTGATCGTTGTCCGTGCGGGGGATGAGAATCCTAAATACCCGATTATTACGGATGGAGTGATTCAGCTTGAAATTTTGGAAACAATTGGAAAAAGTGAAGAGTGGTTGTTGGCTGAATTGGAAAAAGAAGGCTATGATAATGTTTTGGATATTTTCATTGCGGAGTATGACAAAGGAAAAATCAATGTTGTGACCTATTAAAAGAAGAGATTGGACGAGCCTGTCCAATCTTTTTTCTTTATAAAATTCCAGGAAAGGCCTCTTCCTTTTCTTGAGATACTCTGGGAAAAATAGTAAAATGGAAGGTAAGTGTTCATTAGAAAAGAAGGATAGAAAATTTCATGAAGAAGAAAATACGGAAGTTTGAGAATCATTCGATTACACGCAGACTCTACCTGCTGTTTAGTTTGATTTGCCTTCTTTTTTTGGTGCTGATTGCCCGACTTGGCTATATGCAGATCACTCACCAAGCCTACTATACGGATAAATTGGCAAAAGCTACGAAAAAGACGGTCAAACAAGGGAGTGTGCGAGGGCAAATCTATGATGCTTCTGGTAAGCCCTTGGTGGAAAATGTGGGAAAACAAGTCTTGACCTTTACGCGGGATCGTAAAATGACGGCCCAAGAAATGCGAGAGACAGCTGGAAAACTCTTGCAGTATGTCGATGTAGAAAATCCTCAAGTGACCGAACGGCAAGAAGTGGATTACTATCTAGCCAATACCAAGGTCTACCAAGAGGTCGTGGAACACCTACCTGAGAAAAAGAAATTTGATACCGATGGCAACCGCCTGCCGGAAGCCAAGATTTATCAAGCGGCAGTGGATAGTATCGACCCTTCAAAACTCGGCTATACAGATGATGAGAAAAAGATTATTTATCTCTATAGCCAGATGAATGCGGTAGAGAATTTTGCGACGGGGATTATTTCGACGCAAGTACTAGGAGCTGAACAGATTGCGACCATCGCTGCGGACAGTCAGGACCTTCCGGGAATTGCCATCACGACTAGCTGGGACCGCAAGGTTTTGGACACTCCTTTAGCTTCTATTATTGGAAACGTATCGACCGAGCAGGCGGGGCTTCCAGCAGAAGAGGTTGAGGACTATGTCAAAAAAGGTTATGCTCTCAATGACCGGGTTGGTACGTCTTATCTCGAAAAGGAATACGAAAACGTCCTTCAAGGCAAACGCAGTGAAAAAGAAATTCTCCTAGATAAAAATGGCAACATGGAGAAAGTGGTCGATGTTTCAAAAGGGGCCAAAGGAGAAAACCTCAAGCTCTCGATTGATTTAGATTTCCAAAAAGGAGTGGAAGATATCCTTCGCTCCGCCTTTAGCGCAGAGTTGCAAGCTGGAAATGCGACCTACTCCGAAGGTGTCTATGCCGTAGCTCTGGAACCCGATACAGGGAAGGTCCTTGCTATGGTAGGGATTAAACACCAGGCTGGTAGTCAAGATCTATCAGCAGATGCGTTGGGAACAGTCACCAACGTCTTCGTCCCAGGATCTGTGGTCAAAGGAGCGACCTTGACTTCTGGATGGGAAAATGGAGCCATTTCTGGGAATCAGGTTCTGACCGATCAGCCGATTGTTTTTGCAGGATCAGCTCCTATCAATTCTTGGTTTACCCAATACGGTAGTCGTTCCATCAATGCGGTGGAAGCATTGGAATACTCTTCTAATACCTATATGGTCCAAATTGCCCTTAAGATGATGGGGCAACCTTACACCCCAAACATGACCTTGCAAGTGGATCAGGTTGAACCTGCCATGAAAAAACTGCGCTCTACTTTTGCAGAGTATGGTCTTGGAACATCAACGGGGATTGACCTTCCCAATGAATCGACTGGTTTTATTCCAAAAGACTACACAGTCGGTAATTATTTGACCAATGCCTTTGGCCAGTTTGACAACTATACACCGATGCAATTGGCCCAGTATGCGGCAACCGTTGCAAATGATGGGAAGAGGGTGAGTCCTCATGTCGTCGAAGGTATCTATGACAATAATGATCAAGGGGGGCTTGGTCAGTTGAAAAAAGCGATCGAAACCAAGGAGCTCAATCAGGTCCATATCTCTGCTGAGGACATGGCTTTGATCAAGCAAGGATTCTACCAGGTTGCCAATGGTACGAGTGGGTTGACGACAGGGAAAACCGTCGGTCAAGGTGCTAGTGTCTCTATTAGTGCCAAGACCGGTACGGCCGAAACCACAGTCGATGGAGGCAAACAAGCCATTAATACCAATGTGGTGGCTTATGCACCGTCAAACAATCCAAAGATTGCAGTAGCAGTGGTTTTTCCACATAATACCAATCTACAAGCGACGGTCAGTCATTCCATTACGCGTGACATTATTAATTTATACAATCA
This sequence comes from Streptococcus sp. HMSC072G04, assembly GCF_001813295.1. Classification (GTDB taxonomy): domain Bacteria; phylum Bacillota; class Bacilli; order Lactobacillales; family Streptococcaceae; genus Streptococcus. The sequence goes on from NZ_KV812016.1 coordinate 154,204, forward strand.
GAAACACCCCATGAATTAGAGAGGAAACTATGCTTTATCCAGCACCTATTGCAAAATTAATTGACAGCTATTCGAAGTTACCAGGAATTGGGATCAAAACAGCGACTCGTCTGGCTTTTTACACCATTGGTATGTCAGATGATGATGTGAATGAATTTGCCAAAAACTTACTGAATGCCAAGCGTGAGCTAGGGTATTGCAGTATTTGTGGCAATTTAACCGATGAAGAAACCTGCGAGATTTGTCGAGATGAAACGCGGGATCCATCCCTCATTCTTGTTGTAGAAGATAGCAGGGATGTATCTGCTATGGAAAATATCCAGGAATACCACGGTCGCTATCATGTCTTACATGGCTTGATCTCGCCCATGAATGGCGTGGGACCCGATGACATCAATCTCAAGACTTTGATTAGTCGCTTGATGGATGGAACAGTCACAGAGGTCATTGTTGCGACCAATGCGACAGCAGACGGGGAAGCGACATCTATGTATATCTCGCGTGTGCTCAAGCCAGCAGGGATCAAAGTGACACGTTTGGCACGGGGACTGGCAGTTGGAGCCGATATCGAGTATGCGGACGAAGTGACCTTGCTTCGCGCGATTGAAAATCGGACAGAATTATAAGAGAAGTTCTTTCGAAAGGGCTATCATTGTGGTATACTATCAAGTAAGAAATCAAGGGAACAATTAGGGAGAAACTATGAGTAAACAAGACTTAATCCTGTTGTATGGTGGACGTAGTGCAGAACGTGAAGTATCTGTTCTTTCAGCAGAAAGCGTGATGCGCGCGATTGATTACCAAGCATTTTCGGTTCAAACCTACTTTATTACGCAGTCAGGAGACTTCATCCAGACGCAAGCTTTTGAAGAGAAACCAGCGGATGATGAGAAATTGATGACCAATGAGACAGTGGACTGGTCTAAAAAAGTGGCCCCATCTGCGATTTACAAGGAAGGAGCAGTAGTCTTTCCAGTTCTTCATGGACCAATGGGAGAAGATGGTTCCATTCAAGGCTTCTTAGAAGTCTTGAAGATGCCTTATGTTGGCTGTGGCATCCTAGCTTCCAGTGTTGCGATGGACAAGATCACGACCAAACGGGTCTTGGAGTCTGCAGGAATTCCACAAGTTCCTTATGTAGCTGTAGTGGAAGGCGATGACGTGGATGAGAAAATTGCTGCAATTGAAGCTAATCTCCCTTATCCTGTCTTTACCAAACCATCCAATATGGGTTCAAGCGTAGGGATTTCAAAATCTGAAAACCAAACAGAACTTCGGGCTGCTCTCGAATTGGCCTTCAAATACGATAGCCGTGTCTTGGTAGAGCAAGGAGTCAATGCGCGTGAGATCGAAGTTGGACTGCTTGGAAACTATGATGTGAAGAGTACCTTGCCAGGTGAAGTTGTGAAAGATGTGGCCTTCTATGATTATGATGCCAAATACATCGACAACAAAATTACCATGGCGATTCCGGCTCAATTGGACCCTGAGGTTGTGAAAACCATGCGGACCAACGCAGAAAAAGCCTTTCGTGCGATCGGTGGTCTAGGTTTAGCGCGTTGTGATTTCTTCTATACCGATAAAAGAGAGATCTTCTTAAACGAACTCAATACCATGCCAGGATTTACTCAATGGTCTATGTATCCCTTGCTTTGGGACAATATGGGACTCAACTATACAGATTTGATTACCAAGTTAGTAGAGCTTGGAAAAGAAGTCTTCCAAAAACACGAAGCGCATTTGTTGTAAGAAAAGAGAGAGTGGGACAGAAATCGGTAATTCGTTAGAATTCGATTTCGTCGTCCCACCTCCGCACAGTTGAGTAGGGCTGTAAAAGCTGATGAAATCAGCGTAGTAGAGCCCACTCAACCACTGCGTCTTGCTCGACAATCCAAAAATAATCAAGAGGCTAGGACTTCTGTCCCAGCCACTTTTTTTGTGGTCTAGAATATGGTATAATGAGAAGAATTTGATAGGAGCGTCCAAATCTTTGAGGACGTTACGGAGAACTGAGGAGTCGGATATGAATCTCACATTACATGAAGTTGCTCATCTAGTACGTGCAAAAAATGATATCAGCCAATTTGAAGATGTGGCCCTCGTCAAGCCGGAATTTGACAGTCGTTTGATTGGGCCTGGAGACCTGTTTGTTCCTTTAAAGGGAGCGCGTGATGGTCATGACTTTATTGAGACTGCTTTTGAAAATGGAGCCGTAGCCACTTTTTCAGAGAAAGTGATCGAAGGCCACCCTTATATTTTGGTGGAAGATGTGCTGAGCGCTTTTCAAACACTAGCTGCAGCCTATCTTCAAAAGACAAAAGTAGATGTTTTTGCAGTAACGGGGTCAAATGGTAAAACCACCACAAAAGATATGTTGGCACAGCTATTGTCCACCACCTACCTGACCTATAAAACACAAGGAAACTATAATAACGAAATTGGTCTTCCTTATACGGTTTTGCATATGCCAGAAGGGACGGACAAACTGGTCCTTGAAATGGGGCAAGACCATCTAGGAGATATCCATCTCTTGTCAGAACTGGCGCATCCCAAGGCTGCTATTGTCACCTTAATTGGGGAAGCCCATTTGGAATTCTTCAAAGATCGAAGTGAGATCGCAAAAGGAAAACTCCAGATTGCGGACGGGATGCCAGAAGGTGGTCTTCTGGTAGTTCCAGCTGATCCGATCGTGAATGCCTACCTTCCTGAAAAGCAAACAGTCGTCCGCTTTGGTCCAGACGAGGAGATTTTTATTACCGAGTTAATCGAGCGAAAGGACAGCTTAACTTTCCGAGCGAATTTCTTAGAAGAAGCGATTGATCTTCCAGTAACAGGAAAATACAATGCGACCAATGCCATGATTGCAGCTTATGTTGCCCTGCAAGAAGGGGTGAGTGAAGCTGCGATTCGAGACAGTTTTGAAACCTTGCAATTGACGCGCAACCGCACAGAATGGAAAAAGGCCAGTAATGGAGCGGATATCCTATCCGATGTCTACAATGCCAATCCAACGGCTATGCGCCTAATCTTAGAAACTTTCTCGACTATTCCTGCTAATCCAAATGGTCGAAAATTAGCCGTCCTGGCAGATATGAAAGAACTAGGGGAGCAATCTGTAGATCTGCACAACCAAATGATTCTTAGCCTCTCGCCGGATGTTTTAGATACGGTTATTTTCTACGGCCAAGACATTGCAGGATTGGCTCAGTTAGCGAGTCAGATGTTCCCACTCGGACATGTCTATTATTTCAAGAAGACAGCTGAGGAAGATCAGTTTGAGGACCTGGTCAAACAAGTCAAGGAAAGCTTGAAAGAGCAAGACCAAATCCTTATCAAGGGAAGCAATTCCATGAATTTGGCAAAATTGGTAGAGGAATTGGAGAATGGTAAGTAATAATGTACTGAAGGATATTCAGCGCTTGATTTCAATCACCAATACAGGCTTAGCGTTCTCAAAAGATCCATTTGATCAAGAGCGCTACCAGGATATTCGTGAAATTTTACAGGATCTTGTGAGAGAAACGACTGATCTGAATTCACAAGAATTATCGGATTTGTTTCGACCGACAGACCATTACGACACTCCCTTGATTGATGTAAGGGCCTGGATTGTCAAAGATGACAAACTTTGTTTAGTGAAAGGTCAGGGAGAAGAGACCTGGGCTTTGCCGGGTGGTTTTGGTGAGGTTGGCTATTCTCCTAAAGAAAATATTTTAAAGGAAATCCAAGAAGAAACGGGCTATGTAGCACGTGTCAATCGCTTGTTGGCAGTATTTGATACCAATCGCTACCAATTGCAAAGCCGCCAATATGTGAAATTGGTATTTGAATGTGAATTGCTGGATGGAAGTTTTCAACAGAATCAGGAAATTTCCGATCTTGCATTTTTTGAGAGAGAGAAGATGCCTGCTCTTTCTACCAAGCGCAATACAGAAGAACAATTGAATTTCCTTTGGGAGGTTTATGATGGGAAACGAGATTTGTATTGTGATTAAAAACGATCTATAAATTAAAGGGATATAAAAATGACACTTTGGGATTTATTGTTTACGAACCAAAAATCAGCCCCGCCTGAGTTTGGACTCTGGTACTTTTTCCTACCAGTTTCCTTGTTGGTGGTTGGCTACTTTTCTATCAAGTATGCGCAGTCAAAAAGCTACCAGCGCTTTTGGTACTGGGCACAATTGATTCAAGTCTTGACCATCAATGCTTGGTATATTCTAGCCCACATGCCTTTGACAGATAATTTGCCTTTTTATCATTGTCGCTTGGCCATGCTTGCAATACTCTTTGCACCTAGAGGGACCTATATCAAGCAATATTTTGCCTTGTTGGGAGTTCTAGGATCGATTGCGGCCTTGGTTTACCCGGCCTTTGACCCCTTCCCTTTCCCTCATATTACTGTGCTCAATCTGATTTTTAGTCACTGGGCTTTGCTTGCCAATAGTTTGATTTACCTACAGGATCATTATCAATCTGCAAAACAAGACAGCTTGAGAATTTTCAAGATTACTTTTGGCATGAATGCCTTGATTTTCTTGGTCAACCTTTTGACGAAAGGAGATTACGGCTTCTTACGACGTCCACCAATCATTGGAGACCAGGGTGCTCTTTTGAACTACCTCTTGGTCAGCATTGTGATGGTAGCTGGTATTTGCTTGGTCAACCAGCGCTACAAATACAAGATGGCTGAAGAGACTGTTGTTTCGCGTTCGGAATAGAAAAAAGAGTAGATGAGGGAAAGAAATCATGGCACTTTGGAACTTATTTTTCACCAGTCAACCAACATCCCCTCCTCAATTGGGGGTCTGGTATTTCTTATTGCCGACTTCTTTGGTAGTGGTGGGAGTTCTGTCCGTTCGATTTGCTCACTCCAAAAGCTACCAAACCTTTTGGTATTGGGGACAGTTGATCCAGTTGCTCATCATCAACTCTTGGTATCTAGCAGCTCGCTTGCCTTTTTCAGAGAGTCTTCCCTTCTATCATAGCCGGATGGCCATGTGGATTATTCTTTTGGCCCCCAAGGGAAGCTTCAAGCAATATTTTGCCCTCGTGGGAGTATTTGGCTCCATTATGGCCTTGGTTCATCCTGTTTTTTATCCCTACCCTTTTCCTCACGTTTCCTCGATCAACAATGTCTTTGGTCACTGGGCCCTCTTGGCCAATTGTTTGATCTATCTGGTTCAATCCTACCAGGTGGAAGAAGGGGCTGTTTGGAAAATCTGTCAGATGACTGTTGGGGTCAATGCCATTATTCAGCTTGCGAATCTCGCAACGGGCGGAAACTACGGCTTTATGCGTCGCCCTCCTGTGATCGGTGACCATGGCCTTGTGCTCAACTATTTGATTGTGACAGTTCTCATGACGGGGACACTGATTTTCATCAATACGATTGTTCAGTACAGTAAGAAAAGAAGAATACCTAAATCTGTTTAAATAAGGAGATTTTATGCATCATTTTTTCACTACAGAATCAACAGCACCACCAGCAATTTCAGCACTTTGGTATAGTGTGATGGTCTTGTTCGTTGTGACAGCGATTATGATGTCACTTCGCTATTATCAGAATGAGCAATTTCGCAAATGCTTTCAATACTTACAAGGCTTCCAGTTAATTTGCTTGTATCTTTGGTATTTTGCCTACCACATTCCTTGGTCCAATAGCTTACCATTTTATCATTGCCGTTTGGCCATGTTTGCGGTCTTGTTTTTACCAGACCGCTGGAAAAGTAAACAGTTCTTTGCCTTGATGGGAGTGAGTGGAGCCATCTTTGCCTTGGGTTATCCAGTCTTTGATCCCTATACTTTCCCTCATATTACAAGCTTTTCTTTCCTCCTCGGACATTACTGTCTTTTAATCAATTCCTTGATTTATCTCTTGAGATGGTATGATCGAAACCTCTTAAAAAATAGTCAGATTGTTCTCTATACCTTTGCCTTAGATTTATTCCTGGTTGGAGTCAATCAATTGACGGGAGGAAATTATGGCTTGATGGCCCGCCCTCCGATTATGAGAGGGGATAAGGTGTGGCTCAACTATCTGGTTGTATCCAGTATTTTAGCTCTTGCTTTATTACTCTTTAATCAGTTCTTCAGTCGCAGAAGTGAGCGGGTGAAAGTGAGAAAATAACAAGTAGGAAGGTTGGGATATCTCGGTCTCAACCCTGTTTTATATTAAAGGAGAATATATGAAGCGTTTCTTGCTAATGATTTCCCTCATTTGGAGTTTGGTTTGTACAATCACGATCGCACATGCAGATGATGAAGTTCGCTATTCGATTGAATCCTATGTAGGACACCTCCAATTGCAGGAAGATAGCCAAGCAACATTTACACAAGAGATTACCTATCAGTTTCAGACAGGCTATCATGGTCAATATGTGACCCTAGGAAGCGCAGATCCTCTTCCAAAAGGGTTTAAGATTCATCGTCATCCTGAGGTGGAAGCCTATGTGGATGGGGAAAAACGTGAGATTCGTGTAGAGGAGACAGACCTGGAAGATGGTCGGCAATTAAAAATATACAATGCCCGTATCGTCGGAGGAACGGTCAAGATCAAAGTAAAATGGAAGATTGATCATCTCTTGACTTTCTACAAGGATATTGCAGAACTGAATTGGTTTCCTATTTCAGATGGAGATGAGAAAGTCGCGAAATTAGATTTTTATGTAGATGGCTTGGATGCCAAGCAGGGAAAACTGTATGCCCATACTGGTTACTTTAATCCACCAGCCCAAGTCGAACGGACTGCAACTGGTTATCATATTTGGACAAAGGATTTTCCCAAAAATGGTAAGCTCGAACTGCATGCCTATTGGCCAATGACAGAGGCCCTGCGTCGAGACCAAGCAAATGAGATTGACAAGGGAAATGGAAAAGAGAAATTTCTCAAAAAAGAGAAATCCATTGAACAAAAAACGTTCCTCTATCGGACCCTTCTACTCAAGGTCGTTCCAATTGTATCGGTTCTTTTATTTATCCTAGCTTTCATTCCATGGATCCGGTATTTTATCAGTACCAGAACTCGTCGGATTGCAAAAGGAGTACGATTATACGAACCACCACAGAATTTACCTCCTCTTGTCCTAGCTAAGGCACTGTATCAACTTGATTTTGAACGGATGGTGATGTCTAGAGAGAAGGGGCAACTAAAATTTAATCATCTCATCCAGGCAACCATGTTAGATCTTATTGATCGAGGAAATCTTCGGTTGACTAGGGATGAAAATGGGGAAACCTTGACCTGTCTCCATTATGAAGGCTTGGCTGATTTTGAATTGAAGTTTATTGAAATGATCTTTGATCAAGAATCTCAAATCAATATCAGTGAAGTATTTTCAAGGTATAAAATCGACAAAGTAGCCCTAAAAAAAGACTTTCGAGCTGCTAAATCAGACACCCAACGAGACCGTATTCGAAAGGTCGGAAATGACGTTCAATCACTGTTAAAAAAAGATGCCCAGCAATTGTCAAAAGGGGTAGAGAAGGAGATTGCGAAATTAGGATTGCCTTCTTATTTTAGAGACTTATCTGAAAAAGAAGAAGCTTTTTCAAAAACAGGCTGTGCCTTACATTTTTGGCTCTTACTGATCTTATTTGTGAGCATGTGTTTCTTATCTTTTGGATTTGGTTCCCACCTATCTTCCTTCTATTTTTGGATGATTGTATTGTTGGTCGTTCTCTTCATTCCATTTTATATTCTTGTGAAAATTCGCGAAGAACATCTCCAATCCTTAGAAAACTTGGATTCACAATTCCAATGGATGGCCTTTCGAAATATGATCGAAAGTATTCCAAATTTCAACCAAGCAGAACTTGAGAGTGTCATCCTATGGAATCGTATCCTAGTCTATGCAACTATGTATGGTCAAGCTAAAAAAGTGAGTCAGGTACTCAAAAATCATCAGATTTCCTTACCATATGAGGATTGGGATGCTGTTGTTTGGCTAACGACCTCTTCAAATTCCTTCCTAGACGGCTCTACCTTGATGAGTTATGCAGATGATTCCTATAGCGTTTCAAGCTTCTCTACTAACTCCTCAGATGGCAGTGGCGGTTTTGACGGCGGTGGCTTTTCTGATGGTGGCGGTGGCGGAGGATTTGGAGCCTTCTAACAGTCATGATAAGAGGACTAGAATCGACGGATTTTGGTCTTTCTTTTTGCTCTCAAAGAAGAATCATCGTTGAAAAAAGTGCCTATTTTCGCTATAATAGGACAGATAGAGAAATTGAGGAGAAATCCGATGTAGAGATGAATTTGTAAATTTATCAAAAAATAAGAAGAGAAAGAATTAGGAACATGAACGTACAAGAAGAAATTAAAAAACGCCGTACCTTTGCCATTATCTCCCACCCGGACGCGGGGAAAACGACGATTACAGAGCAGTTGCTCTACTTTGGGGGTGAGATTCGGGAAGCCGGTACGGTAAAAGGAAAGAAAACAGGAAACTTTGCTAAATCTGACTGGATGGATATCGAGAAACAACGTGGGATTTCGGTAACTTCATCTGTCATGCAGTTTGACTATGATGGAAAACGGGTCAATATCCTAGATACCCCAGGGCACGAGGACTTCTCAGAAGATACCTACCGGACCTTGATGGCGGTGGATGCTGCTGTTATGGTGGTGGACTCTGCCAAGGGTATCGAGGCCCAAACCAAGAAATTGTTTGAAGTTGTGAAACACCGTGGTATTCCAGTCTTTACCTTTATGAATAAGCTAGACCGTGACGGTCGTGAGCCACTGGATCTCTTACAAGAATTGGAAGAAGTCTTGGGAATCGCCAGTTACCCAATGAACTGGCCGATCGGAATGGGAAAAGCCTTTGAGGGACTTTACGATCTTTATAACCAACGTTTGGAACTCTACAAAGGGGATGAACGCTTTGCGAGTCTAGAAGATGGAGACAAGCTCTTTGCCAACAATCCATTCTATGAACAAGTGAAAGACGATATCGAGCTCTTGCAAGAAGCTGGAAATGAATTCTCAGAAGAAGCCATCCTTGCGGGTGAATTAACACCAGTCTTCTTTGGATCCGCTTTGACGAACTTTGGGGTGCAGACTTTCTTGGAAACCTTCCTCAAGTTTGCTCCAGAGCCACACGGCCACAAGAAGACAGATGGGGAACTTGTCGATCCTTATGATAAGGATTTCTCAGGATTTGTCTTTAAGATTCAGGCCAACATGGATCCTCGTCACCGCGACCGGATCGCCTTTGTGCGGATCGTATCTGGCGAATTTGAGCGTGGGATGAGCGTCAACCTGCCTCGTACTGGTAAGGGCGCTAAGTTATCTAACGTGACTCAATTTATGGCCGAAAGCCGTGAAAATGTCAGCAATGCTGTAGCAGGAGACATCATTGGAGTTTACGATACCGGTACTTATCAGGTTGGAGATACTTTGACAGTGGGCAAAAACAAGTTTGAATTTGAACCACTGCCAACCTTTACGCCTGAAATCTTCATGAAAGTGTCAGCTAAGAACGTCATGAAGCAAAAATCCTTCCACAAAGGGATTGAGCAATTGGTGCAAGAAGGAGCTATTCAGCTCTACACCAACTACCAAACAGGTGAATACATGTTAGGTGCTGTTGGTCAACTTCAGTTTGAAGTCTTTAAGCACCGGATGGAAAATGAATACAATGCCGAAGTGGTCATGAGCCCAATGGGTAAAAAGACCGTTCGCTGGATCAAACCAGAAGACTTAGATGAGCGCATGTCTTCAAGCCGAAACATCTTGGCGAAGGACCGCTTTGACCAACCAGTCTTCCTCTTTGAAAATGACTTTGCCCTCCGTTGGTTTGCAGATAAGTATCCAGACGTTGAGCTGGAAGAAAAGATGGGGTAAGGAACGATTCAAAACCGATCCATAACAATAGAATAAGAAAACGGATAAGGTCCGTTTTCGCTTTTAAAGGAGAAATGATGGGATTATTAAGTGGTTTGATGGGCAATGCCTCTCAAAAAAATGTCGATAAAGTAGAAAGAGATCTGGAAGATATCTTGGTGCCGGGAGAGCAAGTGACACTTGCTTTTAGCTTGATTCGTGATTTAATCGTCTTTACAGAGTTTCGTTTGATCTTGGTGGATAAGCAAGGAGTAACAGGAAAGAAAACGTCCTATAAGTCCTTACCTTATCGCTCTATCTCTCGTTTTTCAGTGGAAACTTCTGGTCATTTTGATTTGGATGCCGAATTAAAAATCTGGGTCTCTTCTGCAGTCGAGCCTTCAGAAGTTTTACAATTCAAGAGTGACAGCAGCGTCATTGAAATCCAGCAAGCATTAGCCAGTGCAGTTTTTAAATAAAAATATCATTTTGATAGAGAACAGTTGAGAAAGGAGACGGAATGTTTATCGAAAAACAATTGGGTCAAGATCGGAAATGGATCAATATCGACTCGGATATGATTGCTGAAAACTCATATCTTTATAAAAAATACGAGATTGACAAAGAAACCATTGAGTACGCGATGGATAAGAACGAACGTGCCCATATGGATTATAATCGAGAAAACGGTACGATCACATTTATCTACAATGTATTGGATTTAGAAAAGGACAAGGAATACTACGAAACCATCCCTATGACCTTTATCGTTCAAGATACGCGACTCGTGACCATCAGTAACCAGGACAATGCCTATATCATTGAACAAATGGTTCGCTATTTGGAAAGCCATGGGGAGTTGTCGATCTATAAGTTGCTTTTTGCAGGTCTTGAAATGATCAGTAATGCTTATTATCCGATTATTGATCGCTTAGATAAGCACAAGGATGAACTCAATCGTTTGCTTCGAAAGACAACGACGACCAAGAATCTTTATGCCCTGTCTGACCTTGAGACCGGTATGGTCTATCTGGTCGCAGCAGCCAAGCAAAATCGGATGTTGCTAGAACATATTAAAGCGCATGCCATTTATCGCAGGATGAATGATGTTGAAAAAGAGCAGTTTGATGATGCCATGATCGAAGCGCGTCAGTTGGCTTCGATGACTGAGTTGATTTCCAATGTCTTGCAACAGTTGTCAGGATCTTACAACAATATCCTAAACAACAACTTGAATGACAACTTGACAACCCTAACCATCTTTGAAGCCTTGTTGGCGGTTTTAGCCGTTATCACCGGTTTCTTTGGAATGAATATCCCTCTTCCTATGACAAAGGATCCCAATGCTTGGATTTATGTATCCGTATGTAGCTTTATATTATGGCTCATTTTGGGAAAGGTTATGCGGTGGATTGTGAAACAAAGATAAAAAAGAGGCTTGGAGAAATCCGAGCCTCTTCGTATCTAGAATAATCTGAGAAATAGGAACCATCTAGACACCTGCCCTCCTCTCCAAAGAAGGGGCAGTGTGAATAGTTCATCGACTGTACAAAATCTTCTTGGAAATAGTAGGAGTAGATTTAATAGTACTGAGTGGTTCTAAATAAATCAGAACTTAGAATAAATCGTTGAATCAGATAAAATGATCCTATTTCTTTATACAGAAATATTTTAGATACTAACTGTATTATACATATTTATTTGTAAAAACGCAAGAACTACCAAAAAAAGTTTTTCCGAAGTTTTTATACTCCTATGATGAAGTATATGAAATGGTTACAAGAAGAAAACCAGTCCTGGCAAGGTTTAGGGGCGTTTTTATAATCTTAAGCTATCTAAGATTTTTTCCTAAAAAATAAAATTAGTCTCCTGTGACTATCATTTACCTCTTCATTGTGTTATACTAGATAAGTTGCAAACTTGTATGAGAGAAATGCTGGGGAGACTGAGCAGATGGAAGGATTCTGTTCGAAAGAAGACTCCCGCAAGAAGGATCTTGTGGCCTATTTGTTTGAAAAACGATACTAGCCAACAACATCCGTTAGGACGCAAAACATTTTTCTCTAAAGAAAATGTAGTCCATAACAGACGGACTGAGTTTTTCTTTAGATGAGTCTTGCGACAGGTAACAAGGAAGGTGACTTCCTATGCAATCAGTGCGTTTTCGCATTGAAAGAAGTTTGATAAAGTGGCTTCGCACCACTTTTTAGAAAGAAGAAAGAATTGAAATTTAACGAATTTAACTTGTCTGCTGCACTATTAGCAGAAATTGAAAAAGCTGGCTTTGTAGAAGCAAGCCCGATCCAAGAACAAACTATTCCTTTGGCACTTGAAGGAAAAGATGTCATCGGTCAAGCGCAAACAGGGACTGGTAAAACAGCTGCTTTCGGTCTTCCAACGTTGGAGAAGATTGATGTCGATAACACAGTGATCCAAGCCCTTGTCATTGCCCCAACGCGTGAGTTGGCGGTTCAAAGTCAGGAAGAATTGTTCCGCTTTGGACGCAGTAAGGGTGTTAAAGTTCGCTCTGTCTACGGTGGATCAAGCATTGAAAAGCAAATTAAAGCTTTGAAGTCAGGCGCTCACATCGTTGTGGGAACACCTGGACGTTTGCTAGATTTGATCAAGCGCAAGGCCTTGAAACTCGATCATATTGAAACCTTGATCCTGGATGAAGCAGATGAAATGCTCAATATGGGCTTCTTGGAAGATATCGAAGCAATCATTAGCCGTGTTCCAGAAACACGCCAAACCTTGCTCTTTTCAGCAACGATGCCAGAAGCTATCAAACGCATCGGTGTTCAGTTTATGAAAGAGCCAGAACACGTTAAGATTGCGGCCAAAGAATTGACAACTGACTTGGTCGATCAATACTATATTCGCGTCAAAGAAGGCGAAAAATTTGATACCATGACTCGATTGATGGATGTCGAGCAGCCTGAACTTGCTATCGTCTTTGGTCGTACCAAACGCCGGGTCGATGAATTGACTCGTGGCTTGAAGATTCGTGGCTTCCGGGCAGAAGGAATTCACGGAGATTTGGATCAAAACAAACGTCTCCGAGTGCTTCGTGACTTTAAAAATGGGAACTTGGACGTCTTGGTAGCAACAGACGTGGCGGCACGTGGTTTGGATATTTCAGGTGTGACCCATGTCTACAACTACGATATTCCACAAGATCCAGAAAGCTATGTTCACCGGATTGGACGGACAGGTCGTGCTGGGAAAACTGGGCAATCCATTACCTTTGTATCGCCAAATGAAATGGGCTATTTGCAAATCATTGAGAACTTGACCAAAAAGCGGATGAAGGGAATGAAACCTGCAACAGCAGAAGAAGCCTTCCAAGCGAAAAAACAAGTAGCACTGAAGAAAATTGAGCGAGATTTTGAAGATGAAAAAATCCGGACCAACTTTGAGAAGTTTGGCAAGGATGCTCGCAAATTGGCTGCAGAATTCACTCCTGAAGAATTAGCTATGTATATTTTGAGCTTGACCGTTCAAGATCCAGACAGTCTTCCAGAAGTTGAAATTGCGCGTGAAAAACCATTGCCATTCAAACCATCTGGTGGTGGCTTTGGTGGAAAAGGCAAAGGTGGCCGTGGAAATGGTCGTCGTGGAGACCAACGCCGTGATCGAAATCGCAGAGATGACCGTGAAGGTGGACGCCGTGATTTCAAACGCAAGTCCAATAAAAATAGCCGAGACTTTGAAGGCAAAGGCAACAAACGTCCTCACCGTACTTCCAATGAAAAGAAAAATGGATTTGTCATCCGCAATAAAGGGGATAAATAAGTCCGAAGGAACGGTCTAGCAATAGGCCGTTTTTTATATGAAAATCAAAAATACAAGGGTTAACTAGCTGTTAACCCTTGTATATTTATAAGGAGACCTAAATGATAACTGACTCTTTTAGAAAAATGTATCATGATAAGGAGCATCCAAAAAAGTCAGACAACAGAAAGAATGAATTCCTAAAATGGAATATTTCTGTTAACATATTAAGTCTACAATTATTTCTAAGCTTTGTCAAGAATTTTTTCTTATTTTTTTAAAATTTTTGACTAGAAAAATAAAAATTGACAATCTCTTCTAAAAGGTTATAATGAATATAATAACTATACTAATTATAAAGAGGTGTCGTCCATGGTGATTGCATTAAAAAATGATGATCTAGAACTACAATTTAAGACATTTGGAGGGGAATTGAGCTCTATTCGAAGTAAAGAAGGCATAGAATATCTCTGGCAAGGGGATCCAGAGTATTGGTCAGGACAAGCGCCCGTTCTGTTTCCAATTTGTGGGAGCGTTCGTAATGGCCAAGTGCAGTATCATCTAAAAGATGGAGTGAAGACAGGCCAGCTTCCAAGACACGGCCTTATTCGCAAGAGAGAGTTTGAACTCAAAGAACAAACAGACCATCGTCTTGTCTTTGAAATCAGCTCTAACGACGAAAGCTTACAAAATTATCCTTACCATTTTCGAGTGGAAATCGCTTATGAATTGAAAGGGAAAGAAATCACCATCACCTATCGCGTGCAAAATCTAGAGTCAGATCAAGTCATGCCTTATTTCATTGGAGGGCATCCAGCCTTTCGTTGTCCCCTTTTAGCAGATGAAGACTATGAAGACTACGAGTTGATTTTTGAAAAAGAAGAAAGCTGTAGCGTTCCTCTCTTGTTCACAGAAACCGGTTTGGTTGATCGCCTGCAGCGGACGCCATTTTTAGACCATAGTCGTAGCCTACCTTTGCGCCATGAACTGTTTGAAAAAGACGCCATTATTTTAGATCAATTAGCCTCCAAATCTGTGCAGCTCCTCTCGAAAAAATCCGGTAAAGGTTTGGAATTTGACTTTGCAGATTTTGAGAATCTCGTCCTTTGGTCTACCAATAACAAGGGCCCTTTCATTGCCTTAGAGCCTTGGACGGGTATTTCCACATCTGCAGAAGAGGGAGATTTCTTCGAAGATAAAAAGGGTGTGATCCAGTTGGCTCCTCAAGAGACACGGAGTCACCAGTACCGTATCACCATTTTGTAAATGAAAAACCGTTGGACTATGGAGTCCGACGGTTCTTTTTGATATAGTTTAGCTTTGCTTGGCGGGATTTCTTTTTAAAGAGAGCCTCGGCAGACATAGCAGAGGGTTTATCTGGATAGGATTCTTGATAAAGAAGTTTAACGGGGAGGCGAGCCCGTGTGTATTTGGCGCCTTTTCCAGCATTGTGAGTCTTTAGGCGTTTTTCGACATCCGTGGTGTAGCCAGTGTAGAGGGAGCCATCCGCACACTCTAGGACATACATGTAAGCCTTAGTTTCCATAGTAGATCTCATGAATCTCGTCTGTATAGCTGCCGTCTTCATTGTGAATAAAGAGGGGAGGCAGAATTTTTAAACCATCCAGTGAGCCATCCTTGATCGCCTCAATCAACAACATATTCGCCTCTTTGGTCACTTTGGGATAGACAAACTGGATCCGCTTAGGTGCAAGATTGTAACGCTTCATGGTTTCAATGATATCTAAAAAGCGATCTGGACGATGGACCATCGCTAAGCGGCCATTTGATTTGAGAACCCGCTGGGCCACATGGCAAATCTCATCTAAGTTGGTCGTAATTTCATGCCGAGCTAAGAGGTAGTGTTCACTCTCATTGAGATTGGAATGTTCATCTACCTTGAAATAAGGAGGATTGCAGAGGATGATATCCACCTTACTCCCCTTGATGTGTTGAGGCAAATGCTTGAGGTCATCGGTGATCATGGACATTTGCTGGTTCAAGCCATTGAGAGCAATGGAGCGGGTAGCCATATCCGCTAGACGTTCCTGAATTTCGACACCAATGATCTGGGCCTCTGTCCGAGTGCTTGCAAAGAGTCCCACAGCCCCATTTCCAGCGCAGAGATCTACGATCAAGCCCCGCTTGGGCAATTTTGGAAAGCGCGAGAGCAGGACGCTATCCACGGAGTAACTAAAGACTTCCCGATTTTGTATAATTTTCACATCACTTGAAAAAAGTTGATTGACGCGCTCGCCGTCTTTTAATTCGATATCTGTCATGGCTCTATTATAGCATGAAAAGAGGCTTGGGGAAAGATCGATAAAACATAAAAAGTTGAGAGTTTTACTCTCAACTTTTTTTAATCAAATTCATATTTTTGGAGAATTGTAGTGAGGATAAAGACTCCTGTAAAGATGGCCATCAATGCCAGATAAACTGGGAAAGTAGTGGCTGTAAGGAGGGAAATCTCGATCAAGTTTTTCAACACGATCGCAGATGCGTAGAATCCTACTACAGAGAAGAGAATGAGGAGGGCCCGCCAGATATTTAGTGGCAGGCAAGCACGGATAACGGATAGGAAACCGATGGATCCAAGTAAGTAGTAGGATACAGTAGACATATCGGCTGCAGACCAACCATGGCTTGCTCCCCAAAGGCGAATAAACAAGACACTAAAGACGACCATCAAGGCGCTTGGTAAGGCTAACAGAAGGGAACGTCTCAAGAAGTGTTTTTCAACCGGTTTGATATTGCGTTCAAAGGTCAATACAAATGGTGGGAATCCTTCGACGAATTGGTCGATCAGGGTGATTTGAATAGGAATGAAAGGGAAAATCAGCAAATAGTTGACGTTAAAGAAGAGAGCACTGGCGATACAGATGATAGCCAAGAGGAAGGAATAGATCGTTTTGATAAAGAAGATTGGAGCGATTCGTCCAATGTTATTCACCACACGACGGCCTTCAAAAAGAATTTCTGGAACGTCATTAAAGTCAGAGTTCAAAAGAACAATATTGGCAATTTGACGGGTTGCGGGATCTCCTTCAGCCATCACGATGGAGCAGTCTGCTTCGCGAAGAGCAAGAATATCATTGACCCCATCTCCTGTCATAGCAGTCGTCCGACCAGCTGCTTTCAAGGTTTGGATAAGCAGTTTTTTCTGGTGAGGGGACACGCGCCCAAAGATAGCTGTTTCTTCTGCTTGATCCACTAATTGATCATCAGAAATTTTTGAACAATCGATGTAGTTCTCATAATTTTCGAAGCCAGCTTGTTGAGCGATATAAGAGACCGTCACAGGGTTGTCACCAGAGATGATTTTGAGATCCACTCCTTGAGAGCGCAAATACTCAAGAGTATCTGAAGCCCCTTCACGAATGGGGTCTGTAATCTCAATAACCGCAATCCCTTCAAGATTTTCAGGCAGATTCAATTCCTGCATGCTGATCAGTTCTGAACTATGAGCCAAGACGAGCACGCGTGATCCACGAGCTTGTGCTTCGACGACAGCAGCTGGATTTTCTTGAAGGAGCATTTCAGGAGCACCGAGAAAGACGGTTCCAAGGTTGGATAGGTGCATGGCTCCCCATTTCCGATCACTTGAGAAAGGAATAATGTTTTCCGCAGTATAAGCATGCTCCAACTCCCCATAAGCCTTGCGAATAGCTTGAGCAGTAGGATTGGTGTCCTCGCTATATTGCATGTAAGCAGAGAGGATGACCTGGATCGTCTGTTCAGAAAAATGATCAGATAAGCTATGGAGAGTTTCAACTGTCATCTTCCCTTGGGTGATGGTACCGGTCTTATCAAGGCACAAGGTATCCACACGCGCCAGGGTTTCTACTGAGTACATTTCTTGGACAAGAACCTTGCGCATACCGAGCTTAATAACCGCTGTCAAAAGAGACGTAACTGTCAGTAAAGCGATTCCTTTTGGCAACATTCCCAGGAGAGCTGTGGAAGAATTCACGACAGAATCCTTGATTGGCAGCATCTTGATCAACAATGCTTCAAAGAAGAGGGCAAGGCCAAATGGAATGATAATTTTACCAGTGAAGCTTGAAATTTTCGCTAAGTTATAAAGAATACGCGAATTGATAGGCTTCAAGGTTTTAGCTTCCATCATCAGTTTGTTGGCATAGTTGTTTGCTCCAACTCGCTTGACACGGGCATAGACTTGACCACTGGCAATATAACTACCAGAAAGCAGTTCATCGCCAACTTCTTTTAAGACCAGATCACTCTCACCAGTCAGCATAGCCTCATTGGCTTCAGCGATACCAGACATGACTTCGGCATCACTAGGGATCTGCTCACCCGAAGATAAGAGCATTAAATCACCCAGAACAAGCTTTTCTGGTGGAATCGCATCTTTTTCCCCGTCTCGAATGACAGTCACTAGCTCACGACTCATGAGGTTGAGCTTATCAATCATCCGCTTGGCGCGCATCTCGGTCATGATTCCTGTAATGGCATTGAAGCAAATAACCGCGAAAAAGATCATATTGCTCCAGGCCTGTACAGCAGCCAAGGCTACGGCAATCACAAAGTTTAAGGTATTAAACAAGGTGAAGACGTTGCGCTTGATGATTTGCCAGGTACTGGTACTTGTATTCGTTGTAAAATCATTGGTTTGTCCGCGATCCATTTTCTTGCGGACTTCACTGAGGGATAACCCCTTTAATTCATTCGTTTCCATAGACAATATGATATCATTTTTTTGCGAAAAAGACTATCTAGAATCGGTCCGCTGAGACATTTTTTATCTAAAAAAAGTTTGCGGTCAAAATCAGGATACGGTATAATAAGAAAGAACGTTTTACAGGATGGAATATCTTGTAGAGATTAATGAAATGGATTTGAGGAACAACTATGTTTTATACCTATTTACGTGGCCTTGTTGCCTTTATTCTTTGGGTTTTAAATGGGAATGCCCATTACCATCATAAGGACAATATTCCAGATCAGGAAGAGAACTACATATTGGTATCGCCTCACCGGACCTGGTGGGATCCAGTCTATATGGCCTTTGCGACCAAGCCAAAGCAGTTTATCTTTATGGCGAAAAAAGAACTCTTCACCAATCGTATTTTTGGCTGGTGGATTCGTATGTGTGGGGCTTTTCCGATCGACCGTGAAAATCCGGGAGCAGAAGCCATTAAGTATCCTGTCAATATGCTGAAAAAGAGCAACCGTTCCTTGATTATGTTTCCAAGTGGAAGCCGTCATTCTCAAGACGTCAAAGGCGGTGTTGCCATCATTGCCAAAATGGCTAAGGTCCGTATCATGCCAGTGACATATACTGGTCCAAGAGACTTGAAAGGGTTGGCAACGGGTGAACGCATTGATATGAACTTTGGACATCCGATTGATATTTCGGATATTAAAAAGATGAATGACGAAGGAGTGGTAGAAGTTGCCCGTCGTATTCAAGAGGAGTTTGACCGTTTGGATGCGGAAGCGCAAGCGATCAACACCCCAACAAAACCGTTTATCTTGATTCGTTTGTTAAAAATCCTTTTGATTCCTCTTGTCTTAGTCGTGGCCATCTTGACCTTGCTCTTTAGTTACCTAGCCAGCTTTGTATGGGATCCAGACAAACATCGGAAAAACAAGTAAAAAACTGAGAGTTTTTCTCAGTTTTTTTTATTTTTACGAATAATAAAAGTGAGAGGAGGTTTCTTATGGAGGATATCATCGAAAAAATCAAAGAATATAAGCTCTTTTTAGCTCTTACTGCTATCGGACTCTTACTTGGAGGGTATTTTCTTTTTCATCGACCTCAGTCAAGTGCATCCACCATACCGGATCTTTATCAGGCTTCTAGTTCAACTTCGAGCAAAGAAAAGGTGCAGACCACTAGTTCCAAAGAAGAAAAGACGGCGACTTCTGTGTCTGATGCACCCGAGATCATTACGGTCGATGTCAAAGGAGCCGTCAAACAACCAGGTGTCTATGAGTTGCGCTCCAATAGCAGAGTCCACGATGCTATTTATAAGGCAGGCGGGATGACAGCAGATGCCAATAGCCAATCGGTCAACTTGGCGCAAAAACTCACCGATGAAGCAGTGATCTATGTTGCTAAAGAAGGAGAGGATGTTCCAGCACTTGGAAGTTCAGAAAGTCCTGCAACTTCGTCAGCGCCAGCAGAAAAAACAGGCAAGGTCCATTTAAATCGAGCAACCGAATCAGATCTCCAGACAGTATCAGGCATTGGCCAGAAACGTGCCCAGGACATTATCGCCTATCGCGAAGCAAATGGTCCTTTTCGATCAGTGGATGATCTGAAGAATGTTTCAGGAATCGGAGAAAAAACACTGGAGAAACTAAGAGATGCTTTCACGGTGGATTAAAGACCTTCCTTTTTCGCTTGTCCATCTCGCCTTTGTGCTCCTATGGCTGTATTTTAGTATCTATCAACCATCTTGGCTTTCGATCAGCGGTCTAGTAGTAGTGGGAGTTTTAGCGCTTCATCACTATAAAGGGGAACGCTCAAGTTTGCTAGGGCTTGGTTTTGCAATCCTTTGTTTTGCGGCCTTCTTTGTTTTTCAGCGACTACAGGATCATCCAGTACAAGTAGAAAGTCAGCCCCCACCCCACTTACGCCTGATTCCAGATACTATCAAGATCAATGGGGATACCCTGTCTTTTCGTGCTAAAAATCAGGGAAGGACCTACCAAGTCTTCTACACTTTAAAATCAGAAAAAGAAAAACAGCAGTGGCAAAGTCAAACCCACTTGATGGAGTTGACATATAAAGGTGTTATAGAAGAACCAGAAGGACAACGAAATTTTAGAGGATTTGACTATCGGTCTTATTTGGAAACACAGGGCATTCACTATCAAATAAAAATCGAAGCGATCCAATCCGCGCTTCCTATACAGACTTGGAATGTTTTTGACTGGCTATCTCAATGGAGGCGCCAAGCCATTGTTTGGAGCAAGGAGCACTTTCCGCAGCCAATGAACCAGTATATGACCGGCCTTCTTTTTGGCTATTTAGATACGGATTTTGAAGATATGGACCAGCTTTACACGAGTTTAGGCATCATCCATTTGTTCGCCTTATCTGGGATGCAGGTCGGCTTTTTCATCAATGGGATCCGGAAAGCTCTCTTACGTCTAGGAATCTTACAAGAGACAGTCGATATCTGGATGCTTCCAATTTCTTTGGTGTATGCTGGCTTGACAGGTTTTTCAGTTTCAGTGGTTCGTAGTCTCTTGCAGAAGATCCTCTCTCAAAAGGGGATCCGAGGGATGGAGAATATGGCGATGACCTTGATGATCTTAATGTTGCTCATGCCCAAGTTTCTTCTGACAGCTGGAGGGGTCTTGAGTTGTGCCTACGCCTTTATTTTGACCTTGGTAGATACCAGTTCTTATTCAGGACTTAAAAAGCTACTAGTGGAAAGTTTCTGGATTAGCCTGGGAATTTTGCCCCTTTTGACCTATTACTTTAGTGTCTTTCAACCGTGGTCACTCCCTTTAACCTTCCTCTTTTCTTTCTTATTTGACCTTGTCCTTCTTCCAGGTTTAACGGTGCTATTTATCTTATCGATTCTAAAGCCCCTTACAATTTTTAACAGTTTCTTTCTTCTCATAGAGGAGTGTATTCGTTGGATTTCAAAGCTCACGTCGCTACCTTTGGTATTTGGTCAGCCGACGGGACCAGCTCTGATTGCTCTCTTCTTTCTTTTAGGAATCTTGTATGATCTTCGAAAGCAAAAAAAACGTCGTTTCCTGTTAATAGGCATGATTCTACTCATCTTTTGTTGGACCAAGCATCCTTTAGAAAATGAGATTACCATGGTGGATATCGGTCAAGGAGACAGTATCTTTTTACGCGATTGGAAAGGAAGAACCATATTGATTGATGTCGGAGGACGTGTCACTTTTAAAAGTGGAGAAAAGTGGCAAGAGCGCAGTCAATCTGCCAATGCGGATCAAACCTTGATTCCCTATCTCAAGAGTCGAGGTGTTGGAAAACTCGATGCTTTGGTCTTGACTCATACAGACCAGGACCATATGGGCGATATGGTGGAGGTTGCCAAACAAATCCCAGTAAAAAAAGTGTATGTCAGTCCAGGTAGTCTAACTAATTCTCAATTTCGAGAGAAATTGAAACAGCTTCATAGTCCGATTAAAGTAGTCCAGAGAGGAGATCAACTACCTATTTTTGATCATCATCTAGAAGTCTTATCCCCTGATGAAGTGGGGGATGGTAAAAATGATGATTCGATTGTCCTCTATGGGCAGTTCTATCAGAAACGATTTTTGTTCACGGGTGATTTGGAAGAAGCTGGAGAGAAAAAACTATTGAAAAAGGATCCACAATTACAAGTAGATGTCTTGAAAGTAGGCCACCACGGTTCTAAAGGTTCCTCTAGTGATGTGTTTTTAGATCAGTTACATCCTCAGTTGGCCTTGATCTCTGTTGGAAAGAAAAATCGCTACCAACATCCCCATAAAGAATTGCTCGATCGTCTAGAGGAACGCTCTATTTCTTATCTTCGTACCGATGAAAGGGGAGCAATTCGCTTGATTGGGTGGGACCATTGGAGGGTAGAAACAGTCCGCTAGAGACGAGGAGAGGTTTGCTTTCTATGCTGAAAATTGCTATTATAGAAAGTGAAATCAATGTAAAGGTAGAATCGTATGAACGCATTTAAGCAATTTTGGATACAGTATGCAGATTTTTCAAGTAAGACCAGTCGGGCCCATTTTTGGCTAGCTTTTTTCTGGAATTCCCTGATTTCTTTGCCTCTTTGGGTTTTTTACATCGTGACCTCTTTATCCCATCAAAATGCTCAAGAAACGCTCAATTTTTCAACTGTTCATTCTAAGACAGGTTTATGGGCGCTCGCTGTCTTAGCATTCTTTTACTTCCTCATTTTGGTACCCAGTCAAGCCATTTGTGTGCGTCGCTTGCGAGATGCTGGAATCCATTGGTCTTGGATCTTTTTGAACCTTGGTCCGGTTTTCCTCTATTTATTGTCAGGGCTAGATATTTTCCTATTTCTTTGGGGGATTACAGTTATTTCTCTCTTAATTCTCATGATGCTTCCAGGGAAAAACACCTTCCCACAACCAGTAGAAACTCCTATGGGAGTGGCTTCTGAACCACAGGTCACAGCGACAGGGGGGAGCTTTGGCGGCAACTCGTTTAAGCAAATTCCAAATTTTGTAGCAGCACCTGATTTGTCTGATGAAAAACCACCATTGGAACAAAAAATGGCTGCTGAACACGAAATACACTAGACTGATAGAGATAAGAGAGTTTCATGCAAGCAATTACCGACACTAAACATCTGACGGTTCAAACTCTGCCTCCTATTCTTGTATTGACGGGTGAGGATGTAGGTCAATTTGAATGGTTAAAAAAAGACATTTTTAAAAAAATAGGCTATGATCCCTCAGATTTGAATTATTCTTATTTTGATATGAAGGAAGCCTCCTATGCTGAAGTCGAGCTGGATTTGGTTAGTCTTCCCTTTTTTGCAGATGAAAAAATCGTGATTTTGGATCACTTATTGGATTTGACCACTGCCAAAAAACGAAATTTAACCGATGAAGATCTGAAGCAATTTGAAAATTATCTGGAAAATCCTTCTGAATCAACCCGTTTGGTGATATTTGCAGAAGGAAAATTAGATAGTAAGCGTCGCTTAGTCAAACTCCTAAAACGGGATGCCCAGATCATTGAAGCAACAACACCTAAAGAGCAAGATTTAAAGCGTTATTTTGCAAGTCAGGCACAAGAATTGGGCATACAGTTTGTGGGCGATTCCTTGGACCAGCTACTCTTAAAATCTGGCTATGATTTTGGAGAGTTACAGAAGAATCTCGCTCTGTTGCAGGCTTATAAAGAAGATGGTCAGATTACCCTCCAAGATATCAAGGAGGTTGTTCCAAAGTCCTTGCAAGATAATATTTTTGATCTGACACAGATGATTCTCAAACGCCAAATCGATCAAGCCCGGAATTTGGTTAAGGATCTCCGCTTACAAGGAGAAGATGAAATAAAATTGATCGCTATTTTGTTGGGACAATTCCGAATGTTTTCTCAAGTTAAAATTTTCTCAGAAGAAGGCCAATCCGAAAGCCAAATTGTAGCGAGCTTGTCGGAGTTGTCAGGACGCAAGGTCAATCCTTATCAGGTGAAGTTTGCCTTACGGGATAGCCGCAGGCTTTCCTTGTCCTTTTTGAAGCAAGCTATGATGACCTTCATCGAGACGGATTATGCGATTAAAAGTGGAACATATGAAAAAGACTACTTATTTGATTTGGCCCTGTTGAAAGTAGCTAATAGCGTCTAACGATGAATGAAATCGCAAGCAGATTAGTTGAATAATTTAGCTGTTTACGTTATCATCAAGTCAGTAATAAAGAAAAGAGGACCATAAAATGGCTATCATTTTACCAGAATTACCATATGCTTATGATGCATTGGAACCTTATATCGATGAAGAAACCATGCATTTGCACCATGATAAACACCATCAAACATATGTAAACAATGTGAATGCAGCTCTTGAAAAACATCCTGAAATTGGAGAAGACCTTGAAAGCTTGTTAGCTGATGTTGAATCCATTCCAGCTGACATTCGCCAAGCTGTGATCAACAATGGTGGTGGTCATTTGAACCACGCTCTTTTCTGGGAATTGATGACTCCAGAACAAACAGCTCCTTCAGCAGAACTTGCTGCAGCGATTGATGCTACATTTGGTTCATTTGAAGACTTCAAAGCAGCCTTCACAGCAGCAGCAACGACACGTTTTGGTTCTGGCTGGGCATGGTTGGTTGTCAACAAAGAAGGCAAACTCGAAGTGACTTCAACAGCAAACCAAGATACACCAATCTCTGAAGGTAAAACACCAATCCTTGGTTTGGATGTTTGGGAACATGCCTACTACGTGAAATACCGTAACGTACGTCCTGACTACATCAAAGCTTTCTTCTCAGTGATTAACTGGAATAAAGTTAATGAATTGTTTGCAGCAGCAAAATAATAAAATGAAGGAATCTATAAGAGCAAGTATTGGCTCTTATAGATTTTTTTATGTGCATCCGGAAAATCGGAGTATAATTTCTTGCGTTTGGTCAGGAAAATGATACACTAGTAGGAGTGTGTCTTACTTGTCTGAAGCCTGGTTTGAAGGGCCTAGGCAAGGAAAAGATAAACCTTAAAATGAAAACTGAAACATTCAGGGAGAAATGAAATGACTAGTATTACTATTACCAAAGGAGCCGTTGAGACGCCTATCTATTTGCGGATGTTGAATCGTCATGGCTTGATTGCAGGTGCAACAGGAACAGGAAAAACGGTTACTCTCAAGGTCCTAACAGAAAAATTAAGCAAAGAAGGCATTCCGGTCTTTCTAGCCGATATCAAGGGAGATTTATCTGGCTTAGCCAAAGCAGGGCAATGGACGCCAAAACTGGAAGAACGCTACAAGCTTCTTGGGATCACAGAACCGTTTGAGCCACAAGCCTTCCCAGTTCGATTGTGGGATGTTTTCGGCCAAGCTGGTCATCCTGTTCGGGCGACTGTCGAAGGGATGGGGTCATTGCTTCTTTCTCGTCTGCTTGATTTGAATGAAACCCAATCAGGAATTCTCGCAATTGTCTTTAAAGTAGCCCAAGAGAAAGATTGGCCTTTAATTGATTTGAAGGACCTGCAAAGCCTTTTAAAGGAAGTCTATGAACACAGTTCAGACTATTCGGCCCAATATGGCAATATCACCAAACAATCTGTCGGAGCGATCCAAAGAAATCTCTTGGTTCTCGAAGAAGAAGGAGCAGACCAGTTTTTCGGAGAGCCCGCACTTGATTTAAATGACTTCATGCAACTTGATGCATCTGGTCGTGGTTATATCAATATTCTTTCGGCTACAAAGCTCTTTCATTCACCAAAATTGTACTCAACCTTTTTGATTTGGATGCTGTCTCGTCTCTTTGAAACACTTCCAGAGGTTGGGGATCCTGAAAAGCCAAAATTGGTCTTCTTCTTTGATGAAGCGCATCTCCTCTTTAAGGATGCAAGCAAGCTCTTTCTTGAGAAGGTCGAGCAAGTGGTACGCATGATTCGTTCGAAGGGTGTAGGGATTTATTTTATTACCCAAAATCCTCAAGACCTTCCAGAATCTGTTTTGGCACAGCTTGGAAATCGTGTTCAGCATGCACTTCGAGCTTATACACCCAAAGAAATGAAGGCGATCAAGGTTGCTGCCCAAAGTTTTCGTCCGAATCCAGCTTTTGATACAGAAACAGTGATCACAGAATTAGGGACAGGGGAAGCCTTAGTTTCTTTCCTGAATGAAAAGGGACAGCCTAGTGTGGTTGAGCGTGCTTATATTCTCTCTCCTCAATCGAGTTTTGACCTCTTAAATGAGAGTGAACAATTGGCCTTGATCACAACATCGCCTTTCCATCAAAAGTATGCGACGACGATTGATCGGGAATCTGCCTATGAAAAATTAGCAGCTAAAGCAAGCAAGGAAGCACAAGAAAAAGAGCAAAAAGAAGCAGAAAAGGAAGAGGCTGCAGCAGATAAGGCGGCTCAAAAACGTAGTCCGGGTCGTCCAAGAAAATCTAGTCTTGAAAAGGCAAAAGATTCCTTCTTGAGTTCCTTATTCCGGACGATTGCGCGTGAGATCGCTAAGCTAATTATGGGCTCCTTTAAACGGAAATAAGCCTTTTATGAAAAGAAAAATACTTTTTAAAAAGAAACCGTTTTCTCTTTCTGATAATTCTTGTTATTTTCAGTAGAATCTTTTATAATTAATCTCGTATGAAAAAATATTTTAATCTACGCTCGATCATGATTGCGGTCAGTATTTTATTGTGCTTAGTGGGAACAGGCGCACTGGGCTACTTGCATGTTACGCAACCAACAGCATCAGCAATTGAAAAAAAAGCAAAGAAAACAAAAGAAGCAAAAGAACAAGATATCGAAAAGTCTACCCCTGAGACGAAAAAACCACATGTCAAATCTCCTGAAGCTAAGCAAGCAGTGGTAGATGCAGACATGGAAACGATGAGCGCTTATGGCCTTGTCTATGATTATGCTAATAAAGGTTTGGTAGAGGTTGTCCAGGATTTCCTAGCTGAAAGTGGAATTGATCCGTCACAAGTTGCCTTCACGTATCGCAATGCCATTACTGGGGAGCAATTTGCCATGAATGATCTTCAACCAATGACGGCAGGTAGTACCTATAAGCTACCGTTGAACATGTTGGTGGTGGATGAAGTCGCAAAGGGCAAGCTGAATTTAACAGACCGGTTTGACATTACCAACACCTACTATGAATATGTAGGGGAGCATGACAATTATGTTGCTGCCTTTGATGGAGCTATGTCTATCCCTGATATGCAGCGCTATTCATTGGTTTACTCTGAAAATACCCCAGCCTATGCTTTGGCAGATCGTTTAGGGGGGATGGAGCAAGCGCGTAAGTTGTTCAGTCGCTATGGTCAATCTCGTTCACCAGAGGTTAAAACCTTTAGCGAAGATAATAAAACGACAACGGATTATTACATCCATGTCTTGGAATACCTTTGGAATCATCAAGAAAAATATGCAGATTTACTAGAACTGATCGGGGAGTCTTTCCCAGGTGAGTACTATAAAAAATTCTTGCCAGATTTGGTGATTCAACAAAAACCAGGGTATGTTGCGGAAGCGCTCAATGTGGATGCGATTGTCCATGAATCGACTCCTTATTTAGTTGCCATCTACACTGCAGGACTTGGAGGTACGACTCCAGAAAGTTCTGAAATCAGTGGCGTTGGTCTTTATCAATTGGGGCAATTGGCTTATGTTATCAATGAATGGCATCGTGTCAATATGAATGAATAATCGACAAAAGGTCTGAGTTTTGCTCAGACCTTTTCTTCTAACAAAGTATCATGAAAATGACTTGGTGTTTCGAATTACTTTTCTGTTCTAAAGAGACTTCTTTCCCTTTTCTATAAAAAGTATGTTATACTACTAATAGTAATAAGAGGAAGTATAGACATGATTACAAAGGAAGATTACCAGTTGCTCCGCTCGCATCCAGCCTTTTCTGCGCTACCAGTGGAGCTATTTGATAAATTAGCTGTTGAAATTCATGCCAGGGATATCCCTAAAGGACAAATTTTATTTTATGCGGGAGATAAGCGGGAGCGCATTTTTCTTCTGGCAAAAGGCTTTGCTCGTATTGAGCAATTTGATTCGTCGGACCAATTCTCCTATATGGATTATATAAAGAAGGGAGCTTTGTTCCCTTATGGTGGGATGTTCCAGGATGAGCGATACCACTATACAGCTAGTGCAGTCACGGATTTGCGTTGTTTCGTTATCCCAGTCAATCTCTATGAATTATATGCCCAAGAGAGCAAGGAGCAGTTGCTCTTTATTATGAGAAAGCTCTCCTCCATCCTAGAATTTCAAGAGTTGCGCTTGCGCAATGTTGTGACAGCTAGTGCTAGTGAGCGCGTGATTCAATCCTTAGCCATTCTGTGCATGGACTATGAAGGTCTAGGAAATCAGCTTCCATTTCCAATTAGTATGAAGGAAATGGCCAAATTAGCAGCCACAACTAGAGAAACCGTCAATCAAGTTTTAAAGAAACTCATCGATTCTCATAAGATCCAGTATGAGAGAAAACAACTAACTTTTCTAGATACAGCCTACTTTTTAAAAAGTTTTGAAGAGATCAACTAATTCGTTGATCTTTTTTTATTTTTTACAAAAAAATATATATTCATAAAAATAATATAAAAGACAAAATATGCAAAGAAAACGCTTCATATTAACTAAAAAATAGGAAGGATTCAAAAAAACGCCAAATTCTTTGCATTCAAAAAGCAGAATCCTTTGTGAAAGCGGTACCAATAAAGAATATAATAACAATTGTAATAAGCTTGTGAACAAGCTCAAAGAAAAAAGGAGGATGACAGATGTCAACTAAACCAATTCATGTTTTCTCAGAAATTGGAAAACTGAAAAAAGTAATGTTGCACCGTCCAGGTAAAGAGTTGGAAAACTTGATGCCTGACTATCTAGAGCGTCTTCTTTTTGATGATATTCCATTCTTGGAAGATGCACAAAAAGAACACGACAATTTTGCTCAAGCGCTTCGTAACGAAGGAATCGAAGTACTTTATCTTGAAAAATTGGCAGCTGAGTCATTGACTACTCCAGAAATTCGCGAACAATTCATCGAAGAATATCTTGATGAAGCAAACATTCGTGGACGCCAAACTAAAAACGCTATTCGCGAAATCCTTCGTGGTATTGAAGACAACCAAGAATTGGTTGAAAAAACAATGGCTGGTTTCCAAAAAGCTGAGCTTCCAGAAATTCCAGAAGCTGACAAAGGCTTGACAGACCTTGTTGAATCTGACTACCCATTTGCGATTGATCCAATGCCAAACTTGTACTTCACACGTGACCCATTTGCTACAATTGGGAATGCAGTATCATTGAACCACATGTATGCTGATACACGTAACCGTGAAACTTTGTATGGTAAATACATCTTCAAATATCACCCAGTATATGGTGGTAATGTAGAATTGGTATACAACCGTGAAGAAGACACTCGTATCGAAGGTGGGGACGAATTGGTCCTTTCTAAAGATGTCTTGGCAGTTGGTATCTCACAACGTACAGATGCTGCATCAATTGAAAAATTGTTGGTAAACATCTTCAAGAAGAACGTTGGCTTCAAGAAAGTATTGGCTTTCGAATTTGCGAACAACCGTAAATTCATGCACTTGGATACAGTATTCACAATGGTGGACTACGATAAATTCACCATCCACCCAGAAATCCAAGGCAACCTTCGCGTTTTCTCTGTAACATATGAAAATGAAGCATTGAAGATTGTTGAAGAAAAAGGTGATTTGGCTGAATTGCTTGCTGAAAACCTTGGTGTTGAAAAAGTTACATTGATCCCTTGTGGTGATGGCAATGTGGTTGCAGCTGCTCGTGAACAATGGAACGACGGTTCAAATACTCTTACAATCGCACCTGGTGTGGTTGTTGTATACGACCGTAACACAGTCACAAACAAGAAATTAGAAGAATACGGACTTCGTTTGATTAAGATCCGCGGAAGTGAATTGGTTCGCGGTCGTGGTGGACCTCGTTGTATGTCAATGCCATTCGAGCGTGAAGAAATCTAATAGAGAAGACCGAGAGCTGGTCTTTGGGGATCAGCTCTTTCTTCTTACTGATCAATACTAGAAAGAAAATAGGAGACAAATAGAATGACAAATTCAGTGTTCCAAGGACGTAGCTTCTTGGCAGAAAAAGACTTTACACGTGCAGAGTTAGAATACCTTATCGGACTTTCAGCTCACTTGAAAGACCTTAAAAAACGCAACATCCAACACCACTATCTTGCTGGTAAAAACATTGCGCTTTTGTTTGAAAAAACTTCAACTCGTACTCGTGCTGCCTTCACAACAGCAGCTATCGACCTTGGTGCTCACCCAGAATATCTAGGTGCAAACGACATCCAACTTGGTAAAAAAGAATCTACAGAAGATACTGCTAAAGTTCTTGGACGTATGTTTGACGGTATTGAATTCCGTGGTTTCAGCCAACGTATGGTTGAAGAATTGGCTGAATTCTCAGGTGTTCCAGTATGGAATGGTTTGACTGACGAATGGCACCCAACTCAAATGCTTGCAGACTACTTGACAGTTCAAGAAAACTTTGGACGCCTTGAAGGTTTGACACTTGTATACTGTGGTGATGGACGTAACAACGTTGCGAACAGCCTTCTTGTAACAGGTGCTATCCTTGGTGTGAACGTACACATCTTCTCACCAAAAGAACTCTTCCCAGAAAAAGAAATCGTTGAATTGGCAGAAGGATTTGCAAAAGAAAGTGGCGCTCATATCTTGATCACTGAAGATGCTGACGAAGCTGTGAAAGGTGCAGACGTACTTTACACTGACGTTTGGGTATCAATGGGTGAAGAAGATAAATTTGCAGAACGTGTTGCCCTTTTGAAACCTTACCAAGTAAACATGGATTTGATTAAGAAAGCTGATAACGAAGACTTGATCTTCTTGCACTGCTTGCCAGCCTTCCACGATACAAACACTGTTTACGGTAAAGATGTTGCTGAAAAATTCGGCGTAGAAGAAATGGAAGTTACTGACGAAGTGTTCCGCAGCAAATATGCTCGTCACTTTGACCAAGCTGAAAACCGTATGCACACCATCAAAGCGGTTATGGCAGCTACTCTTGGTAACTTGTACATTCCAAAAGTTTAAGACTTTATAACCGTATACCAACAGCTATAGGGGCTGGACTGCTAGCTTTAGTCCTGCCCCTATTTTTATAGAAAGGGAAAACTTATGTCAAGAAAAATCGTCGTTGCTTTGGGAGGAAATGCTATTCTCTCATCTGATCCTTCTGCTCAAGCTCAACAAGAAGCACTTGTAGAAACAGCAAAACACTTAGTCAAATTAATCAAAAACGGGGATGACTTGATCATCACTCACGGAAATGGTCCTCAAGTAGGGAACCTCTTGCTCCAACACTTGGCAGCAAACTCTGAAAAAAACCCTGCTTTCCCACTTGATTCATTAGTTGCTATGACCGAAGGAAGTATTGGCTACTGGCTTCAAAATGCTCTTCAAAATGCTCTTCTTGAAGAAGGAATCGAAAAAGATGTGGCTTCTGTTGTGACACAAGTCGTTGTTGATAAGAACGACCCAGCTTTTGTCAACCTCAGCAAACCAATCGGTCCATTCTACTCAGAAGAAGAAGCAAAAGCAGAAGCTGAAAAATCAGGAGCAACTTTCAAAGAAGATGCTGGTCGTGGCTGGCGTAAAGTCGTGGCTTCACCAAAACCAGTGGATATCAAAGAAATCAATACCATCCGTACTTTGTTGAACGACGGTCAAGTCGTTGTGGCAGCCGGTGGTGGTGGTATCCCAGTTGTGAAAGAAGCAGATGGTAGCTTAACTGGTGTGGAAGCTGTTATCGATAAAGACTTTGCCTCTCAACGTTTGGCTGAATTAGTAGAAGCAGACCTCTTCATCGTCTTGACTGGTGTCGATTATGTCTTTGTGAACTACAACAAACCAGACCAAGCAAAATTGGAACATGTTAATGTGGCTCAATTGGAAGAATATATCAAACAAGACCAATTTGCACCAGGAAGCATGCTTCCTAAAGTAGAAGCTGCGATTGCCTTCGTCAATGGTCGTCCAGAAGGAAAAGCAGTTATTACGTCACTTGAAAACCTTGGCGCTTTAATTGAGTCTGAAAGTGGAACAATCATCCAAAAAGACTAATGAAAAATTAGGAAAAAACTAGTATTTTAAAGCTTATTGTGATAGAATAAGTTTATAGGTAAGCGTTTTACAAGAGACTCTTGTAAAACATCACTCACACTTTGTTGCGTTAGGAGGAAGACAAATGAGTGAAAAAACAAAAAAAGGATTTAAGATGCCTTCATCTTTTTCCGTATTGTTAATTATCATTGCTATTATGGCAGTGTTAACTTGGATTATTCCAGCTGGTCAATACAAGGTTGACGATGCAGGTGCTATCATTGCAGGTAGTTATGAATCTGTAAAAGCACATCCTCAAGGAATTTGGGATGTTTTGATGGCCCCAATCAATGCCATGCTTGGTAAAGCACCAACCAGTGCAGCGATTGACGTAGCCTTCTTTATCTTGATGGTCGGTGGTTTCCTTGGTGTTGTGAATGAAACAGGTACCCTTGATGTAGGGATTGCTTCTATCGTTCGTAAATACAAAGGCCGCGAAAAAATGTTGATTTTGATCTTGATGCCATTGTTTGCCCTTGGTGGTACAACTTATGGTATGGGTGAAGAAACCATGGCCTTCTATCCACTTCTTGTACCTGTTATGATGTCCGTTGGTTTTGACAGCTTGACAGGGGTAGCCATTATCCTTTTAGGATCACAAATCGGATGTTTGGCGTCAACATTGAACCCATTTGCGACAGTTATCGCATCTGATACTGCAGGTATCTCAAGTGCTTCAGGTCTCTTACTTCGTGTGATCTTCTGGATCGTATTGACAGGACTTAGCACATACTATGTATACCGTTATGCAGATAAGGTTCAAAAAGACCCAACCAAATCTCTCACCTATGCAACTCGTGAAGAAGATTTGAAACACTTCAATGTTGATAGTGGCGAAGAAATTCCTTCACAAATGAACAAGAAACAAAAACGTGTCTTGGTCGTCTTCATCTCAACATTCGTTATCATGGTTGCTGGATTTATCCCATTCAAAGATTTGGGTATTAAATTCTTTGAAACCTTCAACGAATCTCTCCATAAAATTCCAGTACTTGGTCAATTGATCGGTAACACAGATGCTCTTGGTACATGGTACTTCCCTCAAACAGCTATGCTCTTTGCCTTCATGGGAATCCTCGTTGGTATCATTTATGGCTTGAAAGAAGATAAAATTATTTCATCTTTCATGAATGGTGCAGCTGACCTCTTGAGTGTTGCTCTTATCGTAGCAGTAGCACGTGGTATCCAAGTCATCATGAACGACGGTATGATCACTGCGACAATTCTTCACTGGGGTGAAGAAGGACTGAAAGGTCTTTCATCTCAATTGTTCATTGTCTTGACTTACATTTTCTACTTGCCAATGTCATTCTTGATCCCATCATCATCTGGTCTTGCCAGCGCAACAATGGGTATCATGGCACCTCTTGGTAAATTCGTCAATGTACCAGGTAGCTTGATTGTCACAGCTTACCAATCTGCATCTGGTGTCTTGAACTTGATAGCACCAACTTCAGGTATCGTAATGGGAGCTCTTGCTCTTGGACGTATTGACTTGAGTGCATGGTGGAAATTCATGGGTAAATTGGTCGTAGCGATTGTTGTGATCACCATTGCCCTTCTTCTACTAGGAACTGTGGTTCCATTCTTGCAATAGAATAAAGTAGGTGTTTCATGAAAAATAGAATAAAGAACGATGTAAAAGAGCAGTTTTTAAACTCGCTTCAAACCATCATTTCTTACCCCTCAGTATTAAACGAAGGGGAAAATGGAACACCGTTTGGACAAGCTATCCAAGATGTCCTAGAAAAAACCTTAGAGCTTGCTCGAGAATTAGGTTTTCAAACATATATAGATCCTGAAGGATACTATGGATATGCAGAGATCGGTCAGGGGGAAGAACTCCTGGCCGTTCTTTGTCACTTGGATGTTGTTCCAGCCGGTGATTTACAAGATTGGCAAACGCCACCTTTTGAAGCGACAATTGTCGGTGATTATCTAGTAGGTCGTGGTGTGCAGGATGATAAGGGACCGTCTCTGGCTGCCCTCTATGCAGTCAAGAGTTTGCTGGATGATGGCATCCAGTTTACCAAACGAATCCGCTTTATCTTTGGGACGGATGAAGAAACCTTGTGGCGCTGTATGAACCGCTACAACCAAATCGAAGAACAAGCAGATCTTGGATTTGCACCGGATTCCTCTTTCCCATTAATCTATGCTGAAAAAGGCTTATTACAAGTGAAATTGCATGGCCCAGGTTGGGATGATCTTCCCTTACAGGCTGGTCAGGCCCTCAATGTTGTTCCAGACAAGGCGACCTATGCTGGTCATCGTTTGGAAGAGTTGCTTCCTGTTTTGGATCAAAGTGGGGTTCAGTATAGCCAAACAGAAAATTCTGTAACGGTTTTGGGTGTTTCCAAGCACTCTAAAGATGCAGCTGAAGGAGTGAATGCCATTGTCGGTTTAGCGGAAAGTTTATCCCTCATTCAACCCCATCCAGCCTTGCTCTTTATCGCAGATGCTGTTGGTGAAGACGCGACAGGAGCAGCTCTCTTCGGTGAAATCAAAGATGAACCAAGTGGAGATCTTTCCTTCAATCTTGCGACCCTTGTGATCGATCAAGAACAATCGGAAATCGGAATTGATATTCGGATCCCCGTCTTAGCAGACAAGGAGGCCTTAGTAGCTCGTTTGCAAGAAATTGCAGCTAGTTACCAGTTGGAATATGAAGAGTTTGATTATTTGGCTCCTTTATATGTTCCTTTGGATAGTCCTTTAGTCAGCTCTTTGATGGCCGTTTATCAGGAAGAAACTGGTGATAGGACGCCAGCTATGTCTTCTGGTGGTGCGACATTTGCGCGGACCATGGAAAATTGTGTCGCCTTTGGGGCTCTTTTCCCAGGTGCAGAGCAGACTGAGCACCAAGCCAATGAACGTGCAAAAATTGAAGATCTCTATGCTGCGATGGAAATCTATCGAGAAGCCATTCAACGCTTAGCTACAACATAAAAAGTTTGGAAACTTGGTTTCCAAACTTTTTATTTACTAAAGAAGAAGGGTGGGGTGAATTCTTTTAATTTTTCAAAACAATCCAAAGCTCCTTGGTTGTCTTCGCAGATGACCAAACAGACATCGTCTCCACAGATGGTGGCTACAATTTCTTGGAGTTCCAATGCATCTAAGATAGCTCCAAAGGATTGGGCAAGACCTGGAAGAGTTTTTACAACGACCTGGTTTTGAACGGGCCGCAACATGACTAAGGCATCTTCCATATACATCCGCAGACGCTTTTCCCAACGGGAAGGAGCGATGGTGTTCATGGCATAGTAGGAACTATCCCCCTCGTTAATTTTTACTAGATTCAAGGATTTGACATCCCGTGAAAGGGTGGACTGGGTAACGAGAACGCCATTAGCTTCTAAGGCTTCTTGAAGTTCTTGTTGGGTATGAATCCTACGCTCAGAAATGATAGAGCGGATCAAGCGGTGGCGGCTTTCAATTTTATTCATGAGAGACTCCTTTACTTGATGAACATAGCATCCCCAAAACTGAAGAAGCGGTAGCGTTCTTGAATCGCATGGTGGTATGCTTCGAGGGTTAATTCACGGCCGGCAAAGGCAGAAACCAACATGACCAGAGTTGATTTTGGAAGGTGGAAGTTGGTTGAAAAGGCATCGACGACTTTCCATGTATAACCT
This sequence comes from Streptococcus sp. HMSC072G04, assembly GCF_001813295.1. Lineage (GTDB taxonomy): Bacteria > Bacillota > Bacilli > Lactobacillales > Streptococcaceae > Streptococcus. Next base: position 189,788 of record NZ_KV812016.1, read on the forward strand.
GGTTTGATAAAAATATTGGTCCAGCCTGAATCAGCTTGGATGTCTCCATCAAATTTGTTGCCAATCGTCTCAAGGGTCCGAATAGAAGTCGTTCCGACGGCCACGATGCGTTTTCCTGCAGCTTTTACCTGACGAAGGGTCGCAGCAGCTTCTTCAGAAAGTTGGTAAAATTCAGAGTGCATCTCATGGTCTTCAAGATTGTCCACGGATACTGGACGGAAGGTTCCTAGGCCCACATGAAGGGTCAAATAGACCAGGTGAACCCCTTTTGCTTCAATCTTTTGGAGCAATTCTTGGGTGAAATGAAGACCTGCCGTTGGAGCTGCAGCAGAACCATTTTCTTTGGCGTAAACGGTTTGGTAGCGCTCGCGGTCAGCAAGCTTTTCGTGAATATAGGGAGGAAGTGGCATTTCACCAAGGCTTTCCAAAACTTCTAAAAAGATCCCTTGATAGTGGAAGCGAACAATGCGGCCTCCGTGCTCTAATTCTTCCTCAACGGTTGCGGTCAAACGACCATCTCCGAAGCTGACTGTGGCCCCTACCTTTAAGCGTTTTGCAGGTTTTGCCAAGACTTCCCAACAGTCATCTTGAGTATTTTTAAGGAGAAGGAATTCGACGTGACCACCTGTTTCTGGTTTGACTCCATGAAGACGGGCAGGTAGCACGCGCGTATTGTTCATGACAAGAGCATCTCCTGGCTCCAATTCATCCAAAATTGCATCAAAATGACGGTCTTGGAATTGCCCTGTTTTTCGATCGAGAATCAAGAGTTTAGAGGCATCTCGTTTTTCAAGAGGGGTTTGAGCAATCAGTTCTTCAGGCAAATCAAAGTCAAAGTCGTTGGTATTCATTTGCGCTCCTTTTATAATAAATTTGTGAGTAGATAGATGGTAGTCCCGACCGCTATGAGCATCAGGCAGATTCCCATCAAAAAGATCAGGACCTTGAGAATCTTTCTTTGATGAATCAAGAAAGATAAGAGAAAGACAAGGAGTCCGATCAAAAAAATGATGAATAATAGTGATACAATCATACCTTTCATTATATCACGAATCGACTTGAAAATGAAAAAAATGCCAGAAAAAGATAGCGGTTTCACTTGACAAAAATTGGTCTATACCATATAATAAGAGCATAGAGAAATAGGAGGTCTATCCAATGAAAATTATTGAAGTAAAGGACCAAATTGAGGGTGGAAAAGTTGCCTTTGATATATTGAAAGAAACTTTAAAGGAAGGTGCTCAAACCTTAGGACTTGCGACTGGAAGCAGTCCCCTTGAGTTTTATAAACAAATTCGTGAAAGTGATTTGGATCTGTCTAATCTAATCAGTGTGAACTTAGATGAATACGTAGGGTTGACGGGAGATGATCCTCAATCTTATCGGTATTTCATGGAGAAAAACCTCTTTGATGCCAAACCATTCAAAGAAAGTTATCTCCCATCAGGTGTAGAAGAATCTGCCGATCAAGAAGTGATCCGTTATAACAAAATACTCGAAGAGCATCCAGTGGACCTTCAAATCTTGGGAATCGGGCGCAATGGGCATATCGGTTTTAATGAGCCAGGGACATCCTTTGATAGTCAGACCCACTTAGTCCAGTTGGATGCCTCTACCATTGAAGCTAATTCTCGTTTCTTTGATAAGATCGAAGATGTACCAACCCAAGCCATTTCGATGGGGATTGCCAATATCTTAGCAGCGAAATCAATCGTCTTGTTTGCTTATGGGGAATCAAAAGCCCAAGCAATTAAAGGAACGGTAGAGGGGGAAAGGACAGAAATAGTGCCAGCTAGTGCCCTTCAAGGACATCCAAATGTGACCATTATTGCGGATAAGGAAGCCTTGAGCTTGTTAAGTCGATAAAAAACAGGACCTATCGCCGATTTATTCGGGCCAGATAGGTTTTTTTCTGCTTCAAAGTATGGTACAATACAAGTAATTATCTGCTGGGATTGGCTCTTTTCATCTACTGGGAGACAGGAGAAAAGAGCATGAGGGCTAGAAGCTTGTTTCAGCCTCCAGCTGATTAGTCTGTTATAAAGGAAAAGTTTATGATAAAAAAATATTTGATCCATATTTGCCTCCTTCTGAGTCTCTTATGCCAGCCAGTTCTAGCGAGTGCGGATGAATTGGTAGATATGGCGCAAAAGATGTATCCAAATGACAATGTCCAAGCTATAAACCGTCCACATTCTTCGCTCATCATTGACGGCAATACGGGAAATGTTCTTTGGAAAGACAATATCGATGAAGCCAGAGATCCGGCCAGCATGAGTAAGCTCATGACGCTCTATCTCTTGTTTGAAGATATGGCAAATGGCAAGATCAGTAAGGATACAGTGATCAAGGCGACCGCTTCAGACCAAGCGATCGGAAAGATCTATGAGATCTCCAACAATAATATTGTTGCTGGGGTAGACTACACAATTCCTGAGTTGATTACCATGACAGTGGTTCCATCCTCAAATGTATCGACCCTCATGTTGGCCAATCTCATGTCCAACAATGATCCAGATGCCTTTATCGAGCGCATGAATGCCAAGGCTAAGGAATTAGGGATGACCAATACGGTCTGGAATAACCCGAGTGGGGCGGCCATCTCCACCTTGCAGGGCTACTATCAGGTCAACAATTATCCAAATGATGCGGCCAACCAGACAACTGCGCGTGATTTAGGGATTCTGGTTTATCATTTTATCAATCAATACCCAGATATTTTAAACTATACCAATCAAGCACAAGTCACGGTCAAAAAAGGGACTCCATATGAGGAAACCTTTGATACCTACAATTATTCATTGCCAGGAGCCAAGTATGCCTTGAAAGGTGTGGATGGTTTGAAAACTGGTTCAAGCCCTCGTGGAGCTTTCAACTATATCGCGACCATCAAACGGGGCAATCAGCGCTTAATTGCTGTCATTATGGGCGTAGGAGATTGGGCAGACCAAGATGGGGAATATTACCGTCACCCGTTTGGCAATGCCTTGATCGAAAAAGCCTATAAAGATTTTGGCTATAAAAAATTGCTAGATGCAGGTGTCCAGAAGATTGACGGCAAGACCTATACACTTGAAAAACCCTTCTATGCAACGGTCAAAAAAGGTGCTAAAGAACCGACCCTTGCGGTAAAAGATGGCTATCTGACAGTAGATAATGATCTCTACACGTTGTCTGAAGGTATCCGAGATGATATGAAGGTAGAAGAAGGGGCCAAGCCAGAGCTTGTCAAAGAAACAGCAAGTGGGAAAAAGACAACGGCTAAGCACAGTAAATGGCTTTCGCTGGATCACTTCCTGATCTTGATTCCAATTCTCATTCTTGTCATCATTCTCTCGATTGAAAAACAAAGTCGTGAGAGACGCAAAAAAGAGGCTCAAAAGCGCTATAATAAAGAGTAAAATAAAACCTAACTGATTGTCAGTTGGGTTTTGTCATTGTCTCATTCCGATATTTTTAGAAAGGATTCATATGAAAAAATTCCGAAATTCTTATGCGGCTTATATGTTGCTCTATAGTTTTTATTTTATGTCCACATCTCTCTTTACGACCCTCATTTCCGTCTATTTGATGGGAAAGCACTATAGTGCAACCCAAGTGTCGACCTTGGTATCGGTTGCTTTTTTCTTATCCATGGTAGCCCAACCCTTCTTTGGTTATATCAATGAGCGATTTGGAATCGTAAAAATGACGACCCTCAGTCTGAGTGTGATCATTGGTGGTGTCTTCGGTTGTCTTTGGGCCCCCAATCTCTTTTGGCTGACCGTTTTTTATGGGATTGTTCTAGTCTGTTTGAATGGGACAGCTCCCATGATGGAAGTATTTGCAACGCAAAGTCCATACGCTTTTGGGAAGATTCGCGTTTGGGGAACCATTGGCTACTCGGTCGGTGTCCAAATAGCCGGCTGGGTCTATCATCAGTTTAGCCCCCAAGCTGTTTATTATACGGTTTTGATCACCATTTTACTCAGCATTTTCTGTCTAAGTGCGGTTCGAATGAAGAAAAAAGAGACAGTCGTAGAAAAGGAAAAACACTCTGTCTCTATTCGTCCTCTTCTTCACAATGGACCTTATCTCTTCTTTATTGTGTTGATTGGCTTGGCTTCAGGGGTTGGAAATATTGGTCATACCTATATTCCTGAGCTACTCATGGATAGTGGTCTACCAGTCCATATTGCCTCTACGGTTGTAGCTATCTCCGTCGTAGTGGAAGCTCCCTTGATCTTTTTCTCTGATCGATTCATGGACCACTGGCCTTTACGGGTTTTGATCGCTCTTCCAATCGGGATTATTTTTGCTCAATATGTTGTCTACGCTCTTCCAAGTCCTGTCTTCTTAAAAGTGCTTTTGACTCTTTTAGCCAAGCATACAACAGGGATGGTTTTGATTATGGTCTCCTTACGGTTTATTGCCCAACAGGTGAATGGCAAAGACTTGGTTCTTGCCATGGCTATTGTCCAAGGAGTTCGTTATTTAGGAACCATTCTTTTACAACCTCTCGCAGCCCTCTGTATTGAAAGAGGTGGTTACCAAGTCATGAGTTTCTTTTTAGAAGGGGTTGTAGGGATCGTCTTTTTGCTGAGCTTTGCCTTAAAAATGCCCCAAGGGAAGGCTCACGGCCTTTTTGGTGGCAAAGTAGACTAATGAAATTGTTACAATTGTATGACTAATCATCGAGGAGTTGGACAGAAACACTGATTTCACAGTGTTTTGTCCAACTTTTTTGCTAATATTAAGAACTAGTGATTAATTTGACAATCAAAGTATTCGATGGTAGAATGAGGTAAAATAAATATAAAGGAGACCATTTTATGAAAAAAATGATCTTATCGACAGCTGCTCTTTTGACGATCTTTTCCCTAGCTGCTTGTTCAAACAAACAAGACACAAAGAAGGAAACTTCAAACAGTCAATCAACGACTAAAGTGACGAGCAAATCTGCCAACACTTCAAAAAGTTAGGATAATTCAACAGATTCAGAAGATACGTCATCTTCTAGCCTCTTAACAGATGCTGAAATCAACAAGGCTAAGACAGTTGGAGACTTCAAAAAGTTGTTTGCAAAATTAATGGATCAATCTGTTTCTATTACTGAAGAAGCAGGCACTTCTGTGACAGGTTCTGCAAAAGAACAATACGATGCAATGATTAGTACCTTAAAGCAAGGATTAGAAAACCAAAAAGATATCTTTAATGAAGGCTTGGAAAGCATCGGTTCAGATAGTACAGTCGTTCCTAAAGAAGACCGTGAAGCGTTGATCGAAATCTTGAAAGATGCTCGTGAAGAGTTGGAAAGTACTCGTAAAGAAATGAAAGATATGCAGAAAGAATTGAGTAAATCTCCTGTTGCTGATGATTCTAGTGATGATTCAGATTCAGATTCTGAAGAATAAAAAGAAGAAAAGGTTGGAATTTCCAGCCTTTTTCCTATTTTTTTTTCGAATGATATAGATGAGGAGGTGGGCCTATGTTTATTGCCATGGATAACAATCAAAAGCGGTGGAACTGTATGGAAGAGATCCCAGCTGTGACAGAAGGTCCCTTCTATTGCTTGGCTTGTCATAGTCCAGTGCGTCTAAAAAATGGCTCGGTTCTACGGGCTCATTTTGCTCATATAAAATTACAGCATTGTCCCTATCATCACGAAGCTGAGAGTTTTGAACATCTGGAATTAAAAGCTTGTCTTTATGATTGGGCCTCTAAGGAATCTCATACAGAGGTAGAAAGTTATTTAGCAGACTTTCAACAAATTGCCGATCTTTTGGTAGTAGACAAGAACTTAGCTTTGGAAGTGCAGTGCAGCTCCTTATCTTTAGAACGCTTGAAGGAGAGGAGCGATGCTTATCGATCCAACGGTTACCATGTCTATTGGTTACTTGGTAAAAAGTTGTGGCTCAAGGAAAGACTAACAAAGCTGCAGGCTGGCTTTCTTTATTTTAGTCAGAATCGAGGGTTCCATCTTTGGGAATTGGATCTGACAAAGAAAGAGCTACGTCTGCAATACCTCATCCATGAGGATTTACGAGGGCGATTGCATTATCAAACAGAAATTTTCCCTTTTGGCCAAAGGTCTTTACTGGAAGTCTTACGGACCCCTTATCTTTCGCAACCCATGCAGCAAATGGCAGTCGAGCTCGATCGTACATTTTTAACGTATATACAGCAGCAACTCTTTTATCGTCATCCAAAGTGGCTGAAGCTTCAGGAAGAACTCTATATGCAGGGACACCATCTGATGGAACTGGGGCTGGATTTCTTTTATCCTCTTTGTCGTCCGATCCTTTCACAGAACTTGCTCCAAATTAAAGAGGATGTAGAAGGTTACTACCAGCAATTTATGACCTATTATCAGTCGCAAGGGATCCAACCCGTTCAGATCCTTTATCCCCCACGTTTTTATGCTCAACAGAAAAGCTAACTTTCTAAGATAGAAAACCTCCCGAAATGTTCATTTTTATGCTAAAATAGTACCATTGGAGGATTAATCGAAATGGTAAAACAACGTAATGAAATTGATGAAAAATACCAATGGGATTTGTCGACAATTTTTGCGACAGATCAAGCTTGGGAAGAAGCAGCAGCAAGCTTAGCTACAGATATTAAAGCAGCAAGCCACTATGCTGGCCATTTGTTGGATTCAGCGCAAACACTGTTGGATACAACCAATGCATATTTGGAATTGAGTCGTCGTTTAGAAAAGGTCTACGTCTATGCCCATATGAAAAATGACCAAGACACACGAGTGGCTAAATACCAAGAGTACCAATCAAAAGGGATGTCTCTTTATAGCTTGTTAGGTGAAACCTTTGCCTTCTATGAGCCTGAATTCATGGCCATTACGGATGAGCAATACAAGACCTTTGTGAGTGAAGTTCCAGCCTTGGAACAATATGGTCATTATTTTGATCGTTTGCTAGAGAAAAAAGAACATGTCTTGTCTCAAAAAGAAGAGGAATTACTTGCAGGAGCTGGTGAGATCTTTGCGGCTGGGGGTGAAACCTTTGAAATCTTGGACAATGCAGATATTGTTTTCCCAACTGTGCATGATGACAAGGGCGAAGAGGTTCAATTAACCCATGGAAACTATATTTCTTTGGTAGAATCAAAAGATCGTGCCGTTCGTAAAGAAGCTTACGAAGGCCTCTACAAGGTTTATGAACAGTACCAACATACCTATGCTAAAACCTTGCAAACCAATGTGAAAGTTCACAACTTCAATGCCAAAGTTCGCAAATTCTCATCTGCCCGTGAAGCGGCCCTTTCTGAAAACTTTGTACCAGAAAGTGTTTATGATAGCTTGGTAGCAGCTGTGAACAAACATTTGCCACTCTTGCAACGCTATGTACAATTGCGTTCAAAAATTCTTGGAATTTCAGACTTGAAGATGTACGATATGTATACGCCATTATCCGATACAGACTACAAGTTTACCTATGAAGAATCATTGGCCAAAGCAGAAGAAGTCTTGGCTGTTTTGGGTGAGGACTACCTTTCTCGTGTAAAACGAGCCTTCAGCGAACGGTGGATTGATGTGCATGTCAACCAAGGAAAACGCTCAGGTGCTTATTCAGGTGGTTCTTATGATACCAATGCCTTCATGTTGTTGAACTGGCAAGATACATTGGATAATCTCTTCACCTTGGTCCATGAAACTGGTCACAGTATGCATTCTAGCTATACCCGTGAAACCCAGCCTTATGTCTATGGGGACTATTCCATCTTCCTTGCTGAAATCGCCTCTACAACCAATGAAAATATCCTGACCGAACGTCTGTTAGGAGAAGTAGAAGACGATGCAACTCGCTTTGCTATTTTGAATCACTTCTTGGATGGCTTCCGTGGAACCGTCTTCCGTCAAACGCAGTTTGCTGAATTTGAGCATGCCATCCATAAAGCAGACCAAGAAGGTACCGTTTTGACTAGTGAGTTCTTGAACAACCTTTATGCAGAGCTCAATGAAAAATACTATGGTCTTTCAAAAGAAGACAACCCTGAGATCCAATATGAATGGGCTCGGATTCCTCACTTCTACTATAACTACTATGTCTTCCAATATTCAACAGGTTTTGCAGCAGCTTCAGCCTTAGCTGAAAAGATTGTTCATGGAACACAAGAAGATCGTGATAAATATATCGACTACTTGAAAGCTGGAAATTCTGATTATCCACTCAATGTCATCCGCAAAGCAGGTGTGGATATGGAAAAAGAAGACTACTTGGACGCAGCCTTTGCGGTCTTTGAACGTCGGTTGAATGAATTTGAAGCCCTAGTAGAAAAATTAGGACTAGCATAAGATGGTAGAGTCTTATAGTAAAAATGCCAACCACAATATGCGCCGGCCAGTGGTTAAAGACGAGATCGTTGACTTTATGCGCACGCGTCAAAAACCGGTAGCAGGTGCCTTGGAGGAGTTAGAAGCATTCGCCCGCAAGGAAAATATTCCGATTATTCCGCATGAAACGGTAGCTTACTTTAGACTACTCCTGCAAGCCCTACAACCAAAGAAAATCCTTGAAATTGGGACAGCAATCGGGTTTTCAGCCCTCTTAATGGCTGAAAATGCCCCCAACGCACAGATAACGACCATTGATCGGAATGAGGAAATGATCGGCTTTGCCAAGGAGAATCTGGCTAAATACGATCAGAGAAAGCAAATCACCTTGCTTGAAGGAGATGCAGTAGATGTCTTGCAGGATTTAACAGAGACCTATGACTTTGTCTTTATGGACTCTGCTAAGTCTAAGTACATCGTCTTTTTGCCACGAATTCTCGAACTCTTAGAGGTTGGGGGAGTCGTGGTATTGGATGATATTTTCCAAGGAGGAGATGTTGCCAAGGACATCATGGAAGTGCGTCGTGGGCAACGAACCATTTACCGGGGGCTTCAGAACCTCTTTAATGCGACTCTCAATCATCCAGATTTGACCGCTAGTTTGGTGCCACTTGGAGATGGTATTTTGATGATTCGGAAAAATGCAGAGACGGTAACCTTGCCAGATCCTAGCTCTTTTTAGGTAAATTTAAGGTATTCTCTCTAATTTGTGGTAAAATAGAAGAAGTTTAAAAAGGAACGGAGAATAATTTTCATGAAGAAAAAACTTGTAGCAGGTGCTGTGACCTTGCTATCAGTCGTAACACTAGCAGCGTGTACCAATGGCACAAACAAAGATATCGTGACCATGAAAGGGGACACGATTACAGTTTCTGATTTCTATGATGAAATCAAAACCAACCAAGGTGCTCAACAAGTTCTTTTCCAAATGACCATCAATAAAGTCTTTGAAAAAGAATATGGATCAAAGGTTTCTGATAAAGAAGTCGATAAAGAATTGGCTAAACAAAAGAAACAATTGGGGAACCGATTCGATGCTTACTTGGCGCAACAAGGCTTGACGGAAGAAACAGCGAAGAAACAAATCCGTAGCAATATGTTGTTGGAATATGCAGTCAACCAAGCTGCTAAGAAAGATATCAAAGAGTCTGACTACAAGGCGGCTTTTGAATCTTACACACCAGAAGTAACAGCACAAATTATCAAGTTAGATTCAGAAGATAAAGCAAAAGAAGTGTTGGAAGCAGCTAAAGCGGAAGGTGCAGACTTTGCCCAAATCGCCAAAGACAATTCAACAGATACTGCTACAAAAGACAAAGGTGGCGAAGTCAAGTTTGATTCAGGAACAGCAGATATTCCATCTCAAGTCAAAGAAGCTGCCTTTAAGTTGGATGAAAATGGGATTTCAGATGTGATCACAGTTTCAGCAGGTCAAAACTATTCTGCTAGCTACTATATTGTCAAATTGAATAAGAAGACAGAAAAAGGCTCTGACTGGAAGAAATACGAAAAACGTTTGAAAGAGATCATTGTTGATGGTCGTAAGCAAGATACCAACTACATCCGTAGCATTATTGCAAAAGCGATGACCAATGCCAATATCAAGGTCAAAGATGATGCCTTCAAATCAACATTTAACCAATATTTGCAAAATATCGGTGTTCAAACAAGTGATAGCAAATCATCATCTAAAAAATAGTTGACGGTTCCTTTTGGAACTTGTATAATGAAATAGTTGAGAATAAATCATTGTTACTCGGAATCAGAGAAGTGGCGGGGGTGTGAGCCATGGAAGAGAAATGATTTTGCTACTCGGCTGAGACAATTGCATATAAAATGAAGAATGACAAGTTCATTGAATGAAGGTGGTACCGCGGTTTTTCGCCCTTCGTTTAGTGGCTTGTCTTTTGTTTATGGGCAGTTGTCTGGAGCTTTTTAAAGGAGATCAAAAGATGCGAACCTATCAAGTGAAACAAAAATTTCGATTGGGTGGCGAGCGGTTCGATATCAAAGATGAGTTGGGAAATGTTGAGTACCAGGTTGAGGGATCTTTTCTTAAGATTCCCAAGACTTTTACCATCTACGATAAGAATGGACAAGAAGTGAGCCATATCACCAAAAAAACAATCAGCTTTCTTCCCAAGTTTGTGGTTGAGTTGAAGGATGGGGATCGCTTTTTTATCCATAAAAAGCTGACGCTCTTCAGGGATAAATACGATATCGAAGATTTGGGACTGCGGGTACAGGGAAATATCTGGGACCTAGAATTCAAATTGTTTGATGATCGGGATCAAATCGTCGCTGAGATTAGCAAGGAACTCTTTCATCTAACCTCTACCTACCAAGTATCGGTGTATGAGGATGAATACGCTGATTTAGTCATCTCACTTTGTGTCGCCATCGATTATGTCGAAATGTTAGAAGCTGGCGCAAATTAATCTTAAAAAAATTAGGAGAAAAATATGAAACAATTATCTAGTGCACAAGTCCGCCAAATGTGGCTTGATTTCTGGGCAAGCAAAGGCCACTCTGTAGAACCATCTGTTAGCTTGGTTCCAGTAAACGACCCAACGCTTTTGTGGATTAACTCAGGGGTTGCCACTCTTAAGAAATACTTTGATGGGACCATCAAACCTGAAAATCCACGGATTACTAATGCTCAAAAGGCTATTCGGACCAACGATATCGAAAACGTAGGGAAGACTGCCCGTCACCATACCATGTTTGAAATGTTGGGGAACTTCTCTATCGGAGATTACTTCCGTGATGAAGCCATTACGTGGGCTTATGAGCTTTTGACAAGTCCGGAATGGTTTGACTTCCCCAAAGACAAACTTTACATGACCTATTATCCTGACGACAAGGATTCATACAACCGTTGGATCGCTGTTGGGGTAGATCCAAGTCACTTGATCCCAATCGAAGACAACTTCTGGGAAATCGGTGCAGGGCCTTCTGGACCAGATACAGAAATCTTCTTTGACCGTGGAGAAGCCTTTGACCCTGAAAATATCGGTCTTCGTCTGCTTGCGGAAGATATCGAAAACGACCGTTACATCGAAATCTGGAACATTGTCTTGTCACAATTTAACGCAGACCCTGCTGTTCCTCGTAGCGAATACAAGGAATTGCCACACAAGAACATTGATACGGGCGCTGGTTTGGAACGTTTGGTAGCCGTTATCCAAGGAGCGAAGACCAACTTTGAAACAGACCTCTTCATGCCAATCATCCGTGAAGTGGAAAAGATGTCTGGTAAGACCTATGATCCAGATGGCGATAACATGAGCTTCAAGGTGATTGCTGACCACATCCGTTCGCTTTCATTTGCGATTGGTGATGGGGCTCTTCCAGGTAATGAAGGACGCGGTTACGTTCTTCGTCGTCTCCTCCGTCGTGCTTCCATGCATGGTCAAAAATTGGGGATTGAAGGAACCTTCTTGTATAAATTGGTTCCAACCGTTGGGAAGATCATGGAAAGTTACTACCCAGAAGTACTTGAAAAACAAGACTTTATCGAAAAAATTATCAAGAGTGAAGAAGAGTCATTTGCTCGTACTTTGAATTCTGGTCAACACTTTGCCCAAACCATCGTTGAAGACTTGAAAGTCAAAGGTCAAACAGTGATTGCTGGCCAAGATGTCTTTAAACTTTATGATACATACGGATTCCCAGTAGAATTGACAGAAGAAATCGCTGAAGAAGCAGGTATGACAGTCGACCGTGAAGGTTTTGAAGCAGCCATGAAGGAACAACAAGAACGTGCGCGTGCATCAGCTGTTAAAGGCGGATCCATGGGGATGCAAAATGAAACCCTTCAAAACATTACAGTTGAAAGTAGCTTCAACTACAATGCCAGCCAATTGCCTTCTAAGTTGGTGGCTATCGTAGCGGACAATGCAGAAGTAGAGGCTGTATCAGAAGGGACTGCATCATTGATCTTTGCAGAAACTCCATTCTATGCTGAAATGGGTGGACAAGTTGCGGACCATGGTCAAATTTTGGATGCTGCAGGAAACGTCGTAGCGACTGTGACAGACGTTCAAAAAGCACCAAATGGACAACCACTTCATACTGTTGAAGTTCTTGCTCCTCTTGCCTTGAACCAAGAATACACTTTGGCGATCGATACCAATCGTCGTCATCGTGTCATGAAGAACCACACTGCAACTCACTTGCTCCATGCGGCTCTTCACAATATCCTTGGTAACCACGCAACCCAAGCAGGATCTCTCAATGAAGTAGAATTCCTTCGCTTTGACTTTACCCACTTCCAAGCCGTGACTCCAGAAGAATTGCGTGCTATTGAGCAACAAGTCAATGAAAAGATTTGGGAAGCGATCGCAGTCGAAACGATTGAAACAGATATCGATACTGCTAAAGAAATGGGAGCTATGGCCCTCTTTGGTGAGAAATACGGTAAGGAAGTTCGCGTAGTCACTATCGGGGACTACTCTGTTGAGCTCTGTGGTGGTACCCACGTAGGCAATACTTCTGAAATTGGACTCTTCAAGATTGTCAAAGAAGAAGGGATCGGATCAGGAACTCGTCGTATCTTGGCAGTGACTGGTAAGGAAGCCTTCGAAGCTTATCGTGAACAAGAAGATGCTCTGAAAGCAGTCGCAGCAACCTTGAAAGCACCTCAACTCAAAGAAGTTCCTCACAAGGTGGAAGGACTTCAAGAGCAACTCCGTCAATTGCAAAAAGAAAATGCAGAATTGAAGGAAAAAGCGGCGGCAGCGGCAGCAGGCGATGTCTTCAAGAATGTTCAAGAAGCAAACGGACACCGTTACATTGCCAGCCAAGTTTCTGTATCAGATGCAGGTGCTCTTCGTACCTTTGCGGATAACTGGAAACAAAAAGATTACTCTGACGTCCTTGTTCTTGTCGCAGCTATCGGTGATAAGGTCAATGTCCTTGTAGCCAGCAAGACAAAAGAGGTCCATGCAGGAAATGTGATCAAAGAATTAGCTCCAATCGTCGATGGACGTGGTGGTGGTAAACCAGACATGGCCATGGCAGGAGGAAGCAACCAAGCGAAAATCCAAGAATTATTGGATGCTGTAGCAGGTAAATTGTAATAATCGGAGAGGTTGGATCTTTGTCCAACCTCTTTTTTCAAAAAAGAAGAAGATCCAATTAGAAAAAGATTGCAACAAAAAAACCTTTCCGTCTGGAAAGGTTTCAGATTGAAGATAAAGTCTTCTAAAAAACTTTTCTTAGGTGAGTACGGACGTCAGCGAACTTCAAAGAAGTTCCATGACTTAGTTTTGGACCTAAGGTTTCAAAACTCCCGAGTGCTAGAAACAATCGTGTTTCTAGCACTTTTCTCACGGCGGAAAGTTTTTAATCTTCAAAAAATAAAAGTCATTTTTTGAAAATCATCTATCTGTTTTATGTAAAACAATAGGTTGTCTATATTTAAAAACCTTTCCATCTGGAAAGGTTTTTGTCTCATAGTCCGTAATTGTAATCGTCATCCTGCATGGCTTCTACTTCACCGAGAAGGTAACCATTTCCGACTTGAGAGAAGAAGTCGTGGTTAGAGGTACCGGTTGAAATTCCGTTCATGACGATTGGGTTAACGTCATCTGCTGAGTCTGGGAAGAGCGGGTCTTGTCCCAAGTTCATGAGGGCTTTATTGGCGTTGTAGCGAAGGAAGGTCTTGACTTCCTCTGTCCAGCCCACACCGTCATAGAGGCTCTCTGTGTAGCCTTCTTCATTCTCATAGAGGGTGTAGAGAAGATCATACATCCACTCTTTGAGTTTCTCTTGTTCTTCTTCTGGTAATTCGTTAAATCCAAGTTGGAACTTGTAGCCGATATAGGTTCCGTGAACAGATTCGTCCCGAATGATCAACTTGATGATCTCAGCTACGTTGGCCAACTTGTTGTTTCCAAGATAGTAGAGAGGTGTGAAGAAACCAGAGTAGAAGAGGAAGGTTTCAAGGAAAACGCTGGCGACTTTCTTTTCAAGAGGGGTCCCATTGAGATAGATTTCGTTGATGATTTCTGCCTTCTTTTGAAGGAAAGGATTGGTGTTGGTCCATTCGAAAATCTCTTCGATTTCTGACTTGGTATTCAAAGTAGAAAAGATAGAAGAGTAAGACTTAGCATGGACAGATTCCATAAATTGGATGTTGTTAAAGACAGCTTCTTCATGGGGAGTACGAATGTCCGCACGAAGAGCTTGAACACCTGTTTCAGATTGCATGGTATCTAGAAGGGTCAATCCCCCAAAGACTTTACCAACTAGGTCTTTTTCTTTATTAGACAACTTTCTCCAGTCATCCAAGTCGTTTGACAAAGGGATACGTGTATCCAACCAGAATTGCTCTGTCAGTTTTTCCCAGGTCGATTTATCGATGACATCTTCGATCGCATTCCAGTTAATGGCTTTGTAGTATGTTTCCATTTGCATCACTTTCTTTTTCTATTCATTCAATCGTTACTATTCTACCATAAATTGATAGAATACCGCACAAAAAGTCGGCGAACCGACTTTTGATAGCTATCTAGGATAGCGGATTAGATGACACAGCTTTCACATTGGTTGGCGCCAACTTCTCCACCATCATCTGTAAAGGTACGGACGTAGTAGATAGACTTGATACCCTTGTTAAAGGCGTAGTTCCGAAGGATAGACAAGTCACGAGTGGTTTGTTTGTTTTCAGTTTTCCATTCGTAAAGACCCTTTGGAATATCGCTACGCATAAAGAGAGTCAGTGAAAGACCTTGGTCTACGTGTTCAGTTGCAGCCGCATAAACATCAATCACCTTACGCATATCCATGTCGTAGGCAGAAGTGTAGTAAGGAATCGTTTCCGTTGACAATCCTGCTGCAGGGTAGTAGATCTTACCGATTTTTTTCTCTTGGCGTTCTTCAATCCGTTGTGTAATTGGGTGGATAGAAGCAGATACGTCATTGATGTAGCTGATAGATCCATTTGGTGCGACAGCTAGGCGGTTTTGGTGGTAAAGACCATCTGCTTGAACTTTAGCACGCAGTTCTGCCCAATCCTCAGCACTTGGGATAAAGATGTCTTTAAAGAGTTCTTTGACGCGATCAGATTTTGGTACAAATTCTCCAGTCGTGTACTTATCAAAGTAAGTACCGTTGGCATAGTCTGATTTTTCGAAGTTGTGGAAGGTAACACCACGTTCACGCGCAATGTTATTTGATTCTACGAGGGTCCAGTAGTTCATGAGCATGAAGTAGATACTTGTGAACTCAACAGACTCAGGTGATCCGTATTCAATCAATTGTTGCGCAAGGTAGCTGTGAAGTCCCATAGCTCCAAGTCCGAACGAATGCGCCAGTTTATTTCCGTGGTCAATAGTTGGAACGGCCACGATATGAGAGCTATCTGTAACGAAGGTCAAAGCACGAACCATGGCACGAATCGAACGTCCAAAATCAGGTGAAGTCATCATGTTAACCACGTTGGTTGAACCAAGGTTACATGAGACGTCTGTTCCCATTTGGACAAATTCTTGGGCATCGTTGATCAAGCTTGGTTCTTGAACTTGGAGGATCTCTGAACACAAGTTACTCATGATGATTTTCCCATCAACAGGGTTGGCCCGGTTAGCAGTATCGATGTTGACTACATATGGATAGCCAGATTCTTGTTGCAATTTAGAAATTTCAGTTTCCAAATCACGTGCCTTAATTTTAGTCTTGCGGATATTTGGATTAGCAACCAACTCATCGTATTTTTCAGTGATGTCGATGTAGTTAAATGGTACTCCGTATTCACGTTCCACAGAGTATGGGCTGAAGAGGTACATTTCCTCATTCTTACGAGCCAATTCATAGAATTTGTCTGGTACGACTACCCCAAGTGAGAGAGTCTTCACCCGAACTTTTTCATCAGCATTTTCTTTCTTAGTAGAAAGGAAGGCGATGATGTCTGGGTGGAAGACGTTGAGGTAAACAACCCCAGCCCCTTGTCGTTGTCCCAATTGGTTAGAGTAAGAGAAGCTATCTTCAAAGAGTTTCATAACAGGTACGACCCCAGAAGCGGCTCCTTCATATCCTTTGATTGGTGCTCCAGCTTCACGAAGATTGCTGAGGGAAATCCCAACCCCACCACCGATACGTGAAAGTTGAAGGGCAGAGTTGATGGAACGTCCGATTGCATTCATATCATCGGTTACTTGGATCAAGAAACATGAAACCAATTCTCCACGGCGGGCACGACCAGCATTTAAGAAAGAAGGAGTCGCTGGTTGGTAGCGTTGGTGGATAATTTCGTTTGCGATGTCTCGCGCGATAGCTTCATTTCCATCTGCAAAATAGAGAGCATTGAAGAAGACACGGTCTTCCATGCTTTCAAGATAGTATTCTCCATCATTTGTTTTCAAAGCGTATTGGTTATAGAATTTGTAGGCCGCCATGAAGGACTTGAATTGGAAGTTTTGGTCTTTGATAAATTGGGCCAATTCCTCTAAAAATTCAGGACGGTATTTCTCGATAAAAGCTCTCTCAATGTAATTGTGCTCGAGAAGGTACTGAATCTTGTCTGTAATCGAGTCAAAGGCTTTAGTATTTGGTACAACATTTTCTTTAAAGAATGCATCCAAAGCTTCTTTATCCTTATGAAGCATGATTTGGCCGTTTACTGGACGGTTGATTTCATTGTTAAGACGAAAATACGTCACATCTTCAAGAGATTTTAATCCCATAATAATCCTTTTCTAGTTCAAAAAAATGAAGAGGAGAAGTCCTCTCTTTACAAGTAAAAAGTCTAGTGTTAGGTTGCTAACGCTAGACCCTATTTAAGCAAAATACTGTGTTTATTAAGAAAGTTTCTTCAACTTAGCTGGTTGAAAACCAGAAAATACTTCATCCGGTGTTTGAATAACTGGAGCAGCATTGAAGCCAAGGTTCTTAACATGCTCTACAAATTCTGGCTGTTCATCTAAGTTAATTTCGCGGTATTCCACATGATTGCTATCGAGGAATCGCTTGGTCATTTTGCATTGAACACAATTATTTTTTGAATAAATGGTTACCATTTCTTTTCCGTTCTCCTATCGAAATATAAATCTGTAAACAGTATAAACAAAATCCAGCAACTTGTCAACAAAATAAAACTAAATATTGTGCAAAGAGATGAAATGGAGTTTTCAAAGCACAATATATTGTGGTGAGTGAAAAGTGTGAAAATCGAAGAAATGGGATAGGAATAGGCTTTAAAGCATCTTTAATTAGTTATAATTTTTTGGTGAATCAATATCCTGTGGTTCAAGAGCTTTTTTTCATTGAAAGCGGAGGAAAATGTTACTTATAATATAGTAGAAAATTGAAAAGATATTTTCGCTGTTCTTCAGGTGCTTCTTAAAATGTATCTAAATTGGGATTTTTCGCAGTCTTTTTCTGTAAGTCAGTGATAAAAATCTTGAAAAAAATTTCAAAAGATGATATAATACCAAATTGTAAGGGTTATCAAAAGGTAACTCAAAAACTATTTTTAAAAAGGAGAGTCAAACTATGGCTTCTAAAGATTTCCACATCGTGGCAGAAACAGGTATCCACGCACGTCCAGCAACTTTGTTGGTTCAAACTGCTAGCAAATTTGCTTCAGATATTACTCTTGAATACAAAGGTAAATCAGTTAACTTGAAATCAATCATGGGTGTTATGAGCCTTGGTGTTGGTCAAGGAGCAGACGTTGTAATCTCTGCAGAAGGTGCTGACGCTGATGATGCTATCGCAGCTATCTCAGAAACAATGACTAAAGAAGGATTGGCTTAAAATATGACAAAAATGCTAAAAGGAATTGCAGCATCTGACGGTGTTGCCGTTGCTAAGGCATATTTGCTCATTCAACCAGACTTATCATTTGAGACTGTTTCAGTCGAAGATACAAGTGCAGAAGAAGCTCGTTTGGATGCAGCTCTTGAAGCTTCACAAAACGAGCTTTCTCTTATCCGGGAGAATGCAGTAGCAAGCCTTGGTGAAGAAGCAGCGCAAGTTTTTGATGCGCATATGATGGTTCTTGCTGACCCTGAAATGATTGGTCAGATCAAAGAAACAATTCGTACGAAAAAAATCAATGCAGAAGCAGGCTTGAAAGAAGTCACTGACATGTTCATTGCGATCTTTGAAGGAATGGAAGACAATCCTTACATGCAAGAACGTGCGGCAGATATTCGTGACGTTACCAAACGTGTCCTTGCCAACTTGCTTGGTAAGAAATTGCCAAACCCTGCTTCTATCAATGAAGAAGCAATCGTGGTTGCGCATGACTTGACTCCATCTGATACAGCGCAGTTGAACAAAAAGTATGTAAAAGCTTTTGTTACGAATATCGGTGGACGTACCAGTCACTCAGCTATCATGGCTCGTACACTTGAAATCGCAGCTGTTCTTGGTACAAATAACATCACAGAACTTGTCAAAGATGGTGATGTTTTGGCTGTTTCAGGGATCACTGGTGAAGTGGTGATCAACCCTACTGAAGAACAAATTGCAGAGTTCAAAGCAGCTGGTGAAGCTTATGCTAAACAAAAAGCTGAATGGGCTCTCCTTAAAGATGCGAAAACAGTGACTGCTGATGGAAAACACTTCGAGTTGGCTGCCAACATCGGTACACCTAAAGACGTTGAAGGTGTAAACGATAATGGTGCAGAAGCTGTTGGTCTTTACCGTACAGAATTCTTGTACATGGATTCTCAAGACTTCCCAACGGAAGATGACCAATACGAAGCCTACAAAGCAGTTCTTGAAGGTATGAATGGTAAACCTGTGGTTGTTCGTACAATGGATATCGGTGGGGATAAAGAACTTCCTTACTTCGACCTTCCTAAAGAAATGAACCCATTCTTAGGTTTCCGTGCTTTGCGTATTTCTATCTCTGAAACTGGTAATCAAATGTTCCGTACCCAATTGCGTGCCTTGCTTCGTGCATCTGTTCACGGTAAATTGCGGATCATGTTCCCAATGGTTGCTTTGTTGACGGAGTTCCGTACTGCTAAAGGTATTCTTGAAGAAGAAAAAGCTAAATTGCTTGCTGAAGGTGTTGCTGTGGCAGATGATATCCAAGTAGGTATCATGATTGAAATCCCAGCTGCAGCAATGCTTGCGGACCAATTTGCTAAAGAAGTTGATTTCTTCTCAATCGGTACAAATGACTTGATCCAATACACAATGGCTGCTGACCGTATGAACGAACAAGTTTCATACCTTTACCAACCATATAACCCATCAATCCTTCGTTTGATCAATAACGTGATCAAAGCAGCTCACGCTGAAGGCAAATGGGCAGGTATGTGTGGTGAAATGGCCGGTGACCAAACTGCTGTTCCACTTCTTGTCGGAATGGGCTTGGATGAGTTCTCTATGTCAGCGACATCTGTCCTTCGTACACGTAGCTTGATGAAGAAACTCGACACAGCTAAAATGCAAGAATACGCTAACCGTGCTCTGACTGAATGTTCAACAATGGAAGAAGTTCTTGAACTTTCAAAAGAATACGTGAACGTAGACTAAGAGTCGATCAAGACTAAGACAAATTTGTCTTAGTCTTTTTTTACATTGTACATAAAAATGTTCATTTTATTCGTAATAAACTAGTTAGTAATAAAAATAGTGATTTAAATGTTCGGTTTTTGTTTAATTTTCCTCGTATATATAGTATAATCGTAAGTAAGATTAGGAGGAAAGCGAAGGAATGAAGTAAAAGGTTCGGGAAAGAAAATGGAAAAACTTTTCCTGATAAATTTACATGATTTTACAGGAATCAACTTGAAAATTAAGTGATTTTATAGTAAAATAAAAACAACTAGAAAACGCTTTCAAAAAATAAAGAGGTGAGTATATGGATAGAAGCACAGACTTATGGACATTTGGAAGAGGGGATAATTTCCATCTTCAAGAGTACTTAGGAGCTCACAAGGAAACAAGGGGAGAACAAGAAGGCTTTACCTTCCGTGTTTGGGCTCCCAATGCTCAGGCGGTGGATCTGATTGGTGATTTCACTGATTGGGAAGCTCGTAAAATTCCAATGGTTCGTAATGAAGGAGGCGTCTGGGAAGTCTTCTGTTCCGATGCAAAAGAGGGAGATATATACAAGTATTTGGTGACTCGACAAAATGGTCATCAGGTGCAAAAAATCGATCCTCTAGCGTTATGGATGGAAAAGAGACCCAATACAGGATCTATTATTAAGACCATTCCAGAGAAAAACTGGAAAGATGGTCTCTGGAGAGCACGCCGTAAAAAACTTGGTTTTAAGGAACGACCTGTTAATATTTACGAGGTTCATGCAGGATCTTGGAAACGAAATGAGGATCACAGTTCCTACACCTTCAAACAACTAAAAGATGAACTCATTCCGTATCTGGTAGAGATGAACTACACCCACGTGGAATTTATGCCAGTGATGGCCCATCCATTGGGCTTGAGTTGGGGCTATCAGCTCATGGGATATTTTGCACTCGAGCAGACTTATGGTAGCCCAGAAGAGTTTCAAGACTTCGTGGAAGAATGCCACCTCAACAATATCGGAGTGATCGTGGATTGGGTACCAGGACATTTCATTATCAATGATGATGCCTTGGCTTATTATGATGGAACACCAACCTTTGAATACCAGGATGAACATCGTGCCCATAACTACGGATGGGGAGCCTTGAACTTCGATTTAGGGAAGAATCAAGTCCAGTCATTCTTGATTTCTAGTTTGAAGTTTTGGATTGATACCTATCATTTAGATGGGATTCGGGTCGATGCTGTGAGCAATATGCTCTATCTTGACTACGATAGTGGTCCATGGACACCAAATATTGATGGTGGAAACCTCAACTACGAAGGCGTTCATTTCCTTAGACGTTTGAATGCGATTATCAAGAACGAACACCCAGATGTCATGATGATTGCAGAAGAAAGTTCTGCTGGTCAAAAGATCACGGGTCCTGAAGAAGAAGGTGGACTTGGCTTTGACTATAAATGGAATATGGGGTGGATGAATGATATCCTTCGATTCTACGAAGAAGATCCCATCTACCGGAAATTTGACTTTAACCTGGTAACCTTTAGTTTCATGTATGCATTTTCTGAAAACTTCTTACTACCATTTTCACATGATGAAGTGGTGCATGGTAAGAAGAGTTTGATGCATAAGATGTGGGGAGATCGTTACAATCAATTTGCTGGACTCCGTAACCTCTTGACCTATCAGATTTGCCATCCAGGTAAGAAATTACTCTTTATGGGTTCAGAATTTGGTCAATTTTTGGAATGGAAGTCAGAAGAGCAATTGGAATGGGGCAATCTAGAGGATGAAATGAATGCTAAGATGCGTCGTTTCACTTCTCAGCTCAATCATTTCTACAAAGAACACAAGGAATTGTGGGAGATTGATGATAGCTTTGATGGCTTAGAGATTATTGATGCAGATAACCGGGATCAGAGCGTCTTGTCTATGATCCGGAAAAATCGTAAGGGTGATCTTTTGGTGTGCGTCTTTAATATGGCACCAGTAGAACGCAAGGACTTTACGATTGGTGTGCCTATATCAGCGGTCTATGAAGAAATTTGGAATACAGAATTAGAAGAATGGGGAGGTGTCTGGAAAGAGCACAATCCGACAGTTCAGTCTCAAGATGGACTGTGGAAGGATTATGAACAAACTTTGACCTTTACTTTGCCGGCTTTAGGAGCTAGCATTTGGAAGGTGAAACGGAAGGTTCGCAAAACGAAATCTAAAACATCAGATAAAAAATGATGATCGGTTGACTCTAAGGGAGTCCAAGCTTTAAAAAGAGGAAGTAGTCAATGAAGAATGAAATGCTCGCTTTAATTCTTGCCGGTGGGCAAGGAACACGTCTTGGAAAATTAACCAAAAACATCGCGAAACCTGCGGTTCAATTTGGTGGGCGCTATCGGATTATCGATTTTGCTCTCTCAAACTGTGCCAACTCAGGAATTCACAATGTTGGTGTGATTACACAGTATCAACCACTTGCCCTTAACAGCCATATTGGGAATGGTTCCAGCTGGGGTTTAGATGGAATCAATACGGGTGTGTCTATTCTCCAACCTTATTCAGCTAGTGAAGGAAATCGTTGGTTTGAAGGAACTAGCCATGCTATTCTTCAAAACATCGACTATATCGATAGCATCAATCCGGAATATGTCTTGATTCTATCTGGGGACCACATTTACAAGATGGATTACGATGACATGCTTCAAGCGCACAAGGATAATAACGCAAGTTTGACCGTTGCAGTCCTAGATGTACCTTTGAAGGAAGCAAGCCGTTTTGGAATCATGAATACAGATGCCAATAATCGGATTGTCGAATTTGAAGAAAAACCAGCTGAACCAAAATCAACTAAGGCTTCAATGGGGATTTACATCTTTGACTGGGCTCGTCTGCGCAATATGTTGGTTGCTGCTGAAAAGAGTGATATCGATATGTCAGACTTCGGTAAAAATGTCATTCCAACGTATCTAGAATCAGGCGAAAGTGTTTATGCTTATGAATTCAATGGTTATTGGAAAGACGTTGGTACGATTGAGTCTCTTTGGGAAGCCAATATGGAATATATCGATCCAAATAATGCCTTGGATAGTCGCGATCGTCACTGGAAAATCTATTCACGCAACCTTATTTCACCACCAAACTTCTTTGGAGAACATGGTCACATCGAAGATTCTCTTGTCGTCGACGGTTGTTCGGTAGACGGTACAGTCAAACACTCCATCTTATCAACAGAAGCTCAAGTTCGTGAAGGAGCAGTTGTTGAAGATGCTGTCGTGATGAGCAATGCCATTATCGGTAAAGGAGCTGTCGTGAAACGCGCGATTATCGGAGAAGGTGCAATCATTGCAGAAGGTGTCGTGATTGATGGAACAGAGGAAGTACAAGTTGTCGGTTACAATGAAAAAGTGGGGGTAGCAACAGATGAAGATTGATAAATATTCAGCCATTTTAGGAAATACAGTTGGGTATCATGATATGTCCACTTTGACCAGCCATCGTCCGGTAGCCTCCCTACCGTTTGATGGGAAATACCGCTTGATTGACTTCCCGTTGTCTAGTCTTGCGAATGCTGGTATTCGTAGTGTTTTTGGGATTTTCCAACAAGAAAATATTAGTTCGGTCTTTGACCATATTCGTTCAGGTCGTGAGTGGGGCTTGTCTACTTTATTGAGCCACTATTACCTCGGAATCTATAATACTCCAGTTGAAAATACAACGGTAGGGCCAGAATACTACCAACAATTATTGACCTATTTGAAACGGTCTGGTTCCAACCAAACAGTTGCTTTAAACTGTGATGTTTTGATGAATATTGACCTCAATCAAGTTTTCCACTTGCATAATAGCGTTGACCGTCCGATTACAGTTGTTTACAAAAAGTTGCATCTTCAAAATATCTCTGAAGTCAATGCTGTCTTGAAAATTGATGAAACAGACCATGTTACAGAGCAAAGACTTTTTGATGGCAAGGATCCTGACGAAGTCTACAACATGTCAACAGATGTCTTTATTGTGGACACTCCTTGGTTGATTGAAAAAATTGAAGAAGAAGCCAAGAAAGAATACCCACAAAAATTGCGCTATATCTTGCGTGATTTGGCAGTGGAATACAATGCTTTTGCCTTTGAATATACAGGCTACCTTGCCAATATTCATTCAGTGGAATCCTACTACCATGCAAACTTGGATATGTTGGAAAATCAAAAATTCATGAAGCTCTTTTCACCAAATCAAAAGGTGTATACGAAAGTGAAGAATGAAGAACCAACTTATTATTCCAAGACTTCAAATATTAAAACCTCTCAATTTGCTTCGGGTAGTATTGTAGAAGGAACCGTTGAACGCTCTGTTGTTTCTCGTCGGGTATATCTCCATGAAGGTTCAGAAGTCCGCAGTAGTCTTCTCTTCCCTGGTGTGGTGGTTCGTGAAAATGCAATCGTTGAACATGCTATCCTGGATAAGGGTGTCGAAGTGGCTGCTGGTGTGACGATTCGTGGGACAGAAGAAGCACCTGTCGTGGTTAAAAAAGGAACGATTGTTACAGAGGATATTGTCTAATGAAACTATTATTTGTTGCAGCTGAAGGTGCACCATTTTCTAAAACAGGTGGATTGGGAGACGTTATTGGCGCTCTTCCTAAATCCTTAGCGAAAAGTGGTCATGACGTGCGCGTGATCCTCCCTTACTATGATATGGTAGAGGCCAAGTTTGGAGATCAAATCGAAGATGTTTTGCATTTTGAGACCAAGGTTGGCTGGAGAAGTCAATATGTTGGTGTGAAACGGATTGTACGTGATGGAGTCACCTTTTACTTTATTGATAACCAACACTATTTCTTTAGAGGTCATGTCTATGGTGACTTCGATGATGGGGAACGTTTTGCCTTCTTCCAGCTCGCGGCTTTAGAAACGATGGAACGGGTTGACTTCATTCCAGATGTTCTTCATGCCCATGATTATCATACGGCTATGATTCCTTTCTTGCTGAAGGAAAAATACCGTTGGATTCAAGCTTATCATGGAATTAAAACAGTATTGACCATCCATAATTTGGAATTTCAAGGTCAGTTTGACCCAGGAATGTTGTGGGATCTTTTCGGAGTTGGATTTGAGCGCTATGCAGATGGAACGCTTCGGTGGAATGATTGCCTGAACTGGATGAAAGCCGGCATTCTATATGCTGACCGTGTGACAACTGTATCTCCAAGCTATGCGCATGAGATTATGACTGCTGAATATGGTTGTGGTTTGGATCAGATCCTTCGGATGGAGTCTGGCAAGGTGACCGGAATTGTAAACGGGATTGATGCGGATCTGTATAATCCTGAAACGGATCCACTCTTGACGTATCACTTCAGTCTCTCAGATCTTTCAGGTAAAGCAGCTAGCAAACGTGCTCTTCAAGAACGTGTCGGTCTGCCTGTTCGCGATGATGTACCTTTGTTTGGAATCGTCTCTCGTTTGACACGTCAAAAAGGTTTTGATGTTGTGGTAGAAGAGTTGCATCAACTATTGCAAAAGGATATTCAGATTGTCTTGCTCGGTACAGGAGATCCTGGATTTGAAAATGCCTTTGCTTGGTTTGGTCAAGCCTACCCAGACAAACTTTCAGCCAACATCACCTTTGATGTTCAATTGGCCCAAGAAATCTATGCCGCGTCGGATGTCTTCTTGATGCCAAGCCGCTTTGAACCATGTGGCCTTTCTCAAATGATGGCCATGCGCTATGGAACCCTTCCTTTAGTACATGAAGTCGGCGGACTTCGTGATACGGTTCAACCGTTTAATGTTGTTGATGGAAGTGGAACAGGCTTTAGCTTCAATAATTTGTCTGGCTATTGGTTTAACTGGGCAGTTGATGAAGCCTTGGCTGTCTACTACAATAACAAACAGGCTTGGTATGGTCTCCAAGAGCAAGCTATGACGCGTGACTTCTCATGGGATACGGCTAGTCAACGATACGATGATTTGTACCAATCCTTATAAATAGATCTATGATACAAACGCCTTTCGAGGCGTTTTTTGGTTTGCTTTCTTCCAATAAAGAAAACGGTTTATTTTTTTGAGTTTTTGTGCTTGCTAAAATAGAAGAAAAAAGATAAGATAGGTGAAGGTAAAAAATCTCGGGAAGGTTCTTATTTCTGGAAAGGGTCTCAGCCTCTCTAGAAACAATCAGATCCCTGCTCGAGGGTTAAATATTACTATATAGGAATTTTAGGATGAAAAAAGCGAAACAAACGTTTGAAAAAATGACCAAATATTCGATTCGAAAATTATCTGTCGGTGTTGGTCCGGTTGCCATTGGAGCCTTTTTATTAGGAGGAAGCCTGTTAGGAGCTCGTCCTGTTCAAGCAGATCAGGTGACTCTACCTGCTCATGTGCACTTAGGTTATGTGACAGAAGAAGAGCTGACTGCTGAAGAAAAGGCACAGGTGATTCATGCAATCCCTGAAGCATATCAAAATGAAGATACTTTCTATCTCGTCTATAAGAAGAAGGAAGCAACTCAGTCGGTTCTTCCTCAAACAGGAAGTCAGGAAGTCGCCCTATTTGGCCTAAGTCTAGCCACAGCTTCCTTTGCGGTCCTCTTACTCTCTAAAAAGCACCGGAAGAAGGTTATGGGTGTCCTTTTGATTGGAGCTATGGGGCAAAGTCTTCTACTTCCAGTTGAAGTCGTAGCCCTACAAAATCAAGTCTTGCGCGCTTATAATCAGGATCTTGCGATCGTATCGAGCAAAGATCTTGCAAATGGAGTGATTCAAATTGACGGCTATGACTATGTTGGCTATCTGCGCTATCCGTTAATCCAAAAGACGAGCTTACAAGAGCCAAAAGCTATGCAGGAAACGAAATCTTCTGTAGAAGGGACGATCAAAACAAGCACAGGGATTCCACAAGTGGAAGCACAAGCTCGTGTGACCCCAGAAGTCTCTCCAGCCTTTCCTCAAGTTGAAAAACCAAGCCTGGAAGTCTCTACTGAGCCTGTGCCATTTGAAACTGTCAAACAAGCTGATCCTACATTACCTAAAGGGCAAACCAAGGTGCTGACTGCTGGTCAAAATGGGGAGTGGACCCTATTGACAGAAGTGAGTGTGGTAGATGGACAAGAAGTTCGCAGAGTCGTTGAAAGCAAGGTCACTAAAGAACCAGTTTCACAAATTCTTGCTGTTGGGACAAAAGAAGATGCCCAACCAACCCCTCAACCCAATCCTTCTCCAGTTGTAACGGCTAAGGGGACACAAGAAGAAGGTCATGTCGGTGAAGCTCCTGTTCAACCGGAGAAGCCAACCTATACAGGTGTGGTGGAAGATAAAGGAACACAGGAAGAAGGCCATATCGGCGAAGCTCCTGTTCAACCAGAGAACCCAGCCTATACAGGTGTGGTGGAAGCTAAGGGAACACAGGAAGAAGGCCATGTCGGCGAAGCTCCTGTTCAACCGGAGAAACCAACCTATACAGGTGTAGTAGAATCCAAGGGAACACAGGAAGAAGGCCATGTCGGCGAAGCCTCTATTCAACCGGAGAACCCAACCTATACAGGTATGGTGGAAGCCAAAGGGACACAGGAAGAAGGCCATGTTGGCGAAGCCCCCGTTCAACCGGAGAATCCAACCTATCAAGTTACGGAAGGGACGGTAACCGAGACAGAAACGGTAATCCTTCCATATGAAACAGAGTATGTAACGGACGCCAATCGTTACACCGATGAAGAAAGCCTCCTTCAAAAAGGAGAGGCTGGTAGCCAGGAGATTCGTCGTGTTTATAAGACGGTCAATGGTGAGAAGATTGGAGAGCCTCTCAGTACGACCACTGAAACGGTCAAAGCTCCTGTGACAGAAAAAATTAGTCGTGGGACTAAGGCGATTGAAGGCCAAAAAGAGGAAGTTGCTTTTGAAGAAATTCCATTTAAGACGGTAACCGAACAAGATGCCACCTTGCTAAAAGGAACTGAAAGGGTTTCTCAAGCCGGTAAAAATGGGAAGAAGAAAATCACCAAGGTCTACAAGACCATTAAAGGTGTCAAAACAACGGATGCTCCTACAATTTCCGAAGAAGTGGTAGAACAAGCGCAAGATCAGATCATTCAACAAGGGACAAAGGAATTAGACAAGCCAACCTTGACCTTGACCAATCTTGATCAGGAAGTGTTGAAGCGCAGTGCTAAAGCTACCTATCGTTTGGACAAACCAGACGGTGTGACCATCAAGTCCATCCAGGCTGTATTGAAGAAGGGTGATCAAGTGGTGAAAACCCTGACCCTTTCAGAGACAGACTTGGCAGCTGCTTTAGCGGACTTGGACTACTACAAGGATTATACGCTCGCAACGACCATGGTGTATGACCGTGGAAATGGGGATGAAGAAGAAGTTCTCAAGGAAGAACCACTGAGAATTGATCTTAAAAAAGTTGAAATCAAAAACATCAAGGAAACCAGTCTGATTAGCGTGGATGACCAAGGTCTTGAGACCGATAGCAGCCTCTTGTCTGAAACACCGTCTGATGTGAAGCCA
Organism: Streptococcus sp. HMSC072G04; assembly: GCF_001813295.1. GTDB lineage: Bacteria > Bacillota > Bacilli > Lactobacillales > Streptococcaceae > Streptococcus. Next base: position 218,123 of record NZ_KV812016.1, read on the forward strand.
TACTACTTAAAAGTTACCACCCATGATAATAAGGTCACGAAACTAGCCGTTGATAAAATCGAAGAAGTGACGGTAGATGGCGCGACCCTCTACAAAGTAACAGCCAAAGCTCCAGATTTGGTCCAACGGACTGGGGACAACCAGTTCAATGAGAACTATGTCCACTATATTGCGAAACCAAAAGCTCATGAAGGTGATGTCTACTACAATTTCAACGAACTTGTAAAAGCCATGCAAGCCAATCCGACTGGAACCTTTAAACTGGGTAGCAATATGAATGCGGCTAATGTCCAGCCAGCAGGGAAATCCTATGTGACCAATGCTTTCAAGGGAATTTTGGAAAGTACGGATGGGAATACATTTGCCATCCATAACATTACAAGACCATTGTTTGGGAACATCGAAGGTGGCTCGGTTAAGAATCTCTTGCTTGAAAATGTCAATATTGACCTACCTGGGACAGATCGAGTAGCCCCAATCGCAGGTGTCATCAAAAACAATGCAACTGTTGAGAACGTTAAAGTAACAGGAAGTGTTGTTGGGAACAATGACGTAGCAGGGATCGTCAATAAAATTGATGGCAGTGGGAAAGTAAGTAATGTCGCCTTTATCGGGAAACTGCACGCTGCTGGGAACAAAGGTGGCTATCTAGCGGGTGTTGTTGGTGAGAACTGGAAAGGTGTCGTTGAAAAAGCTTACGTTGACGCTGAAATCACTGGGAACAAAGCCAAAGCGGCAGGTCTCGTTTATTCCTCTCAAAATGGTGGAAATAACCACACGGTCGGTAAAGAAGGGGTTCTCAGAAATTCAGTTGCTAAAGGTTCAATTGAACTGAAAGAAGCGGTTCAATCTGGTGGGTTACTGGGGACCAACTGGGCCTTGGGTGTTATTGAAGACAACATCACCATGATGAAAGTTAAAACAGGTGAGATGGTCTTTGGACACTCAGATATTGACGCTGATGATTACTTCACCTATTCAAGAACCAAGCGCAATTACAGCATGGAAGGCGTGAGTGAAGGGAAGAAATCCTTTAACAACTCCCGTAAAATCCCAAGCATCTCGCTGGCAGAAGCTGAGCAGAAAATCGAAGCAATGGGAATCACTGCTGATAAATTCACCAGCAGCAAACCGATTGAAGATACGCTCAATCACCTTGTTAACAAGGACGATCAATACAAGGCCATCACTGGTTACGATGCGACTCGTGAGCTAGCTTACCGCAATATTGCTAAATTGCAACCTTTCTACAACAAAGAATGGATTGTCGACCAAGGGAATAAACTGGCTGCAACGAGTCCTCTCTTGGCCAAGGAAGTTTTATCTGTGACCGCTATGAAGGGCAATGATTTTGTCACTGAACTAGCTGATGCTGATCACATCCTGATCCATTATGCGGATAAGACAAAAGATATCTTTAGCATGACGCCGAAAGATTCTAAAGTCAAACAAGTCAAAGAGTACAGTGTGGCGGAGCTCGGTGAAGTGGTCTACACGCCAAATATGGTGGACAAGGACCGTAGCGATCTCATCAGTGCCATCGTAGAGAAATTAAGTCCTGTAGAATTGCAATCAGATCCAATCTACACTCACTTAGGTCGAACAGGACCTAACAAAGTCAATGCCATTAAGAACCTTTACCTCGAAGAAAGTTTCCAAGAAGTCAAGGATAATCTGACTCACTTTGTCAAACAACTGGTTGAAAACCAAGACCATCAATTAAACACAGATGAGGCTGCTAAACGTGCCCTTATCAAGAAAGTTGATGACAACAAGGCGGCCGTTCTTTTAGGGCTTTCTTACCTCAATCGCTATTACGGAGTGAAGTTCGATGATGTCAATCTTAAGCAGCTCATGTTGTTCAAGCCAGACTTCTATGGGAAGAATGTTGATGTCTTAGACCGTTTGATTGAAATTGGTTCAAAAGAAGACTACATCAAAGGAACTCGTACCCATGATGCCTTCCGAGAAGTCGTTGCGAAGTCTACTCTTTCTAGCAACCTAAATAACTTCCTGAAGTACAATATGGACCTCTTTACAACTGATACAGACTTGAATGATTGGTTCATCAAAGCAACCAAAGACAATGTCTATATTGTGGAGCCTGAGACGACCAATCCAGCTTTCGCATCTGCTAAGCATAGAGCCTATGAGGGCTTAAACAATGATGTTCACGGTAAAATGATTTTGCCACTCTTGAACTTAAAAGATGCCCATATGTTCTTGATTTCAACTTACAACACCATGGCCTATAGTTCCTTCGAGAAATATGGTAAGAACACCGAAGCGGAACGCAATGCCTTCAAAGCCGAAATTGATAAGGTGGCGAAAGGACAACAAAATTATCTCGATTTCTGGTCACGTCTAGCAACAGATAAGGTTCGCAATCAACTCTTGAAGAGCAATAATATGGTGCCGACCCCTGTCCTTGATAACCAAAACTACAAGGGTATTAGTACAGACCGTTATGGCCACACCAACAGTGGTAAAGATGTGGCTCCAATCCGTGAATTGTATGGTCCAACCGATCGTTACCATGCGACAGATTGGCGGATGGGAGCAGTGGCGCGAATTTACGGAAATCCATATAAAGACGATTCTGTCTTCTTCATGGTGACCGATATGATCAGTGACTTTGGGGTCTCTGCCTTCACGCATGAAACGACGCACGTCAATGACCGTATGGTTTATTTAGGTGGTTGGAGACATCGCGAAGGAACTGATATCGAAGCCTTTGCCCAAGGCATGTTACAAACGCCATCCGTATCCAATCCAAATGGGGAATACAAGGCCTTAGGTATCAACATGGCCTATGAACGTCCAAATGATGGAAACCAATGGTACAATACCAATCCAAATGATTTGAAGTCACGTGACGAAATTGATCGGTATATGAAAGGCTATAACGACACCCTCATGCTTCTGGATTACCTAGAAGGAGAAGCTGTCCTCAACAAAGGCAGTCAAGACTTGAACAATGCATGGTTCAAGAAGGTTGATAAACAATACCGAGGGGCTAACACCAAGAATCAATTTGATAAGGTACGTCCTTTGAGCGATGAGGAAAAAGCGATCACCTTACATTCAGTAGATGATCTCATCACCAACAACTTCATGACCAATCGTAGTCCTGGAAATGGAGTCTATAATCCATCTGACTTTGGCTCCGCCTATGTGACGGTACCGATGATGACAGGGATCTATGGTGGAAACACCAGTGAAGGGGCTCCTGGAGCCATGTCCTTCAAACACAATACCTTCAGACTCTGGGGTTACTATGGCTATGAAAAAGGCTTCTTAGGCTATGCTTCAAACAAGTATAAACAAGAATCCAAACAAGCAGGTCATGCGACTCTAGGGGATGATTACATCATTCAAAAGATTTCTGATGGGAAATTCAGTACCCTTGAAGACTGGAAGAAATCCTACTTCAATGAAGTGGTAACCAGTGCCAAAAATGGACTTCAGGCTATTGAAGTGGATGGGACTACTTATAGCTCTTATGAGGACTTAAAACAAGCCTTTGCAACTGCGGTTGAAAAAGATCAGGCCAGTTTGAAGAATGGTTCTGTCAAATTTGACAATACCCTTGCCTTGAAAGAAAAAATCTTTAAGAAATTACTGCAACAAACAGACAGTTTCAAAACGTCTATCTTTAAATAATCGAATTCTCTCATCTGCTGAGCAGGTGAGAGTTTTTTAGAAGAAAAAATGAATAGAGGTGGACAAAGCGTCTAAAAATTAAAAGAAATCAATCGTAGATAGGAAAAATTATCATATTAAAAAAATAACGTAATTTCACTAAAACGCTTACTTTTATAGGAAATATTTGACTATTATATCTTTTAGGAGTAAACTAAGGAGGTAAAATTTATAAAAGGAGAATTCATCATGAATTTAACATTTTTAGGTCTTTGTTTAGCCTGTTTTGGTGTATCACTGGCAGAAGGTTTGATGATGAGTAGCTTATTGAAATCTGCGTCTCGTCAACCAGAAATTATCGGTCAATTGCGTAGCCTCTTGATTCTTGGTGTTGCCTTTGTCGAAGGTACTTTCTTCGTAACCTTGGTTATGGCCTTTATTATCAAATAGACGCTTCTATTTTAGAAAAGGAGGTGTCAAACCTTGGAAGAAAGTATCAATCCAACGATTACTCTTGGACCTGTATCTTTTAATTTGACCCTACTTGCTATGACCCTGATTTCTGTTTTCGCCGTTTTTGGCTTCATTTATTGGGCCAGTCGAAAAATGTCGATCCGACCAAAAGGCAAACAAAATGTGCTGGAATACGCATATGACTTTGTCGTAGGCTTTACAAAAGGAAATATTGGGGAACATTACATAAAGGACTATTCCTTGTTCTTGTTTGTTCTTTTCCTCTTTCTTTTAGTAGCCAATAACATTGGATTGATGGCTAAAATCGAAACGACCAATGGTTACAATTTGTGGACATCACCAACCGCTAACCTGGGTTATGACTTTGCCTTTTCATTTTTGATCACCTTAATCGCCCATGTAGAAGGAATTCGCAGACGTGGTGTGAAGGAATATTTAAAGGCTTTTGTGACACCCGGATTTATGACCCCCATGAATATTTTGGAAGAATTAACGAACTTTGCCTCCTTGGCACTTCGGATCTTCGGAAATATCTTTGCGGGTGAGGTACTAGCAAGCTTGCTTGTGACTTTGTCGCATCAAGCTGTTTATTGGTATCCATTTGCCTTTATTGGAAGCATGGCGTGGACAGCGTTTTCGATTTTCATTTCATGTATCCAAGCCTATGTGTTTACCATGTTGTCATCAATTTATATTGGTAAGAAAATTAATGGTGAAGAGTAAGTAGAGGAGGAGTAGAAGAATGCATGTATCAATGAGTGAAATTATTGGTAACTTTATTCTCATTGCTGGTTCCTTCCTATTATTAATCTTTTTAATAAAGAAATTTGCATGGAACAATATCAATGGAATTTTAGAAGCGCGTGCCAAAAAGATTACAGATGATATTGATGGAGCAGAATCAGCTCGTCAAAAAGCTGAGGAACTAGCAAGTAAACGTGAAGAAGAGTTGGCAGGTAGCCGCAAAGAAGCTGCGTCTATCGTCGAAAATGCAAAGGAAACTGCAGAAAAGAATAAATCTCAGATCCTTTCAGAAGCCACTCAAGAAGCAGTACGTTTGAAAGAAAAAGTGCAACAAGAAATTGCGCATAACAAAGAAGAAGCATTGAACAGTATCAAAGGTGATGTGGCAGATCTCACTGTCAATCTTGCCAGCAAATTGTTGAGCCAACAGCTGGATGCTGAAGGTCAACGCCAACTGATCGATCGCTATCTTGATGAATTAGGAGAAGCCTAATGGACAAAAAGCAACTGATGGTGATTGAGAAATATACCCAGCCTTTTGTTCAATTGGTCTTTGAAAAAGGAGAACAAGACCTAGTCTTTGAAAAATTGACCCAAATCAAGGGTATTTTTGAAGAGACTGGACTTGCTAACTTCTTAGCTCATATCGGTGTAGAGGATGAAGAGAAAGCAAAAAGTCTCAGACTTTTTCAACCCTCGGATTCACAATTACTCGACCATTTGATTGAAGTGGTTATTCTCAATCATCGTGAAGCCTTATTTTATGACATTGTAACGATTTGTTTGGATCAGATTCAACTGTTGAGCAACGCTTTTGTCGTCACTGTTACGACGGTTGCTGGTTTGGATCCTGTTCAAGAGCAAAAGCTAATCCCCATTATCGAAAGAAAATTTGGGATTCAAGTTCGCTCGATCCAACAAAAGATCGATCCAGATTTAATTGGTGGCTTTGTCGTGACAGCCAATCATAAAACGTTGGATACCAGTCTCAAACACCAATTGCAAGTTATAAAATCTAAATTGAAATAGAAAGTGGTGTGAATTTTGGCGATTAACGCACAAGAAATCAGCGCTTTAATTAAGCAACAAATTGAAAATTTCAAGCCAAACTTTGACGTCACTGAGACAGGTGTTGTAACCTACATTGGTGACGGGATTGCCCGTGCTCATGGTCTTGAAAATGCCATGAGTGGTGAGTTGTTGATCTTTGAAAATGGCTCATACGGGATGGCCCAAAACTTAGAGACAACGGATGTCGGGATCATCATCTTGGGTGATTTTACGGATATTCGTGAAGGAGACTCTGTCCGTCGTACAGGTAAAATCATGGAAGTCCCTGCAGGGGATGCCTTGATTGGTCGGGTTGTCAACCCACTTGGCCAACCAGTAGATGGTTTGGGTGAGATTGTGACAGATAAATTCCGTCCAGTCGAAACACCAGCTCCTGGTGTTATGCAACGGAAATCTGTCTCAGAACCCCTACAAACTGGTTTGAAAGCCATTGATGCCCTTGTTCCAATCGGACGTGGTCAACGGGAATTGATTATCGGGGACCGTCAAACAGGGAAAACTTCGATTGCCATCGATACCATTTTGAACCAAAAGGGTCAAGACATGATCTGTATCTATGTGGCGATTGGTCAAAAAGAATCAACAGTTCGTACGCAAGTAGAAACTCTCCGTAAATACGGAGCTATGGATTATACGATTGTGGTAACCGCTTCGGCTTCTCAACCGTCTCCATTGCTTTATTTGGCACCTTATGCTGGGGTTGCCATGGCAGAAGAGTTCATGTATAACGGTAAACATGTTTTGATCGTCTATGATGATTTGTCAAAACAAGCCGTAGCTTACCGTGAATTGTCCCTTCTTCTTCGTCGTCCACCAGGACGTGAAGCCTTCCCAGGGGATGTCTTCTATCTCCACAGCCGTTTGTTGGAACGTTCTGCGAAAGTTTCGGATGAATTGGGTGGGGGTTCTATTACAGCTCTTCCAATCATTGAAACCCAAGCAGGGGACATCTCCGCTTATATCGCAACCAATGTGATTTCGATCACAGACGGACAAATCTTCTTGCAAGATAGTTTGTTTAATGCCGGTATTCGTCCAGCCATTGATGCCGGATCTTCTGTTTCCCGGGTTGGTGGATCTGCTCAAATCAAGGCTATGAAGAAGGTTGCTGGTACCCTTCGTATCGACCTCGCTTCCTACCGTGAGTTGGAAGCCTTCACGAAATTTGGTAGTGATTTGGATGCGGCCACTCAAGCGAAATTGAACCGTGGTCGTCGGACAGTGGAAGTCTTGAAACAACCTGTTCATGAACCATTGACAGTTGAAAAACAAGTCGTGATCTTGTATGCCTTGACTCATGGTTTCTTAGATAGTGTTCCAGTAGACGACATTCTTCGTTTCCAAGAAGAGTTGTTTGATTACTTTGAAGCACATTATCATCAAATCTTTGAGACGATTCGTTCGACACATGATCTTCCAGCAGAAGAAGAACTGGATGCAGCCCTTACTGAATTTGTCAACCAGTCAAATTTCAAATAGAAATAGGAGTGGAAGATGGCAGTTTCATTAAATGATATTAAAAATAAAATTGCATCCACAAAAAACACCAGTCAAATCACCAATGCCATGCAGATGGTGTCCGCTGCCAAACTTGGTAAATCTGAGCAGGCAGCCAAGGATTTTCAGGTTTATGCTGCTAAGGTTCGTAAGCTCTTAACAGACTTGCTCCATGGACATGAAACAGAAAATACCAAGTCCCATCCGATGTTGGTGAGTCGCCCGGTAAAAAAGACAGCTTATATCGTGATTACATCCGATCGTGGTTTGGTTGGAGGTTACAATGCCTCCATCCTTAAAACCATGATGGAAATGAAGGCAGAATACCATCCAACTGGAGATGACTTTGAAGTGATCTGTATTGGAAGCGTCGGTGCGGATTTCTTCCGTGCCCGTGGGATTCAGCCGGTTTATGAATTGCGTGGTTTGCCTGATCATCCTAGCTTTAAGGAAGTTCGCAAGATCATTTCGAAAACAGTCCAAATGTATCAGGAAGGCTTGTTTGATGAGTTGTACGTCTGTTACAACCACCACGTCAACAGTTTGACGAGTCAAATGCGGGTGGAACAAATGCTTCCAATTATTGATTTGGACCCAAATGAAGCGGATGAGGACTATGTATTGAATCTAGAATTGGAATCTAGTCGAGATGCCATTTTGGATCAATTGCTTCCTCAATTTGCTGAAAGCATGATCTATGGTGCCATTATTGATGCTAAAACAGCTGAAAATGCTGCTGGGATGATGGCCATGCAAACTGCAACAGACAATGCCAAGAAAGTCATTGATGAATTAACGATTCAATACAACCGTGCTCGTCAAGCAGCGATTACACAAGAAATTACTGAAATCGTTGCTGGTGCTAGCGCCCTTGAATAGTTGTCGGATACAATTTTATATACAAAAACAGATGCTCGAAAGAGAACTTTTGAGCAGTAGAAATTACTTAGAATAGGAGAATGACATGAGTTTAGGCAAAATTTCTCAGGTCGTAGGTCCCGTCGTAGACGTTGCCTTTTCCGTTGGAGATAAACTTCCTGAGATCAATAATGCGCTTGTAGTCTATAAAAATGACCAACAAAAATCAAAAGTCGTTCTTGAAGTAGCTTTGGAACTTGGTGATGGGGTCGTACGGACCATTGCCATGGAATCAACTGATGGTTTAACACGTGGAATGGAAGTCTTGGACACTGGTCGTCCAATCTCTGTTCCTGTCGGAAAAGAAACCTTGGGACGTGTCTTCAATGTTCTTGGAGATACCATTGACTTGGATCAACCTTTTCCTGAGGATGCTCCTCGTGACTCCATCCACAAAAAAGCTCCATCCTTTGACGAGCTCTCTACTTCAGAAGAAATTCTTGAAACAGGGATCAAGGTTATTGACCTCTTAGCCCCTTATTTGAAAGGTGGGAAGGTCGGACTCTTCGGTGGTGCCGGAGTTGGGAAGACCGTCTTGATTCAAGAATTAATCCATAATATTGCCCAAGAACACGGTGGTATTTCTGTATTTACCGGTGTTGGGGAACGGACACGTGAAGGGAATGACCTTTACTGGGAAATGAAAGAATCTGGCGTTATTGAAAAAACAGCCATGGTCTTTGGACAAATGAATGAGCCACCTGGAGCACGGATGCGTGTTGCCTTGACTGGTTTAACCATTGCGGAATACTTCCGTGATGTCGAAGGTCAGGACGTTCTCTTGTTTATCGACAATATCTTCCGTTTCACCCAAGCCGGATCTGAAGTATCAGCCCTTTTGGGACGGATGCCATCAGCCGTTGGTTACCAACCTACTTTGGCAACTGAAATGGGTCAATTGCAAGAACGGATTACGTCAACGAAGAAAGGTTCTGTTACATCCATCCAAGCCATCTATGTGCCAGCCGATGACTATACAGACCCAGCGCCAGCAACCGCTTTTGCTCACTTGGATTCAACCACCAACTTGGAACGTAAATTGGTACAATTGGGGATCTACCCTGCGGTGGATCCATTGGCATCAAGCTCACGTGCCCTTTCTCCAGAAATTGTAGGAGAAGAACACTATGCAGTCGCTTCTGAAGTCAAACGCGTCCTTCAACGTTACCATGAATTGCAAGATATCATTGCTATCTTGGGGATGGATGAATTGTCTGACGAAGAAAAGACCTTGGTTGCTCGTGCTCGCCGGATCCAATTCTTCTTGTCACAAAACTTCAACGTTGCGGAACAATTTACAGGTCAACCTGGTTCTTATGTCCCAGTTGGAGAAACTGTTCGTGGCTTTAAAGAAATTTTGGATGGGAAATATGACCATCTTCCTGAAGATGCCTTCCGTGGTGTTGGATCGATCGAAGATGTGATCGCCAAAGCTGAAAAAATGGGATTCTAAGAAGAGGTGAAAGATGAGTCAAATGAACGTCCAAATCGTTACACCGGATGGACTGGTTTATGATCATCATGCCGCATTTGTATCTGTCAAGACAATTGATGGTGAATTAGGGATTTTACCTCATCATATCAATACCATTGCGGTTTTGGCTGTAGACCAAGTAAAGGTTCGTCGTGTCGACGATGACAAACATATTGATTGGATTGCAGTCAATGGTGGGATTATCGAAGTAGCTGATAATGTCATTACCATTGTTGCCGATTCTGCCGAACGTGCTCGAGATATCGACATTAGTCGTGCAGAACGTGCCAAACTGCGAGCTGAAAAAGCGATTGAAGAAGCCAAAGATCAGCATTCGGTTGATATGGAACGTCGTGCTAAAATTGCTCTTCAACGCGCCATTAACCGGATTAATGTCGGAAATCGTTTATAAGATATTCAAATAAGGTGGAGGTTTTGTCCTCACCTTATTTTTGTTGGGCGAGAAGCAAAAGAAGAAAGTAAGGAACAAATATGGTATAATAGCTGTATGATTCAAATGATTTTTAATCTTTCAAGCCATCTATTGTTTATCTTTTTTGCCTATTACCTATTGTTGAACCTGGTTCAATGGGAAAAGTTTTTAAAAGTAAGTGCTGAAAATGCGGTTAAAATCCGTTTTTTGATCTTGATGATCAGCGTCGGAATAGGCTATCTAGCCAGCTCATTTTTTATCAGTGTCTATGAGATGAGTCGGCAGATTTTTATTGGCCAATTCTAGCCACATTTTATAAAAAATATGGTATGATAGAAAGCGTGACTTTAAGAAATTGGAGAACAATCCCGTATGGAAAAAATAATCGTTAATGGTGGTCATAATCGACTGGTTGGAACCGTCAAAATCGAAGGAGCAAAAAATGCTGTCCTTCCTCTTCTTGCTGCAACCGTTCTAGCAAGCGAGGGCGTGACAACCTTGAAAAATGTACCTGTTTTATCAGATGTCTTTACAATGAACAATGTTGTTCGTGGGTTGAATGCACAAGTAACCTTCAATGAAGAAGACAATACGGTTGTCGTAGATGCGCAAGCAAAATTATCAGAGGAAGCACCTTATAAGTATGTGAGCAAGATGCGTGCTTCTATCGTTGTCCTAGGTCCTGTCTTGGCACGCAATGGCCATGCCAAAGTTTCCATGCCTGGAGGCTGTACGATCGGTAGTCGTCCGATTGACCTCCACCTGAAAGGTCTGGAAGCTATGGGAGCTGAAATTACCCAAACAGCCGGCTATATTGAAGCAAAAGCAGATCGTCTCAAGGGAGCACACATCTATATGGACTTTCCATCAGTAGGGGCGACACAAAATATTATGATGGCGGCAACCTTGGCAGATGGAGTTACTGTGATTGAAAATGCAGCTCGGGAACCTGAAATTGTTGACCTAGCACTCTTGCTGAATAAAATGGGGGCTAATGTTAAGGGGGCAGGAACTGAGACCTTGACCATTGTTGGTGTGGAGAGCTTGCATGGGGCAAACCACAATGTTGTGCAAGACCGCATCGAGGCCGGAACCTTTATGATTGGGGCAGCCATGACTGGTGGAGATGTCTTGATCGAAGATGCCATTTGGGAACACAACCGTCCGCTTCTATCTAAGATGCAGGAGATGGGTGTAACGGTAACCGAAGAAGAAAATGGCATTCGGATTCAGTCGGATATCAGTAAGCTCCGTCCAGTGACCGTTAAAACTCTTCCCTACCCAGGATTCCCAACCGATATGCAGGCTCAATTCACAGCCTTGATGGCCATGGCTAAAGGTGAGTCTACCATGATTGAAACGGTCTTTGAGAATCGCTTCCAGCATTTGGAAGAAATGCGTCGGATGGGCGTTCACTCGGATATTATGCGGGATACAGCTCGTATCGTTGGAGGGGAAAGCTTCCAAGGTGCAGAGGTCATGTCGACAGATTTACGAGCAAGTGCAACCTTGGTCTTGATGGGCTTGGTAGCAGAAGGAGAGACGAAAGTCAGCAAATTAAGTCACTTAGATCGTGGTTATTATCAATTCCATGAGAAATTGGTGGCACTAGGTGCAGACGTGAAACGTGTAGAGGAAGAAGACGATGAAAACTAATCTTCGCTATGTTGGAAAACAGCTAGGAATTGTCCTCCTGTTGGCTGTGATTGGAATCATCATTTTTGCAGTTGGTTTGGTCATTGGTTATGGAGTGATTGGAGATGGAAAAAATCCATGGTCCATTCTCTCTCCGGACACTTGGTCAGAGATCATTGGAAAACTAACAGGCAAATAAGCTTTTAACTAAAATTGAGTAAAAAGGAGAGCAGCGAATCGAGTCAGTGACCCATCTAGCGCTGCTCTTTTTTGGAGAGATGTATGGCAAAACAAACAGTAAGCAAACGAACCAAACAAACCCTAGCAGGTTTTGTGGTGGCAACGGCCCTAGCTATTGGGGGCTATTATTTCAATCAACCGACGGTAAAAGAAGCGACAGATCAGGTTGTTTCGGTGGTGACTAGTAGCCAACAAGAAACACCTAGTAAAGAGTTAGCTAGCTCTGTACTAACGAAATCTGCTCGTTCACAATTAGGAAATGACTTGGAATGGAATGGTGCTGGAGCCTTTGTAGTTAAGGGAAATCGAACAGATCTGGATGCCAGTGTGGCTAGTCAACCCTATGCGGATAACAAGACAAAAGAAGTCAATGGAAAGACTGTGCCTACGGTTGCCAATGCCATCATGACCAAAGCGACTCGCCAGTACAGAGATCGAGATGCAACAGGTAGTGGCCTAACCGATTGGAAACCAGCAGGTTGGAATCAGGTCCACAATCTATCCGGTGAGTATGACCATGCTGTGGATCGGGGCCACCTATTGGGCTACGCCTTGATCGGTAATCTCAAAGGTTTTGATGCTTCGACGAGCAATCCCAAAAATATCGCTGTGCAAACGGCTTGGTCCAATCAAGCCAATGACCCTCATTCCACCGGTCAAAACTACTACGAGACCCTGGTTCGAAAAGCACTGGATAAGAACAAGCGGATCCGCTATCGGGTGACCTTGATCTACAACCAGCCGAAAGATTTGATTCCATTAGGTTCTCAGATCGAAGCCAAATCAAGTGATGGGACCCTTGAGTTCAATGTTTTTGTTCCTAATGTTCAAAGTGGGATTAGCCTGGATTATCGGACAGGCAAAGTAACCGTTCATCAATAAGCTGGAAAGCATGGCTATTTAAGTTATTTTTAAGAATGGGGTGTTACAATTGCATACCTTCTTTAAGAGAAAGGAGAATGTATGAGAACCATCTTTCGATTTTTCAGAGGAATCCTTCGCATGGCTTGGAGTCTCTTTTGGGGATTTTTCTGGACCATTGCCATCAGTTTTCTCGTCCTAGTGGGGATCATCTATTTCACAGATTCTCCTAGTTCTGGTATGGATGGGTTTGGACGAGCTGCCCAAAAGGTTGTCTATCAAGTCGGCAATTTATTTGGAGATCAGGGTTTTGCATCGCGCTTTGGGATGACGTCTAGCTCACAGACCACGCAGACGGACAATCATGAGCATAGCGGTGCTCGCTGGGAAAAAGCGGAGGCCACGGTCTACCTGGATCCTAATATCAGTCAAACTTTTGTAAAAGCTTATCGGGATGCTATTGAGGCTTGGAACCAAACAGGCACCTTTACCTTCAAGCTGGTTACAAATGAAAAAGAGGCTAATGTGGTCTTGACGGAAATGGATAACGCATCGGTTTCTGCAGCAGGAGAGACTGCCTCTCAGACCAACCTATTAACCAACCGCTTCACCCACATCACAGTGCGTCTCAATCGCCATTATCTTTTAAATTATGTCTATAACTATAGTTATGATCGGATTGTCAATACAGCTGAGCATGAGCTAGGCCATGCCATTGGGCTGGACCACACTGATGGAGAATCGGTCATGCAACCAGCTGGCTCCTTCTACAGTATTCAGGATACAGATGTGGAAGCAGTCCGACAATTATACAAGGAAGAATAAGTTTTAAAATACTTTCTAAAAGTTCTGAGCCTCAAGGGGCTCAGGATTTTTTGATGGCTCGTCTTTCCTTGTTTAATCCGTAAAAAGATAGTAAAATAGGGACATGATTATTTTACAAGCCAACAAAATTGAACGCTCTTTTGCAGGGGAGGTTCTTTTTGATAATATCAGCCTGCAAGTGGATGAACGAGACCGGATTGCCCTGGTTGGAAAGAACGGAGCCGGCAAGTCTACGCTCTTAAAAATCTTGGTGGGAGAAGAAGAACCAACTTCTGGGGAAATCAATAAAAAGCGCGACCTTTCCCTCTCCTATCTGGCCCAGGATAGCCGCTTTGAGTCGTCCAATACCATCTACGATGAGATGCTCCATGTCTTTGACGACCTCCGTAAAACGGAGAAAACTTTGCGGCAGATGGAGCTTGAGATGGGGGAAAAAACTGGGGCTGACTTAGAAAAACTCATGCAGGACTATGACCGTCTCTCGGAAGAATTCCGTCAGGCAGGTGGCTTCACCTATGAAGCAGATATCCGCGCGATTCTCAACGGCTTTAAGTTCGATGAGTCCATGTGGCAGATGAAGATTGAAGAGTTATCAGGAGGGCAAAATACCCGTCTAGCTCTGGCCAAGATGCTCTTGGAAAAACCAAATCTCTTGGTACTGGACGAGCCGACCAACCACTTGGATATTGAGACCATCGCCTGGTTGGAAAACTATCTGGTCAACTATAGTGGAGCCCTTCTTATTGTCAGCCACGACCGGTATTTCCTAGATAAGGTCGCAACCATTACCTTGGATTTGACCAAGCATTCCTTGGACCGCTATGTCGGTAATTACTCGAGTTTTGTGGAGCAAAAGGAGCAAAAACTGCTGACCGAAGCCAAGAACTACGAGAAGCAACAAAAAGAAATCGCGGCGCTGGAAGACTTTGTTAATCGCAATTTGGTGCGGGCTTCGACTACCAAGCGGGCTCAGTCTCGGCGCAAGCAGTTGGAAAAAATGGAGCGCCTAGACAAGCCTGAAGCTGGGACCAAGTCTGCCCATATGACCTTCCATGCTGATAAGACTTCGGGAAATGTCGTCCTGACAGTAGAAGAGGCAGCCGTCGGCTATGACGATCAAATCCTCTCAGAGCCTATTAATTTGGATATCCGCAAGATGAATGCAGTCGCTATTGTGGGACCAAATGGGATCGGGAAATCGACCTTAATCAAGTCTATTGTCGGACAAATTCCTTTTATCAAGGGTGAAGCCCGTTTTGGGGCAAATGTCGAGGTGGGCTACTATGACCAGACCCAAAGTAAACTAACGCCTCACAACAGTGTCTTGGATGAGCTCTGGAATGACTTTAAACTGACGCCAGAAGTAGAAATTCGCAATCGCCTAGGAGCCTTTCTTTTCTCTGGGGATGATGTCAAGAAAACCGTCGGCATGCTGTCGGGTGGAGAGCGGGCCCGCTTGCTTCTAGCCAAGCTGTCCATGGAAAATAACAATTTTTTGATTCTCGACGAGCCGACCAACCACTTGGATATCGATAGCAAGGAAGTGCTAGAAAATGCCTTGATTGACTTTGACGGGACCCTGCTCTTTGTCAGCCACGACCGTTACTTTATCAATCGGGTGGCTACACAAGTCTTGGAACTCTCAGAAGAGGGCTCAACTCTTTATCTGGGAGACTACGATTATTATCTGGAGAAGAAAGCAGAGTTAGAGGCCCTTGCTGCAGCACAAGCAGAAGCTGTGCCTGTTTCTTCGACCGAAGAAGGCACCAGCAATGATTATCACTTGCAGAAACAAAACCAGAAGGAACTCCGTAAAATCACCCGTCGCATTGAGCAATTGGAAGCAGAGATGGAAGAGCTGGATCAAAAAATCCAAGACATCACCGAAACTATGCATAGCACCAACGATGCAGCTGACTTGGTTCAACTCCAAAGCGAGCTGGATCAACTAACTGTCCAGCAGGAAGCGGTCATGGAAGAGTGGGCAGAACTGTCAGAGCAGGTGGAATAGATGGAAGATCTTGGAAAAGTTTTTCGTGAATTTCGAATTAGTAAAAATTATTCATTGAAAGAAGCTGCAGGAGAAGCTTGCTCGACCTCCCAGTTATCCCGTTTTGAATTGGGGGAGTCGGATCTGGCTGCTTCGCGCTTCTTTGACATTTTGGACAATATCCATGTGACAATTGAGAATTTTATGGATAAGGCCAGGAATTTTCAACACCATGAGCATGTCGCCTTAATGGCTCAGATTATTCCACTTTACTATTCAAATGATATTGCAGGTTTTCAAAAGCTTCAAGAAGAGGAACTTGAAAAAGCAAAGAGTTCGACCAATCCCCTCTATTTTGAGCTGAACTGGATCCTGCTACAAGGCCTGATTTGCCAGAGAGATGCCAGCTTCACGATGAAGCAGCGTGATCTGGATAAGGTGGCGGATTATCTCTTTCAAACGGAAGAGTGGACCATGTATGAGTTGATCCTCTTTGGCAATCTCTACAGCTTTTATGAGGTGGACTATGTCACACGGCTTGGTAGAGAAGTGATGGAGCGTGAAGATTTCTACAAAGAAATTGGTCGCCATCGCAAACTGGTCTTGATTCTGGCTCTGAATTGCTACCAGCATTGTTTAGAACACCGTTCTTTTGAAAATGCTAGCTATTTTGAAGCTTATGTAGAAAAGATTATCGGCAAGGGTATCAAGCTCTACGAACGC
This sequence comes from Streptococcus sp. HMSC072G04, assembly GCF_001813295.1. Taxonomy (GTDB): domain Bacteria; phylum Bacillota; class Bacilli; order Lactobacillales; family Streptococcaceae; genus Streptococcus. The sequence continues at coordinate 234,650 of NZ_KV812016.1, forward strand.
AATGTCTTTCATTATCTCAAGGGATTTGCCCTCTATCAGAAGGGGCAAACAGAAAAAGGGCGGCAGCAAATGCAGGAAGCCATGCATATTTTTGATGTACTGGGACTGCCAGAGCAGGTGGCCTATTATCAAGAACACTTTGATAAATTTGTAAAAAATGAATGTTCTAAATAGGACAGTGATAAAGGAGATTTTATGAACCGACATGCGGTCCAATTAATTAGTCGTGGAGCTATTAACAAAATTGGAAATATGCTCTATGATTATGGGAATAGTGTCTGGCTGGCCTCGATGGGGACTATAGGAAAGACGGTATTAGGGATCTATCAGATTTCTGAGTTAGTGACAGGGATTCTCGTGAATCCTTTTGGAGGAGTGGTTTCAGACCGTTTTTCTCGTCGCAAGATTTTGATGACGACCGACTTGGTTTGTGGGCTCCTTTGTTTGGCGATTTCTTTTATCACAAATGATAGCTTGATGATTGCGGCTCTTATTTTTGCCAATATTGTTCAGGCCATTGCTTTTGGTTTTTCTCGACCTGCCAATAAGGCCATTATTACCGAGGTGGTAGAGAAAGAAGAGATTGTGACCTATAACGCTCACTTGGAGTTAGTCTTACAGGTTGTTAGTGTCTGTTCACCTGTTTTTTCTTTCCTAGTTCTACAATTTGCCAGTCTTCATATGACCCTCTTATTAGATGCACTGACCTTTTTCATTGCTTTCGTCCTAGTGGCTTTCCTTCCGAAAGAAGAAGCTAAGGTTCAAGAAAGGAAAGAGTTTACCGGGAAAGATATTTTTTCTGATATCAAGGATGGGTTAGACTATATCTGGCATCAGAAAGAGATTTTCTTTCTCTTGTTGGTGGCTTCTAGCGTCAATTTCTTTTTTGCAGCTTTTGAGTTTTTACTTCCCTTCTCGAATCGTCTATACGGGGTTAAAGGAGCTTATGCGACCATTTTAACGCTGGGAGCTATTGGATCTATTCTAGGAGCGCTTGTTGCCAATAAAATGAAATCAAGTATGAAAATTCTCCTGTTTTTACTGATCATGGCAGGGATAGGAGTGTTTATGATGGGTTTGCCTCTTCCACCTTATCTTTCTTTTTCGGGTAATCTGGTCTGTGAATTTTTTGTGACCATTTTCGACATCCACGTTTTTACCGAAGTACAAACCAAGGTTGAAGATGATTATCTAGGTAGAGTCTTGAGCACAATTTATACTTTGGCTGTTCTCTTTATGCCCATCGCCAAAGGGTTGATGACTTGGTTGCCAAGTGTCCGCATGGAATCATTTCTCTTGATTGGAGCTGGAGTTATTCTCTTTTCACTCTTGGCTCAGCTAGTAGCTAAGCAGCTTCAATCAAAAGAACAGTAGGGATCCTTTGATAAATTTTCAAAATATTAATTTTCCCAAATAGGGGACAAAATGAAAACCTCTTTCATGAACTGATACAATAGTTTCAGAAAATGAAGGAGGTTTTTTTATGAATCGACATGCAGTCCAATTAATTGCTCGCGGGGCGATCAATAGAATGGGAAATATGCTCTATGACTATGGGAACAGTGTCTGGCTGGCCTCGATGGGGACGGTAGGAAAGACAGTGTTGGGGATTTATCAAATTTCTGAACTTGTCACCTCCATTCTAGTCAATCCATTTGGTGGCGTGATCTCAGACCGTTTTTCCCGACGCAAGATTTTGATGACGACCGACTTGGTTTG
>NZ_KV812016.1:236468-258768 GCF_001813295.1 Streptococcus sp. HMSC072G04
AAGATTTTGATGACGACCGACTTGGTTTGTGGTTTCCTTTGTTTGGGCATTTCTTTTATCAGGAATGATCGTTGGATGATTGCGGCCCTGATTTTTGCCAATATTGTCCAGGCCATTGCCTTTGCTTTCTCTCGTACAGCTAATAAAGCCATTATCACAGAAGTCGTAGAGAAAGATGAGATTGTGACCTATAATGCCCACTTGGAGTTGGTCTTACAAGTAGTTGGTGTCAGCTCTCCTGTGTTCTCTTTCCTTGTTTTACAATTTGCCAGTCTCCATGCGACCCTCTTACTGGATGCACTGACCTTTTTCATCGCCTTTGTCCTAGTGGCATTCCTTCCGAAAGAAGAAGCCAAGGTTCAGGAAAAGAAACGGTTTACGGGAAAAGATATTTTTTCGGATATGAAAGATGGACTAGACTACATCTGGCATCAGAAAGAGATTTTCTTTCTCTTGTTGGTGGCTTCTAGCGTCAATTTCTTTTTTGCAGCTTTTGAGTTTTTACTCCCATTTTCCAATCGCCTTTACGGGGTCAAAGGAGCATATGCGACCATCTTAACCTTGGGTGCTATCGGCTCTATCATCGGAGCCTTGATTGCTAATAAATTTAAATCAAGCATGGAGATGCTACTTATCTTATTGATTTTAACAGGAGTAGGGGTCTTCATGATGGGCTTGCCCCTTCCACCTCTTCTTTCCTTTTCGGGAAATTTAGTCTGTGAACTCTTTATGACGATTTTTAACATTCACTTTTTTACCCAAGTTCAAACCAAGGTAGAAGGAGACTATCTGGGACGGGTCTTAAGCACCATTTTTACCCTAGCCATTCTCTTTATGCCCGTAGCTAAAGGGTTGATGACCTGGTTGCCAAGTGTTCGTGTAGAATCTTTTCTTCTGATCGGAGCTGGTGTCATCCTCTTTTCAGCGATTGCATCAGTTTATGCTAAAAGAATGGATAGGAAGTTGACGCTTTAGTCACAATCCTGTCTTGAGAGAAGGCTACAATATTTTATAGGAAATACCAAGTTAAAGACCTTTTCAAGGTCTTTTTTGTGGTAAGACCTCATAGAAAGTTGATTCTTCCGTATTTAGTTTGATGGAAATGAGGTTTAGAAAAGAGTAAAAAAAGAAAACCTGTTTTGGGAGAGCAATTTCCGGTTCCTATCCTTAGTTTTTTCTGGTAAAATTTAAATAAGTGATGCCTTAACTAGAGATGGTTTGCATCCCAGTCTATCGGACTGGTATGACTTTATCGAATCTGTTTATAGCATAAGTTCTCTTTTTTTGAGAATCATGCCTTTTAATTCGTTTTTGACAATTTGGCCGTTGATCACTTTCATCTGGACTGGGTTTGTTAGTTATTCGTCAAATAAGAAGGAAAATGTAAATGAATAAAAATGTATTTAGAAGATCATTAGGAGTTTGGTTATTAGCGATAGGGTTGCTAGTTTATAGCTACTTCCAGGCAATACCAGGTCTACATTCCCTTGAGCCTCCTCAAAAATTGTATCAGCAAGGCTTAGTTTATAAGTCGAAAGATAGTGAGGATGTTCTGGCTGTGAAGGTATTGGACATAGACCTAATTCCAGTTAAAGCAGATGAGGCCCAATACTTTTTAATTAAGCATGAATATGGCGTTACGGCCATGAAAGCAACTTATCATACTGTCTATTCATTGCTGCAAATGAAAGCTAGAGTTCCTAATCAAGAAAACCCATTAGAATCAAGTGGATTCTATCTAAGTGTTAAAGTGATTCCTGAGGTGGAGAAAAGATGGAAAAAAAGAGACTTAGTTCATATTAGTCAGTCCTTGAAACAGAGACTTGAAGAAAAATTCCAACAGAGTGATCTCTCAAAAGGGAATTCAACCATCGACTTGACCCATCTTCTAAAATCAATGCAAGAAGAAAGTCGGGTGAGTTTATTTGCTAGGCCTGTGTTTATTGCTGTTGTTGCTTTTATCTTTGCCTTAAAGGCAATTAGTTTGATGTTTCAATTGCGTAGGAAGTTTAGAAGGTTCGACTCCTTATTTCCATCCTATGCCACTAATACAGCTCAATTGATTAAAGATGCGGATTACAGTGACAATAAATTGGAACTCCTTGTGCACCAGGGCATCCTCGTGTTTTACGGCATGGATTTTGAAATACTACCAGTAGATGACATTGAAGAAATTAAACTTTTTAGAGTCCATAGAAAAAGTTTTTATCGCTACAAGATGAAGATTATCTTTTATTCAAGTCGCCGGCCGTATGTTTTTGAAATAAACAAAAGTAATATGGAGGCCTACTATCCCTTCATCGACTATTTAAGAAGTCTTGCACCAATTATTGTTGAAGATGGGTGGAAGATGAATTATCGTTAAGGGGGATTGGGGTTGAAGATCTGCATAGAATCCTGAAGAAGGACTTGGGGCACGTGGTGGTGCTTCAAGTCTTTTTCTCATTTAATGTTATGATTTAAAAAAATGAGAAAGGAATCATTAATTCTAATGATAAGTGACAATGTAGAAAACCGTTTAAGGCTAATAAAGCAAACAGGCTATATTATTGTGTCTAATAGTTATGATTTGGAATATACCTCACATAAAGCATTTGAAAATCTAACTAGTTAGGATGGAATCATGTCAATTAAACGTTAGATATATAAGGCCTGTATCGTTATTATGAGGATTCTTTACAATCTAGGGTTAAAAAACTGTTGAGAAGATTCTGGAATTCTATCTATATAAAAAACACCCCAAAAGTCAGATTTTATCTGTCTAACTTTTGGGGTGTAGTTCATTCGGTGCTTTTTAGTTGTTTTCTTTTTCTTCTGTCTTGATTTATTTCTTTGCTTCTTCCAGTTGCTTTTGAGTGCTCTTGAGTTCTTTTTTTAGGGAGAAGCCCTTTGAAAAATTAACCAAGTTCATGACGAATGCACCTAAGAGGACACAGAGCAAGATCAGAATGATCAAGGGTAATTTAAATTGGACCAAGAGGAAATTTACGGTAACCGATTGCATGTTTGCAAGGGAAATACCAGCAATCAATAAAATTAAAAGTAATAAAGCAATGTAGTGTAGATTATTTTTGTTCATCATTATCTCCTTATTGTTCAGCAGGGGCCTTGCTTTTCACATCAGCGTACTCTTCCGGCTGCTCTAGGCTTAGAATCTCCTCATAAGCCGGTAGGGAAAGGTCCTTGCCATATTTATTTTTTAAAGCAGTGCTCACTAGGCGATAGGCCAAATTGGCATTTCGGGACAAGATAGGACCGTGGAAGTAGCTGCCAAAGACGTTCTTGTAATGAACCCCTTCGCACCCATCTTCTTTGTTGTTCCCATTTCCATAGACGACCTTACCCAGCGGTTTTTCATCCTCAGCCAAGAAGGTCCGACCTTGGTGGTTTTCAAAACCATAATAGGTTTCGTTAAATTCTTCGTTATGGATTTTGATATCACCGATATAGCGGTTGTTGACTTGGTTGAGCGTATAGTGGCCCATAATGCCAAGTCCCTCAATGCGTTTGCCAGAAGCTTCAATGTAGTATTGGCCTAGAAGCTGAAAGCCACCACAGATAGCAAGCACTACCCCGTCGTCATGAATGAAGCGTTCGAGGTCTTCTTTTTTATCTGGTAGATCCTCAGATACAATGGTCTGCTCGTAGTCTTGCCCGCCGCCGAAAAAGGCGATATCGTAGGCATCAGGGTCGAACCGGTCTTTGAGAGAGACGATATCAACTGTGACATGGGCTCCAAGCTTTTCCGCAACGTACTTGAGCATGAGGATATTCCCATTGTCCCCATAGGTATTCATTAAATTGCCATAGAGATGGGCAATGCGCAGGCTGTAGGGATACTGTGCCTGATCAGAAGATTCTAGGGAAGTATAAGTCATTAGTGCATCTCCTTTTCAATCAGGTGTTCTTGGGCCAAGAGTTCACGGAATTCTAGCATGGCTGTATAGGTAGCTAAAATGTAAGCGTGAGGGGTTTCCTGTTGCTGGATACGTTGGAAGACCTCTTTTAATTCAGCCATTTCAGTGATCTGGTCAGCAGGATAGCCAGTGACCCGGAGTCGCCGAGCGATCTCAGAGTGGCGTACTCCTCCGGCGTTAATCTCTGGGATGTCCATCTGGGTGATTTGCTCAAAGTCCGCATCCCAGATCCAGCTGGTGTCGATCCCATCTGCATAATTCGCGTTGAGAAGCACAGACAAGCTGAAGGAATACGGCGCTAGTTTGATCATTTCAATGGCTTGGGTCGCACCAACCGGATTTTTTATCAAGACCAAGGTGCATTCCTTATCCCCAATCTTAAAGGTTTCTTGGCGACCAAAGACAGCGCGACTGCGATCAAATCCTTGCTTGATGACTTCAGGTTGTACTCCAAAGAATCCAGCAACAGAGACAGCTGCTAAGGCATTGTAGATGTTGTAGAGACCACCGATATTGATGTGGTAGTCTTGGCCTTGGATCCGGAATTGGGAAGAGCGATGGGTTAAAGCAAGGAGGTCTGATACGGCATAGGTCAGAGGAGGCCGGTGGAACCCACAGTGTTCACAAACATAGTCGCCAAGGTTAGCATAGGTATTGAGCTTGTACTTGAGAATGTTGTGGCAATGCGGGCACAGGATTCCTTCCGTATTGTAATGGGCTAGTTGTGGCTCTGATTTGTCTGTATCAAATCCATAATACTGGATTGGATTGGATAAGCTTTGACTATGAAAGAGCGGACTATCACCATTTAACAAAACTGTTGCAGTTGGAACCTTTTGAATGGCATCCAAAATCATCTGGTAAGTTGTATAGATCTCCCCATAGCGATCCATCTGGTCCCGGAAAATATTGGTGACCACAAACAGGCTGGGCTGGATGTAATCACAAATCCGAGAGAGGCTAGCCTCGTCGATTTCAAGTACCGCAATAGGGCGATTCGATTTCGAATGTTTGGCCCGTAAGAAGGTCGTCGTGATTCCCGAGATCATATTGGCCCCGCTTGGATTGGTTAAAATCGGTCCAAAAGCTTCTTGGAGAATGCCAACTGTTAGCGCGGTGGTCAAGGTTTTTCCATTTGTCCCTGTAATCACAACAATCTCATAGTTTTTGGCCAGTTGACTGAGAATATCTTTATCAAATTTGAGAGCTACTTTACCTGGTAGGGTTGATCCCCGTCCCATTTTTTCTAGAATAGAGCCGGAAAGCTTTCCTGCCAGAAGGCCCAAGGTTGTATTTATCTTCATAAATCATATTTTATCATAAAAAGCATCAGAAGGTTACAGAAAAATCTGTTGAAACATGTTATAATAAGGTGATGTCTTTTAGAGAAGTGGTAGGTATGAGAATATGAATATTCAACAGTTTACAAATCCACAATTTTGGACCAGTTTGTTCCCGAATTGGTGGAGTATTATTATCAATATCATTGATATTGCCCTGGTGGCTTGGTTGTTGTATTTTTTGATCAAGGCCATCGTCGGGACCAAGATCATGATTTTGGTTCGTGGAGTTATTATCTTTTTCTTGGTGCAGTTTTTAGCCAATTTCTTAGGGCTCACGACTATTTCATGGCTGATCAATCAAGTGATTACTTATGGGGTTATCGCCCTGGTTGTGATTTTCTCTCCTGAGATTCGGATTGGTTTAGAGCGTCTGGGTCGAGCGACAGAATTCTTTACGACGAGTGAAGTCAGTCAGGAAGAGAAGATGGTGCAGGCCTATGTCAAAGCAGTGGCTTATATGAGCCCACGTAAGATTGGTGCCTTGGTAGCCATTCAAGGAGCCAGAACCCTTCAGGAATATATTTCCACAGGGATTCCATTAGATGCAGATATTTCAGGAGAATTGCTGATTAATATCTTCATTCCAAATACTCCTCTGCACGATGGGGCGGTCATTGTTCGCAATGATAAAATCGCTGTTTCTTGTGCCTATCTTCCCTTGACTGAAAACACTGGAATTTCAAAAGAGTTCGGAACGCGTCACCGCGCGGCTATTGGTTTATCTGAAGTTTCCGATGCTTTTACCTTTGTGGTATCAGAAGAAACGGGCGGGATCTCTGTGACCTATAATGGAACCTTCCGACACGATTTAACCTTAGAAGAGTTCGAGGCAGAATTGAGAGCCTTCTTGGTTCCTGAAGAGAATAAAACGGTTAGTTGGAAAGAGCGTCTTTTTGGGAGGGTAACAAAATGAGATCGAAAAAAGAATTTCTTTATGTTTTCGCCTCCGTCTTATTGTCCTTTATCTTGTTTATCAATGCGTCATCCTTTAATTTTCAAAATAATAGCAGCGCTAGACAAGTGAGTTCAGAGACCTACACCAATACCTTGACCAATATTCCAATTGATGCCAAGTACAATGACAAGAAATATTTTGTCAGTGGTTTGACATCCGAGGTAACGGTCTTTCTAAAGGGTTCAAACCGGGTCGCTCTAGCAAGCGAAATGCAACCGGGAACTCGGAAGTTTCGCGTGGTAGCGGATCTTCGTAAGGCCAAGGAAGGTACCGTTGAAGTGCCGTTGATTGTGGAAGATCTTCCGGCTGGTTTGACCGCAACCGTAGAGCCTCAAAAAGTTTCTGTAAAAATCGGGAAGAAAGCGAAAAAATCGTTTGCGGTCAGGGCCACGATCCCGGACAATCAAATTGTGGATGGAATAACGGTATCGGATATTACTCTTGAAACCACCAAGGTAGAAGTGACCAGCGATCAAGAAACCTTGAGTCGCATTGATCATGTCCAAGCGGTCTTCCCATCCAGTGAGATCATTAGTGGAAATTATAGCGGAACCATTTCCTTAAATGCAGTAGATACCCAAGGAAATGTTCTACCAGGTCTGGTAAATCCGAGTGAAACACGGATTAAAGTAACCACAAAGACTAGCTCGTCTACGTCAAGCTCTAGCAGTCCGTCGTCGACCTCTTCCAGTTCAAGTAATTAGAAAGTAAAAAAGTAATTAAGAATGGGTAAATATTTTGGAACGGACGGTGTCCGTGGAGAAGCAAATGTAGAATTAACGCCAGAATTGGCTTTTAAACTAGGCCGTTTCGGTGGCTATGTGTTGAGCCAACATGAAGAAGAAACACCTCTGGTATTTGTTGGGCGTGATACGCGTATTTCTGGTGAAATGTTGGAGCATGCCTTAATTGCTGGTCTCTTATCTGTTGGGATTCGCGTCTACAAGTTGGGTGTGATTGCAACACCAGGTGTCGCTTATCTAGTTCGTACGGAAAAAGCCAGCGCCGGAGTTATGATTTCTGCTAGCCACAATCCAGCCTTGGATAATGGCATCAAATTCTTTGGTGGTGATGGCTTCAAATTGGATGACGATCGCGAGCTTGAAATTGAAGCCTTGCTTGATGCAGCTGAAGATACGCTTCCACGTCCAAGTGCCCAAGGTTTAGGAACGGTCATGGAATATCCAGAAGGCTTGCGTAAGTATCAAGAATTCCTTGTATCGACAGGCGTCCAACTCGAGGGCATGCACGTAGTCTTAGATACAGCAAATGGTGCAGCCTCTACTAGTGCCCGTCAAATCTTTGCAGATTTGGGAGCTCATTTGACCGTCATCGGTGAAAACCCAGATGGTTTGAACATCAATGATGGGGTTGGTTCTACTCACCCAGAGCATTTGCAAGAGAAAGTCAAAGAAGTAGGCGCAGCGATTGGTCTTGCCTTTGACGGAGACAGTGATCGCTTGATTGCTGTTGATGAAAATGGAGAGATCGTTGACGGAGATAAGATCATGTACATCATCGGTTCTTATCTTTCAAGCAAGGGCTTGCTCGAAAAAAATACGATCGTCACAACCGTCATGTCCAATCTCGGATTCCACAAGGCATTAGATGCGAAGGGAATTCAAAAAGAAATCACAGCTGTTGGAGACCGTTATGTGGTTGAAGAAATGCGCAAGTCAGGATACAATCTTGGTGGTGAACAATCTGGTCATGTAGTCATCATGGATTACAATACAACTGGTGATGGTCAATTAACAGGCGTTCAATTGACAAAAATCATGCAAGAAACCGGTAAGAAATTATCTGAATTGGCTGCTGAAGTAACCATTTATCCACAAAAACTGGTCAATATCCGGGTTGAAAATAGCATGAAAGACAAGGCAATGGAAGTACCCGCTATCCGTGAAATCATTGAAAAAATGGAAGCGGAAATGGCAGGAAATGGTCGCATCCTCGTGCGTCCAAGTGGAACTGAACCCCTCCTTCGTGTGATGGCAGAAGCACCAACCCATGAAGAAGTGGACTACTATGTAGATACCATTGCTGCAGTTGTTCAAGCAGAAATCGGACTTTAACCTTGTAAAAAACATGGCTCGCAAATAGGCGAGCAGAGGAGGTATATATGAAACAGGTTCGTCAAATTGTATGGGCACTTGCCTTAGTGCTAACGATTCTATTCACAGCTGGTTTGACTAAAACAATTCATGCTGCAGAAGTCTCATCATATACACAGACAGCACGTCTAACGAAAGACGGTAACACGCTAACAAATGGGAGCAAGGTGTTGACAAATGAAAAATTGTCAGCAAGTATTTATTTAGCCTTTCCAGATTCGCAAACTATTCAAGCTGGTGATATCTTAACTCTTAGTTTGCCAAAAGAATTAGCCCTCTACACAGCATTGGAATTCAATGTTCTTGAGGAAGGTCAATCAAATGGTCAGACGGTGGGGAAAGCTGTCGTTGATACAGCTAAGAAAACAGTGACCGTTACCTTTAATGATTATTTCGCATCTCATTCACTCAACAAACGAGTTGCTCTTCATTTTGATGTAAAAGTCGATTCAGAAGTAGTTACAAAAACATCTCCAATCCAATTTAAACTAGGAAATACAGATTTTTCCTTGAATTATGAAAAAACAGCTGGGGAAGCTGGGGACTATGAAATGAAATACGGCTATCAAGATAAGTCTGATCCAACCATAATCAAATGGCGGATTCTCTTAAATGCCCGTCAAGATATGCTGCGAGGAATGGTTATTAAAGACCAATTCGGAGATGGTTTAACATTGGTTGAAGGGAGCTTACGTGCGGTTCGCTATGCTCCTGTACAAGGTGGGATCAAGAACGAAGCTCAGATCTTGAGACTCCCAGTTCTAGATAACTTTACTAAAAAAGCTGTTTTCGATAAGAATGCAGATGGAAAGATCACTGGTTTTACGATTGAATTTGGTGATAATTACAATTGGCCAATGTATATTGAATATTCTACAAAAGTGGCACCTGGAACGAAAGTAGGCGATATTGTCCATAATACGTTAACATGGACGGCAACCAATTTCCCAGCACCTCGTACCTTAACCCGTGAAGTGCGATTGGAAACAGGATCTGGCGAAGGATTGGGTGAGAAAGAACAAACGCCACCGACACCTAGCTCAACCTCCTCATCAAGTTCTAGTTCTTCATCAAGGTCATCATCTTCAACGAGTTCTAGTTCTTCATCAAGTTCATCATTTTCATCGAGTTCTGGTTCTACATCGAACTCAACCTCTACATCAAGTTCTTTATTGAAAACATCTTCATCTTCTGTTAAAGAAGAAGCACAAAAGCAAGGTAAGAAAAAAGTTCTTCCAAGTACAGGTGAAAAGATGTCGCCGGTGGTTCTTGTCATGGGTATTTTCCTAGTAGTCCTATCGGTTAGCGTTTTACGTGTAAGAAAAGATTCTTAAATCAATCTATGAGAGATCAGACATCTGTCTGGTCTTTTTGTGTAGGCTCGATTTGAAAAATCCCCTATTTCGTGGTAAAATAGGGCTAATGAATTTATAGTAATCGAGGTATTAGAAGTGGCTTTTGGAGATAACGGAAAACGTAAAAAAACACCATTTGAAATGATCACGATGGTTGTCATTGTGATTATGTTGATTGTAACGGTTGGTGCAATCTTTGCAACCGCAATTGGTGCTCTTTCTTACTAAGACGCACGCAGAAATAAAGGAAATCATCTATTTATGAGTATGTTTTTAGATACAGCCAAGATTAAGGTCAAGGCTGGAAATGGCGGCGATGGCATGGTGGCCTTTCGCCGTGAAAAATATGTCCCTAATGGCGGACCTTGGGGTGGTGATGGAGGTCGTGGTGGCAATGTCATCTTCGTTGTAGACGAAGGCTTGCGTACCTTGATGGACTTCCGTTATAACCGGCATTTCAAAGCCCAAAATGGGGAAAAAGGAATGACCAAAGGGATGCACGGACGGGGAGCAGAAGATCTCTATGTGCGAGTACCGCAAGGAACGACAGTCCGAGATGCTGAGACTGGCAAGGTCATTACGGACCTAGTCGAGAATGGACAAGAGTACATTGTCGCCCACGGTGGCCGTGGCGGACGTGGAAACATTCGTTTTGCCACTCCTAAAAATCCAGCCCCAGAGATTTCTGAGAATGGGGAGCCTGGTCAGGAACGCGAACTCGAATTAGAACTCAAGGTCTTGGCAGACGTTGGTTTGGTTGGCTTCCCTTCTGTTGGGAAATCAACCCTTCTTAGTGTCATCACTTCAGCCAAACCAAAAATTGGTGCCTATCATTTTACAACCATCGTCCCAAATTTGGGCATGGTTCGGACACCGTCAGGTGAATCCTTTGCAGTCGCAGACCTTCCTGGATTGATCGAAGGGGCTAGCCAAGGTGTCGGACTCGGAACCCAGTTCCTTCGTCACATCGAGCGCACCCGGGTTATCTTGCATGTTATTGATATGTCAGCCAGTGAAGGACGCGACCCTTACGAAGATTATGTTCAAATCAATAAAGAGCTTGAAACCTATAATCTTCGTTTGATGGAACGTCCTCAGATTATCGTGGCAAATAAGATGGATATGCCAGAGAGCCAAGAAAACTTGAAAGAATTCAAGAAGAAATTGGCGGCCAATTATGATGAGTTTGATGAAATGCCACAGATCTTTCCGATCTCTAGTTTGGCGCATCAAGGTTTGGACAACTTGTTAGAAGCAACGGCAGAATTGTTAGACAAAACACCAGAATTCCTCTTGTATTCAGAAGACGAAATGGCCCAAGAAGAAGTCTACTATGGCTTTGATGAAGACCAGCCAGCCTTTGACATCAGTCGTGATGACGATGCCGCTTGGGTCTTATCTGGTGAAAAACTTGAAAAACTCTTTAATATGACGAATTTCGATCGTGATGAAGCAGTCATGAAATTTGCTCGTCAATTGCGTGGCATGGGTGTTGATGAAGCTCTCCGTGCGCGTGGGGCAAAAGATGGTGATATTGTCCGGATCGGTAAATTTGAATTTGAGTTTGTAGATTAAGATAGATCCCAGAGGATCAAGGATTCCAAATAAGAAGTGAGGCTTTTTCAGTGGGAGATAAACCAATATCTTTTCGAGATGAAAATGGAAATTTTGTTTCAGCAGCTGATGTTTGGAATGCTGAAAAACTAGAAGAACTCTTTAATACGCTAAATCCTAAGCGCAAATTGCGCTTACAAAGGGAAAAATTAGCAAAAGAAAACCAGCAAAAGTAAATAGACTTGGAGAATACTATGGCAAAAACAATTCATACAGATAAAGCACCCGCAGCAATTGGACCTTATGTTCAAGGGAAAATCGTAGGCAATCTTCTCTTTGCAAGTGGACAAGTTCCCTTGTCACCTGAAACAGGCGAAATCATTGGCGAAACCATCCAAGAACAAACAGAACAAGTCTTAAAGAATATTGGGGCTATTTTGGAAGAGGCTGGGACAGACTTTGACCACGTGGTGAAAACCACTTGTTTCTTAAGTGATATGAATGACTTTGTACCTTTTAATGAGGTCTATAAAACAGTCTTTACTACAGAGTTTCCAGCTCGATCTGCTGTTGAAGTAGCACGCCTGCCACGTGATGTGAAGGTTGAAATTGAAGTTATTGCGGAAATCAAATCCTAATAACCATTCAAAGACAAAAAGACAGAGTGGAGAGCAGGAAACTGTAGGCCACTCTGTTTTATTTATGGGAGGAGAAAATGACAGAAAGTAAGATTCAACTGGTCATGGTAACAGGGATGAGCGGTGCGGGCAAGACCGTCGCCATCCAATCATTTGAGGATTTGGGTTACTTTACCATCGATAATATGCCACCGGCGCTCTTGCTGAAATTTATTGAGCTCATGCGCCACAGTCCCGATAACAATAAATTAGCCGTTGTTGTGGATATGCGGAGCCGTTCTTTTTTCAATGAAATTCGCACCATTTTGGATGAATTGGACAACCAAGAAGACCTCGATTTCAAGGTCTTGTTCTTGGATGCCACTGACAGTGAGTTGGTAGCACGATACAAGGAAACCCGTCGTAGCCACCCACTAGCGGCAGATGGCCGTGTTTTAGATGGGATTACCTTAGAGCGCGAACTCTTGTCTCCTTTAAAAAATATCAGTCAAAATGTAGTGGATACGACTGAGTTGACGCCTCGTAATCTGAGAAAAACCATCGCAGAACAATTTGCCAGTCAAGACAATCAGCCAGATTTTCGGGTTGAGGTCATGTCATTTGGGTTTAAATATGGCCTTCCAATCGATGCTGACCTTGTGTTTGACGTGCGTTTTCTTCCAAATCCCTACTACAAATTGGAACTTCGGAATTTAACCGGTCAGGATCCAGCAGTCTATGATTATGTCATGGATCACCCTGAATCAGAGGAGTTTTACGGTCATCTTCATGACTTGATCGTTCCTATTTTACCGTCCTATAAACGTGAGGGTAAATCCGTTCTCACCATCGCTATGGGCTGTACCGGGGGGCAACACCGTTCAGTAGCCTTTGCAGAGCGCTTAGCGCATGATTTAGAAAAAAATTGGCAGGTCAATTGTAGTCATAGAGACAAGGACAGACGGAAAGAAACGGTGAATCGCTCATGAGAAAACCTAAAGTAACCGTTATTGGAGGAGGAACAGGGATTTCTGTTATTCTCGATAGTCTGAGAAAGAAACCGGTCGATATTACTGCCATTGTTACCGTTGCAGATGATGGTGGGAGTTCAGGTGAATTGCGGAAGAACATCCAAAAATTGACACCACCTGGAGATCTTCGAAATGTGCTGGTTGCCATGTCAGATATGCCTCGTTTTTATGAAAAGGTCTTTCAATACCGTTTTGCTGACGATGATGGCCCTTTGGCCGGACACCCTTTGGGAAACTTGATCATTGCAGGGATTTCAGAGATGCAAGGCTCGACCTATAATGCCATGCAGTTGTTAACCAAGTTCTTTCATACGACCGGCAAGATCTATCCTTCCAGTGATAGTCCCTTGACCCTTCATGCCGTCTTTCAAGATGGAAAAGAAGTGGTAGGAGAAAGCCACATTGCCAACTACACCGGCATGATTGATCATGTCTATGTGACCAATACCTTTGATCAAGAGCGTCCAAAAGCTAGTAAGAAAGTGGTGGAAGCTATTCTTGAAAGTGATATGGTCGTCTTAGGTCCTGGTTCGCTCTTTACCTCGATCCTCCCTAATTTGATGATTGATGAGATTGGGAAAGCCATCCTTGAAACCAAGGCTCAGGTAGCCTATGTTTGTAACATCATGACCCAAAGAGGAGAAACCGAGCATTTCACAGACAGTGACCACGTTGCCGTTCTCCATAAACATTTGGGAGAGAAGTTCATCGATACCGTCCTTGTCAATATCAATCAGGTTCCCGCAGCTTACATGAACAGCAATAAATTTGATGAATACTTGGTGCAGGTAGAGCACGATTTTAAGGGGTTGCACTCGCAAGTTCCCCAAGTGATTTCTTCTGATTTCTTAAAGCTGGTCAATGGAGGAGCCTTTCATGATGGTGAAAAAGTGGTCGAAGAGTTGATGCAGATCGTGCAGGTGAGAAAATGAGTTTTACGGTTCGTGTCAAAGAAGAATTATTGTCTCTCAAGCGATTTGAAAAGAGTGAATTGGCTGCCATTATCAAGATGTCTGGAAGTCTTGGGATTTCAATGGGGGGCTTGACGCTCTCGGTGACGACAGAAAATGCTAAGATTGCCCGCCATATCTATGAATTGTTGCATCATTTCTATGAGGCCAAATCGGATATTCGCCACCACCAAAAAACCAATTTGAAAAAAAATCGTGTCTACACAGTATTCTTGGATGAAAAGGTGGAAGAAATTTTAGCTGACTTGCATTTGGCAGATGCCTTTTTTGGGATTGAGACGGGCATTGATGCCAGTGTTTTAGAAGATGAAGTAGCTAGTCGTGCTTATCTCCGGGGGGCTTTTCTGTCGAGTGGTTCCATCAAGGATCCTGAAAAAGGGAAGTACCAGTTGGAAATTCATTCTGTTTATACAGACCACGCGGAAGGAATTGCCCTTCTCATGCAAGGATTTTTACTAGATGCGAAAACCATCGAGCGGAAAAAAGGAGTGGTAACCTATCTGCAACGAGCGGAAGATATTATTGATTTTCTAATTGTGGTAGAGGCCATGCAAGCTATGCAGGAATTTGAGTCTATCAAGGTCATGAGAGAGACGCGCAATGACCTCAATCGGGCCAATAATGCCGAGATGGCCAACATTCAGCGAACAGTCACAGCCAGTATGAAAACCATTAATAATATTAGTAAAATTTTGGATACGGTCGGCCTAGGGAGTTTACCAAGTGACCTACAAGAAGTTGCCTATATCCGGATGAACCATCCAGATTATTCCATCCAGCAGATCGCTGATAGCTTGCAACAACCTATTTCAAAAAGCGGTGTCAATCACCGCTTGCGTAAGATCAATAAGATCGCAGACGATTTAGACAAATAAAAAAGGCCAAAGGCCTTTTTTATTATAAACTAGTTGAGTGGGTTGGTTGGACTTTCTTATCTGGATAGATGTAGTTGATGGCATTGTTTACGGCTGTTGGAGCTTCCCCCAGACCTGTAGCGATGAGATCGATCTTTCCTTCATAGAAGCAGCAGTCTCCACAGGCATAAATTCCAGGAAGGGTGGTTTCTTGTTTCTGATTTACCTTGATTTTATGGCGTTGCAATTCTACACCCCATTCTTTCAAGTTTCCGATAGAAGATTTAAAACCATAGTTGACAAATAAGTGATCAATCGGGAGGAGTTCAGTTTCATCGGATTTAACTTTTGTGATTTCAAGATGAGTGGCATGACCATTTTTGCCAATCAAGCGGCTAGGAACAAATGGTGTTTTGATGCTGACAGAAGATTGTTTGAGTTCTTCTACGCTATGTTCCAAGGCACGGAAGTTGTCCCGTCGGTGAACGATTGTAGTTGGAGCAATCTTGTCAAAAGCAAGAGCCCAGTCCACAGCAGAGTCCCCACCACCAAGGACGGTTACTTGCTGTCCTTCATATTGCTGTATATTTGAAACATGGTAGTGGACATTATCGAAGTCTTCAGCCCCCTCGATATCAAGAGCACGTGGTTTAAAGGCACCGCCACCCATGGCAATGATGACTGCTTTAGACTGATGCACTTGGCGAGAAGTAGTGATAATGAAGAGGTCACCCTCTTTTTGAATATCCTCTACAGTTTCATTGAGGAAGATCGGTGTATCGAATCGTTTGACTTGCTCGATCAAGCGGTTGCTTAATTCTTCACCTGTTAAATTGGTAAATCCGGGTACATCGAGGATACTTTTTTCTGGATAGAGAATGGCTGGTTGCCCTCCAAGTTGAGGTAAGGAATCAATCAGTTTGACTTTAACTTGGCGCATATTGCCATAAAAAGCAGCAAACAGACCAACTGGTCCGCCCCCAACAATCGTAATATCATAAATTTCTGACATGGTATCTCCTTCAGGGTTTTCTATGTTTCCATTGTATCATAAAATAGGGAGAATGAAAAAGTCGGAAAAAGAAATAGCATGAAGGTTAGGAAGGCTAGAAAAGTTTTAAAAGATCTTGACAGCACCTTTAAAGTGTGATAAAATGATTAAGATTTTAGGCTTGAAGGGAGTGAAAAACATGTCAAAAACAGTAGTACGTAAGAATGAATCTCTTGACGATGCTCTTCGTCGTTTCAAACGCGCGGTTACTAAAGCTGGTACTCTTCAAGAAACACGCAAACGTGAATTCTATGAAAAACCTTCTGTAAAACGTAAACGTAAATCAGAAGCAGCTCGTAAACGTAAAAAATTCTAATTGAATACAGAAACAGACTTCGGTCTGTTTTTTGTTTTTTCACATCCATCAAAGACAAAAAAACCGACCTTCCAGCTAGAAGATCGGATCTTTTTATCTGATTATTTGTTTGCAAGCAAGTCGCGGATTTCAGTAAGCAACTCTTCTTGAGTAGGAGCAGCAGCTTCTTCTTCAACAGCTTCTTCTTTTTTACCAAGGTTTTGTGCTTTTTCAGCAGCTTTAACGATAAAGAAGAGAACAGTTCCAATGACGATGAAGTTGATTACTGCGCTCAAGAAGCTACCGTAAGCAACACCGTTCCATGACAATTCAGCGATTTTATCAACACCAGCAGCTTTCAAAGCTGGGTTCAAAATAAGTGGTGTGATGATATCGTTAACAAGTGATGTCACGATGGCACCAAATGCAGCCCCGATAATCACTGCAACAGCAAGGTCAACAACGTTTCCACGAAGGAGGAAAGCTTTCAATTCTTTTAACATCCTATATATGTCCTTTCATAATAATTTTTTACTATGATAGTATAACGGAAAAATATGCGACTGACAAGAAATATGCCCAATTTTTTTAAAATTAGTGATAAAGGTTGAAAATCTTTTCTTTTCTGAGTGAAATCGGTAGGAAAAAATTTACTTTTACTAACTTTTAGTATAAAATATAAAGTGATAATCTATGGTAAAATGGAGGCACTGTTTATGGTTGATAAAGAGCTGATTGCAGAGATTAAAAACAGTGTAAACATTGTTGAAGTCATTGGAGAAGTTGTTTCTTTGACCAAGGCGGGCCGTAATTTTTTAGGCCTCTGTCCTTTTCATGGTGAAAAGACTCCTTCCTTTAATGTCGTTGAAGACAAGCAGTTTTACCATTGTTTCGGATGTGGTCGCTCTGGAGATGTCTTTAAGTTTATTGAGGACTACCGTGGAGTCGCCTTTATGGATGCGGTCCAGATCGTAGCAGACAAGGCTGGCATTGCGCTTCAGTACCAGGCAAGACCTACCCAACCAGCGTCTGTCAATCCAAACCAAGAACTTTATGAGATTCATCAGGAAGCTAGTAAGTTTTATCAGGCGATTTTGATGACGACTAAGATGGGGGAAGAAGCGCGACACTATCTGCATGAACGTGGTCTGACGGATGAAGTGATCCGACATTTTCAATTGGGTTTAGCACCTGCAGAAGGAAATTACCTCTATCGCAATCTCTCTGAGAAATTCTCTGAGAAAGTGATTACCGATTCGGGTTTGTTTACAATCTCAGATGCTGGAACGGTTTTTGATGCCTTTCAGGATAGGATCATGTTTCCCTTGACGGATGATAGTGGACGGGTCATTGCTTTTTCTGGTAGGCTGTGGAAAATGACGGAGGATGGTAGTCATCAAGCCAAGTACAAGAACAGTCGTAGTACCCGTCTATTTAATAAAAGTTATGAACTCTATCATTTGGATCAAGCCAAGTCGAGCGCCAAAAAGCAACATGAAATGTATATCATGGAAGGATTTATGGATGTCATTGCGGCATATCGAGCTGGGATAGAAAATGCAGTCGCCTCCATGGGGACAGCTTTGACACCAGAGCACGTCCAGCACCTGTCTCATTTTACCAAAAAGGTCATCTTGACCTATGATGGGGATAAGGCAGGACTTGAAGCAACAGCTAAGGCCTTGGATGTCTTGCAGGATCTGGAGTTGGAGATCGTCCGTATCCCAGATCAGATGGACCCTGATGAGTACCTCAAAAAGACGTCCCCAGAAGATCTAGCTACCCTCTTGAAGAATTCTCGGATTAGTAAGGTTGAATTCTTGATGCACTACTGGAAACCCCAGTATATTGAGAACTTGCAAGCGCAAATTGAGTTTGTCGAAAAGCTGGCACCGATGATCGCCCAGACGCGCTCCATTACAGCGCAAAACACCTATATTTATAAGTTGGCCGATTTATTGCCGGACTTTGATTACTTGCAGATTGAGCAGATTGTCAATAATAGTCGTTTGCAACAACGGCAGGAGGCTCAAAGTGGTGGACGATCAAAAACGTCGCATTTTTCAGTAGAGCTCTTGCCGAATCGTGGGATGACGCGCTTGATCAAGGCAGAAAATCATTTGTTAAGTAGGATGAAGGATTTTCCAATGGTGCTCAATGATTACCGTTTGCGACCTGATTTTGCCTTCGACACGCCGGAGTTACAGATCTTGTATCAATTGCTCTGTCAAAATGGAGAAGTCACCTCTCAGGATCTATCCGAGCAACCAGAAGGGGTCCAGCAGGCCTGGTACCGCATGTTAGAAGAAGATTTACCAGTAGAGATAGCAGATGGTGAGTTAGAAGAAGTAGAGGAGACACGGAATCGTGAGCTTCTTCGCAAAGAAAGTCAACAAATTGGAAATAAAGTGAAGGAAGCTTCCTCAATAGGGGATGCGGAAAAAGCTTTATTGGAACTCGAGCGTTTAATCGCTCAAAAAAGAAGAATGGAGTAAGAATGGCTAAAGAACAAAAAGATATTACAACATTGGACGTTCAAATTGCAGAATTTATTCGCAGCCACAAGAAAAGCGGAACTGCAACAGATGATGAAATTAATGACCAATTGGTTATTCCATTCACGCTAGATGCAGATGGGATTGAAGATCTTTTGCAACGCATTCAAGATGCAGGGATTTCGATCACTGATAAAGACGGCAACCCAAGTGCGCGTGTGTTGAACAATGAGGAAGAGCCAGAGTTGTCAGATGAGGAATTGCTTGGAAGCAACTCTGCTAAGGTCAATGACCCGGTACGGATGTACTTGAAAGAAATTGGGGTTGTTCCTCTTTTGACCAATGAAGAAGAACAAGAATTGGCTATCTTGGTGGAACAAGGTGACTTGGAAGCTAAGCAACGTCTAGCAGAAGCCAACCTTCGTTTGGTTGTATCCATTGCGAAACGTTACGTTGGTCGTGGGATGCAATTTTTGGATTTGATCCAAGAAGGAAACATGGGCTTGATGAAGGCGGTTGATAAGTTTGACTATACCAAAGGGTTCAAGTTCTCTACTTATGCTACTTGGTGGATCCGTCAGGCCATCACTCGTGCCATTGCAGACCAAGCGCGTACCATTCGGATTCCTGTTCACATGGTGGAAACCATTAACAAGTTGGTTCGTGAACAACGCAATCTCTTGCAAGAATTGGGACAAGATCCAACACCTGAACAAATCGCTGAGCGCATGGATATGACACCTGATAAGGTGCGTGAAATCTTGAAGATTGCTCAAGAGCCTGTTTCTCTTGAAACTCCAATCGGGGAAGAAGACGATAGCCATTTGGGCGATTTTATCGAAGATGAAGTGATTGAAAATCCAGTAGACTACACCACTCGTGTGGTTCTACGCGAACAATTGGATGAAGTCCTCGATACCCTGACAGACCGGGAAGAAAATGTTTTGCGTCTTCGTTTTGGTCTCGATGATGGAAAAATGCGGACCTTGGAAGATGTGGGGAAAGTCTTTAACGTGACCCGTGAACGGATCCGTCAGATCGAAGCCAAAGCCCTCCGCAAACTCCGCCACCCAAGCAGAAGCAAACCATTGCGTGACTTTATAGAGGATTAAAAAGGTCCGGGGGACCTTTTTAACGGTCGCCAAGAAATCAAAAAGCGACCCAGGTCAGGGGGACCTTTTTAACGGTCGCCTAGAAATGAAGAAGCGACCCAGGTCCTGCGGACCTTTTTAACCCGAGCCAAGAAATTCTATCGAGAGTAAATAGCAGAAAAAGGAAGTCATATGGCATATACAACTGAGCAAATTGAAGAAATTAAAAATAAAATCTTAAATGCTTTGGAAGAGGTAATCGATCCTGAGCTTGGGATTGATATTGTCAATTTAGGTCTTGTCTACGAGATCCATTTTGACGGTGAAACTGGAGCAACCATCATTGATATGACCCTAACGACCATGGGGTGTCCATTAGCGGATCTTCTGACAGATCAGATTCATGATGTTTTAGCAGAAGTAGAAGAAGTGACATCAGTGGATGTGAAGTTGGTCTGGTACCCTGCTTGGACGGTTGAAAAGATGAGCCGTTATGCACGGATCGCACTTGGAATTAGTTAAACATTCTATGCATCAAAATAAATCAGAGGTTGGGGTTTCCCTAACCTCTGATTTATTTATCCCTATTTTTTTGAACAAGTATTTACAAATTCTTAGCAAATTTTCAGATAAAGTTGCAATCATCAAGGGGACAGGGTATAATAGCATAAATAGAAAATAAAGGAGATTTACATGAATCAGTATCCTTTGGTCTACTTGGACCATGTGACAAAGAATTATGGGCATGAAGTTGCTCTCATGGATGTTAGTTTGAACATCCAACCTGGCCGTATTATTGGCCTTTTGGGGCCCAATGGTAGCGGGAAAACAACCATCATTAAATTGATTAATGGTTTGTTGCAACCAAGCCTTGGAAATATCTATATTCATGGGCAATTACCATCCCCTGCTTCTAAAAAAGTAGTTTCCTATTTGCCAGATACAACTTATCTGAATGAAAATATGAAAATTATTGATGCTATTCGCTATTTTCAAGATTTTTATGCAGATTTTAATGTCCAACGAGCTTACCAATTGCTCAACGATTTGCATTTGCATCCAAATCAAAAATTGAACAGCCTTTCAAAAGGGAACAAGGAAAAAGTGCAATTGATTTTGGTGATGAGTCGTGAAGCGGACTTGTATGTTCTTGATGAACCAATCGGTGGGGTTGACCCAGCAGCGCGTGATTATATTTTGCGGACCATTATTCAAAACAGACGTCCAAACTCTTCTGTCTTGATTTCTACTCACTTGATTGCGGATATTGAGCAAGTTTTGGATGAGGCCATTTTTATCAACCAAGGAAGAATCCTCTTGCATGAAAATACGACTGTTATGCGCAATCAACACGGAAAATCAATCGATGAGATCTTCCGTGATCAATTCCGTGTTTATTAGGAGGACCCCATGTTTGGTAAATTATTAAAATATGAATTTAAATCGACAGCTAAGTGGTATTTATTGATCACCCTGATCGCACTAGGTTTGTCAGTGATTACAGGTGTTATTGGTGGAAGTGCTACAAACGGTTTTGTGGATATGGAAACCAATAGTATGCAAATCATAACGGGGACTCTTGGGATTCTCATTTTTGGAGGAGTCATTGGTCTTTATCTTAGTAACTACTATATTATTATCCGTCGTTTCTATTCTAACTTATACGGACGTGAAGGTTACTTGACCTGGACCCTTCCAGCTAGCCCGCATGCGATCATTTTGTCTAAATTTGTGGGAGCTTTAGTAGCGAGTCTTTACTGCCTATTCCTTCTATTTTTTAGTGGTTTTATCACAATTATTGTGATGGGTGCTGTCATTGGACAAGACCTCTCTCCTGTATTTAGTATTATCGCTGAGGCTTTTAGTCATTCTATTGCTTATTGGATTATCGTTTGGTGGATTTTTACCACAGCCTCAGGGATCTTCCTATTTTATGTATCGATCGCACTTGGCCAACTCTTCCAAAATCGTCGTGGATTTAAGGCTATTCTGTTTTTCTTTCTCTTGTGCATTGTTTTAAGTATCATCGGTACAGCAGTCAATCCATTAAAAGATTCATATGCTGTCGGGTATGCATTGGTTTATGGAAATATTGATGATTTGGGAGCAAACTTCATTCCAGGTCTCATCTATGAAGTCATTAAGATTGTTTCTATGTACTTCACCATTCACTATATCAGCAAGTACAAGTTGAATCTTCAATAATAACTGTAAATTGAGCAAGAAACTTCCAAATGGAAGCCTTCTTGTTCAATTTTTTTCTTTTGCATTTTTAGCTACATTTTGATATACTAATTGTATTCGTTTTGGGGTCGTTACGGATTCGACAGGCATTATGAGGCATATTTTGCAACTCATCTAGCGGATGTAAAACGCCAGTTAAATATAACTGCAAAAAATAATAATTCTTACGCTTTAGCTGCCTAAACACCAGCAGGCGTGACCCGATTCGAATCGCTCGTGTTTGATGACAGGTCTTAATTTTAGCGAGATACGATCTAGCTTGGTCTAGGAGTTAGATAAGAGATTGATAGACTCGCAGGTACAGGGCTTGAGTTATGTGTCATGTAGCTGTTAAAAGAAGACATAACCTATGGTTGTAGACAAATATGCTGGCAGGTGTTTGGACGTGGGTTCGACTCCCACCGGCTCCATAT
>NZ_KV812016.1:258868-272282 GCF_001813295.1 Streptococcus sp. HMSC072G04
ACTCCCACCGGCTCCATATTTTTATTCATGGAAGATTACTCAAGAGGCTTAAGAGGCCGTGTTGGAAACGCGGTAGGCGTGTAAAAGCGTGCGTGGGTTCGAATCCCATGTCTTCCGTTGTTGAGACATCATTGTGTAGCAGTGGTGTTTTTTTGTACAATAAAGAGTCCCAAAAATAGACCAGTGAGGGAGGAGAAAAAGTGATTGCACAGCTAGATACCAAATCAGTCTATACCTTTATGGAAAGCCTTGTGACCATAAAAGATTATGTCCAAGTGGCTAATAGCATGGGGTATGGCGCATTGGGAATCATGGATGTAGATAATTTGTATGGTGCTTATGAATTTATCGAAGCCTGTCAGGCCCACAAGATCAGCCCCTTGGTCGGTTTAGAAATTGGACTAGAGGTAGACAATGAAACAATTCCGTTTCGGATGCTGGCTTTGTCAACGAAGGGCTACCAGAATCTGATGAAGATGTCGACCGTCAAAATGATGGGGAGGAGCAATTGGGAGGATGTGAAGCACCTTACA
Organism: Streptococcus sp. HMSC072G04; assembly: GCF_001813295.1. GTDB lineage: Bacteria > Bacillota > Bacilli > Lactobacillales > Streptococcaceae > Streptococcus. The sequence goes on from NZ_KV812016.1 coordinate 259,402, forward strand.
GAAGGAGTAGCAGTCATTGTCCCAGCGCCTTTTGCTAGTGGAGACTTGCCACTTGGTCTAGATTACTTCATCGGAGTTTTTGCGGATACGCCGAACCAAGAGTTTAGTCACCCTGTGCTCCCTCTTCATACCGTTCGATTTTTTGAGGCTGGGGATGTGGAAGCCATGCAGATGCTGGCAGCCATCAAGGACAATCAAAGCTTGACGGAAACAGGACCAATTGATCCGACAACAGTCCTAAAAACTCCTCAGGATTTAAAGAATGATTTTGCAGAGCGATTTCCTCAAGCCATCACAAATCTGGAAAACCTTGTCCAAGGGATTCAATACGACATTGATACCCAGTTGAAATTGCCTCGCTTCAATCCTCAAAAACCAGCTGTTGAGGAACTGAGAGAATTAGCCCAAGCGGGTCTTCTTCGAAAGAACTTGACCAGTCCGGTCTATCAAGAACGTCTGGAGCATGAATTAGACATTATTCACCAAATGGGCTTTGATGATTATTTCTTGATTGTCTGGGACCTTCTTCGTTTCGGACGGAGTCAAGGCTATTATATGGGAATGGGACGTGGGTCTGCTGTAGGCTCACTGGTAGCCTATTCCCTAGGGATTACAGGGATTGATCCTGTGGAGAAGAACCTCCTCTTTGAGCGCTTTTTAAATGTGGAGCGCTACACCATGCCGGATATTGATATTGATATTCCTGATATCTATCGTCCAGAATTTATCCGCTATGTGCGAGACCGTTACGGGAGTTACCATGCAGCTCAAATCGTGACCTTTTCAACCTTTGGGGCCAAACAAGCCATTCGAGATGTCTTCAAACGTTTTGGGGTACCAGAGTATGAATTGACCTCCATTACCAAGCGGATTGGCTTTAGGGATACACTGACGACTGCTTATGAACAGAATCTAGCTTTTCGACAAGTGATTCATAGCCGAGCAGAATTTGAGCGTGGCTTTGAAATTGCTAAAAGAATTGAAGGCCAACCAAGACAGACATCGATCCACGCGGCTGGGGTTGTGATGAGTGACCAGGATTTGACAGATCACATTCCTCTCAAGTATGGAGAAGACATGTTTGTCACCCAGTATGATGCCCATGCGGTTGAAGCCAATGGTCTGTTGAAGATGGACTTTTTGGGTCTGCGAAATTTAACCTTCGTTCAGAAAATGAAGGAAGCGGTCTATGAAAAGTACCAAGAAGAGATCGTGATTGAAGCCATTGATTTAGAAGATCCAGAAACCTTGGCCTTGTTTGCTGCTGGGGATACCAAGGGGATTTTCCAATTTGAACAGGCTGGAGCCATTCGCCTCTTGAGACGAGTGAGACCCAATCATTTCGAAGAAGTGGTAGCGACCACCTCTCTCAATCGTCCAGGGGCTAGTGATTACATTGACAATTTCGTCAAAAGAAAGCACGGCCAGGAAAAAGTTGAGATATTAGATCCAGCTATTGAAGAAATCTTAAGGCCCACATATGGGATCATGCTCTACCAAGAGCAGGTGATGCAGGTTGCCCAGCGTTTTGCAGGCTTTAGTCTAGGGAAAGCCGATATTTTACGTCGGGCTATGGGCAAAAAAAATGCAGCTGAAATGCATCAGATGGAAGACGATTTTGTCTCAGGTGCTCTTAAACTTGGGCATACGGAAGAAAAAGCCAAAGAGGTCTTTGCGATCATGGAAAAATTCGCAGGTTATGGGTTTAACCGTTCCCATGCCTACGCCTATTCTGCCTTGGCCTTTCAGATGGCCTATTTCAAGGTCCATTATCCAGATGTTTTCTTTGATGTCATGCTCAATTATTCGAGCAGCGATTATCTGACAGATGCTCTCCAGTTTGATTTTAAAGTCGCGCCATTATCCATCAATACCATCCCTTACAGAGATAAGTTCCAGGATCGAAAAATCTACTTGGGAATGAAAAATATCAAGGGACTCCCGAGAGATTTAGCGTATTGGATCATTGATAATCGTCCCTTTGAAAGTGTCGAAGATTTTATTTTACGACTCCCCAATCAGTATCATAAATTACCTCTGTTAACACCTTTAGTGGAGCTTGGATTGTTTGACATTTTTGAAAAAAATAGGCGCAAGGTGCTTCACAATTTGCCGAATTTGTTTGTCTTTGCTGATGAGCTAGGCAGTTTGTTTGCGGATTCTAACTATTCCTGGACAGAAGCGGAGGACTATAGTCAGGCTGAAAAATATGAGAAGGAAGAGGCCATTATTGGTGTCGGGCTCAGTACCCACCCATTGGTTGCGATTGGGCAAACAAGTCCCTACGAGATTCAACCAATTTCACAATTAGTTCAAGGAGAGCAGGCACGCATTCTCATTGAGGTACAAAACATTCGAACCATTCGAACCAAGTCGGGCGATCTCATGGCTTTCTTACAAGTCAGTGATACCAAGAAAAAATTGGATGTGACCCTTTTCCCTGAAACCTACAATCGATTTTCCTCCTTGATAAAAGAAGGTGGCTTTTATTACTTGACAGGGAAGATACAAGAGCGTGATGGGCGCTTGCAGATGATTCTAGCAGAGGCGCAACTGGCAACCAATGAAAAGTTCTGGATCCAGTTGTTCGATCATCGTCAGGATAAAACGATTCTTTCTATCTTGAAAAAATATCCGGGCCCATATCCTGTGATATTACGCTATGAAGACGAGAAAAAAACTCTTCAATTGAAGGGCTATACAGTCCAGAAAAACAAAGAATTGGAAGATGAACTAAAGAATCTCGTTATGAAAACGATTTATCGGTAAAAACTGCGAAAAATACGAGAATTTTAGTCTTCTTTGTGTTATAATTACGTAGAATGTAAAAGAAAAAAAGGAGCAAACAACGAAATGAAACGTATTGCTGTTTTAACTAGTGGTGGAGATGCCCCTGGAATGAACGCTGCCATCCGTGCAGTTGTTCGTCAAGCAATTTCAGAAGGAATGGAAGTTTTCGGTATCTATGATGGATATGCGGGAATGGTTGCTGGTAAAATTCAGCCCCTTGACGCCTCATCTGTTGGAGATATTATTTCCCGTGGTGGTACCTTCCTTCATTCAGCTCGTTACCCTGAATTCGCTCAACGCGAAGGTCAATTAAAAGGGATCGAGCAATTGAAGAAACACGGGATCGAAGGTGTTGTCGTTATTGGTGGAGATGGTTCTTACCATGGTGCGATGCGCTTGACTGAGCTTGGATTCCCAGCTGTGGGTCTTCCTGGTACGATCGACAACGATATCGTCGGAACTGACTTTACAATTGGTTTTGATACGGCAGTCACAACTGCAATGGACGCGATCGATAAGATCCGTGATACTTCATCTAGTCACCACCGTACTTTCGTTATCGAAGTGATGGGACGTAATGCTGGAGATATCGCTCTTTGGGCAGGGATTGCATCTGGTGCAGATGAAATCATCATTCCTGAAGAAGGATTCAAGATCGAAGATGTTGTTGAGAGCATCAAAGAAGGTTACGCAAAAGGTCGTACCCACAACATCATCATCTTGGCTGAAGGCGTGATGTCTGCAGATGAATTTGGTAAAGCGTTGAAAGAAGCTGGTGATGAAAGCGATCTTCGTGTAACTGAGCTAGGCCATATCCAACGTGGTGGTTCACCGACTGCGCGTGACCGTGTTCTTGCTTCACGTATGGGAGCACACGCTGTTAAATTGTTGAAACAAGGAATCGGTGGTGTAGCCGTTGGTATCCGTAATGAAAAAATGGTGGAAAACCCAATCCTTGGTAAAGCAGAAGAAGGAGCCCTCTTTAGCTTGACAGAAGATGGTAAGATTGTGGTAAACAATCCACATAAAGCTGATCTTGGTCTTGCCGAGTTGAACCGTAGCTTGTCTTCAATTTAATTTTATTTCATAAATTCGTTAACCTTGTCTTAAAAAGACAGATATATTTAAAAAGGAGTCATATATATCATGAACAAACGTGTAAAAATCGTTGCAACTTTAGGTCCTGCGGTAGAAATCCGTGGCGGTAAAAAATTCGGTGAAGATGGATACTGGGCTGAAAAACTTGACGTTGAAGCTTCAGCACAAAACATTGCTAAATTGATCGAAGCTGGTGCGAACACTTTCCGTTTCAACTTCTCACACGGTGACCACCAAGAACAAGGTGAACGTATGGCGACTGTTAAACGTGCAGAAGAAATCGCTGGTAAAAAAGTTGGTTACCTTCTTGATACAAAAGGTCCTGAAATCCGTACTGAATTGTTCGAAGGCGAAGCTAAAGAATATTCATACAAGACTGGTGAACGTATTCGCGTTGCTACAAAACAAGGTATTAAATCAACTCGTGACGTGATTGCTTTGAACGTTGCTGGTGCACTTGACATCTTTGATGACGTTGAAGTTGGACACCAAGTATTGGTTGATGATGGTAAATTGGGTCTTCGCGTTGTAGAAAAAGACGCTGCAAAACGTGAATTTGTTGTTGAAGTTGAAAACGATGGCATCATCGCTAAACAAAAAGGTGTAAACATCCCTAACACTAAGATTCCTTTCCCAGCACTTGCTGAACGCGATAACGACGATATCCGCTTCGGTTTGGAACAAGGTATCAACTTCATCGCGATCTCATTCGTACGTACTGCAAAAGACGTTCAAGAAGTTCGTGCTATCTGTGAAGAAACTGGTAACAGCCACGTTCAATTGTTTGCGAAAATCGAAAACCAACAAGGTATCGAAAACTTGGATGAAATCATCGAAGTTACTGATGGTATCATGATCGCTCGTGGTGACATGGGTATCGAAGTACCATTCGAAATGGTTCCAGTTTACCAAAAAATGATTACTTCTAAAGTAAATGCTGCTGGTAAAGTTGTTATCACTGCAACAAACATGCTTGAAACAATGACTGAAAAACCACGTGCTACTCGTTCTGAAGTATCTGACGTCTTCAATGCTGTTATCGATGGTACTGATGCTACAATGCTTTCAGGTGAGTCTGCAAACGGTAAATACCCACTTGAATCTGTAGCTACAATGGCGAAAATCGACATGAACGCTCAAACACTTTTGAAAGAATATGGTCGTTTGAACCCAGCTTCATTCGAACGTAACTCTAAGACAGAAGTTATGGCTTCAGCTGTTAAAGATGCTACAAACTCAATGGATATCAAATTGGTTGTAACCTTGACTAAGACAGGTCACACTGCACGTTTGATCTCTAAATACCGTCCAGATGCTGATATCTTGGCATTGACATTTGACGAATTGACTGAACGTGGATTGATGTTGAACTGGGGTGTTATCCCAATGTTGACAGATGCTCCTTCATCAACTGATGATATGTTCGAAATTGCTGAACGTAAAGCAGTTGAAGCTGGTCTTGTTAAATCTGGTGATGATATCGTTATCGTTGCTGGTGTACCAGTTGGAGAAGCTGTTCGTACAAACACAATGCGTATCCGTACAGTACGTTAATAGACAATTATATCTAAAAGCCTTGCTGGTTGGTCCGAAAGGATTGACCGCGAGGTTTTTCTTTTTCTTCTGGTGTGTGTTGATAAGAATTCTCACTAATGCTTACTTTCTCTTTTTTAAAGATCAAAAACATGGTATAATAAATAAAAAGGAAGGGAGACATACATGCCAAGGAGAGATTTAATTAGAAATGTCATCATTGTCGGTGTACTGGTTTTGGCACTGATTTTGCTTCGAATCTTTGTATTTCATCCATTTAGTATCAATGATAAAATGGCCAATGCTTCTGTGAAAACTGGAGATCTTGTGGTAGCGACTAGAAATGCTCAGGTAGATCGTAGTGATTTGGTCTTATACAAGGTCGGTGGAAAAGAATACCTTGGACGTGTCATTGCCAAAGAAAACGACGAAGTCAGCTACGTAGATGACGTCCTCTATTTGAATGGACAGGCAACACCAGAACCTTACCTGAACAAAATGCTCAACAAACACTTAGCTGCTCCAACGAGTAATGGGTATTATACGGATGATTTCTTCTTATCAGAGTTAAAAGGGACCAAGGCTGGTCGTGTACCATCCGATACTTATCTTGTCTTAAATGATAACCGTGGAGATACAGAAGATAGCCGTGAGTTTGGTTATATCCATAAAAATCAGATCGAAGGAGTCGTGAATCTGCGTCTCTATCCTCTCAATAAATTTGGATTTATAAAAGTAGAAGAATAGCCGAAAGGCTATTTTTTTTATAAATTTCAAAGAGAAACGATTAGGTGCCCAGACCGGATCGTCTGGCTATATGGATTTTGAAGCCAATCCTAAAATCTTAAAAAATAAGGTTAAAAATCAAAAGGCTACCCAATACCAGAGTTTCAACGAGGCGCTGATCGATCTTCAGAATGATCGGATCGATGGCCTCTTAATCGACCGTGTCTATGCCAACTATTATCTGCAAACAGAAGGAATCTTAAAAGACTACAATGTCTTTCCTGTCGGTTTTGAGACAGAATCCTTTGCGGTAGGGGTGCGCAAGGCGGATAAAACTTTGAAGAAAAAAATTGATGAAGCCTTCGTAAAACTCTATCAAAAAGGCCAGTTCCAAAAGATCTCTAAGAAGTGGTTGGGAACTGATGTAGCAACAGATGACATCAAGTAAAAAAGAGAGTGGGACAGAAATCGGTAATTCGTTAGAATTCGATTTCGTCGTCCCACCTCCGCACAGTTGAGTAGGGCTGTAAAAGCTGATGAAATCAGCGTAGTAGAGCCCACTCAACCACTGCGTCTTGCTCGACAATCCAAAAATAATTGAGAGGCTAGGACTTTTGTCCCAGCCTCTTTTAGTCGGTTTTATTAGTAATTTGATGGAAAATCTTTTGCCACGTTTCATGGCGACGCCAGAGACTGGTATGGATTTGACCGTCTAGTTCATAGCGTATGAGTTTGGTTTTTTGGCTGATGGACTCCAGTTCAAAGTTTTGGAATTGAACTTGGTCGTTTGCGAGAGCCTCTATTAATTCTGCCTTGTTGTGTTCGTGACCGGTGTCGTCAATCAAGGTATAATTATCCGCTAGCAATGTATCAAACTCTTGCTTAGCATAGAGGCGTTTTTCGTAGGTCAAGAGTTTCTTTTCAACGTTTTCGATCAGCTCATCTTCAGGAATTGAGCTAGGTTCCACATGGACGTCAATGTCAAAGACTCCAAATTCTTCTTTCAGGAGATTCTCGACTTCTTCTGTGATCGCATGGCTTTCATAGACGGAAAGGTCGGGATTCATCTCCAAGACAACGTCCAGATAGATATTGCTTCCGTAGGTCCGTCCGCGTTGGTATTTCACACGTGCAATCTTAGGGAGTTTTAAAATTGCTTTTTCGTAATCTTCGAGGAGACTATCATCAAAGCCGTCTGAAAGACTAAAGGAAGATTCCATAAAAATATCGTAGGCTGTTTTGAGGATAAAGAAGGTGATGATGATGGCTACGATTTTATCGACAATTGGATAGTTAAAAGCACTAGCAGCGATCGCGATCGACGTTCCAAGAGAAGTGACGACGTCTGAAAGATTGTCTTTTGCGGCTGCTTTTAAGGCTTTTGATTTGGCCCGTTTGGCTAAGCGAAGATTGTAGAAATAAACGCCTAGCATGACAAGGGCTGAAACCACTCCGACACCAGCACCGAGTGGATCAATGCTAACTGTTTCATTGCTGAAGATCTTTTGGAGGGTATCGCGTAAGACATCAAAACCAACATAAAACATAATGATGGAGGTGACTAGGCTTGCTAGATCCTCAATTTTCCAGTGACCAAATTTGTGATCGCGGTCAGCAGGTTGGCGAGCAAGACGAATCCCGATGAGCAGGGCAGCATTGCTGATAATATCTGATAAGTTGTTAAATCCATCGGCTACCAAACTAGAGGAGTGAAGCAGATGGCCAGTAGCTAATTTTACTGAAGAAAGTAGTAAATAGGCTAAAATACTGATGATGGCACCACGTTCGGCCAGTTTTAAGTTACTGTATGGTTTTTCCAAAATTTCCTCCTACAACCTCGGATATGAACCTGTTTTCTTTAAGCTACTATTATATCGTTTTTGGAAGGGAAATTCAAATGAGTCTTTTTTAAAAGAAGCTAGGCCGGTTTTTGTGGTATAATAGAACGATTGAATGAATGAGGAGTATGAGATGAATCCTTTATTGAATGGTATGAATGATCGCCAAGCAGAGGCGGTCCAAACGACAGAAGGTCCCCTCTTGATCATGGCGGGGGCTGGTTCTGGTAAGACACGTGTCTTGACCCACCGCATCGCTTACTTGATCGATGAAAAAATGGTCAATCCTTGGAATATTTTGGCCATTACCTTTACCAATAAAGCCGCTCGGGAGATGAAGGAGCGGGCTTATCAGTTGAATCCAGCCACCCAAGATTGCTTGATTGCCACCTTCCACTCCATGTGTGTGCGCATCCTTCGCCGAGATGCGGATCATATTGGCTACAATCGCAATTTTACCATTGTCGATCCAGGTGAGCAACGGACCTTGATGAAGCGGATTTTGAAGTCCTTGAACTTGGATCCTAAAAAATGGAATGAACGGACCATCTTGGGGACTATTTCCAATGCCAAAAATGACCTGATCGATGAAGTGGCCTACGCCGCCCAGGCTGGCGATATGTACACCCAGATCGTCGCCAAGTGCTATGAGGCTTACCAAAAGGAACTCCGTCAGTCAGAAGCAGTGGACTTTGATGATTTGATCATGCTGACCTTGCGTCTTTTTGATCAGCATCCAGATGTGCTGACCTATTACCAGCAGAAGTTCCAATATATCCACGTGGATGAGTACCAAGATACCAACCATGCCCAATACCAATTGGTCAAACTCTTGGCTTCACGTTTTAAAAATATCTGTGTCGTTGGGGATGCGGACCAGTCCATTTATGGCTGGCGGGGAGCAGATATGCAGAATATCCTGGACTTTGAGAAGGATTATAAGGAAGCTAAGGTCGTGCTCCTAGAAGAGAATTACCGCTCGACCAAGACAATCCTGCAAGCTGCCAATGATGTCATTAAAAATAATCGACACCGCCGTCCGAAGAATCTCTGGACACAAAATGAAGACGGGGAAGAGATTGTCTATTACCGGGCTAATGACGAGCAGGATGAAGCGGTCTTTGTTGCTAAAACGATTGAAGAGCTGAGTCGCGAAGCTGGCTACAAGCACCGTGATTTTGCTGTTCTCTACCGAACCAATGCCCAGTCACGGACCATTGAAGAAGCGCTGCTCAAGTCCAACATTCCCTACACCATGGTGGGAGGCACCAAGTTCTACAGCCGGAAGGAAATTCGGGATGTCATTGCTTATCTGAACTTGATTGCCAACCTCAGTGACAATATCAGTTTTGAGCGCATTATCAATGAACCTAAGCGGGGAATCGGGCCAGGTACAGTGGATAAGATTCGCGACTTTGCCCAAATGCAAGAGTCCTCACTCCTGGATGCTTCAGCCAATATTATGCTCTCTGGCATCAAAGGAAAGGCAGCTCAATCCATCTGGGACTTTGCCAATCTCATTCTTGATTTGAGAGAAAGATTGGACCAGCTGACCATTACAGAGCTGGTCGAAGAAGTCCTTGACAAGACAGGTTATATGACGGCCCTAACCAATCAGGGAAATTTGGAAAGTCAGGCCCGCATCGAGAATATCCAAGAGTTCCTATCTGTTACCAAGAATTTTGATGAAAATGGAGAGACCGTCGAAGACGAATCAGGTGTGGAAACCTTGAGTCGTTTCTTGAACGATTTGGCTTTGATTGCCGATACAGATGATGGGGCCCAAGAAACTTCAGAAGTCACCTTGATGACCCTTCACGCGGCTAAGGGATTGGAGTTTCCAGTCGTCTTCTTGATTGGGATGGAAGAAAATGTCTTTCCTCTTAGTCGTGCGGCTGAGGATCCAGATGAGTTGGAAGAAGAGCGTCGCTTGGCTTATGTAGGGATCACGCGGGCAGAGAAGGTTCTCTTCTTGACCAATGCTAACTCACGTTTGCTCTTTGGACGGACCAGCTACAACCGCCCGACGCGTTTCATCAATGAAATTAGCTCGGATTTATTGACCTACCAAGGATTAGCCCGTCCAGTTAATACCAGCTTTAAGGCTTCTTATAGCAATGGAGGCGGAACGACCTTTGGAAAAGGCATGAGCCTGTCACAAGCCCTTCAAGAGCGCAAGAGACAAGCAGCCCCAAGTGCTCTCACGTCATCAAGCCTCCCCTTTGGCAATAGCAACCGTTCTAGCGCCAAAGAAAGCGTCGCATGGGCCATTGGCGACATTGCCATTCACAAGAAGTGGGGCGAAGGAACCGTGCTTGAAGTATCTGGTAGTGGTAGTACCCAAGAACTCAAGATCAACTTCCCAGAAGTGGGTCTCAAAAAACTCTTGGCCAGTGTCGCGCCGATTGAGAAGAAATAAACTAAAGCCAGTAAGCTAAGTCCACTGTTTCAGATTATAAATAAGCAACATCTTTTCAGAAATCTAAAGTTATTACTGAATGAGACTATTGAAAAAAGATATTTTGGAACTAGTGCAAAATAGATTGAGACTTTTCGCCGTGAGGAAAGCACCAGAAACGTATTAGTTTCTGATGCTCGGTAGATTTGAGACGGAAGGCTCAAATCTAAGGTATGGAATCCCAAAGGGAGTCGCTACCGTCCGTCCTCACTTAAGGAAAGTCTCTATAGAGAAATGAATATTCAGTCGAAACCAGTAAGCCTAGCTTGCTGGTTTTGATTTTACTGGTGGCATGATATAATATACTAAGAATAGAGAAAGAGGCATGCTATGAACGAAATCAAGTGCCCCAACTGTGGGGAAGTCTTTACAGTCAACGAAAGTCAATACAGCGAACTCTTGTCACAGGTACGGACAGCAGAGTTTGACAAGGAAATTCATGAGCGGATTCGGCAAGAGTTGGCTTTGGCACAGCAAAAGGCCCTTAATGAACAGCAAGAGAAGTTAGCTAAGAAGGACCAAGAAATTGCCCAGTTACAAAACCAGATTCAACAGTTTGATACCGAAAAAGAATTGGCGAAAAAAGAGGTGGAGCAAACAGCTAGCCAAAGCCTGCTAGAGAAAGAAAAAGAAGTGCAAGCACTGGAGAATCAATTGGCCACCTTGCGCTTGGAGCATGAGAACCAGCTGCAAAAGACGCTTTCTAATTTGGAGAAGGAGCGTGATCAGGTACAAAACCAATTGCTCCTTCAAGAGAAGGAAAATGAACTGTCCCTAGCTTCTGTCAAACAAAACTACGAAGCCCAGTTAAAGGCAGCCAATGAACAGGTCGAGTTTTACAAGAATTTTAAGGCCCAACAATCTACAAAAGCTATCGGTGAAAGTCTGGAGCAGTATGCGGAAAGTGAATTCAACAAGGTTCGCAGTTTTGCCTTCCCAAATGCATATTTTGAAAAGGATAACAAGGTCTCTGCACGTGGGTCTAAAGGCGACTTTATCTTTCGCGAGTGTGATGAAAATGGAGTGGAGATTATCTCCATTATGTTCGAGATGAAGAATGAAGCTGATGGGACAGAGAAGAAGCATAAGAATGCGGATTTCTACAAAGAGTTGGACAAGGACCGTCGAGAAAAGAACTGTGAATATGCGGTTTTAGTGACCATGCTTGAAGCAGATAACGACTACTTCAACACAGGAATTGTCGATGTTAGCCACGAGTACGAGAAGATGTATGTGGTCCGTCCTCAGTTCTTTATCCAGATCATTGGGCTCTTGCGCAATGCGGCCCTCAATTCCCTTAAATACAAGCAGGAATTGGCGCTTGTTCGTGAACAAAATATCGACATCACCCACTTTGAAGAAGACCTGGATGCATTCAAAGTAGCCTTTGCTAAGAACTACAACTCAGCTTCCGTCAACTTCGGTAAGGCAATTGATGAAATCGATAAGGCTATCAAACGGATGGAAGAAGTCAAGAAATTCTTGACCACATCAGAGAATCAACTTCGTCTTGCTAACAACAAGTTGGATGATGTTTCCGTTAAAAAATTGACACGGAAAAATCCAACCATGAAAGCTAAGTTTGATGCTCTGAAAGGAGAATAATTTTTGTATTCAGCTAAGAACGCTACCTTGTCCATGAATGGGAAAACCATGGACTATGTGACATTTGGAAAAGGTAAGCAGCCATTAGTGATCATACCAGGCTTGGGGGATGGGCTTCAGACAGTTAAAGGAAAGGCCCAGCTTTTCTCCCTCTCTTATCGTCTACTTGCTAAACGCTATAAAATCTATGTTTTTTCTCGAATCAATGAGTTGAGGCAGGGCTATACGACGCGGGATATGGCAGCAGATGTAGCAGAAGCAATGGAGACACTAAACCTAGATACCGCTTATGTTATGGGGATTTCACAAGGTGGAATGATTGCCCAATGGCTAGCTGCGGATTTCCCTGAAAAGGTTCAAAAGCTCATTTTAGCCGTGACCACTGCAAAACCTAGTCAACTTGCTAGAGAACGAATTGAGCATTGGCAAAAGCTTAGTCAATCTGGAAATTTTAAGCATCTCATGCTGGATATTGCAAAGCATTCCTACACGCAAAAGAGTTATCAAAAGTGGCGGTTGCTTTATAATATTATGGGTCGCTTGGGGCGAATCAAAGATGAAAATAGAATAGCCATTCAGTCTCAGTCTTGCCTGGAACATAATAGCCTGGAGGTCTTAAAAGAAATTCAATGTCCGACCTTGGTCCTTGGTGCACTTGAAGATGATGTGATCGGTGTGAACGATTCCAAGGAACTGGCAAAAGCGATTTCGGGTTGTCAGCTCCTTATTCTAAAGCACTCTGGGCATGCTCTTTATGAAGAAAATAAAGCATTTCAAGAGGCTGTCTGTGAATTCTTAAACTAAAAAAGAGAGTGGGACAGAAATCGGTAATT
>NZ_KV812016.1:272382-357898 GCF_001813295.1 Streptococcus sp. HMSC072G04
ACAATCCAAAAATAATTGAGAGGCTAGGACTTGTGTCCCAGCCTCTTTTTTATGTTAGTTAAATCGCAAAGAGATCGTTTAGGTTTTCTGCCATGGTTGGGTGGGTAAAGATTTGTTTTGCGATGTAAGTATAAGGGATCTTGTTGTCCATGGCCATGGTGATCAGGTTGATGATTTCGCCTGCAGCTTCTCCAAAGAGCGTCACCCCAAGAATTTCTTTAGTTTCTGGGTTGACCACGGCTTTGAAGGCCCCTCGAAGGTCTGCATTGACGTGTCCGCGTGGCATAGCAGCAACTGGCAATTCTTTAACAGCAACTGGAAGTCCTTTGTCACGTGCTTCTTGCTCGGTCAAGCCGACTTGGGCCAGTGGAGGAGCAATAAAGAGTGTTGTCGCATAATTGTGACGAGTTTCGAGATTGTAGCTACCATCGCCTGTAAGGTAGTTGAAGACAATGCGGAAGTCATCGAGTGACATGTAGGTGAATTGAGGACCACCATTAACATCCCCAACTGCAAAGACACCAGGGACGCTGGTTTCTAAATGACGGTTAACTTGGATTGCTCCACGATCAGTGACTTGAATGTCTGTATTTTCAAGACCAAGTCCAGCTGTGTTTGGCTTCCGTCCTGTTGCGTAGAGAAGGATATCAAACTCGAAGTCTCCCTTATCCGTTACAACCGTTAAGCTGTTTTGGCCATCTTTGATTTCTTGGGTATGAACGCCTTGCAAGAATTGAATACCGTCTTCTTCAAGGTATCTTTTTGCAAGAGCTGCAATGCTTGGCTCGATCCGTGGCAAGAATGCTTCAGAAGCATCCAATACTGTTACTTGGCTGCCCAAGGTATTATAGAGATGAGCAAATTCCAATCCAATTGGTCCACCGCCAAGGACACCCAGGCGTTTAGGTAGGTTTTCCAAACGTTGAATACCGGTTGAATCCACGGCAAATTTACTTTCAGCCAAACCTGGGATCGGAAGGACATTTGGCACAGCACCAGTATTAATAATAATGGTTTCAGCTGTCAATTCTTCCTTTTCATCTCCAGCTTGAATTTCGATGACCTTGTTAGAAACGAAACGAGCCGTCGCATCGATAATATCCACACCAGTTTCAGCAATCGTTGCATAGTTCTTGCCATTGAGACGAGTGGTGACCGCATTTTTTTCGCTCATGGCTTGCTCAAAATCCAAGCCTTTTTCTGCTGCAACAATCAAGGTCTTGGTTGGAATACAAGCGATATTGATACAAGTACCACCGTACATAGACTTGCTCTTTTCAATCAGAGCGACTTTTTTTCCTTGGCTTGATAATTTCGCTGCAAGTGTTTTACCAGCTTTACCAAATCCAATCACAATAACATCATACATTAACATATGTTACACCTTCTTTCGCTTTCTATTGTATCAAACCCATTTTAAATAGTCTGAAATCTGCTACGGGATTTTTTAGGAGCTCATGGGAAGGGGGAAAGAGGGACAAGAAGTCTTGTTTCATGGTATAATAAAGGGTCGGTGGCCCGTATGGTCACACAAGAGTTAGAAAGAGCAAATCAGATGGACGGAATTATCAATGTAAAAAAAGAAGCAGGCATGACCTCCCATGATGTGGTCTTCAAACTGCGGAAGATCCTAGGAACTAAGAAGATCGGCCATGGGGGAACGCTGGATCCAGATGTGGTGGGAGTGCTTCCGATTGCAGTTGGAAAGGCGACCCGGATGGTCGAATTCATGCAAGATGAAGGCAAGGTCTATGAGGGAGAAATCACTCTGGGATTTTCTACCACGACGGAAGATGCCAGCGGTGAAATCGTAGAGCGGACCCCAGTGGAAGCGCCTTTAGATGCAGCAGAGGTCGATCGCATGATTGCCCAGATGGTGGGAGAGATCGAGCAGGTACCACCTATGTATTCAGCGGTCAAGGTCAATGGACGTAAGCTCTATGAATATGCGCGGGCAGGAGAAGATGTGGAACGCCCTGTCCGGCAGGTAACCATTTATGAATTCACGCGCACCAGTGAGATTAGCTATGAAGAAAGTCTAGCCCGTTTTCGTTTCCGGGTTAAATGCAGCAAGGGGACCTATATCCGGACCTTATCTGTGGACCTTGGTCAAAAACTGGGTTACGCAGCCCATATGTCTCATTTGACACGGACCAGTGCTGCCGGTTTGTCACTGGAAGATTCCCTGACCTTAGAAGAAGTGGCTGAAAAAGTGGGACAAGGAGATTTGAGCTTCCTTCACCCACTTGAAATTGGGACTGGAGATCTTGAAAAAGTAGAGCTGACAGTCGAAGAGGTCGGTGAAGTCCAAGTAGGACGCTTTATTCCTGTTGAGAGTGATTCCAAAGAGTTAGCTGCTTTTTACCAAGGAAAATTGGTAGCCATTTTAGAAAAAAGAGAAGAACTTTACAAACCTCGAAAAGTCTTTCTCACAGAAAGTGTGTTACAATAAATTCATGAATATTCGTACGATTACTACTGCTAACCAGATCCATTTGGAGAATGAGACAGTTTTGGTTCTGGGCTACTTTGATGGCCTGCATCTGGGGCATCAAGAACTCTTTAAAAAGGCGCGTCAGATCGCGGATGAAAAAGGCTTGAAGGTCGCTTTGTTAACCTTCCCTGAATCTCCTAAGTTAGCCTTTGTTCGCTACCAACCAGAATTACTGCTTCATTTGCAGAGCCCTGAGGATCGGTTCCAAAAATTAAACGAACTAGGAGTGGATGAGCTCTTCCTCATTGATTTTACGACCGATTTTGCTTCTAAAACTGCGAAAGAATTTGTCGATCAATTTGTCACAGCCTTGAGAGCCCGAGTTTTAATTGCTGGATTTGATTATAGTTTTGGCTCTGATAAGAAAACGGCCTCTGACTTAGCTGCTTATTTTGATGGTCAAGTGGAAGTCATTTCTCCTGTATTGGATCAGGGGGAAAAGATTAGTTCAACCCGCATTCGTCAAGCTATC
The DNA here is from genome assembly GCF_001813295.1 of Streptococcus sp. HMSC072G04. Classification (GTDB taxonomy): domain Bacteria; phylum Bacillota; class Bacilli; order Lactobacillales; family Streptococcaceae; genus Streptococcus. The sequence continues at coordinate 275,349 of NZ_KV812016.1, forward strand.
CTAGAAGGACGAGTCCAAGAAGCTGCCCATCTACTTGGTCACCCTTTATCCAGTCGGGGAATCGTCGTGCACGGAGATGCACGTGGCCGTACCATTGGCTATCCTACCGCTAATCTAGCACCGATTGATCGGACCTATCTCCCATCAGATGGCGTTTATGTAGTCAATGTCGATTTTAAAGGGCAGACCTACCGTGGGATGGCTTCTGTCGGGAAAAATGTCACCTTTGATGGGAAAGAGCTTCGTTTCGAAGTCAATCTCTTTGATTTTACAGGAGATATCTACGGTCATACCCTGACCATTCATTGGTTAGATAAGATTCGAGAAATGGTCAAATTCGATGGGATCGATCAACTAGTGGCTCAACTAGAAGAAGATGAAGCAGTTTCACGAAACTGGACCAAGAGGCTGGGACAAAAGTCCTAGCCTCTCAATTATCTTTGAATTGTCGAGCAAAACGCAGTGGTTGAGTGGGCTCTACTACGCTGATTTCATCAGTTTTTACAGCCCTACTCAACTGTTCGGAGGTGGGACGACGAAATCGAATTCTAACGAATTACCGATTTCTGTCCCACTCTCTTTTTTCGGGCCTCTTCTTGGGATAATGAAAGTGGTTTCTTTTTTTCTACTGAAATTCAGAAAAATCGACTAGAAATCAAAAAAGCGCTTTTCAAGCACCTAATTTTTTTGTATAATAGAGTTAGATAGTTATATATAAAAAAAGAAGTGAACCACATGATTACATTATTTTTATCACCGAGTTGTACATCATGTCGAAAAGCTCGGGCTTGGTTAAAAAAGCACGATGTTCCATTTAAAGAACACAATATAATGACAAGTCCTTTGAGCAAACAGGAGTTGACAAGTATATTGGCCTTGACCGAAAACGGAACAGACGACATTATTTCAACTCGTTCAAAAATTTTTCAAAAATTGGATGTTGATGTTGAAGATTTATCGATCTCAGCCTTGATTCATCTGATTGAGGAAAATCCAAGTCTCTTACGGAGACCGATTATTTTAGATAACAAGCGCATGCAAATCGGCTTTAACGAAGACGAAATTCGTGCCTTCTTGCCACGGAGTTATCGAAAACAAGAGTTACGCTCTGCCACTCTAAGAGCAGAAATAAACTAAGAAGTATGTCGAATGCAAAAAAATTATAGTTACCCACTGGACTTATCGTGGAGCACTGAAGAGCTTGCTTCAGTGCTTTCTTTTTTCAATAAAGTTGAAGAAGCCTATGAAAGTAAGGTAGAGGCCAAAGAATACATGGAAGCCTACCGCGCTTTTAAGAAGGTCGTACCTAGTATCGGAGAAGAAAAGCGTCTCGGACGAGAGTTTGAAGAAGTGAGCGGTTATTCTCTCTATCGCGCGACCCAGGCTGCAAAGCAAAAAGAGGAAGGATGGTTTTCTCTTGAAGAATAAATTAGAGTTTGCTAAACAAATCGTTTTAGAGGCTGGAGACTACTTGCGTCTTCATCTCCATGATGACTTGATGATCTCAAAAAAGACTGGGCCGACAGATTTAGTAACCCAGATGGACCAACAGGTTCAAAATGATTTGGTTGAAAAAATTACAAATCGCTACCCAGAAGATCGGATTTTTGCGGAGGAAGATGGCCTTCGATCCCCGATTTCAGAAGGATCCGTTTGGGTGATTGATCCTATTGATGGGACCAATAATTTTGTGACCCAAAAGGAAGATTTTGCGGTGATGGTGGCCTATTTTGAAGACGGAATTGGTCAGTTTGGCCTGATCTACGATGTGATGCGGGATCACCTTTTTTACGGGGGTGGAGAATTCCCTGTTTATCGCAATGAGGTTGAACTGACGCCCTTTGTGGACCAACCTCTGGAAAACCTTTTGATTGCTTCAAATGTCGGCATGCTTGAGAAAAATGACTGGGGCATGGCCGATCTTGGTATGGACTCTCTTGGCATTCGGGTCTACGGAAGTGCCGGTATTAGTTTTTCAAAAATTCTCTCAGGTGGGATTCTAGCTTATTTTAGCTATATCTGGCCTTGGGATTATGCCGCAGCTGCGATCATGGGGGAACAGTTGGGCTATACCGTTTTAAATCTAAATGGAGATAAACCTAATTACCAGTCAGTGGAACCCATTATGATGGTTCCAAAAGTGAAGTTAACAGAAATTCAAACCTATCTTAAGAAAGGGAGAAGTTAAATGAATTTTCCCAATGGTTTTAAAGAAAAATACCAGCATCTTCTAGGTGAGGATGCTGCTGCTTTTTTTGCGACCTTTGAGCAAGAAGCAGTATCGGCCTTTCGGACAAATCCCTTGAAAGAAGCTCAAAAAGCATTTGATGATCCGATTCCCAATACCCCTTGGGGCCATTATGGAAAGGTCTCAGGAAAATCCATTGAGCACGCAACGGGCCTGGTCTATTCGCAAGAGCCAGCAGCTCAGATAGTGGCCCAAGTCGCTCAGCCGAAGCCAGGGATGAAGGTCTTAGACTTAGCGGCAGCTCCTGGAGGTAAGACCACCCAACTCTTGTCTTATTTGGATAATCAGGGACTCTTGGTCTCCAATGAAATCCACAAGGGACGCTCGAAAATTCTTGTAGAGAATGTTGAACGATTTGGTGCCCGAAATGTGCTAGTAACCAATGAGTCTGCCGATCGTCTAGCAAAGGTTTTCTCAGGCTTTTTTGATCTGATTGTACTAGACGCCCCTTGTTCAGGTGAGGGGATGTTCCGCAAGCAACCAGATGCCATGGACTATTGGTCTGTCGATTACCCTCGAGAGTGTAGTCTTCTTCAAAGAGAGATTCTAGAGGATGCCCTCAAGATGTTGGTTCCAGGTGGTTCCTTGGTGTATTCAACCTGTACCTGGGCTCCTGAGGAAAATGAAGAGATCGTATCCTGGCTTTTGGAAAACTATGATCTGGAGCTGGAAACGATCGAGAAGATCAATGGTATGGCAGAAGGCATCGACTTTCCAGAAACGGCGCGCATGTATCCACATCTCTTTAAAGGGGAGGGACAATTTGTTGCTAAGTTCCGTTATCTAGGAGAGAATCGACCTGCCAAAATCCCTTCCAAAAAGGACCAATTATCTGCGGAGCAAAAGAAATGGTGGCAGGAGTTTGCTAAGAAACACTTGAAGATCACTCTAGAAGGTGTTCTCGAAACCTTTGGAGATGAACTCTACTTGGTTCCACTTGGTTTACCAGATTTGCGCAAAGTAAAAATTGCCCGAAATGGTTTGCACCTAGGGACCTTCAAGAAAAATCGATTTGAACCTAGTTTTGCCCTTGGTCTAGCATTGAGACCGAGTGAAGTCAAAGAGACCGTTTCGATCACGCCTGAGGACTTTGTTCATTATGTGGCGGGAGAGACGGTTCAATTGAGGGAAACGCATCCAAATGGATGGTACCAGGTCCTGGTTGAAGGCAATGGTTTGGGCTTTGCCAAAGTGACCGGACAGACCCTGAAAAATTTCTATCCAAAGGGGCTTCGTTTTAGGTAAAATGCTGGGCAAAGAACCCGTTCTATGATATAGTGGAAGTACAGGTTTTTTTGAAAAAAACTTGTCAAAATCATAAGTGAAATAGTGAAATATCAAGGAGACATGATTTGAAAAAGTCTAAAAAGCTGATCCTAGGACTAGCGACGATCGCATTAGCAGGAAGTTTATCTGCTTGTGCTTCTTGGATCGATCGCGGAGAATCCATCACTGCTGTCGGATCGACTGCCTTACAACCCTTGGTTGAAGGAGTAGTAGATCGCTACATTGAAGAACATCCTGGTAAGATTGTAAATGTACAAGGAGGAGGTTCTGGTACAGGACTTTCACAAGTTCAATCAGGCGCTGTAGATATCGGAAATAGTGACTTGTTTGCGGAGGAAAAATCTGGGATCGATGCCTCTAGTCTGGTCGACCATCAGGTAGCCGTAGCAGGGACAGCCATCATTGCCAATAAAAATATCTCAATCGACAATTTGACAACAGAGCAATTGCGAAAGATCTTTACGGGTGAATATACCAACTGGAAGCAATTGGGAGGTCCAGATCTTGAAATCACGATTGTGAACCGAGCGGTTGGTTCTGGTAGCCGTGCTGTCTTTGATGCCATCATCATGGATGGCAAACAACCCAAGCAGGCCCAAGAGCAAGACTCTAATGGAATGGTGAAAAACATCGTTTCTCAAACGCCAGGAGCCATCTCTTATCTGGCCTTTACCTACTTGGATAGCAGTGTCAAAACCATGAAGCTTAACGGTTATGAACCAACCAAAGCCAATGTTGTCAACAATAACTGGCCAATCTGGTCTTATGAACACATGTATACCAAAGGAAAACCCAATGAGTTGTCTAAAAAATTCATTGACTACATGATGACCGATGAGATCCAGCAAAAGGTTGTTGGTAAGATGGGTTATATCCCAATCAATGATATGAAAGTCACCCGTGATTTAAAAGGGAATGTGACAAAAAATAAAAGAATTAGGTAAAAAATGAACGAAGTAGCAAAAAAAATGCTGACGAAATCAAAAAACTCCCGCCTAGAAAAATTTGGGAAAACCATTACTTTTTTATGTATGAGTTTGATTGTTGTCGTCGTTGCCATGATTTTGATTTTCGTGGCCCAAAAAGGTTTATCGACTTTCTTTGTCAATAAAGTCAATATCTTTAGTTTTCTATTTGGGAGCTCTTGGAATCCTGCTGCAAAGGAATTCGGAGCCCTACCAATGATTCTAGGTTCCTTTATTGTAACCTTGCTTTCTGCCCTCTTGGCAACGCCGTTTGCCATTGGTGCAGCTGTTTTCATGACAGAAGTCTCTCCTAAAGGAGCTCGTTTCTTGCAACCAGCGATTGAGCTCTTAGTGGGAATTCCTTCAGTTGTTTACGGATTTATTGGCCTTCAAGTGGTCGTCCCATTTACGCGTAGTCTCTTTGGTGGGACTGGTTTTGGGATTCTCTCAGGGGTCTTTGTCCTCTTTGTTATGATCCTGCCAACTGTCACCTTTATGACGACCGATAGCCTCCGAGCTGTTCCCCGTCATTACCGGGAAGCTAGTATGGCCATGGGTGCGACACGCTGGCAAACGATTTGGCATGTCACGCTCAAGGCAGCCCGCTCAGGAATCTTTACAGCGGTTGTCTTTGGAATGGCGCGTGCCTTCGGGGAAGCCTTGGCGATCCAGATGGTGGTCGGAAACTCGGCAGTGGTACCAACCTCGCTCACAACACCAGCTTCCACCCTCACCTCTATTTTGACCATGGGAATCGGAAATACCGTCATGGGTACGGTCAATAACAATGTTCTTTGGTCACTCGCCTTGGTATTGCTCCTCATGAGTCTTGCCTTTAACAGTGTGATTAAACTGATTACGAAAGAAAGAGGTAAGAAGAACTATGCACGCTAAACGAATGGATAAAATTGCAACAGGAGTGCTGTATGCTATTTCAGGGATCATCGTTGCGATTCTTGCCTCATTGATCCTTTATATCTTGGTCCGTGGCTTGCCCCATGTATCTTGGCACTTCTTGACTGGGAAATCTTCTTCTTACCAAGCAGGAGGAGGGATCGGAATTCAATTGTATAATTCCTTCTTCCTCTTGGTCATTACCTTGGTGATTTCCTTCCCACTTTCTCTTGGAGCTGGGATTTACCTCTCTGAGTACGCTAAAAAAGGTCGTTTGACCAATTTGGTTCGTACCTGTATTGAGATCTTGTCTTCTTTGCCATCTGTCGTTGTAGGTCTCTTTGGTTACCTGGTCTTCGTTGTCCAGTTCAAATATGGATTTTCGATCATTTCAGGGGCCTTGGCCTTGACCGTCTTTAACCTGCCACAGATGACCCGCAATATCGAAGATAGCTTGCAGCACGTTCACCATACACAGCGCGAAGCAGGTCTAGCACTGGGCTTGTCTCGCTGGGAAACTGTGATCCATGTCGTGGTTCCAGAAGCTCTTCCAAGTATTATCACTGGGGTTGTCTTAGCCTCTGGACGGATCTTTGGGGAAGCTGCAGCCTTGATCTATACAGCAGGTCAGTCGGCTCCAGCCCTTGATTGGTCAAACTGGAATGTCTTTAGTGTGACCAGTCCGATTTCGATCTTCCGTCAGGCTGAAACCTTGGCTGTCCATATCTGGAAGGTCAACAGTGAAGGAACCATTCCAGACTCGATCGAAGTTTCAGCCGGTTCTGCCGCCGTTCTTTTGATCTTTATCTTGATCTTTAACTTTGGAGCGCGCAAACTCGGAAGTTACCTCCATAAAAAACTAACATCTGCTTAAAGGAGAAGAAATGTCAAAATACAATTGGGATGAGAGACACATCATTACTTTTCCTGAAGAAAAGGTGGTCCTATCGACCAAAGATTTGCATGTCTATTATGGAACGAACGAGTCCATTAAAGGCGTCGACATGCAATTTGAAAAGAATAAGATTACAGCCTTGATCGGTCCTTCAGGATCGGGGAAATCAACCTACCTCCGTAGTTTGAACCGGATGAATGATACCATCGATATTGCGCGTGTAACGGGTGAAATTTGGTATGAAGGAATCGATGTCAATCGTCCAGATATCAATGTTTATGAAATGCGCAAGCACATCGGAATGGTTTTCCAACGACCAAATCCTTTTGCCAAATCGATTTACAAAAATATCACCTTCCCACATGAACGTGCTGGAGTGAAAGACAAGAAGGTTTTGGATGAATTGGTCGAAACTTCTTTGAAACAAGCAGCCCTATGGGATCAGGTCAAGGATGATCTTCATAAATCAGCCCTAACACTTTCAGGTGGCCAACAGCAACGACTCTGTATCGCCCGGGCCATCTCTGTGAAGCCAGATATCTTGCTTATGGACGAGCCAGCCTCAGCGCTTGATCCGATCGCGACAGCGCAATTAGAAGAAACTATGCTGGAGTTGAAGAAGGATTACACGATTGTCATCGTGACCCACAGCATGCAACAAGCAGCGCGTGCTAGTGATTATACCGGTTTCTTCTACCTTGGAAACCTCATCGAGTACGATAAGACTTCGAATATTTTCCAAAATGCGAAATTGCAATCGACCAATGATTATGTATCAGGTCACTTTGGATAAAGTAATATGACAATAAAAAGGAAAATAGAATGACAGAACCAATTTTGCAAGTCAAGGACTTGTCGGTTTATTACAATAAAAAGAAGGCTTTGAATAGTGTCTCCTTGGACTTTGCTCCAAATGAGATCACAGCCTTGATTGGTCCTTCAGGATCAGGGAAATCTACCCTTTTAAAAGCCATTAACCGCATGGGCGACCTCAACCATGAGGTCACCACTACAGGGACCATCCTCTACAATGGACATAATATCTACGGACCACGGACCGATACGGTCGAATTGCGTAAGGAAATCGGAATGGTCTTCCAACAGCCCAATCCTTTCCCAATGTCCATTTATGATAATGTGACCTATGGATTGATGATTAATGGTGTCAAGGACAAGGCTGTCTTGGATGAAGCAGTTGAAACCTCTTTGAAACGCGCGTCCATCTGGGATGAAGTCAAGGATCGCCTGCATGATTCAGCTATCGGGCTTTCCGGTGGTCAGCAGCAGCGGGTCTGTGTGGCGCGGGTTCTTGCGACCAGTCCAAAGATTATTCTTTTGGATGAGCCTACTTCAGCGCTAGACCCGATTTCAGCTGGGAAGATTGAAGAAACCTTGTATGGACTAAAAGACCGCTACACCATGCTCTTGGTGACACGTTCCATGCAACAAGCAAGTCGGATTTCCGATAAAACTGCCTTTTTCTTAGATGGTGATTTGATCGAGTACAATGACACCAATGAAATGTTCTTGAACCCAGCTAAGAAAGAAACAGAAGACTATGTCTCTGGTAAATTTGGATAGGAAGAAAATAAAATGTTACGAGTTCAATTTGAAGAAGATTTAGAGAAGTTGCATAACCAGTTTTATGCAATGGGAAATGAAGTGTTGAGTCAGATCAACCGTACGGTTCGTGCTTTCGTGACCCATGACCGTGAATTGGCCCGTCAGGTCATCGAAGATGATGCGGAGATCAACGAATACGAAGTGAAGCTAGAGCGTAAGTCTTTTGAGATTATCGCCCTTCAACAGCCCGTTTCACAAGACCTTCGTGTCGTGATGACCGTCTTAAAAGCAGTCTCTGACTTGGAGCGGATGGGGGACCACGCAGTATCGATTGCCAAGGCAACGATTCGCATGAAAGGGGAAGTCCGTATCCAATCTGTTGAGGAAGAAATCAGCAAGATGGGCCGTGAAGTCAAAGATTTTGTCGAAGCGACACTAGATGTTTACCTCAAAGGCGATGTGGATTTGGCCTATGAAGTTGCTTCACGAGATGAAGTCATCAACCATTACTTTGATAGCATCCAAGAATTAGCAACAGAAGAAATTCGGAAAAATCCAGAGTCCATCGTGACCGGACGTGATTATTTCCAAGTGATCAACTTCTTGGAACGCATCGGAGATTATGCAAAAAATATCTGTGAATGGGTAGTTTATTTTGAAACAGGTAAAATTATCGAAATGTAAGATCATGGAGTCTTTTCGATCTCAGACAGGCATTGTCATGCTTGTCTTTTCTTTTATCCCAACTTTGTGATAAAATAGTTTTATTAGGGCTTTTGATTGGAAAAGCGTGAAACATTTAAAGGAGGAAATTATGCAAGCAGTTGCACATTTTGTAGAAACATTCGTTCCAGAACATTATGAAGTGTTTTTGGATTTAAGTCGTAAAACCAAGACTTTTAGCGGTCGTGTGGTGATCACAGGTCAAGCCAAGGCGGACAAGATCTCGCTTCACCAAAAGGATTTGACCATTGAAACAGTTGAAGTAGCCGGTCAAGCACGTCCATTTACGGTTGATGATGCCAATGAAGCAGTCTATGTTGAATTGGAAGGCACAGGTCAAGTGACAGTTACCCTGACCTATTCTGGTAAGATCACAGACAATATGACTGGGATTTACCCATCTTACTACAGTATTGATGGTGTGAAGAAGGAAGTCCTTTCAACTCAGTTTGAGAGCCATTTTGCGCGTGAATCCTTTCCAAGTGTGGACGAGCCTGAAGCTAAAGCAACGTTTGATCTTTCTTTGAAATTTGACCAAGAAGATGGCGAAATCGCCCTCTCAAATATGCCTGAAATCGATGTGGAAAACCGCAAAGAAACAGGTATTTGGAAGTTTGACACAACTCCTCGCATGTCTTCTTACCTCTTGGCCTTTGCGGCTGGAGACCTCCAAGGAGTGACAGCTAAGACTAAGAATGGAACCCTTGTCGGAGTCTACTCAACAAAAGCTCACCCATTAGAAAATTTGGACTTCTCATTAGATATTGCCGTTCGTGCTATTGAATTCTACGAAGACTACTATGGCGTTAAGTATCCAATCCCTCAATCCCTTCATATCGCTCTTCCAGACTTCTCTTCAGGAGCGATGGAAAATTGGGGCTTGGTAACCTATCGTGAAGTTTATCTCCTTGTAGATGAAAACTCGACTGCCCAAAGCCGTCAAACAGTAGCCTTGGTGGTGGCTCACGAATTGGCTCACCAATGGTTCGGAAACCTCGTGACCATGAAATGGTGGGATGACCTCTGGTTGAATGAAAGTTTTGCCAATATGATGGAATATGTCAGCTTGGATGCTATCGAACCAAGCTGGAATATCTTCGAAGACTTCCAAACAACCGGTGTGCCTGCTGCCTTGAAACGCGATGCTACAGATGGCGTTCAATCCGTCCATGTGGAAGTCAAACACCCTGATGAGATCAACACCCTCTTTGACCCAGCAATCGTTTACGCCAAGGGTAGCCGTCTCATGCACATGCTTCGCCGTTGGTTAGGCGATGACGCCTTCCGTAAAGGCTTGAAGATCTACTTTGAAAAACACCAATACAGCAATACCATCGGTCGTGACCTTTGGGATGCTCTTGGGCAGGCTTCAGGTCGTGATGTCGCAGCCTTTATGGATTCATGGTTGGAGCAACCAGGATACCCTGTTGTCTCAGCTTCTGTGGAGAACGATACCTTGATCATCCGTCAAGAGCAGTTCTTCATCGGAGAAAGAGAAGAAAAAGGTCGCAAGTGGGTTGTTCCTTTAAATAGCAACTGGACAGGTATTCCAGATACTTTGGAAACTGAAGTCTTAGAAATTCCAAACTACAGTGCCTTGAAAGCAGCTAACAGCGGAGCTCTTCGCTTCAATACAGAAAATACAGCTCATTATATCAGTGACTACCGTGGGGAATTGTTGGAAGACATCCTTGCTGAACTTGCTAGCTTGGATAGCACTTCGAAACTACAAGTGGTTCAAGAACGCCGTCTCTTAGCGGAAAGTGGTCAAATTTCTTATGCAAGCCTCTTGCCAGTGATTGAACACTTGACAGAAGAAAGTTCCTACTTGGTTGTTTCAGCTGTTTCGAGCGTCTTAGCTGGAATCAGTCTCTTTGTGGATGAAGGAACTGAAACAGAAGCGGCCTTCCATGAGTTGTTGAAACGCCTGAACCGTTACAACTTTGAACGCTTGGGTCTAAAAGCGAAGCCTGGTGAAACAGAAGAAGACGAAAAAGTTCGTCAACTAATGATTGCTAATATGATCAAGGCCAATGATGAAGCTGCAAAAGCTCAAGCGAGCGCTATCTTTGAAGCGCATGCAGATGATTTGGAAAAACTTCCAGCGGCCATCCGCTTACAAATCTTGGTCAACCAAATCAAGCACCAGGAAACCAAGGAGCTTAGCCAACAATACCTGGATACTTATGTTAAGACAGTTGATGGAAACTTTAAACGCCAGTTGGCGGCTGCACTTTCTTATACCAAGGATAAGGAAACTTTGGAAGCTCTATTGAAGGAGTGGAAGAACAAGGATGTGGTGAAACCTCAGGACTTGGCTATGAGCTGGTATTACAACTTCTTGCATGATGACTTTACCCAAGGTAGAACCTGGACTTGGGCGCGTGAAAACTGGGATTGGATCAAGAAAGCACTTGGTGGTGATATGAGCTTTGATAAGTTTGTCATCTACCCAGCTAACTGTTTCAAGACCCATGAACGGTTGAATGAATACAAGGCCTTCTTTGAGCCTCAATTGGATGATATGGCGATCAGCCGTAATATCAAGATGGGAATTAAAGAAATTGCAGCTCGTATTGATCTTATCGAGCGGGAGAAAGCAGCAGTAGAAGCCGCTATCCTTGCGACAAAATAGATTGAAAAAAGATGCTACAGAATTCATTCTGTAGCATCTTAGAATGTAGACAACGTCATCTTTGAAACTTTCCTTAGGTGAGCACGGACGTCAGCGACCTTCTAAGAAGTTCCATGACTTAGTTTTGAGCCTAAGGTCTCAAAACTCCCGAGTGCCTGAAACAATTGTGTTTCAGGCACTTTTCTCACGGCGGAAAGTTTCAGTGTATATTTGATTGAGACTTAAAAAATATATTATTTTAATTTTTGGGGCATCATTTAGGTTGGTTAATGATAGTTTAACTACATCCTAATGGAATGGGAAAGAAGTCCTCTCTTTTCAATTTTTCCACCCCCGCATAGATACAACAGTCTGGAAGAGTGTTGGAGGTTGCAGATAAAGGAAATACTGTTTGCGTCACCTCAAAGCAGTGCTATGAGCAATCAACCAATGTGTCAAACTGTTATTTCTATCTAACATCAAAGGCTGGACAGATTTTGCCCAGCCTCTTTTTTATAAATGACCTGAATAAGACCTCAAAGGAGAAGAATCATTAGTTTACTGGACTTGGTAAGAGGATCTCCGTTCGATAATGGCCATTTTCTTTGAATCGTTTGATAGTTCCTTGGTATTCTTGTACTAGGGCATCAACGTTTCGTAAGCCCCAACCATCTCTTTGACGTGTTTTACGAGTCTCTTGTTCCTGTTCATTAAAGGTATTGTTGATTGAAATAAATAGATTTTGTTGAAAATAACGTATATTCAGAGACAATGTTCTCTCCGATTTATCAGTCAATCGAAGGCAGGCTGAAATACTATTATCCAAACAATTTCCTAAAATAACAGCTAGAACATCGGGCTGAATAGATAGTTCTTGTGGGACAAAGCAGTCAATTTCTAATGCAATTTCATCTTCCACATCGTGCAGTTTTTGATTCAGTAAATAATTAACCGTTGGATTTTTGGAGTAAAAGGTTTGTTTTCCTGAAATACTATCGGTTAACGATTGAAGATACTCTCTAGCTTCATCAGGATTTTCTTCTAGAAGTGCCAAGAGGGTTAAATGTTTATTTTTTAAGTCATGCCGAAGACTTTGCAACCGTTGGTATTCTTCTTGAGACTGCTGTGTTTCTCGTAATTGGAACTGAAGCTGTTCTTTATCTAATTTATTTTGATAATAAGCGTGTTGTTGTTGAGAAAGATGTAAGGTAAAATACAGCGAGGAAAACGACAATACAATAAGAGACAAGAGTGAAATGACAGAAAGATAATCTGGTCCAAATACTTGCCCTTGAATAGCAGATACAGTAAAGGCAAAAATAATCGATAAAATCGGCACGATAAATTGATAAAGCCAATTTCTTCTAGATGTTGCCATGGTTAACTTTTGATGTGTTCGAAATAGCTGTCGAAGAACAAGAGTGATCACAGTTGAAAAAAGAAAACTGATAGCAAGGTAACCACTAATCAGTTCTAAATTTTTCGATACTTTTGACAGTGGAAGAAATAGTTGGATAGCTTGATTGAGGACAGCTCCGGCTAATAATGTCAGGCTTGTTTGTAAGAATATCCAAAAAGAAGAATCACGAAAGGAGTAGCCAAAATAGAGTCCTACAAGAGAGGATTCTACAATACTCAGAAAGAGATTGCTAACTAAAAAAACGCGACTTTCTAAAAATAGAAACACAAGAGCCATATGAAAAAGCAAGAAACAACAAAGGGCTAAAAGTGTCTCTTTTGAATGTTTACTTTTGGATATTGGCCTATAAAATAAAACACTTGCCAGAAATAAGTCAAACAAGATACTAATGATCCGAAATCCTATTAGCATTAGAAATTCCTTTCACTGAGGTAGTTATAGTATTTTTCTTTAAAAGAAGACTGGAACTTACGACTAATTGGAAGTGAATGCTCCTCGGTTCCATTTAGCAAAATAGTTACTGTTTTCGCATCAAAATCTTTGATATATTTGGGATTTACAATATAAGAAGCATGAATTTGAATAAAATAATCAGGTAGTTTATCTAAAATGTCTTGAGTTTTCAGTAAGGACTTATAGGTATCTGCTAGTGTGTAAATAAAAACGGAACGCTTATCTTTCTCAAAATAGGTAATGTCACTTAAAGGAATAGAGTAACTTTGTTTTCCAAATGAGAAGTTAAAGATGGTTTGTCCTAAATCTAAATAACGTAAAATTCTGTCTACTACCTTATTTAACCTTTGGGGTTCAATTGGTTTTACTAAGTAATCAAAAGTCTGTACTTCAAATACTTGTTCCATGTAATCACGATAGCTGGTCACAAAAATAATGGGGATAAAAGGATTGAACTGACGAATTTCACGTGCAAGGTCAATTCCAGTAATTTGTGGCATATCAATATCCAAAAAAACACAATGTGTATCTCTTGTTAACTGTTCTAGCATTTTTTGTGGATTTGTATATAGTTTTGTTTCTACAGGAACCTTGTCGTAAGAAAGTAAATACTGTTCTAACTGACTAGCATCTCTAGTTGAGTCATCACAAATAACGACGTTTAACATAAGTCCCCCTTATCAAATTGAGTTGGCTAATTATGACACTAAAATGGTAAATCATGACGTAAACCATGGAGAGTCATATGTTTATTATACAATAATCTTATCAAAAATGAAGGAAGCTGGGAAAATCTTCTCAGTCTTGAGTGATGAGATGAAGACATTTGCGACACTGACTATTAGAGATTTGACAAAATCATTCGATAAGCAACATTTTGCTAATAACCATATTTCCTTAGAAATAAAAGCTGCTAAAATTACAGCCTTTTTAGGACACAATGGTGCTGGTAAGTCCACCCTCTTAAATCAAATGATTGGTTTTACCAAACCTGATAAAGGAGATGTATGCTATGGAGATATTTCTTTTGTACAGAATCGTAAACAAGCTCGCTCAATGATGAGCTATATGTCGCAACAGTATGCACCACTTGAGAAATTGACGGTGGAACAAAACATAGAAATGCTTGGAAGAATGAGAGGATTAAACAGCTTAGATTTACAAAAGGAAATGGATCAGCTCCTAATCGACTTGGAAATTAAGGAGTACCGGGCAAAACAAGGAAAGGATCTCTCAGGCGGTTTAAAGCGTCTAACTTCTTTTGCAATGGCTTTGATCGGATCTCCGACCATTATTCTTCTTGATGAGCCCACGAACGATGTTGATCCAATACGTCGTGAAAAACAGTGGCAATTATTACAGAAGCTAGCCCATAAAGGTCATACCATTATTATTGTGACACATAACTTGTTGGAAGTTGAAAAATATGCAGACAACTATGCCTTATTTAACCATGGGAAGTTAATCAAATCAGGCCCAGTTCAGCAAATAACCTATCAAAAACAGTACCAAATCTCTTTTGAGTTTAGGAATGAAGATAGCTTAGCTCTATTCCAAGATTATACTATTATCAATGGTTCGATTTGCCAGATTGAAATAGAAGAGGAGGAGTTAACAAGACTGCTACCAAAACTAACACAGGAATTGGATAGAAAGAATATTTTTAATCTGTCACTTACTCAGAAAAACGTATCCATTTCAGATCTTTATAGAGAGGAGTTGACAAACTGATATGACTCAATTTTTTTACTTACTTCGTTGGAACTATCTTCGTCAAAAAGATCTATTTCTACTCTTTACGCTAGCTCAGGTTCTGTTATCCATTTCACTTCTTTTTGGTTATCCACTAGTGATCGGTGAGATTGATACGACAGCTGCCTACTATCTCTCTTCTGGTTCAGTTCTGATAGGAATCATTTCTATTGGCTGTACTATCTCATCCCCTGTTATAGCAAATGCGAAGTCAGAAGGACATGTAGACTACGTACGAGCCCTTCCAATACCACGAATTCTGATTTCCTTAGCAGATCTTTGGATGTGGATGATTGCTATTTTGCCTGGAGTGTTCATTTCTGTCATACTGGGCTATTTTCGTTTTTCTGTCCGCCTAAATGTATCTGTTCTGGCTGCTTTCATCCTATTTCTTATCTGTCTTACGATGATCAGTCTTGGATTTGCCATTGCGTATACTTTTTCTCCCAATATTGTCACGCTGATGTCTCAGTTGATTCTCATGATTGGTTTGATGTTTTCACCAATCATGTACCCTGCAAGTCGTCTTCCAGATTGGATAAACCATCTCTATCATGTTCTTCCATTTGTCCCTTCTGTCAACCTCCTACGAGCTTGTGTCTATAGTCATGGTCATGTCTCATTTTTTGACTTCACCATTCTGATCATCTGGATTTTGTTAACACAGTTACTGATCTTGAGAGTTCTTTATAAGGAAAAATAAAGGAAGGAGGATCTATGTTTTTCATCATTAAAACAGTGTTCTCTTTAAAAGGAGTTTAATTGAAAAGATTTACAAATGTTTCCCTACAACAAAAATCAACATCTGCGTTCAGATGTTGATTTTTTTTAATATATCCACTAAGCCCTTTGTATCTTATTTGTAATACCAGTGGTGTTTGAGGCTGGCAAAAATCGCCTTGCTGGTGATCGTGATGATGACCAGTTTGATGAGATCGGCAAGGATAAAGGGAGCAACGACCAAAGCAAATGCTTTTTGGAGATCAGTATGCGTGACCAGCATAAAGCCGATGGCTCCTGATACAAAGAGGAGAGCACTACTGAGGAGATTGGCAAAAAAGATAGTGAAAATGCTGGATTTAGCATTGGTCAATAGAGATGTGATCCATGCTCGGAATGGGAAGAAGAGGAGGAAACCAGCGGTAGGGCCAAGGAAATGCGAAGCGCCACCAGCACCGCCTGCAAATACTGGAAAGCCTAAGAAGCCTAATAGCAGGTAAAGGCAGACTGTGACAAAGGCATGGCTGGGTTTATAGATGGTCCCGATGATCCCGATCATGAGTGTCTGTAGGGTCAAAGGAATAGGCCCAAAGGGAACGGTGAATTGAGACAAGACGCAAATCATTGCGGTACCGATGGCAATTAAGACTAAAGGAAATGTTTTCTTCATAACAGTTAACCTCGTATTTATTTTATGGTAACTATTCTACAATAAGGGGTTCATCCTGTCAATAGCCCACGCTTATTTTAGGATTTTTTAAGTAAAAATTTAGGCAGGCTTAAGAATCTTGAAGTATAATCGCCATACTTAAAGGATCGAGCTCCCTTTAAAATTTAAAAGACAAGTACTTGTAAAAAAAGATAAAAGGTAAAAAGATGAATCAAAAAGAAACAAAACAAGTAGTCGAAACGCAAGAATCAAAAGAAAAAATGGTTGTCCTCAAACGAAGCCCTAAGTGGTGGATTGGAATGGCAGCAGTTGGTGGATTGTTGGTCGGTGCTGGAAGCGGCTTTGGTGTCGGTGTCATCGCCTCTCAATCTTCCAATAACCAACAATTTTCTCAACCAGTCCAAACGGGTCAAAACCAAGGATCTAATCAGCAACAAAATAGTCAAAATGGCCATGCTTCACAAGGAAACCAGCAAAATGGTGGCCCACAGAATGGCGGACCTCAAGGCGGTGGCCCACAGGATGGCGGACCTCAAGGCGGTGGTCCACAAGGTGGCCCGCAAGATGGCGGACCTCAAGGCGGTGGTCCACAAGGTGGCCCGCAAGGAGGTGGTCCTGGTCAGATGCCGCAAGAAGGCAATGGTGGCCCACAAGGGAATGGTCCAGAAAATGGCATGAACCAATCTGGCGGACAAGAAGGGAACCAGGGTTCCTCTAAAAAGTCCAATAAGAAGAATTCAAAAAATAAAAACAAGACGAGTGATAGTCAAAGTAACAAAGAAAACACGACAAACTCATAGAATTAGCCTTCCTAAGGCAGGCTGAATTTGATCATAAAACCAAGTTCTAAACTATAGGAAATGAAGGCAAGTCGTGTTATAATGGTTAAGAATAGATTAGAAAGACTCACTCACGAAAGAGAAGAGGATACGACAATGATTAAAATTCTATTGGTCGAAGATGACCTTGGTTTGTCAAATTCAGTATTTGATTTTTTAGATGATTTTGCGGACGTCATGCAGGTCTTTGACGGAGAAGAAGGTCTTTACGAAGCAGAAAGCGGGATCTATGATTTGATTTTGCTGGACCTCATGCTTCCTGAAAAAGACGGCTTCCATGTCTTGAAAGAATTGCGTGAAAAAGGCGTGACAACCCCTGTTTTGATCATGACAGCTAAAGAAAGTCTGGATGACAAAGGACACGGATTTGAGCTGGGGGCAGACGATTACCTCACCAAACCTTTCTACCTAGAAGAGCTTAAGATGCGGATTCAAGCCCTCTTGAAGCGCTCAGGAAAAGTGAATGAAAACACCCTTAATTATGGCAATTTGAAGGTCAACTTATCTACCAATTCGACTTACGTGGACGGTAAGGAAGTGGAACTTCTTGGGAAGGAATTTGATCTCTTGGTCTATTTCCTTCAAAACCAAAATGTCATCCTTCCAAAAACACAGATTTTCGATCGCCTTTGGGGCTTTGACAGTGATACGACTATCTCTGTTGTTGAGGTCTATGTTTCAAAAATCCGTAAGAAATTAAAAGGTACTGATTTCGTTGAGAGCTTGCAAACATTACGCAGTGTGGGGTATATCTTAAAAGATGCTAACCAGAATTAAGAAAACTGTCGGAGAAGATGATTTTTCCTACTTCATCCGATATTTTGGGCTCTTTACCTTGATATTTTCAGCAATGACCTTGATTATCATTCAGGTTATGCGCTCGAGTCTCTATACAACTGTCGATGAGAACCTCAAGACTTTAAGTAAGGATCCTTATTCGCTAGCGGCTATTGCTTATCGGGACCAGCGACAATCGAAAGATAAGGATAATGATGAAGATCCTGAGGTGATGATCCCAGATCATGATAAATCAGAACCCAAAGGAGATGTCACATCCAATACCACTGTTGTACTGCTCAACAGAAATTATGAAAATCTGACGACAGGCAACGGATTTTTAAACTTTAAATCTGTCACTTTTGGCCGGAAGTTGCTCAACAAAGTTTCCCAGCTCCAAATTACAAATAGCTACGGGAAAAAAGAAAGTTACCGTGCTTATATGACAGATTTGGGATTGACTGATGATGGGGGAAGTGACGTCAAGTATGCGGTTATCATGACCAATATTAGTCAGTTGGAGCAGACGAGTGAAGAGCACGAAAGTCAAATCGCTCTTGTCATGATCTGCTTCTGGGGAATTTCTTTGTTTGCTAGTCTTTTCCTAGCACGTCTCAGCGTTAAACCCCTTCTTGAGAGTATGCAAAAGCAAAAGGCTTTCGTAGAAAATGCCTCCCATGAATTGCGGACACCTTTAGCAGTCCTCCAAAATCGCCTCGAAACGCTTTTTAGAAAACCTGAGGCAACCATCATGGAGTCAAGTGAGAGTATTGCATCCAGCTTGGATGAAGTTCGAAATATGAAGCTCTTGACCACCAACCTTCTTAATATTGCCCGGAGGGATGATGGCTTGAAGCCAGAGATAGAAGAAATTGAGCCAAGCTTTTTTGATCAGACCTTCTCGAATTTTGAGATCATTGCGGAAGAAAATGGCAAATTCTTCCAGGGGGACAATCAGGTGGACAAGGTCATTTGTTCTGATAAAACGCTCCTCAAGCAGTTGATGACCATTCTCTATGACAATGCCTTGAAGTACACCGACGAAGATGGTGAGATTCAGTTTGAAGTCCAGTTGAAGGACAAAAATCTTCTTTTGAGAGCACTGGATAATGGACCTGGTGTTCGAGACGAGGACAAGAAACGGATCTTTGATCGTTTTTACCGGGTGGATAAAGCCAGAACCCGCCAAAAAGGTGGATTTGGTTTGGGGCTATCTTTAGCTAAACAAATTGTAGAGGCTTTTAAGGGAACCATTCAAGTTAAAGATAATAAACCAAAAGGTTCC
Source organism: Streptococcus sp. HMSC072G04 (assembly GCF_001813295.1). Lineage (GTDB taxonomy): Bacteria > Bacillota > Bacilli > Lactobacillales > Streptococcaceae > Streptococcus. The sequence goes on from NZ_KV812016.1 coordinate 294,454, forward strand.
ATCTTTGAAGTAAAATTATCCATCAAGACGGAAAGTCGTAAAAAAATCGTTCATAATTTAAAAAAATAGAAATGAGGAAAACTTATGAGTTCAAAAATGTTGCACACTTGCCTTCGTGTGGAAAACTTAGAAAAATCAATCGCTTTTTACCAAGATGCTTTTGGTTTTGAAGAAAAACGTCGGAAAGATTTTCCAGACTACAAGTTCACGATTGTCTATTTGGCCTTGCCTGGAGATGACTATGAGTTGGAATTGACTTATAATTATGATCATGGTCCATATGTGATTGGAGACGGCTACGCACACGTTGCCTTGAGTACTCCTGATCTAGAAGCTTTAAATGCCGAACACAAGGCTAAAGGCTATGAAGTGACGGAACCAAAAGGTCTTCCAGGAACGCAACCGAATTACTATTTCGTTGTAGATCCAGATGGATATAAAGTAGAAGTCATTCGCGAAAAATAAGAGTGATTAAAAATAGGGGCCACTGCCGGTGACGACAGTCGCCCTCTTTTTTATGAAACCATTTACAAAAAAGGAATGTTTTTTCGATAGAAATTTGCTATAATAAAGTTATGAGATTCAAACACACGAAAACTATATTATTAATCATTACAAATCTCCTTTTACTGAGTCTTTTGTATATCGGCTATCAAAAGATTCAAAGGGTTCGTGAACAAAAAGCCTATCAGGATCAGTTTGCCAAGGTCACCCAACTAGAGAAAAGCTCTGAAAAAGGGAAAGATGTTCAAGTTCAGGAAGGGATTATTGGGACATCTTATGTGACCACTTATTATCCTACTAAGGATGGACAAGCTGTTGAGATTATTAAAGAGAAGATTCAAGAAGATCTTCAGCGTCTAGGATCTGATGAGAAAACCAAAGAGCCTAAGCATTTGACCTTCTACCATAGTGAAGTAGCAGAAGCGCCTTTTGTTGGCTATCACCCTATCCAAATTAAACGGGCTGAATACCAGTACAAGAAAGGAAAATTCATCAAAGATGAGACCGTGAAACTACCTCTCTTCTACGTGGATGATGAGAACAATCCTCTGACCTTGAGTCAGGTCTTTGCGGATCCAGATGGTGCCAAACAGATCTTTTTGGAGGAATTGCGAGGGAATCTAGACTTTCGTCAGTTGGATGAGGAAAGCATTGATCAAATGGTCGCCCACTTTTCAGAGTTGGATTTGAGCCAATGGGAATTCCAATATGAAAAAGGGAATTTTACCATTCCATTTCCAAGCAAGGTTAAGGGAGATGATACCTTCACTGTTCCCTTGTCTAAATTCTATGATGTGATTGATACAGAGCGCTTGCTTCCTGACGATCTAGCTTCTTACCAATCCTATATTGAAGAACGCCACCGTAAGATGATTGCTCTGACTTTTGATGATGGACCAGATCCAACCACGACTCCTCAGGCGCTGGCCATCTTAAAGAAATACAATGCCAAAGCTACCTTCTTTATGGTCGGAAAAAATGTTAGTGCGAATCCTGATATTGCCAAGCAAGTCCGCAAAGAGGGTCATCAAATTGGGAACCATACCTGGGATCACCCTCAATTACCAAAATTGAGCTTGGATAATGCTAAAAAAGAGATCTTGGATACCCAAGAAGCTATTCAAAAAGCGACAGGTGTGCAGACCAAGATTACCCGTCCTCCATATGGAGCCATCAATAACGCCATCCAATACGGAGTAGACCAATCCTTCATCATGTGGGATGTGGATAGCCTAGATTGGAAGACACATAATACGACGGCCATTCTCAATGAAGTGAAAAAAGAAGTCAAACCGGGTTCGATTATCCTCATGCATGATATCCATCAAACCACGATTGACGCTCTACCGACCGTCCTTGACTACCTCAAATCGCAAGGCTATACCTTTGTAACGGTGGATGAGTTGTTGGATTATCAACTTGAAAGTCATCGCATCTATTACAATGGAAATTAATGTAAAAATCCTCTGCAGTTCAATTCACTAGCAGAGGATTTTCTTATTCATTTAAAAAGAGTTGAGAATTTTTTAAAACCAGTTCACGTACAGAAGCGTATTTTTTTAAGGATTTGAGTTCTTCTGGGTGGGTGATAAAGGTAATCACATAGCCATCACGCCCCATTCGTCCTGTTCGACCAGCACGGTGGGTATAGGTCTCCACATCACGGGGAATATCGTAGTTAATCACACACTCAAGATGTTCAATATCGATTCCACGAGCGACCAAATCGGTGGCCAGCAAGAGGGTTAGCTGATGGTCTTTGAAGCGTTCCAGAATGACCTTGCGGTATTTGACATTGATATCGCTGGCCAGCGACACCGCCTCAACACCCCGGTATTGTAGTTTTTCTTCAGCACTACCCAGATCAGATAGACTGTTGAAAAAAGCCAGACCACGAAAATCTTCGACGTAGGCGAGTTTGCGGAGCAATTCGACCTTGTCCCGCTTATCCACTTGCATATAAAAATGTTGGATATTATCCAAAGAAACTCCATCAACCGTCATGCGAAGAGTATTTTCCTCTAGCTGGTCTGGATCGACCTTGGCTGTGGCGCTCATGTAGATATATTGGTGGTCACGGGGAGCATAGTGGCTGATCTTGTCGACGAAGTGGTACTGAGAATCACTTAGTAATTGGTCGAATTCATCTAAAATGATGGTTTCTACATTCATCATTTTGATCTTTTTCAGCTTGATCAGTTCAAAGATCCGACCAGGCGTCCCAACCAGGATTTCGGGTCCTTTTTTGAGGCGTTCGATTTGCCGTTTTTGACTGGATCCTGAAAGGAAGAGTTGTGTCTGGAGACCGAGAGGCTCTGCCCATTGTTTGGTGACATCAAAAATTTGTCCTGCTAATTCTGTATTAGGAGCCAAAATCAAGAGTTGTTGGGCCTTCTTCGGTTTTAGTTTGAGCAAGCTCGGAAAGAGGTAGGCGAGTGTCTTACCAGTACCGGTAGGACTGATCCCGAGGACATTTTCTCCTTCATAGATAGGGGAGAAGATCTGTTCCTGAATCTCAGTGAATGTATCAAATCCGAGTGTTTCTAACTGGTCTTTCCAGCTTTGTGGAAATTGTTCTTTCATTCTTTTTCATCCTTAAATTGTATTCCAGCGCTTTGACGCATCTGGTAGAGGGTTTCATGGACCTGCTCAGCTGTTTGTAACCACTCAAGATAAGCAGCTGGCTTTTGATGAGCGATGGCAAAGGCTTCTGCCTCTTCTTGCATTTGGTGTGGGCAGGGCTGGATCGGAAGGTCGATGATTTCCCCAGAATGGCTGATGAAGCGGGCCTGGTTGATGGCTGCTACAGCATTGAGAGTTAGCGTTCCAGTCTTGGTGTAGATTTCAGCAGGTAAATGGCTGGTGATATTTTTCCCTGCCTGAATGGCAACCTGAAAATCTGGATAAATCAAGACACCTTGGCCATAGAGATCAACCGAATTGGGTAATTGCTGAGCAGTATAGTGGCTGGAGATCGGTTCTCCAAAGAAGCCAATGGCCAGGTAGAGGCAGTAGACTCCCAGATCCATCAAGGCTCCACCTGCATAGACATCCGAGAAAATATTGGGCATCTCACCTGCAAGAAGGGCCGGCAATTTGGAAGAATATTTGGCAAAGGTGAAGTTAGCGCCTAGTATTTCCTGGTTAGAGAGGAAGTTCTTAACTACTTGAAAGGCTGCTTCTTGGTAATTTCTAGCAGCTTCAAAGAGATAGACCTGGTGCTCATTAGCGAGCTTGACCAGCTCCTTCCATTCAGAAGGCTTGGTCACAGCAGGTTTTTCAATGATGACATGCTTCTTTGCCAGAATAGCAAGCTTGGCCTGAGCGAAATGAAGAGAATTAGGGCTAGCAATGTAGACCACATCCAGCTCACTGTCTAAGAAGTCGATGACATCCGTGTAGCAAGAGATCGCCCCATAAGGCTCACAAAACTCTTGAGCCGTCTTCATCTTTCTCGAATACACAGCCTGCAAGTGATAGTGGCCTGTCTCATGAGCAGCTGTAATAAATTCATGTGAAATCCAACTCGTACCAATAATTCCCAGCTTTAACATAAGGTGTCCTTCCGTAATCGATTCACTCTATTATACCATGAAAAGGGGGAGGGGCGGGGTGAAAAATACTAGGGTTTATGAGAGTTTTTTGTTACAATAGAAAGTGAAGAAATCAAGGAGAGAGTTGAATGACCATATCAATTGTAGTCCCATGTTTTAACGAAGAAGAATCGATTCCATTGTTTTATCGAGAAATAGAACGTGTTCGGATGGAGATGGGAGAAAAGTTTGAATATATTTTTATAAATGATGGCTCCTCAGATAGTACGCTATCCGTTCTTCGAAAGCTACATGTTACAGATTCAAATGTGCACTACCTTTCTTTTTCTCGAAATTTCGGAAAAGAGGCAGCACTGTATGCTGGACTTGAGCGTGCTAGTGGTGAATACGTGACCGTCATGGATGTGGACCTACAAGATCCTCCGGAATTATTGATTGAAATGAAGCAGAGGTTGGAGGAACAGCCAGATCTAGACTGTGTTGGAACGAGACGAGTAACCCGTGATGGGGAACCACCGATCCGCTCTTTCTTTGCGCGGACGTTTTATAAATTGATCAATCATATTAGTCAAGTAGAAATGGTCGATGGAGCGCGTGATTTCCGTTTGATGCGTCGTCCCATGGTCGATGCTATTATGGAGTTATCCGAGTACAATCGTTTCTCAAAAGGAATTTTTGCTTGGGTAGGATTTGAGACAGAATACCTCGAATATAAAAATGTAGAGCGCGTGGCAGGAGAGACGTCCTGGAATTTTTGGTCCCTCTTTAAGTATTCGATTGAAGGGATTGTCAATTTCTCGGATGCCCCACTAAATATTGCCTTTATTGGTGGACTATTATCTTGGATTTTGGCCTTTATCATGGTGATTCTGATTGTAATCCGCACCTTAGTCTTTGGGGATCCTACTTCAGGTTGGCCATCCCTTATGACAGTGATTCTTTTCCTGGGAGGGTTCCAATTATTGACCATTGGGATTTTAGGGAAATATATTGGTAAGATCTTCATGGAAACCAAGAAACGTCCAATCTATGTTATCAAAGAGAAAAGTGAGTAAAAAGCAGAAAACTTCTGCTTTTTTTGCTATAATGATAGGGAAAAAGCAATTGAAAGGAATTTAACATGATTTTAATTACAGGAGCGAATGGTCAACTTGGAACAGAGCTTCGCCATTTGTTAGATGAACGAAATGAAGAATATGTAGCTGTTGATGTAGCTGAAATGGACATCACAAATGCAGAAAAAGTAGATGAGGTATTCGCAGAAGTGAAACCAACCTTGGTTTATCACTGTGCTGCCTACACAGCTGTTGATGCTGCTGAAGATGAAGGAAAAGAGTTGGACTATGCCATCAATGTGACTGGTACAGAAAATGTAGCAAAAGCGTCTGAAAAACATGGTGCAACCTTGGTTTATATCTCAACCGACTACGTTTTTGATGGGAAAAAACCGGTGGGACAAGAATGGGAAGTAGACGATCAACCAGATCCTCAAACAGAGTACGGTCGTACCAAACGTATGGGGGAAGAATTGGTTGAGAAGCATGTGTCTAACTTCTATATCATCCGAACAGCTTGGGTCTTTGGAAACTACGGTAAGAACTTTGTCTTCACGATGCAAAACCTTGCAAAGACTCACAAAACACTTACAGTCGTTAATGACCAACATGGTCGTCCAACCTGGACCCGTACTCTTGCAGAGTTTATGACTTATTTGGCTGAAAATCGTAAAGATTATGGTTATTACCACTTATCAAATGATGCAACAGAAGATACAACTTGGTATGACTTTGCAGTTGAAATCCTCAAAGATACTGATGTAGAAGTGAAGCCAGTGGATTCTAGCCAATTCCCAGCTAAGGCGAAACGCCCACTGAACTCAACGATGAGCTTGGCTAAGGCTAAGGCCACAGGATTCGTCATTCCAACTTGGCAAGATGCCTTGAAAGAGTTCTATAAACAAGAAGTGAAATAATTAAAGTGAAAAAGATGGTAGTAAGCCATCTTTTCATTTGATTGAAAGGAGTGTTATGAAAAAGAGGAATATCAATATTGATGTCTTAAAATGTATTGCTGTAATGTTTGTATTATGTGTTCATTTTTTTCTTCATACTAGTTATTATGGACGTTCTTTCAGCTTTAAAAGTATTTTCTATTCTTCTTTCATTTGGATAATTTTTATGACTTGTGTTCCATTGTTTATCATGGTCACAGGTAGTTTAATGAAAGATAAGACCTATAGTAAAGCATATTTTCTAAAATTACTCCCAGTACTTGGTATATATGTCTTAACAGCTTCAGTTTATACATTATTTGATAATAAGGCTTTTAATATAGAATATTTGGAAAAATTAGTTGTTAATATATTTACATTCAGTCATTATGCCTGGTATGTAAATATGTATATTGGTTTGTATCTATTGATTCCATTGTTAAATAGTGGTTATAAATCATTAAAAAATCAAAGAGCCCAAGGTTTAGTGATATTAATTCTGATTATTCTAACTGTTTTACCACCTACACTTTCATTAATAGACAATAATCAAAAGTTCATCATTATTCAACATCTAGTTCCCGACTATTGGAAGGGGATTTGGCCTATTACTTATTACTTTCTTGGGATATTTCTTGCTTCATTAACTAAAAAATGGAATATAAAAATGGTGTTTTTATCTATCATCATAGTTGATGTTTTAAGTATAGTTGGAATCGCAGGGGTGTCAGAAAAGAGTTTAGGGGTTGAATTCGCAGTTCTTCCTGTATTGTTTTTGTCTTCTTTAATTTATTATTTAGTATTACATCTACATATTGACGTAAAAAAAATATGTCTTCAAAAGATTATTTATTTTATCTCAAATAATACGCTATCAATCTATCTGTTGTCTGTAATCGGAGATTACTACTGGTATCCTAAGATTATTGAAAGATGGGGAGATTTTTCAAACATATTGCCGAAGTTTCCTTTGATTGTATTTTTATTATTCTTGCAATCTATATTGATTACTTTTGTTTTGGTGCTTGGAACAAAAACTTCTCAGTATATTGTTGCTAAACTTTCAAAATGAACTATTGGTAGAATTTTTTGATAAATGAAATAGATACTTATAAATTAATTTTAAAAATGGATTAAGAGTTATCTTTTTAATGATTTTTTTTAATATGGTTTATGTTATAATAAAAGCAATATACTGATTGAAAGTGAGTTGTAATACTTGGAAAATGTGACTCCCCAAAAGGTTTTTTTCTGGAATATTTTAGGAAGCATGTCTTCGGCAGCTGTTTCAGTTATTCTTCTTTTTATTGTTACACGTACTTTGAATAGTGCTTCAGCAGATATTTACAGTTTTGCCTATGCGATTGCAAACCTATTTGTTATTGTTGCTAGTTTTCAGGTCAGAGATTTTCAGGCAACAGATATAAGAGAAAAGTATTCTTTTGATACCTATTTTGTTACGAGGATCATTTCAAATATTGCAATGGTTATTCTTTTAGTGACGTATCTCATTTTTAATCCGAATACGCATTCAAATGTTGGAATCATATTTTGGGTCTCTTTTTTCAGAGTCAGTGAAGCTTTATCAGATGTTTTTCAAGGATTATTTCAGCAGAAGGAACGTTTGGATATTGCTGGGAAGTCTCTCTTTCTGAGAAATACCTTATCAACAATTATATTTGCTCTAACTTTAGTTATCTCTAAAAATCTATTGTGGACTGTGATCGCACAAACCATCAGTTCATTTGTTTTTATTGGTCTATTTGATTATCCTAATTCAAAAGTCTTCCATCGCTTAAATCTTAATAGTGTTAGGTTGAGTAATATTATCAATGTATTGAAAGATTGCTTGCCTTTATTTATTAATGCTTTTTTGTTGGTCTCAATTTATAATCAGCCTAAATATGCTTTGAATGATATTTTTAATCAAGGTTTGATTGGAAATGGTGTTCAGAGGGATTTTAGTATTTTGTTTACACCAATTTTTGCCATGAATCTTATGATTGTATTTCTTAGACCAATGATTACACAACTTGCAGTCTTTTTAGAAGAAAAGAAGATTTCTCATTTTGTCACTTACAAGAATAATCTCTTCAAGATTTTACTTGGTACGTGTACCTTCATTTTCCTTTTAGGTTTCTTTCTTGCAATTCCAGTTTTAAATATTGTATATGGGACAGATCTAGGGCAATATAAAACAAGTTTTATAGTATTGCTACTTGGGGGGATAGCAAGTACATTTTCAACTGTATGTGATAACATTTTAACAGTATTTCGAAAGCAGCGCTATTTGGTAATTTCTTTTATTGTAGGATATATTGTGTCTCTCTTAACTGCTAAACCCTTAGTATCGAAATTTGAAATCTTTGGAGCCTCTCTATCATTTCTTTGTTCAATGGTAGCTTGGTTAGTAGCTTCATTAGTCATTTATTTTATAACGAATCCATACACTTTTATTAGAAAGAATAAGTAAAATGAAATTTTCAATTGTGGTAGCTGCATATAATGTGGCAGAGTATTTAGAAGAATGTGTAGATAGTCTTGCAGATCAAAATTTCCCTAATTCTGAATATGAAGTTGTTATTGTTGATGATGGTTCTACAGATGGTCAAACAAGTAAACTTTGTGATGAACTATCATCTAAATATGAAGTTGTTAGAACCATTCACCAAGAAAATGGTGGATTATCTTCAGCGAGAAATACAGGAATAAAGCATTCTAAAGGTGAGTATTTGCTCTTTGTCGATGGTGATGATTTTTGGAGTACTAAGAATTTTCTTGAAAAGTTGTCCTTGAATATTGAAAAATATTGTAGTGATGTGGTGATTTTTTCATATGAAAAATATTATTCGAAAGCAGAAACTATTGGAGTAAGGTTTGATAAAGCTCCGGTTTATGGAAAAATAGATACAAATATTTCCAAAATAGTCTCTACGGGACTTTTTACTGCACCTGCTTGGAATAAATGTGTAAAGAGGGCTTTATTCGAAAACGGGTTGGATTTTCCTGTTGGATTACTTTCAGAAGATTGTTTGTATTGTGCAGATGTATTAAAGAATATCAAATGCTATTCCGTTTTGAACGAAATGTGCTATATGTATAGACAAAATAGACTAGGAAGCATCACAAATATTGTGAAAGAAAAAAATGTTCATGATATTTTAAAAAGTATCCATCTCGGCCTTATAGATATCGAAAAATATAATAAAGATATACGGAAAGGTTTGGATGTTTATTTTTCAATTTCGTATATTTCTATTTTGCCATATGTGAATCAGTATATTTCAAATCCAGAGATTAAACGATTATTATTTAAGTATCGTTACTTGTTAAAGTATTCTAGAATTTTAACTAACAAAGAATTTAAATTTACTGGGCTGGTTAGTCAAATGCTAGGTCTGAAAGTTTCAACTAAGTTATTTGCTTATTTATTAAAATTCTATAAGAAGTATCGAGGATAAATTGAATTTTATAATTTTATTAAAAGATTGATTGTGATAAAGAAATGTGCGAAAGGAGAAGTAGTTGAGAGTTTTAATGATAATTCCTGCCTACAATGAGGAGGAAAGTATTTTCGACACGGTATCAAGTATCTTGAATTACCGGAAGAAAGTTGATTTTGATTTGGACTATGTTGTGATCAATGACGGATCAACAGATAAGACAAAACAAATTCTGGAAGATAATCATTTTAACGCTGTTCATCTTGTGATGAATCTTGGGATTGGCGGTGCGGTTCAAACAGGATATAAATATGCACTAGAGCATGATTATGATGTAGCGGTTCAATTTGATGGCGATGGTCAGCATGATATTGAATCCTTATCAGATTTGCTAGAACCAATTCGAAAAAATGAAGCAGACTTAGTAATTGGTTCTCGTTTTGTTGGTGATGTTAAGTCGGAATTTCAAACGACTTTTATGAGACGTTTTGGTATTGGCGTTATTTCCAATCTGATTAAATGGACAACAGGACAAAGAGTTTTAGATACGACATCAGGCTATCGTTTAGCTGATAAAGCTGTTATCCAACAATTTGCTAGACGTTACCCAATCAAGTATCCAGAGCCTGAAACAATTGTTCACATTTTGAAACGTAAATATAATGTTGTGGAAAAACCTGCTAATATGTTTGAACGTACTGGCGGAGTGTCCTCCATCACCCCCATCAAGTCTATTCGTTATATGATTGAAGTATGTTCATCCATTTTAATCGCAGCCTTTATGAGGGAGAGTGAATAATGTCAGTATTATCTATAGTTATGTTGGTAGCTTCAATCTTTTTCCTTTATCTAGTCATTAGAAATATCAACAAAAATAATATCTTATTTGAACAAGCATTCATGTGGATTGTAATCAGTTTTGTCATGATTATTATTTCCATTTTCGATGTTATTCCTGGTTATTTTGCTGGTTTACTTGGATTTGAATTGACTTCGAATTTTTTATTGTCGCTTGCTATATTTTTCTTGTTGGTTATTGCTTTTTTACAAACTATGACTTTGTCAAAACAAAAAGAGCAGATGAAGCATTTAGTTCAAGAGTTGTCTATTCTAAAAAGTCATATAGAAACGAAAGAGGGAAATGATGAACAATAATCACACTTGGGTGATTTGTGCTTATGGAGAAAGCGAATACTTAGAAGCTTGTATTCAATCTTTGAAGAATCAAACTCTCCAATCACAGATTATCTGTTACAGTTCAACACCACTGGATTCGATCAAGGAACTTTGTCAGCGTTATGCTATTCCATTTTACACCAAGCAAGGTGGTGGGATTGGTAAGGATTGGAACAATGCCATGTCTTTTGTAGAGACGAAATATGCTACCATTGCCCATCAGGATGATTATTATGAACCGGACTATGCTCAGAAAGTTTTGGCTAAGATGGAAAAAAATCAAGATGTGTTGATTGGGTATTCTGATTATTTTGAAGAAAAAGACGGCCATAAAATTCCTGCGAATACAAATCTGAAGATCAAAACCTTGATGTTAAAAACCATGAATCTTTTTCCTGCTAGTCACTTTTGGCGAAACCGTGTGATGGCTTTTGGGAATCCGATTTGTTGTCCAGCTGTTACCTATAATCGTGAAAATTTGAAGAATTTCTATTTTGATGAAGGAATGAGAGTGAGTTTGGATTGGTACGCATGGTATAAGATCAGCGAGTATAAAGGTCGTTTTGCTTATGTATCTGACAAGCTCATGTGCCACCGTATCCATGGAGAGTCTGAAACATCAAAAACCATTGCAGACAATACGCGTAGTAAAGAAGATCTATACATGTATGAACTCTTCTGGCCTAAATGGATGGCCAAGTTGTTGATGAGACAATATGTGAAGAGTCAAAATTCGAATAATTAGAAGTTTTTATAATAAGCGGCTCTAAAGGGTCGCTTTTCTGTTTGTATTAGGCAAAAAGCCTAGAAAATGGTATAATTGAATAGACTGTGAATGATTTGAAAGGGAACTCTATGCAACATGTTTTTATTATCGGAAGTCGTGGGCTTCCGGCTCAATATGGCGGTTTTGAGACTTTTGTGGACCAATTGGTTTCGCATCAAGTGTCTTCAGATATCCAATACCATGTTGCCTGCCTTTCTAATGATCAAGCTTATCAACATTTTGACTACAAGGGTGTCGATTGTTATACGATTAAAGCCCCTAAGCTTGGGCCTGCGCGTGTCATTGCCTATGATATGATGGCCATCAACTACGCTTTGAAGCTTATTAAGAAACAAGGAATTGAACAGCCGATTTTTTATGTCTTGGGCAATACAATCGGAGCCTTTGTGGCGCCTTTTGCGCGTAAGATCCATAAGATGGGTGGTCGATTCTATATCAATCCAGATGGACTGGAGTGGAAGAGGGCTAAGTGGGCTAAACCGATCCAAGCCTATCTCAAGTATTCTGAAAAGATCATGACGCGCCATGCTGATCTGGTAATTTCAGACAACCCTGGTATTGAGTCCTATATCAAGGAAGCCTACCCTTGGTCTAAGACGACCTATATTGCCTATGGAACGGACTTATCTCCGACCAGCCTAAACAGTCAGGATAGGAAGGCCCGAGAATTCTATCACAAGTGGCAGACTCAAGAGAAAAACTATTACTTAATTTTGGGCCGCTTTGTCCCAGAAAATAATTATGAGACCGCCATTCGTGAATTTATGACCTCTTCAACCAAGCGGGATTTGGTGATTATTTGTAACCAGGAAGGCAATCCTTATTTTGAGGAGCTCCGAGCTCGAACTGGATTTGATCAGGATCCTCGTGTTAAGTTTGTAGGAACGGTTTATGATCAAGACCTTTTGAAGTATATCCGTAAAGGAGCCTTTGCCTATATCCATGGTCATGAAGTGGGCGGGACCAATCCTGGTCTCCTAGAGGCTCTTGCCCAGACGGATCTGAATTTAGTTTTAGGGGTCTCCTTTAACCAAACGGTCGCTAAGGACACGGCTCAATATTGGACTAAAGAAACTGGGAATTTGGCACATTTGATTGATCAGGTTGATTCTTTAGAAGATGTATCTGAATGGGGTCAACGAGCCAAGGCCAATATGAAACAAAACTTTACCTGGGAAAAAATTGTAGGTGAGTACGAGGAATTATTCTTATCATGAAAGTAAATATCTTGTTGTCCACCTATAATGGTGAACAGTATCTAAAAGAGCAGGTTAAAAGTATCCAAGACCAGACTTATCAAGACTGGCAACTCTTGATTCGAGATGATGGGTCAAGAGATGGTACGGTGAAGATTATTCAAGAGTTGGTGGCCCAGGATGAGCGCATTCGCTTTATCAACCAGGGAGCTATCGAAAATCTCGGTGTCATCAAGAGCTTCCATGCCCTCTTGAAATATGAAGAAGCAGATTTCTATTGTTTTAGTGACCAAGATGATGTCTGGTTACCAGACAAGATTGCTCTTCAGGTAGCAGAAGCAGAGAAGCATCCTCAAGAAGAGCCTTTGCTGGTCTACACAGATTTAAAAGTGGTCGATGAAAACTTGAATGTTCAGCATGAAAGCATGATTCGTACCCAGTCTGATCATGCCAATACCGAACTGATTCAAGAGTTGACGGAAAATACGGTAACTGGTGGGGTAGCCATGATTAACCACGTTCTGGCGGAGTTATGGACAGGTCAAGAAAAACATGCGCTCCTTATGCATGATTGGTATTTGGCCTTGTTGGCAACTGCCTTTGGGAAGCTCATCTATATCGATCAACCAACAGAATTGTACCGTCAGCACAGTAGCAATGTTCTGGGGGCTCGTACCCTCAGAAAACGGGTTAAAAATTGGATTCGACCCCATGTGCTGTTTGCCAAGTATTGGAATCTCATAGAGTCTAGTCAAGAACAAGCAAAAAATCTATTGGATCTGCCTGTCAGTTCCCAAACTAAAGAAATTATTGAAAACTTTGTCACCATTATGGATGTTCCACTAAAAGAACGTCTGAGACGGATTCGTCAGTATGGTTATCGGAAGAACCGGGCTTTTCACACCTTTGTGTTTACCAGCTTGATTCTGACAAAGTTTGCATATCGAGGTAAAAAATAATGTTTGACGTTTTTAGTCAGAAAAATCGAATTTTATTAAGAGAATTAATCAAAACAGACTTTAAATTACGTTACCAAGGATCAGCAATCGGTTATCTTTGGTCGATTTTAAAGCCCCTGATGACTTTTACGATCATGTATATTGTCTTCATCCGATTCTTACGCTTGGGTGGAGATGTGCCCCATTTCCCAGTTGCCCTCTTGTTGGCCAATGTAATCTGGGGCTTCTTCTCAGAAGCAACATCCATGGGGATGGTGTCGATTGTTAGTCGAGGTGACTTGTTGCGGAAGTTGAATTTCTCCAAACATATCATTGTCTTGTCTGCGATTTCAGGAGCAGCCATCAACTTTGTCATTAACCTTGTAGTGGTCTTGATTTTTTCATTCTTTAATGGGGTGACATTCTCTTGGACAGCCTTGATGGTCATTCCGTTGTTCTTTGAGTTATTCTTGATGGCGACAGGATGCGCACTGATCTTAGCGACATTTTTTGTTCGTTTCCGTGACTTAGGTCAAGTATGGGAAGTACTCCTGCAAGCCGGCTTGTATGCGACACCAATTATCTATCCGATTACCTTTATTGCAGACCGTAATCCATGGGCTGCTAAGTTGGTCATGATGAATCCTTTGGCTCAAATTATTCAAGACATGCGTTACTTCTTGATTGATAAAGCCAACACCCCTGTCTGGCTTTTGGTGGAAAATAAGTTCTTGGTTTTGATTCCTTATGTTTTACCAATTCTTATTTTTGTCGCTGGCTTTGCTTACTTTAACAAACATGCTAAGAAATTTGCGGAGATTCTCTAATGACAGATAAACAAATTGCAGTAAAAGTAGACCATGTCAGCAAGTACTTTAAGTTGCCAACAGAGGCAACCAATAGTCTTCGAACTGCCCTGGTCAATCGCTTCAAAGGAATAAAAGGATACAAAGAACAACATGTTCTTAAGGATATTTCTTTTGAAGTAGAAAAAGGAGACTTTTTCGGGATCCTCGGTCGAAATGGTTCTGGGAAATCGACTCTCTTGAAAATTATTTCTGAAATCTATGTGCCAGAAAAAGGTACTGTCACTATTGATGGGAAACTGGTGTCCTTTATCGAGCTTGGAGTAGGCTTTAACCCAGAACTGACAGGTCGAGAAAATGTCTATATGAACGGCGCCATGCTTGGCTTTTCAACATCTGAAATTGATGCCATGTACGATGATATCGTAGACTTTGCCGAGTTACATGAATTTATGAACCAGAAGCTTAAGAATTACTCATCAGGCATGCAGGTTCGTCTAGCCTTTTCGGTTGCGATTAAGGCCCAAGGCGATATCTTGATTTTGGATGAGGTTCTCGCAGTAGGAGATGAGGCCTTCCAGCGCAAGTGTAACGATTACTTCCAAGAGCGCAAGAAATCAGGGAAAACCACGATCCTGGTTACCCATGATATGGGAGCTGTCAAGAAATATTGTAACAAGGCTGTTTTGATTGAAAATGGTTTGGTGAAGGCTTTAGGGAGTCCAGAAAATGTTGCCAATCAGTACAGTTTTGATAATACAGCTCCTTTGCAACAGGGAGGAGAAGCTAATGGAGCAGGCAATTCCAACCAGGAAGAAAAAGTCTTGGTTGAAAATTTTCAGCTTCAGTTGTTAAGCTCAAACAAATTACGTCCTCAAGATCCTATTCAGTTCCAGATTGATTTTGATGTTCGTGAAGATATCAGGACCTATATCGCTCTGTCTTTAACAGATATCGATCGGAACATTTGGATCTACAATGATAATTCTATGAATCAACTGATGAGTGGAACTGGGCATAAAACGGTTCATTATACTTGTTCACTGCCAACTGTAAATGACTTAAAAATGAAATTGGAAGTGACAGTAAGGGATGAGGAAGGGCAGATGTTGGCCTTTTCAGATGCCACTCAGACCCCACTGATCTTTATCAATCGAGATGATATCGCTTTGGATGATAAATCAGCAATGGATTCGGCAAGTGGCTTAATCCAACGTAATGGAACATGGTCAATGACTGACTAGACTGAGGGAAATATGGAAACGACGCCTTTTGTTTCGATTATTTGTACGGTTTTTAATAAAGAGCCCTGGTTAAAGAAGACGATTGATAGCTTCTTAGCCCAACAAACAGAGTTTTCTTATGAGATTATCTTGGTGGATGATGCTTCAAGTGATGGATCTCGTTCTATCATTCAGGATTATCAAGCCAACTACCCTGATCTGATTCGCGCCTTTTATCAGGATGAGAATCAGGGAATTTCTAAAACTTGGGTTTCTATCTGTAGAGAAGCGCGTGGACAGTATATTGCTCGCTGTGACGGAGATGATTTTTGGTTGGATCCTTTAAAACTTCAGAAACAGGTTGACTTATTAGAAAGTAAACCTGATTGCAAATGGTCCAATACAGATTTCGATATTTATGATGAAAAAGGAACTCTCGTTTCTAAGGCTGGCTTTGCTAATCACACGATTCCGTTAGCGGATACCTATGAAAAGATGCTTGCAACAAGAGGCTTTACCATGGCCTCTACATGGCTAGTTGATAGAGATCTGATGTTAGAAGTTAATCAAGAGTTAGACTTAACGACATCAGATGATACTTTCAACCTCCAATTGGAGCTCTTTCAACGGACTTCTTTAGCATATCTGGATGAAGCGACAGTTGCTTATACCATTAATCAAGGATCGGATTCTCGTCCAACTGATTTCAGAAAACTAGAACGCCGATTTCATAAGTTATTGCAAACGCAACTTGAGTATCTTGATAAATATCCAAATGCCGATTTTAAAGAGATGACGAAGATCCTTTTAGATCGTAATAATACTTATGAGATCCGTCTTTCCAAACCAATGGATTCTCTTTCACACATTGGAATGGAGTCTGTTACGATATATTTTGGGGATGAGGATAATACTTATTCAGAAGATCGTACCATGACTACGTTACTTAAAAAAGAAGATAGTTTTTCAATCGAAATTCCGAAGGGAACTTCTGTTATCCGAGTTGATCTGTCTGAAAGTCCAAGTTATTACTCTGATGTTGAATTGAGAGATTCTAACGGAAATGTTTGCTCGCCAGTTTATAGTAATGGTATCGTTACAGATAATTTGTTTCTTTTTAGTGAACCAGATCCTCAATTGATTTATGAAGTTGAAGAAGAAGGTGTGTATCAACTGAGCTATAGAATGATTTCTATAGATAATCCCTCTGCACCGGATTATATTGGAAAAGTTTTTGCCGCCGAAATGTTAGATTGTCAAAATAGTTTGAAAAATCTTGAGGCAGAGTTACAAGCTACGAAAGAAGCATATAATACAGTCATTCATTCACGTCGTTGGACCATTCCAACAAAGATCTTGAAATTCTTAAGAATAAGGAAATAAAATGCAACGTTTACTTTTATATGTTCACTACAATAAGTTTAATTTTATTAGTGGGCATGTACTCTACCAATTAGAAAACATTCGTCCCCTGTACTCACGGGTGGTCTTTATCTCCAATAGTCAGCTACCAGAAGGTGTGAAGGATCATTTGTCCTCTCAACAGTTGGTGGATGATATTCTTGAGCGCCAAAATAGTGGCTTTGACTTTGCGGCTTGGCGGGATGGAATGAAGACAGTTGGCTTTGACCAACTGGCTCATTTTGATTCTGTCACCCTCATGAATGACACCTGCTTTGGACCTCTTTGGGATTTAGAACCAATTTACCAGCAGTTCGAACAGGATAATGAAGTGGATTTCTGGGGAATGACCAATTACCGGAAAGACAAGGATTTTAACGAGCATATTCAGAGTTATTATCTTAGCTTTAAAAAACAGGTGCTGACATCAAGTGCTTTCCATGAATTTTGGCAAGGTGTTCAGGACTTCACCAATGTTCAAGATGTGATTGATAACTATGAAACCAAGGTCACAACGAATTTCTTGGATGCTGGTTTTCGCTATAAGACGGTCTTTGATACCATTCATGAAGACACCACAGGGATGCTCTATCCAGACTTTTCTTACTATAATCCTACAGCGATTCTCAATCATAAGGTTCCTTTCATCAAAGTCAAAACCATTGCAAATAACGAAGGGATTATGCCTTATATTTTTGATGAGTTGGAGCGTGTTTCGAACTATCCGTTAGACTTGATTCTCAACCACATGTCTATGATTGATCGTCCGGATTATCCTTATCTCTTGTCTCGTAAGTACTTGAAAAACCAGGAATTAGCTGGAGAGTTCGGTAAAAAAGTTGCGGTTCATCTTCATGTCTTTTATGTGGATCTCTTGGAAGAATTTCTAGATGCTTTTCGAGACTTTCATTTTGATTATGACTTATGGATCACGACAGATGCAGAAGAGAAGAAGCAGGCTATTGAACAAATCCTTTCTAATCGGGCACAAGATGCGACGGTTGTGGTGACTGGAAATATTGGACGAGATGTGTTACCAATGCTGCTCTTAAAAGAGCAACTCTCAAAATACGATTATGTTGGCCATTTCCATACCAAGAAATCCAAAGAAGCAGATTTCTGGGCGGGTGAATCTTGGCGCAAAGAATTGATCGAGATGTTGGTCAAACCGGCTGATCAAATCCTAGCCAATATGGAAGCCAATCCAAAAGTCGGAATCACAATCGCAGATATTCCAACCTTCTTCCGTTACAATCGAATAGTGGTTGCCTGGAATGAAGCTCTTATTTCTCCAGAGATGAACAAGCTCTGGCAACTGATGGGAGCGACCAAGACAATTGATTTCAAAAATCTCAATACCTTTGTCATGAGTTATGGGACCTTTATTTGGTTTAAATACGATGCTTTGAAACCACTCTTTGATTTGAATTTGACAGCAGCGGATGTTCCAGCAGAACCTCTTCCTCAAAATTCGATATTGCATGCGATCGAACGTTTGTTGATCTATATTGCCTGGGATCAAAAATATGACTTTAGGATCTCTCAAAACCCACATGTTCTGACACCATTTATCGATAATAAGCAGTTGAACAATCGCGAAGATCTTCAACCCCATACCTTTGTAGACTTTAATCAAATTGGGGGGATCAAAGGAGCCTTGAAGTATATCGTAATCGGTCCTGCAAGAGCTGTGAAATATATACTAAAAAGAATGATAAAAAGAAAGTAGAGTAAATTATATGGGAGTTATTGATAAGACTAAAATTAGAAATATTTTAATCGCTATATTTTTAGTATTATTTTCAAGGGTGTTTTTGGCTAGTTTATT
The DNA here is from genome assembly GCF_001813295.1 of Streptococcus sp. HMSC072G04. Classification (GTDB taxonomy): domain Bacteria; phylum Bacillota; class Bacilli; order Lactobacillales; family Streptococcaceae; genus Streptococcus. The sequence goes on from NZ_KV812016.1 coordinate 313,300, forward strand.
TCAATTTACTATCAATCTTAAAATTATACTATTAATTATTAGTATCGTGATATATTTTATTCTTTTTGATCCAAAAGACAAAAAGAAATTGCCAATTAATGCTTTTTTTCTGATAATTATTTTCGGTAGTGTAATTTCAGTAGTGAAACCAGTCCAATATGGATTAGATGAAGAGTCTCATTTACCAAACGTAATTAGTATTTCTGATAGTCCTATTTTTAAATATTCCAATGAGAAATTGGAAGATTATAATTCAGTTTTTAAATATGATGCACTAAGAAATCCTAGTAAAAAAGATAAAAATTATTGGTTTAATGTTGAGCATAAGGAAAGTAAAATTAAAGGAGTAAGAGTTGGATTTGATAATCCAGCCTTCATTCCTAGTGCAATTGGATGGAATATAGGTAGATTAATATCTAAAAAAGTGTTTGTTTCCTATTATTTGGGAAGAATCTTCGAAGTAATAGCATATGCCATTCTAGTATTTATTGCATTAAAAATCAGCAAAGTTTATAGAGAAGCGATATATTTATTTTCTACATTCCCTGCAGTATTGTACATCATAGCAGGTTATCATTATGATTATTTATATTTTGGAGCAACTTTAATTAGTCTTGCTTTATTGACAAATATACTATCTGGTGAAAATAAAGTTGATAAAAAATATACTATTGCATTTCAATTTTCCACATTTCTATTTTCATTTGCAAAATTTCCGTTTGTATTAATTGGAAGTCTATTTTCAATATTGCCAAATAAGTATTATCAGGATAAATCAGTAAGAAAATTCAGTTCAATCTTGTTTGGTTTAAATTTATTAATTTCCTTTACATACGTTGGAATCATTAAATTGTTTGCTTCAGACAACGCTTTGTCAGGCAAAGGCCCAGGACTATTATATTTTGTAACACATCCATTACCATTAATTAGAACTTTACTTTTAGCACCATACGGTATTATTCATGACTTTGTTTCTGAACCATTGAAATATGTTTCAGAATCGTCTCCGTTTTTAATTGCAATTTCGATAGTTATTTTCTTTTTCGCTATGTTTGTAATTGCATTAAAAAATAAAATTGAAATGCCAACATTTTTTAAATATTACTGTCTTCTTTTACTTGCAGGTATTGCTTCATTAATAGTAATTGCTATTTCAGGAGATCCGAGGGTATACCACAAAGGTGATATTACTGTAGGTGGTGTACAAGGTCGTTATTATTATTTTATTCTGATGTTTTTGCCACTTTTTTGTGGATCATGGTTTAGAAAATTATTTGGTTTTTTAGATATGACCATTCAGAATGAAGATTCGAATTTTGAATGTAGTTTGCAATATATGTTAGTATATTTAAATATTTTAACAATTAGTATCGGAATATACACTCAATTGCAGGGATAAAAATTTTTTAGGAAGGATAAAAAATGAAGAGAAAGAGGAAATTAGATTTTAGAGATTTTCTTTTTAAAATTTATAATAAAATAACAAGAACACAAAAGTACTGTATATCTCTCTTTCTTTTATTTTTTATAAGCAATACTTTCTTAACACAAAATTTGATTTCTAAAGAGATCAAATCGACAGGATCTGTATTATTCTTAGTTAATCAGTTTGGTATTTGGTTTGGAATTGCCTTCCTAATTCTGGTTTTACTAATTTCACAATACGCTTTAAAATGGATTTTTTTCCTTAAAATTTTAGTTTCATACGTAATCTATTTAATACTATCATACTCGATTGATATTTCGCTTAATATTAATAATCCTAGTTATAAGATTGATCATTTTGAAAAAAATAATTTTTGGCAATTTAATTCTCTAGTATTTATTTTATCATTGTTAGTGATTTCTTATGTTTTGGGTCAGATCAGAAAATCATATGATAATAAAGCGAATAGAAAAAAATTAGAACCTATTGGGAAAATGTTCGAATATGTCTTACATTCTAGCGTAGTTTGTTCGTTCATTTTTACTGATTCTAAAATTCTTTCTTTTTTGTATCGTACATCATGGTATGTATCTGGAAATTTTGAGAAATTAGGAGCAGGAAAGTATTCCTTGAGCCAATTTTGGATTTTAGAATTTTATTTGCTACTCTTAAGTATTTTCCTGTCTTTAGTTGGCCTGCTTTTTGTCAAAGGACAAGTGGACATAGTAAAAAATAGATCTAGTTTTTCGCTAGCTATATTTACAAGTATTAGTCTTGCGATATTATTTAATGCAGGAATACAATTGGGTCTAGGTCATGGGGAACCTTTGGTTGGATACTCAATATTTCCTGGAGGTGTAATATTTCAGATATTATGTTTATCTTATCTGTTTATTTTCCTATATATAATCTTTAATAGATATTTATTTACGACAATATTGATTTTATTTGGTGGGGTTCTGTTTATTGTTTCTAATGCTATAAAATATGGTATGCGTGCGGAACCAATTTTGCCAAGTGATTTGGTCTGGGTACTTCAACCTTCTGTTTTATTTAGTTTTGTAGATACTTCGGTTTTAGTGACTGTGAGTATTTCCTTAGTTATTTTTACGTTTATCTATATAATAGGACGGAGATATATTTATCCAGGTAGAATTATTCGTGCAACGATCTTAAGATTTGTTTTATTAGGACTTATGCTCTTATTGTCCATTAATGTTTATTCTATTTTTAAAAGAAAAGATAATGGAAAAATTATTGATGATGTTCCGATTATTACCTTGTTAAATAATTTCCAAGATACTAAATGGTTAGGAAATTCCATAAACGCTAGATATCGATCGTTGTCATATGTATGGTTGAATCAGATAACAACAGATCCAATCATACAACCAAAAGGTTACAGTAAGGATAAAATTAAGGAAATTGAGAAGAAATATGATCAAGTAGCTTTTGAAATCAATAAAAATAGAAATGAGTCAATTGAAAATCAAACGATTGTTTATGTTTTAAGCGAGAGTTTTGCTGACCCAGCAAGAATAGAGGGAGTAAATTTATCTAGAAACCCTATACCAAAAATTCAAGAAATTAAGACCAAAGTTACAAGTGGATTAATGCAATCGGATGGTTATGGTGGTGGAACTGCAAATATGGAGTTTCAAACATTGACGGGGTTACCTTTTTATAATATCAATCCTACAGTTTCTGTATTATACTCAGAGGTTGCTCCTAAAATGAGAAGACTAATATCAGTCAGTGATTCATTTAATAATAAAGAAGTTATTCATTTCGAATCTCCAATTAATTATTCTAGAAATGTAATTTACAATAGATTGAAATTCAATAAATTTATAAGTATTGATGATAAAAAGAATTATGATTTAGGTTATCAAGAAGTGCATATAAGTGATGAATCTACGTATAAGGTAGTGTTGAAAGAGATGGATGCTAAAAAGAATCAGTTCTTTTCTGTCATTACAATTCAAAATCACTCCCCATTTATAGCAGGAGAACCTTCAGACTTAACAGCAACAGCCAAAGGATTTTCGGATGATGAAAATACAAAGTTAACAAATTATTCACGTCTTTTAACCTTCACCGACACTGCCACCCAATCCTTCTTGGAAAGTCTTTCTAAAATAGATAAGAAGATTACAGTGGTGTTTTATGGGGATCACTTGCCAGGTCTTTATCCTGAGTCGGCCTTTAAGAATAATCCAGAGAGTCAGTATCAGACAGACTACTTTATTTGGAGTAATTTTGATGCACCCAAATTGAATTATCCTTTGGTCAATTCAAGTGATTTCTCTGCTATGGTCTTTGAACAGACCAATTCAAAAGTTTCGCCTTACTATGCTTTGTTGACAGAAGTGCTGAAAAAAGCAAGTGTCGATAAAAAGGCCTTAGAAGGAGAAGCACAAGAAATTGCAGAGGATTTGAAAATGGTTGAATACGACCTGATTAGTGGGAAAGGTTACCTTTCTAAAGACTTCTTTAAAGTCCCAACTGATAAATCCAATTAAAAGGAGTGCTAGCAGGTAAAAATCTTTGTGATTTTGGCTGTCTGGCTCCCTTTTTTTTGTTTTTTATGCTAAACTATTAGATGGGGGTACGCTCATGATTAAGATATTTGGAAAGGTCCATTATCATTGGCAACCGGACTTATCTATTCTTGTGACTTATTGGTCCATTGCAGTGATTCCGGTCTTTATTGGACTGGCCTTGATGTATGAGAGCTCTAGTGTGCCAACGCTAGTTTTGTTTTCGTTCTTTTTATTTATGGTCTTGCTCGCGATTGGGGTCCATCGTTACTTTACTATTTATGATGATGGGATTTTACGGATTATTACAGCCAATCCTTTTACCCCAATTAAAGTGAAGATCACTTCCATTGAGAAAGTAGAAGTGAATAAGAAGTCCATCAAACTCGTCTTTAATGATGGTTCGCGTAGTCGGACATTCTGTATGCGCAAATGGCCGAAAAAATACTTTATCAATGCACTTGCCTTAAATCCCTATTTTAAGGGGGAAGTAGTTTTGACAGATAACTTTATTCATGTGGACTACTATGAGATGTATTATGCAAACAAATAAAAAGCCCTCTTAATCTTTTAAGAGAGCATGAGTGGGGCATTCTCTGATAGCCTCGAGAACATCGTTTGTGACAGGGACTTCTTTTTCGAGGAGATCGTCCTCTTCGGGAAATTTGACGATACCATTATCATGGTAATCGAACAACTCAGAGTAGGTTTGACAGAGACCGCAAGCGATGCAACGATCTGGAATTAACGTAACTTTCATACTTCTATTGTAATGATTTTTACGAGAAAAAACAAGGAGGAAGTCATGGCAAAAGAACCATGGGAAGAAGACATTTACGATGATGGAGAAGAAACATTGAAAAGAACGAGTAAATTAAATGGAGTGAAGGCTGATCGTCTCTTAACGATTTTGGCGATTATTTTCTTTGTGGTGGTTGTGGCTATGGTGTGTTTGTTGATTTTCCTTTCTACCGGAGGGAGCGACAAATCAAAACAAATGGCTGGTTTCTACAATGGAGAGACTAAGGTTGAACAGACATCATCAGCTCCTGTAGCACAGACGGACCAAGCAGCTACTAAAGATAGTTCAAAAGATGAGAACTCTGAAGAAGGCACGATCACTGTTCAAGCAGGTGAAGGGGAAGCAGCGATCGCTGCGCGTGCTGGTATTTCCATTGCCCAATTGGAACAGTTAAATCCATCCCACATGTCTACAGGATCTTGGTACGCCAATCCTGGTGATGTTGTTAAGATTCAGTAGGAGTAGAGAATGAAACAAATTCAAATTGCTATTGATGGCCCCGCTTCTAGTGGAAAGTCTACGGTTGCAAAAATTATTGCTAAGGATCTGGGTTATACCTATTTGGATACAGGAGCTATGTACCGTGCGGCGACTTACCTAGCTTTGCAAAATAATTTAACAGCTGAACAGGTTGATGACCTCTTAGACCTTTTAGATCAGTATCCAATTAGCTTCGGTCGTTCGGAAGAAGGAGAGCAGCTTGTCTTTGTAGCAGACGTAGATATTACTCACCCGATTCGCGATAACCAAGTGACCAACAATGTTTCATGGGTTGCAGCACTTGCGCCAGTTCGTGAAAAACTTGTCACTCTACAGCAAGCAATTGCAGCAGAGGGGGGCATCGTCATGGATGGTCGTGATATTGGGACCGTCGTTCTTCCACATGCAGAGTTGAAGATCTTTTTGGTCGCTTCTGTTGAGGAGCGGGCAGAACGTCGTTATAAGGAAAATGTTGAAAAGGGCATCACAGCGGATCTTGAATTGTTGAAAAAAGAAATCGCTGAGCGGGACTATAAGGACAGCCACCGTGCCGTTTCTCCTTTGAAACCTGCAGCTGATGCCATTCATTTTGATACGACGGGTGTTGGAATTGCAGACGTTGTTGCATTTATTGAAGAAAAAGCAAAAAAACTTCTTGACAAAGAATAAAAAACTTGATATCATATAAAAGTTGAGAAAAGCAGAAGTGAGAACTTCTCGCCTTGTGACGCAAGTTGCCTGGCCCCTACGGATCAAGTTTCAGTAATGAAATACATCATGTAGTTCGGGCCTGTTTTGCAGGTCCGTTCTTTGTTTTTCTCGAATAATAAAAAAGAGGTGAAAACCATAGCAAAGCAAGACTTATTCATCAATGATGAAATTCGTGTACGTGAAGTTCGCTTAATCGGTCTTGAAGGTGAGCAATTGGGTATCAAACCACTTAGCGAAGCGCAAGCACTTGCGGACGACGCTAATGTTGACTTGGTTCTCATTCAACCTCAAGCTAAACCTCCTGTTGCGAAAATTATGGACTACGGTAAGTTCAAATTTGAGTATCAGAAGAAGCAAAAAGAACAACGCAAAAAACAAAGCGTTGTGACCGTGAAAGAAGTTCGTTTGAGCCCAGTGATTGACAAGGGTGATTTCGATACGAAACTTCGCAATGCTCGCAAATTCCTTGAAAAAGGAAATAAAGTGAAGGTATCCATTCGCTTTAAGGGTCGGATGATTACCCACAAAGAGATTGGTGCTAAAGTTTTAGCCGACTTCGCTGAAGCGACACAAGATGTGGCGATCATCGAACAACGTGCTAAGATGGATGGACGTCAAATGTTCATGCAATTGGCGCCAGCAACTGACAAGAAATAATCTGTCAGAAAGTTAAAAAAAGGAGAAAATATCATGCCAAAACAAAAAACACACCGCGCATCAGCTAAACGTTTCAAACGTACAGGTTCTGGTGGACTTAAACGTTTCCGTGCTTACACTTCTCACCGTTTCCACGGAAAAACTAAGAAACAACGTCGTCATCTTCGTAAAGCATCTATGGTGCATGCAGGAGATTTCAAACGTATCAAAGCAATGCTTACTCGCTTGAAATAATCGCGTATTCGTAAGTAAAGAATTCTAGGAAATATTGGAGGAAATATAAATGGCACGTGTTAAAGGTGGCGTTGTATCACGCAAACGTCGTAAACGTATTCTTAAATTAGCTAAAGGTTACTATGGAGCTAAACATATCTTGTTCCGTACTGCAAAAGAACAAGTAATGAACTCTTACTACTATGCATACCGTGACCGTCGTCAAAAGAAACGTGACTTCCGTAAATTGTGGATCACACGTATCAATGCGGCAGCTCGTTTGAACGGACTTTCATACTCACAATTGATGCATGGTTTGAAATTGGCTGAGATCGAAGTTAACCGTAAAATGCTTGCTGACTTGGCTGTTAACGATGCAGCAGCTTTCACAGCTCTTGCAGATGCAGCTAAAGCAAAACTTGGTAAATAATTTTTATAAGACTGGGAAGATTTTCTCAGTCTTTTTTTCTTGCTGATTTCATGCTATAATGAAATCAATTATAGGAGAAATCATATTAGATGGAGGACCTAAAGGTGACACACAATCGACTAGCATGGGATGAGTATTTTGCAGCACAGGCCTTACTAATTTCAAATCGGGCAACTTGTAATCGCGCTAAGGTTGGGGCTGTACTGGTTAAGGATAATAAGGTCATTGCAACGGGTTATAATGGGTCCGTTTCTGGGACAGATCATTGTCTAGAGGATGGCTGTCTAATGGTCGAGGGGCATTGTGTCCGGACGATTCATGCAGAAGTCAATGCTATTTTGCAAGGTGCTGAACGTGGAATTCCAAAAGGGTTTACAGCTTATGTGACGCATTTTCCTTGTCTCAATTGTACCAAGCAGTTACTCCAAGTTGGTTGCAAGCGGGTGGTATACATTCATCAGTATCGAATTGATGAATATGCCGAGTATCTCTACCGTGAAAAAGAAGTAGAACTGATGCATTTACCGATTGAAGAGGTGAAACAGGCAATTGCAGAGACAGAACTGGTCTAGTTTGTACTTTTTTTGAAGTGAAGACTGATGGATACTGTAATGAGGGGATAGGTATATTTTCAATTCTTCTGGGTAAGTAGAAGAGAAAGGACAGCCTTAATCTTCTTGAATTTAGTTATCGAATTGGAAGGAATTTGTACTACAACCTGTTTTCCTATTCATATTTTTATTGCTAGTAAAGAAATATGTCTGCTACTTTCAGGAGTGATATAGATTGAAACTATATCAACTCCTTTTTTAAAACATAGTCTATTATAGTTGAAATGTGTTATAATGAAGTGTTATATGGTCCCGATAAGGTGATAGTCTTTCTATCAGTGCTTTGTAACTCTATAACGAATATTTATTTTAAGGGGGGACATTTTTATGTCAGAACGTAAACTTTTCACGTCTGAATCAGTATCTGAGGGGCATCCAGATAAGATTGCAGACCAAATTTCAGATGCTATTTTAGATGCTATTTTAGAGCAAGATCCAGAAGCACACGTTGCTGCTGAAACAGCTGTTTATACTGGTTCAGTGCATGTTTTCGGTGAGATTTCAACGACTGCTTATGTGGATATTAACCGTGTGGTTCGTGATACGATTGCAGAGATTGGTTATACCAATACGGAATACGGATTCTCAGCTGAGACGGTAGGAGTACACCCATCTTTGGTGGAACAATCTCCTGATATTGCCCAAGGGGTTAATGAAGCCTTGGAAGTTCGTGGAAATGCGGATCAAGACCCACTCGATTTGATCGGAGCAGGAGACCAAGGTCTTATGTTTGGTTTCGCAGTGGATGAAACTGAAGAACTCATGCCATTGCCAATCTCACTCAGTCACAAGTTGGTTCGTCGTTTGGCTGAACTTCGTAAGTCTGGTGAAATTAGCTATCTTCGTCCAGATGCAAAATCACAAGTCACTGTTGAGTATGATGAAAACGACCGCCCTGTGCGCGTGGATACAGTTGTTATTTCAACTCAACATGATCCAGATGTCAGCAATGAACAAATCCACGAAGATGTGATTAACAAGGTCATCAAAGAAGTGATTCCAGCTTCTTATCTAGATGCTGAGACCAAATTCTTCATCAACCCAACAGGACGCTTTGTTATCGGTGGACCTCAAGGGGACTCAGGTTTGACTGGTCGTAAGATCATCGTGGATACTTATGGTGGTTACTCACGTCACGGTGGTGGTGCCTTCTCTGGTAAGGATGCGACTAAGGTAGACCGTTCGGCTTCTTATGCAGCTCGTTACATTGCCAAAAACATCGTAGCGGCAGGTCTTGCTAAGAAAGCAGAAGTGCAATTAGCTTATGCGATTGGGGTAGCTCAACCTGTTTCTGTTCGTATTGATACCTTCGGTACTGGAACAGTCGCTGAAAGCAAATTAGAAGCTGCAGCGCGTCAAATCTTTGACCTTCGTCCTGCAGGGATTATTCAAATGTTGGATTTGAAACGTCCAATCTACCGTCAAACAGCGGCTTATGGCCATATGGGACGGACGGATATCGACCTTCCATGGGAACGTTTGGATAAGGTAGAAGCCTTGAAAGAAGCTGTAAAATAATTAGTTGAAATGGAAAAGTTAGGGTCAAGATGATCCTAGCTTTTTTTCGTTTTGAAAATTCCTACAGATGGAAAAATAGGTCGATCTGTGGTATAATAGTTAGAGTATTTTAAATACATTGTCCCTTTTATTTCCGTTGAAAAAACGATAGTAAAAGGAAAAAGACTTGAAAGAGCTAATAATTATTAAGATGAAAAAAATTGTAATAAATGGAGGTCGCCCTCTAAAAGGAGAGGTGACCATTAGTGGTGCAAAAAATAGTGTAGTGGCCCTGATTCCTGCAACCATTCTGGCGGACGATATCGTGACCCTCGATGGGGTACCGGATATCTCAGATGTTGCAAGTCTGATTGAAATCATGACCATCATGGGCGCTAAGATCGAACGCAAAGAAGACAGTTTGATCATTGATCCACGTGGGGTGAAGGATATGCCCATGCCATTTGGGAAAATCAATAGCTTACGAGCTTCCTATTATTTCTATGGCAGTTTGTTAGGGCGCTATGGTCAGGCAACTGTTGGACTCCCTGGAGGATGCGATCTCGGCCCACGTCCAATTGATTTGCATTTGAAGGCCTTTGAAGCGATGGGAGCCGCTATGACTATGGATGGCTCTAGTATGAAACTTGCGACAGATGGCAAGCCTCTTCAAGGAGCTAACATCTATATGGATACTGTTAGTGTCGGTGCAACGATTAATACGATTTTGGCAGCGGTCAAAGCTAAAGGTCGGACAGTGATCGAAAATGCTGCGCGGGAACCTGAAATTATCGATGTGGTGACCTTGCTCAACAACATGGGAGCTCATATTCGTGGAGCAGGGACAGATATTATTATCATTGATGGTGTTCCGCATTTGCATGGGACTAGACATCAAGTAATTCCGGATCGCATCGAAGCAGGAACCTATATTGCTCTTGCAGCTGCTATTGGGGAAGGTATCCAGATCAATAATGTCCTGTACGAGCATTTAGAGAGCTATATTGCCAAATTAGAGGAAATGGGTGTGCGCATGACCATTTCTGAAGATAGCATCTTTGTAGAAAAGCAGACGGACTTGAAGGCCATCCAGATCAAAACGTCTCCTTATCCTGGTTTTGCGACTGATTTGCAACAACCGATCACACCTTTGCTCTTAACGGCTGCAGGACGTGGGCGAATCGTTGATACGATTTATGAAAAACGGGTTAACCATGTGCCAGAATTGGCTAAAATGGGGGCTACTATCTTGACTTTGAACGACCACATTATCTATGAAGGGCCAAATCAATTGACGGGATCAAGTGTGAAAGCGACAGATCTTCGAGCTGGTGCGGCTTTAGTGATCGCAGGTCTCATGGCTTCTGGAACAACAGAAATTACAAATGTGGAATACATCCTTCGCGGGTATTCAGATATTATTCATAAATTGACCCAACTTGGAGCAGATATCCAGTTGATCGAAGAGTAGTGATTGAATCTGAGATCTGGTAGTGGTGCCTGGATACATGAACATTGGAGTTTGAAATGAATATTTGGACGCACTTAGCTGCCTATTCACTGATTGAAACACAAAGGTTGTACTTACGACCTTTTCTCTTTGAGGATGCGGAAGATTTTTATAAGATTGCTTCGAATCCTGATAACCTACAATTTATCTTTCCTGCACAAGCTGATCTTGCTGAAACTCAATATGTACTAGCCAACTATTTCATGAAAAATCCTTTGGGGGTTTGGGCGATCTGTGATAAGGAAACCAATCGGATGATCGGCTCCATCAAGTTTGAAAAGTTGGATGAAATCAAGAGTGAGGCTGAATTAGGTTACTTTTTACGTAAAGATTTTTGGGGAAAGGGCCTGATGACAGAAGCAGTCAAAGAACTGGTCAATTTATCGTTTGAGAAATTTCAACTAAAGGAACTTAAGATTGTCACCCATGTTGAAAATATAGGGAGTCAAAAGGTCGCTTTAAAGGCTGGATTTCGTCTCTTTCGTCAATTCAAAGGGAGTGACCGCTATACGCGTAAAATGCGCGATTATTATGATTTCCGCCTAGGTAGAGGGGACTTCTATGAGTAAACACCAAGAGATTTTAGACTATCTCGAAAAATTACCAATTGGGAAACGGGTCAGTGTCCGCAGTATCTCCAATTTTCTGAATGTTAGTGATGGGACGGCCTATCGTGCCATTAAAGAAGCTGAAAATCAAGGATTTGTCGAAACGCGTCCTAGAAGTGGGACCATTCGTGTCAAATCGCAAAAGGCAGTACTAGAGCACTTGACTTATCGGGAAATTTTAGAAATCACTGGATCTGAAATATTAGCAGGTGAGGAAGGTCTCGAAAAAGAATTTAATAAATTTTATATCGGTGCTATGACGGAGAAGCACGTCCTAGACTATGTGTCTGAAGGAGGCCTTTTGATCGTGGGAGACCGCACTAGCATCCAACGATTGGCTCTTAAGCATGACAATGCGGTCTTAGTGACAGGTGGCTTTGAGGTCAGTGAGGATGTGATTGATCTGGCTAATCAGGTAAAAATCCCAGTCATACGAACTTCACACGATACCTATACCGTCGCTACCATGATCAATAAGGCTTTGTCTAACATGCAGATCAAGACGGATATCTTGACAGTAGAACAGGTCTATCGGCCCTTCCATGAATATGGTTATCTTTCAGAGACTGATACGGTAAGAGACTATCTGGATTTGGTTCGAAAAAATCGCTTTAGTCGCTTTCCAGTTGTCAATCAGCACCAGATGGTGGTGGGCGTCGTGACCATGAGAGATGCTGGAGATAAGGCGCCTCAGACGACCCTTGATAAGGTGATGTCACGGACGATCTTTACCACTAAATTGTCTACTAGCATTGCGACGATTAGCCAACGGATGATTGCTGAAGATTATGAGATGATTCCTGTTATTCGCAATAATCAGACCTTGCTGGGTGTTATTACACGTCGAGATGTGATGGATCGGATCAGCAAGGTACAGTTTTCAAGCTTACCAACTTTTAGTGAGCAAATCGGACAAAAGATTCAGACAGAGAACGACCATTACCAATTCACAGTGGAGCCAAGTATGCTGGAGAAAAGCGGTGTTTTGGCCAATGGGGTCATGATCGAAGTGCTGATGAAGGTTATTCGCAAAATGATGCAACACAGTGGGCGTAGCTTGATTGTCGAACAGTTGATCATCAATTTTTTACAGGCTGTACAGGTGGATGATGTGATCCGCATTGAACCCCAACTTGTTCGGCGAACTAGACGTTCGGCCTTGGTTGATTTTAGCTTGTATTTAGATCTGCAGCTAGTCGCGAAAGCAACCATTACGATTAAGATTAATTAAACAAAAAGAAATGAGGAGACAATGATTACATTAAAATCACAACGTGAAATTGAAGCCATGGATCGTGCGGGAGATTTCCTTGCCAGCATCCATATTGGATTGCGTGACTTGATCAAGCCAGGGCTTGACCTTTGGGAAGTAGAAGAATATGTCCGTCGTCGCTGTAAAGAAGCCAATGTCTTGCCGCTTCAGATCGGTGTAGAAGGCAGTCTCATGGATTATCCTTATGCGACTTGCTGTGGTTTGAATGACGAAGTAGCCCATGCTTTTCCACGTCATGTCATTCTCAAAGATGGTGATCTCCTCAAGGTAGACATGGTCTTGTCAGAACCGCTTGATAAATCTGTTTTGGATGTATCGAAATTAGATTTTGATAATGTAGCCCAAGTGAAGAAATACACTGAGTCTTATAGTGGTGGCTTGGCGGACTCTTGCTGGGCTTATGCGGTGGGAAATGTTTCGCAAGAAGTCAAAGATTTGATGGACGTGACCAAAGAATGTCTCTATAAGGGAATTGAAAAAGCGGTCGTAGGTAATCGCTTGGGAGATATTGGCGCAGCGATTCAAGAGTATGCGGAAAGCAAGGGCTATGGCGTTGTGCGTGACTTGGTCGGACACGGTGTCGGGCCTACCATGCATGAAGAACCAATGGTCCCACATTATGGTCGTGCTGGACGCGGTCTTCGCTTACGTGAAGGGATGGTCTTGACTATTGAGCCAATGATCAATACCGGTACTTGGGAGATTGATACAGATATGGAAACTGGTTGGGCCCATAAGACCCTCGACGGTGGACTTTCTTGTCAATACGAGCATCAATTTGTGATTACAAAAGATGGTCCAGTGATCTTGACTAGTCAAGGTGAAGAAGGAACATACTAAAAAATAGAGAGGAAAGAATGGAGCTGAAGGCTAGTGTCTGGTTTCGCTCTTTGCTCTTTTTTAGTAAAATGGGGAGGTGACGAATGAAAAAGGTCCTACAAAAAGTACTGGAACAGCCATTTATAAAGGGCTTCGTGCGGTTTTATCAAAGTGCAGAGTCTGATATCACCAGCATTGCGGTGGCTTATTATTTGCTGATCTCCATTTTCCCTTTGATGCTGATTGCAGCCAATATTTTACCCTACTTTCATATTCGTCCCACTCAGATTCTATTAAGCTTACAAAAAATTTTGCCAGCCTCCTTATATCGAATAGTGGCACAGATGATTTCGAGTGTCTTGACCAAACCTTCGACAGGCTTACTGAGTTTCTCGATTATTTCTGCTTTGTGGATCTTCTCTCAGAGCATTGCCTACCTCCAAAAAGCCTATAACAAGAGTTATGGGGTGGAAAAAGAGCGTGGTATTATCTGGGGGCGACTCTTTAGCTTCCTGATCAGTTTTGCCTTGCAGGGCTTGTTTGGACTCTCGCTCATCCTTTCCATGTTTGGGAAAATGATCGTTCGCTATCTCTATCGGACCTTTTCATTTGATCGGACGATTTATGTGCGCTTACTGAATTTGACAGAGCCGACCATCTATCTCTTGCTTTTTGTTAGTCTGGTCTTGCTCTATTACACCCTTCCAAATGTCAAAATTCCGAAATTTAGATATGTATTGCCAGGGGCGACCTTTGTTGTTGCTGTCCTGTATGCGATCTTGAATATCTTTTGGAAATATGTGGATCGTTATGTGAGTCATTTCTTAGATGCTCGTTTCTTCGGTTCGGTCGTCCTAGCGGTCATCATGTTCTGGTTTATCTTGGTGGCAAAAATCATGATTATTGGTTGTATTTTAAACGCCAGTATCCAATTTGCTAGAGAAGCAAAGTTCCAAACGCGCAGTGGAGAAATTGTCTCTAAGTTAAAATCAGAAGAAGTGGACTTTCGGCATAGAGAAGTTTCACAAAAATTAAAGCGTCGGTTACGCTTGATAAAAAAAGAAAAAACGGAATAAGGGAGAGTGGGACAGAAATCGGTAATTCGTTAGAATTCGATTTCGTCGTCCCACCTCCGCACAGTTGAGTAGGGCTGTAAAAGCTGATGAAATCAGCGTAGTAGAGCCCACTCAACCACTGCGTCTTGCTCGACAATCCAAAAATAATTGAGAGGCTAGGACTTTTGTCCCAGCCTCTTTTTTTCTTATCTATTTTTATTGCATTTGCAACAAAAATGTGTTATGCTATTGTCAATAGGAAAGGAGGAGTGAGATGAGTATTTTGCGCGAGATTGGCATCATTGCGAGAGCACTGGATTCTATAGCAAATATTGAATTTCGAGATTTGGATCTGGCGCGTGGTCAATACCTCTACCTGGTGCGAATTGCCGAGCAACCTGGAATGATTCAGGAAGAACTCTCTGAAGTCTTGAAAGTAGATCGATCCACCGTTGCAAGGTCTGTAAAAAAACTAGAAGAACGAGGACTGATTCAGCAGCGTCCAAGGGGTGAAAACCTTAAAATCAAGGAATGGGAATTAACTGAAAAAGGTAAGCAGATTTACCCCTTCATTTTAGGGGAGCATCTTTACTCTGAAAAAACTGCCTTAAAAGGATTTTCCAAAGAAGAAGTCGCACAGTTAGAGGAGTATCTCATCCGAGTTCGTGAGAATATCACCTTGGATTGGGAGCTAGTCAAAAAAGGTCAAAAAAGAAATTATAGTGAGGTAAAGCAATGAAAGTGACAGTCGATCAAGCATTTTGGGAATTATTTCCAACAGCTAGAATTACAGTGATGTCCTTGTATGGTATTGATAATACAGTAGATGAAGCCAAGGATCCTTATTTCAAAGAATTGTTGGACAAGGGTGCCAAGCGAGCATGGGAATTTATCGATGAAGAAAACTATACCCAGAGTGAATTTGTCCAAGAGTGGCGTCAGGCTTTTAGCAAGTTTAAAACAAAAAAAGGAGCCCGATCTTCCATCGAGGCGCTCTTAAAACGGGTTCATCAGGGACGTGAATTCTATCCGATTAATCCTTTGGTGGATCTTTACAATAGTGTTTCTATGGCTTATGCCCTTCCTTGTGGGGGAGAAGATATGGATAAATTGGTGGGTGGACTCTCTCTAGGACAAGCGAAAGGAGGCGAACCTTTCTTTCCATTAGGTGCTGAAGAAGATGCTCCAGCTTTGGAAGGGGAGATTATCTACTACGACCAAGACGGAGCTGTTTGCCGTTGCTTGAATTGGCGTGAGGCACAAAGAACTATGTTAACAGAAGATACCAAGGACGCTATTTTAGTTATTGAAGCCATCAATGAGGAGCAGGCCAAACGGGCACAAACAGCTATGCAGGAATTGAAAGATCTAGCCAAAGATTATTTTGGGGTTGCAGGCACCATCTATCAATTAAGTGCAGAGCATGCAAGTATAGAAGTTTAAAAGAATAAGGCTGAAACAATCGTTTCAAGCCTTGTTTTTATTTTTAAAGACAAAGAGTTTACTAAATACGTAATTGAGGACTACAATGGCCACTTGTGCAAAGAGGGTTTCAATCAGATTGATTTGGCTCTTGTTATTGTGGACGAATTGCCCGATAATTCCTGGGAACTGCTTGACAAAGATTTCGGTCAAGGCCATGTCCAGTATAAAGGTCCCAGAGCGCGCAATTGCAAATCGGATCAAGCGCTGAAACCAGCCCTTTCTTTCTTGCTTAAAGACAATGGTATCGTTGGTCGCAAAGGCAAAGAGGATCCCGGCAATGTTTCCAATTGCGGTCGCTAATCGTTCATCACGAGACACATGATAGATGAAGAGGCGGGTTCCGACGGAAACAATGGTTGTGGCAACTCCAAAAAAGAGATAGGACAAAATCTCATTATCAAAAAATTTTTTAATTAGTGTTTTCATAAATTCAGTCTACCATAAAACCTCAAAATATGCTATACTTGAAAGGTTGAAGAAATCAAACCTTCAACCCTTGGTGCTTAAGATCCTTTCGCCAAGCATATTACACGCGGAAAAACCGCTAAAGGAGAATAAATGAAACAGTTAACTGCTCGTGATATGGCACAAATTGCCATTGTTGCTGCGATTTATATCGTATTGACCATTACCCCACCTCTCAACGCTATGGCCTACTATGGCTATCAATTCCGTGTTTCGGAAATGATGAATTTCTTAGCTTTTTACAATAAGAAGTACTTGATTGCGGTGACGCTTGGTTGTATGATTGCTAACTTATTTAGTTTTGGATGGATCGATGTCTTTGTCGGTGGAGGTTCAACCTTTGTCTTCTTAGGACTTGGACTCATTCTATTTGGTCGATTCAAAAACAAGTTCTTGTTTGACGGTCTTATTCGCTTGGACCATTTCTTGTTTGCGATTTTCTTTTCCATCTCCATGTTTACGATTGCCTTGGAACTTTATTACCTTCAAGGCCAACCATTCTTCTATAACTGGTTGACCATGGGATTGGGTGAATTTGCATCCTTGATTTTTGGAGCGATTGTGATCAATCAACTTTCTAAACGGATCGATTTTACAAAATAAGAAAAGGGAGCTTTGGCTCCTTTTTTTAATGCTAAGAATGCAGTAAATTCAAGGCTAAATTAAGATTTTATGATAAAATAAGAACATGAAAACCAGAATGAAAGAATTAGTGGAATTACTCAATCGATATGCTTACGAGTATTACACAAAAGACGCTCCATCTGTTTCAGATAGTGAATATGATCAATTATATCGGGAGTTGGTGGAACTAGAAACCGCTCATCCTGATGAGATCTTACCAGAGAGTCCAACTCACCGTGTAGGTGGGGTGGTTTTAAAAGGCTTTACCAAATACCAGCACCAGTATCCCCTTTATAGTTTGCAGGATGCTTTTTCGCGTGAAGAATTAGAAGCCTTTGATCAGCGTGTCCGTAAGGAATTTCCTTCTATCAGCTATGTATGTGAGCTGAAAATCGATGGCTTGTCCATTTCCCTCACCTATGAAAATGGAGTCCTCGTAACGGGGGCGACACGTGGGGATGGTTCTGTCGGTGAGGATATTACAGAGAACCTCAAGCGGGTCAAGGACATTCCTTTAGTGTTACCAGAGCCAGTGAACATTACAGTTCGAGGCGAGTGCTATATGCCACGGGCTTCCTTTGATCGGGTCAATCAGATCCGTCAAGAAAACGGCGAGCCAGAGTTTGCTAATCCACGAAATGCTGCTGCAGGAACGCTTCGCCAATTGGATACGAAAATCGTGGCCAAGCGAAATCTCGCAACCTTCTTGTATCAAGAAGTGAGTCCAACTGATCAAAGCAGTCAGGAAGGCGTGCTTGAGAAATTAGCCCGCTTAGGCTTTGTCGTGAACCAAGAGCGAGTGCTGGCTGAGGATATGGAGCAAATTTGGGACTTCATCCAAAAAGTAGCTCAGCTTCGAGAGGATCTTCCCTACGATATCGATGGGATCGTCATCAAGGTCAATGACCTAGCTGTTCAAGAAGAACTAGGCTTTACCGTAAAAGCTCCTAAATGGGCTGTCGCCTATAAGTTTCCAGCTGAAGAAAAAGAAGCGAAAATCTTATCGGTGGATTGGACGGTTGGACGGACCGGAGTTGTGACCCCAACTGCCAATCTAACTCCAGTCCAGCTAGCCGGAACCACTGTTAGTCGGGCAACCTTGCACAATGTGGACTATATTGCTGAAAAAGACATTCATCAGGATGATACCGTCATTGTCTACAAGGCGGGTGATATCATTCCTGCGGTCTTGCGTGTTGCCAAAGATAAGCGAGTCTCTGATCAAGCATTAGCCATTCCAACTCAATGTCCTAGTTGCCAGAGTGAGTTGCTTCATTTCGAGGATGAGGTGGCCCTTCGCTGTATCAATCCACTCTGTCCAGCACAGATTAAGGAAGGATTGAACCACTTTGCCAGCCGGGATGCTATGAATATCACAGGCTTGGGTCCAGCTGTTGTAGAGAAACTCTTTGCAGCTCAGTTAGTAGAGGATGTGGCAGGGATCTATCGCCTAAACGTAGAGGATCTATTGACCTTAGAAGGCTTTAAAGAAAAATCTGCTGAAAAACTCCATGAAGCCATTCAAGCTTCAAAAGAGAATTCAGCTGAGAAGTTACTCTTTGGTTTGGGGATCCGCCATGTCGGTAGCAAGGTTAGTCAAATCTTGCTCCAAGAATTCCATGGCCTCGATCAATTGGCTACAGCTGATCCAGAACGGATTGCCAGCATTGACAGTCTCGGTATGGTCGTGGCTGAAAGCCTCAAGCGTTATTTTGCACAAGAAGGATCCAAGCGCCTATTGCAAGAGCTTAAAGAAGCTGGTGTCAATATGGCTTATCTTGGTGAGAAAGTCGCTGCTGATGCGGCCCTATCAGGAATGACAGTTGTTTTGACTGGGAAGCTAGAACGACTCACTCGTTCAGAAGCCAAGGCGAAATTAGAAAGTCTAGGCGCTAAGGTAACTGGATCGGTTTCCAAAAAAACAGATTTAGTCGTTGCAGGTAGTGACGCTGGTAGCAAGTTAACCAAAGCACAAGAATTAGGAATCCAGGTAGAAGATGAGGCCTGGCTTGAAAGTTTGTAGAGGATCTTTATGGTAGAACGAATCAAAAAAGCCCGTTTAATTTATAATCCGACCTCTGGGCAAGAAATTATCAAGAAAAATATTGCGGAAGTCTTGGACGTACTTGAAGACGTGGGCTATGAAACCAGCGCTTATCAAACGACTCCAGAACCATTTTCTGCCCAAAATGAAGCAGAAAGAGCCGCTAAAGCAGGCTTTGATTTAATCATTGCCGCTGGTGGAGATGGTACGATTAACGAAGTGGTCAATGGGGTTGCAGGTCTGGAAAATCGTCCGCAGATGGCCTTCATCCCGACCGGTACCACCAACGACTATGCGCGTGCCTTGAAGATCCCGATGGGAGATCCTGTGGCGGCTGCTCGCATTATTGAAAAAAATCAAACCATTCAGATGGATATTGGTCGTGCCTATGGTAGCAAGTATTTCATCAATATTGCTGCAGCAGGAACCATGACAGAATTGACCTTCAGTGTTCCAAGCAGTGTTAAATCTCGCTTGGGTTACTTTGCCTATGTGGCTGAAGCAGCTAAAATGTTGCCACGAAACAAGGCTCGAAAGGTGCGGATTGAGCACGACAATGGTGTCTTTGAAGGGCCAGCGTCTATGATTTTTGTGGCTCTTACCAACTCCATTGCTGGTTTTGAAAGTGTCGCGCCAGATGCTAAGCTTGATGATGGGAACTTTACCTTGATTATCGTAAAAACTGCTAAGCTCTTTAACATGTTGTCCTTGATGATTCAAGCCATTAATGGGGGCAAACATGTGCACGATGAAAATGTAGAATATCTCAAGACCAAGAAGTTGACGATCGAAATGTTAGGAAAAAATGCTCAACCATTCCGCATCAATCTAGATGGGGAGTACGGAGGAGATACTCCAGTTGAATTGGAAGTCTTCCATAACCACTTGGAATTCTTTGCAAATATTGATGAAATCAACAACGATGCTTTGGTTCACCCATCTGAAGAATAAAAACAAATAGTTGAGCCATGTACGTGTTTTACGAGGAATGGTTCCTTCGGTATTAAATTGGAAATAGGAAAATGTTATGCGACAATACCATGTAAAGCTTCATTTTCATAAGCAAAAAGGAAATTATTTTGCCTATGATATGTGGCAGTGGCAGGATCAAGTAGAAGGAAAATCAGTCTCTTTCTCCAAGTTGGATTATTTTGGAGTAGAGGGAAATCTGGTATACGAGAGTGAGGATGCCTTGAACCGGGGCCATGTCCTGGTTAAAGAAGGGGATTGGCTCACCAAGACCCGTGATTTTGAAATCGAACTCTTACCAGAAGGGCATGTTCGAGAAGTGTGGATTCTCGATGGAGACGATACAGTCTATTATTCTTTGCAAGCTGCTTTGACGAGTCATGCATACAGCCATCGTCAGCCTCATGCCTACGATATGGCGATGCGCCCTAGAGAGTTTGATGCTAAATGGGCGTATCAAGGATGGCTCGGTCATCGGGAGGAAGAAGGGGAGCATTGCTTTAAACTATGGGCTCCTACTGCCAAGAAAGTTGAATTGTTGCTCTATCAATCTACAGACTTGGATGCGCCTATTTGGAAGAGCATGCCAATGACACGTGGCAAACAAGAGTCTAGCTACCACCCAGAGAATACCCATGGTGTTTGGATTTTAGATTTTCTTGGAAATTTAAGTGGTATGGCCTATCAATATCGTGTGCATTTTGAACACCATACTCAAGTGACGCGCGATCCTTATAGTATTGCAACGACAGCGGACGGGATGCGCTCTGCCATTCTTTCGAGGGCAGATCGTCAGTTTGATTGGGGTCCTAAAAAAGGCGCTGATGCGACTCCTTGGCGCTTGGACAATCCTGGTCAAGCAGTGATTTATGAGATGCACCTTCGAGATTTGACCAAGTCACCGACTTCAGGTGTGGACGAGTCTTTACGTGGGACCTATCTGGGGGCTTGCCAAGAAGGAACCGTCAATAGCCATGGTGATGCAACTGCCTTTGATTATATTCGTCAGTTAGGGGTTAATGTCGTGCAACTGCAGCCCATCTCTGATCGCTTTAAACAGTACGACGAAGAAGGCCAGGTGACCTATAATTGGGGCTACGACGTTCAGAATTATTCTGCACCAGAAACTAGCTTTTCAACGGATCCATCCAATCCGAAACAAACCATGAAAGAGCTCAAAACCATGATCCGGGCTTATCATGAGGCAGGAATTTCTGTGGTCATGGATGTGGTCTACAATCATATCTATTCGACTGAACATGGTCCTTTCCAAAATACAGTACCAGATTATTATTACCGGATGGAGCCAGATGGTCGCTTCCAAAATGGGACAGGTGTCGGCAATGAAACGGCTAGTGAGCATGAAATGTACCGCAAGTACATGATTGATTCCCTCACGCACTGGGTCAAGGAGTACCAGATCGATGGCTTCCGCTTTGATTTGATGGGGATTCACGATGTAAGGACGATGAATGCTATTCGGGAGGCAATGGACGCTCTGGATCCTCGGATTCTTCTTTACGGAGAAGGTTGGGACATGGGAACAGGTCTCGCACCAGAGGACAAGGCTAAGAAAGACAATGCAGCGCAATTGCCACGAATTGGTTTCTTTAATGATACGGAGCGCGATGCCATTAAAGGGGCTGAGGTTTATGGTTCCATCAAACGTGGATTTGTCAGCCGAAAATCGACGGAGAATATCGTTGCGCGTGCTGTTCTAGGTAGTGCAGAGCTTGGCAATTATTTAAGTCCCAATCAGGTCTTGAATTATGTGGAGGCTCATGATAATTATAATCTCTATGACTTGCTTCAGACCCTTCATCCGAATGAAGAAGTAGCAGGATTGGTCAAGCGCTCAGAGTTGGCTACGGCCATGAATCTGCTCTTTCAGGGCATGGCCTTTATGCAATTGGGTCAAGAGTTTATGCGGACCAAATTGGTAGCGACAGGTCCTGATGGAGAAATCACACCTTTGGATCGTGAACGGGCCATGAATTCCTACAATGCTCCAGATTTTGTGAATCAGGTCAATTGGGATCTGGTCAGTCAGAACAAGGAATCAATTGCCTATATCCGAAGCTTAATCGCCTTGAAGACAAGTCTTCCTTTCTTAGCGCTTGAAAGCTATGATAAAATCTACCAACAAATCTTTATTCAATCTGCAACTGATACCAGTGGTCTTGTCATCTATGAACTTACAGGAAACAAGAAGTACTTGGTCATCTTCAACGCCAGCGGACTTCCATATTACCTCCAAAATTCAAATAAATTGAAATTGATGGTTGGGAATAGTCGTCATAAACGACCATTCTACGTGGAGAATTTAACAGCTTCTGTTTTTGAAGTCCTAGACTAAGTTCTTTTTAAAGAAATCGTAAAATCCCTGAGTTTTTAAACTCAGGGATTCTTTTTATTTAGAAGAACTGCTACTGGTCTCTGTTGAGGAAGAACTATCGTCTTCTGGGTGCAATTCTTTATAAGTTGGTGCCTTGAAGAGATCAACGGTAGACTGGTTGCCACGTTGGTTATAAAGGCTGGTTGATTTGTCACCTTTTTCCTTTTCAATCTTCTTCAATGCCTTGAAGGAATTGGTGTAGGAATAATCTTCTGGATTGACTTTTCCAAGATCATTGCCCTTGAAGAAGCGAAGGAGGTCACCGGTCTGGATGCTATCGCTAATCTTCAATTGCAGGTTAGCAGCTTCCCTAATCTTGTCCAGTTCTTCCTTGGTTTTTTCGTCTGGGTTCGTGATTTCCTCACCTGTTTTGGTGTAATAGGTCCGGCCACTATAGCTCGTATACTCTGGAGTAACAAAGTAGTTAGCAGAACGGAAGGCGACGATTTGATCATGTTCTGGTGAGAGCATATCTTGACCAACTTGGAGGAATTTGTTGGATTCAATACCTAGCAAATGTTCCAAGGTTGGGAGCATATCGATTTCGCCACCATAGGTATCAATGATGCCACCCTTATCCATACCTGGAATAACTACCATATAAGGTACGCGTTGCAACATGGCGTTGTCATAGCTTGACCACGTTTCAGAGTTCTTTCCAAGTAGAGGAGCAAGAGCTGGGTTACGAGAGTTTGAAATTCCGTAGTGATCCCCATAGAGAACGATGATGGAATTTTTGTAAAGACCAGATTCTTTCAGGTAATCAAAGAAGGCTTTGATCGAAGAATCTAGGTAGTTAGCGGTCGCAAAATAGCCATTGATGGTTTCGTCCTGTGTCTTAGCTAGAGGGAAGCCAAGATCATCTCCTGACAAGCTGGTCGTATAAGGATAGTGGTTGGAAACCGTAATGAACTTCGTATAGAAAGGTTGTTGCAATCTTTCTAGGTATTTGATGGAATCCTTGAGCATGTATTTGTCATTAAGACCATACTGGAAGGAATTGCTGCTGTTTTGTTTGGTGAAGTAGCTGGCATCAAAGAAGTAATTGTAGCCCCATTGTTTATAGGCGGTATTTCGATTCCAGAAACTTCCAGCATTTCCGTGGAAAACAGCGCTCGAGTTGTAACCATTTTTTGAAAGAATAAATGGTGCAGCCTGTTGAGTATTGGTTCCACCATAGTTCACCATAAAGGAACCTTGGTTGAGCCCAAAGAGCCCAGTTTCAATCATGGTCTCAGCATCAGACGTTTTCCCTGCCTTGACTTGGTTAAAAACATTTGAAAAGGCAAAGGTTTCCTTCGAGTGGTAAAGTGAATTTAAGAAAGGTGTTACTTCATATTCTTTATCATCTACTTTCAACTTGTAATCGATCAAGAATTGTTGGAAACTTTCCAAGTGAATGTAGATGACGTTACGGCCTTTGGCCATTCCAAAGTACTCAGGATTAGGCTTGGCGTAATGCTGTTGGATATATTCTTCCACCGGTTTTAGATCTGCTTCAGAGGCTTTGGAACGTTCTTTGTTAGCAGCATAGGTCTGATTAGCGCTATAACCTAGAAAGGCTGGTAAGCCTAGGGCACGAACGACATAGTAGTTTGAGAACCCACGAGTCAAGAGCTCAGGTCGGTCAATTTCTGCGAGGAAAAGGTTGGCCGAAAAGAGCATGGCCGATAAAGAGGTAACCGCAAAACTAGCTCGTTTATTGAAGGGACGATTGTCCATTCGAATCCATTTCTTAAAGAAGAAGAAAGCGAGAATAGGGAAATCTAGAATGTAGATCACATCCCAAGGGCGGAACAATTCTAAAGCAGCAGCTCCGAGGCCGGCAGAAACCTTGCTAGAAGCCAACATGGTATTGACCGTTACGAAGTCTGTAAACTCTCGATAATAGATGGAGTTGGAAATCAACCAAATAAATAAGAGAAGGTAGATCCCAAAGGCCAAACTATAAAAGAGCTTGGTTCGTTTGATATAGAGTGCTAGACCGATGAAGAGCAGACTGATCGGCAATGGGTTGATCACTGCTAGAAAAATCTGATAGGGTCCTTGAATGTCTAAGTTAAAATCAACTGAATAAGCCCACATGGTTTTGAACCAGTAGAGCAACAGAAGGGTCAAGACAAATCCTAGTCTGGTACTCATGAAATTGAGTATCGAATTCGTAATTTTTTTCACAAAATGTTACTTCCTTGTCTTATTTCCTAAAAATTTTCATATACAAGTATACCACAATTTTATGGAGAAAGAAAAAAATGACTGTAAAGGAGAGGAAAGAAATAGGAAAGATCAGGTATATGAAATCGTAAAAAGCTAAAGGATGAGAGCTTAAATAAAATAGCAAAAAAAGTTCTAGTAAATAAAGCCTCCCTTTGTGAAAACTGCAGACTTTTGCTATAATAGAGGGTATGAAAAAACTCACAGTCAGTCGCCAAGTCGCAACAAAAATTAAACAAGGACAATCTCTTCTTGAAAAGCAAGATTTTGATTCACTTCCTGCTTTGGATCAAGCGGTTCAATTGCTTTCAGGAGATGGACAATCCCTCGGGGTCGGATACTTATCTGAACAAAATAAAGGGATTGGATGGTTTGTTTCGCAAGAGTTGGTCGCTTTTGATCAAGACTTTTTTAAAAAGTTTTTCATCAAGGGCAAGCAATACCGTCGTTCTTATTATGCGGATGAAACGACGACAGCCTTTCGTCTTTTTAACCAAGAGGGAGATGGTTTTGGTGGCTTCACGGTTGACTTGTATGGTGAGTTTGTTGTCTTTTCTTGGTACAATCCCTTCGTATTTCAGATCAAGGAAACCATTCTAGCGGCCTTTCAAGAGGCTTTTCCAGAAGTCCGAGGTGGCTATGAAAAGATTCGCTTTAAAGGCTTGGACTATGAATCAGCTCATGTCTATGGAGAAGAAGCTCCGCAAGAATTTTTGATTCTTGAAAATGGAGTTTCTTACCAGGTCTTTCTCAATGATGGTTTGATGACGGGGATCTTTTTGGATCAGCATGAAGTTCGAGGTAGCTTGGTAGAGGGCTTAGCAGCTGGCAAGTCCTTGCTCAATATGTTCTCCTATACGGCGGCCTTCTCTGTTGCTGCAGCAATGGGTGGAGCAGTTGAGACAACATCGGTCGATCTGGCTAAGAGAAGTAGAGAATTATCAGAAGCGCATTTTGTGGCAAATGGCTTGGCGCTGGATGCTCATCGTTTTGTCGTGATGGATGTCTTTGACTATTACAAATATGCCAAACGCCATGACCTAAGCTATGATGTGATCGTGCTCGATCCGCCTAGCTTTGCGCGGAATAAAAAACGGACATTTTCAGTCGCTAAAGATTACCATCGGTTGGTCAGCGAGGCTCTTGAGATTTTAAATCCAGGTGGGACCTTGATTCTCAGTACCAATGCGGCAAATGTGACCAAAGAAAAATTTAAAAAACAAATCGAAAAGGGATTTCAAGGCCGTAAGCATCGCTATGTAGCGGAATACGGACTTCCGGGAGATTTTCGATGGAACAAGAAAGAAGAAAGTAGTAATTACTTAAAAGTATTTACGATTAGGGTGGATGTATGAAGTTAGTTGTTTCGATTATGCCTCGCTCCTTAGAAGAGGCGCAACAACTAGATGGTTCGCGTTACGAGGATGCAGATGTTATTGAGTGGCGTGCGGACTTTTTAGAAAAAAGCGAGATCTTAACCGTTGCTCCAGCAGTATTTGAAAAATTTGCTGGACGCGAGATTTTATTCACCTTGCGGACTCGAGCTGAAGGTGGGGAGATGGAGCTGACTAATGAAGAATATGTTGGGATCCTAAAAGATATTCAATCTATCTATCATCCGGATTATATCGATTTCGAGTTTTATAGTCACCGTGAAGTCTTTGAAGAGATGTTGGAATTTTCAAATCTTGTTCTCAGCTACCATAATTTCCAAGAAACTCCGGAAAATATGATGGAGATCTTATCGGAATTGACCAGCTTTTCTCCAAAATTAGTCAAGGTATCCGTTATGGCCCACAATGAACAAGATGTCCTTGATTTGATGAATTATACGCGTGGTTTCAAGACGCTGAATCCTGAGCAAGAGTATGTAACCATTTCCATGGGCAAGGTCGGGAAAATTTCACGTTTGACAGCTGATTTGACAGGCTCTTCCTGGTCTTATGCTAGAGTCGGAGATGAAAGTGCTCCAGGTCAAATCCCTCTTGAAAATATGAGAAGAATTCGGGAGTTATTGAATGAAGATTGACGGATATACTCGGATGGTAGCGGTCATTGCCCATCCCATTCGTCATAGTATCTCTCCTTTCATCCATAATCTAGCCTATGAATTAACAGCGACCAATGCTGCTTATCTAGCTTGGGATATTGCTGAAGAAGACTTAGAAAGCACCATCAGCCAAATTCGTAAGTTGGATATGATTGGGGCCAATATCTCCATGCCCTACAAGCAGAAGGTCTTTCCTTACTTAGATGAAGTGGATGAGATGGCCCGAAAGATCGGTTCTGTCAATACTATTGTTCACCGCGATGGTAAGCTTAAAGGCTATAATACGGATGGGATTGGTTTCTTTCGTAGTTTACCTCCTGCTTTCTCTATTGAGGGAAAAACAATGGTTCTCTTAGGTGCAGGTGGTGCAGCTTTAGCGATTATTGCACAGGCGATTCATCTAGGTGTGAAACGTATCCTTGTCTTTGTGAGAGAGGAAAGATTGGTTCATTATCGTTCAATAGTTCAGTTGATTGAAGATGGCTTTGATTTCTTGATAGAATTGTATGCGATTGAGAAAGATGAAGAAGTTCAAAACTCTTTTAATCAAGCCGATCTCATCTTAAATGCCACTGGTGTTGGGATGGATGGTCAGTCTCTTCCGATAGCGAGTCACTTGACCTTTCCCCCACAGGCCTTAATCGTAGAGATGGCTTACTATCCGGCAGTGACCCCCTTTCTGCAATTAGCAGTGAATCAAGGAAACCAGAGGGTAAATGGGCTGGGAATGCTCTTTTATCAAGCTGAAGCTGCCTTTGAATTAATGACTGGGAAAGTATTTCCTACAGAGTCTGTATGGGAAGCATTGACAACAGAATATCGCCAATTTGTATGTGACTAAGAGAGGGTTTTACCTTTTCCTATTGAAAAAGCTTTATGAGATTAGAACAGGAACTGATTTTTTAAAAAACAGTCTTGCTCTAGTCTCTTTTTCATTTTGATTGAGACATGTGCCCTATTTCATGATAAGATAGAATCAAAGAAAAACGTGAAGGAGATTCCTATGAACGTATCGGTACCTATTCCAGGACATTCCTATGATATTGTGATTGAAAGAGGTGGTCTCAACCAGGTTGGAGACTGGTTGCGCACTCTTTGGGGCGATAAAAAAGTCGCCATTATTTCCGATAACCGCGTGGCTAAGCTATATGCCTCTATCGTAGAGAAGAGCCTTGAGAAAGCTGGTTTTCAAATGGTGCGCTTTGAGTTTCTTCAAGGAGAAGCCAGTAAGAATCTAACCACTGTTTCAAAAGTCTATGACTTTCTAGCTACCCAGGGCATGACGCGCAGTGATGGAATCGTTGCTCTTGGGGGTGGCGTAGTTGGTGATTTGGCTGGTTTTGCTGCCTCGACCTATATGCGGGGAATTTCCTTTGTTCAGATCCCGACTAGCTTGACCGCACAGGTGGATTCTTCTATCGGTGGAAAGACGGGAGTCAACACAGCACTTGCTAAAAACATGGTAGGGACCTTTGCTCAACCAGATGGTGTGTTTATTGATCCTGAAGTGTTGAGCACCTTGGGGCAACGTGAATTGATCGAGGGGATGGGCGAAGTCATCAAGTACGGCCTCATCCAAGATACTGAACTTTGGGAAGAATTGGAATCCATGGATGGTTCCATCGAGAGTATTTTAGAGCATGCAGAGAGCATCATTTCTCATTCTTGCCTGGTGAAGCGAGACCATGTTGTAGCAGATGAGCTGGACAATGGCATTCGACTGTATCTCAATTTTGGGCATACCATTGGGCATGCCATTGAAGCGACAGCTGGTTATGGGCAGGTTATGCATGGAGAAGCTGTCAGTATGGGCATGGTGCAGCTGTCACGAGTTGCAGAAGAAAAGGGTTTGATGCCAAAGGGAATCACTCAAAAAATCGAAGAAATGTGCCGGAAATTTGGCCTTCCGGTTACCTATGAGAACTGGGATAAAGAAGCCCTTTATCAAGCCTTGACCCATGACAAAAAAGCGCGTGGGACGAACTTGAAATTAGTAATTGTTCCAGAGTTGGGGCAAGCAGCGATTCATCAAATCCCTCTTCAAGAAATGAAGGACTTTTTAGAAAGAAAGGAATAAGGTCGTATGAGATATTTAACAGCAGGAGAGTCCCATGGACCTCGACTAACAGCCATCATCGAGGGGATTCCGGCAGGCCTTCCTTTATCTGAAGAGGATATTAATAAAGAGCTCAAACGTCGACAAGGTGGCTATGGTCGTGGTGCTCGGATGAAAATCGAGAGTGACCGTGTCGAGATCACATCAGGGGTCCGTCATGGCTTGACCATGGGAGGTCCGATTACTCTGAACGTGACCAATCTGGATCACCAAAAATGGCTAGAGATCATGAATGTAGCACCGGTCGAAGAGAAAAAGAAAAATCTGCGTAAGATCACCAAGCCACGTCCTGGTCATGCCGATCTAGTCGGAGGGATCAAATACCGTTTCGATGATCTCCGTAATTCCTTAGAGCGTTCTTCTGCCCGTGAGACAACCATGCGTGTAGCCGTTGGTGCTGTTGCTAAACGGATTTTAGAAGAGATCAGCGTTGAAGTAGCCAGCCACATTGTTAATTTTGGGGGAATCGAGATTGCAATTCCCGAGAATCTAACCGTTTCAGAAATCAAGGAAAAGGCAGGTCAGTCGGAAGTTTCGATCGTTGTGCCAGAACAAGAAGAAGGCGTTAAGGCCTACATTGACCAAGTGAAAAAAGATGGCGATACCATCGGGGGAATTGTGGAAACCTTGGTTGGTGGTGTGCCTGTAGGACTAGGATCTTATGTGCAATGGGACAAGAAATTGGATGCCAAAATCGCTCAAGGAGTGGTCTCTATCAATGCCTTTAAGGGAGTTGAGTTTGGCCTTGGTTTTGACGCAGGTCGCCTAAAAGGTAGTCAAGTCATGGATGAAATCATCTGGTCTCAGGACACCGGTTATACCCGTCGCACCAATAATCTTGGTGGTTTTGAAGGGGGCATGACCAATGGTGAGCCCATTCTGGTTCGTGGCGTCATGAAGCCTATTCCGACCCTCTACAAACCTTTGATGAGTGTGGATATTGAAACCCATGAGCCCTATAAGGCAACGGTTGAGCGCAGCGACCCAACGGCTTTGCCAGCTGCAGGAGTGGTAATGGAAGCAGTGGTCGCAACGGTCCTTGCTACAGAAGTGCTTGAAAAATTCTCATCCGATAACTTGGAAGAATTGAAAGAAGCTGTTGCTAAGCACCGGGACTTTACGAAGAATTTTTAAGAGAAAGAGTTTTCCTTTGGAGAAGAAAGTTGTATATATTGCAGGCTTGGGCTTGATTGGTGCTTCACTCGCTCTAGGCATTAAGAGAGCCCACCCAAACGTGACGATTCTTGGTTACAATCGTAGTGAAGCCTCTCGAACCATCGCCCTTGAAAGAGGAATGGTGGATCAGGTGACGGATGATTTCGCAGCCTTTGCCCCTTTAGCAGATATCATTATTTTGGCCCTTCCCATCAAGCAAACCAAGTCTTACTTAGAAACCTTAGCTAGCTTGCATTTGAAAGACCGGGTACTGGTGACAGATGCAGGCTCTACCAAGGCAGAAATTGTCGCACAAGCTGAAAAAGTGTTTACAGATAAGGATGTACGCTTTGTGGGAGGACACCCCATGGCTGGTAGTCATAAGACAGGTGCTGCAGCAGCAGATGCAACCTTATTTGAAAATGCCTATTATATTTTTACCCCTTCCAGCTTGACGACAGGGGGTGCCATGGAAGAGTTGAAAGAGCTTCTGAGTGGATTGGGATCTCGCTTTATTGAAATCGATGCCGAGGAACACGATCGAGTGACTTCCCAGATCAGCCATTTTCCTCATATTTTAGCCTCAACTCTGGTCGAGCAGGCCGTAGCTTATGGGGAAGAGCATGAAATGACCCGCCGTTTTGCGGCTGGTGGCTTTCGGGATATGACACGGATTGCGGAAAGTGAGCCAGGCATGTGGACTTCTATTCTCTTGTCCAACCCTCAAGCGATATTAGAGCGGATTGCAGATTTCAAAGACCGTTTGGATCAGGTGGCTGAGACCATTCAAGCAGATAACGCAGAGGCCCTTTGGTCCTTTTTCCATGAGGGGCGCAAGCACCGAAAAGAAATGCAGATCCATCAGCGTGCTGGACGCGATAGTGCCTATGATCTCTTTATCGATGTCCCAGATCAGGAAGGTGTGATTCTCGAAATATTACAACTTCTACAAGGGATTTCCTTAGTCAATATTCACATCAATGAAGAGAATCGTGAAGATATCCACGGGAATTTGCAGCTGACCTTTAAAAATGCAGAGGATCAAGAGCGGGCTCAAACATTGATCAGCCAGGCGACGTCTTATACCGTCCTTGCTCGCTAGGTCTACAGAAGGATTTGCATCAAAAGGCCTGCTTCATTTTAGGAATATTGAAGGAAAAACAGTGTAATAGAAGTATCTTATCAGTAAAGGAGCCTAGAAAATGGCAAATATTTATGATGTAGCAAATGAACTCTCTCGGACCCTTCGAGATCTTCCTGAATACAAGGCTGTCGTAGAAAGCAAGCAAGCGATCGAAGCAAATCCAGAAGCGAAAACACTGTTTGACGAATACGTCGCTTTCCAAAATCAACTGCAAGGCTTGATGCAATCCGGTCAACTTCCAACAGAAGCTGTGCAACAAGAAATGAAGGACTATATGGAAAAAATCCAAGCAAGTCCGATTGTGAATGAATTTTTCACCAAACAACAACAATTGTCTATTTATCTTGCAGATCTTGAAAAGATCATCTTTGAGCCGATTCAAGATTTATACAAATAAGAATGCTACCAGAGTTGTGAATTCACTCTGGTATTTTCGTTCGCCACTAGATCAAAAGAAGCTCAAAAAATGCTTGTAAACATTCGTTTTTTGTTCCAAATTTTTGATCAAAAATTGAATTCATGTCCTATTTATGATAGAATATGTGGAAAAGCACTCTGGAGATGGCAATGAAATTAAAAACCAATAGCAAGGGTCTAAAGGGCACCATTCGTGTCTCTGGTGACAAATCGATTAGTCATCGCTCCATTATTTTTGGAAGTCTTGCAAAGGGCGAAACCAAGGTCTATGATATCTTGCGAGGCGAAGATGTGCTTTCTACCATCCAGGTGTTTCGAGACTTGGGAGTTTCTATCCAAGATGATGGGGATGTGATTCGGATCCAAGGGGTAGGCTTTCAAGGCCTTCAAGCTCCGTCAGCTCCCCTTGATATGGGCAATTCAGGGACTTCTATTCGTTTGATATCAGGTGTCCTAGCAGGTCAGGATTTTGCAGTGACCATGGTTGGAGACGATAGTCTTTCCAAACGCCCCATGGATCGTGTGGCGATCCCACTGCGTCAGATGGGAGTAGAGATTGCTGGTCAGGGAGAGCGCGATTGCCCACCTTTACATGAAAAAGGAACCCATCAGCTCCAACCGATTCATTACCGTTTGCCAGTGGCATCGGCCCAAGTCAAGTCTGCCCTCATTTTTGCGGCTTTACAGGCTGAGGGTGAATCGACGATTATCGAGAAGGAAAAGACTCGTGACCATACGGAGGATATGATTCGCCAATTTGGCGGAGAGATCCAGGTGGACGGAAAAACCATCCGCATCCAAGGTGGACAAGTGTTCCAAGGTCAAGAAGTCATCATTCCTGGAGATATTTCCAGTGCAGCCTTTTGGTTAGTGGCTGGCCTCATTCTGTCAGATAGTGTGATCAAGATTGAAAATGTGGGCATCAACCAAACGCGGACAGGGATTCTCGATGTGATTCAAGAAATGGGGGGAGATCTTACCATGGAGGATCGCGATGAAAAAGCAGTCTCTGCAAGTCTCACTGTTAAGACTTCGTCCTTAAAAGGGATTCGGATTGATGGGGAGTTGATTCCACGCTTGATTGATGAATTGCCGATTATTGCTTTACTAGCGACACAAGCAAATGGTCAGACCGTGATTGCAGATGCTGAGGAGCTTCGTGTGAAAGAAACGGACCGCATCCAGGTCGTAGCAGATAGTCTCAATGCTATGGGAGCCAATGTCGTGCCAACGGAAGACGGCATGATCATCACTGGACCGACACCTCTACATGGAGCTGACTTAGAGACCTTTGGAGATCACCGGATTGGGATGATGGCTGCCATTGCTGCCTTATTAGTGAGTGAAGGAAATGTGATGCTGGATCGGGCAGAGGCCATTAACACCAGTTACCCTAGTTTTTTTGAAGATTTGGAGACCTTACTGCATGGCTAAAATTTTACTTGGTTTTATGGGAACTGGGAAAACGACTGTTGGTCGCATTCTTGATCCAAAATTCCATGATATGGATGAATTAATTGTTAAAGAGATCGGCATGTCGATCAATGATTATTTCGCAGTGGAAGGAGAAGCTGCCTTTCGTCGCCGCGAGGCTGAAATGTTAGAGCGTTTATTGGAAAATGAAGCGGCCATCATTTCTCCTGGAGGCGGGATTATCGTCAACCCTCATAACCGTGCACTCTTGGAAAAAAATCCTCACAACATATATCTGCGGGTAGATTTTGAAACCTTGTACAGACGCATTCAAAATGACAAAGCCATGCAACGCCCCCTCTTTCTAAACCACACAAAAGAAGAATTCAAGAAGATTTTTGATGGTCGTTTGCCTTTGTATGAAGCGATTGCTACCCATATTGTGGATGTTGAGGACAAAACACCTGAAGAAATTGCGGAGATCATTCGATGCTTGTAGGCTATCTTGGTCCTAAGGGATCTTTTACCCATGATGTGGCCACTCATAGCTTTCCGACTTCTGAACGCATCGCCTATCGGACGATCACAGATGTCATTAAGGCCTATGAGAATCAAGAAATTGATTTTGCAGTCGTCCCAGTTGAAAACTCGATTGAAGGCAGTGTCCATGAGACCCTTGATTACCTCTTTCATCAAGGGACCATCCAGGCCGTTGCAGAAGTGGTCTATCCCATCAAGCAACAGCTCTTGGTGGCTAAAAAAGATCGCCCCATTCGAACGGTCTATTCGCATCCACAGGCCTTGGCCCAAGGGAAGGCTTTTCTAAGGGCCCATTATCCAGATGCGGCTATGGAAATGACGGCTTCAACAGCCTATGCGGCTCGCTATGTGGCAGAGCATCCAGACTTGGAAATTGCAGCGATTGCCCCTCTGGCAGCAGCCAGTGAGTATGGCTTGGAAGTCCAGGCCAAAGACATCCAAGAAATCGAGGACAATTATACACGTTTTTGGATTTTAGGAGCCAAAGAGCCAGCGATCTCAGAAACTTTAAGTCCGGGACTGCAAAAAGTTAGCTTGGCCTTGACCTTACCAAGTAACCTGGCAGGAGCCCTCTATAAAGGCTTGTCTACTTTTGCTTGGCGGGGGATCAATTTAACCAAGATTGAAAGTCGCCCCCTAAAAACAGCTTTAGGAGAATACTTTTTCATTATTGACCTCCTGAATGAAGCGCCTGATCTTCTGCAGTTTGCCTATCTAGAATTAGACAGTTTGGGTATTCAGACAAAAGTCTTGGGTCAGTATCAGGTCTATACTTTAAAAGATAACGGAATGGAGAAAAGATGAGTAACGAATCCAACTTTCTATCTCACCATGAGCGAAAGCGATTAGAGTACTTATACTCAAATTTTCATTATTTGAATGAACGAGAACAACTAGAATACAATTACCTGCTCAAGAAGAGCCAAGGAGCTTATGAAGAAGCAGAAGCCCTTCAACCTGAGGTAGAAGCTACAGAAGAAGTGCAAGGTGAGATTGCTGAACCAATTGGGGATCTCCCTGTTTACCAATCACGTAGCAAAAAGTCTAAGAAGAAAGCAGTTGCTGCGACGAGCGATATACCTAAGAAACCACGGAAAAAGATCCGCGTCAAGCGGATCCTCAAGTGGCTTGCTCTCTTTTTCTTGCTCATTATCGGTGGCATGGTCTTCATGTTTGTGAAAGGCCTGAACAGCAAGCCGACAGGTCCAGATGCTAAACCAGCTGTCGTCGAGAAATTTAACGGCAAGAAGTCGCGAGATGGGGTCAATATCCTGATCTTGGGGACAGATGGTCGGATCGGTGAGAAGTCAGATGAGACACGGACAGACTCCATCATGGTGGTCAATGTCAATAACAAAGAAGGCAAGATCAAGATGGTCAGCTTCATGCGGGATACATTGGTCCATATCGATGGTGTCAGCCAGCAAAATATTCCTGAATATGATGGCTACTACGACCAGAAGCTCAATACTGCCTTCACCATCGGGGAGCAAAATAACAACCAAGGGGCTGAATTGGTGCGTCAGATGCTCAAGGACAATTTTGACATTGACATCCAATATTACGCCATGGTCGATTTCAAGACCTTTGCGACAGCAATCGATACTCTTTTCCCAAATGGGGTCGAGATGAATGCGCAGTTTTCAACGGTTGATGGTGAAAAGGTCAGTGAAGTAGAAGTTCCAGACGATTTGAACATGAAAGACGGTGTCGTTCCGCAGCAAACCATCAAGGTTGGAAAACAACGGATGGATGGCCGGACCCTTCTCAATTACTCGCGTTTCCGTAAGGACGATGAAGGGGACTTTGGGCGGACCCGTCGCCAACAAGAAGTCATGTCCGCTATCATGCATCAGATCAAGGATCCAACCAAACTCTTTACGGGTTCTGAAGCACTTGGGAAAGTCTTTGCCATGACGTCTACCAATGTTCCTTTCTCCTTCCTATTGACCAATGGACTTGGACTAGTCGGAAGTGCTGGAAAAGGAATTGAACGAGTGACCATCCCAGAAAATGGGGATTGGGTCGATGCCTACGATATGTACGGTGGCCAAGGATTGCTGGTCGATTTTGATGCTTATAAAAAGAAATTGTACCAAATGGGACTGAGATGATATAATAAGGGGATAGGAGTTTTGGACTCCACCCCTTTTAATTTGTAGAAAGATAGAAAACGATGTTAAAGAAAAATGAAATTGTAACGGTTGAAATTGTCGATTTGACCCACGAAGGAGCAGGAGTGGCTAAGGTCGATGGCCTGGTCTTTTTTGTGGAGAATGCCCTGCCAGGAGAAGTCATCCGCATGCGCGTGCTCAAGGTCAACAAGAAGATCGGCTACGGAAAAGTAGAGGAGTACTTAGAAAAATCCCCGCACCGCAATGAAGAGCTAGACCTGGCTTACTTGCGAAGCGGCATTGCTGACTTGGGGCACCTAGCTTATCCGGAGCAGCTGAAATTCAAGGCCAAACAGGTTAAGGATAGTCTCTACAAGATGGCAGGTATCTCCGATATCGAAGTGCCCCTGACCTTGGGGATGGACCATCCTGTCCAGTATCGCAACAAGGCCCAGGTCCCTGTCCGTCGTGTCAATGGTCAGATAGAGACAGGCTTCTTTCGCAAGAACTCTCATGATTTGATGCCGATTGAAGATTTCTATATCCAAGATCCAGTCATTGACCAAGTGGTCTTGGCACTTCGGGATTTGATTCGTCGGTTTGACCTCAAGCCTTATGATGAAAAGGAACAATCTGGCTTGATTCGCAATCTGGTGGTCCGCCGAGGTCACCATTCAGGAGAAATTATGGTCATTTTGGTGACCACTCGTCCCAAGGTTTTCCGTGTCGACCAGTTGATCGAGCAGTTGATCAAGCAATTTTCAGCCATCAAATCCGTTATGCAAAATATCAATGACCAGAATACCAATGCCATTTTTGGGAAAGAATGGCGGGTTCTCTATGGTCAAGACTTTATCACAGACCAAATGTTGGGCAATGATTTCCAAATCTCTGGACCAGCTTTTTACCAGGTCAATACTGAAATGGCAGAGAAACTCTATCAAACAGCTATTGACTTTGCGGAGCTAAGTGAAGATGATGTGGTCATCGATGCCTACTCAGGAATAGGGACTATTGGCTTATCAGTCGCTAAACATGTCAAGGTAGTCTACGGGGTGGAAGTTATCCCAGAAGCAGTAGAAAATAGCCAGAAGAATGCTAGCTTAAACGGTATCACCAATGCCCACTATGTATGTGACACAGCTGAAAATGCTATGAAGAATTGGCTCAAGGAAGGCATCCAACCAACTGCTATCCTAGTCGACCCACCACGCAAGGGCTTGACCGAAAGCTTTATCAAAGCAAGTGCCCAAACAGGCGCTGACCGCATTGCCTATATCTCCTGTAACGTCGCCACCATGGCGCGTGATATCAAACTCTACCAAGAGTTGGGCTATGAATTGAAGAAAGTACAGCCGGTGGATCTTTTTCCGCAGACGCATCATGTTGAGGCAGTATCACTACTTGTACGAGCTGAGGCATCAGCGAAGTAGAAGTAGATGATCTGCCCATGCGATAGGACTCGTAGAATGAGGAGGGGGACCGACGAAATGATACGGTAAGTCCGAACTGCCGAGTGTGTAAGCTTGTTGGTAAAACGAAGATAATCCACAAAAGGTTCACCCAAATCTTTTGAGTCCCGCAAACACACCATGTTGAGGCAGTATCACTGCTTGTACGAGCCGAGGCATCAGCGAAGTAGAAACAGATGTTTTGCCCATGGGATAGCTGTCGTAGAGTAAGGAGTTTACGACGAAATGATACGGTAAGTCCGAACCGCCGAGTGTGTGAGCTTGTTAGTGAAACGCAATTAATCCTCAAAAGGTTCACCCAAACCTTTTGAGTCCACAAACGCACCATGTTGAGTGTGTAAGCTTGTTAGTAAAATGTGGATAATCGTTCAAAAATCAGAAGGACTAGAGATGTATATGTTGGAATTATATCAAATTCCTTCTTATAAAGATCTAGTCGCACTTGGGTCCTTAAAAGAAGGAAAAGAATTTGTATCCAAAATAACTGGATATACTCTAGAAAATGAAGATGATTTTGTTCAAGGTAATAAAGTAGAAATAACGAACATTTATATGAAAGTTTTTGAGTAAACATGAGTCTCTTATTTGAAGAATTTAAAACCATTTGTTTCCATTTAAACCGATTCGGAATTACACCGACACTGATGGGGTCTTTGGGATTGGAGTTTAGAACGAAAGAAAATTGGGGGCCGTCTGACATTGACATTCATGTTCCTGGTGACCCTAGAGGTTGGGAAGCACCTGATCATCTCAGAATTTATGACTGGGACAAGATAATGAAAGTGATGAAAGACATAGGCTATGTCTTAATAGATATTCATGAGCATGAATTCAAAAAGGATCGAGTGAGTGTTGAATTTGGAAGTATCGATTCCTTACCTGATTTTGCAGGAGTTTCGGAATCGGATATAGAGCTTATTCACATTGAAGGCATCACTTTTCGTCTTCCAAGTCTGGAGCAGTATCTAAGTATTTACAAAGCTTCTTCTCAAGACTCCTATCGTAATGATCACAATAACAATAAGGATTTTAAAAAGATCGAGTGGCTGGAAAGACATTTGTAAATTATCATATGAAAAGTAGTAAGTTGTAAGACTGGCTGCTATGTTATTTTTATTATCATTTTTGTTGTTTATTTAGTTTATACAATATTGGCGAGTAATAGAATTAGTAAGAAAAAGCAGGTGGAAAAATTGTAAAAGATCTACAGGAACTTTTCTGTGGTGGTATCACTCGTATTTTTCGGATTTAGATGGATACTATTGGGAAGTTTCATGGGGACCGAATTTTCAATTTGATGAAAATGGATTGCTGAAATTTTGAGGATAAATAGGGAAATAGTATGCCATAAAGTAAGGTATATTTGATTTTGAAGGAGGTAATCATGGTGAATGAATTTAATGAATTAGTTCGTGAGATTTTTTCCGCAGCAGGTGATATTGTCATAAGATCCATGATGGGCGGATACCTTATATATTTTAACGGTAAGCTGATAGGTGACATTTGCGATAATGAACTATTTTTAAAGAGAACGCCGACATCGGACAAACTTCTTGCAGACTCAGAATTGCGTTATCCGTATGAGGGTTCAAAGACATTGATGTATGCATTCGACAGATTTGAGGATATGGATTTGATTACTGAACTACTGAAAGGTATGTATGCGGAACTGCCAGAAAAGAAACCCAAGAAAGCTAAATGAGACAAACAAGCTTCAGTTTGTTGAACTTAGCAAGGTATAAGTTTCTATGAGATGAAGCCTATAAAATTTGTACGGATACTGTAGGGTAAGAAAATAAGTCTTCCTCTATACTAAAATAAACCGAAAGAAAGGAGGGATTGAAATGAATATTATCAAGTCATTTAACAATACGATTGATTATCTTGAAACAGTTCTTGATGATGAGATTGACGAAAAGAAAGTAACTCAGCTATCCGGATACTCTTATTCTATGTTCAGCCGCTTGTTCTCTATTCTAACCGAAACAACGCTTTCAGAATATTTAAGAAGCAGAAGATTGACGGAAGCAGCCGTTATATTAAGAAATACGGATGAAAAAATTATTGATGTTGCTTTCAAATTTGGATATGAGTCATCAGATTCATTTGGAACAGCTTTTAAAAATTTTCATGGCTTTACTCCTTCTGAGGTAAGAAATGGAAAACCATTCAAATTAGTATCACGAGTGCAGTTAGCACTAAGTGTAAGAGGAGGAAGAAGCATGAACATTACAATTCAAAAGAAACAAGCATTTACAGTTGCAGGGGTAAATGAACAAAGCATCAATTCATCATTATGTCCGAGTGTATGGAATAAGCTATATAAAAAATATAGCCACGATGAACTTGCAAGTTTGGGAAGCAATCAAAGTATGGGCGTTTGCCATGATGTGGAAAATCCAAGCACAATAAATTATATGGCTGGTTATATCGTTAATGATGTAGATAAAGCCACAAGTATGGGCTTAGATGTTTTGGAAGTGGAAGAAGCAGAGTATGCAGTTGTAGAATTAGTAGGAAGTGTTCCGGAGTGCATTCATAACGGGTGGAAATATGCGATGGAAGTATTCTTCCCTGAGCATGGCTATATTCATTCAGAAAAACCTGACTTTGAATATTACTATGAAGGTGATATGCACAGCAAAGACTATAAAATGGAACTTTGGATTCCGATAACTAAAGCTTAAAAAACAGCTTGTCGAGCTGGAAAATTCCAGTTTGCCGAGGTAATACCATTTAACGATAACCTTATGTTATCATTAAAAAGTTTATAGAACAGACAAGACTACCTGGCATAATTAGTGTTCACTCGTTCCATGTTGAGGCGGTATCACTGCTTGTAGGAGCTGAGGCTTCAGCGAATTAGAAGTAGATATTCTGCCCATGGGACAAGGTGAGACCGAAGGTCGAGAAGGTGCCCTGGGGTATAGGACTCGTAGAATGAGGGGGAAACCGACGAAATGATACGGTAAGTCCGAACCGCTGAGTGCGTGGCTCTGCTCTTCCGATCTGAGACAGTCGAAAAGTAGAAGGGGATGGTATTGGTATCAATCAATGAGTAACAAAGTAACAGCATGATTCGAAACATTTGCTTGTAATTTGCGGAGGAACATCAATATGGATGGAATAACAAAAGATTCTATAAAAACGGCTGAACTAATGAAACAATTATGGCCCCAATTGACAGATAAAGAAGCTATTGATGAAGTAAAAAAATATACGAATGGCAAAAATACTGCAATCTTTACAGAAGTTAAAGGTGACACAATTGTAGGGTTAGCACTATGTTCACTCAGATTTGATTATGTTGAAGGTTGTAAATATAGTCCTGTTGGATTCTTAGAAGGGATTATTGTCGACGAGGAATATCGTTTAAAGGATATTGCTAAAAATCTCTGTACAAAATGTGAGGAATGGGCGAAAAATAAAGGATGTAAGGAATTTGCAAGTGACTGTACTTTAACGAATACGGATTCTATAAGATTTCATCTCAATATTGGATTTCAGGAGGCAAATAGAATTATTCACTTTAAGAAGACATTATAATTTCAGAACGTGGTCAAAATTTATGTATCTTTAGGAAGTGTGAAAGAATGGACGGACTACGAATTACTTTTCATTAGTTAAGAATATAGTAATGTTGTAAAGTTAATCGAGGAGTTATTGGTGGATTTTAGTAGTATGATAGCCATAAATAAAGGCTGGTCAGATGATAAAAAATATTGTGTGACAGATCAAAAACAGCAAAAATATTTCTTGCGTGTTTCTGATAAGGAGAAGTTAGATTCTAAAAAATTTGAATTTGATATGATGGAGAAAGTAGCTTCTCTTGGAGTTCCGATGTGTAAACCGATTAGCATAGAACTCTGTGGTGACGAAGTGTATTCTTTACACGAATGGATTGACGGAAAAGATGCTCGAGAAACCATTTTAACTGTTTCGAAAGAACAACAATACACATACGGTGTAGAAGCAGGAAGAATCCTTCAAAAAATTCATTCACTCTCTGTTACAGAAGTTCGTGAAGATTGGGAGGTCTTTTATAATCGAAAAATTGATGACAAAATCTCCAAATACAAAGAATGTCCCGTTCAATATGAAAATGGTCAGATCTTTATTGATTTTTTAAATGCAAATCGAGAATTGTTAAAAGATAGACCTCAGGTTTTCCAACATGGAGATTATCATATAGGAAATTTCATGATTGGTGAAGATCGTAAAATTTATGTCATTGATTTTGATCGCTTTGACGTCGGGGATCCTTGGGAGGAATTCAATCGTATTGTATGGTCTGCTCAAGTTTCTCCCTCTTTTGCGTCTGGTATGATAGATGGATATTTTGATCATAAGGTTCCGGATTTATTTTGGAAGCTTCTCGCTATCTATATTCTAAATAACCTAGTTGGTGCTCTTCCATGGGCTGTACCATACGGAGCTGAAGAAATATCAGTAATGCAACATCAAGCTAAGGAAATTTTAGAATGGTATGATGATATGAAGAAAATCATTCCTAGTTGGTACTTGAACAAGAAGAAGACTGAATAATGTAAACGTTGGAATATCAATTTGGGAAATATGCCACAATTATTTGCTCAAATTCAAACACATCTAACTATTTTTAATACAAATGATTTTTATCACTACAGGTTGGAGTGGTACAGTAAGGAGTTTAAATATGAAATTCCATGAATTTGGGGATAAGAATTTGCCTCCTATCTTGCTGATACATGGCGGTGGCAGTTCTTGGTGGAATTATCTTCGTCAAGCACGGATCTTATCAAAAGACTACCGTGTTATTTTACCTACTTTGAATGGTCACGGTGAAGAATATCACATCGATTATGTTTCTACTGAAGATTCTGCTTTGGAGATTCTAGACTATATCAAAGCAAACTGTGGTGGGAAATTGTTAGCAATCGGTGGTGTTTCAC
Organism: Streptococcus sp. HMSC072G04; assembly: GCF_001813295.1. Classification (GTDB taxonomy): domain Bacteria; phylum Bacillota; class Bacilli; order Lactobacillales; family Streptococcaceae; genus Streptococcus. Next base: position 355,480 of record NZ_KV812016.1, read on the forward strand.
TGGGTGGTCAAATTGCCATGGAGCTTTTGTCTTTAGACAGTGAAATTGCTGAGAAGGCCATCATAGACGGAAGCCTCTGTATTCCTCAACCAAGGTTAGCTAAAATCAGCATCTTTCTAGTATCCCTATTTGGTAAACTGATGTTCAGTAAATTCTCTTGCAAACTCCAGTTAAGCATGATGGACAAACTCTATCCTAAACTGGCTTATCCAGAGGAGATAAAAGCTTATTATTTGGAGGATCTTCCAAGGACGCCTATCAAAACATTGGTGACTATTTACAAAACCTATATGGGGCGTTACAAGCTCAAGGATACGATTTCTGCTAGTAAGGCGCAGGTTCTGTATATCTATGGTGAAAAAGAATTGAACTGTGTGAAAGCATCGGCGAAATTATTTCAGCAGCTACATCCCAACACGATCTTGTTTGAAGCAAAGGGTTATAATCATGGCTTTTTGTCGGCTTACCTGCCCCAAGAGTGGATTAAGTTGGTTGTCCCATTTTTGGAGAATAACGATTGATTATACTTTATTAATTTAGAAAGCAGAGTTTCATGAAAGTCAGAAAATATAGTCCCCTCAATTCCTTAAAAAAGATAGCAGATAATCTATGGATTGTGGATGGGGAAGAAGTACTGATGGATTTTAAATTCTTCAAAGTGCCTTTTTCAACTAGAATGACAGTTATCCGTCTACAGAACGGTGGTCTTTGGGTGCATTCACCGACTAAGCCTAATGACAATTTACTTTTTGAAATCAAGCGATTAGGTGAGGTAAAACACCTTATTGCACCCAATGTCTTACATTATAGTTATATAGATGAATGGCATCAACTATTTCCTGAAGCAAAAGTTTGGCTAGCTAGTGGTGTTCAAAAGCGTGCCAGAAAATCGGGAATGAGTTTGGATTATGGTCAGGAATTAAGCAAGGCCAATTGGAACGAAGAAATTTGTTTTACAACATTTGAGGGAAGTTTTTATGTAAAAGAGGTTGTTTTTTTCCATAATGAAAGTTCAACTCTGATTTTAACGGATCTTATTGAAAACATAGAAACTGAGAATGTATCGATTTTTGAAAAGCTACTGTTTAAAATAGGCGATAATCACTATCCAAATGGTAAAACACCAAGAGATTTAAGAATGACTTTTTTATTTAGTAAAAAACAGGCATTGAAGAGTTATCGTATAGTAAAGAAATGGGAACCTAAGAATATTATTATTTCTCATGGACCGTGTATACTTGGACAAGCAAAAGAAATGCTAAACCAAGCGTTCTCTTGGCTAGAAAAATAGGAATTTACTATAAAGAAATTAATAAAATATATCTAATATAATTGACTACAATTACTTGGAGTTGTCAAATTAAGATGTGGAATCTACTTAAATTGTTGATTCTAGGAGGTATCAGATGACACGAGAGAAAGAATATAGATTAGCTATCGGTATCTCTTAATTAGATTTAGTGAAAGAAGAATCCATTTTTTACTTGATTCCCCTCTCTATCTTATGGTAGTATGTATATACAAATTGTATGTACAAAGGAGAGGTAGAAATGGCAAACACGAAAGCAGTGAATTTTCGAGCAGATGCGATGTTTTACCAAAAAACAAAAGAGGTGCTTGCGGATAAAAAAATTTCTGTGTCAGATGTCCTAAATGCAGTACTTCGAAAAATTGCTAATGGGACTGTGGATCCAGAAGAATTTGTTTCGAGTGATTTGCAGGACAAACAGTATCAGGTAGCCTTTGAAGATTTGAAGAAGGAGATTTTAGTTGGGCACCAGGAAATCGCTCAAGGAAAAGTTACTTCTGTAGCCGATGTGAGAAAGGAATTTGGTCTTGACTAAGTTGAAACGTTATCAGGTCTTTCTTTCAGATCGTGCTAAGCAGGACTTGCGTGACATTCACGACTATATTCTTGTGAATTTTTATAGCCAGCAAGCTGCAGATGGCAAAGTCGATTTGCTATTGAGCGCTCTTGAGACCCTAGAACTCTTTCCAGAAGCCTGTCCTCTGGTATCAAGCCGGGGCTATGGTGAGATGACGAATGATGGAAAACCCTATCGTTATATGCCAATAGAGAACTATCTTACATTTTATTATATTGAGAAGCATAGGGTGTATGTTGCTCGTATCCTTAGTGCAAAGCAGGATTGGGTCAAGATTTTTTATAAGTAGGATGCGGAACCTCCATGTTAAAATCAAATAAGCTAATCATTTTTTTAATTTCTCTCCCCTTTCTGATGGTCATTGTTTTCTATTCTCTTAGTGAGCATCCTGGATATAGTGATGATGGGAATTTCGTCAGAAATCATGAGACTGCTATTAAGCGTGAGATCATCGCAAACTTAGCCCGGGAAAAGCAGGACATAGAATCTGTTACCTTATTGCCAAATACTGCTAGAGGAGAGTATGATAATGG
>NZ_KV812016.1:357998-367691 GCF_001813295.1 Streptococcus sp. HMSC072G04
AATCGCGAGCGAACGATAAGCGTAGAACTATTCTTCCCAGATGCCAGCATCCCCCCTTTCACCTTGTTTCCTCCTAACCCTTATAAAGACAAAGGCAAAAAGATGGCCAATTGGGTGATGGGGAATATTGAAGTATCGGAAGAAACCTCTAGATAGAAATAAGAACAAGTCATGATGAATAGAATAGTAGACGAACAGATCACTCTTATTCCTTATTATAGGAATGATGACATTTCCCTTCTTTGGTATCAAGATAGTGAGGTTTGCAAACAAGTTGATAATACTGATCAGATTTACGATCTAACAAAACTTCATAAAATGTATGATTACCTAACTTCACACGGATCTTGCTATTATATCCAATATGAGGGTGTGTTAGTTGGAGATGTGACACTTCAAGATAACTCAGAACTTTCTATAGTGATCAGCAAAGAGTATCAAAATTTACAGATCGGAAGACGATGTATTTCTAAAATGATACAGCTGGCCAAAGAAAAAGAGATGGTTAAGGTAACTGCTCAAATTTATCCTTTTAATACCCAAAGTCAAAGAATGTTTTTGGCTTTGGGATTTCAGAAAGTAGATGAAAAGTTGTATGAATATACGTTGATATAGAACAGTTGTATATCTCCATATATATTAAGACTGTAATCTACTGTTTATAAAACAATGTTCATGAAAAATAGAGTTAAAGGGTACCTACTGATACATGGACAAGAGGTTTTTTCAGAAATCTAAAAATGAAGAGAACACCAACAGATGATTTTTTGTTGGTGTTCTCTTCATTTGATTTTACGATCTATCTCGCTTTTGCTTTAAAGTAAAAGCTGGCATGGAATTATTCAGGCATCTAGTTAGATTTTTGTTTATTCAACAGGAGGATAGATGATATTATTGCAATGCAAGATACAAGAATCAGATACCAAAGATTTTCAAGACCAAAACCATGATCTAGCATCAAGCGGTATCCCCAAGAAGCGGGGAAAAGACGCCCGATTGCTTGAAGAAAATCAGGCAGTAAGGTGATGGGAAACATGATTCCTGAGAGCATAATTGAGGGTAAAAATACAAGTTGCGCTATCATGGTCAGCTTTGCTTGATTTTTTACAGTAAGGCCCAGTATACTTCCGATACTCAACGATACAAAAATGTAGATGGCAAGCGCGAGAAAGAATAAGGGAAATTGACTTGGTAGACTTGCTTTAAATAAAATTGGAGCAAGTAGTAGGATCACTATGCAAGTCATTATCAAATGAACAAAGGCAGAGAGAACTATGGTCACCAATCCTAAATGAATAGGCACACCATTTGCTTTATAAATCTTTTTTATGTCGCTTCCGTATGTTTCAATCAAGGAAGGCGGTAAACCGAGAAAGGCTCCCATTGAAACACTCATGACAATCATTGACTGTATGAGTGTACTACCCATTTCAGGCATAACGGAAGTAAAAATACCACCCATGAGAAGAAAGAAAATAATCGGTACAATATAGTAAGTAACCAAGAGAGACTTACTTCGTATGTCCAATTTCCACTGTAATGTTAGGCTATATAAAAAACCATTCATTCCAAACCCCTCCTTGCCATTTCAATGAAATGCTGCTCCAGTGTGCCACGATCAACCTTGATATCCAATATCTGGATATTTTTCTGTTTGCATTCTTCCAATAATGAAATTAAGCTATCCTCGATCGTATCTGTTTCAAAAGATTCCTCTCCGTCCCGGGTCTTTAAATGGATGAAATATTTTCTTCCCAACCTGTCTGTCAGTTCTGAAGGAGTACCACAAAAGACAATCTTTCCACTATTCAAAATAGCAATGCGGTCACATAGGGTTTCAACTTCGGCCATATCGTGGCTTGCCAAAACAATTGTCTTGCCCTGTGATTTGAGCTTTCGGATTTCTTCATGGAGGGATAGTCTTCCTTCAACATCAAGTCCCGCTGTCGGTTCATCGAGAAAAATAATATCCGGATTACTGATAAGTGCAAGAGCAAGATGTAATCTTCTTTTTTGACCGGTGGATAATTCTATGTATTGCGACTCCTTCATTTCTTTTATGCCAAGGGCCTTTAGCATAGCATCATTAATGTATGTATGATTCCATTTTGCAAAGAGCTTTATAGCTTCCATCGGTTTGATGTGGATGGGTAGAGAGGAGGACTGTAGTTGAATTCCGGTTTTCCCGTTTACAATTATAGTGCCTTCGTCATATTTTCTCAGGCTTTCGATACATTCAAGCGTGGTTGTTTTACCAGCTCCGTTCACTCCGAGCAGAGCAAAGATTTCTCCTTGTTTGATTTGAAAATCGAGACCTCTAAGAACCATATTGCTACCATAACTTTTCTTTAATCCAGAAACCTCTATTGCGTCTTTCATGGTTCTACCTCCTCAAAGGGATTTGTTCCAAGCCTTGAAAAATAGACTTGTAGGGCGGGTCCTATATAATCATTGACGATTTTTTGCTTTTCTTCCCAAGCATTTGAGGCTGTGTCGATAGTACCAACTTCCATCAACTTCGGAAGCATGCTCATATCACCATTTGTAAACTCCATAATCAAGCTCCAGTATTCTTGCACAACCTGTTGGCTTTGTTCGCTTTCAGCTGGTACGTTTTCTTTCTGAAGCTCCACGATTTGATCACTTAGGCGGTTCAACCTATCCATAAAATCTTGCCCGCTTTTCTTGTCAAATCGACTGCGTATCTGGTCGAGCGTATCATCATCAAAGCGCTTAATGAGAGAGTAGGAGTCATTCTTCATCTGTAGATTGACAATAATGTCTGCATACTTCTTAAAATTGACCGTCTGTATTTGTAAAACTTCTACCTTTAGCTGCTCTATTGCGACCAAAGAATCCTTAAGTTGTTCTATATTTTTACGAAGAACATCTGCCTGCTCTGTAAGAGCATTGGCAACATCATCAGGTGTTTTCAAAGAGATCAAACGCCCCTTTATATCCTTGAGAGAAAAACCTAATGATTTTAAAGACAATATCTGATGGAGTAGCACTATATCTTTATCGGTATAAAGCCTGCGACCTCCCTCACTTTCTGCCGATGGGGAAAGTAGCCCCTCTTTATCGTAATATTGTAGAGTACGGATGGTAACGCCCATTTTCTTAGCAAGCTCCCCAACTGTCATAAATCCTTCCGGAATTGCTCTATATTTAGCCATAATTATTTCCCTCCTCATACCTATTATACATCGTTACGTAAGGTCATGAACAAGGATTTTTAATAAAATTTAAACTGTAAATCTTTTAGCATTAATGAAGAATCTCATAAAAAATATAGACTTGATGAATTGGTGAGCTTGTTTTCTATTTCAAAAGGTTATTTGGTCCAATAATAAATATCTGATATGTGAGTGGAAACGTGTTATAATTGAGGATGAGACAAGAGGAGGTAAGCTGGTGAAATTTTTAGCAATCAATCCTATTTAGTAAAAATAATGCTTGAATCTCTATCCTCACGTGTTGAGTATATTAGTTTGCTAAAAAACTATCTTCTATCTAAATATTGAAAGGATTAATGATGTATCTATTAGAATTTTACCAAAACAATTATTCAAAAGATTTAGTCGTGTTTGATTCTTTAGAAGAGGGAAGAGCCTTTGTAGCGCAAATCCCGGGATATACTTTAGAAAAAGAAGATAGTTTTGATGTGGAGTATTTTAATCCAAAAAATCTACCGGATTATATGGAGATTGTCTTCAATGGAAATATTGTCCCTTTATCTAGATTTTCGTTTAATTCTGAGGAAAATGTGGACATTATTTGGAAAGAAATTTCGAATCTATCCGTTAAAAACGATAAAATGATCGAAGGAGCTACAAAAGTAGATGCATATGTCGTGAATAACGATGAAGTGAAAGCTTATGTCGAAGCACGAGAAGCAAACTTCCGCAAGGCAAAAGTATTCCTAGAAAACAAAGGGTATGAAGTTGACAGAAGCTTTTTCGGAAGTGAAGACGGCGAAGCGATTCTCTACAGAAAAAGCGGCACCGAAGATTGGCACTTCTTATGCCACTTAGACCCGCTGTTTGTAGAGATTGAAGATGTCGAAGAATATGTGAAAGAAGCGATGGAAGATATTCAATAGTCAAACAAAGTTCTTTGTGAGTGTATGCAACTGCTTGAGTAGACGGATTGAGCAGTAAAGAGAAACATCTAGCACTATCTAGCTTCTTAAGGAGAAATATCTATCATGAAAATGGAAATCAGGAAAACCTATCTTGTAAAATAAGATTATCGCATTAATTCCTCAAGATATGATTAAACGGATTCCATTTTTTGTTAGAAAACATGCCATTACACGTACTGTCAAGAGAATTACACTTGAGTATCCAGAATTATACGCCGTTGCTGAACAAGAAGGCCAACTTCCTGAAAAGGAAGCTCAAGAATTACGACAAATTCTTACAGATATTTTCCAAGAAAAAATGAATAAGCATAAGATTAAATAAGCTTTGAGATTTAATAAGATATAGGAGTTGAGTATGGCTATTGATGGCGTTAAAATCATTGACAGTGATCAAGGTTATGACATTTACAATGAAGTAGTCGGTCGCTATAGAGACGGTGAACAGGTGACGAACATTATAAAGGATATCCTCGATGAGGAGAAAGATTACTGCCAAACAGACTTTTTTACAGAAATTTATTGGACAGCTCTTGCGTACTCACTGTGGAAGATTGGTCACCTGACAGATGTTATCAGAGATAAAACCTTGGAGCTTATCAAAAAAGGTCCAGATCCATTTTGGTCGGAAATAGACTCAAAGGCTTTGAAGCAAAGGCAAAAGGTCTTGGAAAAACTTGCTATCCATTTGCAAACTGAAAATTCTAGACCTCTAAAGGTCACTAAAGCCAAAACTAAACGTAAACCATATTTTGAAGAAGGAGATCTCCTTACTGTTAAGTTCCAAGATGAGTATGGTCTTGTCTTTGTATCTATGGTTGAGCAGAGTCCTAGAAAGCTTGAGTATCATTTGGCTTGCACACGCCTCTTACAAACCAAAAAGCCCTCCATCGATGATTTTTTGACCAGTCAAATCTCCTGTAAGATGGACAATACAAAGTTTGCTCTCGTTACAGATTGCTGGTTCAATCACAAAGATTTAGGGCAATTATTAGAAAATATTGAAAAAATTGGACAGGTGAAACTTAGACCTTTTAGTCTTTGGATGCTAGCACCTGCCCAAAATTTAGAAGATATTTATCAAGAAATCACTAGAGATAAAGGTTCCTCTGGCCTTCGATTCATCGAAACCTATAAACTTGTCGAAGATATTTTTCCAGTTTAACGCTTATGTAATAAAAGGGGAAATGGTCAATCATTCCCATTGACTATGCTGGGCCCTGACACCATAACTATCTAGGGAACCATCTGAATTGAACTTGGCTTCAATCCGATATCTTTTCCAGAGGTCGTAATCTGCTGTTTGGATGGTTAGGATAAAGTTGGCATCTGTGTCAGAGACACTATAATCAGCCGGATTTAGTTGAAAGATATCGATTAATTTTCGTGTTTGAAAGTCTTGGAGTTTGAGATTTGCTAACTTGACATGATTGATGAAAATTTTTTCTAGTTGCTTGCTATCCTTAGGTGTTCTGTAATAGGTGATGACGCAGTTTTTGAGTTGATCAGTATCTCTTCCCGTAGGAGTAAGGCTCATAAAGCCACAGGACTGATCATCCCGCTTGACTTCAAGAAGCTGACCGTAGTAGAAGTGGTCGTTTTTGGGATTGGTGATGGAACTCTCTGCGCCTTTATCTCCAAAGGTATAGCCTTGGTCTAAAAGCTCGGAAGCCTTGGTTTCACCGATGATGACAGTGGTATCTTGAATGGTTACTGGAACTGGTTGAGCTGGAAGACCACTCATCATCATGCAGAACATAAAAACATAACTTGTTAAAAAAGCTGTCCCGATAACAGCGTTGGTTGATGCATAGACATGACTGTTATGAAAGTTTTTGCTTATAGCCAGTACAACAAATTTACCAATACTTTTTAAAACCATACTAACAAGTACGATGAAAAATTGTTTTTTCAAACATTCATAAATGGCTTGAGGAAAGCTATTACTATGATAGTAGAGGACAGCCAATACGAGTAGATTTACGATTAAATAGATCAGCAAGAACCAATGAATCTCTTTAAGGGCATTAGCATCAGTGATTTCTTCATAGTCAACGTGAATTCTTCCTTGAACAGCATGGCCAAGTTTGTAAATCCATTTGGGAATGTCTTTGCCTTTTTTAACCGCAACTACAAGTCTGATATAGAGGTAGATAGTAAAGGATAAGGATAGAAAGAAAAGAGCATAAAAACCCAAAACAATACTAGTGAACATTACTATTTCCCTTTATTTAACATTCAATAAAACAATTTCTTAGCTCCATTATAGCATTTTCTATAGAAATAGAGCTAGAAATATCAGTATTATCCTACAAGATTCAAAGGAGAAAAATCATGGGAATGATTGCCAATTATCAATATTTACCAGACAATGAATTAGAACAAATAAAAGCTCTTTCTAACCAAGAAGATGACTTGTTAGACTTTGCTGAGGACTCCGCTGACACTCATGATATCATAATAGATATCGACAAAATGTGGGATGCTCTTCTCTTTGTCATGACAGGATTTAGTAGTTCAGAATTTTTGGATGACAATCCCTTGAGAGAAGCTGTTTTAGGGGTGACTCCTCTAGAGGATGTATCTGAATATATCGCCTATACTGAAAAATCGAGAATTGCGGCTATCAGTCAAGCTTTAGAAGAATTTGATATGGACAAGGCTTTGAAAGACTTTAGTATGGAAGCATGCAAGAAAGCCGACTTGTATCCTGATATTTGGGATTATCTTGAGGAAGAGGAAGAAATCAAGGATGATATTTTAACCTGCTTTGTAAATATGAAAGAGTTTTACAAAAATATTCTGGAACTCAATGGAAATGTCCTAGTCACTATTTGTTAAGGTTTTTATATTCCATTAGAAAGGTAATCCTATGAATCCATTTCTAGAAAAATACATTACATTAAAAAAGCAATACCTGGACCAAGATGGAAAGCCTTCAAGTGTCGCAGCCCTTTATGATTTGGCTGATGAATTAGCTAAGTCTGATGATTTAGAAGCGAAGAAAGTCTTAGTTGACCTCTATGAGCAATTGGGTCTCTACACTAGTGCCTATAGCTTATTTACTGAAATCTTAGATAAACCAGATCGAAAACAGATAAAGAAACTGAGTCGTTTACAAGAAATGAGTCAAAGTCATGGAGATAGATTTGCCCATTCTCGTCCACTAACAAAAGAAGAGACGAAGCAAAGGCAGGACTTGTTAAAAAACTTGCCTCATTTTCTCTATCATCCAGATCCCTTAGCTACAGGTTCATTTGTTGAAGGAGAAGCCAAGCTTTGTCCATCTTGTGGGAAAGAAAGTAATGTTTATTATACCCTTATACCTTATTGTATCGAAGAGATAGAACATCTCTGCCCAACTTGCATTGCAAACGGTCAAGCAGCCAAAAAATTCGATGCAGAATTTATCCAAGATGCCGAGTGGCAGGGTGAATTGGATCCAGAAAAGAATCAGCTGCTTTTTTGTCAGACCCCAGGCTACTCTAGTTGGCAGGGAGAATATTGGCTTTCTTGTTGCCAAGATTATTGTGCTTACCTGGGTACAGTTGGAACTCGAGAATTGAAGGATAAGGGAATCGCTGAGCAAGTCTTGGCAGACTATGAAGCGCGTGAAGAATATAAAGATGTAGAAGATTACTTGGTTAAAGACGGGCCTATCTGTGGTTATTTGTTTAGATGTCTCCATTGTCAAAAATACCAGATCTGGGTTGATGCAGATTAAATCGGAATGTGATTCGCTATGAAAATTAAAGAGAAGACTATGGAAGAACTAGAATTATTCGAAGCCGCCTCCAAAGATTTATTAGATACTATGCAGGGATTTAAAGACAATCTATCTATTCAATTTCCCCTATTAGATAGTGATAACTGGCAGTATGATAAGGGATCGATAAAAGTTTGTAAAGCTGATGAGTTAGGATTCAAAAAAAGATGTAGGGTCGGAATTAGCTACAACTTGAAAGTCTCCCTATTAAACGAAGATGCAGAGCAAATCTGGTTACTGTTTAAAGACTTTTTTTGGTTTGCGAATTTGACCAAATCGAAAGAAATTCCAATAACGAAGATTTGGGAAGATATGATTTTTCAGCAATTTCTCCTCTTGGAGATCAGGTAGATTGTTCGATTTATTTGCCCAATGAGTGGAATATCCCTCAGATTAGCTTTTCAGGCTATCTAACAGCTCGTTATAGGGCTTGTGATCTTGATAAATTGCAAGGATAAGACGGAGGTTTTTAGAGATGAGAAAGATTGATTGGGACAAGATAAAGACTCGCTTAGATGCCTTGCTAGTCATTGACGAATATCTGACAGATCCGAGTGAGGATTGGCTCAGACTCGTGATTAAGACTGAGGAAGACTATGGAGTCCGCTATCTTATTGATAATGGATCTGGTGATTCTTTAGATGTGATTTTGACTGATAAAATGATCCTTATAAAAGGCTTTGATCATGAAAGTAGTTTAAGCCAGTTTGGTGCTGACGAGTGGAATCAAGATATCATCGATAGTTTTTATAAAGGACTGGATGAAAAGTATGTCTCACTTTATTCAGAAGAACAAAAAGATGAAACAACCTTCTTTATCTGGTATGGCGGTCACGCGCATCAACAGACTTACCAAGATCAGGATGGCGGAGAATGGTTGCTATCTTACCTCTTTGATAGCTTTGAGAGATTTCATGAGTTTGTGACTGACTATTATGAAATTACCGTAGATGAAGCCTTGTTAAGTAAACTATACAATCATGGATATCTTTCAGAAGTAGAATTGGAGCAATTAATTCATAATTCCTAGATTAGATAAAAAATCAGTCTTATTCTTATTTGGATAGGCCCTTAAAGCGATGGGATAAGTACATCTCAGTAAACTAATATGTACAGTGAGAAAGGATTTCCCTATGGGATTTTTCGATAGATTTAAAAAGAGAGATGATAGTTATAAAAGAGAAAAAGTTATAGAGGTTATCACAAATATTTTAAAAGATATTCACTTAAAAAATTATGAAGATATAAAGAATTATGTTGACGAATTTGAGATTGACGATTTAAATGAATTCTTTGGATATGTTGAAAAAACACTTGAATTAAATGATTTTGACACGATTGATGAATATGGAGTGGCATGTAATTTCAATCCACCTTATGAGTATTCTCAATTGGAGATTTATGATTATAATGACCATTCTGGGTTTGCCGTTGACTATGAGATGACTTCTAATTCAGAATTAGTGGATATGACCCTTCAATTAGAATTTTTATATACCAAAGATGGCTATAAGGTGAGATTTCTTAATATTGATTCAGATTAGTAAGGAGCCCCCATGTTAAAATCAAATAAGCTGATTATTTTTTTAATTTCTTTCCCTTTTCTGATGGTTATTGTTTTCTATTCTCTTAGTGGGCATCCTGGATATAGTGATGATAGTAATTTCATCAGAAATCATGAGGCTGCTATTAAGAGTGAGATCATCGCACACTTAGCCCAGGAAAAGCAAGACATAAAATCTGTGACGCTCTTACCAAATACTGCTAGAGGAGAGTATGATAATGG
>NZ_KV812016.1:367791-368363 GCF_001813295.1 Streptococcus sp. HMSC072G04
AATCGCGAGCGAACGATAAGCGTAGAACTATTTTTCCCAGATGCCAGCATTCCCCCTTTCACCTTGTTTCCTCCCAATCCTTATAAAGACAAGGGTAAAAAGATGTCCAATTGGTTGATTGGGAATATTGAAGTATCGGAAGAAACCTCTAAATAGAAATAAGAACAAGTCATGATGAATAGAATAGTAGATGATCGGATCACTCTTATTCCTTATTATAGAAATGATGCCATCTCCCTTCTTTGGTATCAGGATAGTGAGGTTTGCAAACAAGTGGATAATACTGATCAGATTTACGATGTAACAAAACTTCATAAAATGTATGATTACCTAACTTCACATGGTTCGTGCTATTATATCCAATATGAGGGAGTGTTAGTTGGAGATGTGACACTTCAAGATAATTCAGAGCTTTCTATAGTGATCAGCAAAGAGTATCAGAATTTACAGATCGGAAGACGGTGTATTTCTGAAATGATACAGCTGGCCAAAGAGAAAAAAATGGTTAAGGTAACTGCTCAAGTTTATCCTTTTAATACTCAAAGTCAAAGAATGTTTTTGGCTTTGGGATT
>NZ_KV812016.1:368463-390221 GCF_001813295.1 Streptococcus sp. HMSC072G04
TGTTTATAAAACAATGTTCATGAAAAATAGAGATAAAGGGTAGCCACTGATACATGGACAAGAGTTTTTTCCGAAATCTAAATATGAAGAGAACACCAACAGATGATTTTTGTTGGTGTTCTTTTTATATGATTTTACAATCTATCACTCTGATTCATGTTTGAAACAAGTTAAACAAACAGTTGTAGGAGGACCTTCGAAGTCGAAATTTTGTACGGTTAATGGAGGGATTTTCCCACTATAATCTCTCCACAGTTTTATTTCGTATATGAATTGCAATCGGTGTGATGAGTAGATATAGCAAGGTCAAAATGATAAAAAAACCGATATCAGCATCCAAAAATACATAAACGATATTAAAGCCAAAATGCATGAAAATAGAATAAATCAGATTATTATATTTTTCCAAAATAATATTCATACAAATAGTAATAGATGTAATCACAACTATATTAGCAATAATATAAGGAACGGCCCGCCAGTCCGTAAATTTTGAATCTACAACCCACAGAAGTGTATGCCAGAAACACCAGACTAGGCCTTGGTAAATAGAGGATTTTAAAAAATGATATTTTTTATTAAATTCTTCTCTCATATAACCACGCCACCCTAATTCTTCTCCAGTCGGACCTGATGTAAATGATAAGAAAATACTTAGTGGCAATGATACGGTTCCTAGATTGATGTAGGAGAACATTGTTTTTTGGGTCATAAGTGAGTAGAGGAAGAGTGATAAAATACTGAGCCCAAATGTAAGACCAAATGAAGATAGAAGTGGGAGTAACGACACTTTAGCAGAGAAACACCGCTTAAGGAAAGTTATTCTTTTCTCATCAGTCCTGAAATACTTCCATCCAAATAAAAGAAGGTATGATGGAGACCATGCGACGATATTTCGTACAATCCACATGATAACAGGTGGAACCTTAAATATTAAACTTGCAGGAGCTGCTACAAAAATAATGAGTGCCCAAACAAGTATATAAGAACTGATGATGTATCTTTTTAAATAATTTACATTCATTTAGTTACCCTCTTTCTTCAGCTGTATAGATAACTAGTTCACTCTTAATACCATTCAATTCAATTATATTATCTGCATCGGGTGAATCGAATGGTTCAGTTTTTTGCCCATTTTTTTCATAATAAATGCTTGTTCCAATCCCTTTAGCAACAGCAGTAAATAGGCTATTTTCAGGAATACGAATTCTGGATGTTGCTGAAATCTGGTTAATGTCAATTTCACCGTTTAATGAATGACATAATACTTCCATATCAAGATTACAATTTATTTTTACTTTACCTGAAATATCTTCTAGAGTAATACGAGATGTCTTAACGTCTAGTTCGATATTGTCACATCCTAGGGAGTGAATTTCTACAGACTCTGCACGAACCGCGCATTCAATGTGACTAATATAGCGAGTTGGGATTTGCACAAAGATACTGACCGTTTCTTTAGCCGTTGCCTCTGTTACGCCATTGTAACGTTTTACATCTAGGTCAATTCTTTTTCTACTATCATCAATTTTTACTTTAAAATCATTTTGAAGTGTAGAAAGAAGATTGGATACCAGACGAACTCTAATCTTTTCTCCCTTGTATCCGGACAATACAAACTTTTCTGCGCCTCCAAATTTCATATCATAGCTCTTGATCTTATCGATATCATACTCTGTGATACTCTCAAAAAGATATTCGCTTGTCTTAAGACTAGTTCTTTCATTACAGATTAGCTCATCGATAGAGATGTTAAATAGGTTTGAGATGGATATCATATTTTCGATATCTGGAATACCAGCACCAGTTTCCCACTTTGTTACAGCTTGTCTTGATACACCGATTTTTTCAGCTAAAAGTTCTTGTGACATCCCTACTTGTTTACGTATGGATTTTAATTTTTCAGCAAATGTCATGTTGTATGACCTCCTCTATATTCTATGATGTAATTTGTCATAAAGTAGCAATATGACTGATTTTAGTATAGAATAAACGATGATTACAGCACAAGCAAGTAGAGGTTGCATTCTCATTATTTTTGCTACTTTGCGTGGCATTTATCGTTTTTACGTTGATTTTTAGCATTATTTTAGTTATTTTACCATACATTCAAATAATAGAATTAAAAATAATATTTTGAAATCCCCGATAGTCTGGTAGTAATAAAAATAGCATAAAATAGGTTCTAAAAAATTATTTGTTCTGTAACCGCTTTTTTCTGCTATAATATCACTAGATAGAAATGTGGGAGTTTCAATCATGGTTACAAAACGCTTTTTGAAAAATGTTATTGTTGCGATGGTCTCGGTTTTTATTTCCTTGGCTTTTGTACAAGGGGTTCAAGCCCAGCAAACGGGCCTCGATTACCAGAGTCTTCATCTACTGCCTTTTAATGGCAGTAAGCAGCTCGTACTGGGAGATTTTGATCATTTAGGTCGTGCGACCTCAGCTCATATTCAGTTGCGGGACAAGGATGAGCCAAAGAAAAAAAGAGAACCACGTCTCAACTATAATCCGGTTGGCTGGCACAATTATAAGATTGCTTATGGAAACAAAGGAAAGAAGGCCTGGCTGTTCCATAGAGGGCATCTGATTGGCTATCAATTTAGTGGACTGACCAATGAAGGGAAAAATCTGGTTCCTCTAACTGCTTGGACCAATACGGGGAATTATAAAGGGACAGCAGATAGCAATGTGGAAGGTATGCTTTACTACGAGAAAAGGCTCGATAGCTGGCTGGCCACCCACCCCAATTATTGGCTGGATTATAAGGTGACGCCTGTCTATACGGGGGATGAATTGATTCCTCGGCAGGTGACCTTGCAATATGTAGGAATTGATCGAGATGGCAACCTTCTACCAATCAATTTAAGTAGCCCCAAAGAGTCAGTAGATGCTTATGGGATCACCACCGTTACCTTGGATAATTATTCCAAGAATGCGACCATTGACTATCTGAAGGGGACCGCGACTCCATCCTTGGTGCCGACGGAACCAAGTAGTCAACCACAACCAGCCAGTCCTTCTGTAGAGACGCAACCAAGTCAAGCCCCTCAACCGAGTCAGCCAGCAGTGCCTGCACAGCCAGTTCAACCTGTCCAGCCTACACAGCCAACTCGTCAACTGGCTCCAGTGGTTTATGTGGCTAGAAATGGAAGTGCCGATGTTTATTGGTATTCTTTGGACAGTATGCCTCGCAATACCAATTTTTCTAAGGTAGTTCAGATGTCAGAAGAGCAAGCGCTAAGTCTTGGGAAGCGACATACAAGTAAGGAATAAGGATCAGTCATTTAGATGATTAGAAAGCCCCCAAATGGTGGGCTTTTTGTGTGCATTACAATCTTAAAAAGTTAGTAGTCTAAAATTATCTCTCACAAGATCTTGCAAAGCTTTTTCTAAAGTTGTATACTAGAATGAGTTTTGTGTAATCGTTTGCATAAATTGGTAAATGATGAAAAGAAAGGAAAGTAGGAGACGAGACAGATGGAATTAACAGCGATTTACCACCGGCCTGAATCGGAGTACGCCTATCTTTATAAGGACGGCCAGCTTCACATTCGCATCCGGACTAAGAAAGAGGATGTCAAACGGATTGTCTTGCACTATGGGGATCCTTTTATTTTTATAGAGGATCTTTATGAGGCAACTAAGGAAATGGACAAGGTGACGACCGACGATCTCTTTGATTATTGGCAAGTGTCGGTATCTGTTGGTCATGCCCGGATCCAGTACCTCTTTGAATTAGAGGATACAGCGGGAGAGAAGATCTTATATGGAGACCGGGGTGTGGCTTCCTATAACAAGGAGAACATTGACTTCGTCATGAACGGATTTAAGCTTCCTTTTATCCATGAGATTGATGGTTGTGCTGTTCCAGATTGGGTAGCGCAGACGGTTTGGTACCAAATCTTCCCAGAACGCTTTGCCAATGGGAATCCAGCCCTTTCTCCAGAAGGCGTTCGCCCTTGGGATGCTTCTATTGCTCCGCAAATATTGGATTTCTTTGGTGGAGATTTACAAGGAATCATCGATCATTTGAATTACTTGCAGGAGTTAGGGATTACAGGGCTCTATCTTTGCCCGATTTTTGAATCTCCGAGCAATCACAAGTACGATACCATTGACTATTATGAAATCGATCGTCATTTTGGAGATAAGGAGACCTTCCGCCAGCTAGTGAAAGAGGCCCATGCGCGTGGGATGAAGATCATGCTGGATGCCGTCTTCAACCATATTGGCTATGATTCACCCCAATGGCAGGATGTGCTCAAACACGGGGAGGATTCGATTTACAAGGACTGGTTCCACATCAAGGATTTCCCGGTTGAGACAGATAATCTTTGGAACAATCGTGACCTAACCTATCATGCTTTTGCCTTTGCGGGCTATATGCCTAAGCTCAATACAGCTAATCCAGAGGTGAAGGACTATCTCTTGAAGGTTGCGACATACTGGATTGAAGAGTTTGATATTGATGCTTGGCGACTGGACGTGGCCAATGAAATCGATCATCAATTTTGGCGAGATTTCCGTAAGTCGGTCTTGGCCAAGAAACCAGACCTCTATATCCTCGGGGAAATCTGGCATTCGTCACAACCTTGGCTCAATGGTGATGAGTTCCATGCGGTGATGAACTATCCTCTCTCGGAGAGTATCAAGGATTATTTCCTGCGGGGGCATAAGGAGACGCAACGCTTCATTTGGGAGATCAATAGCCAGTCTATGTACTACAGGCAGCAGATCTCTGAGGTCATGTTCAATCTCTTGGACTCGCATGATACAGAGCGGATCCTGACGACGGCCAAAGGTGATCTTCCGTCCGTCAAGTCTGCTCTCGCCTTCCTCTATCTGCAACGGGGAACGCCATGTATCTATTATGGAACGGAGCTAGCCCTCATCGGTGGACCAGACCCAGATTGCCGTCGTGTCATGCCTTGGGAGCGCGTGTCAGCGGACAATGATATGCTGAACTTTATGAAGGACTTGATCCAGCTACGAAAAGAAGTAGCCGGCATGATTCAGCATGGCAAGATTAGCTTGGAAGAAGTAAAGCCGGATGTGGTGGCAGTAGAATGGCAGCATGAAGGTCACATTCTCAAAGCCTACTTTAACCACTCAAAGACAGACTTTGTCATAGAAAGCGGACAGGCAGATCTGATCAGTCTTGGAAGCATTTCCGATGATCGATTGACCATTCAGCCAAATGGCTTTGTTATTTATAGAGAAAATTAGCAGAAAGAAGAGGCTGGGACAAAAGTCCTAGCCTCTTTATTATTTTTGGATTGTCGATCAAGACGCAGTGGTTGAGTGGGCTCTACTACGCTGATTTCATCAGTTTTTACAGCCCTACTCAACTGTTCGGAGGTGGGACGACGAAATCGAATTCTAACGAATTACCGATTTCTGTCCCACTCTCTTTCCGTTTTATAAATGGTTGGTTTATGGTTGTCAGTATAGTATAATAGTAGCAAATGATAAAGGAGGAGATGGTGATGAAGATGTTAGCAATTAATCCTATTTCGTTTAAAAAAAGAATGATTGAATTACTATTTGATTATCTTTTCATACTAGCTTATTTAGCACTTCTGTTTTTTGGTTCTATGCTTTTTTACATTATTTTTTTTAATGGTATCCCAGAGTTTACAGAAATTCAGTCGCAGTGGATTGCATTTTTCACCTCTGTTTTGCCGATTACGATCCTTTTCACATTCTTGGATTATGCAAAAAATGGAAGTTTTGGGAAGATAAAAGCGGGATTTGAACTGGTCTATCAGAAAAAAACAGTGCAAGCTAGCTTGATTAGAAACACGATTAAATTTTTACCTTGGCAAATAGGTCATATGGGCACGATTCATGGTGTCTATAGTAATTTTGATGTGTTATCCATTAGCCTCTCTATTTCGGCGACTCTCCTCGCAGTTTTGCTACTGGCAATGACAATGTTTAGAAAAGATAAGAGGCATCTAGGTGACCTGCTAGCCCATACGCAAGTTCAGCAAAAAGGTGCCTAGGATAGAGATTGTCTATTCAGTCCTCAAAGAAAAAATACACATAGTTGGGAAGTGTCTATATGAATGAAAACGTTGAATTTACGAATCTTTGTATGGTAAGAGATGGCGATAGAGTTCTTGTTATTCATCGTAAAAAAGAGGACTGGCCAGGCATTACATTTCCTGGAGGTCATGTCGAAGTGGGAGAGTCATTTACTGAATCAGTGATCCGTGAAGTGAAGGAAGAAACTGGCTTAAGGATAGTTTCTCCCCAGATTTGTGGAATGAAAGATTGGGTAAAAGAAGGCATTCGTTATGTAGTTCTCTTTTATAAGACAGAAAAGTTTGACGGAGAATTAATATCCTCTGAAGAGGGGGAAGTCTGGTGGGAGGCCCTGAAAGAATTGCCAAAACTAGACCTCTCCTTAGATATGGAGGATATGCTTCGTATTTTCCTTGAAGAAGACCTTTCTGAATTTTTCTACTACCAAGATGGAGAAGACTGGAAATACGATTTAAAGTAAATTTTAATACTAATTCTTCTAAAGATTTAATTTATTTTTTTAAGCAGTCAACCGTATGGTTGGCTGTTTTTCTTTTTTATGACTGCTTTATTCGTGGAACCTTGTTATAATAGGAGATGAAAGTGATTAGAAAAATGATCGTCTTCTGTTTATAAGGTGAAGGTTGACATGCCCCTTGGGGACAGGAGTATCATATAGATAAAGGGGGTGCAAGATCATGTTAAGAAATGATATTCAAAAAATAACAGGTTTAACTCGAAAAGCACTAGAATACTATGAAGAAAAAGGTTTTATTCATCCTCGAAGACTAGAAAATGGGTATAGGGAATATTCGGAAAAGGATGTAGAGATTCTGAATAAGATTGCCTTGTTTAAAAAATTAGGGCTAACCATAACAGAAATAAAGGACTGTCTGAAGACAGATGGGGCTACTCCATCTAGTATTCTCAGAAGAAAAGAGCAAGAACTAGAAAGTGATGAGAAACGGAAAGTAGTGTTCGATCTCTATATCAAAGGTGCAGACACGGATATGATCAATGAAAAACTTGCGATCATCGAAGCTGAGGACTCCATTTATAAGAGACTCGAAAGAGCATTTCCAGGATACTTAGGTCAATGCTTATTTGCTGCCTATCAACCTTTTTTACAAGAGCCCTTGTCAAAAGATGGAGAAGCGGCATTTAAGAAATATATTCAATATTTAGATAGCCTTCCAACCTTTGAGTTAAGCAGAGAAGAACAGGATTATGTTGATGAACTGAGTTCTAGTTTTAATATGAAGACCTTAAAAGAGGTTAATGAAGCTAAGATAGCTGCGGTAGAAAGTTATGAAAAGTGGCATAATGAAAATAAGGACACAATTTCTATTTATGATCGCTATTTGAACAGTGATGATTACAAAACAAGTCCAATGAAAATTATTCAAGATCAACTGAAAACATTTTTGATGGACCATCACTACTATGAGGTCGCTATTCCGCTGATTAGACAATTTAGTAAGAGTTACGATCGTTATTATAAAAAACTAACGGACGCAAGTAACTATTACTTAAAACAAAAAGCAGATGCTCCACAGTAAATCGGAAATCAATATACTTCATAAGATTTAACGATTAAGAGATAGAGTGAGGGAAGACATGCCCTTGCTCTATTTTTCGGTTCCTTTAATTGTACTTTTCCCTATATAGGTGTATAATGTGTCCTTAGATAAACAAATGAGGAGTTTACTATGGAATTGAAAGATTTTACAGAAAAAGAACAAGAACAAATCAAGCAAGGATTGAGTACGGCTGAGATTTCTGATAAGGAAGCGGCGAAGAAATTACTTGCTCTTGTCCCGCAAGAATGGATCAAACGTATTCCTTTCTTTGTCAGGGGGCATGCGACGACCAAGACAGTTGAGCGTGTAGCCAAGCAATACCCTGAACTCTATGCCGTGGCGAAACGTCAAGGGGACCTTCCTGAAAAAGAAGGAGAAGAGCTCCGTAAGATTATGACGGTCATCTTTGAAGAAAAGATGAACAAACACAAGATTAAATAATCTTATATAATACTTTGTTATTTTTTTATCACACAATTGAATGAGTGATTGCAGTTGAAATGCAGTCACTTTTTTATTTACTAGCATAGAGACTTTTACACTAATAAATAAAAATCAACAATATTTCATGATATAATGCTAATGAAAGCAGTTCCAGAGGGATGAAAGATTCCATTGAAGAAAAACAAGTAAAGGTAGTCATGATGAAAAAATTTGTTATATTTATTTTTTCGATTTTTGTATTGTTGATAGGAATGTTCGCTATTATGTATAATGGATATATTAAAGCTTATGAAGAAGCTCATAATCATTCGAGTTATTCATGGTTAAAAGAAACTTATCCTGTAGAAAAATACTCTACCTCAAGTGATGGAAATAAGGATGTTTTCGAATCATCAAAACAAGAATACTCTTCTTCAAGTGATAGAAAAAATAAGGAAGATTTAAAATCATTAATGAATATGTTTATGAAAGGACTATTTCCTCCAACTTTACTAGATCCAGATTATACATATGCATATGAAAAAGCTAAATCTTGGTCAAAAAAGCATTTATCGCAGCAGCAAATTAAAATTTATCTTACCAAGTATGACAGGTATTCAGAGGATGCTACTCAGTACGCTTTAAATAAGCTTAATGTAGACTGGAAAGAGCAAGCACTTTTAAAAGCAAAATATTATCAAGAGTTTCATTATTCAAAAGAAAAATTGGTTGAGCAACTTATAAATATTGAAAAATTTACTCAAGAAGAGGCTGATTATGCCATAGAACAAGGTCATTTCGATTGGAAAGAGGAAGCTGTGAAAAAAGCGGAATTTTATGCGAACAGTGGCAAGATTACGAAAGAAAGGTTATTACAAAAACTTGTTGAATATAGAAGATTTACTCAAGAAGAAGCGGAGTACGCAATAGAACATGCAAAAATAGATTGGTTGAATTAAACAATAATTTTAATTTTGATTTTTGTAACATATTAAAGAGCTGGACAGTCTGCCAGCTCTTTTTTGTTACTTATAAACTTTTCTCATTTCGTAAAAAATAGTTGGAGCAAAGCTAGTTTTAAACTATAATAGAGGAAAAGGATTATCGATATGAAAAATTTATAGAACAAACATTTTAATCAATAGAGAAGGAACCAGTTTATGAAACCATCTAAAAAATTCATGCTCCTTACTAGCTGTGCCTTGGCGATCTTTGCTTTAGCGGCTTGTAGTAGCAACCAAAAGCAATACAAGGAAAAGCAGGCAAGTTCCACTGTACAGAAATCTAGTTCAGATAAGGAGCGCTACAAGGGAAGCTACAGCAACCTCAACAGCAAGGCGAGTGTCGAAGAAGTGCGGGCTCTCTTGTCTGCTTATTTGGATCGGGAAAGTGTAGACAAGTTTCT
The DNA here is from genome assembly GCF_001813295.1 of Streptococcus sp. HMSC072G04. Taxonomy (GTDB): domain Bacteria; phylum Bacillota; class Bacilli; order Lactobacillales; family Streptococcaceae; genus Streptococcus. Next base: position 377,905 of record NZ_KV812016.1, read on the forward strand.
GGGTCTAGTAACGGACTACGATAGCATTGTCGGCTCGGTCGGCTTAACGGGTGACTTCAGCACCTTCAAGAAAACAGACTACAATGTTGAGAAGATCAGTGACTTGTGGACCAAGAAAAAGGGCGATTTCGTCGGGACCAACTGCCGGATCAATAGTTATACTCTTCTGAAGAATCGCATCGAGATTCCTAAGATGAAAGCGGATAGTGAACTTTTATTTGTGGACAATGATGCGATTGACAAAGGGAAGATCTTCGGTGAGGCAGACAAGGAAGCCTTTAACATTCTGTATTCACGGGTTCCGACAGAGGCGACAACGGATGTCAAGGTCCATGCCAAGAAGATGGAAGAGTATTTTTCTCACTTCAAGTTCAATGAAAATGCGCGCATGCTTTCTGTTATCGTTCATGATAACCTGGATGGAAATACCCTTTTTGTCGGCCATGTCGGCGTTTTAGTTCCTGCAAAGGACGGCTATCTCTTTGTCGAAAAGCTGACCTTTGAAGAACCCTATCAAGCCATCAAGTTTACGACCAAGGAAGATGTCTACAAATACTTGGAGACCAAGTACCAAGACTACACAGGCGAAGGTCTGGCTAAGCCCTTTATCATGGATAATGAAAAATGGGTTGAGATGAAGTAGAGGATGAAAGACAGCGTGTTAGAATTTAGAAAGATAATGGAGTATGCTCCGATTCTATATGTGCTCATTTTCTTGCTCGTTTTCACTGTTCTCCTTTTCCTGAGAAGAAGGGCAATTGTGAGACGTAGTGGAGGTCCCTTCTTTGCTCCTTTCCATATTAGCTATGGAATCTTCTATATCCATGTCGCTCTGTGTTTCAGTCGTCGCAGGATCCCGCTGAAAGAGATCAAGCAAATCACCTATGCAATTTTTCGTGGACGATCTGGTGGCGGGGCTCGCTATGCTTTCTATATCGAGCTTAGAAACGGAAAGACTATTCCCTTCTTTTTTGGAAAAAGTAAGCGGAATGAAGCTCTGGTTGAGAAGCTCAAACGAAATGCAGGCAAGTATGGGTTTAAGGTAGATAGCGCTGGAAATTAATTGAAAGAAAAAGGAATCGCGAATGAGTAGAAAGCAAGCCCTATCCATGTATTTGATAGGGACCTTTGGTCAAGTATTAGGAGTCAGCCTTCTGGTGTGGTTTTTAAGAGCAGGAGGAGTCAAGGTTGATTTTACATCACCAATGGGGATGATCGCTGTTGTTTTAGGTGGCTTGTCATCAGCTTTGTGGGGCAGTCTTGCAAGCATTAGTTACCATCAATCTAGTTTCAAACAAGTTCTAAAAGATTTTTTTCAAGTCAAAGACAGTTTGGCAAATTATTGTTTAGTGCTCTTTTTCTTGTTGCTTGACTTTTTCCCATTTATCTTAGGTGGTAAGATCACCACTCAATCGTTGGTCTTGCCAGTAGTACTCTTTTTTAAGGCTCTTCTTTTCGGTGGGATTGAAGAAATTGGCTGGCGTTATTTCTTTCAACCAACTTTGCAGGAAAAAATACCTTATTTTTCAGCTACTTTGATCACCTTTTTAGCTTGGTCTAGTTGGCATCTACTATACTTTTATATCGACGGTTCTTTAGCTGTCATTCATTTGTTTCCGTTTCTAGTAGGTCTGCTAACTAACTGCTTTATCTTATCGGCCTTGTATCATAAAACGCAAAATTTATGGCTCTGTGTCATGACCCATGCCTGTATCAATTCCTTGTCTCAGATTCTAGTGAATGAAGAGGTATGGCTATCTCTAGTCAGTAAAATTCTTATTATTAGTTTAGCAATTATGATTGCAAAAAAGAAGTATGTAACTGTAAAGGAGGAAAAATGAGCAAATTTATTTCAAAACAATCAGTCGCTATTTGGTATGCACTGACTGCCCTCCTTGCTACATTTCTAGTAGGGCAAGTGATCCTTTGGTTTTTCCCAGATGGGAGGAGTATGGGGACCTCACTACTGTTTATCCTAATGAACTTGATTCCCCTGATTGTGGCGGCTGTCTTTTCTCTGGTGTTGAGGGAAGTCAACTCCTTGGGTGAATTTTTCAAAAAGGTCTTTCTTCAAAAAGAAAGTTCCCTATCTTGGATCCTAGCTTTCTTCATCCCCGTCATCTATTATGGGATTTCCATCCTGCTTATGAACGTTCGCTTTACTGGGAACTCCCTCTTGGCCTTCTTCATTTATTTCCCCTGGACCTTTTTATATGGAGGTCTGGAAGAAGTAGGCTGGCGTTGGTTTTTACAAGATCATCTTTCCTTTCGTAATCACTTTATACCTAAAATGATGGTTCTTTCCATTGTCTGGTTCCTCTGGCATATTCCTATCTATCAACTCCCATGGATTACAGCAGGTTCGTCCAACTATCTCATCTTTTACCTGATGATTTTAGGGAATACCTTCCTATTTGGAGCGCTCAAGGAGTACTCGAAAGGAGCTGTCCCTTGTATCCTCGCTCATATGCTGATCGATAGTCTAGCTGTCCTCATGCTGGTACAGAGCTCACTCACTCAGATTATCCTTTTGGTTAGTTTCGAAATCCTAGTAACCTCTTGGCTAGTGGCTATACGAAAATCATAAAAATAGAGTTGTACCTCTTTCGGTGGGAGTCTGTCATCTTTACCCTTTAGGAATTCAATGTAAAGTCCATAAAATGCTATAATCAGTTTAACGAAGAACCTAGAGATAGGATCAAAGTATCAACACAGTGTCATTCTTATCTATAATGAGAGAGGGGGAAAAACATGCAAAAAACCTTTCAGTTGTTGCGAAGAGGAGATCTAGAGGCCGTCCGTCAGATATTGGATAAAAAGCCTGAAGAAGTCAATGCTGTTTCGGGTGACAAACCTAAAAGAGATCAGGGACAGTCGCTCCTTCAAGTCGCTATCAAATCGGGACATTTAGATATTGCAGACTTACTCATTGATAGAGGGGCAGATCTTAACTTTATTGAAGAGCCGACAGAGCTGAATCCATTTTGTCAACCAGTCCTCCAAACAGCGGGTGGACGAGCTGTATTTGACTGCAGGCGCATGATCAAACGTTGGAATGGCCAATATGAGATGTATTCGTCTAAGGAAAAAGCTGACCAGTCTTTCAAGGTTTTTGAGAAAATGTTGGAACTTGGGGCTGATATCTCTCAGAATGACAGCCATGGTGGGACTTTGTTGCAAACTATTTTAATTGAAACCAAGGAAGTTCTGCCATCTTATTATTGGAAAACAAAAGAAACCAGCGATAATGTCCTCATAACGGATGAATTACGGCATGATTTAAATCGTATTTATGATCTATTGATTCGTTATGGTGTGACTGCGGACGAAATAGCGGTCTATCAGAACATTCCTCTAAAAGAACTTTACCAAGACAGTCCGACCATGGAGTTTTTAAATCGGTTAGATCAAAGCAAATCTTGATAAGCATTTGAACTACTAGTTAAAAGAGTCTCAGGGCTCTTTTAACTTTGTCTGATAGAGCTAGAAGCAGTAGAAAATGTTAGACCGGATTTTCTTAAAAAAATGGATACAAATCCATGATGAAATAGAGTATACTAGTTTATGAAAGAACAAGATTTTTAAGTATCGAATTCAGGAGGGCAGTTTATGTCTCAAGAAACTTTCATTATGGCGATTGACCAGGGAACCACTAGTTCGCGGGCTATCATTTTTAATAAAAAAGGCGAGCAAGTTAGCTCTAGTCAAAAGGAATTCACTCAGATTTTTCCGCAGGCTGGTTGGGTGGAGCACAATGCCAATGAGATTTGGAACTCGGTTCAGTCGGTGATTGCTGAGGTCTTTATCGAAAGTGGCATCAAGCCCAATCAAATCGAGGCGATCGGCATTACCAATCAACGGGAAACGACAGTTGTTTGGGATAAGAACACGGGGCTTCCTATTTACAATGCCATTGTCTGGCAATCTCGTCAAACTGCCCCAATGGCTGAGGAACTTAAAAACCAAGGCTATGTAGAAACCTTCCATCAAAAGACAGGTCTAGTTATCGATGCCTACTTTTCAGCGACTAAAGTTCGTTGGATTTTGGACCATGTTGATGGGGCGCAAGAGCGTGCGGAGAAGGGCGAATTACTTTTTGGAACCATTGATACTTGGTTGGTCTGGAAGCTGACGGATGGAGCTGCCCACGTGACAGACTATTCCAATGCAGCCCGTACTATGCTCTACAATATCAAGGAACTGAAATGGGACGAAGAAATTTTGGAAATCCTCAACATTCCTAAGGTAATGCTTCCTGAAGTGCGTTCAAACTCTGAAATTTATGGCAAGACAGCTCCTTTCCATTTCTACGGTGGACAAGTACCGATTGCAGGGATGGCAGGAGACCAGCAAGCTGCTCTCTTTGGTCAATTGGCCTTTGAACCTGGTATGGTCAAAAATACTTATGGAACTGGGTCCTTCATCATTATGAATACGGGTGAGGAGATGCAGTTATCAGAGAATAACTTGCTGACGACGATTGGATATGGGATTAATGGCAAGGTCTACTATGCCCTTGAAGGATCTATCTTTATCGCTGGAAGTGCCATTCAATGGCTCCGCGATGGCTTGCGTATGATTGACAGTTCTCCTGAATCTGAGGTCTATGCTTTGAAGTCCCAGAACCAGGATGAAATCTATGTGGTCCCTGCCTTTACGGGTCTTGGAGCACCATACTGGAATCAAGAGGCGCGTGGTTCTGTCTTTGGACTTACCCGGGGAACGACCAAGGAAGACTTTATCAAGGCAACCCTTCAATCCATTGCCTATCAAGTACGCGATATCATCGACACCATGCAGGTAGATGCCAAAACTCCTATCCCTGTTCTAAAAGTAGACGGAGGAGCAGCGAAAAATGATTATTTAATGCAGTTTCAGGCAGATATTCTTGGAATTTCGATTGCTCGCGCGAAAAACTTGGAAACAACGGCTTTAGGAGCAGCCTTCCTAGCAGGTCTGACCGTAGGCTATTGGAAGGACTTGGAAGAATTAAAATCTCTTCATGGAGCAGCCCAAATCTTTGAACCCAAGATGAATGAATCCCGAAAGGAAGAGCTGTACAAGGGGTGGAAGAAAGCAGTCAAAGCCACTCAAGTATTTGCGGAGTCCGATGACTAAAGGGACCCATCAAACGAATAGTTTATGAGAGAGAGTGGGACAGAAATCGGTAATTCGTTAGAATTCGATTTCGTCGTCCCACCTCCGCACAGTTGAGTAGGGCTGTAAAAGCTGATGAAATCAGCGTAGTAGAGCCCACTCAACCACTGCGTCTTGCTCGACAATCCAAAAATAATTGAGAGGCTAGGACTTTTGTCCCACACTCTTTTTATGTAGCTTTTACAGAATAGAACAGTTAACCGTTTTGGCTAAAAACTTTATTCTATTTCACGTTCCAGTTCATTTATCACTTAATAAAAATATCATATAAATAAACTATTTTTTTGAAAAAATAGGCTAGAGATTGAAATATTTTTCACAAAAGAGTATACTGTTAGCATAGTTTTGTCGGGAATTTATGATAGACCCCATCAAAACTAGTTGTCAACCCTTGCTGTTCTATATGAACGTTTGCTGGTATCGTTGATACCAAGGAGGAATCATATGTCTAAAGTAGCTATTGTCACAGGTGCTGGTCAAGGAATCGGTTTTGCAATCGCAAAACGCTTGGTGCAAGATGGCTTTAAGGTTGGAGTATTGGACTACAATGCTGAAACAGCTGAAAAAGCAGTTGCTGAGTTGTCCGCAGAAAATGCTTTTGCAGTCGTAGCTGATGTGTCTAAAAAAGAAGAAGTAGCTGCAGCTTTCCAAAAGGTTGTTGACCATTTTGGAGATTTGAATGTTGTCGTGAACAATGCAGGTGTTGCGCCAACTACACCACTTGATACGATTACAGAAGAACAATTTACACGTACATTTGCTATTAACGTTGGTGGCGTGATTTGGGGTGCTCAAGCTGCACAAGCTCAATTCAAAGCGCTTGGCCATGGCGGAAAAATCATCAATGCAACTTCACAAGCAGGTGTTGTAGGTAACCCTAACTTGACTGTTTATGGTGGTACTAAATTTGCAGTTCGTGGTATCACACAGACTTTGGCGCGTGACTTGGCGGATTCAGGAATTACTGTCAATGCTTATGCACCAGGTATCGTGAAGACTCCAATGATGTTTGACATTGCTCATGAAGTTGGGAAGAACGCAGGCAAAGACGACGAATGGGGTATGCAAACATTCGCTAAAGATATCACTTTGAAACGTCTTTCAGAACCAGAAGATGTAGCAGCAGCGGTCAGCTTCCTTGCTGGACCAGATTCAAACTACATCACAGGACAAACCATTATCGTGGATGGTGGAATGCAGTTCCATTAAGATGAAAAAAGAGGTCAGGATCAACATCCTAACCTCTTATTTTGTGCGTTCACAATAAAAGAAACAGATATCAAAAAAACCACTCCCGAAAGGGAAGTGGTTCTGTGTTGGTTCTTATTTGAGACCGTATTTTTTGTTGAAACGATCCACACGTCCATCTGCTTGAGTGAACTTTTGACGTCCAGTGTAGAATGGGTGTGAGTCTGATGAAATTTCAACACGGATCAATGGGTAAGTTTCACCTTCAAATTCAACTGTTTCGCTAGAGTACTTAGTTGAACCGCTGAGGAACTTGTAACCAGTAGTAGTGTCCATGAAGACAACAGGGCGATATTCTGGATGGATATCTTTTTTCATTTTGCAATATTTCCTTTCTGCCATGGTCTCTTTCCGAGCCATAGATTGTTACTAAGCTAGTTTACCAAATTTCCAGGATCTTGACAAGTATTTTCACTAATTTTATTTAAATTAATGATCAAAAAAATCACCCTGGCTAAGCCAAGGTGAATCAAATCTTATTATTGTTCAGATTGATTTGGATCTTTTGGTGCTTCAACTGGTTGATCAGCTTGTCCCTCAGTGTGTTCGTGTGTTTCTTTTTTGATTTCATTTACAGCAGTTTTTACAGTAGAAGTTGTCACGCGTCCAACAGATTGGGCAAATCCTTTACCAGATTCAGCAAGTTCTTCGAATGTTCCTTTAGTGATTTTACCACCTGACATCGCCAAGAGACCAGTTACAACAATAGCGATTGATGCGATTAAAGCAAGGATCAAACCAAAGCCAATTGAAACGCCATAACCATTGAAGTCAACAGCATATTTGTTTACACCAAATAGATCGATCAATGTTACGATAGTTGAGAGAGCTCCTGCTACGATAACACCAATTGCAAAACTTTTTGGTAGTGAAGATTTCACATCGTTCAAGCAAGCAAGGACAATCGCAACGACTGCGAAGATAATAACGAACCATCCATCTCCGCGAAGGCCATTCCAGCTGTATGAACCAAAGGCACCAGAATTAAGGCTTGCCCATGGCAAGAAAGAGCTAAGAATCGCTACCGCAGCAGAGATAATGATAAACAAACGATTTTTTTCCATAATAAGTCTCCTTAAAATTTATTAGCTTTATTTTACCATAAGAAAGATCAAATGAAAACCCCGTGACCAAGATAAAAAGGCTGAGGATCCGTTCTCAGCCTTCGTTTTTGCGAGCCACTTCTTGTAGCTCTTTGTAGATTTCGTCGTTTTCCTCAAGAGAGTAGGAGTTGGCTCCACTCGCAAGTGGATGGCCACCACCATTATGACGTTTGGCAATTTCGTTGATCACTTTTCGTTTGCTACGCATCCGGACACGGAAGTGACCGTCGGCCTGCTCGACAAAGATAGCCCAAACAGACACGGTATCAATGCGCCCAGGTGCCCCAACAATTGCAGCAGTCTCTGAATCACGTAGATCGAATTTCTTTAAGAGTTCTTGTGTCAAGGTCACACGCGCAGCGCCATGTTCATCGATCTCAAGATGGTCATAGACATAGCCTTGAAGCTTAGCTGTCTTAAGGTTGATCGTATCCATCTGCCGAGCAAGTGCTGTAAAATCAAAGGGAATGCTTCGAAGAGTTGCAGCGATCTCAAAGGTCCGAGTCGAAGTAGCAGGATAAAGGAAGCGACCTGTATCGCCGACAATCCCAGCATAGAGAAGACGCGCAGCACTAACTGGAAGTTCAAGATCCAATTCCTTAGCAAAAAGTGCAATTAACTCACTGGTAGAGCTAGACTCAGTATCGACCCAGAGCAGATCGCCATAAGCATCGTCATTTGGGTGGTGGTCGATCTTGATCAGGAAATCACCATTCGTATAGCGCTTGTCATCGATGCGGGGAGTATTGGCCGTGTCACAGACAATCACCAAAGCTCCATCATAATCCTCATCGCTGACAGTATCCATCTCAGCAAGCCAAGTCAAGGTCGGCTCGTCATAGCCAGTTGCCAAGACCCGCTTTTGAGGGAAGTGCGCACGCAGGAGATCCCGCAAGCCCACCTGGCTACCAATCGCATCCGGATCCGGATTCTGATGACGGTGGATAATAATCGTGTCATAAGCTTGAATTTTTTCAAGAATTTCATTCATTACGTTCATACATTACCTCATTTTCTCTGTCAATTTTAACATAAGAAAGGCCCATCCAGCAAGCATTTATCACTAATTAGGAGCTATGGAAGCGGTTTTACATTGGTTAGATATTTTGTTAGAATGGATGAATATGATGAAAGAAATGAAACAATCAACTAAAAGAAAACGATGGTTAGAATTTCCAAAAACAATTGTGGTAGTGTTGATCGTAATGCTTATTGCAGTATTCCTAAGTAGTTGTAGTAACAATCAACCGGCATTGAATGTTTTAAAGAAAAAGCAATTTGTTATGATCAAAATGGGAGATTCTACCGAAGACCATTTTGAGGTTGGGTTGGACCTTGAGAAAAAGGAATATTACTATAATGATGAGACCGCAGTGAAAGATGATACAGTTTATGGTGGTTATAAAACGGACTGGGATCGTAATCAGTATTACAAATCTGCAGTAAATAACGAATTATCATCGGTTCTATTATGTAAGAAAATTACTACTGATGAAATTAAGAAATCCAGCTATCAAATTACTAGTTCACCGAAAAGATTTGTGGATGATAAATTAATGAAAGAGGAATATCCTCCGGAATTTGAAACGATTTATTTGAAGAAAAATCGTCAATTTTCTAAGGTTCGAATTTCCTACAACAAAGAGTTTCTGCCTACTAAAATTGAGTGGTATTATAAAGATAAGGAAGGGCTAAAATGGTATACTTGGCGCACCTATTCGTATCCCTTCAAAAATAAGTCTGATTTTGATAAAAAGCTGGATGAAGAAATTAAAACTATTAAAGCAATTCAAGAAGAAAACGAGGGCGATTAGGTTGAATCGGTCCAAATTCTTGAAACGTGTCCCTTCTTTCAGCTTATCGGGAAAGGTTTCGTGCAAAATGCTTGAAAAAGTGGTATAATACGGGAAATAGCTTTTGGGAGGAAATTATGACTGTAGCGAAGATTGTTTTTGCTAGTATGACTGGAAATACTGAAGAAATTGCGGATATTGTAGCGGACAAATTCCGTGATCTTGGTGTCGAAGTAGATGTGGATGAGTGTACAACTGTGGATGCGGAGGACTTCCTTGATGCGGATATCGCAGTGGTAGCGACCTATACATACGGCGATGGAGAGCTTCCAGATGAGATCCAAGATTTCTACGAAGATTTGGCTGGCCTTGATCTCAAAGGCAAACTTTACGGTGTGGTAGGATCAGGTGATACCTTCTACGATGAATTCTGTAAAGCAGTTGATGATTTCGACCGTTGCTTCGCTGCGACTGGTGCTGAAAAAGGTTCTGAGTGTGTCAAAGTTGATTTGTCTGCAGAAGACGAAGACATTGAAAAATTAGAAGCCTTTGCAGAAGAACTTGTAGCAAAAGCAAATTAATGACAAAGAGACTGGATCGATGGATTACAGCCTCGATTTATATCCAAAATAAAGAGGAGACACATGGATTTAGATCAGATTCGTAAGGACATTGACCAAATCGATCAAGAGCTTGTAGCCTTGCTGGAAAGACGGATGGTCTGTGTCGGTCAGATTGTAGAATATAAGGAGCAGCAGGGTTTACCTGTGCTCGATCAAGGAAGGGAAAGAGAGGTGCTTGAGAAAGTCGGCTCTCTCGTGACGGAGGAGCAGTATCGTGCGACCATTCAAGCTCAGTTTCAAGATATGATGAAGCGCTCGAGAGACTTCCAAGAGGAGGTGAGGGCGCGTGACTAGTCTATCTATCAAGAAAAAAGCACAACAGTATGTGGTCCTAACAGGGATGGCGCTTTTCATTGGTCTCTTGGTTGGTGCCATTGATATGATTTTTGGTCAAGGTCTTCTTCTGATCGGGGATTTCCGAAGCCAGCACTGGCCTTTGATTGTTTTTCTAGCCTTAGCGGGGCTTGTCATCGTTTATCTTTATAAACGTTTTGGTGGCAAGGCTTCAAAAGGGATGGGCCTCATCTTTGATGTTGGACACGCACGTGAGGAGAAAATCCCCTTGGTCTTGGTGCCTTTGATTATGCTGACGACCTGGATGAGCCATCTCTTTGGTGGTTCGGTCGGTCGGGAAGGCGTAGCGGTCCAGATCGGAGCGACCCTTTCGCATCGTTTTGCCCGTCATATCAAGATTCCAGATGCTTCGCGTATTTTTCTTATGACCGGGATGGCAGCTGGTTTTGCGGGGCTCTTTCAGACGCCACTGGCAGCAACCTTCTTTGCCCTTGAAGTCTTGACAGTTGGGGAGTTGCAGTTGATGGCTCTCTATCCTGCCCTTATCGCTTCGATCATGGCTAGCTTTACCTCTCATGCCCTTGGCTTAGAGAAATTTGCTGTGCCACTTAGAGAAACGCTGAGCTGGACACCAGAGACCTTGATCAAAGTTGCCCTTCTTGGCCTGGCTTTTGGCCTCGCTGGGAAACTCTTTGCTGTTAGCCTTTCCTGGTTGAAGAAAACAGTTGCTCAAGCCTTACCTAATCCCTATATCCGGATTGCCCTTATAGGGGCTGGACTTAGTTTGGTCCTCTTGACCCTCCAGCTGACCAAGGTCGGCACTTATAGTGGACTTGGAACCAATCTGATTGATGTGGCTTTTCATCAGGGTAGAGCGCAGAGTTATGACTGGATCTTGAAGCTCCTCTTTACCGTGGTGACCATCTCTGCTGGATACCAAGGGGGAGAAGTGACACCGCTCTTTGCGATCGGAGCTACGCTTGGAGTCTTCCTTGCTCCTATGCTAGGGTTACCCGTCTTAGTCGTGGCCGCTATCGGTTATGCCAGTGTCTTTGGCAGTGCGACGACGACCTTGCTCGCACCGATCTTGATCGGAGGAGAAGTCTTTGGCTATGCCAATCTTCCTTTCTTTGTTATTGCTTGCGCCATCGCCTATTGCCTACCAAAAGAGTGGAGCATTTATTCCGGTCAAAAAGTTGCGAAAAAGTAGAGAAAAGAGCTTTACAAACCTGAGATTATCTGATATGATAGTTTCTGTGCGTAATGGAAGCACAAAAATACAGTTTATCCGCTGAGGGAGGTCCCTCAAGATTGACGAAGATAGGAGAATAAAATGAATCCATTAATCCAAAGCTTGACTGAAGGTCAACTTCGTACTGATATCCCTGCATTCCGTCCTGGTGACACTGTTCGTGTACACGCGAAAGTTGTCGAAGGATCTCGTGAACGTATCCAGATCTTTGAAGGCGTTGTTATCGCTCGTAAAGGTCAAGGACACACTGAAATGTACACTGTTCGTAAAATCTCTAACGGTGTCGGTGTTGAACGTACATTCCCAGTACACACTCCACGTGTAGAAAAGATTGAAGTTGTACGTTACGGTAAAGTACGTCGTGCGAAATTGTACTACCTTCGTGCATTGCAAGGTAAAGCAGCTCGTATTAAAGAAATCCGTCGTTAAGACGAACAAGGAGGCGGGAGTGATCTCGCTTCTTTTTTTATCGGTCCCCTTAGTTCAATGGATATAACAACTCCCTCCTAAGGAGTAGTTGCTGGTTCGATTCCGGCAGGGGACATAAATTTATGACGAAGAGGGATTTTCTAATTGAATAGAAATTCCTCTTTCGAGACTTTCCTTAGGTGTAATTCTATTTAGTTTATATATTTTTAGTATTCTAAAAGAGATAAAGGAATTAAAGCAAATAAAAGGTAAGTAAATAGATAGACGTAATCTAATTTGTATTGTCTTTATCTGGACTATACATCCGTATCTTGAACAGGTTACTAAAAAGGTGCTAAATTATGAAAAAAGTCCCATTGTTAGTATTTAAAAAAAGACAAGGTGTTTTTGAACTGCACCCCAAAAGTTAGACAGAAAA
>NZ_KV812017.1 GCF_001813295.1 Streptococcus sp. HMSC072G04
CTTCATTTTGTCCTGCTGTCATTTCGCACAAATTCTATTCTATCACGGAATAGAAACTTTGTAAAGTCCTTCAAAACAATTTCAATGAAATTCAGACAATAATTCTATGATTCGTTTTTTATATTGCAATTGTTGCCAGTCTCTATCCGTTGCTGGATCCCATTTTAAAGGAAGATCTGCAATAATTTCACCGGGATTATGATTTAAGATATAGATCCGGTCACTCAATGTCAAAGCTTCTTCGATACTATGAGTGATCACTAGAGTGGTGAGACCAAGACGTTCCTTACTGTCTAGATACCAGTGATAAAGATCCTGCCTTGTCAATTCATCTAAGGCACTAAAAGCTTCATCTAATAGGAAGACAGAATGACCCAGAAGATAGGTTCTCAATAGCGCCACCCGTTGCCGCATCCCCCCACTCAGGGCATTGGGATAAAGGTTGGCAATACTTCCCAATTTAAATTCATCTAACAATTTTAGAGCTGTAGATGTTGCCTCTTCCTTAGGAATCTTTTTTAATTGAAGGGGAAGAATAATATTTCCCAATACTGTCTTATGTTCTAACAAAAGATCCTTTTGTAGCATATAGCTGACTTTTCCAAAGGAGATCGGGGCATCATCTACTTCTATAGCGCCCTTTTGTAAGGGAAAGATCCCAGCAATTAAATTAAACAAGGTTGATTTCCCTACCCCACTTGGACCTATAATAGAGACGATTTCTCCTTTTTGCACTTCTAGTGATACATTGTTTAAAACTGCTTTATCTCCAAAAGAGAAACTTACATCTTTTACGGTTAAAATATCAGTCACCTACCAATTCATTTGTAAAACCTTTGTCTTCTAAGTCATTTGAAACCAATCCTTGCTCTTTTGCCCAAGCATAAAAAGCATTCCAACGCTTGGAGTCAAACTGCCCCCATTTATCCTTGTCTGAAGCATATTGACTGGAAAGATATTTTTGAGAAGCTAGTACAAAATCACGCTGGTTAGCCAAAGCAGGGGCCTGTTTAATCAAGATATCTGCTGCTTCTTCTGGATGCTCTATAGCATATTGGTAGCCTTTTTTCACCGCTTGAATGAATTTCTTTGCTTCCTCTTTATGAGACTTCAAATAGTCATTGTTAGCAATAATAACAGGCGAATAGTAGTCAAATGCAGGAACAAAATCTTTCATATAGAAGAAATTGGTCTTCATTCCCTTTTGCTCAGCCAAAATTCCATCCCAACCGTGATAAATCCAAGCAGCATCAAAGACCTTATTTTCAATCGGAGTAATGGAATTTGAATCACTATTTGGAACCAATTTTACTTGATTAAAATCAGCCCCCTCTTTTTTCATCATCGATTTGATCATTTCCAACTCAATCGGATCATTCCAGGTACCATACTTCTTACCAACCAAATCTTTTGGACTTGTGATCGCTGCATCTTTTCTTGAAATAATCCCTGACGTATTGTGTTCGACGATAGCTGCAACAGCGGTAATCCCCGCACCTTTATCCAATTTCTTGGCCATAGAATCTTGGAAATAAATACCAAATGGAGCTTTCCCATTAATAATCAAATCAGAACTACTGTCTTCCGGCGGAAGTTTTATATCTACATCCAGTCCTGCATCTTTAAAATACCCTTTTTCCTTTGCTACATAGAGACCCGTATGATTGGTATTCGGGGTCCAATCTAGAATAAAATCAATCTTTTTCAAACCACTTGACGATTGCTTGACAGAATTTTGACAAGCACTCAAGAAAACAAATCCCAATATTATTGAGAAAAATAAACCTATTGACTTTTTCATTAGCTATACCTCTTTTACATTTTTGTCAATTTAATTTTTACACCATTTACAAGTTTGTCAATTCTTTTTCCATTTTAGAATGGTTCGTTCTAATTGGTCAACGAGAAACATACCGAGTAAACTAATAGCAGAAATCAATACAATGATCGCAAACATCGTATCATACTGAAATAACTTCTTCGATTGGATCATATAGACCCCCAATCCATCAAAACCTCCTAACCATTCTGAAACTACCGTACTGATAAAAGCATAGGAAACGCTCACACGTAAGCCTGCAAAAAAATAAGGAAGCGCTGCAGGAATTTTATAATGGACTAAGGTCTGAAAGCGATTGGCTTGCATAATCTGAAACAATCTCAGAATATCTTGATCGCAATGTCGAAAACCATCTAAGAAACTAACTACGATGGGAAATACCACCGTAATAATGATCAAAACCAGTTTTGGAAGCATACCATAACCAAACCAAAGAACCAGGATGGGGGCCAAGGCAATCGTCGGAATGGTTTGAATAACAACCATAAAAGGATAGACCAGATCATTCACCCATTGAAAACTATCCATGAGAATCGCAAAGCCAGCAGCAAGAAGAACGCCTATAACAAGTCCGATCAAGGCCACTTGAAGGGTAGACAAACTGTGATGAATCAGGAGAGCTCGATCTCGTACAAAGGCATTCCCAATTTCAAGTGGCGTTGGTAATACAAATTTGGGGAGGATATTTAAAAATCCTGCTAGCTGCCATAAGACAAGAAGGCTGCTAAAACCTGCAAATCCTATCAACTGTTTTGAATATCTTTTTACAAGAGACATCGTAACCTCCTTTCTCACAAATAAAAAACGCCTCCAAAATAGGAGACGGATTGCACAAGGTCACTCATAACGAAAAATACATTTCATTTGTTTCCTACGCTGGCATTACCCAGATCAGGTGCGGTCGAAGCTTACACTTCCTCTCAGACTGTACACAGACTCCCATATGTATTTATTATAATAACTGTTTTAGACGATAAAAGCAAGGAATTAATCCAAATAACGAATTAAATTCTTCTCTGTTAAAATATCTGAATAGGTGTAAGACTCCACGTATGTATTGGCCGGTTCACCTGGTAAACTATTGTCGTTCGTATACTCGATAATAAATAAAGAAGGATAGACCTCAATCAAGCGTCCAAATTTATTTTTTTGACGTTTCCGTCCATTTTCAAGCGTCATTTCAACCACTTGTCCTTCATGGGCCTTAATTTCTTCCTTAATTTTTTTCATTTTTGCAACATCTGTAAATGCATCACTCATCTTATTGATCCTCTCTCTTTGAAATACTTGAGAATTTATTGTATTCCTTTTGGAATATTAATTCGACTGTCCCACGCGCACCTGAACGGTTTTTCTCAATAATCACTTCAACCGTATTATTGGGCATTCCATCTTCGTCCTCTTCACCAGCTCGATCATAATAATCATCACGGTACAAGAAAGCAACAATATCCGCATCCTGCTCAATCGATCCAGATTCACGAATATCAGAAAGAACAGGACGTTTGTCTTGGCGCTGTTCCACACCACGTGATAGCTGACTCAAAGCAATAACGGGAACTTTTAGTTCCTTAGCCAAAATCTTTAACTGACGGGAAATTTCTGAAACTTCCTGTTGACGGTTTTCTCTTCCAGTCCCTGTAATCAGCTGCAGGTAGTCAATCAGAATAAGACCGAGATTCCCTGTTTCCTGCGCTAATTTTCTTGCTCTCGAACGAATCTCAGTGATCCGAATTCCTGGAGTGTCATCGATGTAAATACTCGCATTGGCCAAATTTCCTTGAGCAATGGCATATTTTCGCCACTCTTCATCCGTCAATTGACCTGTACGAATCGAATGGGATTCAATTAAGCCTTCAGCAGCTAGCATCCGGTCTACCAAACTTTCAGCACCCATTTCTAATGAGAAAATAGCCACTGTCTTATCCAACTTTGTCCCGATATTTTGAGCAATATTTAGAGCAAAGGCTGTTTTTCCTACTGCAGGACGAGCCGCTAAAATAATCAACTCTTCCTCATGTAGCCCCGTCGTCATATGGTCCAAATCGCGATAGCCTGTCGCAATACCCGTAATATCAGAGGTTTGAAGCGAGCGGGCTTCTAAGCTACCAAAATTTATATTCAAGATGTCTCGAATATTTTTAAATCCACTACGATTTGCGTTTTCACTAACATCAATCAGAGCTTTTTCAGCACCCGCAATGATTTCATCTGAAGGACTTGCACCATCATAAGCTTGATTAATACTTTCCGTTAATCGAGAGATCAATCGACGTAAGACAGCTTTTTCGGCAACAATCTTCGCGTAATACTCCGCGTTAGCTGAAGTTGGTACCGAATTAATGACTTCTACCAAATAGGAGAGACCGCCAATATTTTGGAGATCCCCCTGACTATCCAAAATATTTCGAACAGTCGTCGCATCAATCGCATCCCCGCGGTCAGCTAGATCGATCATGGCTTTAAAAATCAAACGGTGCGAGTACTTAAAGAAATCGCCAGGCTCGATATATTCACGAACAAAGACCAATTTCCCCTCATCAATAAAGATGGCTCCCAACACTGATTGCTCCGCTTGGATATCCTGAGGTTGTGTTCGTAATTCCTCTATCTCAGCCATAAAAAAACCTTTCTATCGATCGTGTTTACCCTTCATTTACACGAATATTAATCACACCTGTAACATCTTGATAAATTTTTACAGGGACGTCAATCAAACCTGTTGAACGAATTGGAGAGGAAACTTGGATATGACGTTTATCAATTTTAATGCCAAATTGTTTCTCAAGCTCTTCTGCAATCTTTTTATTAGTAATAGAGCCGAAAGTACGGCCATCTGGCCCAATTTTTTCAGTGAATTGAACAACAGTTGCTTCTTCTTCTAATTTTGCTTTAATCTTTTGCGCTTCCGCTAACAATTCAGCATGCGCTTTTTCTTCTGACTTTTGCTTTCCACGAAGCTCACCGATTGCTTGGGCATTGGCTTCTTTCGCAAGATTTTTCTTGATCAAAAAGTTTTGTGCATAACCAGTAGGCACTTCTTTAATTTCGCCTTTTTTACCTTTACCTTTTACATCCGCTAAGAAAATAACTTTCATTCTACATTCTCCTTTTCAATAGTTACTTCGTTTTCAATAGTCTCAATCAGTTGTTGACGAATACTCATCAAATCTTGACCCTCAATTTGAGAGGCTGCCGAATTGAAATGACCTCCCCCGCCAAGCTGTTCCATGATACGCTGTACATTGACTTTACTTCGACTTCGTGCAGAAATCGAGACAGTCCCACTTTGATTACAAGCAATGACAAAGGTTGCTTCCACCTCAGACATGGCCAGCATACTATCAGCTGCTTTACTAATGGTTACTGAATCATAGGCTTTAGTCGTATGGGCACAAGCTACGATGATATGCGGCAAAATCTTTTCACCAGTCAAGATCAGTTCGTTCACTTCGCGGTACTCGTCAAACTGAATAGCAGAAATCTCCTGAATGGCTACACTATCACTACCTCTTGAGCGAAGGTAACTCGCCACATCAAAGGTCCGACTCGTAACACGTGCGGAGAAGTTCTTAGTATCCAGCATGATCCCAGCCATCAAGACACTAGCTTGAATCTTCGTCAACCGATTTTTCTTCGACTTCTGGAACTGGATAAGCTCACTAACCAATTCGCTCGCGCTACTTGCTCCACTTTCAATATAGGTGATCAGAACATTTTCAGGGAAATCATCATCCCGACGGTGATGGTCAATGACAATAATCTGTTGAAATTTCTGATAAAATTCTTTAGAAAGGGTCAAAGCTGTCTTAGAATGGTCAACCATAATTAACAAAGAGCGATCCGTCACCATTTGCATGGCTTCCTCTAGGGTAAGGATTTTCGTTACCTGCTCTTCTTCTAGTTTCGCAATTGCTCTTGAAATATCACTAGCCATTGCATGCGGGTCATAGACCACATAAGAGGAAGCCAAAATATTGCTAGAGAAAAACTGCATTCCCACAGACGCTCCTAAAGCGTCCATATCCAAGTTTCTATGCCCAACAATAAAAACTTGATCAACGGATTTAATCTTATCCGAAATAGCTGTCATCATAGCGCGTGTGCGAGTCCGAGTCCGCTTAACAGCTGAAGCTGTTCCACCACCAAAGAAAATAGGGTTTTTCTGTTCATCATTTTCTTTGACTACTGCTTGATCCCCACCACGAACTTCCGCAAGGTTCAGGTTCAAGAGAGCCACTTTACCAATCTCATCATGCTCCCCGTCACCGTACGAGAATCCCATACTTAAGGTAATAGGTAGCTCACGATTTTTAGCTTCTTCACGAAATTGATCGATGACTGAAAATTTTGATTCCATCAACTGTTCTAAGACCGTGTAGTCTGTAAACAAATAGAAACGATCCATCCCCACACGTCTGTAAAACATATGGTAATGAGCTGTAAACTCTTCTACAAAGTTGGCAATAAAACTATTGATATTGCTAATATCAGAGTCTGAAATGACATCTTCTAGATCATCATAGTTATCAACAGAAATAATACCGATAACGGGACGAGTTGTCACCAATCCCACAGTTGCTTCATACTCACTTGAAACATCAAAAAAGTAAACAACACTAGACGTCTGATCAAAGTAAACAGAATATTTCTTATCGGCTACAGTGACATAATGACCTTTATCCTCAAACAGAGTATTGAGTAACTTTTTCAATGATTCAACATCAAAGTCCCCATCATCTGTTGAAAAAATCAATTCAGCATAAGGGTTGAACCACTCTACTTCATTTGTCTCTTCATTAATTTTGATAACTCCAACAGGCATTTTATCAAGGAGGGATGCTAATCCGCTTTCTGCCTGATGGTTAACGTATTGTATTTGTTCTAATTCATCTAACTCTGAAATTTGTAACTGGTATTCAAATAAAGCAATCAATCCAGCTAAGACTAAAAAAATTGCAATGAGAGTTACATAGCCTTTGCCAAAGATTCTTAAAAAAATTGCTAAAATTGCAAATGAAATAAAACCAATTAACACATAATGGATGAACGATAAACGAAATTTTTTCATCATAAACCTCTTCTCGGAATTATACCATAAATAGAGGTAAAAAGCGAGGTTTCTCTCTATATTACAGAGAAGATCGACCTGTAAAAGCTCTTCCTCGGCTTCACTACTTTGTAAACAAGGTTTACAACTGTGTAAATAGTAACAACCGATTTCAATCCATAAAATTGAGGCTGAAACATCATCTCAGCCCCATTTGATTAGTGGTTTGCTTTATTTTTGGAGATACTACGAGATTTACCTTCCAAGTAAACCATTAAAATAGAGATATCCGCTGGATTGACACCTGAGATACGACTTGCTTGACCAATCGTTTCTGGATTAATTAATTTAAATTTTTGACGCGCTTCGGTTGCAATAGAGTCAATATCATCCCAGTCAATATTCGCAGGAATTCGTTTTTCTTCCATACGCTTCATTTTTTCGACTTGGTCCATTGCTTTTGAAATATAGCCTTCGTATTTAATTTCAGTTTCAATCAATTCAATGATTTTATCATCCAGTTCTTCAGCTGCAGGACCGATAAATTCTACCACATCTTGGTAAGAGACTTCTGGTCTTCGCAAGAATTCTTTAGCAGTGACAGCATCTGTCAATGGTTTAAAGCCCATTGCAGCAACCTTCTCATTGGTTTCCTTTACAGGCTTTAACTTAATGCTATCCAAACGCTTCATCTCGTTTTCAAACTGATACTTCTTGGTTTCGAAACGTTGCCAACGTTCATCATCTACCAATCCAATTACTCGTCCCATTTCTGTCAAGCGCATATCGGCATTATCATGACGCAAAATCAGACGGTATTCTGCACGGCTTGTTAACAAACGATACGGTTCGATCGTTCCCTTTGTTACCAAGTCATCGATCATGACCCCAATATAACCATCACTGCGTTTCAAAATGAGTTCTGGTTTTCCTTGGATTTTTAGAGCCGCATTGATCCCTGCAATAATCCCTTGACCAGCAGCCTCCTCATAGCCAGACGTTCCATTGGTTTGGCCAGCTGTAAAGAGACCTGAAATTTTCTTGGTTTCCAAAGTTGCGCGCAATTGATGAGGCAAAACCATATCATACTCAATTGCATAACCCGTTCGCATCATTTCTGCCTTCTCAAGTCCCTTAATAGAATGGACGAGATTCCGTTGAACATCCTCTGGTAAACTCGTTGACAGCCCTTGAACATAGACTTCTTCTGTATTTCGTCCCTCAGGTTCTAAAAATAGTTGATGACGCTCTTTGTCAGCAAAACGGACAATTTTATCCTCAATGGACGGACAATAGCGAGGACCCACTCCCTTTACAACCCCTGTAAACATAGGTGCCCGGTGTAAATTATTCTGGATAATTTCATGGCTATGCCCATTCGTATAAGTCAACCAACAAGGAACCTGATCCTTTACATAATCTTCATCACGCGATGTATAAGAAAAATGATTTGGAGCTTCATCTCCAGGTTGAATTTCCGTTTCGTCATAATTAATTGACGATGCCTTTACACGAGGTGGTGTCCCTGTTTTGAAACGTCCAATTTCTAATCCTAGTTGTTTGAGATTATCAGCCAAATTGATAGAAGCTAGACTATGATTAGGTCCTGACGAATACTTGAGATCTCCAATGATAATTTCTCCGCGTAAAGCTGTCCCAGTAGTGACAATAACAGCCTTTGCCCCATACTCTTGGTGAGTCGCAGTCCTTACACCAACAACCTTACCATTCTCCACCAAAATCTCATCAATCATAGTTTGGCGAAGAGTTAAATTTTCTTGGTTTTCAACCGTTTTCCGCATTTCTTTTGAGTAAAGTTCTTTGTCTGCTTGAGCCCGAAGTGCACGAACCGCAGGACCTTTACCAGTATTGAGCATTTTCATTTGGATGTAGGTCTTGTCGATATTCTTCGCCATTTCTCCACCGAGGGCATCGACTTCACGCACGACAATCCCCTTAGCAGAACCACCAATAGAGGGATTACAAGGCATAAAAGCCAGCATTTCAATGTTAATAGTCGCAAGTAAGACCTTACAACCCATACGGCTAGCAGCTAGAGAGGCTTCTACTCCCGCATGCCCCGCACCGATTACAATGATATCGTATTCTTCTATAAAGTTATAATTCATTCTATTTCTCCTATTTTTCAAGATGGATGTGTCGTAATTTTCCGTCCCAGTCTGGTAGGGCTGATTTTAAAAAAGCCGGTTTCAGGTCAACAGTATGTAAATCATCTAAAGCAATCCAACGACAAGGTAATTGCTTTGTATCTTCCTGCATGACCAAAGGTGCCTCCTCAAGTAAGTCTACTAAGTAGTGGAACTCGATGTTGTGATAGTGAACACCAGTTTGTTCGAAGCGATTTTCAACCACGAAAGCTAGCGGACCTGCTTTAGATGTAACACCAAGTTCCTCTTTGACTTCCCGAACTACAGCATCTTCTGTAGTTTCATTGACCTGAATAGCACCTCCGATTGTGTAACAGCCGCCCTCATCTTCAATGACAAACAAGCGATTATCTTTTACAATCAAAGCAGTCGCTCTCACACCAAAAACAGTAGAATCTATTTTCGTCCGAAAATCCTTTTGCCTCATTTTACTTCCTTTCGAAACCACACAAAAACAGTCAAAACTCCAAAGAAGTGCAGGACAAAAAAGCCTGCAACATCCATGAGCTTTGACCATCATGACTATTGTTAAAGTTATTTTATCAAATCAAATCGTTTTGTCAATGCAAATCACTATTTGAGCAAGGTCTGCACACTGACGATAATCATCTGTATTCCTATCGAGAATAGTAAAAGTCCCATCATTTTTGTTATAATTTTCATCAAATTTTCTCCCAAGAAGCCTGCAATTTGTTTTGCACTTCTTAACAGGAGATAAGTGATGACACATAGTAGAGCAAAAGCAACTACGGTCATCAGTTGATTCTGCAAACCTCCATTAGCCAGACTTAAAGCAGTTGTAATTGTACCTGGTCCTGCAAAAAGTGGCATTGCAAGAGGAGAAATAGCAATAGACATTGGATCTGAATTTACTGCTTGCTGCTCCATTCCTTTATAGCTAGGTGAATGATTACCATTAATCATATGATAACCGATAACGGCCACTAATATTCCACCAGCAATTCTGAAAGAAACAATTGTAATTCCAAATACTTTAAAAATGAAATCTCCTGAAAAGATAAAAACAGTTACAATAACAAAGGCAATCAAAAGACTCCTAAAAGCAATTTTTCGTGAAATTTTTTGACTATCATCTGCTACTAAAGCCATGTAAGCAGGAAGATTTGAAATTGGGTTCATTATAGCGAAAAATGCCATAAATGCATAAAAAAATTGAGAACTCATCGCTTTTACTTAGCTTCTTAACTCCAGTTAGATATACTGACAAACTTTTCCATCCCGATAAGCATTGTCAATCAAGCCACCGCCTAGACACTCTTCACCGTCGTAAAAGACAACAGCTTGTCCTGGTGTAATGGCTCGTTGAGGTTCTACGAAAATCACTTCTGCCTTGTCACCTTTAACGTGTACAGTCACCTTTGAGTCAGGCTGACGATAGCGGAACTTAGCTGTACACTCTAATGTAAACTCTTCTGGCATATCTCGTGTAAAGTGAACTTGACTAGCCTGTAAACTTGTTGACATCAATGCTTCATGATAGAAGCCTTGACCGACATAAAGAATATTTTGACTGAGGTCTTTCCCAACTACAAACCATGGAGCATTGTCTCCACCTTGTTGGCCACCAATTCCAAGTCCACCCCGTTGACCGATTGTGTAATACATCAAACCAGCATGTTCACCCATATCTCGTCCATCGATGGTCATCATTCGACCTGGTTGGGCAGGAAGGTAGTTCCCTAGAAATTCTTTGAAATTCTTTTCTCCGATAAAGCAAATCCCAGTTGAGTCTTTCTTTTTAGCTGTTGCTAAGCCAGCTTCTTCAGCTAGACGACGAACCTCTGGCTTTTCCAAATGTCCCAATGGGAACATGGTTTTTTGAAGTTGTTCTTGTGACAGCTGGCTTAAGAAATAAGTTTGATCCTTCCCGTTGTCAACGCCGCGTAACATATGAACAATGCCATCTTCATCACGCGCCACACGCGCATAGTGCCCTGTCGCTACATAATCTGCACCGAGTGTCATAGCATAATCTAAAAAGGCCTTAAATTTGATTTCCTTATTACACATGACATCCGGATTTGGTGTTCGACCAGCTCGGTATTCGGCAAGGAAATATTCAAAGACACGATCCCAGTATTCTTTCTCAAAGTTGACAGAATAGTAAGGAATGCCAATTTGGTCTGCAACCGCTGCTACATCTTTGTAATCTTCTGTAGCTGTACATACGCCATTTTCGTCTGTGTCGTCCCAGTTTTTCATGAAGATGCCGATGACATCGTAACCCTGTTGCTTTAATAATAAAGCTGTTACAGATGAATCCACACCACCACTCATACCAACAACAACACGTGTTTTCGAGTTATCACTCATAGATTTCTCCCATCTTTTCGTTTCTCACGATTGAAGGTCGTGGTTTGCTTCAACGATTGAAGGTCGTTTTGAGCAGTTACCATTTTAACACGCTTTATATTAGAAAACAAGCATCTTACTATTCTTTTGTTGATCAGGATCGATGGGTTTACAGGCCTGTAAATATAAAAAGAGTCCTATTCAAGAACTCTTTTCATACGAATTTAATACCAGCCATTTGCCAACCAGAAATTTTTAGCTGCTGACCATGATCCATAACGGCTGACAACATATTGATTGGCCACTTTTTCTTGGTTTGCAGGTGATAAATCACCATTCAAATAAGTGATAGTCAATTGGTAACGGCCATAATATTGGCCATTTTGTGCTGTATAACTACCACTTGACTCTTTTTGGGCAATCCATTCCTTAGCAGCGGCATCTTCCGCACTCAAGCCATCTGAAGCAGAGACAGTAGTTGTTGCTTGTGTAGTATCAGTTTTACTAGCAGGAGCTTGCTCCGTAGTTTTCTGCGTTGTATTTGCATCTTCAATCTCAAGAACTTGACCAACTGAGATGAGATTCACGTTACTAATCTTATTTTTCTTAGCAATTGCATCAACCGTTGTGTTCTTCTCTTTAGCAATAGCTGATAAAGTATCACCTGATTTTACAGTATAAGAATCTGCATTCGCTACAATTGGAAGGAAAAGTCCTGCAAGTAAACTAAGTCCAATCATTCGTTTCATCATTTGTTTTTTATTCATTATTATGTACTCCTTTATTGGTATACCTCTATACTACACAAGAAATATTTCATATTTATTGAAATAATGTGTCAAATATTTCAGTCAGATGTTAGAAATACTAAAAATCCAGGGTAATATAAATGCTTTAAGCCCCCTTTAAGATTTCTCAGATATTTCGGGAAAAATAGAAGAAATCATCAGCCATATCTGATATAATGAAGTAAAGTGATCACAAAGGAGCAGAGCATGAACTCTTTAAAATTCCAATCAGTTTTTGATATTATTGGACCTGTGATGATCGGCCCATCCAGTAGTCACACTGCAGGTGCTGTTCGAATTGGTAAAATTGTTTCTTCTATCTTTGGAGAGGAACCAAAAGAAGTTGAGTTCCAATTATTTAATTCCTTCGCCAAAACCTATCGTGGTCATGGAACAGATTTAGCCTTAGTAGCGGGCATCTTAGGAATGGACACAGATGATCCTAGAATCCCAGATAGTCTAAAAATTGCACATGAACGAGGCATTCGGATTGTTTGGTCTATTCAAAAAGAAAGCAATGCTCCTCACCCAAACACAACGACTATTACTGTTAAAAATGATCATAAAACGATTTCTGTCACTGGAATCTCAATTGGTGGTGGGAACATACAGGTTACTGAGTTAAATGGCTTTGCCATCTCGCTAAATATGAATACTCCAACCATTATCATTGTTCACCAGGACGTCCCTGGAATGATCGCCCATGTGACAGAAGCTCTTTCTCGCTATGATATTAATATTGCACAAATGAATGTAACACGGGAAAAAGCTGGAGAAAAAGCGATTATGATTATAGAAGTTGACTCAAGGAGTTGTGAAGCAGCGATTGACGATATCCGTAAAATTCCTCATCTTCATAATGTCAACTTTTTCAAATAAGGAGTTCATATGTTTTATTCAATTGTAGACCTCGTAGAACAAGCAAGCACGCAATACCAAGGAAACGTCGCAGAGTTAATGATTGCAACTGAATTTGAACTAACTGGTCGTGAACGAGAAGAAGTCCTACGATTAATGACCCGTAATTTAGAAGTGATGATTGATTCTGTAAAGTTAGGATTAAATGAAAACCACTCTCGTAGTGGGTTAACCGGTGGGGATGCCGCAAAATTAGATCGCTATATCAAATCAGGAAAAACGTTATCTGACTTGACCGTCCTAACCGCAGCGAAGAATGCTATTGCTGTCAACGAACACAATGCTAAGATGGGACTGGTCTGCGCAACACCCACTGCAGGATCTGCTGGCTGCCTTCCCGCAGTTCTCACTGCAGCAACTCAAAAATTAGGGTTAAACCGTCAGCAACAATTAGATTTTCTACTGACAGCTGGAGCTTTTGGTTTAGTGATCGCAAATAATGCTTCTATTTCAGGTGCAGAAGGTGGTTGTCAAGCAGAAGTTGGTTCTGCTTCAGCTATGAGTGCGGCAGCATTGACACTAGCTGCTGGGGGAACTCCTTATCAAGCGAGTCAGGCAGTCTGTTTTGTCATCAAAAACATGCTTGGTCTCATTTGTGATCCAGTAGCAGGACTCGTGGAAGTTCCATGTGTCAAACGAAACGCAATGGGAGCCAGCTATGCCTTCATTGCTGCTGATATGGCCTTAGCAGGTATTGAATCAAAAATACCTGTTGATGAAGTGATTGACGCCATGTACCAAGTTGGATCTAGTCTTCCGACTGCCTTTAGAGAAACAGCTGAAGGAGGATTGGCAGCAACACCAACCGGACGTAGATTACAAAAAGAGATATTTGGGGAATAGCATGCAAGCCTTATTTTTTGACTTAGACGGAACATTAGTTGACAGTTCCAAGGGAATTACAGAGAGTTTTCAACATACATTCGATACTTTGAAGGTTCCTCAACCCGATCTCAAAACCATCCGTAGTTTTATGGGACCACCTTTGATTTCTAGTTTTGAAGCTACCCTTCCTGAAACTTTGGTAGATCAAGCCGTAACTATCTATCGCCAGTATTATCATGAAAAAGGTCAATACAAATCAACTCTGTTTCCTCAGATAGTAGAAGCTTTGAAAGCATTACATGACGAAAACATTCCTCTTTATGTAACCACTTCAAAACATGAACCAGTTGCTTTACAGATGTGTCAAGATTTAGGTATCGCTAAATACTTTAAAGGAATTTATGGATCAAATTCAGATCGTATCCACAAAGCTGATGTCATTCGATACGCCTTGTCAATCAATGACCTTCCAAAAGAGGAGACAGTGATTATTGGAGACACAAAATTTGACCTCATTGGAGGTCAAACAGTTGGCATAAAAACCATGGCCGTCACTTGGGGATTTGGAGATCTTGAAGAGCTACTTCTTTACTCACCAGATTTTATTTGTCACTCTCCACTTGATATTCTTGAGACATTAAAAAAATAGGTTTACAAATTGTAAACCTATTATTTAATAACCCCAAGCTGATAAACCTTGTGAGCTATATGCATTGTATGCAGCCTGGATTTGATCATCAACTGTTGCAGTTGAACCCCAACCTGGCATTGTTTGGAACAAACCACTGGCACCAGAAGCATTTGCTGCATTTACTTGACCATTTGATTCACGGGCAATGATTGCTTCCCAAGTAGAAGCAGGTACACCAGTCATTTCAGCCATACGAGCAGCCGCATAAGATCCTTGTTCTCCAGCAGTATTCCCATTTGATAGAACAATTCCACCATTTGTTGATTGTGCAGAAGTCACTGCAGCATTTGCTGCATAAGTTGTTTGTTTTTGAGCAGTTTGTGCTGTTGCAGTTGCTGTAGGTGCACTTTCAGCAGGTTTTGCTTGCTCTTGTGGAGCAACTTTATCAATCATAGATTTTGAACGCTCACCTAACTCAATAATTTGTCCTGCATAGATCAAATCTTCATTGGTCAGATTGTTAGATGCAATAATATTTTCTACTGAAGTGTTATTTTCTAGTGCAATTTTTGATAGAGTATCTCCAGACTTCACTTCGTAAGTTTCAGCATTCACTGTAGCAATACCAGAAATGAAAAGTGATGCTGCTGAAAGTAGGGAAGTGATTGTCCATTGGAACTTTTTACTGTTCATGAATTCTATTCTCCTTTCGAACATAATTCTATCATACACACAAAATGTTACAGTTTATTGTAGAATATATTACAAATGTTACAAGAATATGTGAATTTAATGTAAAAAGCGCTTTGTATAGCGCTTTTTCCTTATTTTTGAACCAATACAACTAGCTCTATCCATTTTTTAGATAAAAAACTATCAACATGAGGCACAGAATAACGAGCAATGCCAAATTATCTTTTACTCCCCACTGCAGAGTCCGATAGCGTGTTCGTCCCTCACCGCCTTTGTACCCTCTCGCTTCCATCGCAATTGCTAGTGCATCTGCGCGTTTAAAACTTGAGGCAAACAAAGGAATGAGGATTGGAATAAAGGAACGGATCCTTTTTAATAGATTTCCTTCACCAAAATCAACACCACGCGCCCTTTGCGCATTCATGATTCGATTCGTATCATCTACTAAAGTTGGAACAAAGCGCAAACTCATAGATAACATTAACCCAATCTCATGGGCCGGAACCTTAATAATTTTTAGTGGGGTAAGGATCTTTTCAACAGCATCTGCTAAACTCAATGGTGTCGTCGTCACTGTTAAAATCGTCGAATAAAAAATGATTAAAATAAATCTACAAAATATGATGGCGGCTTGCATCAATCCTTGGTCGGTTAATTTTAAAAACCACCATTGATACAAAATAGTTCCTTGAGAGGTCGCAAATAATTGAAAAATAGTTGTAAAAGCAATGATAAAAATCATTGATTTTAAGCCTTGAATATAAAAACTAACCGAAATCCTCGTTAGATACATTAAAACAAAAATAAAAGCAAAGAGAAGAACATTTGTCTGGATATTATTTGCCCAAAACAGAAGAAATATGAATAAAAACATTGAGAGCAACTTCCCACGAGGATCTAGTTGGTGGATAATGGAGTTTCCAGGAATATACCTTCCTAAAATCATATTATTCATGAAGTAACAGCTCCTTTAGTTCCTCAATTTTGATTGGTAGTCTGTCCAGAGGAAGTCCTCTTCGTTTCAATTGAAGAGCAAAATTCGTAATTTGTGGGACTCCTAATTGAAGTTTTTGTAAATACTCAACCTGTTGAAACACTTCCCTGGGGGATCCGTTTAGGACAAGTTTTCCCGCTTCTAAAGCAAATACGGTATCAGCAAAATTTGCTACATCATCCATCGTATGAGTTACCAGAACTAGGGTCATCCCATTTTTATGTAATGTCTCAAACAGCGCCATCAATTCCTTTCTTCCAGCAGGATCTAGCCCTGCTGTCGGCTCGTCCAATACTAAAATCTCTGGTTCGATAGCTAAAATACCCGCGATCGCAACCCGTCTCATCTGTCCACCAGATAGTTCAAATGGACTTTTATCATAGATAGACTCATCTAAACCAACGATCGCTAATTTTTCTTTGGCTATTTCCTCCGCTTTGTCCTTAGGTACCCCAAAATTTTGTGGTCCAAAGGCTACATCAGCTAGAACGGTTTCTGCAAACAGCTGACTTTCTGGAAATTGAAAAACCAAACCAACCTTTTTTCTCAGGTACTTCATTTCTTTTGGCTCAGAATGATTATCTAAAACAAAATCTTCAAATTGAATCGTTCCTTTAGTCGGACGCAGTAAACCATTTAGTAATTGCAACAAAGTAGACTTGCCACTACCAGTATGCCCGATGATGGCTGTATAAGATCCATCTTTTATTTCCAAACTAATATCAGAAAGCGCCTGCCCTTCAAAAGGACTTCCCTCTTGATAAGTATAATAGACATTCTTTAAAGAGATTCCCATAGTTGGTCTAATAACTCACTTTCTGTTAGATAGTCCTGCTTTAGCGGAAAATGCGAGCTGAGAAATTCTTGGACCTGCTTACTAAAAGGCTTATCTAATCCAATCTCATTCAGATCATTTCTTGAAAACAATTCCCGCGGCGTCATAGAAGACTCTAGTTTTCCCTTTTGAAACACGAGTGTTCGATCACTTAAGGCAATTTCGGTTAAATCATGGGTAATGGAGATAATTGTTAATTGAAATTTTTTCTGAAGTTCTCTCATTACCGCCATTAGATCCTCTCTACCTTCTGGATCTAACATACTAGTTGCTTCATCAAGGATAATAATAGTTGGTCTCAAGGCGATAATACCTGCTATGGCCACTCGTTGCTTTTGACCACCTGACAAACGAGATGGTTCGCGATCTTTAAACTCCAGCATACCGACTTGCTCAATAGCCTTCTCCACACGTTGAAGCATTTCTTCCCGTGGAATTCCTTGATTTTCTAAACCAAAGGCAACATCATCTTCTACTGTCGCACCAACAAATTGGTTGTCAGGGTTCTGAAATACAATCCCAATTTTACTACGGATTTCCCATATGGTTTCACGAGTCAGTTGTTTTCCATCAACGTAAATCTCACCAGACTCAGCTTCCAAAAGACCATCAATCAGGCGTACAACTGTAGATTTCCCACTACCATTGTGTCCAACAATTGAAAGCCACTCTCCTTGTTTCACGTGAAACGAAACCGTGTCAATTTGATACTCTTCTACTGTTTTATCGTATCGAAAGGATACATTTTTTAGCTCAATCATCTGTTTCATTTATTTAAATGTGTCTTTAAAGAGATAGCTACTTCCCTTAAAGTAGTCGTAACCAGAATAAATTGTGAAAATCAATGCAATATAAAGCAACACTTGCCCTGGAAGTGTCCAATTGCAAAGCAAAAAGATAATGGCAAACATTTGGCTAAAGGTTTTAATTTTTCCTGGCATGGCTGCAGCAAGAACTGTACCACCTGTCTCAACAAGTAGAAGACGCAAACCAGTAACAGCTAACTCACGACAAATGATAACGGCCGCAATCCAAGCAGGAACCATTTTTAATTCAATCATCATGATAAAAGCTGACATGACCAATAATTTATCTGCCATCGGATCGGCAAATTTACCAAAATTACTAACTACATTCCATTTTCGTGCAAGAAAACCATCTAAATAATCTGTAATGCTAGCAATTGCAAAAATAACTGCCGCTACAATATGTCCTAAGTAAGAATGACTTAAACTTAAAATAGCAATAAAAATAGGAATCATCACAACCCGAATTAATGTCAATGCATTAGGAATATTTTCTTTTTTCATACTTCCTCCAAAAAATAAACTATCTTTACATCTATTTTACAGATGCTGTAAACTCATAAAAATATACGATATAAATCACAAAACCAAGAATGGCAAAACTAACTAGTAGATAATACAGGATTGGTAACCAGCTCGCTTTCTGTCTTAATTTTCTTGAATGAAGCTCTTCGTCATCTACAAGTATTTCTTCATCAAATAACAATTCTTTCCCTTCACGAAAAGCTGTCAATAGGATGGACTCATCTAATCCCAAAGCCCATGCTAACTTTTTAAGATAGATCTGAGCGTAAAAGGGACTCGGTAATAGATCAAACTCATCGTTTTCCAACGCTTCTATATAAGGAATTTCAATGGCTGTCTTACTTGACACATCTTGTAAACTCAAGTGTAAATTTACTCTTGACAGTCTTAACACTTGACCAATTGTTCTCTTCTTCATGTTTTCCCTTCTTGATACATTGTTTACTACTTTTGAAAAATCATATAATCAACCATCTCAGCCTGGTCGATGAACTGACGCCCTAATTTGATGATATCTTGTAAACTAATACCTTGTAAAATCTTTGGAAGATCATAAGAAGTGCTACCGTCTGAAAAATATTCAAACTGAGTGGCACTATACTCAAGCGAATTTAAACCTTGTAAGAAATCACCAAACATTTCGCTTTTAATCGTATCCAAATGTTCTTGATTCACATCTGGATCCTTCTCAAATTGTTTGATGGCTGACCTAAATTGATGAGATAAGGACACCGGTTCTTGAGTATCCATTGTCAAAATAACGAAATGAAATAATTCCTCGACCTCGACTTCAAGTGTCAATGAGTTGTCAATTTTCCCAGCTTCATATAAACTTTGAAACCGTTGCGAAGTCCAACCAAACATCATCGAAAATAGTAATTTCAACATCAATTTATAACGAAATTTTTCCTCTTCCTTAATGATATCATTTCCTCGAATTCCAATTGCCAACTTCGGAGTAGCAACTTCCATTCTACAAGATTGATTCAATCTTACTTCATTTTTTTCTACAGGAAAACGTTCTAACTCCACAGATGGATGAGGAGGAACTAGATCATATTCCTTTACTACTTGCAATACTTCATCAACATCAAAGTTTCCGATCACTAATAAGTGCATTTGAGAGGGATGATAGAATAGATCAAAGTTTTCACGGAGATTATCTATTGTAATGTCAGAGATAGACTCCCTAGTCCCAGCAATATCATCTGCTAACGGTGTTCCAGGATATAAATTTTCTAAAGCACCAAAAAATAATCGATAGTCTGGACTATCTTGGTACATTCCAATTTCTTGTTGAATGATTTCTCTTTCCTTAGATATAGATTTTTCTGTAAAGGAAGCCTTTGAAACCATCTCCAATAACAATTGAATATTTTCAGGGACTTTTGAAGTTGTTGAGAAAAGATAACTTGTCTTTGTAAAGCTTGTAAAGGCATTACTTTCCGATCCTAAATGAACGAATTTTTTTAAATAATCTTGACCATTTTCATCTTCAAATACTTTGTGTTCTAGGAAATGAGCAATTCCTGCAGGATATTGCCTCTCATCACCATCCACTAGAATTCGTGTATCCACTGAGCCAAACTTAGTTGTGATTATTCCATAGGTTTCATAATAATCTTCTTTGGGAATTAAATGAATAGTCAACCCATTTGACAAGCGTGTAAAGTAAACTTGCTCACCAACTGATTCATAATATTTTTCTTTAATTTTCAATCTTTACACTACTTTCCTTCCATAAAATATACAGACTGTAAATTAATTGTTTTTGCAACTTCAATAACTTCTTCTCTACTAACCTTATCGATAGATTCTAACCACTCTTCTAGAGAAAGGACTTTCTTTCCTAGGATCGTTTTCAAATATTTCCTTTCAATCAAGGTATTTTGCCGATCCTGTGCTAATAAAGTCGTATTCACCAACATTTCTTTTGTCAATTGAAGTTCTGACTCTGTAAACTTGCCTCGTTTTAAATCATTCAACTGTCTCATAATCAAGGTCATTACTTTCGTGCGAGATTCCTTATCAATGCCTGCAAAAACTCTCATAAAGCCTGTAAAAATATCAAAATGGCTAGAGATAGTATAAGCAAGACCTTCTTTCTCACGAATTACTTGAAAAAGTCTTGAATGCGAGAAAGCTCCCAGCATCCCATTTAATACAACTAGTGGGATATGGAGAGATTCTCCATACTGGGTAGAAAAATGGTAACCTAATTCTAAAATAGATTGTTGGTTTTGTTTTTGCTCTAACTTTTCTCTAACAACATTTGTAAAAGGTTGTTGATAGGTGACAGACAAATTGTTATCACGTGGCTTGAATTTAAACTGGTTCACTCGATCCACAATAGCGACCTCATTAAAGTCACCTATGAAAAAGAAGTCAATGTTATCTAATTGGAGCATCTGATGAAACTGTTCAAGAGAACTTTGAGCTGTTTCTTGTCTCACTAAATCAACTTTCCCCAATCTTGACATCCCGATTGTTTCGTCTTCAAAAAATAGTTGATTCAATTGCCCATGTGCATAATAATAAGGCTCTTCAATTTCCGACTCCAAATCGGAAATTGTATTTTTCTTTTCAACGTCAAATGTATCACTGTCAAAGTGATCTTCTACTACCAAAGGTGAAAAGAAGATAGTTTCTATAATGTCCAAAACCTCATCAGTAAGAACATTTTTCTTGCTCAAAAAGTCATCGCGCACAAAGGAAATATTCAAATCAACATAATGAACACGCCCCCTCTTAGAGACTGAGGTGGACAATTCTACCCCGTATAGACTCGCTAATTTTTCACGGAATAATTGTGAAGTTGGATATTTTTGATTTGCAGTTTCCATCATACAGGCTACTAAAACACGCGCAGCCACGGTATTTTCATCTAATGGCGATGAAAAACGGACCTTAATTTTATTGGTTTTAAATTTTTTTGATTGAAGAAAGTGAAGATTCACGCCCTTTACTAATTCCATTTTCATCCTCGTTCTACTCAATAGTAACTTTCATTATAACACGAAATCACACTAAAATCCTAATTCAAACTGTGAAAAAGCTCCTCAAATCACTCAACATTCTCTACCCTAGAAAAACTAAAAATATGGTATAATAACACGCAAAGAGGTGAACTATGAATTACAAATTATTTGATGACTTTATTACATTACAAGCAATCTTAAAAGAACTCGGTATTATACAGAGTGGTGGTGCAATCAAAGCTTTTCTTCAAGAAAAAGAAGTCTTTGTTAATGGTGAATTAGAACAACGGAGAGGCCGTAAACTTCGTGTCAATGATCAAATTGACATTCCTGAACTGAACATGACTATCACCATTCTTGAACCTTCTCAAGAAGAAATAGAAGAGCATCTTAAAGAGAAGGAAGAAAAGGAACGTGTTGCTAAACTTGTCAAGCAACTCAATCAACAACAAAAGAAACTACCGACAAAGACTAACAAAAAAGAAAAAGCAATTCGCTTTCCTGGTATCTCCTAATGTGGTTAAAACAGTTATCCATTCAACATTTTCGTAATTATCAAGAACTTGAAGTCGAGTTTCATCCTGGATTAAATATTTTCCTAGGTCAAAATGCTCAAGGAAAGACCAATATTCTCGAATCAATTTATTTTCTAGCTTTAACCAGAAGTCATCGAACACGAAATGATAGAGATCTCATCTATTTTGAATCCACCGATTTTAAAGTTTCTGGTCAATTACAAAGAGAAACTGGTCCCCTTCCATTAGAAATTTCCTTGACACCAAAAGGTCGGATAACTAAGGTAAATCATTTGAAACAAGCCAAATTATCGAACTATATTGGCCATATGAATGTTGTCCTTTTTGCACCCGAAGATTTGCAACTGATCAAAGGATCACCTGCAGGGCGTCGAAAGTTTATTGACATTGAATTAGGTCAGATGAAACCTCTCTATTTATCCGACTTATCTCAATACAACCATGTACTGAAACAAAGAAACAGTTATCTAAAAAATTCGGAAAAAATTGATGCTACATTTTTGGAGGTCTTAGATTCACAACTAGCTAGTTTTGGAAGTCGTGTCATCCATCATCGGCTTGAGTTTATTAAAAAATTAGAAGCTAAAGCAGAAGAAAAACACACTCGACTTTCTGACAACAAAGAAGACCTATCTATTCAATATCAGTCAACTGTTTTTTCTGAAGAAGGAAATGATATAGAAGAGCAGTTTCTCTCTATGTTGAAAAAAAACCGTCAGAAGGATATTTTTAGGAAAACAACAAGTATTGGGCCTCACAGGGATGATTTGGCATTTTTTATCAATAATATGAATGCTACCTTTGGTAGTCAGGGCCAGCATCGAAGTGTTGTTCTCTCTCTAAAATTAGCAGAAATTGAATTGATGGAAGAAATCACAAGAGAAAAGCCTATTTTATTACTTGACGATGTCATGAGCGAACTTGACAATTATCGTCAACTTCAACTACTTGAAACCATCTCTAATAATATTCAAACATTTATTACAACGACCACTCTCGATCATTTAAAAGACCTGCCTGAAGAGTTGAAAATTTTCACTGTTCAAGCCGGTCATATCAAAACAGCATCTTGACAGAATTGTCAAGATGCTGTTATTTTTATTTACAAATGTGTAAATTTATTGTGCTGAGTAGTTAGGAGCCTCGTTTGTGATTTGCACATCATGAGGATGGCTTTCTTTCAATCCTGCACCACTCATTTCAACAAATTGTGCATGATCATGTAAATCTTGAATGGTTGCTGCACCAACATAACCCATACCTGAACGAATACCACCGATCATTTGGAAGACCATATCTGCTACAGAACCTTTATAAGCAACACGTCCCTCAATTCCTTCAGGAACCAATTTATTGGCTTCATTGACAGATCCTTGGAAGTAACGGTCGCTAGAACCTTTCTTCATTGCTGCAATAGATCCCATACCACGGTATGTTTTAAATTTACGACCTTGGAAGATTTCTGTTTCACCTGGTGCTTCATCTGTACCTGCAAGCATTGAGCCAAGCATAACCGCATTTCCACCAGCTGCAAGTGCTTTGACAATATCTCCTGAATACTTGATACCACCATCAGCAATGATCGTTTTTCCATATTCACGAGCTACAGCGGCTGCATCATAAATGG
The DNA here is from genome assembly GCF_001813295.1 of Streptococcus sp. HMSC072G04. Classification (GTDB taxonomy): domain Bacteria; phylum Bacillota; class Bacilli; order Lactobacillales; family Streptococcaceae; genus Streptococcus. Next base: position 23,528 of record NZ_KV812017.1, read on the forward strand.
CAGTCACTTGAGGAACACCAACCCCTGCAACAACACGAGTTGTACAGATTGATCCTGGACCAATTCCGACCTTAACTACGTCTACCCCTGCATCAAATAATGCACGAGCACCTTCAGCAGTTGCAATATTTCCTGCAATCAAGGTACGATCTGGGAAGTGAGCACGAATTTCTGCAATCTTACGAAGAACACCCGCAGAATGTCCATGAGCAGTATCGATGACAATAGCATCTGCACCAGCTTCAAAAAGAGCTTCTGCACGTTCAAAAGTATCTGAAGTAACCCCTACGGCACCAGCCACAAGCAAACGACCAAATTCATCCTTAGCCGCATTTGGAAACTCAATAACTTTTTCAATATCTTTGATTGTAATCAAGCCAGAAAGACGACCATTTTCATCTACCAATGGTAATTTTTCAATACGGTGCTCTTGTAGAATGCGTTCAGCTGTTTCCAAATCGGTTCCAACCGGTGCAGTTACCAAGTTTTCACTTGTCATATGATTTGAAATGGGTTGATTGTAATCAGAGATAAAACGCAAATCCCGGTTTGTAAGGATACCAACTAATTTACGATTTTCAAGAGTTTCAACAACAGGAACACCACTGATTCGGTATCGTCCCATCAACTCATCTGCTTCTGCAATTGTATGAGACGGAGTCAAATAGAACGGATCAATGATAACCCCATTTTCAGAGCGTTTTACTTTGCGTACTTCATCTGCCTGTTGCTCAATTGACATGTTTTTATGGATAACACCAAGTCCACCAGCACGTGCCATGGCAATTGCCATTTGACTTTCAGTCACCGTATCCATAGCAGCAGTAATGATTGGGATATTCAAGCGTAAATTACTTGCTAATTGTGTACTTAAATCTGCATCATTAGGCAATACATGACTTTCTGCTGGAATCAAAAGCACGTCATCGAATGTAAACCCTTTTTTTAAAAACTTTGTGTCCCAATTAGACATTAGCTGGATCCTCTTTTCTTTTTATTTGAGCAAGGCTCGAATTTTTATTGTTAATATCATACCATTCTATGGCAATTTGTCAATCATTTATTGGTAAATTATCAATGAACAGTAAAGAAATGTTCGCTATTAATGAAGTCGTTTTATTTTTTAAAATAGGTAATTCCCATCGCAGATTTTACTTCATCCAGTGTTTGAGCTGCTACATTTCGAGCGCGCTCACTTCCTTTTTCAAGAATAGAGTAGACCTCACCCATATCCTTTGCAAACTCAAGGCGTCTTTCACGAATCGGTCTTAATTCACGATCTAAAATTTCTAAAAGATATCGTTTGGTCTTTACATCACCAAGTCCACCACGTTGATAATGTTCTTTCATTTCTGCAATTTCAGCTGCATCTTCTGGACGGCCAAATACATCCAGGTAATGAAACACCATATTGCCTTCGATTTTTCCTGGATCCTCTACTTTAATATGATCAGGATCAGTATACATACTCATCACTTTTTTCTTTAAAGTATCTGCATCATCAGCTAGGTAAATGCCATTATTCAACGATTTAGACATCTTAGCATTTCCGTCTAAACCAGGTAAGCGCCCTGCTGCTTCATTTTCAGGATAAATCCCTTCCGGTTCCACCAAAGTATCTGTGTTGTATGCATGATTAAAGGAACGCACAATCTCACGAGTTTGCTCAATCATTGGCTTTTGATCATTTCCTACTGGAACAAAATTCGCTTTAAATGCTGTGATATCGGCTGCTTGTGAAATAGGGTATACCAAAAATCCTGTTGGAATACTCTCACCAAAACCTTTTTGAGAAATCTCGGTTTTTACAGTTGGGTTTCTTTCAAGTCGCGCCAAAGATACTAGATTCATGTAATACATGGTCAATTCCGCTAATTCAGGAATCTGGCTTTGAATGAAAATCGTAACTTTTTCAGGATCTAGTCCAGCTGCCAAATAATCCAAAGCAACATTACCAATAGATTCTACAATCGTTTTTGGATCTTTTGCATGATCTGTCAAAGCTTGCTGGTCTGCTAGGAAAACAAACATATTATACTCGTCTTTATTTTGCAACAAGACGCGATTTTTTAAAGAACCAACATAGTGGCCGATATGGAGTTTTCCTGTCGGTCTATCTCCTGTCAGAATGATGGGTTTTGTCATACTCTTCTCCTTAATCGTTATCCCTATCATTATAGCACTTTCTAGTTGAAAATGTTAGTCTATCCTCTATGTTTGCACCGAATTAATACTTTACTACAGTGTAAACTTGATTTACACATTTGTAAAAACAAATTGACAGTAAAAAAGTTGAATTTTCCCCTATTTTCTAGTAAAATGAAGACATTATAGAAAGAGGAGAAAATCATTGCTTACAGTATCAGACGTCTCACTACGTTTTAGTGATCGAAAATTGTTTGACGATGTCAATATCAACTTTACAGAAGGAAATACATACGGTCTCATCGGTGCCAACGGTGCTGGAAAGTCAACCTTTTTAAAAATTTTAGCTGGAGATATTGAACCAACAACTGGTCATATTTCTCTTGGCCCTGATGAACGTTTGTCTGTTTTGCGTCAAAATCACTTTGACTACGAAGACGAGCGGGTCATCGATGTTGTCATTATGGGAAATGAAAAGCTCTACAACATTATGAAAGAAAAAGATGCTATCTACATGAAAGAAGATTTCTCTGATGAAGATGGTGTCCGTGCAGCTGAACTTGAAGGTGAATTTGCCGAACTTGGTGGATGGGAAGCGGAAAGTGAAGCATCTCAATTGCTTCAAAATCTAAATATTTCAGAAGACCTTCATTACCAAACTATGAGCGAGTTAGCCAATGGGGATAAAGTGAAAGTTCTCTTAGCTAAAGCCCTTTTTGGTAAACCAGATGTCCTTCTTTTGGACGAGCCGACCAATGGATTGGATATTCAATCCATTACCTGGTTAGAAGATTTTCTGATTGATTTTGAAAATACGGTTATCGTTGTATCCCATGACCGCCACTTTTTGAATAAAGTCTGCACCCATATGGCGGATCTCGACTTTGGAAAAATCAAACTTTACGTCGGGAACTATGATTTCTGGAAAGAATCTTCTGAACTTGCAGCAAAATTACAAGCAGATAGAAATGCAAAAGCTGAAGAAAAAATTAAACAATTACAAGAATTTGTCGCACGTTTCTCAGCCAACGCTTCAAAATCAAAACAAGCAACTTCGCGTAAAAAAATGCTTGACAAGATTGAACTTGAAGAAATTGTTCCATCTAGTCGGAAGTATCCATTTATCAACTTTAAGGCAGAACGAGAAATTGGTAACGATCTCTTGACAGTTGAAAATCTTTCTGTCAAGATTGATGGAGAAACCATCCTTGACAATATCAGCTTTATCTTACGGCCTGGTGACAAAACCGCCCTTATCGGACAGAACGATATTCAAACAACCGCTTTGATCCGTGCATTGATGGATGATATTGAATATGAAGGAACTGTCAAGTGGGGAGTTACAACTAGTCGATCATATCTACCAAAAGACAACAGTCGTGATTTTGCAGGTGGTGAAAGTATTCTCGATTGGCTTCGTCAATTTGCAAGTAAAGAAGAAGATGACAATACTTTCCTTCGTGGTTTCTTAGGACGTATGCTCTTTTCGGGTGACGAAGTTAACAAGTCTGTCAACGTCTTGTCAGGGGGAGAAAAAGTTCGTGTCATGTTGTCTAAATTGATGCTCCTCAAGTCAAATGTTCTTGTACTAGATGATCCAACCAATCACTTAGATTTGGAGTCTATCTCAAGTTTGAATGATGGATTGAAGAATTTTAAAGAATCGATTATCTTTGCTAGCCATGACCACGAATTCATTCAAACACTCGCCAACCATATTATCGTTCTTTCAAAAAACGGCGTGATCGATCGTATTGATGAAACCTATGATGAATTTCTTGAAAATGAAGAAGTTCAAGCAAAAGTGAAAGAACTTTGGAGTCAATCATAAAAATAAAGAGCCCTGAAATCATTATTTCAGGCTCTTTCAGTAGAAATATATGAATAAAACAAAGCTAAAAACATACCTTTTTATAGTATCTTCTTTCCTGATTCCAGCTATCATGATGTTCTTTATTTACCTCTCACAAGGAATCTACTGGAACAGTGATACTTCCCCATTATTAGGAGATGGTTATCATCAGTATGTCATTTTTGATACCACACTTCGAAATATTTTACATGGGGCAGATAGCCTATTTTACAGTTTTCAAAGTGGACTAGGCATTAATTTCTATGCACTCAGTAGCTATTATCTAGGAAGTTTCTTTTCTCCTCTTGTCTACTTCTTTAATGCACAATCCATGCCGGATGCTGTTTACCTCATCACTCTTCTTAAATTTGGAGCTATTGGGTTAAGCACTTATATTAGTTTACATGGAATGTTTTCTAAAATTCCTAGATCCCTGGTTCTTACCCTTTCAACCTCATTTTCTCTTATGAGCTTTGCTATCAGCCAAATTGAAATCAAAACTTGGCTAGATGTTTTTATCTTGGCACCACTAATTCTTTATGGATTCAAAAAACTCATTTACAATGAGGGAGAGGTTCTCTACTTTATCAGCTTAACCAGCTTGTTTATCCAAAATTATTATTTTGGGTTTATGATGTCTATTTTTCTCATTTTATGGTACTTGACACAACTGTCATGGGACATCAAAGGAATTGGAAAACGCTTCTTTCATTTTGTGGTTGTATCTCTTTTATCAGTTATAACAAGCCTTGTGATGTTATATCCAACCTTCTTAGATTTACGCACTCATGGAGAAAGCTTTTCAAAGGTTGACAGTATCTTTACAGAAAAAAGTTGGTATCTTGACATATTTGCAAAAAATTTCATTGGAAGTTTTGACACTACTAAATATGGATCAATTCCAATGATCTACGTGGGATTATTTCCACTTCTTTTAGCGATTACCTTTTTCTTTGTAAAGTCGATCAAGTTTCACGTGAAACTTTCTTACTTTATACTCTTGACCATTCTTATTTTGAGTTTTCGTTTTCAATTCTTAGATCTCCTTTGGCAAGGTATGCACGCGCCAAATATGTTTCTTCATCGATACTCTTGGATCTTTTCTTTGACGATTATTCTGATGGCAGGAGAAGTACTAAATCGAATAGAGGAGATCACTTGGATTCGTTTTAGTCTTGCTAATTTCCTCCTTATTCTAGGATTTGGAGCAACTGTCCTTTACAGCAGTCACTATAAATTTTTAGATGCAGTCAATTTCATTGTTACTTTTGAATTTTTAATTGCTTTCTATTTGGTCTGTTTAGGATTTATCCTAAAAAAGATACCGCCTAGACTTTTCTATCTTTCGATCCTGTTTTTCTCCATCTTTGAATTATCGGTGAATAGTTATTATCAAATGGAAGGAATTGCGAATGAATGGGTCTTTGCTTCTCGGTCATCCTACGAACGCGACTTAAAAGCCATCCAATCCTTAGTAAGAGAGAAGACAGACTCTAATTATCGGACTGAGATTCTACAGCCACAAACGGGCAATGATAGCATGAAGTATGGTTATAATGGAATTTCTCAATTTTCATCTGTACGAAATACAGATGCTAGCTCGACATTGGACAAACTAGGATTTAAATCTGAAGGAACCAACCTCAATCTTCGATACCAAAACAATTCTATATTAATGGATAGTCTATTTGGTGTACGCTATAATTTAAGCCAACAACCTGTTCAAAAATTTGGATTTAAAGAGATTGCAACCAAAAATGGAGTCTCACTTTCAGAAAACGAATATGCCTTACCAATCGCCTTTCTGTCAGCAAAACCTTATAAAAATACTTCCTTTACGAATTTGACACTGGATAATCAAACACGATTCATCCATCAAATCACGGATGAAAAATATAAATTTTATAAGAAATTAAATATTCTCTCGCATACTTCACAAAATACTACATCCTCGTTGCAAACTGCAAAAATTGAAGAAGATAGTCATCTATCTTACGCAAGTATTCAATATGAAGTAAGGGTTCCTGCTCATAGTCAACTGTATGTCAATATTCCTAATTTACAATTTTCAAATGATGATCGGAAAGATATTGAAATCAGCTACAATGGACAGACCCAACGCTATACTATTGATAATACCTTTCCATTCTTTTCGATTGGCTATTTTGACACAGAGGAAACAGTTACTATTCGTATGAGTTTTCCAGAAAATTCGACAGTCTCCTTTGATACACCAGAATTTTTTGCTCTGGATCTTGACCAATATACACAAGCTATCTCCACTATTCGTCAACAAGAAGTTGCTATTCACAAAAAGAAAAATAAATTGGTGGCAGCCTATAACGCAAATAGAGACACTACCCTTATTTTTACACTCCCTTATGATAAAGGCTGGTCAGCTAAACAAAATGGGAAGCCTATCCAAATTCATCACATCCAGAAAGGATTAATGGGAGTTCGTGTTTCAAAAGGATCCGGAACAGTCACCTTAACATTTGTTCCCCAAGGCTTCATTGAAGGACTTATTGCCTTTTTCGTTGGAATCATTCTCTTTTTCCTCTACGAATGGAGACAAATAAAAAGACGAAAAAGCCAAGAAATCTAACCATCGTTCACTTAATAAAAGGCTAGGATAGCAATTATCCTAGCCTTTTTCGAAACAAAAAAACACCCAAATGGGTGCTATACTAGCTCCGCCAGTAGGACTCGAACCTACGACATCATGATTAACAGTCATGCGCTACTACCAACTGAGCTATGGCGGAATGAGATATAGTCCGTACGGGATTCGAACCCGTGTTACCGCCGTGAAAAGGCGGTGTCTTAACCCCTTGACCAACGGACCATATATTCATTAACAGAACATATCCCATTATATCAAAATTTAACTAATTGTCAAGCACTAAATTCTAAATTTTGCTCTTCAATTAATTTTTTGGCACGTTTGATATTGCTTCTTGAGATTGGACAAGAATACCCTTCTTTCAACAGTAGCTGTTTCTTTTTTTTATCCATTCCAATGATCATACTTCTATTCACGATAAAAGATTGATGGGGACTGAAATATCTCTCATCCACATCTTTCTCCAAGACATCTGATAAACTTCCCGCAATTTCTTTTTGAAAATTTTTCCCAACTAAATTTAATTTATAAGCAGAACCAACAGTTTCAATATAAAGAATATCCTTAAATGGAATTTTTATCTTTTTATCCTTAAAGTCATACTCAAAATAATCTGTCAAATCTTCATTTCCAATTTGAATAGTTGTCAGGTACTCAATACACTCCTTTATTTTTAATCTAAATAAATCTTCATTCAAATTTTTATCAATAAAATCTAAGGCAGATACTTTATAACGATAGGTAATCGAAGCGAATTCTGATTTTGTAGTAATAAAAACAATAATGGCATAAGGATTTGCTTCTCGTATTTTTTGAGCAATTTCCAGCCCACAATACTCATTATCTTGGATATGAATATCTAGAAAATATAATTGGTGGATATCTGAATGCTGGATATAATTTTCAAATTCCGCAATTTTACCGGTAGAAATCACTTCAAGTTTAATTTCTAATTCCTTAGCGATTTCTGCAATATGTTTTTCTACCCGTATCTGTTGAGAGAGCTCATCTTCTAATAAAAAAATCTTCATTCTTGTTCGTATCCTCCAATCTTCAAAACTTGTAAAAAACGATTTCCTTGCAATTCTGTTTCTAAAAACATCGTTCCATAATTTGCTAAGATTTTTCTCACATTATTTAATCCTAGTCCTCTATTTTCTCCTTTTGTCGAATAGCCTTCTTCATATATTTTTCTAATATCAAAAGTGATTTCATTTGTTGTATTATGAATCACTAAGTAAACAATTTTTGAAATAGAGAAAATAGCAATATGAACTTTCTTTTCTTCTGCTTCTTTTGAAGCTTCCAAAGCGTTTGTTACTAGAATCCCAACGATTCTCACGATATCTAATAAATCAACTGGTAGTTGCTCGATTGGTTCACTCGTTTCAAAGGTCATTTCCACCCCAGCATCTCTTGCATCCAACCAGCCTCGAATCAAAATACTTCGTAAAGCAGAATCTTTGATATTGACCAAGTTGAATCCTGATAATGCTTCTGTATTGATCTCTTTATAACCTTTTTCCAATACTTCTCTATGGATTCTCTGTATTTCTGGAATATTTTCTTCCTCAATAGCTAATGACATAGAAATAACTAAATTTCCCAAATCATGACGAAATCCCCTAACAATAGAATAGAGACTTTGAATTTCAGCCATATACCGACTCATTTGTTGCTCAGAAAATTCTTTATACTCCAGTTCTAAATTTTTACGATACTGATCTCGCTCGATTTTCATATGGAATAAGCTGACTACAAAAGAGAAAAAACAAATCGTTGCCAACATACTCCCAAAATTTTTAAATTGCGCTTGTTCACTAATCCATAAAGCAAAATTAATCACTACAAATATAGCAAAATAAACACAGATGAGTCTCTTTAAATATTTTTCAAATTCTTTCTCATAAAAAGGAGTGAAATCAAATTCAAATAAGTCAATTAACTTCAAAATGATTCCTAAAGAGACCAAACGAATGCACATATTGTAGACAATCGAGTAAGCTGCTACTAAAGCATCTCCCAACACTGAAGAGACAATTATCGTCAGAAAAGTTGCTGTTCCTTCAACCGCTAAATAAGTAAAAAAAGAATAAAAAATGGCGCACAAGCGATTCGTCCGATTGGCATAATGATAATAAGGATATAAATAAACCGGCCATAAGAGCATATTTAAATCAGAGAGTCGAATATTTGAAAATAAAGTCACATCTAAAAATACTAAGAGACTTTCAAAAAGAAGAACAAAGGTGCTCAGCAGAAAGATAAATGCAAATTGATGTTCCTGATAGATTTTTTCGTCCACTAATGCAAACGTCAGAACAATGATCCCTCCCAAGAGAAAAGACAAGATTAATGACTGAATCACACAAACTCTCCCACTTTGTTTTTTCTATTTTATTATACTCTAGTATTATTATAAAAAAATAAAATTTTATATACAAAAAATTATAATATAAAATAGCCTAAAATTAAAGGGAATAGGTAAAATTGTAATGTTTTTAATGTTTTTGTTACATGAATGAAAACTATTTTACACAATTTATATAATCTACACTTTGCACTATATAGGGATTATTAGTTCTTTTTTAAAATATTCCTAATAAATCATTTCATTACTATTAATCTATAGCAAAGTATACAAAAATTAATAGATAATGAAAATTTATACATTTTAACATAAAAGAAAAGATGCAGCAAAATCTGCATCTTTCATTTGATCCCAGCAGGATTCGAACCTGCGACCGTTCGCTTAGAAGGCGAATGCTCTATCCAGCTGAGCTATGAGACCGAACTTACTTCATTTTAGCAGAAAAAGGAAGGAGCGTCAAGGTTATTTATGGTAAGGACTCCCCTGTTGAATCATGAAAGCACGATAGATTTGTTCCACCAACACTAATTTCATCAACTGATGAGGAAGAGTTAATTGACCAAAGCTCATTAATAGATTTCCTCTTTTTTTCACTTCAGGAGACAGACCAAGACTGCCTCCAATAACAAAAGTAAGGTTTGAATAACCAGATGTCATAATCTGGTCAATCGTTTGACTAAATTTCTCTGAAGGAAACTGTTTTCCTTCGATGGCTAATACAATCACATATTCCTTATCTGAAATCTTAGAGAGAATTCGTTTCCCCTCTTTTTCAAGGATTTGTTGATTTTCGAGTTGACTGGCACGATCTGGAGTTTTTTCATCAACTAACTCAACCTGTTCTACTTTTGCAAATCGACCAAGCCTTTTAATATACTCCGCGATCCCATCTTTTAAGTATTTTTCTTTTAATTTTCCAACGGTTATCAATTTAATTTTCATTCCCCTATTGTAGCATAATTCTTCAATTCCACAAATAATCCACAGCTATAGAAAGGAAATCTATTCTATAAAGTCCTTTTTAAAGCCATTTCTCAACTAAATTCTACAAGTTATCCACAAATTGTGGATAACTTTAGTTATTTAAGATATAATTAAGAAAGTTTGTCTATACTCTAGACAATTCGATATCCTTAGGAGGAAAATATGAAATCTTCATCTAATTTACTGAAAAAACTTGGAAACATAGCCCTCATTTTTGTTGTAGGTTTTCTAGGTGGGATTCTTGGAACCTTTTTAACCTTACAAACATCTCATTCTTCTACTTCAAATACTGAAAGTAAGCAAGTCCACTCAACCACTGTTAAAACAGCTTATAAAAATACAACCTCAACTAGTGAGGCCGTAGACAAGGTGAAAAATGCTGTAGTTTCTGTGATTACTTATTCTGATTCTTCGAATCAAGGGTTATTTGAAAAAGAAGAAAACTCTGACTCACAAATTTCTAGTGAAGGTTCTGGGGTCATTTATAAAAAAGAAGGAAAATATGCCTACCTTGTTACCAACACCCATGTAATCAATGGTGCTAAAAAAGTAGATATTCTTTTAGCAGATGGGAATAAAGTCCCCGGAGAAGTAGTTGGGTCAGATGTCTATTCTGATATTGCAGTCGTTCGTATTAGTGCGGATAAAGCAAAGGCAGTAGCTGAATTCGGAGATTCAAACCAATTAACAGTCGGTGAGACTGCAATTGCAATCGGTAGCCCTCTTGGAACTGATTATGCGAATTCTGTTACTCAAGGGATCATTTCTAGCCAAGGTCGCAATGTGAATTTGAAAGCTGATAATGGACAAAATATCTCTACACGCGCCTTACAAACAGACGCAGCCATCAACCCAGGGAACTCTGGAGGGCCATTAATCAATATTCAAGGACAAATCATTGGGATTACCTCAAGTAAAATTTCAAATAATGGACAAACTTCAGTAGAAGGAATGGGATTTGCTATTCCTGCAAATGATGTTGTCAATATTATCAAACAGCTAGAAGAAAAAGGAAAAGTAGTTCGACCAGCTCTTGGAATCCAAATGATGGATTTATCCAACCTTTCAACTTCTGATTTAAGCCAATTAAAACTTCCTGAAAAAATCTCTGGAGGAGTATTGGTTCGTTCAACACTTGAAAATATGCCTGCTTCAGATAAATTGCAACGCTATGATGTCATCACAAAGATCGATGATACAGATATCGAGTCAACTGCAGATTTACAATCTGCCCTCTATTCTCACCAAATCAATGATACGATCAAGGTCACATTCTATCGTGATGGAAAACAACAAACAACTTCTATCAAGTTGACAAAATCAACTGAGGATCTGAGCGATTAACTTTCACTTTCTTGACATACTTGTAAACACACCTTTACGAATTTGTAAAGGTGTGTTATTCTATTCATAAGATGGAAAAATTAGAAAAAATAGCGGTAAAGGACATTCGAACCAATCCTTTCCAACCAAGAAAAGTATTTGATCAAGAAAAATTAGAAGAACTGGCTCAGTCAATCAAAGAAAATGGCTTAATTCAACCCATTATTGTCAGAAAATCTCCAATAATTGGTTTTGAATTGCTTGCAGGTGAAAGACGTTTTAGAGCTTCAAAAATTGCTGGATTAGAGCTTGTTCCTGCGATTATTAAAGAGTTAACGGATCAAGAAATGATGCGACAAGCCATTATTGAAAATCTTCAACGAGAAGATCTCAATCCAATTGAAGAAGCTATCTCCTACCAGAAGCTCGTTGATCATGGCTATAAGCACGACCAAATCGCTCAATTTATGGGGAAATCTAGACCCTATATCAGCAATATGCTTCGCTTGTTACATCTAGCTCCTTCTGTTCAAGAAGCAGTCATTCAAAATGATATTTCTTCGGCTCACGCGCGTGTTCTTGTTCCTCTTGATGAAGAAGAGCAGCGCTTTTGGTTGGAGCGAATCAAACAGGATCATTTAAATGTTCGAACATTAGAAAACAAGATCAGTTCAAAAAGAAAACAGAAAAATAAAAAATCAAAAGAGAGCTTCCTACTAGAAGAGGAACAACGATTGAAAAAAATATTAGGAACAGATGTGACGATACACTCCTCTTCTCAAAATAAAGGAACTATCCAAATTTCTTTTTCCAGTCTTGATGAATACCAACGAATTATCAACAGCCTCAAATAAGGCTGTTATTTTTATTTTTTGTATTGACAAGCTTTTCCACTATAAAAATCTTTTGTAAGTAGCAGAAAAATAAGGATATTCTCTAGTTATCCCCACTTTGTGGATAACTTTTAAAAACAATGTGAATTTAAATCCACAACTTGTGGAAAAGTTTAAAACTATAATTTAATTTCATGAAATTTAGCCTGTGGAAAACTATTTTTGTTTGTGGTAGAATAGGAGTACGTATGATTTGATACAATTCAAGAAAAGGAGGGAAGTCTGATAGTGTCACAAGAAGAGCAATTTTGGTCTCGTTTTTTAGAATTAGCCCAATTACAACTAAAAGATAGTGCCTATGATTTTTTTGTCGCCGATTCAAAATTAGTCAAAATCGATGGAGAGACGGCTACCATTTATCTTGATGGAAATTATAAAGAATTATTTTGGGAAACAAATCTAAAAAATGCTTTGATCACAGCCAGCTTTGAAGTCTACAATACAGATTTGAAGTTTCATTTCGTTTTTGAAGATACCGAAGAAATTCCTAGTAGTCATAGCGGTGAGAATAGGAGATTATCTTCAGGTAGCTTAACAACCGAACCGTTACCTAAAATTGATACAGGTCTGAAATCAAAGTACACCTTTGATAATTTTGTGCAAGGGGATGGAAATATTTGGGCGAAAGCAGCAGCGCTTGCAGTTTCTGAAAATCTTGCAACAACTTACAACCCTCTCTTTATCTATGGTGGACCAGGGCTTGGAAAGACTCACCTATTGAACGCAATTGGAAATCAAATCCTAGAAAATATTCCAAATGCACGGGTTAAGTATGTCCCAGCAGAAACCTTTATTAATGAATTTTTAGAGCACCTTCGATTAGGGGAAATGAAAACTTTCAAGAATACCTATCGAAGTTTAGATCTTTTATTGATTGATGATATCCAGTCACTTGGTGGTAAAAAAGTCACGACTCAAGAGGAATTTTTTAATACCTTTAATGCCCTCCATAGCGACAACAAACAGATTGTTCTAACAAGCGATCGAAGTCCGGATCATTTAGATAGTCTTGAAGAGCGGCTAGTTACTCGTTTCAAATGGGGACTCACGCAAAATATAACACCACCTGATTTTGAAACTCGGATTGCCATCTTACGAAATAAAATTGAAGATCTAGACTATATTTTTCCTAATGACACACTAGAATATCTAGCTGGTCAGTTTGATTCAAATGTCCGAGACTTAGAAGGTGCATTAAATGATATTTCTTTAATGGCGAAGGTTAAAAAACTAAAAGAAATTACGATCGATGTTGCAGCTGAAGCTATTCGAGCTCGTAAAAACGATAATAGCAAGACGCTTGTCATCCCCATTGAAAAAATTCAGGAAGCAGTTGGAGCCTTTTATGGAGTCAGTGTAAAAGAAATCAAAGGTTCTCGAAGAGTTCAGAATATTGTCCTAGCACGACAAGTGGCCATGTATCTTTCAAGAGAGATGACGGACAACTCACTTCCTCGAATCGGAAAAGAATTCGGTGGAAAAGACCACACGACTGTCATTCATGCTTATGAAAAAATTAAAAGTATGGTCGACACAGATGATAATCTACGACTCGAAATTCAAAGTATCAAGAAAAAGTTAAATTAATCTGTGGATAACTTCTTCTAAACTTCTAGGGGTTATGCACAATTTTTAAACAAGTAACTTTTCAAGTCATAGACAGGATTCTAAGAGTTTTCCACAACTTCCACACAATCTACTATTACTATTATCTTACTAATCATAAAATAAATAAAAGGAATGACCATGATAAATTTTTCTATTAACAAAACTTTATTTTTACAAGCACTAAATACTACCAAAAGAGCGATCAGTTCAAAAAATGCTATTCCAATCCTTTCCACGATTAAAATTGATGTCACTCCAGAAGGAGTTGCCTTATCTGGATCGAATGGCCAAATTTCAATTGAAAACTTTATTTCTATCAAAGATGAAAATGCTGGTTTATTGGTGACCTCTCCAGGTTCTATTTTATTAGAAGCAACTTTCTTTATTAATGTGGTTTCAAGTTTACCAGATGTTACTTTAGATTTTAAAGAGATTGAACAAAAACAGGTTCTTTTAACAAGTGGAAAATCAGAAATTACACTTAAAGGAAAAGATGCAGATCAATATCCACGTATTCAAGAAATTGCTGCAAGTAATCCATTAGTTTTGGAAACAAAATTATTAAAACAATTAATTAATGAAACAGCATTTGCAGCAAGTGTACAAGAAAGTCGTCCAATTTTGACTGGTGTTCACTTTGTTTTATCAGATAATAAAGAGCTAAAAACAGTAGCAACAGACTCTCACCGTATGAGTCAAAAAGTGATTACACTGGAGAAAAATGGAGACAACTTTGATGTTGTCATCCCAAGTCGCTCTCTTCGTGAATTCACCTCTGTCTTTTCTGATGATATTGAAACAGTTGAAGTTTTCTTTGCAAACAATCAAATTCTCTTTAGAAGTGAACACATTAGTTTCTATACCCGTTTGCTAGAAGGAAATTATCCTGATACAGACCGTCTCATTCCAACAGAATTCAATACAGAGGCAACCTTCAATGTGGCCAACCTTCGATTTGCAATGGAGCGTGCTCGTCTTCTTTCAAATGCGACTCAAAACGGAACGGTTAAATTAGAGTTCAAAAATGGAGTGGTTTCTTCCCACGTTCATTCACCAGAAGTTGGGCGAGTAAATGAAGAGATCGATACGAGCGCCGTTTCAGGAGAGGATTTGTCTATTAGCTTTAATCCAACTTATTTGATTGAAGCGCTCAAAGCTATTGACAGTGAACAAGTTGTTATTCGTTTTATTTCTTCTGTTAGACCGTTTACATTGGTTCCAGAAGGAAATGAACAAGGGTTCATTCAATTGATTACGCCAGTTCGCACAAATTAACAAAGGTGAATCATGTATACGTTAGGTGATTTTGTAGAAATGAAAAAGCCTCACGCTTGTGTGATTAAAGAAACAGGCAAGAAGGCAAATCGTTGGGAAATTACGCGACTTGGTGCAGACATAAAAATCAAGTGTAGCAATTGTGATCATGTGGTCATGATGAGTCGCCATGATTTTGAACAGAAAATGAAGAAAGTACTATAAAAGGTTCAGTCACTTATGTGACCGAACCTTTTCGATTATTTTAATTCTTCAAATTTTCCATTTTTAACTTCTTTGAAACCACTTTGTTTCATCATATCAAGAGTTGATTTGTAGCTGATATAGTCGACTTTTTTATCTTTTTGTGTTGTTACTAATTTCTTTTCAATTAGTTGATCTAAGTCTGCCTTTTCATAATTTAGAGTTGTTTTTTCAACCATATAATCATCTTTGTATTCAGCAGAATGTGTGAATCCTTTGACATCCTTATAATCTTCATCATATTTATCGACCACTTCCTTTAATTGATCTTTCGTAACTCCCGCCTCTTTGTAGTAAATAGTAGTGGTAGTTTGGTTACTGATCGCTTTATCTCCTTTATGTTCTAAGGTAATACGAACGTCTGTTTTCTTTTCTTGGTTGATTCCCTGAAGATAGGATTTTTGAACAGATTGTTGTCCACAAGCTCCAAGAAGAAAGAGAGTAAAGATAGCGATTAAAGAAAGAAAAATAGATTTCCATATTTGTTTTTTCATCTGAAAAACTCCTTTATTCATTGTTAAATAGAGTATACCATATTTATCTTTTTAGAACGTTACAGTTTGATGAAAAAATCTAGTTTCAAAGGTCATGAAATATTTCATTTTTCATCACTTGTCTTTTGAATTATGTTATAATGAAAGAGATTGAAATTTGAACGGAGAAAAAGAAAAATGGCATTAACAGCAGGTATCGTTGGCTTACCAAATGTTGGTAAATCAACCCTATTTAACGCAATTACAAAAGCAGGAGCAGAGGCCGCAAACTATCCCTTTGCAACCATTGATCCAAACGTCGGGATGGTAGAAGTTCCAGATGAACGCCTCCAAAAATTGACGGAAATGATTACTCCTAAGAAGACAGTTCCGACTACTTTTGAATTTACAGATATTGCTGGGATTGTGAAAGGAGCTTCTAAAGGGGAAGGACTTGGTAATAAATTCTTGGCCAACATCCGTGAAGTAGATGCCATTGTCCATGTAGTGCGTGCTTTTGATGATGAAAATGTCATGCGGGAGCAAGGTCGTGAAGATGCCTTTGTTGATCCACTGGCAGATATTGATACCATCAATTTAGAATTAATTTTAGCCGACTTAGAGTCTGTCAATAAACGCTATGCGCGTGTAGAAAAAATTGCTCGTACACAAAAAGATAAGGATTCTGTTGCGGAATTTAATGTTCTACAAAAAATCAAACCAGTTCTTGAAGATGGTAAATCAGCTCGGACCATTGAATTCACTGAGGAAGAACAAAAAGTGGTGAAAGGACTTTTCCTTTTGACTACCAAACCAGTTCTTTATGTAGCCAATGTGGATGAAGATGTTGTTGCAGATCCAGATTCTATTGATTATGTGAAGCAAATTCGTGACTTTGCGGCAACAGAAAACGCGGAAGTCGTGGTGATTTCTGCGCGTGCTGAGGAAGAAATTTCTGAGCTAGAAGATGCAGATAAACAAGAATTTTTAGAGGCGATTGGCCTGACAGAGTCTGGAGTTGATAAACTTACGCGTGCAGCTTATCACTTGTTGGGACTTGGCACTTATTTCACAGCTGGTGAAAAAGAAGTGCGTGCTTGGACCTTCAAACGTGGCATGAAAGCTCCTCAAGCAGCTGGAATCATCCACTCCGATTTTGAAAAAGGATTTATTCGTGCCGTGACTATGTCCTATGATGATTTGGTCAAATACGGTTCTGAAAAGGCTGTAAAAGAAGCAGGACGCTTGCGCGAAGAAGGAAAAGAATATGTTGTCCAAGATGGGGACATCATGGAATTCCGTTTTAATGTATAAGAGAGTTAAAAAGATGTAAAGGTTGGAAAAAATATTTCCAACCCTTTTAGTGTTTTGAAAGGAAAGAGATGACGAAATTAATTGTTGGATTGGGAAATCCAGGTGATAAGTATTTTGAAACCAAACACAATGTAGGCTTTATGTTAGTTGATCAAATGGCAAAGTCTTTAAATCTTACTTTCTCCCATGATAAGATTTTTCAAGCTGATATCGCCTCAACATTTTTGAATGGAGAAAAGGTCTATTTTGTAAAGCCGACCACTTTCATGAATGAGAGTGGAAAAGCGGTCCATGCCCTTCTGACTTATTATGGTCTGGATATTGAAGATCTTTTGGTTATTTACGATGATTTGGATATGGAAGTTGGTAAGATTCGTCTTCGAGCGAAAGGATCAGCTGGAGGTCATAACGGAATCAAATCGATTATCAATCATATTGGAACTCAGACTTTTTATCGAATTAAGATTGGAATTGGAAGACCTAAGCAGGGCATGTCAGTTGTTCATCATGTCTTAGGAAAATTTGATAAAGACGATTACATCACTATTCTACAAACAATTGATCGAGTAGAAGAAGCGGTTAACGATTACTTGGTAGAAGAAAATTTTGAAAGAAGCATGCAGAAATACAACGGGTAAGTAGATGAATGTAATTGATTTAGTGAGTCAAAACTCCAACCTTCTATCCTGGCAACAAGGTTTGCAAAAAAACAATAGGGAATTGATCTTAGGATTGTCTGCGACCACAAAGGCTATTGTAATGGCTTCAGCCTTTGATTCTATTGAAAAAGCAGTCCTCATTACTTCCAGTTATAACGAAGCGGAACGATTGGCCAGTGATTTTATTGCCTTGCTTGGAGAAGAGAAAGTCCATACATTTTTGGGAGATGATAACCCTTTAGCAGAATTTGTTTTTGCTTCACAAGAAAGGCAATTTGCACGATTAGAGGCTTTGAACTTTTTATGTCAAGAAGATCGTCAAGGTATCCTTGTGACCAATGTGAGTGGTATAAAACTACTATTACCTTCTCCTAAAGTTTTTGCATCTAGTATTTTTAAATTGAAGGTTGGTCAAGAAATAGACTTAACTACTCTGAGTGAAACATTACAAAAGATTGGCTATCAAAAGGTGAGCCAAGTTTTGCAACAGGGAGAGTTTAGTCTACGAGGAGATATTTTAGATATCTTTGAGATCGAACAACTCCAACCCTATCGGATTGAATTTTTTGGAGATGAGATTGATGGAATCCGAATTTTTGACCCAGAAAGTCAGCGTTCTGTTGAAAATGTTGAAGAAGTTCAACTGAAGGCAGTGAGTGATCTATTGTTGCAAGAGGAAGATTTTATCCGTGGTCAGCAGCAAATCGAACAATTGCAAGAACAGAGCGCGAATGAAGAATTTAAATCTTATCTAGCAGAAATTTTAGGAGATATTTCTCAAAGGAAACTCCATCCGGATCTTAGAAAATTTATTAGTTTCTTTTACAAGAAACAATATACCCTATTCGATTATCTCCCTAAACACACTCCAGTCTTTCTGGATGATTATCAAAAAATAGCCGATCAAATAGCGAGATTTGAACTAGATACAGCTAATCTCTTGACGGAAGATTTACATAAAAATAGAGCTTCTTCTCGCCAAGTGTATTTTGCAGACACCAGTACAACATTACGAAAATATACCCCTGCCACTTATTTTTCAAACTTTCAAAAAGGATTGGGAAATCTGAAGTTTGATCATTTGTATCAATTCAATCAATATCCCATGCAGGAGTTTTTTGGACAATTTGATTTGCTAAAAGAGGAAATTGAACGGTATCGAAAATCAAACTATACAGTTATTGTCCAAGCAACTTCTCATCACAATCTTCAACAGCTACATAAAAATTTAGAAGAGTATGGGATTCGATTAGATTATATTGATGGGGATGCGATTATCCCTCAAGCTAGTCAATTAATTGTTGGAGGACTAGCTCACGGTTTCCAATTTGTTGATGAAAAAATTGTCTACATTACAGAATCAGAGATTTATCAGAAAAAGATCAAACGAAAGATTCGCAGGCAAAATATTTCCAATGCAGAACGCCTAAAAAATTATAATGAACTAGAAAAAGGGGACTATGTTGTTCACCAAGTTCATGGTATTGGTCAATATTTGGGAATTGAAACGATTGAAATTTCGGGTGTCCATCGTGATTATGTTTCGATTCAATATCAAAATGGAGATCGCATCTCGATTCCTGTCGATCAGATTCAGATGTTGTCCAAATATGTTGCAAGTGATGGAAAAACGCCAAAAATTAACAAGTTAAACGATGGGCGTTTCCAAAAAACGAAGCAAAAGGTTCAGACCCAGGTAGAGGACATTGCGGATGATTTGATAAAACTTTATGCGGAGCGTAGTCAATTAGAAGGCTTTTCCTATTCCCAAGATGATGAAAACCAAGAGGCTTTTGAACAAGATTTTCCATATATTGAAACAGATGACCAATTACGTTCCATTGAAGAAATCAAAAAAGATATGGAATCGAATCATCCGATGGACCGATTGCTGGTTGGAGACGTCGGTTTTGGGAAAACAGAGGTCGCTATGCGAGCAGCCTTTAAGGCAGTAAATGATCATAAACAAGTAGCAGTGCTGGTTCCTACCACTGTTCTTGCCCAACAACATTATGCCAATTTTAAGGAGCGTTTTGAATCTTTTGCAGTAGAGGTTGCTGTTTTAAGTCGTTTCCAGAGTAAGGCAGAGCAGAAAGAAACGCTTGAAAAGTTGAAAAAAGGACGAGTGGATATTATTATTGGAACTCACCGGCTCTTGTCCAAAGATGTTGTTTTTTCAGACTTAGGCTTAATCGTGATCGATGAAGAACAACGTTTTGGAGTGAAGCACAAAGAAACCTTGAAAGAATTGAAAAAAAAGGTGGATGTGCTTACCTTGACAGCTACCCCTATACCTCGAACTCTTCACATGTCTATGCTAGGAATTCGAGATTTGTCTGTCATTGAAACACCTCCGACCAATCGGTATCCTGTGCAAACTTTTGTATTAGAGACCAATCCAACCATTATTCGAGATGCTGTGTTGCGGGAGATGGATCGTGGAGGACAGGCCTATTATCTTTACAATAAGGTAGATACAATTGAACAAAAGGTGTCTGAATTAAAAGAGTTGATTCCAGAGGCTTCGATTGGCTTTGTTCATGGCCAGATGAGTGAAGTTCGCCTGGAAAATACCCTGTTGGATTTCATTAATGGCGAATACGATGTCTTAGTGACGACAACCATTATTGAGACAGGTGTGGATATTCCAAATGCCAATACACTCTTTATTGAAAATGCGGATCATATGGGGCTTTCAACGCTTTATCAACTAAGAGGTCGTGTGGGACGAAGCAATCGAATTGCTTATGCTTATTTGATGTATCGTCCAGACAAATCTCTTACAGAAGTGTCTGAAAAACGTTTAGAAGCTATTAAAGGTTTTACTGAGTTGGGGTCTGGATTTAAAATTGCTATGCGAGATTTATCGATCCGTGGAGCAGGGAATATCCTTGGAGCCTCTCAATCTGGTTTTATCGATTCAGTTGGTTTTGAAATGTATTCTCAATTGTTAGAAGAAGCTATTGCTAAGAAACAAGGCCAAGAGCATCGTAGGCAAAAGAGTAATGCAGAGTTGAACCTTCAAATAGATGCGTATTTACCTAATGAATATATTTCAGATCAACGTCAAAAAATTGAAATTTACAAACAAATTCGTGAAATGAATTCTGCGACAGACTATGAATACTTGCAAGATGAATTGATCGATCGTTTTGGAGAATACCCAGATGTTGTGGCCTACCTACTTGAAATTGGTTTAGTGAAAGCTTACTTGGATCAAGTCTTTGTCCGTCTTGTTGAGAGAAAACAACAAAAAGTGACAGTGAAATTTGAACCTATTGCCAAACAACTGTTTTTAACACAGGATTATTTCAAAGCTCTGTCAATGACACAGTTAAAGGCACAGATTGCAGAAGAAAAAGGATTGATTGAAGTGATCTTCGATATTCGAAATAAGAAAGATTTTGAAATTTTAGAAGCTCTGAAGCAATTTGGTCAAACCTTATTGGAAATTAAACAGGAAAAAGAAGAGAACTAGCAGTTCTTAGCTCATTTTTCGCATTTTATGTATAAAAAATGATACAATACTATGTTAGAGGTGACAGTATGAGATTAGATAAATATTTAAAAGTTTCTCGCATTATTAAGCGTCGTCCTGTTGCAAAGGAAGTTGCAGATAAAGGGCGAATCAAAGTCAATGGAGTATTAGCCAAAAGTTCAACGGATTTGAAAGTGAATGATCAAATTGAAGTTCGTTTTGGAAATAAAGTATTGACGGTTAAAGTCTTGGAAATGTTGGATAGTACAAAAAAAGAAGATGCATCCAAAATGTACGAAATAATTAGTGAAACAAGGATAGAAGAAGATGCCTAAAAATATCGTTCAAATGAACAATAAATATATCAAAGACGAAAGTCAGCGAAAACGTTTTTTAGAAGAAGAAAGAAAAAAACGCAATCGTTTTCTGGGGCTCGTTTTGATATTAGTCATGTTACTGTTTATTCTTCCAACTTATAATTTAGCCCAGAGCTATCAATCGCTACAAGATAAAAAAGAACAATACAAACAGTTGGAAAAAGAGTATAAAGAAACAAGTGAACAAAAAGAATACCAACAAGATATCGCTAAAAAATTAAAAGACGATGATTATGCAACAAAATATGCACGCGCTAAGTATTCTTTTTCAAAAGATGGTGAATATGTTTATACCATTCCAGATTTACTTCCCCAATAACCGATGGAAAATATCTTACAAACAGTTAAACAATTTCTTGAATTTTCGGATGAAAAATTAGAGGAATTAAAAAAGAAAAACCAAATGATCAAACTTCAAAAGGATGAAAAGGAAAGGAATACAGGTGTCTAAACGATTTCTGCTCCTATTGTTAGTTCCAATTTTATTTATTGGGTCTCAAGCAGCGAGTGTCGAGCAGTCTGAGTCTTCTCAGACAATGGCTCATCCATCAGAACTTTATTTTTCTTCAATTCCAGCGAACCCTAATGTCTATCGCAAAATTTCTGTTTTTTCTGATCCTCAGTTGAAAAAAGAAAAAGGAGAAATTCTTCCTAACACACCGTTTACAATCGAACAACTCTTTGTAAATGATGAAGGGAAAGCTGTGTTTAAAATAGCAGATAAAGGATATGTATTAGCAGATTCTTCTGTCATTTTTTCTGATGTTGTACAAGAAACACAAGAAAAAAAACAAGACATGTGGCTAAAACCTGGTTTTAAAGTGTATGACCGACCCTTAATAAATGGTGCAAAAGAAAAAAATACACCTCTTTCTCCTTATACAAAAGTGACAGTCTTACGTACAGCTAAGACTTTACGAGATGAGTTTTTGGAGATTGAAGGTCAGGGCTGGGTGAACAAAGCATTCGTCACTGAAAAAGATAATCGAATGGAAAAAGTCCAGGACTTGTTGAATAGTAAATACAATTCTCCTTCGTATGGAATCTATGTAAAACAATTAGAGACTGGAAATACTGCTGGAATCAATCCGCAAAAAGAAATGTATTCTGCCAGTGTAACGAAATTACCATACTTGTACTACGTCCAAGAACAGCTCAATAAAAAAGCCATTTCCCCAACTACAACCTACAAATATATTCCAGAAGTCAATGATTTCAAAGGTGGCTATGAACCAGAAGGAAGTGGTAGCCTTTCAAAAACACCAGATGGAAAAGAATACAGTGTTCAAGAGTTGGTAGATAAGATTGCAAAAGAATCAGATAATGTTGGACATAATATCTTGAATTATTATGTCACTCATCAATCAGATCAAGATTTTCAAAAAACTTTGGATAAAATTGCAAAAAAACATTGGGATGTTGAAAAAAGAGAAGCATCCGCTGAAATGGCTGGCAATGTCATGGAAGCTGTCTATCAACAAAATGGCCCTATTATTGATGCGCTCTCTTCTACAAAATATGATGATCAACGGATTGCGCGTGACCTTCCAGTAAAAGTTGCTCATAAAATTGGAGATGCCTATGATTTTAGACATGATGTTGCGATTGTATACACAAATTCACCCTATGTAATAGCCATTTTTACAGATCATTCGAATTATGATACGATTTCCAACATTTCAAAGGATATCTATGAGGTATTGAAATAATGGAAAAGCGATTTTTAGAGTTTTGTGAAAAACAAGATCTATTTACTCCCCATCGCCGTGTTTTGGTTGCCTTATCTGGTGGATTGGATTCAATGAATCTGTATGAACTTTTATATAAGAATAAAGAACGATTGAAAATCCATCTAGTACTCGCTCATGTCAATCATGGACAAAGACCAGAATCAGATTTAGAAGAAAGTGAACTTCGAACGCTAGCTGATAGGCGAGAGACACGTATCCATGTAGCTCACTATTCGGGTGATTTTACAGAAGCAAAAGCTCGTACCTTTCGTTATGATTTTTTTAAACAGATTATGGAGAAAGAGGATTGCACCGCTTTAGTAACAGGTCATCATGCAAACGATCAAGCCGAAACAACTTTCATGCGCTTAATACGAGGAACAAAATTACGCCATTTAAGTGGCATTCCTGTACGACAACCATTTAGCAAGGGTGAGCTAATCCGTCCTTTGTTAACTTTTACCAAAGATGAGTTGATGAAAATCCCTCACTTTGAAGATAGTAGCAATGACTCACAGGACTATTTTCGAAATCGTGTACGCCATCAATACCTTCCAGAATTTGAAAAAGAAAATCCTCAAATGCAAGCAAGTCTTCGCTATTTAGCAGAGGAAGTGAGTCATTGGCACCAAGCACTGAAAGAATTGACTAGCGAGTTAACCATTCAAGATTTAGCTTCTTTTAGAAAGTATTCTCATTCTGTACAATTATTCTTATTAGAAGAGTATCTGGCACAATTTCCAGATTTGCAACTTGGTAGGGTACAGTTTCAAGAATTATTAGATTTACTGCGAAAAAAAAGAAATTGCGTTCATTATTTAAAGTCGAATTATGAACTACATCAAGAATATGATTTCTTTGAAATACAAAAAATCAGTCAAAAGTCGGATGACCACCCCCTCCCATTTTTGTTAGAATTTGGGAATATCTTTGAAATTGCAAATTATAAACTATCTTTTGGACAACCATTAGTAGGGGAAAATGTAGAAATTCTTTCTGTTTCACGCGAAACTCCCATCTTAATTAGAAGGAGAAAGGAAGGAGATCAGCTACTTGTTAATGGCCACCATCAAAAATTAAGACGGTGGTTTATCAACCATAAAATTCCAATTTCTCTTCGGCAAAAGGCTCTCATTATAGAACAAAATCATAATATTCTTTCTGTAGTGGGATTGGTAACGAGTGATTTGAGTAAGCCCTCAAAAAGTGGTATAATGAAAGACAGTCTTTATATTCAAAAAATAGATAGGTAAAAACATGTTAGAAAAAGATATAAAAAAAGTATTGGTTTCACATGATGAAATTGTGGAAGCAGCAAAGAAATTGGGTGAAACCCTAACAAAAGAGTACCAAGGAAAAAATCCAATTTTTGTTGGAATTTTGAAAGGCTCTGTTCCATTTATGGCAGAGTTGATTAACCACGTGGATACACATATTGAATTGGATTTTATGCTGGTTTCAAGTTATCATGGTGGTACAGCAAGCTCAGGTATTATTAATATTATCAAGGATATCGACCAAGATATTACTGGTAGAGATATTTTATTTGTAGAAGATATTATCGATACAGGTAAAACCCTCAAGAGTCTAAAAGAACTCTTTGAAGAACGAAATGCAGCATCTGTGAAGATTGCTACCTTACTGGATAAACCTGAAGGACGTTTGGTTGAGATTGAAGCAGATTACACCTGCTTTACGATTCCAAATGAGTTTGTTGTAGGATATGGTTTAGACTATGATGAAAATTATCGTAACCTACCCTATGTTGGTGTATTAAAAGAGGAAGTGTACTCAAAATAGAGGAGACTAGATGAATAACAGAAAAAATAACGGTTTTGTTCGAAATCCATTTCTGTATTTGTTGATTATTGTAGCGGCTGTGACAGGATTCCAGTACTTTTTTGCGGGTAATGGAGTTGGTCAAAGTCAGCAAATCAACTACACAGAATTGGTCAAAGAAATTAAAAATGATAATGTAAAAACGATCAGTTACCAACCAAATGGTAGTGTGATTGAAATTGCAGGGACCTATAATAAAGCAAAAGAATCAAAAGAAGATACAGGAATTCAATTTTTTACCCCAAGTGTTCAAAAAGTATCTCGCTTTACTAGTGTCATCCTTCCATCTGATATCACCGTCAATGAATTACAAAAATTAGCAGCTGACCACAAAGCAGAAATCACCATCAAGCGTGAGAGCTCAAGTGGCATGTGGATAACAATTCTCACTTCAATTGTTCCATTTGTTATCGTCATGTTCTTCTTCTTCTCAATGATGAACCAAGGCGGTGGCGGAGGTGCCAGAGGTGCAATGAACTTTGGTCGTAATAAAGCCCGCGCTGCTAATAAAGAAGATATTAAAGTTCGTTTTTCAGATGTAGCAGGAGCTGAAGAAGAAAAACAAGAACTTGTTGAAGTTGTTGAATTTTTAAAAGATCCAAAACGCTTTACTAAATTGGGTGCAAGAATCCCAGCAGGTGTGCTTCTTGAAGGCCCTCCAGGAACTGGTAAAACCCTTTTAGCAAAAGCAGTAGCTGGTGAAGCTGGAGTGCCATTCTTCAGTATCTCTGGTTCTGACTTTGTTG
The DNA here is from genome assembly GCF_001813295.1 of Streptococcus sp. HMSC072G04. Lineage (GTDB taxonomy): Bacteria > Bacillota > Bacilli > Lactobacillales > Streptococcaceae > Streptococcus. The sequence continues at coordinate 49,461 of NZ_KV812017.1, forward strand.
AAATGTTTGTCGGAGTCGGTGCTAGCCGGGTTCGTTCACTTTTTGAAGATGCTAAAAAAGCAGCACCAGCCATTATCTTTATCGATGAAATTGATGCTGTTGGGCGCCAACGTGGTGTAGGTCTTGGTGGTGGAAATGATGAACGTGAACAAACCCTTAACCAGCTCTTGATTGAGATGGATGGTTTTGAAGGCAACGAAGGAATCATTGTTATCGCAGCAACTAACCGTTCTGATGTCCTTGACCCTGCCCTTCTTCGTCCTGGCCGTTTTGACCGTAAAGTATTAGTTGGACGTCCAGATGTGAAAGGTCGTGAGGCAATTCTTCGTGTTCATGCTAAGAATAAGCCACTTGCTCAAGATGTGGACTTGAAATTGGTTGCTCAACAAACACCAGGATTTGTCGGTGCTGATCTCGAAAATGTTTTGAACGAAGCAGCCTTGGTTGCAGCTCGTCGAAATAAAAAAGTAATTGATGCTGCTGATATCGATGAAGCAGAAGATCGTGTTATTGCAGGTCCATCTAAGAAAGATCGGACGATTTCACAAAAAGAACGTGAAATGGTTGCTTATCACGAAGCTGGTCATACAATTGTTGGTCTGGTCTTATCAAATGCTCGTGTAGTTCATAAAGTTACTATTGTTCCACGTGGTCGTGCAGGCGGTTACATGATTGCCCTTCCTAAAGAAGATCAAATGTTACTTTCTAAAGAAGATATGAAAGAACAATTAGCTGGGCTCATGGGAGGCCGTGTTGCCGAAGAAATTATTTTCAATTCGCAAACAACGGGTGCTTCAAATGACTTTGAACAAGCTACCCAAATGGCGCGTGCAATGGTAACGGAATATGGTATGAGTGAAAAACTTGGACCAGTCCAATATGAAGGAAATCATGCGATGTTTGGTGCTCAAAGCCCACAAAAAATGATTTCAGAACAAACAGCTTACGAAATTGATGAAGAAGTTCGTGGTTTGTTGAATGAAGCCCGTAATAAAGCGGCAGAAATTATTCAAGGAAATAGAGAAACGCATAAACTAATTGCGGAAGCTCTATTAAAATATGAAACCTTGGATAGTGTTCAAATTAAATCATTATATGAAACAGGAAAAATGCCTGAAAATTCAGAGCATGAATTGGAAGAAGAAGCAAAACCTCTATCATATGATGAGATTAAGTCAAAATTAGAAGAAAATAACTAATTCAAAAGAAGGAAAATATTTCCTTCTTTTTTATTAAAAAAGTGTTGACAGAGTAAAAATATTCTGTATAATAGAATATGTTGTAAAAATGGTCCGTTGGTCAAGGGGTTAAGACACCGCCTTTTCACGGCGGTAACACGGGTTCGAATCCCGTACGGACTATCGATAAACTGTCACCAAGTGGCAGTTTTTTTGTGTATTTGGACAAAATAATCAAAAATAATAACCAAATAGTTAAAAAAACGTGCAGAATAGAAAAAAAGTCCAATGGGCATCTTTATTTTTATAAAATACAGATAAAAGTAAAGGAGAGCTTATGGAATTTAATAAAATGTATCAAAAAGTAAAATATATCGTAAAAAAATGTGAAAAAGAGTATTATATTCAATTATGGGAAAAGGATGATTGGGAACAAGAAGGTCAGCTAACTCTGTTTGAACTTTATCAAAAAAATCCTGAAATTGAAACAAATGAAGAATTACTTTATACATATTTCAAAACAAAATTTAGAAATCATATTAAAGATAAAATAAGACAACAGGAAAGTGATAAGAGAAAAATAAATAGACTTCCATATATTGAAATTGGAGAAATTAGTCACAGAATTTCATCAAGAAAAATATATTTAGATGAGCTGGTTGTTCTGAGAGATGCATTAAAACGTTTTAAAGAAAAATTAACCGTAAAAGAAAAAGAACAATATGAAGCATTACTAGCAAACAGAAGATGTCTAGGAAAAACAAAAATGAAAAAGAAATTAGAGAACTATTTAAAGGACTTTAAAAATTCAATTTAAAAACTGAAAGTTGACAGTGAATAAATGAACTTTCAAAAAAATAAAATTTTTTGAAAAAAAGTGTTGACAGTAAGAGTAGGTCATGATATACTAAT
>NZ_KV812018.1 GCF_001813295.1 Streptococcus sp. HMSC072G04
TTTTTCTGTCTAACTTTTGGGGTGCAGTTCAATTTCTCAAGGGGCTTTTTTCTATGCAAAAAAATAATTTAGGAAACCTTGATAATCTCATCTATTGGGTACTCTGCTACATAAAATTTTTCCGTTTCTTATGTTGAATAATCGGTCAAGTTACAAAACAAAATTGTGATTCGTTTGAAAGCCCTTGCAAAACAATTGTGTTGCACGTATAATATAAGCGTAATACAATCATCTATTTTAAGGAGGTCTAGCGATGATTAGACGTTATAAAAAATTATTTTTAGCATTCGTTGCTCTGTTCTCAGTCTTCCTACTAGCTTCTTGTTCTCAAAAACAAAGTGGCTCTAAAAATGCCGCTAAAACAGAAACACCAAAAGTCGAAACGATTGATGGCGAATGGGAATTAGTCGATACTCTCGATGCTTTAACGGAATCCATCGGAGCCTATACCCTCCATGGAATCCACTTTGCACACTTGCTTGAATCTATTAAAGACTTCAAAATGGACATGAAGATTGAAAACAATACGGCAACGATTAAATACGACTATAACATTGATAACTTTATTAAAGCTTTCTCCACTGTCACAACAGACGCTAGAGGCAAGACTGAAGAAGAATTCAAAAAAATCATGTATGACTCTCATGAAGGATTTGCAGGCGACTTTAAGAAATACAAAGTCAGCATGAATAAAGATACTGGCGTGTTTAGCTACGAAGCAACGGGTTCTATTGATCAAGGTGCCAAAACAATGACCTTTGATGAAGGAATTTCCGTAGCGAACTCATTCTTCTTCTCATTCGGTGAAAATCGCGTTTCGCCAAACACATATCACTACAAATTAAAAGACGACATGCTTTATGTCACGATTGACGGAAAAGCGAAGAAAGATAATCTTCCAGTTCACTATGAACTACACTTCAAACGTAAAGGAAGCACTACTCAAAAAGACCCTGTTCCAATTGAAGGAAAATGGCAAGCCATCGACTTCCGACCAGCTCTTGAACGTAGCTTAGCCTTTAAAGATTTTGACAATGATGATTCGGCTATCAAGCTTATCTATCCTGAGGCATGGAAAGATTTAAAACCAACGTTGAACATTACAGGAACATCTGTTGAATTCGACTATACTGTATCTCTAGCAGATGGTTTTGGAAGATTCTACGATTACTTAAAACAAAAAGATGCATCTAAAGTGACTCAAACGAAAGACGAATATATTAAAAATCAATTTATTAAATTATCAGTCAATCTACAGGATGGCGCTAAAAACTTACCCAATACAACTTATGAATTTGATAGAGGTAATGCTAAAATTCATTCTGTCTTGAAGAACGGTAAATTAGATACAGCAAAGCAAACGATTATCTTCCCAGAAGCTATAAATATTGTGCAACTTGCAACCATGTCCATTGGACCTGTCGCTAAAGAAACTACGTATAAATACTCTATTGATGGAGATATTTTAACGTTGACGATTGAGCAACGCGATGGACAGAATAATCTAAATACGATTATTTCAGCAAAATTCAAAAAAGTGTCTGATGCAACGAGCAAGTAGTCATTCCACTGCTCCTTGAGAATTTCTCAAGGAGCTTTTTTCTGTGCAAAAAAATAAAGAGCTTACGCTCTATTAAAATACTTCGGTACCTTTGGTTCGGTTAGGAAGGAACGTAATTTTCGCTCCGCTCAAACTGCATCAATATCTCTAAATTCGGTTGAACTCTCTGAGTTCACCTCGTTAATTTTTTAAAGATCGTAGTTCTCACTTGCGTTCGAACTGCGTCAACGTACCTAAGCTCACTAACGTTTGCTAAGGTACGTAGAAAAAAGCCACCGGTTTTGGTGGCTCTTATAGGGAGATTATTATGAAAAAGTTTTAGGAGTTTTATCATTCAAAGTTAGGAGGTCTTTGATGATGGTATTAGTATACGACAGGAAGCTTAAACTTTCCTTATAGTTTTTCTAAAAAATTTTTTTCGAGAAAAAAAGGAGCTCCAATCAAGAATTTTACATCCTTGTTTGGGTCACCCCTTTCCTCCTTATTTCTTAGCGATGGCATGGTAGCTAGTCTTGCTGGTGAAGACTTGACCTGCCCTCAAGATGACCTTTTCAGTTTGGTCACTGTGAATGGCATCTGGCACTGTTTGAAATTCTAGAGCCAAGCCATTGTGCTGAACCATTGGTTGGCCTTGCAGATGAACGGTCTCGTCTACGAAATTAGCTGAATATACCACCAAGGCTGGGGCTTCTGACTTGAAGGTCAAGAAACGTCCAGATGGCTGATGGTAAAGGAAGCCAGCATTTTCATGCCCTTCTGGAAGAGCGAATGGATGGTCTAATCCTTCTACCAGGCGGATTTGCGGATCAGAGTCCTTAAAAAGATCCTCCAAGAGCATAGCTTGGTAGAGATGCTGAACAACCGGACTTTCTCTATCCACGGTCTGAAGAGGAACACCGTCTGGATGGATAGAGTAAAGCCCTTGATGGTTGATCTGAAAGACATGGTCATTGATCGGCTGGGTGAAGTTCCCAGATAGGTTGAAGTAGCTATGGTTGGTCGGATTGACTAGGGTGTCCTGATCCGTTTCTACCCGATAAGCAATCTCGAGTTCACCATCTTCCGTCAAACCATAGGTTACCCAGATCTTGAGATTTCCAGGGAAACCGCCGGTACCATCTGCACGCTCTGTATAGAGAGTGATTTCCTGATCCGTTACCGACTCCACGCTAAACAAAGCGCTATCCCAACCCGTCGGTCCACTGTGGTTGCAGTTGGTACCGTTATTGGCTTCCAAGTGATAGGTTTGACCATTGAGTTCAAAGCTTGCCCCTGCAATCCGGCCTGCTACCGGGCCAATACTAGCCCCATATTTAGGGCTATTGCCCACATAGTCCTCAAAGCGATCAAAGCCTAGAATAATATTCGTAAACTGGTCTTCTTTATCCGGTGTCACATATTCTAAGATCGTCGCCCCATAGGTCATGACAGATAATTGGTAGCCCTTGTCATTTTCGAGGCGATAAGCCCGAACCTCTTGATTCTGCCATTCTCCAAACACGCTTTCTTGATACTGTTTCACAAACCTTCTCCTCTCACTGTTTTTCTCCATTGTATCAGTTTCACAAGAAGAAACACTCCACTTTTTTATAGAAAATTAGTGGCTATTCTTTATGAAACGGATGAATGATCACCCCTTGCACAACCCGATTGACGGTACCAGTCGGTGAAGGTGTGTCTGGGCGATTTTGCACCTTGAGCGAAGTCAAGAGAGAAATCAATTGACCGTAGATAATGTAAGGGAAGGCACGGTAGATATCTAGTGAGTCTGCAGAAGCTTCCACTAACACTTCCCGTACATGCTCGATCCCTGCAGCTTGGTCGGTCAAGAGGACAACTTGACGGGCAATCCGATCCCCTGCAACTTCTCGAACCAAGTCCAGATCATACTGACGGGTATAAGGATCAATGGATCCAAAGACCAAGACAAGAGTTTGGTCATTAATGAGGGATTTTGGACCGTGACGGAAACCGACAGGACTCTCATACATGGTTGCGATTTTGCCTGCTGTTAATTCCAAAATCTTGAGCTGGGCTTCATGAGCTAGACCAAAGAAAGGTCCTGCCCCCAGATAGATCACGCGCTCAAAGTCTAGATCGACCACTTCTTTGACCGCACGGTCCTTCTCCAAGATTTGCTCAGATAGATGAACCAGCTCTTCTACTCGTTTTTCCTTGATCTCTTCCTCGCTTGGATCAAAGACCAAGAGAACTGTCAAGAGCATGGAGGTAAAGCTAGAGGTCATCGCAAAGCCGGCATCATTGGTTTCTTTAGGTTGGAGAAGCAAGAGATTGCGCTCATCCCCATGCGCCTGCAAAGCCAGTTTTCCTTCTTCGGCACAGGTAATGGTGATCTGATAGAGCTCATCGACCAGGTCTTGGGCCAACTGCACGGTGGCAACACTTTCTGGCGAATTACCACTCCGGGCAAAGGATACTAAAACCGTCGGAACCTCTTTTTTCAAATAGGTTTGAGGATGAGCTACGATATCCGTCGTCGCAATGGATTGGAAATTCCAGTGGCGTTCATCGTGCACTTCCTGCAAATATGGAACCAAGGTATCCCCTACATAGGCTGAGGTCCCTGCCCCTGTCAAGATGACCTTGATATAGTCATGCTCTTGCCCAATTTTTTCTAAGAAAGCTTTTATTTCCGCTTTTCTTTCTTGATACAAGCGAGCTGTTTCTTTCCAAACCGTCGGTTGTTGGTAGATTTCACGTGTTGTGATCTCTGCTCCTAGCTCCTGCAAGTCTTCTTTTGTATAGTCTAACATAGAACCTGTTGTTCCTTTCTACAATCTAACGTTGATAAATGGGAAAGGAGCCTGAGATGATGCTCCCAGACTCCCCTACCAACCTACTCATCTTCATCATCAAGGTTTGACAAGAGGTCATTGACCTTGACAATACTTTCTTTTGCACGTTCAGGGTAGTCCCCTTCGTTACCAGTCAGGCTGCTATTGATGAACTCGATGACCATCGGAAGATTCATCCCTGCGTATAAGTCAATCGCACGTCCTTCAAGGATCAAGCGGCTCACAGTGTTGCAAGGAGTTCCTCCCAAGAGATCTGCAAATACAATATAGTCTTCTAGACCTTGGACTGTTGCTTCAAATTTAGCAGTAAAGTCTTCTGGTCCTTCTTCTGGTAAGAGTGCAACCGTATGGATGGATTCTTGTGGTCCCATAATCATCTCTGTGCTCGCTTTGAGCTCTTCACAAAAGCGACCATGGCTGACCAATACTAACTCTTTTGCCATACCTTACTCCATTATTGCATGCCAAAGCAGAAATGACCAAAGGCAGAGAAGGCAATCGCTGCGACGATAATCAACAAGATAGCTTTAGTTGAGTTCATTCCTTTACGTCCAAGCAACCAGTAAATCACACCTGTGATAATAGCTGGAACCAAGCGTGGGAAGATCAAATTAAGCATGTCTTGGATATCGATGGCTTTGTCCCCGATGTGTGGCATCCAGGTTACATCCACATTGATCATGGTTGCAATCAAGGCACCGACCATGAAGATACCAAGTACAGAAGCTGCTTCGATCAAAGCAGTCAAGGTACTTTGCATGTTGTTGATTAAGTTGGTACCTTCTTTATAAGCAAATTCCAACTGTTTCCAACGGAAGATATCATACGCAACTGCTACCGCAATCCAAAGGAAAATACCCCATGGTTGCCCTTGTGACGCGATGGTTGCTGCAATAGATCCCATAATGGCTGGAACCAAAGATCCAAAGATAGAGTCTCCTAGAGGGGCAAATGGTCCCATGAGACCTGTCTTGATCCCGTTCACCGCATCTTTAGAGTTGACACCATCTTTTTCTTCCAAGGCCAAATCAAAACCAGTGATAATGGTGTGGAAGAATGGAGAAGTATTGAAGAATTGCGTATGCAATTTCATCATTTCTTTCAATTCAGGTGTGCCATCTCCATACATTTTCCGCAATTGTGGAAGAAGCATGTAAAGGTAACCAGAAGCCTGCATCCGTTCGTAGTTCCAACCCAATTGGAAGGTGAAGAGGCTACGTTTGTTGATTTGTTTAAAATCCTCTTTAGTGAGTTTGTAGTTATTAGAATTCGTCATCTTCAATTTCCCCGCTTTCTACATTGCTTGCTGGAGCAGCTACAACTGTACGTTGGCTGTTTTTAAAGTGTTGCACTGCAAGGAAGATACCGATGATGGCAACCCCGATCATAGATACAGATTTGAAGTTGTTTGTGAAGGCAACCATTTGTTCTTTTGGAAGTTTTGCAAAAGCATCTGTTCCAAGCATAGCAGAAATTGCAGCACCAACACTTTGAACATTGCTGTAAAGCACTGTCAACATCGCTGTCAAGCCAAAACCAAGGGCAAGATAGTGAAGGTGACGTTTCACAGGCAAGTAGTGAAGCAAGATCGCAAATCCAAGACCAGGAAGCATACGTCCTGCAAGAGTCAAGCCGTTTGCGAACCATTGATATTTTGCAACAAAGTCAACAACAGATTGGACAAAAGCACCACCAAAGGCAAGAGCCAAGAAGACTGGAAGGGCACGAGAGAGAGCCCAAGGAACCGCACCAAGAAGGTAGTTGCGTTCAATTCCTTTATAATCAAAGCGTTCGATCGCCGCATCAATACGGTGTGCAAAGGCAGTAGTACTCATACGGCCAAGGATATCTGCATAGGTCAAGAGAGCAGCTACGGGAACGGCAATAGTTGAAATCGCAATTTCTGGTTTAATACCTTGCGCTACTGAAAAGGCAGTTGCAAGAACGGCACCAGATGTTGCATCAATACGAGAAGCTCCACCGAAAGTACCTACACCGAGCACTGTCAATTGGAGAGACGCTCCGATAAAGAGACCTGTTCCTAAATCCCCCATAACAAGTCCTGTAATGAAACCAGCAAAGACTGGTGAGCCTGCTGATGAAACAATCGTCAACTCATCACAGATTTGATAAGCTGAGTACAAAGTAAGTAGTAAAATTTGCCACCATTGTATCATGACAATTTCCTCCTAAAAATTTTCTTTTACTTTAATAACTTCATAAAGTCTTCTGCAGTGTCGTTTGGCACCATCTGAGACGTAATCTTCACACCTTTTTCGTGGATCTTGTTAAAGTCTTCCACGTCCGCGTCCACCACATTGATCGAGCGGGTAATCGCGCGTGTCTCATCGGATTGAGACATATTGCCGACATTCAGCGTTTCAAGCTGAACACCTGCTTCGATCAAACGAAGGAAACGATCTGGTTTGCGAGCTACGATAAAGAGTCGTTGGCTATCATATTTTCCAGCCAAGATATTTTCCGCAGCCTTTGCGACTGGCAAGATACTAAGCTTAACACCAGGTGGTGTCGCTAGTTTCAAGCCACTTTTTTCGATATCATTTTGAGCGACTTCATCATCGATCACCATGATACGTGAAACATTTAGTTTGGTAGTCCAAAGATTGGCTACCTGCCCGTGGATCAAACGTCCATCGATACGGCATCCTACAATAGTCATAAGTTTTCCCCCTTTACTTCTTTGAATGTAGGTTGTTGAACAAGTTGAAGTGTCTCTTGGTAACGCCCTTCTGTCTCAAAGACGATCAGGCTATTGGCCCCTTCTTTGAGGAAACCATGAGGCACGTAAAGTGAAGTGGTCGGTCCGACCTCCCAGAAGCGGCCAAGGTTATGGCCATTGACAAAGACGACCCCTTTCCCAAATCCTGTCATATCCAGATAAGTGTCAAGGGTGTGGTCCAGCTGAAAATCATATCGGTAAAAGGCTGGAGCACCTGCCTGCCATTCCTTTGAAAAATCGAGCTGACTGAGATCTTGTAAATCCAGTGGGTACTGCTTCCAATGAAGGTGGAAGTGCAAATCCACACAGACACCTGTGCGAATGCCCTTGTGCTGGCTATCAGCCAAGAGCTTGTGCCCATAGTTGACACGACCCATATTTTCAAGCAAGATTTTTAAATTCGTAACCGCTTTCTTTTTTCCTTTGATAAAAAGATCTTCACCAATCTCTGTTTGGTATTGTGTTGCTACATGTTGATCATCCAGGTAAATCTGTACCCGATCCCGACCATCAATGATGCGCAGTTTTTCTTCTTCCGCATCCAACTCAAGGTCTGTCTCATATAGCAGATAACCTGTGGTTTGCCCTAACTCTTCCATCTTTTCCGGATAAAGGCTGGTCTCGACCTGAGCCAAATTATCCAGATTCCCAAAAAGACTAGTCTTGGCTGCCAATTGCAAGGTTTGCTCTGGCAAACACTCTTTGATGAGCGGTTCTTGCTGTGGGTATTCCGGATAATAGGTCGCCATCATCTTTTGTATGGCATAATATTTCTCTGTCGGATTACCCTGCTCATTGAGCAAAGCCCCATAGTCATAGGATGTCACCTGTGGCAAATCAAGCGTCCCCCGAGCTGAACACCCATTCATGAATCCAAAATTGGTTCCGCCATGAAACATGTAGAGATTGATGGAGCCAAGCTCCAAGACCTCATGGACAGCTTCTGCCAACTCCTCTGGGTCCCTTTGAATCACAGGTTCTTTCCAGCGGGTAAACCAACCATCCCAGAATTCCATACACATCAAAGGCCATTTTTTGCCGTATTCGTCAAAGAATTCTTTCATTTGACCAAAGTTATAGGCTGCTTTAGAACCGAAGTTTCCCGTCACAAAGAGGTCTTCTTCGATCAAGGTTCCTGTTCTTAGAGTTGCTCGCCATGGACCATCCGATGTAAAGAGGGGACAGGTCACGCCTTTTCCCTTCATCAAATCCCGAATGGCACGAAGATAATCCTTATCCTCTCCATAAGAGCCGTACTCATTTTCTACCTGCATCATAAGGATTGGACCACCCTGATCCACTTGGTAAGGAGTCAACAACCCAAGCAAGCGATCATAATAACGATCCACCGCTTCGATAAAGGCTGGGTCTGATGAGCGGATTCGCAGGTCTTCTTCTAAGAGCCAGGCTGGCAATCCACCAAACTCCCACTCTGCACAGATAAAGGGCGACGGCCTTACAATTATGTAAAGTCCTAGGGACTGGGCTGTTTGGATGAAACGCTCTAGATCCAATCGACCACTAAAGTCAAACTCTCCTTTGCGGGGTTCATGTGCATTCCAAGGGACATAAGTCTCAACTGTGTTAAAACCCAAAGCCCTTAGATTATACAAGGAATGATACCAGCCTGCTGGGTCAATTCGGAAATAATGGATTGCTCCGGACAAAATCTTGAAGGGTTGACCTTTTAAATAGAAAGCATCGCGAATCTCAAAAACTCCCATAAACGCCCCCCTTTCTTATATGTAACCCTTTTCATTTATTAATATAATAAATAATTTGAAAAATGTCAACACTTTTATAAAAAATATGTTAAAATAGGGTTAAATAAGAGAAATCTAAAGAGAGGTAGCACTATGGCAATTCCAAAGTACCAACACATCAAAGATGATTTGAAGCAGCAAATTATCTCAGGAAAATTTGAAAATGGAGATAAATTTTATACGGAAGCTGAACTCATCAAAATTTATGATGTCAGCTCTATCACCGTTGTCCGTGCTTTGAACGACCTCGCCGCCGATGGCTACATTGTCCGCCAGCAAGGAAAAGGAACCTTTGTTTCTCGTGCTCGAAAACACAAACTGGTTGAATTTTCAGATGTTGAAACCTTCCCAATCCAAAAGGCTAAAGTTAAAGTTCTCTCTATTAAACGTGGAAATACCTTGAGCATCCTAGACAAACTAGGTCTCAACCCAACGCAATTTTACTATAAGATCGAACGGACTCGCCAGACAGGGGATGATACCTATATCTTCCACCAAACCTATATTCCTGAACAATACATCAATCCAAACTATCCAAATTTGGAATACTATAGCTCTATCTATGATCGCTTCAAAGAAGACTACCACATTCATATGAATGATGAGCACTTCGAAGAAGTCAACGAAATCGTCTTTCCTACACCTAGCAAGATTGCTAAAGTATTGAAGATCGACGAAAATTTCCCAACGGTCAAACAAGCGAAGACGACCAAGCTAGAAGCGACTGGCCAAATCCTTGAATACACGGAAACCTATAAACGCGGTGACTACTACAAGATCAAGTTCATCTCCTGTAACCGCGATCACTAAGAACCAAAAAGACTGAGACATCTCGGTCTTTTTTATAACTCCATTATAGCATGTTGAAAGCGATTTTTAAAGACCTCTTTAAAAATATATATAATTAGTGATAATTTAGCTATAAAAAGTTTAAAAAGAAGCAGATTTCTCTGCTTCTTTTCGTCTATTTTTCAAATTCCCGTTTTTCTTGCGATTAGTCACCCAAACCGATGCGTTCGAAGATTTCATCCACCCGTTTGGTATAGTAGGTAGGGTTGAAGATTTCGTCGATTTCTTCTTGAGTGAGGCGTGATGTCACTTCTAGATCAGCTTCAAGAAGTGGTTTGAAGTCAACTTGGTTATCCCATGATTGAGCAGTCTTCGGTTGCACAAGGTCGTAAGCTTGCTCACGAGTCATGCCTTTTTCAATCAAAGTCAGCATCGCACGTTGGCTGAAGATCAAACCAAATGTAGAGTTCATGTTGCGAATCATGTTTTCTGGGAAGACTGTCAAGTTCTTAACGATGTTTCCGAAACGGTTGAGCATGTAGTCAATCAAGATGGTTGTGTCTGGTGCAATGATGCGCTCAGCTGATGAGTGAGAGATATCACGCTCATGCCAGAGTGACACATTTTCGTAAGCCGTTACCATGTGACCACGGATCACACGCGCAAGACCTGTCATGTTTTCAGAACCGATAGGGTTACGTTTGTGAGGCATTGCTGAAGACCCTTTTTGACCTTTAGCAAAGAACTCTTCCACTTCCCGTTGTTCAGATTTTTGAAGACCACGGATTTCAGTCGCCATACGCTCGATAGAAGTTGCGATGCTAGCAAGAACTGCAAAGTACTCAGCGTGAAGGTCACGAGGAAGGACCTGTGTAGAGATTTCTTGAGCACGGATACCAAGTTTGTCGCAGACGTATTTTTCAACGAATGGTGGGATGTTGGCAAAGTTACCAACCGCACCAGAAATCTTACCAGCTTCCACACCAGCAGCCGCATGCTCGAAACGCTCGATGTTACGTTTCATTTCACTGTACCAAGTTGCCAATTTAAGACCAAAAGTTGTAGGTTCAGCGTGCACACCGTGGGTACGACCCATCATGATAGTGAACTTGTGTTCTTTCGCTTTGTCAGCGATGATGTTGAGGAAGTTTTCAAGGTCCTTGCGGATGATGTCGTTGGCTTGTTTGTAGAGGTAACCATAGGCCGTATCGACAACGTCAGTAGAAGTCAAACCATAGTGAACCCACTTACGTTCTTCACCGAGCGTCTCAGAAACCGCACGTGTGAAAGCCACCACATCGTGACGCGTTTGCTGCTCGATTTCAAGAATACGGTCGATGTCAAAGTCCGCTTTCTCGCGAATCAAAGCCACATCTTCCTTAGGAATTTCTCCCAATTCAGCCCAGGCTTCGTCAGCCAAGATTTCCACCTCAAGCCAAGCACGGTATTTATTTTCTTCAGTCCAAATATTCGCCATTTCAGGGCGGCTATATCTATCAATCATGTTTTTATTTTCCTTTCTTTTGATGTTTCACATCAGTTAGCAACCAACAGTCTTTTATTCAAACTCTTCTTTTCCAATCCACACAGATGGATAATGATCCAATGTATTCAAATCCGAATCCAGAGGCAGATCATAGATGGCTAAATAGTTTTCAGGATATTGTGCAACTAGCTCTTCATACTTAGCTTTCACTTTTTCGTGATTGCTACTAGCATACAAGACTTCGACGACTGCTCCAGTCTTCTCTTTTTCAACAAATGCGTTGACAATGAGTTGAATCATAAAAACCTCCTAAATCGAAATTCCCCTCATATTTGCTTCCAGAATGGGCATCTCAACACCTAACTCCTTACCGGTCTGATAAACACTTTGACAACAATAGAAGATGTCCTGTTTGTCATTGTGCAAGGTCATGATTTTTCGGGTCAGCTCATTTTTCGCAAACATGATTTTCATGGCTTTGCCGGCTATCCAAGCCGGAATTTTGTAGGGTAAGAGTTCTGCCTTGTAAAGCTTCAAATTCACACCACGCGCTTCTACGACTTTCAAAGCCTCTCGAATGGCCTTGATGGCTAATGATAATTCCGAAGAACTATTCATCAAGTTCAAAGCCAAATCTTCTGGATTTTCCAGATTTCCCGAACGCGCAGCTGTCGAAGTAACACCTGCATTAATCACCATGTGAATCCAAATCCACTCGACCATATCATGAGGTACTTCCCACTTCAAATCTGCAGAAGTCAGCAAAGTCGTCAGATCAGCATAGTTAGAAATGTGTGCTTTTTGCTCACCTTCTAGCATTAAATGGTCAAACAAGACACCATCCAAATGATCCTCTTGCATGTGACCTCCCGCTGTCGGAAAGGCCAGAATATAGTCATAATCTCCTGCCCACTCTTGGACATCTTTTCGTGTATTCCAGAAATTGCAGAAGAAAACGAGAGTGCCTTTGATATGATTTTTTCGCAAGGTTTCCACAGCTTCTTTGACGAAACCATGACGAACACTCAGAAAAATAAAATCATATTCCGAATCAGCTTCCGCCACATGAACCTCATAGGTGTCATGCTTGTTCTCACCCTTGGAATGATAGCGACCATCTAGTAGATCAACCGACAACTCCTTTGGAGCTGTGCTTTTCTTACTATCTCTCAGTACGTGTTCCACTTGATGGTCTGCTTTTTGAAAGGCGTAGGCATAAGTGGTCCCGATGACTCCAAGTCCTAGAATCGCTATTTTCACTTAAAAATCAATTCCTTTCCCAAATTCCTCAACCTCGTCTGGCACATCACTAAACAAAGTCACATGTCCCATCTTGCGGTTGTGCTTTGCTTCTAGTTTACCATATAAGTGGAGGTGAGCGCTTGGATTTTCTGTCACATATGTTTCAGCAGCCTCGACGTGTTGGCCGAGGACATTGAGCATGACAGCTGGCGCATGGAGGTGGATTGCTGGAAGTGGCGCTCCGAGAACGCCCAGGATATGCGTATCAAACTGTGAAAAGTCGCAAGCTTCGATTGAGTAGTGGCCAGAATTGTGTGGGCGTGGTGCGATTTCGTTGACGATGATGTCATCAGCGGTCGCAAACATTTCTACACAAAGTGTACCAGAGAGGTTCAGTTGTTCAGCGATTCGCACTGCCATTGCTTTGGCTTTTTCAGCTAGACTGTCAGAAATGCGAGCAGGCACAATGGTTTTTGAAAGAATGTTGTTACGGTGGATATTTTCCTGAACTGGGAAGACTGTCACGTCCTTGCTATTACCAGATACGATGATAGAAATTTCAAGGTCGAAGTTGACAAACTCTTCTAAAACGCAGTCTGCTGAATCAGCTAACGCATAGGCTTCTTCCAAATCTGCTTCTGAACGAATAACCTTTTGACCATGGCCATCATAACCACCGGTCGCCGTCTTGAGGACATAGTTTTTCGACAGGTCGATATCTGCCAAATCCTGGCTTGAGGTCACGACCTTGTAAGGTGCCACAGTGACTTGTGCCTTGTTGGAAAGAAAGTCCTTCTCAAAGATTCGATTTTGAGAGATGCGGAGTAGGTCTGTCCCTTGTGGGAGTTGTCCATCTTTGATAACGGCATCCAAACCATCAGCATCCACATTTTCAAATTCATAAGTGAGAACATCACAGCGATCTGCCAACTGACGAAGAGCATCTACGTCGTCGTAAGGGGCCACGATGATTTCCGCCACACGGGAGGCTGGGCAATCAGCTGCTGGATCCAACGCGATAACCTTGTGTCCCATGTAGATAGCTGAGATCGCCATCATCTGACCGAGCTGGCCACCACCGATGATCCCAATGGTTTTAGTTGAGCTCATTTGTAGACTCCTCTGCGATTTTTCCTTGTTCTTCTGCGAAATCCGCTAACGCTGTCGCAATAGCCTGGTCCTCTACCGAAAGAAGGCGGAGGGCAAAGAGGGCCGCGTTAGTCGCACCAGCTTCACCGATCGCCATGGTCGCAACAGGCACACCACCTGGCATCTGAACAATAGAATAAAGCGAATCCACACCGCTAAGGGCACGTGATTTGACGGGTACTCCGATGACTGGAAGGGTTGTTTTAGCAGCAACCATCCCTGGCAAGTGAGCTGCACCACCTGCACCCGCGATGATGACCTTGATGCCACGGCTACGTGCTTCTTCCGCATGTTTGAACATGAGGTCCGGTGTACGGTGGGCGGAAACAACTTTCTTTTCGTAAGCGACGCCGAAGTTGTCGAGGACTTCAGCGGTTTTTTGCATGGTTGCCCAGTCAGATTTTGAGCCCATAATAATGGAAATTACTGGTTTCATTTCTTCTCCTTTTTTGATAATCGTCTATTGTAGTGCGGACGTAAGCGACCGCCTGTAGCGTTCCATTACTAAAACTGGAGCCTTAGTCTCCAGTTTTCCGCTCCTAGTAGCTCTGCTACTAGGAGTTCCACTACTGCGACGATTATCCTCTATACTAGCTCGCTAACGCTCGCAAATCAAGCGACCATTATCTTACTTTGGCTCGCTTTCGCTCGCCATGACAAAGTTAGTATCTGTTAATCTTTTATCGCCTTGCTACCGATATCCGTACGGTAGAACAAGCCTTCTGTGTTTTGTTTGTTGAGTTCGTTGTAGATGATGTTTTGGCCGTCTTTGACCGTGTCTGCTGTTGTGACAAGCATGTAGACACGTCCACCGTTTGAGAGGAGGTCTTGGCCATTTTCAGCGAATTTGGCACCAGCATAGTAAGTGATGATGTCGCCCTCTGTCTTGGCTGGAAGCTTGACACCCTTCTCATAAGCGAGTGGATAGCCGTTTGATGCTACAACCACGCCCAATGTCACACCCTTGTCCGTCCAAGTGATAGCTGGCTCTTTTCCATCCAAAATGTCAGTGATATTTTGCGCAAAGTCAGATGTCAAACGAGGTAAGATGATTTGCGTTTCTGGATCTCCGAAGCGAGCGTTAAACTCGATGACTTTCGGGCCGTCAGCTGTCAAGATAAGCCCCGAGTAAAGGACACCAGTGTAAGGACGACCTTCTTTGATCATGCCTTCAAGAACTGGCTTTACAATAGTGTCAACCGCTGTGTCAACCACGCTCTGTGGCAAGTGAGGAACCGGCGCATAGGCACCCATCCCACCAGTGTTAGGGCCCTTGTCCCCATCATAAGCACGTTTGTGGTCCTGAGCCGTTGGCATGATGTAGAACTTGTCCCCATTGACAAAGGCAAAGAGAGAGAACTCTTCCCCGTCAAGGAATTCCTCGATGACCACACGCGCACCTGAATCACCGAATTTATTGTCCAAAAGCATCTCATGAGCGGCTTCGATGGCTTGCTCAACTGTCTCCGCAACGACGACACCTTTCCCAAGGGCCAAGCCGTCTGCCTTGACGACGATTGGAGCGCCTTTTTCTTCGATGTAGGCCTTGGCTTCTTCGAAATCTGAAAAGGTTCCATAGGCTGCTGTCGGAACGTCGTATTTGACCATGATTTCCTTAGCAAAATCCTTAGACCACTCAAGCTCAGCCGCAGCCTTGGTAGGACCAAAGGCTTTGAGACCAGCTGCATTGAAATCATCTACGATACCAGCTGCAAGGGCATCATCTGGACCAATAAAGGTCCAAGCAATATCGTTCGCTTTTGCGAAGTCAATCAGCTTAGAATGTTCGGAAATTCCGATATTGATCAAATCAAGACCGTCTAATCGCATCCCATCATTACCAGGAGCCACAAAAACCTGCTCAACGTTTGTAGACTCCAACAATTTCTTAGCAATCGCATGCTCACGACCGCCAGATCCAACAACCAAAAGTTTCATCTCGAACCTCTTTTGCGAATTATTTTATTAAATTATATCATAATCGTTCGTTTTATTCTAATGATTTCAGCAAAAGTCTCCTATTTTCAGTAGAATCCAAACATTTTTTGCTATTTTCTCCTATTTCTCATTTTTTTCCGAATAGTATAGGTGAGACCTACTAATTGACGAAAAGGAGTATTATGCAAACGATCAAAAAATTTGTAGTACTGACTTGTGCGACATGGGGGAGGCAAGCCTCTATTGCCCATGCAAATCAAGCGACCAATGCTATCTATGCCGAAAAAGGGCAGCTGGTGATTCATCTTGGAAACGTCCCGGATAAGTATCAAAAGATCCAAGTTCCCGTCTGGTCTGACCAAAATGGCCAAGATGACCTGATTTGGTATCCTGTGGAACGCAGTGACAAAGGATTTGACCTACAAGTGCCATTGACCAATCATTCTGATCAAGCTGGACTTTATCATGTCCATGTCTATGGGGTGGAGGCAAATGAACAGCTAACCGGTCTTTACCCTCTCACGACCAGCGTCCAGCAAAAAGACCTGGCTTCTTCCCAGCCAAAAATCACGATCACACCCATCTCCTCACAAGAATTTGAGGTAGACCTAAAGTTGTTCGAAGACGTTGACGAGATTGTTTTCCCCATCTGGTCTGAAGAAAATGGGCAGGATGATTTAATCTGGTATCCAGCAAAGAAGGTCGCACCAGGACACTTCCAACTTCGCTTTCAAGCTCAAAAACACAAGGGAAATGGGCTATTTCACCTACATGTCTATCAGAAAAGCCAGGGACAACTAAAAGGGCTATTCCCCACTACCTTTCAAGTAGAAAAGGCAAAACCAAAGATCACGCCACTCGCGACACACCCGGGAAACACCTATCCGATCGGTGAATGTACCTGGGGAGCCAAAGAATTAGCCCCTTGGGCCCACAACTGGTGGGGAAACGGTGGCATGTGGGCAGCCAGTGCACGCGCTGCTGGATTCCGGACAGGAGACACTCCAGAGGTCGGTGCTATCGCCTGTTGGGACAATGGGGGATATGGCCATGTCGCCTTAGTTACGGATGTCGAACATGACCAAAAAATTCAGATCCAAGAGGCTAACTACAACGGCCATCGCTATATCGACAACTTCCGCGGTTGGTTCGACCCAACCAACCCCATCTGGGGGACCGTCACCTATATCTACCCAGATTAAGGTCTTCTTACCCAACAGAAAAGGCACCCATCCATTGATGTGTGCCTTATTTGATTAATGTCTAAAATGTCTCACGCCTGTAAAGATCATGGTCAAGCCATATTTATCAGCCGCTTCGATTGACTCTTGGTCACGAACAGAACCACCTGGTTGGATGATGGCTTTGATACCCGCTTTTGCGATTTCTTCTACGTTATCTGCAAATGGGAAGAAGGCATCGGAAGCAAGAACAGCGCCGTCAAGACGGTCTTTAGCTTGATCAATAGCGATACGGACAGATGCCACACGATTGGTTTGACCTGGGCCAACACCAAGTGTCATGTGGTCATTAGTTACGATGATCCCATTTGATTTGACATACTTGATCGCTTTCCAAGCAAACTCAAGAGCTGTCGCTTCTGTCTCAGTTGGTTGGCGTTTCGTCACCACTTGCCAGTCAGCTGGGCTTTCTTTCACAACGTCTTGGTTTTGAACGAGGAGACCACCAACAACACCAGTGTATTCTGCTTCCACTTCACTAGCATCTTGAGCATCAAATGGTAGCTCAAGGATCCGCAAGTTTTTCTTCTTGGTTGTCAAGATTTCAAGCGCTTCGTCTGTGTAGCTTGGTGCAATGATGATTTCAAGGAAAACACCATGCATCTTCTTAGCTGTCACAGCATCTACCTCACGGTTGAGAACCACGATCCCACCGAAGATGGATACTGGATCAGACTCATAAGCGTAGTCCCAAGCAGTTTCTATGTCGTCAGCTTGACCAATCCCACATGGGTTCATGTGTTTAAGAGCCACAACGGTTGGACGGTCTTTGAAATCACGGATGATCCGGATAGCGGCATCAGCGTCACGGATATTGTTGAAGGACAATTCTTTACCGTTCAACTGTTTCGCTGAAGCGATGGAGTAAGCCGTTGGCAAAGCTTTTTGGTAGAAGTCTGCGTCTTGTTGAGGGTTTTCCCCGTAACGCATTGGTTGCTTAAGGTCATAGGTCAAAGTGAGTTTTTCAGGTTTTTCTTCACCCACTTGAGCAGTGAAATATTCTGCGATCAAAGCATCATAGGCTGCCGTATGGCGGAAGACTTTCGCTGCCAAACGTTGGCGAGTTTCGTGACTTGTTTCGCCATTGGCTGCCAATTCGTCCAAAACCACAGCATAGTCAGCAGGGTCTACCACAACTGTTACGCTAGCGTGGTTTTTAGCTGCTGAACGAAGCATAGATGGCCCACCAATATCGATATTTTCAACCGCATCCGCGTAAGTCACGTCTGGTTTAAGGATGGTTTCCTTGAATGGGTAAAGGTTGACCACAACAAGGTCAATCAATTCGATATTATTGTCTTTAGCCGCTTGAAGGTGGCTATCGAGGTCACGACGAGCGAGGAGACCACCGTGGATATTTGGGTGGAGAGTCTTCACACGACCGTCCATCATTTCTGGGAAACCAGTCACATCATCAATGGCGATAGTATCCACCCCAGCATTGTCAAGGGCAACTTTAGTACCACCTGTTGAGATGATGTCCCAACCGAGTTTTTTGAGTTCTTGGGCATATTCAACGATGCCCGTTTTGTCTGAAACACTAATTAGTGCGCGTTTAGTCATTTTCTTTCTTTTCCTTTTTTAAAAAAGTTCTTTATCTGCTACAGTCGAAAATGTTCTTTCCGATCAATGGTTTCCTTATTTTCGTGCTACTCCCAAACGTTCCAACACTTCTGGATAGAGCTGGTACTCTGTTTCGTGGATGCGCGTCTCGAAAGTATCAAGGGTATCCCCTTCAAGGCGCGGCACACGGACTTGTTTGATAACCTTACCGGTATCAACACCAGAATCCACCCAGTGAATGGTCACACCGCTCTCAGCAACGCCTGCATTCCAAGCATCCTCAATACCATGAGCACCAGGGAATTCAGGGAGATAAGCCGGGTGAATATTGATGATACGGCTTTCATAAGCTGCTAGCAAGGTTGGGCCAACGATTTTCATATAACCCGCCAAACAAACCAAGTCAATCTGGTGTTCATTCAAGAGTTTAACGATAGCTTCTTCATAAGCTACTTTATTGTCAAATTCCTTGAGTTCAAAGGCATGACTCACCATACCAAGATTTTCGGCCCGTTCTAAGACATAGGCATCACGATGATCTGAAAAGACAAATTCTACTGGAAATTGTTCTGCAATCACCTGAAAGTTTGAGCCATTGCCAGAGGCAAAAACAGCAATTTTTTTAGCCATTATTTAATCACCACACTTGCGCCATCTTTCTTCACAATCCGACCGATTTCATAAACCGGTTCGTCAAGAAGTTCTTTGACACGTTCCACATTTTCTGGTTTCACTGCAAGCATGAGACCAATCCCCATGTTAAAGATTTCAAACATTTCTTCATGTTTAATTTGGCCATATTTTTCAAGGGCTTTGAAAATTGGAAGAACTGGTACTTTGCTTTCGTCAATTTCAGCAGCCAAGTCATCTGAGAACATACGTGGTACATTTTCGATGAAACCACCACCTGTGATATGGGCAATCCCATTCACCAATTCTTCTTTGATGAGTGGCAAAGCTGCTTTGACGTAGATACGAGTTGGTTCCAAAAGAACGTCTTTAAGTTTCTTCCCTTCCAATTCTGGGAGAACTTCCTCACCCGTGTAATCCGCAAAGACACGACGAACAAGTGAGTAACCATTTGAGTGGATACCGCTTGAAGCAAGTCCAAGAATCACATCCCCTTCAGCTACTTTTGAACCGTCGATAATTTGAGATTTTTCTGCAACACCGACAGCAAACCCAGCCAAGTCATAGTCATCTTCATCGTACATACCAGGCATTTCAGCCGTTTCCCCACCGATAAGGGCTGCATCAGCCTGCACACAACCTTCTGCAACACCAGCAACGACTTGCTCTAATTTAGCAGGTTCATTTTTACCAGTTGCGATATAGTCAAGGAAGTAAAGAGGCTCCGCACCTGCAGCGATGATATCGTTAACACACATGGCCACACAATCTTGACCGATCGTATCGTGTTTGTCGTACTTAATAGCCAGCATGAGTTTAGTACCGACACCATCTGTACCTGAAATCAAAACAGGCTCTTTGACACCTGTTTTTGAAAGGTCGAACATACCACCGAAGCCACCGAGAGCTCCCATGACACCTGCACGTTCCGTACGAGCCACATGTTTTTTGATCCGTTCAACAACTTCATAACCTGCTTCAACGTCTACGCCAGATTGAGCGTATGCATTCTTATTTGTCATTTGTTTCATTCCTTTTCTTTTGCACTGCTCTTAATAGAAAGAAGTATGTTCTTTCAAACTTTCCACATAGCGTTCTTCGTAGTCATACAAAGGTGTTGGATATTTTCCATCAAAGTAAGCCACACAAAGACCGCCATTGGGGGCATCTGTATCGATTCCAATAGAATCAATCAAGCCATCGATTGACAAATACGTCAAACTATCTGCACCAATGATATCGCGGGTTTCCTCTACTGTATGATTAGCAGCAATCAATTCCTTACGTGTTTGAATATCGATCCCGTAGAAACATGGATAAGCCAGAGCTGGACTGGCGATTGCCACATGGACTTCTGTAGCCCCTGCTTCTTTTAATAACTTCACAATCCGACGTGATGTTGTCCCACGTACAATAGAGTCATCAATCATGACAACCCGTTTGCCTTTCACGACACCGGATACGGCAGAGAGCTTCATCCGAACCCCTTGCTCACGTAGTTCTTGTGTCGGTTGAATAAAAGTCCGTTGGGTATATTGGTTTTTAATCAAGCCCATTTCATTTGGTAGGCCAGATTCTTCCGCAAATCCCATAGCTGCACTAAGTGAAGAGTTCGGTACACCGATCACAATATCTGCTTCATGTTTAAATTCACGTGCCAATTGAGCCCCCATACGTTTACGAGCTGTATGGACATTGACCCCTTGAATATTGGAGTCCGGACGAGCAAAGTAGATATACTCCATTGAGCAAACAGCCAATTGGGTATCTGTTGTATACGTATCGTAAGTGATGCCGTTATCATCGATGATCACAACTTCACCTGGATTCACATCGCGGATCCACTCAGCACCAACCACTTCAAAAGCACAGGTTTCAGAGGAAACCACGATAGCGCCATTAGCCATTTTCCCAATCGAAAGAGGACGGAAACCATTTGGATCCAAGGCCGCAATCAGCTTATCTTCCAGCATGAGAAGGTAAGCAAATCCACCTTTCACTGTATTCAAGGCTTCTTTCACCTTACCCATGAAGGATGGGTTGTGGCTCCGACGAATCAAGTGGGCCAAGATTTCTGAATCAGAAGTTGAGCTAAAGATCGCTCCGTTATTTTCCAACTCCCGTTTGAGGGACTTGGCATTGGTCAAATTCCCGTTGTGGGCCAGCCCAAACTGGGTATCATGAAAGCGAAAGAGGAAGGGCTGGATGTTATCCACCGAAGCTTCCCCAGCTGTCGCATAGCGAACATGGCCAATCGCTCCCATTCCTGTTAACTTGTCCAAGTTAGCAGGATTTCGAAATACTTCTGAGAGAAGACCCGTATCACGATACCGTTTTAGTTGACCCGCATCATTCGAAAGGATCCCCGCCCCTTCTTGACCACGGTGTTGAAGACTGTGTAATCCGAAATAAGTCAGTTTTGCAGCATCTGGGTGTCCCCAGATCCCAAAAATACCACATTCTTCATTAAGAGATTTAACTTCGTATGTCATTTTGTATACCTTTTATTTTCCAGTAAAGTATTTAACCGCTGATGCAAAGAGATGTTGGTCTTTATTTCCTGGAATATTTTGGAAGAGACCATCTTCGAAACGTTCTGAGTGACCCATCTTACCAATAATTTGACCGTTCTTACTTGTGATACCTTCGATAGCATTTACAGATCCGTTAGGATTATATTTAGAATCCATGCTTGGTTTACCTTCGAAGTCAACATATTGGGTAAAGATTTGACCATTGTCACGAAGCTCTGCGAATTCCTCAGCTGTCACGACAAATTTCCCTTCACCGTGTGATACTGGAATGGCATGGATGTCACCAACTTCTACTCCGGCAAGCCATGGTGAGTTTGTGTTGGCAATCCGCGTTTCCACCATCTTAGCCACGTGTTGGTTGGCATCATTGTAGAAGAGAGTTGGACTCGTACTGCTTGCATCTTCAAAGTTACCATATGGAAGAAGACCTGATTTAACAAGGGCTTGGAATCCGTTACAGATACCGATGATCAAACCACCTCGTTCGATGAAGCTATCAATGGCTGCACGTACTTTTTCATTGAGCAAGATGTTCACGATAAATTTAGCTGATCCATCTGGTTCATCCGCTGCTGAGAAGCCACCTGCAAAGAAGATAATGTTAGCTTTTTCGATATTGTCAACCATAGTGTCAACAGACTTGACAATAGCCTCTTCGTTAAGTGTTACAAATGGTACCAAGTTGACTTTTGCACCTTCTTTTTCAAAGGCCTTAGCTGAATCGTACTCAGAGTTAGTACCTGGGAATACTGGGATGTAAACCACTGGTGTATCAACTGTTTCTTTGGCTTTGATCACAGAATCTGATGCCACATCTGGTACTTCTTCCAACTCAGTTGCTTGTGCAAATTCCGTTGGATAAACTTCTTCCAATTTACCTTGGAAGGCACTGTCAAGTTTGTGTCCATCAAGCGTTACACCATTGACAGTAAGTGTAAAGTCAGCTACTGTTTGTCCGATCTTAGCAACACCTGCAATTTCTTCAGGCGATGTGAAGACGAATCCACCCAATTGGGCTGTCAAGCTAGTGTCAAGGTCAGCTAATTCGACGTTTGCTCCGATATGGTTCCCAAATGTTGCAAGGGCAAGAGCTTCAACCACACCACCATATTTAACAGCTGATGCAGCTGTCACTTTGTGGTCAGCTTGGATAGCTTCAAATTGAGCAAAGTTAGATTTAATAAGATCGAAGTCAATTTCTTGTGCCAAAGCTTGACCTGGGATGTAGTAAATATTTTCACCAGCAGCTTTAAATTCTGGAGAAAGAACCTTACGGCTATCTGCAGTTGTCACCCCAAAAGCAACCAAGGTTGGTGGTACTGTCAATTCTTCAAAGGTACCAGACATAGAGTCTTTCCCACCGATAGATGGCAAACCAAGTTGAATCTGAGCTTCGATTGATCCAAGGAGAGCAGCTACTGGTTGACCAAAACGCTCTGCTTGTTTATCCATACGCTCGAAGTATTCCTGATAAGAGAAACGAGCCTTAGACCAGTTTGCACCAGCAGCAACCAAACGAGCTGTGGCTTCGATGACCGCATAAGCAGCGCCATGATATGGAGACCATTCTGCTACATAAGGGTTGAATCCTTGCGCCATAACAGATGCAGTTGTTGTCACGCCATGTTGGACTGGCAATTTCTGTACAGAAGCTTCCGTTGGTGTGATTTGGTAGCGACCACCAAGTGGGTGATTGACTGTTGAACGACCAACCGAGCTATCAAAGATGGTTTGTAAACCTTTTTGACTGGCATGGTTCAGGTCAGCCAAGACTTCAAGAGTATCCGCTTCAAGGGTTTCAGCAGATGTTTGACGTTCTTCTGGAAGCTTGACATCCTTGTCAACCACCTTAGCATCTACAACCACACGTACACCGTTAGTATCAAGGAAACGACGTTCCAAATCAACGATGGTTTCACCATTCCAGTGCATGACAAGATTTGGTTTTTCAGTTACTGTTGCAACGACAACAGCATCAATATTTTCTTTGTTACATTCAGCAACGAAAGCATCTACATCTTCTGGACGAACCACTACAGCCATCCGTTCTTGAGATTCTGAGATAGCAATTTCTGTACCGTTCAAACCTTGGTATTTCAATGGCACTTTGTCTAGATCAATTTCAAGACCATCTGCCAATTCACCGATCGCCACACAGACACCACCGGCACCAAAGTCATTTGATTTCTTGATCAGACGGGTCACTTCCCCATTACGGAAAAGACGTTGAATCTTACGTTCTTCGATGGCATTCCCTTTTTGAACCTCAGCACCAGCTGTTTCAACAGATTCAACCGTTTGAACTTTAGAAGAACCTGTCGCACCACCGACACCGTCACGTCCAGTCTTCCCACCGAGAAGAATCACGACATCACCTGCTTCAGGTTTTTCACGGACCACATTTTCCTTAGGAGCCGCACCGACAACTGCACCTAGCTCCATACGCTTAGCAACGAAACCTGGGTGGAAGTATTCACGAACATAAGTTGTCGCAAGACCAATTTGGTTACCGTATGAAGAATAACCGTGAGCCGCTGTTTTAGAAATCACTTGTTGTGGCAATTTACCAGGACGAGTTTCAGCAATCGGAGCTGTAATATCACCAGCACCTGAAATACGCATGGCTTGGTAAACGTATGAACGACCTGACAATGGGTCACGAATGGCACCACCGATACAAGTAGCTGCTCCACCAAATGGTTCGATTTCAGTTGGGTGGTTGTGAGTTTCATTCTTGAACATGAGAAGCCATGGTTCTTTCACACCATTGACATCTACTTCAATTTCAACTGAGCAGGCGTTGATTTCATCAGACACTTCCATGTCATCCAAACGACCATTAGCACGCTCATAACGGCCAAAAATAGTCGCCATATCCATCAAAGTTTGAGGTTTT
The DNA here is from genome assembly GCF_001813295.1 of Streptococcus sp. HMSC072G04. GTDB lineage: Bacteria > Bacillota > Bacilli > Lactobacillales > Streptococcaceae > Streptococcus. The sequence goes on from NZ_KV812018.1 coordinate 24,349, forward strand.
TCTGTACGTCCCAACTCATCACGCATGGCAATATACTTGTCATAAGTCGCTTGCAATTGTTTTTCAAATTTAGAAGCTGAGAAGTCGATGTTTTTCAACTCAGTTTCGAAAGTTGTGTGACGGCAGTGGTCAGACCAATAAGTATCCAAAACCTTAAGCTCAGTCTCAGTTGGTACACGTCCAATGGATTTGAAGTAATCTTGAATGAAGAGAAGGTCATCCACTTCCATTGCCAATCCTTGCTCGGACTTATACTGTGCAAAATCTTCTGCCGTATAAGTTTCAAAGAAATCCAAGCTTGGAATGGTCTTGTCAGACTCAGAGAAATCCTGTTTCGCAATACCAACAGTGATATCTTTGAAACGAGAATCCACTGGGTTCAAAAGGTAGTTTTTGACAGCTTCCAACTCATTCGCATCAATATCCTTGTTAACCAAGTACAATTGTGCTGTATTCACTGTTACATCATTTGAACTACCCAACAACAGCAAAGCTTCTTGCGAAGATGCTGCACGTTGGTCAAATTGACCAGGCAAACTTTCGATAGCAAAGAAAGCATACTTCTCAAGATCAGCCTTAACCGCAGCTTCATCCAAAACAGTATCGGTCACTTGCTCAGAGAAGATATGTTTTTCCGCACGCGCAAACAAGTCCTCTGCCAAACCAAAGACATCGTAAACTTGAACAATACGAAGAGCCTTCAACGTTTTCAACTGAAGATTATGCTGCAATTCTTTTACTAAAGAGTCCGATTTTACACGAAAATCAGCTTTTTTCTCAACGAAAATACGTTTATCCATTTTATTTCCTTTATTTCTATTCAAACATGTTATCGAAGACGAAGGTTTTCTATTTCAAAAAGATCACTTCAAACCTTGCAATTTTTCCAATACAACTTCATAAACATCTGTCAAGCTACCAAGATCACGACGGAGTGAAAAGGTCTAGTAGACCTTTTCAGCCTGAGTCCTTTTACTTGAAAGACGAAGGTTTTCCGTTTCAAAAAGATTACTTCAAGCCCTGTAATTTCTCCAACACAACCTGATATACATCCGTTAAACTGCCCAAATCTCTACGGAAAACATCCTTGTCCATATGGTGCCCTTCAGCATCCCAAAGGCGGCAGTTATCTGGAGAGAATTCATCCGCCAAGATGATCTTGCCATCCTTATCAAAACCAAATTCCAATTTGAAGTCAATCAAGCGAAGACCAATTTGTGCAAACCAATCCTTCAGCAATTCATTGATACGACGCGTTTCTTCCTTAATATAAGCAATTTGTTCATCATTGGCAATATCCAAAAACTTCACATGCTCATCATTGATGAATGGGTCATCCAACTCATCGTTTTTATAGTAAAATTCAACGATTGGAGTCTCCAACTCCAAACCTTCTTCCACGCCAAACCGTTTTGAGAAAGAACCCGCTGTCACATTACGAAGAACCACCTCCAAAGGAATAATTTTTACTTTCTTGTTGAGTTGTTCTGTGTCAGAAATACGTTCGATAAAGTGAGTAGCTACACCCGCAGCATTCAATTTTTCAAAAATAAGAGACGAAATCTGATTATTTAGCACACCTTTTCCCTTAATAGTCTCCTTACGAGCACCATTAAGCATGGTTGCCTGGTCCTTATAGACCGACTTAATCACATGTTCGTCCTCAGTAGTATAGATATCCTTAGCTTTTCCAGTATAAATCAGTTGATTGGTCATGACTTTGTTCGCCTTTCGTATTTTATCACCTTCATTCTATCACATACAAAGCGTATTTTCAATAAAATTCCGTACAATATAAGCAGAATCCGAATAAAAGGGACAGAAAAAAAGATCATCCAGAATAATCTCTGAACGATCCCTTTTTCATTAGTGACCAGCAGTTCGTTTTTCGATATAGTCGACAACATCCCCTACTGTGTTAAATTCATCAATAGCCTTGTCCGGAATCTCAATTTGGTATTCATCCTCAAGATTGATAATAAATTCCATCAATTCAACAGAATCCGCCTGTAAATCCTTACGTAAGTCAGATTCCAAAGATACTTGAAAGTCTGGACCCTTGCGATCTTTGAGAAATTCCTCAATTGTAGCTAAAATTTCGTTTTGTTTACTCATACATTACCCTTCCTTCGATAATTCCTTCACTGATTTTCCAACAACATCTGTCTCTAACATGGTCCGAATCTGACGAATCGTGCTATAGACAGCTTTGGCATCACTCGAACCATGCGTTTTAACAACAGGTGCTTGAAGACCAAACAAGACCGCTCCTCCAACATCTGAGAAATCCAAGGTTTGCTTCAATGATTTCAAACGGTCCTTGAGCAGAAAAGCTCCCAATTTCGCCTTCCAGTTTCCAGTGGCAATCGCTTGTTTCAATTGCTTCAAGATTCCAAAAGCCGTTCCTTCCATCGTTTTCAAGACAGCGTTTCCCGTGAAACCATCCGCCACAACGACATCAGCAACACCATCCATCAAGTCACGCGCTTCCACGTTTCCAACAAAATGAATCGACTCATCCTCAGATAACAATTGGTAAGTTTCCTTGCGCAAAGGGTCTCCCTTACTAGCTTCTGTCCCATTGTTCAATAAACCCACGCGCGGTTTTTGAATCCCACGAACATTTTCAGCATAGTAGGATCCCATCACAGCATACTGATGCAAGTGCTCTGGTGTATTTTCCGCATTGGCCCCTAAGTCTAGCATATCATAGCCACGACCATCAACCGTTGGAAGTGTCGACATCAAGCCAGGGCGTTCCACCCCTTTGATGCGGCCAACGATAAAGAAACCAGCCGCCAATAGCGCACCTGTATTTCCCGCAGATAGCATGGCAGCGACCTTACCATCCTTCACATCCTTGGCAGCTAAGACCATCGAAGCCTGTTTTTTCCGACGAATGGCCCGCGTTGGCTCATCATCTGAATCGATTTTTTCTTCCGTATGCACAATCGATACACGTTCTGTTGCGGTTAAATAGTCTTTGATTTTTGCCTCATCGCCATACAAAACAATCTCAATATCATCAAAATCACGAATGGCTTGATTCACACCTTCTACCAAGGCTTGAGGTGCATTATCGCCCCCCATTGCATCTACCGCAATTTTTTTCATATTTCACCTCCAGATGAATCTTTCATAATCGCTCCCCAATCACTCAAGGAATCGATAAACTTTTTAGCTTTTAAATGGATCCCTACATACTCCTCATACAACTGATCGATTGCCTGACGTAGAGCTGCTTTCATCTCCGCTTGTAGGGAAATCGTCTCTAACTCACTGAAACGTACTGCTTGAAACTGATCCAATAAATAGAGAACATTCGGATGCCAGTGAGCGCGTCTCTCATCCCGATCATAATGATCTGGACAAAGGACCCCACTATAGCGAAAAGAGTAATCAAAAGGAAGTCCAACCCGATGACAGAAACAGCATTCATGCAGATTCAAGATAACTCCAAATCGTGATAGAATCTGAATCTCAAAAATATTGGTTAAAACCTCATAATCCAGTCCCTCTTCCATCAAAGACAAGGTCTTCTCCAAAAAAGCAAACAGAGCCGGATCCACCTGATTATCCTGAATACTTGCATCCGCAAGCGCCAGAACATAGGTCGCATAAGAAAGGGCAAAAAGATCTGCATTGATTTTCTTATAAACCTGCACATCTTGAAAATCATCAATATAACTCAACCCATCATCATTGATTTTCAACAACATATCTGCCGTTACCAAAGGTTGCAACATGGGATTCAACCGTGATTTTCCCGCATGTTTCACAAAAAACATCCGCTTCCCTGACTTCTCTGTGAAGATTTTGACCAGCTTGTCATCCTCACGAAACTCCCGATTATACAGGACAATTCCCCGGGTCTCAATTGACTCCAGCATGTTCTTCCATATACTCCTTCAAGCGTTTCATTGCTTCCTTGATAACCTCCATGCTGGCTGCATACGACAAACGCACATAGCCTTCACCATATTGACCAAAAGCAGCACCAGGAATGAAAGCAACTGCTTTTTCACGCGCAAAATCCTGCAAGAAAGCAAAGGAATCTTGATTATAACCAGCTGGGATTTTAGCAAAAATATAAAAAGCTCCATCTGGCTTAATAATCTCAAACCCAAGCGCGGACATCTGTTCAATAATATAATCGCGACGCTTCACATATTCCTTCTTCATCGGCTCCGCATCATCTCGACCTTCCGTCAAAGCTTCGATCGCAGCATACTGGTTCATGGTTCCAGCAGCAGTAACCAAATACTGATGGCTCTTGATAAGTTGAGCCGTCAATGTAGCTGGGGCAAAGACAAAGCCAAGGCGCCAGCCTGTCATGGCATGAGACTTAGATAAGCCATTAATGACAATAGTCTGCTCAGGAATGAAGGATGCCATAGAGACATGCGCTTCTCCAGTATAAGTCAGCTCTGAATAGACTTCATCACAAATCACAAAGACTTCATATTTTTTTAAGACAGCAGCTAATTCTGCCATCTGTTCGCGCGAATAAGTGACACCCGTTGGATTAGCTGGATAATTGAGAATAACAGCCTTCAATTTTTCACCCTGCTCTAGAATCGCCTTTTCCAACTTTTCAGGAGTCAAGACAAAACGATCTGCTGTCGTATCAATTTCAATAATCTCCGCCCCAACCAAATTCACAATCGGTTCATAACCAGGGTAGGCCGGTGCTGGGAGGAGCACTACATCTCCAGGCTCCAAAATCGCTGTCAAGGTTGCAGATAGAGCTTCAGTCGCACCAATCGTCACCAATATCTCATCTTCAGGACGATAGTGAATACCATATTTATCCGCCACAAATTGACTCGCAGCCTCACGCAAGGCCAATAAACCACTCATCCCAGTGTAATGGCTAAAGTTCGCATCAATGGCAGCCTTTCCTGCTTCTTTTACATGTTCAGGAGTTGTAAAATCCGGTTCCCCCAAAGTCAAACGCAAGACACCAGGAATGGAAGAAATTGATTGATCGAACTGACGAATCAAAGATACTTCAATCCGATTCAGATTTTTATTAAAACGTTTCGTTAAATCCATAGAACACCTCCAAAAACACTTATATTCATTATACTATAAATAGGACCCCATCGCAAAAGAACAAGCCAGATCCCCATCTTTTGATCATCATCAAAGGACATTTCAACAATCCTTCCATGCAAAAAAGACTTAGCAATGCTAAGTCTTTCAAGACATTATTGTTGACCACGTGTTGCCACGTATTTCAATTGATCTGCATGTTTCGCCACAAAATCCTTCATTTCTGAATCAGGAATTTGACGAAGGTAGAGGTTAGAACGAATGGTTTCATCCTCTTCACGACAAGTGGACAATACTAAATACTTATCAGATGCTTTGATCTTGATATTAGGGTTCTTCGTACGAGCTGACTCATAGATATTCTTCAATTGTGTCGTAAAATCATTGTCATCTGTAAAGCTTGTACGGTAGAAAGCAGTATCCTCTGGGACAATGACTAAGCCCATCACTTCATAGTAATATTTCCGCTCTGGTGTCTCAATCACAACATACGGATGTTGGTCCAAATACTCTTGTTTGTCATAGTAGTTGACATCGTTAAACATACGGTGATCGCCGACCTTACTACCACGAGCATGACCAAACAGCCAAGTCAAACGATCACTGAAGTCTTTCTTGTTATCCATATCCATGAAGACTGTCCCCATGTATGGCTCATTCCCACCATCAAACGTCTTATTCAAATAAGTTTCATTATCAGTAGTTTGTACAACAGGTTCATCCAACTCAGTACCCGGTGCATAGACATAAGCAATTGTCTCAGGGTTAACAGCTGTTAACTGAGCAAAACGATTTTTCAAGTAATCTTTTTCTTCTTGACTTGGTTCATATTTAGTTTCTTGCTTAGTTGAACTTGTTCCAGTTGTTTTTTTAGCCGTGCTAGATGACTTGCTTCCTCCAAAAGGATTAAAGAAAATAATTCCAGCAACAAGCACAACAACTGCAACAAGAGCAGCAATCACAAGACCCAATTTAGTTGAACTTTTTTTCCCAGCTCTTTTCATTTAGTTGATCTCCTTTTGATAATTTTTTCTAAAAAATAACACTGAACCCGAAGGTCCAGTGATATTTTACGAGCTAATTAATCACCAAATTATTTAACTGCGCTTGTTTTTGGAAGAGCTTTACCAGCTTGTTTTGAACCAGCTTTACCAGCTTCTGCTTTTTTAGCTGCTTCTTCAGCTTTAGCTGCGTCTGCTTTAGCTTGTTCTGGATTGATTCCATGTTCTTTCAAGTAACGAGCATTTTTTTGCTCTGGAGTTTCATTCAAGATATAGTAGTTGCCTTCAGCTTTCTTAGCTGTGTTTTGAATAGTTTGGAATTTTTGTACATATACGTTACGTACTTTTAAGAATGCATTGTTATATGCTTCATCGTATGCTGCTTTAATTTCAGTATACTTGTGGTCTCCACCTTCAACTGCATCCAAAGCTGCTTTAGCTGCTACTACTGCTGGATCAGCCGCTGCTTCAGCTTTAATTTCTCCCATGTGACCGTTAAGGTATTCTTCAACTGTACGAGCACTTACAAATTCAGATTGGTTTTCGTAAGCTTCACGTGAATCGTAAGCACCTGGAAGGTTAGCTCCACCATTTACTGAAGGGTTGTCATTTGCAAATGCTGGTGCTGCTGCAGCAAATACTGCAAGAGCTGCTACTGATGATAATAAAACTTTTTTCATTGTTTTATCTCCTTTATTTCTTTTCAAAAATTATTCGTTACTTCGTAACTATGACTAGTATACTAGGATATTCTGCCTATGTCAAGACTTTTTCCATTATTTTTTAAAAAAAGTTTAAGCTTTTGATCCATTTGAGATATAGAACTACGGATTTAAAACCATCTTGGAAAGACACTTTATTCATATATAAAAATGTATTTAAAAAATAGAAATCTTTTCTATCCTATTTTACCACCCCATTTTTTGGCAATCGTTTCTTGGGCAAACTAGGATCAGCCTTTGCTTCTAGTTCTTTAGCTGCTCGAACTAGTTTTTTCCGTTTCTTTTCTTTTTTTAGATTTTCCAACCATTTTCTGATTTCCATTTGTATTTCCTCCTATACAAAAGAGGCTGGTCTCCAGCCTCCTTATTATTAACATTTTTTGGCATTTCCGATTTCAAATAGAGGGGAAAGAGGACGATTTTCGTGAATGCGAACAATAGCCTCAGCTAGAAGTTTCGCAATCGAAATTTGCTCAATTTTGTCAATCAAACGATCCTCCGATAGATAAATCGTATCCAATACGACCAACTTCTTAATGGCTGATTTTTGGATGTTATCCATCGCTGGACCTGATAAAACAGGGTGAGTGCAGCTCGCATAGACTTCAACAGCACCTGCTTCTGCAAGGGCATCCGCGGCATGACAGATTGTACCAGCTGTATCAATCATATCATCAATCAAAATACAAGTCTTGCCTTCAACACTCCCAATGATATTCATCACTTCACTCGTATTCATCTTATCAACACTTCGACGTTTATCAATAATCGCAATCGGTGTCTTCAAAAATTCAGCTAATTTCCGAGCACGAGTCACCCCACCATGGTCTGGACTGACAACAACATAGTCTTTTCCAATCATCCCGCGACGTTCAAAATAGTCGGCGATCAGAGGCGCACCCATCAAGTGGTCAACGGGAATATCAAAGAAACCTTGAATTTGAGCAGCGTGCAAATCAATTGTCAACAGACGATCAACTCCAGCAACCTCAAGCATATTGGCTACTAACTTAGAAGTAATTGGTTCACGAGCCCGAGCTTTCCGGTCTTGACGAGCATAGCCGTAATATGGCATCACCACATTAATGGATTGCGCACTAGCCCGTTTCAACGCATCTACCATAATCAAAATTTCCATTAGATTATCGTTAACCGGTGAGCTAGTGGATTGCAAAATATAAACATCTTTCCCACGGATTGATTCTTCAATATTAACCTGAATTTCTCCATCAGAAAATTGACGAACCGTTGACTTTCCAAGCGATAGTCCCATTTCTCGAGACACACGTTGAGCCAATTCTTGATTTGACGACAAAGCAAAGAGCATTAAATCAGAAAATGACATGATTTCCTCCAGTAAAATCTAAAACCATATTGTACAGTCAGCACAAATTTCTCCTGTAATCATTTTATCGCTTTTTAAGCAAATATTCAAATATTAATTTATGGAAACTACAAAATCTATCACTACCTAAATTCTATCAAAAAAGAAGCAGAACAAATGTTCTGCTTCAGTGTAATTCTTAGTTTGGATAGATATAAGTAACAGTACCTTGTGCTGTTGTTGGGTTAAACCAACCACGGTAGTTACCAATACTACGGATACCATTATAGTTAGACTCAGAAACTTGGATGCTTGTTGTAGATTGAACGGCTGTAACAACTGCTACGTGTCCATATCCACCATCATTCCAACATGCAATGGCACCAACTTGTGGTTGAGATCCTGTACGGAATCCTGCTGCTGCTGCACTTGCTGCCCATTGTCCACCATTACCCCAGTAATCACCTGCCCATGGAGCCAATGTCTTCGCACCCCATGTACATTCACCAACTGGATAAGATGATGCAGATGTACTATAAGTTGGACGAGAAGTAGTTGCTACTGGTGCAGCCGCTGCTTGAGTTTGAACAGCAGGTTGAGCTGCTGCTTGAGTTTGTGCAGCCGCTGGTGTTGCAGCAGGTGTTTGAGCCGCTGCCTGAACTTGTGCTTGAAGAGTTGTATTAGCAGAAGCTTTTACAGCTGCTTGTTGTTCTTTTTGTTTTGCACGGTAAGCTGCTTCAGCTGCTGCCGCTGCTGCTGCTGCTTTTTCAGCTTCAGCTTTTTGTTGCAACAAAGCATTCTTTTCGTTTTCAGCAGTTGATTTTTCAGCAGCCAAGTTCAATTGTGCTACTTTCAACTCAGCTTCTTTTGTTGACAAAACTTGCGCATCATCTTCTAATTGCTGTTTGTTTGCAATGACAGTATTGATAGCATCGTTGTTTTCTTTTTGTTTTTGTGCAATATCTTCTTTGTCACGTTTTTGCTCTTGCAACATTTTGTTGTTAGCATCTGCGATTTCATTCATAGCAGAAATACGTGAGATAGCTTCTGTCAAAGATCCAGAGCTAACAATCGCATTAATATAGCTTGTTGCAGTCCCAGTTGTTTGAGCACTACGTGCTTGATTTGCAAGTGATTCTTGACGAGCAACAATATTTTTTGACAACTCATCGATCTCAGCTGACAATCGTTCAGATTCTTCATTCAAACGGTCATTTTCAGCTTGAAGATTTTCTTGTTGTTTTTTAATTTCAGATACTTGACCTTGAATTTGATCTACCTGAGCTTGTGCACTTTGTTGTTGTTGATTAATACTATTGATTTTGTTATCTTGAGCAGCAATCTTATCATCTGTTGAGTCAGCTGATACACCAGCTACGACAGCTCCTTGTGATAAAGCAACTGTACTCAATAAGATTGTGGCAAATAATTTTTTCTTCATTAGATAATTTTTCCCTTTCTAATAAGACACTAACTAGTATAACAAATTTTTACAAATTTTATGTTACGCTATTGTTACATTTTTATTTCGAGTTTATAAATAAATCTTTTCAAGTAAAGGCTGTAATACTATTAATAGAAGCACATTCAAAATTAAACTTGGAAAAATTTGGTAAATAATTAGTGTAATCCAGTTAAATTTTATGCCGATAAAAAGAATCAAAAGAAGATTTGTTAAAATCTGAAATAATAGAATCGTTAATAAAAATGTAAAAAAACGAGTCAATCGATTGACCAAAATAATCTGATTACACCGATAAAAAATCACCTGTAGTATAGGAAATACTATGAGTGCAATTCCTAGAGTGTGTAAAAAATACACATCAAAACAAAAACCAAAGAAGACTCCCCACCAAATACTAGCTATCTCAGAGAAATAGAGACTCAATAACATAAAACCATATAGAAATAAAAATGAAGTAGGTTCAAAGGAGTTTGGACAGAAACGAGAAATAAGAAAAGAGATCTGCCCGTCAACAAATAAAGATAAGAATAAGATTAAAGGGAAAAAATGGTACTTACGTATGACTTTCACACTACTCTCCGATCAATAGTACATAACGATTAACATCTAAATTAGCCTTTGGTTTCACACGAATTTCTTGACCTAACTGATCAGATGCCTTTTGAGTAGAAGTCACTGTACCAAGAGGCAAGTCACTACTCTTATATTTTCCTAAACCACTTGTTGAAACCAGAGATCCTTTTTTAATTTCAACTGGATCTCCAATTTGCAACAACCGAAACTCACCTGTCTTCTCGTCATAACCATTTAATAAAGCAAAAATAGATTGACCTTGACTCTCAATTTTAAACGTCAGATGTTGTGAAGAAATAGTATCTTCGACTAATAATTTCACTTTGCTAGAATTTTTCTCTATACTTTCTACCACACCAATGACGCCACCAGACGAAAGGACAAACATAGAATCAGAAATTCCATCTGAACTACCTTTATCAATAACAAATTCCTGATCCCACGAACCATAATTACGGTCAATAATCTCACTAACGACTTGTTTAGAACCCGATACAGAATTCTTGATTGACATCAAATCCTTTAATTCTCTATTTTCTGATTCCAAACGGTTAAGTTTTGACTGGTCAATATCCTTTTGATAAAGACGTGATTTTAACGAACGGTTTTCATCATTTAATTCAGATAAATCCTTTAAATCCTTTGCCTTAGATTCCACAACAACAAATGGTACCGATACGGCCTTATCAACAATAGCTAATATATCAGAAGATTTTAAAACAATCGAAGTTCTAACAGATGGAAAAAGAAATAAAATTCCTGAAACAGTTAAAACAAACACAAAACTAAAAATTTTAAAGAATCGATTCAAGAACATAGACAAAACCTTCAAAAATATAAAAAATAGTTTGAGATGACATCTCAAACTTGGAAATTATACGGAGAATGGGGGATTCGAACCCCCGCGCCGGTTACCCGACCTAACGATTTAGCAAACCGTCCTCTTCAGCCTCTTGAGTAATTCTCCAAAATGGGCACGAGTGGACTCGAACCACCGACCT
>NZ_KV812019.1 GCF_001813295.1 Streptococcus sp. HMSC072G04
AATTATTTGTCTAACTTTTTGGGGTCAGTACAAATTCTCAAGGGGCAGTGAGTTATTTAATTAGTTTTAGGATCTGAAACTTTCTTGAATTTCATCGGATAAACGAGATGTGCTCCTGTTTCTTCGAATGTTTTTTCAGCGTAAATTGTAAGGATGTCACCATTCAATTCGTAGTGATAAGTAATTGGTACGTCTGTAGAATTAATATAAAGAGGTAGAACTCCAAAGATGTTTGGAACTTCAGGGAATACGATCGTTTTTGCATTCTCGTTTAAAACTCCATCTTTTAACGTTGCAGTTAACACTTTTGTATCGTTATCAAACGTTCCAGTTTGATGTTTAAAACTTCCAAATTTCTTTTCTCTTACGCCTAGAAGGATGGCAGTAGCTTCTTCTTTTGTAGGATATTCATCTTTATTCTGTTCAGCATAAAAATCAATATACTTATTCATATCAGCACTATAAGAATAAGTTACATCTGTTCCTGTGATTTTTAGAGTCGGAACGATATCTTGGAAGGCTTCAGTAACCTTTAATCGACTATTAGCATCATTATAATAAAGTAAGAAAGTACGTTCCACTGTATCTCTAAAATCTACAGCTTTCCAGTCTCCTTCGAGTGAGACTGGGGTAGGTGCTACTGTGGTAGTTTCTGCAACTGTTGTAGTCTCAGTGGTTGTTTGTTGTTTCTGTTTCTGTTGTTTCTGTTGCCCACATCCTGATACAAATAGAAGGGCAAGAAGGGACAACATCCATAGGGAACTTTTTTTCATATTGTTCATGATTGATCACTCCTTCTAATGATTGTCTCCTACGTAATTGAAACGAAGACGTATTACTCTAAAATGACTTTGTTCATCTTTACCTTCAGCATAAAGTGTTAGTTGGTTACCTTCAACGGTGTAAGTATAAGTAATTGGTACAAGTGAGTTATACGTGGTTCCCATAACAATTCTACTTAAAAATGTAGGTGTTTCAGGGAACGTAATAGTATGTTTCTGCGTATCGATTTCTCCAGTTAGAGAGTAATCATAGGCATAATTAGGTTCGTCAAGAGTAATCTTTGTATGTTTCAAATTTGGAATATAATTCTTAAATTCAGCAGTTTTATTTTTTAAATACGATTCATAATTCGCTTTGTTCTCTCCTGTTGCAAATGCTTGATCCTCATACAGTTCTCTGTAATCAAAATGGTACTTCAATTCAACGGTTTTATCTTTAATGGTCATCGTCATCTTAACCTTATCGAAGTCATCAAGCATCAGTCCAGCGGCAAGCTTTTTGATATTAGAAGCTAGGAATACTTTTTGAATGGTCATTTGTTGGTCAGTCCATTTCCAAGTTCCTTGTTGATCCTTTGTAAGATCTTGTGGTGCTTTTGTTTGAGGAGATTTATTTGTTTGAGAAGATTTATTTGTTTGAGAAGACTGCGATGGAGAAGACTGACATCCCGCAATTACGAGCACTGCAAAGAATGTCATGAAACCGAAAAGGATTTTCTTTGTTTTAGTAAACATAAATTTACCTCCTAAGCGTTGTTGCTTTTATTTTATCATTAAAGGAAATAATTATAAAGTGAAATTTTGAGTGAGAGATTATGAAGAAGAAGGGAAGTATAATAAAAAGAAAGGTTGGCAACGAGTGCAAATCTTTCAACTTTTTCTAACGAACGCAAGTGAGAACCAGGATCTTTAAAAAACACATTCTATTTATGGTACCGAAGGTATCATTTTTTGCTATAATAGACTGTATGAGTAGAATTTTAGACAATGAAATTATGGGCGATGAAGAGGCTGTTGAACGGACGCTGCGCCCGCAATATTTACATGAATATATTGGTCAAGATAAGGTCAAGGACCAGCTGAAAATCTTTATTGAGGCGGCGAAGCTTCGGGATGAGGCGCTGGATCATGTCCTTCTTTTTGGTCCTCCAGGCCTTGGGAAAACCACCATGGCTTTTGTCATTGCCAATGAACTAGGCGTCAATCTCAAGCAGACTTCTGGTCCTGTCATTGAAAAGGCTGGTGACTTGGTAGCCATCCTTAATGACTTAGAGCCGGGCGATGTCCTCTTTATCGATGAGATCCACCGTCTGCCTATGTCAGTCGAAGAAGTGCTTTACAGCGCCATGGAAGATTTTTACATCGATATCATGATTGGCGCTGGTGAGAGCAGCCGGAGTGTCCATCTGGACCTTCCTCCTTTCACTTTGATTGGGGCAACGACTCGAGCTGGTATGCTGTCCAATCCCTTGCGCGCTCGCTTTGGGATTACCGGACACATGGAATACTATGAGCAGGATGATCTGACAGAGATTGTCGAGCGGACCGCCGAGATTTTTGAGATGGAGATTACCCACGAAGCTGCCGAAGAGCTTTCTCTTCGTAGTCGTGGGACTCCTCGGATTGCCAACCGCTTGCTCAAACGGGTGCGCGATTTTGCCCAGATCATGGGCGATGGCTTAATTGACGATACTATTACAGACAAGGCCCTCTCTATGCTGGATGTGGACCATGAAGGACTGGACTATGTCGATCAAAAGATCCTGCGTACCATGATTGAAATGTACGGCGGTGGCCCGGTCGGGCTTGGGACTCTATCGGTCAATATTGCCGAAGAACGGGAGACCGTAGAAGACATGTATGAGCCTTACCTGATTCAAAAAGGCTTTATCATGCGGACCCGGACAGGGCGCGTGGCAACCCGCAAGGCCTATGAACACCTGGGTTATCCCTATAATGGAGACTAGAAGAAGATGCTGACGGAAGAAGCAATAGTGGAACAAATCCAAGCGGATCCGGAGATGATGACTGTCTTGGCCATTATTCGAGATCTCAACTTGGCAGATGCCTGGTTGGCAGCAGGTGCGGTGCGCAATTTCATCTGGAACCAGCTCTCTGGAAGACCAGGGTTTGACGCGACAACCGATATGGATCTGGTCTTTTATGACCCTGCGATCAGCTATGAGGAGACTCTGCAGATCGAGCAGGAATTAAAGAAGACCTATCCCCAGTACGCTTGGGAAGTCAAAAATCAAGTCTATATGCACCAGCATAGCCCAGGGACGGCCCCTTATCGCAGTGCCTGTGATGCGGTTTCTAAATACCCCGAGCAGTGTACGGCACTTGCAGTTCGCTTAAGGAAAGATGGTCAGCTAGAGCTCTTTCTCCCCTATGGGACAAGGGATATCGAAGACTTCATCGTTCAGCCGACCCCGCATTTTTTAGCCAACTCGGAGCGTTTAGCGGTTTATACAGAGCGGATGAAAAAGAAAAATTGGCAGAGTAAATGGCCTCCATTAGAGGTTCATTTTCCAAAATAGAGAAACAGATCAGATTTGAAAAAGGAATCTGATTTTTCTTTAAAATGATGGAGCCCCTTTGTCATCTTTCTGTCACATTTTTGTTATAATAGTAATAGTATGCTGGTTTTCCATAGTGGAAAGCCAAGAGCTCAGCTAGGTTGGGCAGTCCGAACAAGGAGTTAGGTGGAATCATGAAAAAAATCGTCTTTGTGTGCTTAGGAAATATTTGTCGGAGCCCCATGTCGGAGTTTGTCATGAAGGATTTGACCGATCAGTATGAGATTGAAAGTCGGGCTACTTCTAGCTGGGAACATGGAAATCCCATCCATCGGGGAACCCAGAAAATCTTTCAACAACACCAGGTCCCGTATGATCCAGCTAAGACGTCCTTACAGATCAAGGAAGAGGATTTTTACAACTTTGATTTGATCCTAGGGATGGACGAAAACAATGTAGCAGATCTGAAGCGAATGGCTCCTGCAGGAACAGAATACAAGATTCATCTTTTTGCTGCTGAAAGTGTGCCAGATCCGTGGTATACCGGTGATTTTGAGGAGACCTATTCCAGAGTCCTGAGCGGCTGTAAGACTTGGTTGGATCAGTTAGCAACTTCTTAAGAGTTTGATATGTGAGAGAATACAGAATATGAAAGAATTTTATGAGACCTATAAGGTCTATCTGACGCGAAAAAATTTAGAAATAGCAGCATTAGTCGTGATTATTCTATCTGCTTTGTTGGTTTTCTTTTCAGCCATTCCAGGTCAGGGTGTCTTGACCTTGGATAAGGGGGCGATCCGTTACGACGGAAGTTTGGTCCGTGGCAAGATGAATGGCAAGGGAACCGTCACCTTTAAAAATGGGGATACCTACACAGGTAACCTCGTCAATGGCTCTTTTAGCGGCTATGGTAAGTTTAAGTCCAAGGATGGTTGGACCTATGAAGGGCAGTTTGTTAACGGCCAGCCGGAGGGCAAAGGCACCTTAACCACAGAAGCCAACGTCGTATACAAAGGAACATTCAAGCAGGGGATTTATCAAAATGCGCATTAAATGGTTTTCACTAGTCCGTGTTACAGGACTCTTATTGGTATTGCTTTACCATTTCTTCCAAAAAGCCTTTCCTGGAGGCTTCATTGGGGTAGATATTTTCTTCACCTTCTCAGGATTTTTGATTACAGCGCTCTTGATCGATGAATTTGCGCGCAAGCAAGGAATCGACTACCTGGCATTCTTGAAACGGCGCTTTTACCGGATCGTACCACCCCTTGTCTTTATGGTCTTGGTCGTGATGCCCTTTACCTTTATGGTCCAACGGGACTACGTGGCTGGTATTGGGACTCAGATTGCGGCGGTCTTCGGTTTTGTGACCAATTTCTTTGAGATGGCAACGGGTGGTAGTTACGAAAGTAACTTCATTCCGCATCTCTTCCTTCATACCTGGAGTTTGGCCCTAGAAGTGCATTATTATGTGCTCTGGGCACTTTTGGCATGGTTCTTGGCTAAGCGGGCTAAGACGGTTGGAAAGTACCGAGGCATGCTCTTCCTGGCATCCAGCGGGCTCTTTCTCTTCACCTTCTTGTCCATGTTTATCCGCGCCTTTCTGACAGCCAATTTCTCTACTATCTATTTTTCTAGCTTCACTCACATCTTCCCCTTCTTTGCGGGATCGTGTCTAGCAACGGTGACAGGGATTGCCAATGTCAGCCCGAACTTTACAAAGCTGGTGCAGTCTTGGAGCATGAAAAAGACCTTATCGATCTTGGGTGGAAGCTTTGCCTTCTTGTTTGTGCTCAGTCTTTTCTTGCCATTTGATAGCTTATGGACCTATCTATTTGGCTTTTTAGCAGCGACAATCGCAGCTTGTGCCATGATTCTGTCGGCCCGCATTCTCCATGAGAAGACGCCAGATAAAAAAGAACCAGCCATCCTCAATTTCTTGGCAGATACCAGTTATGGTGTCTATCTTTTCCACTGGCCTTTCTTTATCATCTTCTCTCAACATTTGGGAAATATGATGGCAGCCCTTGTGACGACGATCGTTTCCTTGATTCTAACGGCTCTGTCCTTCTATATTTTGGAGCCAACCATTGCAGGCAAGGAGCCTCGTGTCTTTGGTATGAAGATGGATCTTAGCTTTTTGACCAAGCCGATCTTTTACCTCATGATTCCATTAGCTCTCTTGATGATCGGGATCTCTGCCTTTGCACCAACCGTTGGAGCTTTTGATGAGAGTTTGGTAGTGAGTGGGCTCAATCAAGCAGACAGCAAAATGCAGGTCACACGGACGCAGGTGGACAATGCGACGGCAACAGACTATAACGTCTCAAATGGTGTGACCATGATCGGTGATTCGGTTAACTTGCGAGCGCAGGACTACCTGACTAAAGCCATCCCGGGTATCCAGATTGATGCGGTGGTGAGCCGTCAGTTGGAAAATGGAATGAAGGTCTTTGAGACCGATATCTCCAATAAAGTTCTCCTAAAAAATGTGGTCATTGCCCTAGGAACCAATACTGTAAGCAACTACAAAGAGTTGCTGGATCAGTATGTTGAAAAACTTCCAAAAGGCCGTCGCTTGATCCTTGTGACACCATATGATGGTCGCTATGCCAACGATCAGTCCAGTGAATCGGTTCAAACTCGTCTTTATGAGTTGGAACTAGCTAAGAAATACGACTTTATCACCATTGCGGACTGGTACCAAGTAGCAATTGAAAATCCAAACATTTGGGTGGGAACAGACTCTGTTCACTTCAATATGGAAACCAATGGTGGGGAACTCTATGCTCAAACAGTCAAAAAAGCTCTTGACAAGGCTGAAAAAGGCCCAGTCAAGAAGTAAAAATGCTTCTCTGAAACTGAAACAAAACAAATCCTAACAAAATAAAACAAAAAGCAACTTTTTACTTGTAAAAAGCTGCTTTTTTAGTAAGATTGAGAAAACGCTTACAAAAATCAATTGAAAATATCACTTTGTGAAGAAAAAATTTTTTTAATTATTTTTTCACAATTTTGCTAA
This sequence comes from Streptococcus sp. HMSC072G04, assembly GCF_001813295.1. Lineage (GTDB taxonomy): Bacteria > Bacillota > Bacilli > Lactobacillales > Streptococcaceae > Streptococcus. The sequence continues at coordinate 6,324 of NZ_KV812019.1, forward strand.
ATAATTGCTTTCACAGCAATATGATTGATAAAGTTTTCACAAACTTCAAAAAATTCTTTGTGAAAGTTGCTTGGAAGTGTTTACAAAAATCTCAAAATAGAGTACAATTATATTGTGAAATAATTAACAAATCGAAATTTCTTACACTATTCTTGAAAATTTCCGAAAAAATGAAAAAGTTCTAGAAAAGGATAAGGGTTTCAAACATTGGAGGAAAGTATCAAATGGCTGATAAAAAAACTCTCTCACCTGAAGAAAAGAAACTCGCTGCTGAAAAACACGTAGACGAGTTGGTGCAAAAAGCGCTTGTTGCGCTTGAAGAAATGCGCAAATTGAACCAGGAGCAAGTGGACTACATTGTAGCGAAAGCATCTGTAGCTGCTCTTGACGCACACGGTGAGCTTGCTCTTCATGCTTATGAAGAAACTGGTCGTGGAGTCTTTGAAGACAAGGCGACGAAGAACTTGTTCGCTTGTGAACACGTAGTAAATAACATGCGTCACACCAAGACAGTTGGTGTCATTTCAGAAGATGACGTCACTGGTTTGACCCTTATTGCTGAGCCTGTCGGAGTTGTCTGCGGGATCACACCTACAACCAACCCAACTTCAACAGCAATCTTTAAAGCATTGATTTCCTTGAAGACACGGAACCCTATCGTCTTTGCCTTCCACCCATCCGCTCAAGAATCATCTGCTCATGCGGCACGAATCGTACGCGATGCAGCAATTGCAGCTGGAGCACCTGAGAACTGTGTGCAATGGATTACCCAACCTTCTATGGAAGCAACTAGTGCCCTGATGAACCATGAAGGGGTTGCGACCATCCTTGCGACCGGTGGTAACGCCATGGTAAAAGCTGCTTATTCTTGTGGAAAACCAGCTCTTGGGGTAGGTGCCGGAAACGTTCCTGCTTACGTTGAAAAATCAGCCAATATCCGCCAAGCAGCACACGATATCGTCATGTCTAAATCATTTGACAACGGTATGGTCTGTGCGTCTGAACAAGCGGTCATCATCGATAAAGAAATCTACGATGAGTTTGTTGAAGAATTCAAATCTTACCACACTTACTTTGTCAACAAAAAAGAAAAAGCCCTTCTTGAAGAGTTCTGCTTCGGCGTAAAAGCCAACAGCAAGAACTGTGCAGGTGCGAAATTGAATGCGGACATCGTTGGGAAACCAGCAGCATGGATCGCTGAACAAGCTGGCTTCACTGTACCAGAAGGAACCAATATCCTTGCGGCAGAATGTAAAGAAGTTGGTGAAAAAGAACCGTTGACTCGTGAAAAATTGTCACCAGTCATCGCTGTTTTGAAATCTGAAAGCCGTGAAGACGGAATTAACAAAGCTCGCCAAATGGTTGAATTCAACGGTCTTGGTCACTCAGCAGCCATCCATACTGCTGATGAAGAATTGACCAAAGAATTTGGTAAAGCAGTTAAAGCTATTCGTGTGATCTGCAACTCTCCTTCGACTTTCGGTGGTATCGGGGATGTTTACAATGCCTTCTTGCCATCATTAACACTTGGATGTGGTTCTTACGGACGCAACTCTGTTGGGGACAACGTTAGTGCCATCAACCTCTTGAATATCAAAAAAGTCGGACGCCGGAGAAATAACATGCAATGGATGAAACTTCCTTCAAAAACATACTTTGAACGTGATTCAATTGAATACCTACAAAAATGTCGTGACGTTGAACGTGTCATGATCGTTACAGACCACGCTATGGTAGAGCTTGGTTTCCTTGATCGTATCATCGAACAGCTTGACCTTCGTCGCAACAAGGTGGTTTACCAAATCTTTGCAGACGTAGAACCAGATCCAGATATCACAACTGTTGAACGTGGTACAGAGATCATGCGTGCCTTCAAACCAGATACGATCATTGCTCTCGGTGGTGGATCACCAATGGATGCAGCCAAAGTTATGTGGCTCTTCTACGAACAACCAGAAGTGGACTTCCGTGACTTGGTTCAAAAATTCATGGATATCCGTAAACGTGCCTTCAAGTTCCCATTGCTTGGTAAGAAGACCAAATTTATTGCGATCCCAACAACATCTGGTACAGGATCTGAAGTAACTCCATTTGCCGTTATCTCTGATAAAGCAAACAACCGTAAATACCCAATCGCAGACTACTCATTGACTCCAACAGTTGCCATCGTAGACCCTGCCTTGGTATTGACAGTTCCTGGATCTGTTGCAGCAGACACTGGTATGGACGTCTTGACGCACGCGACAGAAGCTTATGTATCACAAATGGCTAGCGACTTCACAGATGGTCTTGCTCTTCAAGCTATTAAACTTGTCTTTGAAAACTTGGAAAGCTCAGTCAAGAATGCGGACTTCCATTCACGCGAAAAGATGCACAATGCGTCAACCATCGCAGGTATGGCCTTCGCCAATGCCTTCCTCGGTATTTCTCACTCAATGGCCCACAAGATCGGTGCGCAATTCCACACCATCCACGGACGGACCAATGCCATCTTGCTTCCATACGTTATCCGCTACAACGGTACACGCCCAGCCAAGACAGCTACATGGCCTAAGTACAACTACTACCGTGCAGATGAAAAATACCAAGATATCGCTCGTATGCTAGGACTTCCATGCTCTACTCCAGAAGAAGCTGTTGAAGCTTACGCAAAAGCTGTATACGAACTCGGTGAACGCTGTGGTATCGAAATGAACTTCAAAGCACAAGGCATCGATGAAAAAGAATGGAAGAAACATTCTCGTGAATTGGCCTTCCTTGCTTACGAAGATCAATGTTCACCAGCCAACCCACGTCTCCCAATGGTAGACCATATGCAAGAAATCATCGAAGATGCTTACTATGGTTACAAGGAACGTCCAGGACGTCGTAAATAAGACGCCAAGGAACAACTGATGTTTATCAGCTATCCCTCGCTCGAAAGAGTGGGGGATTTTTGCTATTTGGGTCCAAAACTCGTTTTTTCATAAAAAATTAGATTTTTTTTCAAAAATTGTGTTATTTTTATAGCATTCCGAGCTATTTTATGTTACCCTATAGTGTATGAATCTGCCTGTAGCTGAAGGGTTATGATCCTTTTTCAGTTATAGGAAATGAAAAAACAAATCCAAGAAAGGAGGCCATCTCAAATGGAGTTAGAAGGTGACGTGCAAGGAAGACAAGATCAGGCACAGAAAATTATTGAAATGCCCCAACGAGATCGGGAAACTTCCACTTCAGAAAATCAGCCATCATCTGCTTCGGTGGTCTCCATGTATGGGCAGGAAAGGCCAAGTATTTCTAGCCTCCATCAGCAACTGGCAGGCGCGTCTGGGACTCAGACCATTCAATTGCGGGAGGAATTGGTGCTGGCGGTAGCGCAGAATGCTTCAGCGAAAGCAACTGCCTTTGAGGCAGAAGTCAAGGATAAACTGGAAGAGGCTAAGGAGACGGTTTCCCATAAGGTCGCTGAGGTGTCTCAAATGGCCCACAGCATGGCCCAATTTTTAACAGATGCAGAAGTGGAGCAACTATTAGGAGAGTTCTCCATGGATACTTGTTGGGACCAAGCGGTAGAGGCGGAGAATCTCGCCCAAGCAAAGGCCTATTCCACTCGCTTGTCAGATTTGGCAGGTCAGCTGGAGGCTGCATCAGCTCAATTGGTGGACTTGGACAAGGGACAAGCGATGGCCTTTGATTTTTCATAAGTAGGAGAAAAAGATGTTAGAGATCCTGGGAGAGGACAGAGAACGAATTGAGGAGCTCCATCGAGAGATTAAAAAGGAGCAAGAGCGGATTGCGATCAGAAGTTTGATTGCAACGCAGAAAGCCTTGATGATGTTGGAAGGGATGAGTTTGCAGGTAACCTTGGGCGGTCAATCCGAAAAGATGCGCTCTTTTGCTACAACGACCCTAGTTAGTGATTTGAAAGATGGATTTACAGGAGGAGCAGCGGACGCGGTAGAAACAGCACTGAAATCAGTGAAGAAGCCGATTTTATTGAGTCCGATTAAAGGAGGTATGTGATGTCCCATTCAGGAAATAGTGAATTAGAACAACTAGAAGATCGACATTACCGCTTCAATCAAAAACTGAGCGAGTTGGAGTGGGATTATGCGGATATGCGTATGGATGTCCGCCAACATACAGAAAATTTAGTGGACTGGCTAAGTGCCCTGCATTTTCAAGCCCCAAGTGCGGAGGCTCAAAGTGGCTTGGAGCGTTTATTTGCCTTGCAAGAAGAGTTTGAGGCAGAACTCAAGCGCTATGAAGAGCGTTTAGAAGAAGAACGCGAGCGCGAGCAGCAAGAGTACTACAAGCAGCGTCAACAATTAGAACAAGGTGATTGAAACATTCCTCTGGTAGAGATAAGGGGAATGTTTTTGTTTGCTCAAAAACTTTTAAAAATGTGCTCATAAATCATTGCAAGCGCTTGCTTAGTATGTTATAATATTCACAAAGAAACGAAAATAAAATGGTTTTATCAAACCAACAAAAAAGGAGTCGCTTATGAAAGCTGCAACCTATGTATCTGCAGGCAATCTGCAACTGCTGGATCAAGCTCATCACCCACCACTTCAAACTCTCAGAAGTTGAAAAAGCCTATGATGTCTTTAAACATGCGGGTGAAAACCATGCTCTCAAGGTGATTATCGAAAATGATATCAGTGAATGAAGTGGCAACTAATATTTGTTCATAGTTTTTTTAGACGGACCAGAGATATTCTGGTCCTATTTTCAACCCCAAAAAGCCAATGATTTCTTGCAAAATAAATTTGTTGTCTTATAATAGAAGTACAGAAAACGATTACATAAAGAGGAAGGTGTGATCTTATGAAACGGTTTTGTTATCATCGTGAATTCTGGATGGACTTCCATTTCTGGATCTTGGTCTTGCTTTTAGCGGCTGTAGCTTTGACGATGCGGGCTCCGCTTTCGGTAGTTAGCTTGGCTTATCTTGCTTTTGTTGGGATATTGATCCTTCTTCAGGTCTTTCAACCGGCTGTATCGACACGTCAGTATCCAGAAGGTAGCTACCATTTCAATTGGACCTTCTATCGCGATACCCGACTGTATATCGATCTCTTTTTACTAGCAGGTCTCTTGGCAGGTCCAATGGCTTCATCGGATATGGTCTATTGGATCTTGCTTGGAGCCGTCGTCGGCTCTATCGGCTTTGTATTTGTCGTAAGGGAAAAAGCGACTCAAAAGATGGCCTAGGGAATCACCATGTCCTAGATCTCTGAAACTAGTTTCAGAGATCTTTTTATTTCCCCTTAAAATGTGAAACTATAATCCAATTGCACGATTAATATTGTAAGCGCTTTAAAAATAGATTATAATCAATTTACAAGTACTCGAGTTGCCTTATTATCAAAGGAGAAGGAGTTATGTCAAAGATTACAAAAGATGAACTGATTGAACAAATCAAAGATGGCATCATTGTTTCTTGTCAAGCCCTCCCTCATGAACCGCTCTATACAGAAGCAGGAGGAGTCATTCCTCTCTTGGTCAAAGCGGCTGAGCAGGGTGGAGCTGTCGGAATCCGAGCCAATAGTGTACGAGATATCAAGGAAATCAAGGAAGTGACCAAGTTACCGATCATTGGGATTATCAAACGCGATTACCCACCTGAAGAACCCTTTATCACGGCTACTATGAAAGAAGTCGATGAGCTGGCAGCTTTGGATATCGCGGTCATTGCTCTTGATTGTACCAAACGTCCCCGTCATGATGGCCTTTCGATTAGTGACTTTATCCATCAGGTCAAAGAGAAATATCCAGACCAACTCTTGATGGCTGATATCTCTACTCTGGAAGAAGGATTGACAGCTGTCGAAGCGGGAGTGGACTTTGTCGGAACGACCCTTTCGGGCTATACGGACTACAGTCCAAAGGTTGATGGTCCAGATTTTGAACTGATCCATAGCCTCTGCCAAGCAGGAGTAGATGTCATCGCAGAAGGTAAGATCCACTATCCGGATCAGGCCAAGAAAATCCATGATCTCGGGGTGCGCGGTATCGTAGTAGGTGGCGCTATTACCCGACCAAAAGAGATCACAGAGCGCTTTGTCGCAGCCTTAAAATGAGAAAACAAAACAGTAGATTGAAGGAGGAGGAGACCCAATAGAGAGTAGTCGAATCTGAAACAAGAACAAGAATAGGCGTCCTCGTTGAGGATAACCCCTGTAAGAGTAATCTTACCGCAATTGTGAGGAGAAATCACATGAAAATGAAAAAAGTATTGTGCTCGTTGGTAGCTGGTGCAGCTCTTCTAGCACTCGCAGCTTGTGGCTCTGGCGGAGGATCAAAATCAGAATCTTCTGGTGGAAATTCTGGTAAAACAGAAATTACCTGGTGGGCATTCCCAGTCTTTACTCAAGAAAAAGCAGAAGATGGTGTCGGAACCTACGAAAAATCAATTATTGCAGCTTTTGAAAAAGCGAATCCAGATATCCACGTGAATTTGGAAACGATTGACTTCAAGTCAGGTCCTGAAAAGATCACAACGGCTATTGAAGCAGGAACGGCTCCAGATGTGCTCTTTGATGCACCTGGACGGATCATTCAGTATGGTAAAAATGGAAAATTGGCTGATTTGAACGATCTCTTTACAGAAGATTTTGTCAAAGATGTCAATAATGAAAATATCATTCAAGCTAGCAAGGCAGGCGACACAGCTTACATGTATCCAATTAGTTCAGCACCATTCTACATGGCGATGAATAAGAAGATGCTCAAAGATGCAGGAGTTCTAGACCTTGTCAAAGAAGGCTGGACAACTGATGATTTTGAAAAAGTCTTGAAAGCTTTGAAAGACAAAGGTTACACACCAGGATCACTCTTCAGTAACGGTCAAGGTGGAGACCAAGGTACTCGTGCCTTTATCGCTAACCTTTACGGTGGTTCTGTAACAGATGAAAAAGTAACCAAGTATACAACAGATGATCCAAAATTTGTCAAAGGTTTAGAAAAAGCTTCTAAATGGATTGAAGATGGTTTGATGATGAATGGTTCCCAATTCGACGGTGGAGCAGACATCCAAAACTTCGCTAACGGTCAAACTTCTTACACTATCTTGTGGGCACCTTCACAAAACGGTATCCAAGCTAAATTGTTGGATGCAAGTAAGGTTGAAGTAGTAGAAGTGCCATTCCCATCTGACTCAGGCAAGCCAAAATTGGAATACCTTGTCAATGGATTTGCTGTCTTCAATAATAAAGATGAAAAGAAAATTGCTGCTGCTAAGAAATTTGTACAGTTCATCGCAGACGACAAAGAATGGGGTCCAAAAGATGTTGTGCGTACAGGAGCTTTCCCAGTTCGTAGTTCATTTGGTAAGTTGTACGATGACAAACGGATGGAAACCATCAGCACTTGGACAAAATACTACTCACCATACTACAACACAATCGACGGTTTTGCAGAAATGCGGACCCTATGGTTCCCAATGTTGCAATCTGTTTCAAACGGGGATGAAAAAGCAGAACCAGCTTTGAAGACCTTTACTGAAAAAGCAAACGAAACCATTACGAAAAAATAATCAGTCTATGAAGCAAATCTAAGTCTTTCATAGAAATGAGAATATGCAGGCCCCTTCGAATCCGTATCTCTCTATTTGGAATGGAACGAAGGGGTCTTCATTCTTTCTGGATCTTCTTTTCTTAAGTCGGAAGATATGTTTAGAAAAGAAAATAGAAAAAGAACACTAGGAGGTGCCTTACTGTGAAGGTAAACAAAATCCGAATGAGGGAGACACTCGTTTCCTACGCATTCCTAGCACCCATTTTAATCTTCTTTACGGTCTTTGTCCTAGCACCCATGATCATGGGCTTTGTGACAAGTTTCTTCAACTATTCTATGACATCCTTTAAGTTTGTCGGTTTAGAAAATTATTCCCGCATGTTTGCGGATAAGGTCTTTGTGAAGTCCTTGATCAATACCGTCATCATCGTTATCGGCTCGGTTCCGATCGTCGTATTGTTCTCCTTGTTTGTGGCTTCTCAGACCTACCATCAAAATGCGATTGCGCGTTCCTTCTATCGTTTCGTCTTCTTCCTTCCAGTTGTTACAGGGAGTGTAGCGGTAACGGTTGTATGGAAATGGATCTATGATCCACTATCAGGGATTTTGAACTTTGTATTGAAATCTGGACATGTCATCAACCAAAACATTTCTTGGTTGGGGGACAAACACTGGGCTTTGATGGCCATCATCATTATTTTGTTGACCACCTCTGTTGGTCAACCGATCATCCTCTACATCGCTGCTATGGGAAATATTGATAATTCCCTCGTAGAAGCCGCGCGTGTGGATGGTGCGACAGAATTTCAAGTTTTCTGGAAGATCAAATGGCCAAGCTTGTTGCCAACAACCTTGTACATTGCCATCATTACGACCATTAACTCTTTCCAATGTTTCGCCTTGATCCAATTGTTGACATCCGGTGGTCCTAACTACTCAACGAGTACCCTTATGTACTACCTCTATGAAAAAGCCTTTAAACTCTCTGAATACGGTTATGCCAACACCATGGGTGTCTTCCTTGCGGTGATGATTGCCATTATCAGTTTTGCGCAATTCAAGATCCTCGGAAACGACGTAGAATACTAAAGAAAGGAGCCTCAGATGAAACCAACACAAAAGAAACCCATCACTGCCTTTACAGTGATTTCAACGATCATTTTGCTCCTTTTGACAGTCTTGTTCATTTTCCCATTTTATTGGATTTTGACAGGGGCCTTTAAGTCTCAACCAGATACCATTATGATCCCACCTCAATGGTGGCCAAAGACACCAACCATGGAAAACTTCCAACAGTTGATGGTACAAAACCCAGCCCTACAATGGTTGTGGAACAGTGTCATCATCTCTCTAGCAACCATGCTTTTGGTGTGTATGACCTCTTCCTTGGCAGGTTATGTCTTGGCTAAGAAACGCTTCTATGGGCAACGAATTCTCTTTGCCATCTTCATTGCAGCCATGGCCCTTCCAAAGCAAGTTGTCTTGGTCCCATTGGTACGGATTATCAACTTCATGGGAATTCACGATACCCTTGCAGCGGTGATCTTACCACTGGTTGGATGGCCATTCGGGGTCTTCTTGATGAAGCAATTTAGTGAAAACATCCCAACAGAACTCTTAGAATCTGCTAAGATCGATGGTTGTGGAGAGTTGCGGACTTTCTGGAGCGTTGCCTTCCCAATTGTCAAGCCGGGATTTGCAGCCCTTGCCATCTTTACCTTTATCAACACCTGGAACGACTACTTTATGCAATTGGTAATGCTGACCTCTCGGCAAAACTTGACCATTTCCTTAGGGGTAGCAACCATGCAGGCTGAAATGGCCACCAACTATGGCTTGATCATGGCTGGGGCAGCCCTAGCTGCAGTGCCAATCGTTACGGTCTTCCTCGTGTTCCAAAAATCCTTTACACAAGGGATTACCATGGGAGCGGTCAAAGGATAAGCCGTCTGCTTGGACAAACGATCGTTGTGTACAGATCGGTTTTCTAGGCTGAGAAGTATCGAAAGGATGAGAATATGATATTTGATGATTTAAAAAACATCACCTTTTACAAAGGAATCCACCCCAATCTGGATCAGGCCATTGACTTTCTCTATGAGCATCGGAAGGATTCTTTTGAATTGGGGAGATACGATATTGATGGGGATAAGGTCTTTCTCGTCGTTCAAGAAAATACCCTCAACAAAACAGAAAATGATCGCTTTGAACACCACAAAAGATATGCCGATTTGCATCTATTAGTAGAAGGGCATGAGTTTTCGAGTTATGGATCTCGTGTGACAGGTGAGGCGCTCGCATTTGACGAAGCATCGGACATCGGTTTTGTCCATTGCCAGGAGTCTTATCCGCTTCATCTAGGCTATCATAATTTTGCGATTTTCTTTCCAGGGGAGCCTCACCAGCCCAATGGCTATGCAGGGCAAGAAGATATCGTGAAAAAATATCTATTTAAAATTGCGATCGATTGATCACGTTAGAAAGGAGTGCCTATGTCATCTAAGGGGGCAGGATTGATCAAAACCGTTTTTAACACGGACAATGTAGTGATGCGTATCAGTGAGAAGGTCCTCGACTTGGTAACCGTTAATCTTTTATTTGTGCTAAGTTGTTTACCAGTTCTCACGATTGGAATTGCGAAAATTAGTTTGTATCAGACCTTATTTGCCATTAAGCACCAGCGTCGTGTTCCGGTGATTCGTAGTTATGCGAAGGCTTTTCGGGACAATTGGGAAATAGGCTTGCAACTAGGAAGTTTAGAACTGATTGTTGCAGGTATTTGTCTCTTTGATTTATTCTTATTTTGGGGGCAAACTTCCCTAGCTTTCCAAGCTTTGAAAACCATTTGTTTAGGCCTCTTTCTCTTTCTTGTGTTGATCTTATTGGCTGCTTATCCGATTGCGGCTCGCTACCAGTTGGATTGGAAAGAGTGTTTGCAAAAAGCCATGATTGTGTCAGGCTTGCATTTTCCTTGGTTCTTTGTCATGGGAAGTGCTCTCTTGCTTCTATGTATGGCTCTTGCAAGCTCGGTTTTAGCTTTCCTATTGGGGCTTATGATCTTTTTCTTGTTTGGCTTTTCAAGCTTGGCTTTTGCACAAGTTGGATTAATGGAAAAGATTTTCGCCCAGTACCAAGAATAAAATGAATTCATTAGTGACAAAAGGAGAAAAAATGTCAGATTTAAAAAAATATGAAGGAGTCATCCCCGCTTTTTACGCCTGCTATGATGACCAAGGAGAAATTAGCCCGGAGCGGGTACGTGCGCTGGTAGAATATTTTATCGCGAAAGGTGTGCAGGGCTTGTATGTCAACGGATCTTCCGGCGAATGTATCTACCAGAGTGTGGCCGATCGCAAGCTGATCCTAGAAGAAGTGATGGCGGTAGCTAAAGGGAAATTGACCATCATTGCTCACGTAGCCTGCAACAACACCAAGGATAGCGTGGAATTAGCACGACATGCAGAAGCACTAGGAGTGGATGCCATTGCAGCCATTCCGCCGATCTATTTCCGCTTGCCAGAATACAGTGTGGCCCACTACTGGAATGAAATCAGTGCAGCCGCACCCAATACAGACTTTGTCATCTACAATATCCCGCAATTGGCTGGGGTCGCTTTGACACCGAGCCTTTACAAGGAAATGTTGAAAAACCCACGGGTGATTGGGGTCAAAAATTCTTCGATGCCTGTTCAGGACATTCAAACCTTTGCTTCTTTAGGAGGCGACGACCACATTGTCTTTAACGGCCCAGATGAACAATTCTTAGGTGGCCGTCTCATGGGAGCACATGCTGGGATCGGTGGTACCTATGGTGCGATGCCAGAACTCTTCTTGAAGCTCAATCAGCTGATTGCTGAGAAAGACTTGGAGACTGCGCGTGCCTTGCAGTTTGCTATCAATGACATTATCGGAGTCTTGACGTCTGCTCATGGCAATATGTATGCGGTCATCAAAGCGGTTTTGCGCATCAATGAAGGTTTGGACTTGGGATCTGTTCGCTCCCCTTTGACGCCAGTAGTAGAAGCGGATCAAGAAGTGATCCAACGTGCTGCTCAACTCATTCAGGACACAAAAGCCAGATTCCTTTGATCAAAGGAGGTCTAGATGAATCCATATGTTGTAATTGATATCGGAGGGACCAGTATCAAGTATGGTTTAGCCGATGCAAAAGGGCAACTCCTAGAGACCCATGAAATGCCAACGGAGGCCCAAAAAGGAGGACCTCACATTCTTAACACAACAAAGGAAATCGTAGCCCGTTATTTGAAGAAGCATCCCTTGGCAGGGGTTGCGATTTCTTCGGCCGGAATGGTCGATCCTGATAAGGGAGAAATCTTTTATGCAGGCCCACAAATTCCCAACTATGCAGGCACCCAATTCAAAAAGGAAATCGAAGAGACCTTTCAGATCCCTTGCGAGATTGAAAATGATGTCAACTGTGCCGGTCTCGCAGAGGTCACTACAGGCCATGCAAAAGGATCGAACAATGCTGTTTGCCTGACGATTGGGACAGGGATCGGCGGTTGCCTCTTGCTTGATGGTCAGGTTTTTCATGGCTTCAGCAATTCAGCCTGTGAGGTTGGCTATCTTCATTTGCCAGATGGTGCCTTTCAGGATCTAGCTTCAACAACTGCTTTGGTCGAGTATGTGGCAGAACATCATGGTGATCCTGTGGAACAGTGGAATGGTCGCCGGATCTTTAAGCGGGCAACAGAAGGAGATAAAATCTGCATGGCTGGAATTGATCGAATGGTGGCCTACCTCGGAAAAGGACTGGCCAATATCGCCTATGTGGTCAATCCAGAGGTCATCGTTCTTGGAGGGGGGATTATGGCTCAGGAAGCCATCCTCAAGCCAAAAATCTATCAAGCCCTGTGTGCCGAACTGGTTCCTAGCCTAGCAGATAAGATCCGTTTGGAATTTGCCCACCATCAAAACGCTGCGGGTATGTTGGGGGCCTACTACCACTTTAGACAAAAACATGAAACATAAAACAAGTCGCGCTGGCGACTTGTTTTTGATTCATCAAAAAAAGCATGAAAGATGAAGAAAACCAGATCTTTCATGCTTTTTAAATAGGGAGACCATATTAAGATTTTCGAGAACGTTGATTAGAAAGTTTTTTGTTTTCCCAGTAGCTATTAAAGACAATTTCCTTTTGTTCTCGGCTTTTATTAAGGAAATGAGCATAGATCAAATCGACCACAATGAGGAGTGGTAAAATAGCAGAAATTCGATCGATATAGGTACTACTAGGAAGAGGTGCGGCCGGTAACACTTCTGTGAATCCTTGGTGGATGGCAGCCGGGTTAGCCGTCACAAGAACCGTTTTAGCCCCTTTTTCTTTGGCATCCAGGAGACTGTCTGTAATGGAGTTGGTGCCTCCTGACAATGAGAAACCGATGACTAAACAAGAGGAATCGAGAATACTGGTCGTCCAAGCAAAGCCATCTTGATCAGTCAGGGCTTCACAAACGACGCCCAGTCGCATAAAGCGCAATTTCATTTCTCGAGCAACTAAACCGGAACTACCGATCCCGAAGAAATAGACTCGGTCTACTTGATCGATTAGTTCAGCTACCCGATCTAATTGGGAATCTTTTACCAGACTTTCAGTGACGTTACTGATATGGTGGTAGCGTTGCAAGACACTGAGAGTGAGTTCGTCATGCTCTTGCACCTGTTTTTGATTCTTTGTTTCCTCATTAAAATGATAGACAAACTCCCGATAGCCGGAAAAACCACATTTTTGAGAGAAACGCGTTAAAGCTGCCTTTGAGACGTGGAGTAACTCCGTTACACGAGAAGAGGACAGGGAGTGCTGTCGTGCTTCGGATGATAAAAAATATTGAGCAATGTCGCGTTCCATATCCGTTAACTCAGCTTCATGGCTGGCGATAATGGTTCGTAAATCTTGATCTTGTTTCACAGCAATCCTCCTTTCTCACAGGATGAAATAACAGGATGCTCCTATAATATATTACACATTATAACATGGGTAACCGCTTTATTCAAGTAAAAGAAATCAAGAAATACTGAAACTAGGAACAGGATATGCGAAAAGAAGAGAACGCTACCAAACTTGAAACTAAGGTCTTATTTGTTGTCCACAATTTTCTGAAAATTCCCGGTTGGGCCTGAACAAACGTTATGAATTGTGGTATAATTTAAGATAATTGTACTGTTGTTGGAAAAACAATAGTTGAATAAGGAGGTGTGACGATGTCGAATGCAACACTCGAGATGATGCAAGAGATCGAGCAAGCTGCTCAGGGCGTGATCGTAGGCTATGAAGCTCAAGTTGAACAAATCCGAACGGATTCGCGCGATCGCCTTGCAACAGTGGCACAGCATTACGATGAGGAAACCAAGCAATTGGTCACAGAGGCAGAAAAAAACGCCCAGGAAAGACTCGTCCGTTTAACGAAAGATCTGGAAGAAACGGTTGCGCGCAATGATGCCAAGGTACAAGAGGCGATGACCGATAAGCGAGCTGGGTTAGTTGAAGCCATTGTAGAAAAGGTGGTAGCAAGCTATGGCCGTTAGTCAGATGCAAAAACTGTCCCTCATCTTACCCAAAGATGACTTGGACAGTCTCCTACTAGCGCTACAGTCTGAGGCAAAAATCCAGATTTATGACCTCAGTGAGCATGAAGAATGGCAGGCTGCCTTTGAGGCAAATACCTTGTCTCAACCCTTGACAGAGGACAATCGTCAAGCCTTGGTAGAGCTGCAAAAACGTCAAGAACAAGTTGAAAAAATGATTCAGACTCTAGAGCCTTACATGCCTGAGAAGAAGGCTCTGCAAGCTCTAAAGGAAGAACCCTTAAGCTTGTCTTTTGATGACTTGCAGGCCCATGGGATGATTCGAGACGAGGATCTCCTATTGACCAAGTTGAAACGCCAATTGCACGTGTTAGATAAGGCTCGTCAGAAGATTGCGGATGCAAAGGGAGAGATAGAGCGCTTAGAAAAATGGCGACCGTTAGAGGTGACGCCAGCTGCTCTCGCTACTTTTCACTATGTGCATGGCTTGATCGGGACCATTCCCAATAGCGATACAGACGCCGTTCGTTCTTCCTTAAAAGCTCATCCTGAGCTGAAGTTAGAAGAAGTCTTTACGTCTGAAACTGAACACGGCTATGTCATCTTGTATCGTTCGGGAGATCGTGTAGCTGTTCAGGAGCTTCTGGAAGACCATGGGTTCAAAGAATTGGACTATGAAGAAGAGCAGGTCCCGGCCGCCTACTTGGATCGCCTAGAAGGGGAAATCAAAGAGCAAGAAGCTGTAGTTGCAGCAACCCTAGCCGAGTTGCAAAACTCCCAGAAGGAGTTGGACCAGCTCAAGTACCAGATGGATTACTTGCTGAGTTCGGGAGCTCGGGAGGAAGCCAAGTCGCTTCTTGCCAGCACGCAAAGCTTGGTAGCCCTAGAGGGTTGGATTGAAACATCCCAAGTGGCCTCATTGCGAGATTTCTTGCAAGAAGGTTTTGGTTCTCGGGTCTTACTAGAGACGCGCGATGTGACGGAAAAAGATTGGGATGACGTTCCGATCCAGTTGCGAAATAATGCCTTGGTAGAGCCCTTTGAATTAGTCACAGAGATGTACGCCCTGCCTAAGTATTACGAGAAAGATCCGACACCAATCGTTTCTCTCTTCTACTTTGTTTTCTTTGGCATGATGGTCGCAGATATCGGTTATGGACTGTTGCTAACGGTGGCGACAGGTTTTGCCCTTAAAGCCTTCAAGCTCAAGCCTGGTACAGCCAAGAACCTTCGTTTCTTCAGTCTCCTCGGAATTTCAGTTGCCCTTTGGGGTGTGGTCTATGGCTCTTTCTTTGGATTTGAGATGCCTTTTGCCTTGATCAGTACGACCAGTAACGCCATGACCATCCTGATCCTCTCAGTGGTCTTTGGTTTTGTCACTGTCTTAGTGGGCCTCTTCCTAGGAGGAATGAAAAATGTTCGCCTCAAAGACTACACCGAAGCCTATAATGCTGGCTTTGCTTGGGTCTTGATCCTACTTGGCTTAATGCTTCTAGCAGTAGGCAATATCTTGCCAGGGATGAGCCTTCTAGTTCCGATTGGCAAGTGGCTGGCTATTTTGAATGCCATTGGGATCTTGATTGTTTCCATTGTCAGTGCCAAGAAGCTATCCGGTTTAGCGTCTGGTCTCTTTAACCTCTACAATGTTAGTGGCTATGTCGGAGACTTGGTCAGCTTCACCCGTTTGATGGCCTTGGGCTTGTCTGGAGCGAGTATCGGTTCGGCCTTCAACCTTATTGTTAATCTCTTTCCACCGCTTGGACGGTTTACGGTAGGGCTTGTGCTCTTTATCGTCCTACATGCCATTAATATGTTCCTGTCCTTCTTGTCAGGGTATGTGCATGGAGCCCGTTTAATCTTTGTGGAGTTCTTCGGTAAGTTCTACGAAGGAGGAGGCAAGCCATTTCGTCCTCTTAAACCTTCTGAACGCTATATTAAAACAAAAAAATAAGTATTATCTTTAATAAATAGGAGTATATTCATGGAATCTTTAGCATCATATTTTTCAGCCCATGGGGGCGCCTTCTTTGCAGCATTTGGTGTGGCGATCGCAGTCGCACTTAGTGGGATGGGATCTGCCCTTGGGGTTGGTAAAACGGGTCAAGCAGCAGCAGCGCTCTTGAAAGAACAACCCGAAAAATTTGCCCAAGCCCTGATTTTACAATTGTTGCCAGGTACACAAGGTTTGTACGGGTTCGTTATCGGGATCTTGATCTGGTTGCAAATTAAGCCAGATATGCCACTTGAAACAGGAGTTGCTTACTTCTTTACAGCTCTTCCAGTTGCGATCGTTGGTTATTTCTCAGCAAAACACCAAGGAAATGTTGCGACAGCAGGGATGCAAATCTTGGCAAAACGTCCTGAAGACATGATGAAAGGGGTTATCCTTGCGGCCATGGTTGAAACCTATGCCATCTTGGCCTTCGTTGTGTCCTTCCTATTGACCCTACGCGTCGGCTAAGAGCTAGCTTTGATGGATTCGCCTTACGAGGCGAAAAACACAAGACGCATGCAATAGGAGAAAAAACGATATGGATGAACAAACCCAATTAAAGGATTCGATCTTGGCCCAAGCCCACGAAAAAGGGCGTAAACTCTTAGAAGAGGCCAAGGAAACCATCCTAAAAGAAGAGACTGCGCAAGAAGAGCGTTTGATTCAAGACAAACTCAATCAACGCTCCGAGCAGCTCAAGCGGATTCAACGTCAATTGCAACGTGAAACCCAACAAATCGAAAATAAAAAACGCCAATCCACCCTTGTCACCAAGCAACGAGTCTTAAAGGATCTCTTTGCAGATGCTTATGAAGCGATGGTGGCTTGGCCCCTTGAAAAGGAAATGCAGTTTGTAGATGCGGTCTTAGATCGCTATCAGGGACAAGTTGTGACCCTGACCTTCGGGGCGGTGAGCGCTGCTAAATTTGATTCAGCAGCTCTCGAGAGATTGAAGAAGACGCATCAGAATGTGACAGTTGCAGATGCAACGATCCCAGCTCAAGCAGGATTTGTCTTGTCGGTTGGGAAGATTGATGACAACTATCTCTACCGTGATTTGGTGGATTCCATTTGGGAGCAAGAAAGCTACCAGATGGCAGCCAGCATTTTCACAGATGAAGAGAACTAGGAGGTTGCAATGAGCGAACGGACCTATTCTCAAGTCAATACAGGAATCAGCGTACGTGAGGCTAGTTTTGTCAGTCCCAGTCAGTTCGAGCAGTTGCTTGCAAGTCCCTCTAGTGAGAGCCGAGAAGGCTTGCTACAAGGAACACCTTATGCTTTAGATAGCAAGGAGATCAAGGATTTATCAGCCCTTGAAGCCCGCCTGATGGCAGCCTTGTTGGCAGAATACCAATGGGCTTTTGAGGTAAGCCCTCAGTCAGACCTGGTTAGCCTGTTTACCTTGAAGTACACCTATCATAATCTCAAGGTTTATCTAAAACACAAGGCGACAGAGCGCAAGTTGGGGCACTTATTGATCCCTATCGGTCCTTATTCTCTCGATGTGCTCGAGCATTTGGTGGCGACCTTTTCTGCAGAGCATTGTCCGGCCTTTATGGCGGAAGAAGTGGCTGCAACCTGGCAAGAATTCCAAGACTATCAGGACTTGCGGGTCCTCGAAATTGGGATGGACTTAGCTTATTTTAAACATCTGAGATACTTAGGGGACAGCCTAGATCATCCGATTCTGAAGCAGTTGGTGGACGTGACCATTGACTTTTACAATGCGATTACAGTTAAGCGGGCCTTGGATCAGCAAAAACCGCATAGCTTTATGCACCAATTACTTTCAGATGAAGGGAGCCTCAGTGCCCATCAGGTGATCGACCTGCTAGAATCCGGTCAGTGGTTGACCTGGTTTTATCAAGTTAATCCGCTGGACTACGATCTCGCCTTAGAGACTTATGAAGAAAAGATGCGCACCGGTCAACTAAAGACCGTAGAGTTGGAGTATTTAGAGAGTTTGGTGAAATTCAGTCTTCTAGACGCTGGCCGTTTTGAAGTCGATGGACCACTCCCTCTTGTTCGTTATCTTAACGGAAAAGAGTTAGAGGTAACCAACCTTCGTTTGGTCCTCTCTGGTTTGGACAATGGTTTTCCGCTAGCAGAAATCAAAGAAAGGATGAGACCGATTTATGGACAAACAGACCTATAAGATCGCCGTTGTGGGCAATCGGGACGCCATCCTTCCTTTTCGCCTGATTGGCTTTCAAACCTATCCGGTCACAGAGCCGCAAGAAGCGATCAATACCCTGCGAAAACTCAGTCGAGAAAACTTCGGGATTATCTACCTAACAGAGGATATTGCTCAGGCCATTCCAGATACAGTGGCTTTTTACGACCAGCAGCTGACTCCGGCTCTGATCCTTATCCCGACCCATAGAGGAACTACGGGACTGGGCCAACAGCGGATTCGTGATAATGTCGAAAAAGCAGTAGGACAGGATATTTTATGAGAACAAATGAATTTGGCCAAGCGATTGGCGATGCACTGTCGGAGTTTACACCGGGGCGCTTGCCAGCTATTGAGCGGATCGAAGGTCGCTATACCGTGATCGAGCGCCTCTCAAAAGAAAAACATGGAGCAGATCTTTATCAGGTTTACGGGCCGGACTCTCCAGCAGCGATGTGGACCTTTCTGTTCAAAGGTCCTGCCCGCAATGAAGAGGAGTGGGACCACTTGTTAGATGATCTCATGACAGCTCAAGGTCGCTTTTACTATGCGATAGTAGACAAAGATTCAGGCAAGGCTTTAGGGACATTCTCTCTCATGCGGATCGATCAAGCCAACCGGGTGATCGAAGTCGGAGCAGTGACCTACTCACCAGCACTCCAAAAGACACGCATGGCTACGGAAGCCCAGTATCTGTTAGCGCGCTACGTGTTTGAAGATTTAGGCTACCGCCGTTATGAGTGGAAATGTGATGCCTTAAACCAAGCTTCTCGAAAAGCAGCTGAGCGCTTAGGATTCACCTATGAAGGCTGTTTCCGTCAGGCTGTTGTTTATAAAGGTCGGACCCGTGATACAGACTGGTTGTCCATCATTGACCAAGAATGGCCAGCTATCAAACAGCGGCTAGAAGCCTGGTTGGATCCAAGCAATTTCGATGCCAATGGCCAACAAAAGCAAGCTCTAAGAGAGATAGCACAAAAGTAAAACAAAGAAACAAAGGATTCCCAGGAGGAATACATGACTCAAGGAAAAATTATCAAAGTTTCCGGTCCCTTGGTGGTTGCATCAGGGATGCAGGAGGCCAATATTCAAGACATTTGCCGGGTCGGCGATCTTGGTTTGATTGGCGAAATTATTGAGATGCGGCGGGACGAAGCCTCTATCCAAGTATATGAAGAAACGTCTGGAGTTGGTCCAGGAGAACCAGTTGTCACAACCGGAGCTCCCCTTTCTGTTGAATTGGGACCAGGCTTGATCTCTCAGATGTTTGACGGGATCCAACGCCCCTTGGAACGCTTCCAAGAAGTGACTGCCAGTGACTTTTTGGTTCGTGGGGTGCAAGTTCCAAATCTAGATCGGGACACCAAATGGGCCTTCGAACCAAGTGTGACAGAAGGGACAGAGGTGGTTGCAGGAGACATCGTCGGTACCGTTCAAGAGACCAATATGGTGGAACACCGCATCATGGTACCCTTTGGTGTCAGTGGACGTGTAACCAAGATCGCAGCAGGTTCTTACACAGTGGAAGAGCCAGTTTATGAGATCGAGCAGGCAGATGGCAGTCTCTTTACTGGTACTTTGATGCAAAAATGGCCGGTTCGTCGAGGCCGTCCCTTTGCACAAAAACTGATTCCAGTAGAGCCTTTGGTTACCGGTCAACGGGTCATCGATACCTTCTTCCCTGTGACAAAAGGTGGAGCTGCAGCTGTTCCTGGTCCTTTCGGAGCTGGGAAAACAGTCGTGCAACACCAGGTGGCCAAGTTTGCCAATGTAGACATCGTAATTTACGTTGGTTGTGGGGAACGTGGAAATGAAATGACGGACGTTCTGAATGAATTTCCAGAATTGATCGATCCAACGACCGGTCAATCCATTATGCAACGGACTGTTCTGATCGCCAACACTTCAAACATGCCAGTAGCGGCGCGGGAAGCTTCCATCTACACAGGGATTACTATTGCCGAATACTTCCGTGATATGGGCTATTCCGTTGCCATCATGGCGGATTCGACTTCTCGTTGGGCAGAAGCTCTCCGTGAAATGTCTGGTCGTCTAGAAGAAATGCCAGGGGATGAAGGCTACCCAGCCTATCTTGGTAGCCGGATCGCCGAATACTACGAGCGTGCAGGTCGGGTCAAGACACTCGGGACCACTGCGCGTGAAGGCTCGATTACCGCTATCGGTGCCGTTTCCCCTCCGGGTGGAGATATTTCAGAGCCGGTAACCCAAAATACCTTGCGGATTGTCAAGGTCTTCTGGGGCTTAGATGCTCAGTTGGCTCAACGTCGTCACTTCCCAGCCATCAACTGGTTGAGTTCTTATTCGCTTTACCAAGATGAAGTCGGTCGCTATATCGATCTACATGAACAAATCAGCTGGTCTGAAAAAGTGACCCGCGCTATGAATTTGCTTCAAAAAGAAAGTGAATTGCAGGAGATCGTCCGTTTGGTTGGTCTGGATTCCCTGTCTGAAAAAGACCGCTTGACCATGAATGCGGCCAAGATGATCCGTGAAGACTACCTGCAACAAAATGCCTTTGATGAGGTCGATACCTATACCTCTTTCAGCAAGCAGGTGGCCTTGTTGACCAACATTTTGACCTTTGACCAAGAAAGTCAAAAAGCACTAGAATTAGGGGCTTACTTCACAGAAATCATGGAAGGAACCGTGGCTCTTCGAGACCGCATTGCCCGGAGCAAGTTCATCCATGAGGACCAGTTGGCAACCATTCAAGCTTTGAAAGAAGAAATCGTAGAAACCCTACACCAAATCGTCGCAAAAGGAGGAGTAGACAATGAGCGTGATTAAAGAATACCGTACTGTCAGCGAAGTTGTTGGCCCCTTGATGATTGTCGATCAGGTCGAAGGGGTTCACTACAATGAACTAGTAGAAATCAAGCTTCATGATGGAACGACCCGTCAGGGACAAGTCCTCGAAGTCCAAGAAGATAAGGCCATGGTCCAGCTCTTTGAAGGATCTAGCGGGATCAACTTGGAAAAAGCCAAGGTCCGCTTTACTGGACGTCCCCTAGAACTTCCTGTGTCTGAAGACATGGTCGGACGCATCTTTAACGGGATGGGCAAACCCATCGATGGCGGTCCAGAGATTATCCCAGAGAAGTACTTGGACATTGATGGACAAGCTATTAACCCTGTTTCGCGGGACTATCCGGATGAATTTATCCAGACAGGAATCTCAGCCATTGACCATTTGAATACCTTGGTTCGGGGACAAAAACTCCCAGTCTTCTCAGGTTCTGGTCTCCCTCACAAGGAATTGGCGGCTCAGATTGCTCGTCAAGCGACTGTGCTTAATTCGGAAGAAAACTTCGCCGTGGTCTTTGCGGCTATGGGGATTACCTTCGAAGAAGCCGAGTTCTTTATGAACGACCTTCGGGAGACAGGAGCCATTGACCGCTCTGTCCTCTTCATCAACCTAGCTAATGACCCAGCTATCGAACGGATTGCGACTCCTCGGATCGCCTTGACCGCTGCCGAATATTTGGCCTATGAAAAAGACATGCACGTCTTGGTTATCATGACGGATATGACCAACTACTGTGAAGCCCTTCGGGAAGTCTCCGCTGCCCGCCGGGAAGTTCCAGGTCGTAGGGGCTATCCAGGTTACCTTTATACTAACCTCTCAACCCTCTACGAACGTGCAGGACGCTTGGTTGGAAAGAAAGGATCTGTGACCCAAATTCCGATCCTCTCTATGCCAGAAGATGACATCACCCACCCTATCCCTGACTTGACAGGCTACATCACCGAAGGTCAGATTATTCTGTCTCGCGATCTCTACAATAGTGGTTACCGCCCACCGATCAATGTTCTTCCATCCCTTTCTCGTTTGAAGGACAAGGGGTCTGGTGAAGGCAAAACTCGGGAAGACCATGCGGCGACCATGAACCAGCTCTTTGCGGCCTACGCCCAAGGAAAACAAGCCAAAGAACTGGCTGTAGTACTTGGGGAGTCTGCCTTGTCAGATACTGACAAGCTCTATGTCAAATTTACGGATCGCTTTGAGCAGGAATACATCAACCAAGGTTTCACTACCAATCGGACGATTGAGGAAAGTTTGGATCTCGGTTGGGAACTCTTATCCATCCTTCCAAGAACAGAGCTTAAACGGATCAAGGATGAGATGATTGACAAGTATCTGCCAAACAAAGAGGATTAGCCTATGGCACGATTAAATGTAAAACCAACTCGGATGGAGCTTAATATTCTCAAAGAGCGCCTCAAGACAGCAACCCGGGGGCACAAGTTGCTCAAGGATAAGCGGGATGAACTCATGCGCCGCTTTATTGAAGCTGTGCGTGAGAATAATCGCCTGCGCCAAAAGGTGGAGGCAGCGCTGGTGGGCAATATGCAAGATTTCGTGATGGCCAAGTCCCTAGAGAGTGACCTCATGGTAGAAGAAATCTTCGCTGTACCGACTCGAGAAGTGATGCTACACATCGAGGAAGAAAATGTTATGAGTGTGCGCGTGCCTAAGCTCCATGCCCGTATCGATAATCCATACGGAGATGATGAAGGGGACGTGGTTTATAGCTACCTCGCCTCCAACAGTCAAATGGATAGCACCATTCAAGAAATGGGGGATCTACTCCCAGATTTGCTTAAGTTAGCGGAAATCGAAAAAAGCTGCCAACTCATGGCAGATGAAATCGAGAAAACCCGCCGTCGAGTGAACGGACTCGAGTATGCGACCATCCCAGACCTCAAAGAGACTATCTATTATATCGAAATGAAACTCGAAGAAGCCGAACGCGCCAACCTCGTCAGAATCATGAAGGTAAAATAAGATACAAAGCCGTTAAGCAACTCAAAGGAAAATAGGAAATCCAACGATGAAGCGTCTGCTTCTAGTTGGATTTATCTTTTTCCAAAGAGTTGTAGGCGTGTTCAGTTATAAGATACAAAGAGTTGTAGGCGTGTTCAATTACTTGAAAAAGACAAGAACCTCATCAAGAAACCATTCCTTGATGAGGCTTTTTTACGCCCTCGAACTCTTCTTCCACCACCCCTTTTTATGTTACTAGTTTGTAACAATGTGACAAGAAAGACGAAATGTTACAAGAAAAATACAGTTTTGTTAAATAGCCAAAAAGGCCTTTTATTATTTTTAAATTGTGATAAGATAGTATAGTAGTTCATTTGTCCAAGAAAATCTTGAACAAAAAACAAAGAAAAAAGAGGATAAAAGATGAAATTAAAAGTTAATACGAAAGCCTTGATCGCTTCAACAGTAGCTCTTGCAGTGATTCCATTTACAAAAGCCACTGCAGAAACACTTGAAGATTGGGTAGCTCGCTCAGTAGATGAAATCAAACATGATATCCAACAAAGCGGTGAAAACCAACAAACTTATACCATCAAATATGGTGATACATTGAGTTCGATCGCAGAAGCGCTTGGAATCGATGTACATGTGTTGGCAAACTTGAACAACATCAGCAACATGGATTTGATCTACCCAGGTACTGTTTTGAAAACAACAGTAAATGATCAAAAAGAAGTAACTTCAGTTGAAATCCAAACTCCTCAAGCAGGTGCGACAGATGCAACCGTTGCAAGTGCTGACTTGACAACAAACCAAGTGACAGTTGATGACCAAACAGTCGCTGTCAACGATTTGTCTAAACCAGTAAACGAAGATAACAAAGCTGTTCCAGTTGCTCCAGCAGCGGAAACTCAAGAAGCCCCAGCGGAAGCTCCTGTAGTTGAAGTACCAGCAGCAGAAACACCAGCACAACCAGCTGTTCCAGAAACACCAAACTACGGTGCTCCAGCTGTCAATGTTGAAGTACAAAATCAAGAAGTAGCGCCAGCTGCTCCTCAATCTGCTCCAGCAGCGGAAGCTCCTGCTGAAACACCAGCTTCTGCTCCTGAAGCTCCAGCAGCACAACCAGCAGTAGAAACTGCTGCAGCACCTGAAGTGCAACCAGTAGCATCAACTCCAACAAGCGGAAATACTATTCCAACTGATCCAAATCTTCAACCTCAAGCGGAAGCTTTCCGTCAAGAAATTGCAGCGAAATTCGGTATCACAAACATCGGTGGTTACCGTGAAGGGGATCCAGAAGACCATGGTAAAGGACTTGCAGTAGACGTGATGGTTCCAACAAATTCAGAGCTTGGAGATCAAGTTGCACAGTATGCGATTGATAACATGGACCGTGCAGGTATCTCATATATTATCTGGAAACAACAATTCTACATGCCAGTAAATAACATTTACGGACCAGCTAATACATGGAACCAAATGCCGGACCGTGGTGGAGATACAGCAAACCACAACGACCACGTACATATCTCATTTAACGGATAATAAAACTTTGAACTAGGACAAGTGCCTAGTTCTTTTTTTGTATGCACAAAAAAGGCCGGAAGATGAATCTTCCAGCCAGACGATGGTTATAAAATATGATCGACTTTTTCCACCTGATAAAGGGCAATCGCCATGATAATGGTTAAGACCAGTAGCATAAGAATGGCAGGTGTCCAAGAGTGGAAGAGAGATTTGCTGTAGCCGAAGAGGATAGGGCCAAAGGCTGCAAAGACGTAGCCTCCTGTTTGGGCAAGACCAGAAAGTTGAGCAGTTTTTTCAGGTGTGCTGGATTTCATGGAGAAAGCGACCATGAGGTAAGGGAAGAGCGAACTGACGGAACTTCCAATCAGGGCATTTAATACCAACCAGTAGAAGAAGTTGCTAGTCGGGATTAAGAGCATGGCTACCCCCAGAATCCCTGCTCCGACAACAATCGTAAGCATCAAGCGTCGATTGCGATCGGATAAGCGTGTCGTTAAACTTGGGATCGTCAAGGAGAATGGGAGACTGATCAGGGTGAACACGGAGGCCAGTAGTCCAGATTCAACCTTTGAAAGGCCAGCTTGAACAGCCATGGTCGGAAGCCAGGTCATACTTGTGTAGAAAAGCAGTGACTGCAAGCCTCCAAAAATCATGATAGCCCAGACATATTTATTGGTATACCACTTGCTACTAGATTCCGTAGTAGCCGTCTTTTTTAGATGGTGGTTGTAGCGAAGGTTAGGAATCCAGATGACCAAAGCAAGAGCACACAAGGCTGTCAAGATGTTGACCAAACCTTGCCAAGAAGTGGCTTTGGTGATCGGAACGGCCACAGAAGAGGCGATCGCTGTGGACATCCCCATAGAAGTGATGTACAAAGTGGTCAGAATGCCTAGTTGGCGGGGTCTGTTCGCCTGAATCAGGCTTGGAAGCAGCACATTGAGGAAGGCGATGCCAGCTCCAATCAAGATGGTTCCCAGATAGAGGAAGGGGAGGTTGATAATCCGAATGGCAGATCCAATCGTAATCGCGATCAAAACTAGGAAAAAGAGGCGCTCAATCCCCAACTTTTTAGCAAATTGAATCGCAAAAGGTGAGAAAATGGCAAAGGTGAGAAGTGGCAAGCTAGTCAATAGTCCCAGAGAGCTCACATCTACCCCCAAACCAGCAGCGATGTCAGACAAGACCGTCGGAAGCGTAGTAAATGGTGTTCGTAAAACAATCCCAAGCATAATGATGCCCGGGACGAATAGCATAGAATGTGTTTTTTTCATAAATCCTCCTCAGACAAAAATTCTCTTCATTATAACACAGATCGAGTATAAATTGGAGTATTTGTACAAATGAAGGAGAAGGAACGTCGTTCTCACGATCGTTTGCTAAGGGAATAAGGAACGTAGTTCTCACTACCGTTCGAACTGCATCAACGTACCTAAGCTCACTAACGTTCACTAAGGTACGTAGAAAAAAGCCACCGGTTTTGGTGGCTCTTATAGGGAGATTATTATGAAAAAGTTTAGGATTTTCTATCAAACAAAGTTAGGAGGTCTTTATTTGATGGTTTTATTATAAGGTGGTTTGCTTAAAGAAATCTTAAGAAAAGGTTGTGTTTAAAAAATAGGTCTTAAGTCTGACAAAATGCATTAATCATCATTCCAAACAGTAAAATTACTTATTCCATTCTAAGGATCGTAGTTCTCGCTAACGTTCGAACTGCGTCAACGTACCTAAGCTCACTAACGTTTGCTAAGGAAATAAGGACCGTAGTTTTCGCTTCGCTCAAACTGCATCAATATCTCTAAATTCAGCTGAACTCTCTGAGTTCACCTCATTAAGTATTCTAAGGACCGTAGTTCTCACTCCCATAGAAAAAGCCACCGGTTTTGGTGGCTCTTATAGGAGATTATTATGAAAAAGTTTAGGATTTTCTATCAAACAAAGTTAGGAGGTCTTCATTTGATGGTTTCATTATAAGGCTGATTTCTTAAAGAAAACTTAAGAAAAGACGCTGTTTATAAGAATCGGTCTTAGGTCTGATATTTTTTTACAACAGAAACTATTTAGAATTTTTTCTAAATAGAGTTGACAAACCCATCCGAAAGTACTAGAATCTATTTAGAAAGATTTCTAAATAGATTAGAGGAGATAGAGAATGAATTTTGCGCAAACATTTAAAGCTTTATCGAATCCGATAAGAAGAAGTATATTAGAACTGCTAAAGGCGGGGAAATTATCCGCGGGAGATATCGCTGGCCACTTTGATGTAGCAGGAGCGACCATTTCCCATCATTTAAGCCTCCTCAAGCAGGCAGATTTAATTCGAGAGGAAAAAGAGAAGAATTTTATCTACTATGAACTCAATACTTCTGTCTTGGAGGATTTAATGGTCTGGCTCGTTGATTTGAAAGGAGACTCTACTGATGAAAACGAATAAAAAACTATTGCTATTAACTTCTATGGTGATCCTTTTCCCCATGCTTTGGGGGCTGATGATTTGGTCGCAATTGCCTAACCAAATCCCGATTCACTTCAATTTTGCTGGCCAGGCCAATAACTTCCAATCGAAACCCCTGGTTGTGTTTGGTCTTCCTATTTTCGATCTCATGGTGCATCTGTTTATGATCTTTATGATCGGTCGCGATTCTAAGAATAGCGCTATGAATGAGAAAATGATCAGAGCGATTTACTGGTTGACCCCAATCGTTTCCTTAAGTACCTCCTATCTCATCTATAGCAAGGCGCTAGGATCTACTACCAATCCATCAGTTTTTGTTTCAGTTTTGCTGGGTCTCATCTTTGTGATCATGGGCAATTACATGCCTAAGCTAAAAGTGAACCATACGGTTGGAATCCGTCTGCCTTGGACCTTACAGAGTGAAGATAACTGGCACAAAACCCATCGCTTGGCAGGGAAGTTGTGGGTGCTTGGTGGCTTGATCCTCCTTCTTGAAGCTGGCCTTCAATTCGCGCTTTCTTATGTATTGGTGCTGGTCATCCTCGCCATTGTGGTTATCCCTATGATGTACTCTTATCAATTAAGTCGGAAAAATCGTTAGAATGAAAAAACAACCAGAGAAGAAGCCAGTCGGGAACGGTTTCTTTTCCGGTTGTTTTTACTTGTTCATCGTTTCAAATTTAAAACTTTCAGGAAAATATCTATTTTTCGGAAAAAATTTTCTTACATTACATTTTAAAGATGGACCTTTATTTCTTTCTATAATATACTGTAAATATAAAGATAAGTACAGCGTTGAGGTAGCACCATGGAAAGAAATATGGATTTATGTCGATTGATTTTATTTAAGATTGAGGCAGAGTATAAATCAACAGCACTATACAATTTAAATATTGATGGATTTGATCTTGATACAGTAGCCTATCATTGTAAAATACTGGCTGAAGCAGGCCTCCTAGATAGTTATAAACCTACATATGGAGATAATAGAATATATTCTTTTAGTGTAGGTTCATTGACTTGGGCTGGACATGATTTTCTGGATAAAATAAGAGAAGATAATATGTGGAATAGAACAAAAAATAAGATTAAAGACAATGCTCTGCCTATGACTTTGGAGATAATCAAAAGTGTAGCAACTAACTTAATTAATGATCAAATAAAAAATATGTTTTCTTAGGGCAATTTTTTAAGTAATGTTATAGTATTTCCCTTATTCAATCAAACTTATTCAAAAAAATCTAAAATAAAAGAATAGTAAAGTCATGCTATAGACTGATATAAAGCAAATCTAAAAGCACGTGAAACCAAACCGTTTCAAACCAGGTCTTAAGAAAGCTCGTAAAGCATCACAATTCTCAAAACGTTAATCAATACGATTATATCAACGTTTCGAAACACTTCATGGTTCACACCATGGAGTGTTTTTTTGATGATTTTTAGCAAAATTCACACCACTTTTCACACCAAATTCACACCATTACTTTTTAAGATTACGAAAGGCAATTTCTCCAACAGCCATTGGGATTACGTTTGAAGTGTTGACATAAGTCTTAGTTGTAATCGTATCACTATGAGTGAGTGCTTCAGAAATAGCTTCCATAGAGGTTCCAGCCTGTTTAGCGAGTGTAGCTCCTGTATGTCGTAATTTATGAGGGGTTGCATGTGCGAGTTCTGGATGACGACGCTTAACAGATTTCATCTTGTTGTTAAGATAATCAGCATGGAGACAACTGTTTACATTTCCCTTTGTATCAATATACGTAAAAACATACTGTTCAGGAGTTTGCATGATGTTAAATGAAGCCAGTTCAGATTTTTGTTGCTTCTTCCAAGAATTTAACAAGTCGGTAAGTTCTTGTGGAATCGAAAAAATCGTCTTTTTATTCCCTTTAGTTGACTTTTGATTTTTATATCGATCTAAGGCTTGAACCAATTGAATTTGTTGATTTTTGAAATCAATATGTTTCCATTGCAAAGCGTAGCTCTCTGACTTTCTATCTCCTAAAAAGAAGGTAGTATAGAACAAAACATAGTCTTTGAATAGAATTTTTTCAGTCTCTAAATCCTTTTCAAAAGCTGTAAACCAAGCTTGGAGTTCTGCTTGTGATAAGTATAAGTCCTCATCATTTTTGGCTTCTTGCAGTCTAATTTTCTTAGTTGCTTTGATACGTTTGATAGTTTTTGAAATACGGTTGGTCTCGATATATTCCAACTCCTCCGCCCAATCAAAGATAGAATTAACGTAACTTCTAACAACTTTGAAGTTGGCGTATTCTTCAGCTTTTGCAGTTAATAGGTTCAATATGACTTGTTTGTTTTGATTGAGAAAATCAATCGAATAGTTCCCAAGTATAGGTAAAATATGCTTCCTAAAGACGATTTCTGTACCATCAATGGTAGCCTGTGAGGGTGGTTTGCTAGTAGATGTTGTTTGACCCGCTTTGTAAGATTCCCACCAAACGTTTTGATAGAAATCTGAAAAAAGGATAGAACCACTATTTTCTAATGAGACTGAATCTCCACTATGAATTTTATCAATCTTATTTTGAAGTTCTAGTTCATATTTTTTTGCTTCAATCCTTGTTTTGAATCGTTTTTCAATCACTTTCTTATCAACACCTAGTGAAGACTTCACATCCTCAGGAATATAGACACGTAAGCGATAGGTTCCGTTTTTAGTTTTTGTAATTGACATAGTATTCTCCTTTTGAATTGAGTTAGAAAATACCATGGTTACATTATAACAAACGACCATAGAATTTCTACTGCTTTTGTAACCAGCGATTGATTTCAGATTTGCTAAAGCGAACAGTTTTACCAATCTTAATGCAAGGCAATCCTTGCTTAATCCACTTGTCTAAAGTATTATTTGTTATATTCAAATACTCACAAGTTTGCTTTTTATTTAAAAAATGATTGGTATTTTCATTAATATCTAAAAATTTATCCAGTTCTTTTTTAACAGTATCTGATATTAGTAATTGAAGTTGCCTAACCATTTCGTCGTCTGGAATAAATAAATTCATAAATAGTCCTGT
Organism: Streptococcus sp. HMSC072G04; assembly: GCF_001813295.1. Taxonomy (GTDB): domain Bacteria; phylum Bacillota; class Bacilli; order Lactobacillales; family Streptococcaceae; genus Streptococcus. The sequence goes on from NZ_KV812019.1 coordinate 36,354, forward strand.
TTATTTCTTTCTATTAGATTTAAATTTAATTAGTTTGGATTTTTTTAAGTCTTCAAGGGTTGAAGAGTTAAAAAATAGGAAAACGTTGCTGTAGTAATACTTTTCCATTTTTTTAATCAGAATTTATATTAAAATGGAAGAAGTATTTATTTGAATTTCATTTAAAAAAGAATCCAGGGATGAACCAATGTCTTTATCCTTGATTTTATTAACGTCATTAATAAAACTATCTTTTTCTTCATTAGTAAAACTAGGGATTTTAAAAAAATGGAGTTTATTATTTTGATTACTCTTGTAACAACCAAAGTCAAAGATAGTAACAAGATATAGACTATTTAGCATTAAGCTAAAGAGATATAGTACTTGCCATGTAATCATAATAGAAAGAAAATAACTCTCATTTTTCAAATCATTCCTCCTACTTTCTTTAATCAGATTTTTTTTAGTTCTTGCACAGTTTTTTGGATTTACAAATTTAGATGCATCAATAAATAAAAAAATAGATTCATCCAATGTTATTGGATATAAATAATCCATAGCATGATTTAGTTGAGTTTCAAAAAAAGTTTTTATATATCCATCTTTACCTTTTTCTTCATACAATTCTTTCAACTTATTTTGGGTATCTCTTACTGAAGTTTGAACAATTATCTTAAAGTTGCACAATCCTTTCTCAATTACACTATATACAAATGAATAGAGCTGATCATTGTTTAGTTTATCCAAGTCAGTACTCTTGAATTCACTTTTAATTTTTTGTTCATTCAGTGTCATTTCGTATCTATAGATGCGATATTTACGAGATACGTTTGATTCAATCTGGTTATTATGTTCAGCTTTTGCTGTTTTATCGTAAAGAACATGCAACAAGTTTTCATTTTTTTTACTTGAAAGAATATGGTGGTCTTCGGGAGTTGAACATTTTGTATAAACTTTTTTATTTACTTGAGATGTATTAGATAGAGCCCTCAATAATAAATTTCTTGTTTGAAAATGAATAATCGCATCAGTAGCAAATGTAAATGAGATTTCCATTTGATGAATCCTAATTGTTGTTGGGATAATCCAAATACCAGTTTGCTGTTTGATTTCCGTCATAACTTTTATTAGTTTCTTTCGTATTGCAGAAATAGAGAGAGTTTCAAAATTGAGACCTCCATGATTCAGTTGTAGTAAGGAATAATTAACAGTATCTCCGATTTCTTTTTTATAAATTTTTCCAATTTCAAGTCTTCCGAATTCCCTTGATTGGATAATTAAATCTTCTATCTGATTTGAATTGTAATTTAATTTTTTAACTTTATCAGGATTCTTTTTGCTGTATTCTATCAGTTTTTCGATGTCAACAATTAGATTTTCACCCAAGTTAAAATCCATGCGATCAAAGCCCCAGAAGGAATTCATTAAAGTAAAACAAGATTGAATTTCTTTCTCATTTAAATGTTTCTGTTCAGTAGAAACTTTAGTATTCCTTTTCATGTTTTAATGTTTCCTTCTTACTATTATTTTTGTTAGGAAGTATATTTTTAATTCAATTTAAATTCCCTATATATAGGTATGCCATTTTTTTGACAGAAAACGCCTTTTTTTTAAAAAAAATAGTGAAAAAATGGAAAAATTTTGAAAAACAATAAAATCCACAATGTTTAATTGTTTAAAAAACGCGTAATGATAAGGGTTTGGAGAAAAAATTAGGTTTTTCCCTACTTTATTTATTTCAATGAGAGATATACAATTATTTTTTAAATGTGCTTATTAGTTTGCTTGTGCGATTAACTTATATGCATACGATTTTTGAAACTCTTCGGGACGATTGTGTCCAAGAGCACGCGATACAATTAAGCAGGCTTTTCGATCGAGGACAACGCCTTTTAATTCCCCTCTTAGATAAATTTTTTCCCTTTTATCCTTGATGTCTTTAGGATCTCGTGCGACAAGAAGATAAAGACGTTTTGCGTATTCAGCACGATATTTATGAGGTTTTAAAGCAGATGGAACTTGAAACACACGCTTTTTACCAGCTAGCCTAAATTCTTCAACAAGCCTCTCTAATTCTTGTTGATCTCGTGTAATAATCGGAACCCAGCGGTCTCTAGCTCCTTTTGTTTTATGCTTTTTACCAATGATTTTAAGAAAGTATCGGCCATCCTCTCGTTGGTAGAGTGAGTCTCCAGTAATTGCTTTTAATTCATTTTTTCGTAGCCCAGTGGCAGATACAATTGAAAACCAGCGATTATTTGTTTCTTCAGACATTCTGTCGTCGTTAGACTTTAAGCGATTATTCTTTTTGTTGGCTCTATATCGAATATCCGTTGCAACAAAAGTAGTAGAAGATACACCCAATACTTTGGCTAACGCTGCTTTGTAGGTTGACTGAGTAGGAGCAGAAAGCCCTGATTTCTTACAATGTTCTAAGTATTGATTTACCAAGTCAATCCATCCATCTATAGAGTTAGATATCTCAAGAGCTTGTAAATCTTCGGCAGTAGTTGTTGCGGCGACAAAGGAAGCGAATCTGCTCCAGGATCCAGCGTAATTGTGTAAGGTTCGGTCTGTATGAATTAAATAAATATCTTCGCCAGTTTTTTTGGATTCATTTCGCTTGATACCTTTTCCTTTTTTAAAGCGCGTGACTAGATTAGTCAATCCTTTTGATTGGACGTATTGTTTCCGACCCTCAAAAGTTGTTAGAGAATCCATCTGTCGTTTCTTAGCTTTCTCTTTAGCTTCTCGTCGTTCAGCACGACTACGTCTCTTCTTTGCCATAGTTCTTTCCTTTCTATATGTATATTGTCTACTTTTAAAGAAGTTCTTAAGAAAATTCTTAAGGTCTTTTTAATTCAAGTTGAAGTAGTGCAGTGACTTAAGCTTATATTCACTGATGTAGTATCTTCCCTTTGCTGAGGGCGCTTCTTAATTATGGTTAAGAAGATAACCAGGTCATTTACAACATGACAAGTTGACTCAATTCAAATAAGATGTAGAGTTCCATCTTGCAGATAAAAATCTGTTGTTTTTTCTTTTTACTCTTTTTCAGGTTTAAATGCTTTTAATTTAGCGACTGAGTTAAGCTAGTTTTTTGTATTTGATTTTTAGACTTTTGCTATTTACTTTCTTTTTTATACTTTTATTCTTTACTTTGTTCCAATTAAAAAATCTTCTTAAACTGCTGTTGACATTGCTTCTATTATTTACACTTTTATTTTTTTAAGTTAATGATATACAAAAACTGGTTCTTTCCTAACCCGGCTTAAACCTGCTGTTTCCACGATAGCTACCTCCTTTTAAACATAAAAAAACGTAGCTATATTAGTTACGTCTCTACTTAATCAATCTTTAGTTACTAATAGTATGCCATAAATTGATGATTCTAAAAAATAAATTTTTTCTTTTTTGTGTTATTCGGTTTTACTTCGGACTGTGTGTTTAGCGTGACTTACACATACGTTTCTGTCAACGCTAAACACACAGAAAAGTCAACGACGTAACATAAGAACAGAATTAATTGAAATGGTATTCGAAGGTAAATGCACTAAAGTTTCTTATATAGATTGAAAATCAGAAATCTCAAAAAGTAATTAAAATCATCACATTTTTTTAATACGTGTAAAAAATTTTAAATTCAAGATGTGTCTGATATGTTTAAATTAATTTAATTATTGATAGTGTCCTTTTCAAATGTCGAAGAGAATTCCAAAACTTATCGATTGTAATCACCAAAAAAGTAGGAAGATATTGAGCAAACGATAAATTTTTTAGCTTGCTGAAGAAATTATCCTAATATGAAATAAATACATTGAGAACAAGTGTTTCAGTGTGTTTTTGTGGTAAAATATAAAAGATTTGTAAGAAAAACGAACGTATTTTTTAAGAAGTATTTGAACTAAGTGTGTTAAAAAGTTTCAATCAATATTTAAATTGCTATAAGACTTTATAGTAAAAATTGGTTGTAAAATATTAAGAACATAAAACTCAGGAAGATATTTTAAAGAATTAGGGAGAAATAAGTTAGTATTTTAATGAACATTGACATTATTTGTCCATAGGATATGATAAAGTAATCCTGTCAATGAAATCAACATAGAAAAATAAAATTGAGGATAGATTTATGTTAGAACAGCAAATCAAAAATACATTAAAAGAACCTTTAAAAAAATTGGCTGATACATATCATGATATAGTTCTGATGTTGATGAAACGGATAATTTTCAAAAATGTCGTTGGTGTGGTTCTGAGGACACAAGAGGAGATATAAAGTTATTCTTGATAGATAAAAAAATATTATAAAACCACTATCAGATTATGAACTGCTACCCAAAAGCTAGGCAGTAAGAATAAAACTTTTGGAGTCAGTACCTTTTTTGAAAAATCGTTTTTTTATTTTTACAAAAAAATGGCATAATAATAGTGAAGAAAAAAAGGCAGTGGTGAACTGTCTTTTTTTGTTCCTCAAAAAAGGAGGTAGAAGATGCTAAAGCCAAATCATTTAATAATATTAAAGAGAGTAAGGCCACCGTAAATCTAGGGATAAAAAAATCTTTTTCTAAAAAAATAATTGGAGGAAAACAAAATGAAAACCTATAAAAAGTATGTGGTTTTTTTAACTCAACAATATATTTCAGAGTTAATTAATTGCAATGAAGAAATCAATATTAGAATGTTTTATTCAACATTTGATGAGGATCAGTATATTTCAATCTTGAATGATCAAGATCAAGAAGTATCATTCAATTTTGTAAATGATAGTATTGAAATTGAATTAATTGATCCGTTGTGTGAGAAAATTTTGATTACATTTGATACTGTAGAACAAACAGCCAAAACCCATCAAGTAATCAAATTTCTCTTAGATTTGTTTTTTAAATTCAATTGGCATGAATCAGTTGCAGCGTTATCAGTTGCAGATTTCTGGGAATTGATCAAAAATTACGAGGAAGATAACCTCGATATGACATTTGGTTACCCAAGAATCGCAGGCTCTAATAGCTAAAAGCCATATTTTTCTTTGAAACAAAGTATAAATTTCTAATTATCTTTTTATATTTTCTTAAATGCTCGTAAAGCCTTATTCTATGTGCTTTCGAGTATTTTTACTGTAGGAAGATACTTCACGTTTCTTTGCATATTTCCTCATGTCTTAGCTGTCAGAAGTGGTAAATAAGTAGTAAATTCATTTGTACTACTAAGCAACAAGACGCTCCTGTTGCTTCTCTTTATTCAAGCGTTTCATTTCTGCCATTGCAGAATCGAATGTTGCATGTGCGTAATAGTTCAGCGTCATGGCTATATTAGCATGTCCCATAATGTACTGTAATGCCTTTGGATTCATTCCTGCATTTGCATAGTTGGTACAGAATGTATGTCGCAAACTATGTGGAGTGATGTGTGGCAATTTATCCTCGTTATACTTATTGTATTTCTTAACAAGACCTTTCATCATGCCGTTGTAATCACTTGCCACTTTTGGATAGTTCTTTCTATTAAGAAAGAGGAAATCACTATATCCATCAATCTCAACACGCTTATCATTCTTTCGATTCGCTAACACTCGCTTAAATGCTTGATAGGCTTCTTCAACCATAGGAACTTGACGTTCGCCACTTTTGGTCTTTGGTGTTTCAATGTAGTACCCAATTTCAGTATCTCTCAATAGCTGATGGTCTATATTGACAAGACGATTCTCAAAATCTAAATCTGGAAGTGTCAAACCACCAAACTCTGAAATACGAAGACCTGTTTTTAAGAGTATCAGAATTTCATCATAATTTTTGCTGTAGGTTTTATCAGCTTTTGCAAAGGCTAACAGTTTTTCTTCCTGTTCTTCTGTTAGTACGGTCTTAGGGACAGTATCATCATCAAGAACTGCTTTCAGTTGAAAGTCAAATGGATTCTTCCGAACACAATCATCTTGTATAGCAATATAGAATGAAGCCTTTAAAGAACGTTTGTAGTTATTGATGGTTTGATAAGCATAACCATTTTCACTCATTCTAATAGCCCATTCTTTAGCGTCTGATGGCTTAATACTGTCAATACTTCTTACACCTAACTTGTCTTTCTTCAAAATATCCATAAGATATTTGCGTCCAGTTTCAGTGTTTTTTCTAACCTTTGGTCTTTGAGCGTTCTGTTTTGCGTAAAGCTGGCAGAGTGTCATTTTCTTTCCTACAACATCAATACCATCATGAATGTCTTTCTGTAACTCTGCGATTTTCTCTCTAAGTGAGATACAATCACGCTTTCCTGCTGGTACTCGGTCTGTAGCCACAAGTTTCCACGAGTAAACAAATTGCGGTTCTCCAAATGAATCTATATATTTGTATAAGTATCTTCCGTCTTTTCGTTGGCTCTCTCCAGTCTTTAAGATTCGACCTTTATTGTCACGTCTTTTTTCTGACATGGCATTTGCTCCTTTCCTTTATGGAAAGAGCCTTGATACGACTTAATACTATTTTATCATATACAAGACCCTTTGGCGACGCTAGATTGCGTCCAATGTATCTATAATTTTTTCAAATTGTTTTCGTTTAATCTGAATACGATTGCCATTCATAATCAGCCAATTTGCATTTTTATTTTCCTCTGCCAAGCGTCGTAGCTTGTTTTCGCCAATACGAAAATATTTTGACGCTTCTTCAATGGTTAGGGTATAACGTTCCCAAATAGGAATGTCAGTCTGCTTCATAAAATCCTCCTTTCCAAATCACTTATTTGGATTTCATAAAAGTTGTTTTACCAGCAATCGAACAGCTTTAGCAAAGCTCACGGGAGTTCCACCCCTGCATGGTTCTCATGTAGCCATACTCATTGCCTGCGACGGTTTTATCACGCTCGGACTATTGACTGTATGGGAGTATCATTATCACGATAAGAATGTCGTTGCAGGCAATCCTGCTAAAGATTGCTTCTCGGATCACTAACATGAATCGCTCGCTATCTTTATAAGATAGGTCATGGCGGTTATGTACTGACCCCAAAAAGTTAGACAAATAAT
>NZ_KV812020.1 GCF_001813295.1 Streptococcus sp. HMSC072G04
TGCATCCGAGTCTGTCTCAACCTCTGAATCAGCCTCTGCGTCCGAGTCAGCATCAACGTCTGAGTCAGTGTCAACATCCGAGTCAGTCTCAACATCCGAATCAGCTTCTGCGTCTGAGTCAGCGTCAACTTCTGAATCAGTGTCTACATCTGAATCAGTATCAACGTCTGAGTCAGTGTCAGCCTCTGCGTCTGAATCAGCCTCTGCATCGGAGTCAGCATCAACGTCCGAATCAGTATCAGTCTCGACATCCGAGTCAGTTTCTGTATCTGAATCAGTTTCAACTTCTGAATCAGTTTCTGCATCCGAGTCTGTCTCAACCTCTGA
>NZ_KV812021.1:0-37435 GCF_001813295.1 Streptococcus sp. HMSC072G04
CAAACCACCCGTTTGACGGGTGGTCATGATTTGTATCAAGAAAATGAACTGAAAAGACAAAAAATGAATTTAATTGCTTGTACTATCAAAGCAAATTGTTTATAATGAAAAAAGATAGGTTGTGTATAAATTCACAATATGTAGTGATAATTTTTCGACTCACATACCTTATCTAGTAAACGTAGAAAAAGGAGAAAAATCGTTTATGAAAAAGTGGCTCTATTCTGTTGTGACAACAGTTGCCCTATTTTTACTAGCGGCTTTAGGATTTGCCAAACCCAATAGTCCAGCTAAAGTCCATGCAGATACGATCAATGATGTTGTGACATCTGTAAACATCTCGAAATCAACTGGTGGAGCGATTACAGATCCACTCGGTGTTTGGGAGAGTTTTCAAGTTGAAGCAAACTTTGTGTTGCCAAATGGACGTGTAAAAGCGGGAGATCAGACCGTTATCCAACTTGGAGATGGCTTTAAGGTCTTTGAAACGGACACCATTGACCTGCTGGATCCAAGTGGTCAAAAGGTTGCGACAGCATCGGTAGATGATCAAAGAAAAATCATCACCGTAACCTATACAGATTATCCTGAAAGAATGGCCAATGTAACAGGGAAACTGCGTTTCTTTGCTCGTGTGGATCACCAAGTCGTCAAAGGACAAAAAACGATTGATTTCACTCTCAAAGTTAATAAGGATATTATTTCAGGTGGAAAGATCGATTATAAAGGGGTCAATCCAGGCAAGTATCCACCGACTCCAGAAGTCTTTAGCAAATGGGGATGGACTAATTCATATGATAAATTAAAATTGACCTATACCTTGAATATCAATCAAGGCCACACAGCCCTTCATAATATTGATATTAAGGACAAATTAGCTTTCACTGATGGCAGAATCAAGGTAGATTCTGTTAACATCCATACAGGAACTTGGAAGATCAGTGATGGAGATGGTGCCTATCATCTGCGGAATACTACAAATGTAACCAAGAATTATTCCCCTGTTGTTAGTGCTGATGGTCGTTCTTTAACCGTTCATATCGGAGATCTAGCTCCAGAACAAGGGATGACGATTCGCTATGATGTCTATTTTGACAAGGTCCCAGCCATCAATACATCCTACAAAAACAATGCTACTATGACAGCCAAAGAAATCAAGGAGCAAAATAAGGTTGCAAACGTTCTGTATCAGTTCCTTGATGGAGACTTCAATGGTGAGAAATACTCCTTCACTATTCACAAAAAAGGTGAAAATGGTCAAGCGCTTGCAGGTGCTATCTTTGCAGTGACAGCAGATGATACAGGTGAGCAAGTGGGAACCATCGAAACTGATGAGAATGGTGTTGGCACCATTACTGGTTTGATCAAACAAGCTTATACGGTTCAAGAAATTCAAGCTCCAACAGGCTATGTTCTCTCTGAAGAACCTATCAAGATCAGCAAGGATGATTTTGGAAATGACCTCGCGATTTCTCGTGATCTTGTGAACCAAAAAGAAAAGACAAGTGTCTCAGGCCAAAAGACATGGAATGATAATGACAACCAAGATGGCAAGCGTCCATCAAAAATCACAGTCAATCTCCTAGCAAATGGTGTCAAGGTCGCTTCTAAAGAAGTGAAACCAGATGCTACAGGAACTTGGGCCTATCATTTTGATAATCTCGATGTGGTCGATGATGCTGGAAATGTCATTGCCTATACTGTTTCAGAAGAACCTGTTGAAGGCTATGAAACAACTATTGAAGGAACCAATATTACCAACACTCGTACACCAGAAGTTACAGAAGTAGCAGTCAAGAAGATCTGGGATGATGTAGACAATAAAGAGGGTCTTCGTCCTGAAAAAATCACAGTTCGTCTCCTTGCAGATAGTCAAGAAGTGGCTGTAAAAGAAATCACGGCTACTGATAATTGGCAGGCAAGCTTTACAGATCTACCCGTATACAAGGAAGGTAAGAAGATTGCCTACACGATTACAGAGGATCCAGTAGCTGCTTATACAAGCGACATTGATGGTTTCACGGTAACGAATCGTCATACCCCACCAACAACACCTCCTACCACACCACCAAGTACACCGCCAACAACTCCTCCTACAACGCCGCCAAGCACACCGGAAAAACCTGAAACTCCAACCACACCAAAAGAAGGAAAGAAAAAAATTCTCCCATCAACGGGTGAAGTAGTGGCTTATGGGTTGATCATACTCGGTGCACTCTTAGCAGTTTTTGCTCTAGTTTTGCTCTTGCGTGGAAAACGGAAAGATAAATAGATTTATATAGTTAAAAGGCAAATATCCTAGAGATATTTGTCTTTTTGAATAACTTGCTTGAAGAATGATCCATCAAACCGTTCAAATTCCCAAGGTTCTTTTTAGAAAAGAGAAAAGCACCCCTCTTAAACATTCATCTTGAAGGAAACATAAGTGTTTGACAGAAAGATGAAATCTTGGTAGAATAAGAAGGTCGAATAGACAACTAACTCTTTCTTGGTAGCAGGATATGCCAAACCTGCCACTCGGATAGAGCATAAAGAAAAGGAGCTTATCATGGCAATCTCAAAAGAGAAAAAAAATGAAATCATTGCACAATACGCACGTCACGAAGGTGACACTGGTTCAGTAGAAGTACAAGTTGCTGTCCTTACTTGGGAAATCAACCACTTGAACGAACACATCAAACAACACAAAAAAGACCACGCTACTTACCGTGGTTTGATGAAGAAAATCGGTCGCCGTCGTAACTTGTTGGCTTACCTTCGTACAAACGACGTTAACCGTTACCGTGAGTTAATCAACTCTCTTGGACTTCGTCGTTAATTCAAGATACAAAGGCCGTCAAAAGCACAAAGCAAAAATAGGAAAATTGACGATGAAGCTTCAGCTTCTAGGAGATTTTATCTTTTTTGCCAAGTGCTTAGGCCGTGTTCAATTGAGCATATCTTGAAAATAAGGCTACTCTAGTTGAGTAGCTTTTTTGTTTTCACCTGATTTTAGCCCGAGCTCAAAACAGCTCTCTGAATTCAGAGGGCTTTTTTGTTAATTTTGATAGAATATACTCGAGTATAATCTTCGGCTTCGGTTCCTAGCATCGTAAGGTAAAATAGACCAGATCTATCTCCCTTCGGGGAGATTTTTTGTTTTAAGAAGAAATCTGGTACAATCTTCGATTCGTCGCCTTGTCTAGAAACGTTTTATCCAGCAAGAATAGAGCTCTCTGAATTCAGAGGGCTTTTTGTTATCTTTTTTCGCACAAGATCCATCATTCTGAGGAAGTCGTTTTGTTTGACAGATGTAATGTATGGAGTTACAATTGATGCATCATAAGAAATAGAGGTTATCGATATGATTGATATTACATATCTAGACGGTGCAAAACAAGAAAGAGTCATGCATTTTGATTCCTATGAAGAGTTTGAACGCTCCCAACAAGCCTGCTTGATTGGGGTAGCAGATTTTTATCCTGTTGTGAAACTGACCTATAATGGGCATGAATTGGATTACCAAGGGACTTACGGAGATGTCTTCTTCTATTTGATGAAGCAAGATTTGACGCAGTACCAAAACTAAAGGAGAAAGAAAATGGCAAAAGCAATTACAGACGCAACATTTGAAGCAGAAACCAAAGAAGGCTTGGTCTTAGTAGACTTTTGGGCAACCTGGTGTGGTCCATGTCGCATGCAAGCTCTTATTTTAGAAAAATTATCGGAAGAACTTTCAGAAGATGAGTTAAAAATCCTAAAAATGGATGTGGATGAAAATCCAGAAACAGCGCGTGCTTTCGGCATTATGTCTATCCCAACCTTGCTCTTTAAAAAAGATGGGCAGGTTGTTAAACAAGTAGCAGGAGTGCATACCGCAGCGCAAATTAAGGCCATTGTGGCGGAGTTGAGTTAGTAAAAAAGAGTAAGATGGGAACGAATCGTTCTATCTTACTCTTTTTGTATTGACATTTTAAAATTGGCTTATTGAGTCAAGAGATCCATAATCTCTTCGATACTTGATTTGCTACCTTTTTTTAGATAGTTTTCTTTACTACCTTTTTTAAAAGATGACAAATTTGGTACCGTCTTGATATTCATATCATGTGCAAAGGCTGTGATGTCTTTTCGCTCCTTTGAGTCGTTATCCAGGTAATAAACGGTCTGATTCGTTTTTTGAATAGCAACTGCTAATTTGGGAGCGAATTTTTGACAGTATGGACATGATTCTCGACCAATATAGAGGAGGAAATCTTCTTTGTTGTCGATTTTCTCTTGTACCTCAGATAGATGAATTTTTTTGACGTAAGTCATCGCTTCCTGGTATGTATTTGGGGTAATAATTTCTCTCTTTTTGAAATTCATGTATAAGATAGCAAGAAGAGAGATTGTGCAAATGGACAAAATGAGAATAGCTAATTTCTTATTCACAGGCGAGTCCATCTCCATCTCTATCTAAGCGAGGACTATAACCAGGATCCCCTCTATGTAGTGGTGCAGCCCCTGCAGCGCGAGCTTCACTACAATTTCGATAAGAGCCCTGTTGAGGTTGTGATACAAAGCCTTGTTGAGGCTGTGGTTGAGGTGTCGCAGCTGCGGCTTGTCGAGCTCGTTCAGCTTCAGCAGCTTGTTGTGCTCTGACAGTAATGGCATTTTGTACTAATCCAACACGATAGGTTAAGCGATCTTTTGTTCCTTGGTCCGCTACATTTGCGATGGCAGCTTGGGCTGGGGCAATATTTTCTGTTACTTGATTGTTTTCTAAGGCTTGTACGGCAGCTTCAGCTTGAGCAGCAAGTTGTTTTGCTTCAGCCTCTTTCTTTTCACGCTCTTCTTTTTCTTTTCGTTCCTGTTCTTCTTTCGCCTTTTTCTCGCGCTCTTCTTTTTCTTTTCGTTCTTGCTCCTCCTTTGCTTTTTTCTCTTTTTCTGCTTTCTCCTGTTCGTCGCGTTCTTTTTTTGCTTTTTCTTCTTTTTGAACGAAACCTACCTGTTTTTCAGTTTCTTTTTGAGAAGCTTCATTTTGATTTGAGCAAGCTCCAAATAATAACGCAATTAAGATTGTTAAAATCAACCGTTTTTTCATAATGTTACTCCCTTCGGATATTTATCCAAGAATAATCATACCATAATATAAAAACGCTTTCAATCACTAACTGGTAACATTTTAATAAAAAAATCAGACTTAGATTAAACTAAGTCTGAAAATTGTTCTTATTCTCCCAATTCTGCACTGTAGGCAATAATTTGATCCACAGTGTCTGAAAGGAATTGGATGGTATCGCGAAGTGGTTTGTCAGTTGAGATATCTGCTCCGATGATCATGGCTGACTCAAGTGGGGTCTTGCTACCACCTGATTTGAGGAGGTCCAGCCAATCTTTAGCTCCATTTTCGGAGTTCTTCAAATGCAGGTAACCCGCTGTTGAGATAACCAAGCCTGCTGAGTAGGTGTAGCTGTAAAGCCCCATGTAGTAGTGGCTTTGGCGCATCCAGGTCAAGGCTGCGTCATCATCGATTTCAACGGCGTCTCCCCAGAATTCGGTCAAGATTTCCTTCATAATGCTGTTGAGCTTGCTAGCGCCGAAGGTGCCACCTTCTTCGATCAAGGTGTAGACCTTGCGTTGGAAGGCTGCTTCCAACAAGTGGGTGATGAAGTTATGGAAGTAGGTATCTGTCAAACGGTGAGCCAGGGCAAAGCGTTTTTGACGAGGGTCGTCAAACTGGTGTTCCAAATAGTCGCTGAGGAGGAGCTCGTTAAAGGTAGAAGGAGCTTCCACATAGTAGGTCGACATGTGGGCGTTGAAGTAGCTTTGGTTGTTGTCTGAGAAGATAAATTGACCAGAGTGTCCGATTTCGTGGATCAGGGTGTAGACATCGCTCATGCGTCCTGTCCAGCTCATGAGGACATAAGGATGGACGCGGTATGGGTCAGCTGCATAACCACCGGAATCCTTGCCTTCATTGGCCGCAAAGTCGACCCAGCGTTCGGTTTGGTAGCGGGCGATTTCGCGGGAATATTCTTCTCCAAGGGGTGCCACAGATTTCATGACCAAGTCATAAGCGTCATCAATAGTAACATCTGGGTTGAGCGCACTGTCCAAATCCAACTTCCAATCAGCAAAGGTCATTTTCTCAAGACCGTTGACCTTGGCCACGTGTTTGAGGAATTTTTGAGCGACCGGAGCAAAGTCCTTCATGATCAGGTCAATCTGACGATCAAACATGGCCCGATCCACTTCCTGCTCAGCTAAGAGATAGTCAAAGACAGAGTCGTAGCCTCGCATATCTGCAATCAGTTTTTCAGACTTGACTTGGGCTAGATAGGTAGCAGCAGCCGTGTTTTGATGCTTGCGGAGACCTTCTGAGAAAGAACGAAAGGCTTTTTCACGGACTTCCGCATTCTCATGGTTTTGGTAGAAGTTTTCATAGGTGACAAAACTATTTTTGTAGACTTTTCCATCCACTTCGAAATCAGCCATTTCAAAGTCGCCTGCCCGCATCTTGGTATAGATGTCTTGTGGTCCGTAGAAGACTTCACCCAGGTTGGTCAACGTTTTTTCGATATCAGCTCCCAAGTAGTGAGCTTTTTTAATTTTAGCCTGACGAATGGCAAAAGTGAGGTGAGGGAGTTGTCCCAGACGTTCGAGGACTTCTTCATCCGCTTCTACCAAAGCATCATCAAAGAAGGAAAGTTCAACGCTGGCCCAAGTTTCGAAATCCATCCCCGCTTGAGCAATCTCTGCAAAAGCTTCGTCGCCGAAGTCAGTGGTTTGGGGCATAAAGCTGTAGTTGCCAATGTGGCTGAGTTGGATCTGAATTTGTTCAAAGACCGCAAAGGCAGCTTCAAAGTCTTCAAAGGTGTGGAGGTTGCCCTTGTAGTTACGTACAAATTCATTGATTTCTTCACGTGTTTTTTCAATGGCGCGCAAGAAGTCTTCCTGGTCTTGGTAGAGGGCTGTGAGGTCCCAGAGTTCGTTCTCAGGAAATTCAGAACGTTTTTTTAATTCCATAATGTTCTCCTTTTGATCGGTATTCTTCCTTAAGTATAGCAGAAAATAGGACAGAAACATAGAGGGAGAGGGGAAAATGCTTATGTAAAAATCTTGAAAAGAGCTGGAAAAACTGACCATTTTTGATATACTAGGATAGATATGAGGAGGTTTTTATGAAAAAGGTTATGATTTCACTACTGGCGGGTGCGTCCGTTCTAGCTCTGGTGGCTTGTACGCCCAAACGCTATGAACGCCAAAGCAAACCAAAGACAGCAACGTCATCATCAGTTAAAAAAGAGAAGAAAGATACAGGTCAGAAGTATTATCAAGATGTATTAGATCGCTATAAATCTTATGCGGTTGCCATTAATACTAAGGACCAAACAGCTTTACAAAATGAACTAAAGAAGATCGAAGCAACTTCAGAAGAATATGCGTATGTCTTTAACCTTCAAACACTTGGAAGCACCAATGAGTGGCAATATGCTTTTGAGGATCTTAATCGTGATGGTAATGATGAACTGCTGATTGGGGATGGCAAAACGATTGCTGCTGTGTATTATTTGAAAGATAACCAGCCAACCTTGCTCCACGTAGCCTATGTGGCTTCTGCAGGTGGCTATCGCTCTAGTTTAGAAGTTTTTGACAATGGGCAAATCGTTTATGCTACTTGGCAATCCCTTAATCCAGAAATGGAATTAACCCTTTATTCGCTAGGAAAAGGGGAAGCCAAGGAAGAAAAGAAAGCAACCATTCAAATTGGTGGAAACCAAACAGCAGAACAAGTTCTTGGGATTTCAGCCAAGCAGTTGGAGCTCACTAAGCTTGACTGGAAAACCTTTGATGGTTCAGGAGACTCCAAATCAACAGCTAAAGCAGAAGAGAAAAAATCAGAAAGCTTCCAAGTACAAGTCAGTGTGTCGGATCTTCGAATTCGTAAAGAGCCCTCGACGTCAGCTCCATCTGCAGGAATGATCGCAAAAGGGACTCACACCATTACGGAAACCGTAGAGGCAGATGGTCATACTTGGGGCAAGCTTGAATCTGGACAAGGCTGGATCGCCCTTGAATTCACAACGCGTGTGGATGGAAATGCCGAATCAGCTCCTGCTCCTGCCAAAACAAGCACTGAGATGAATCTAGATGAAATAAAAGCTGGAAATTTCTCAAGTGTAGCGGGAGTTTGGAAAAATAAGTACGGTACGAGCATTGAGTTTGATGCGCAAGGAATTGTGAAGGTCAATGGTAGTGCTGTCAATGGTGTTCAATTTTCTGGTTTTTACTTCAAGGAAGGCAATTTACACGGAGTTAGTCGGATGCCTGGGGCAACGAATGACACGCCTATTCTTTTCATTCCTTCAAGAGAAGGTGGCAGTGAATCCATTTACTGGAGTAAGAGTGATGCTACGAATGGGAACGATTTGTACTACCGTGTGAACTAAAAAATGAGGAGACAAACATGAAAAAAATTGGAACATATTTGCTGGCTACAGCCCTTTTGCTTTCCCTAGCAGCTTGCGCCCCAAAACGCTATGAGCGTAAGCACAGTCCGGTAGGGGCTTCATCGGTCAAAAAATCATCTGACAAGGCCCAAGAAAAAGAGCAAACAGAAGAAGCTAAGTCAGATGAACAAGACAAAGAAGCCATTGGGACCTTATCAAAAGCAGACCAAGCGGATATCTATTCGATTATTGAAAACAGTGCGTCTTTGACTTATTCACTTCAGGTGCAACCGACTCGTTTGCTGGAGTTGAACAATGATCACAGTGCAGTTGAAGGCTACTCGCAAGACATGTTCATTGATTACTACAATACCTACACGCCGGGAACTTATAATTTGCAAGATGTCATTGATAAATTGAATGCTGAAGAGACCTCGGACTCTATACGTAGCCTTTCACAAGACCAGCTGATCCAACTAACAAACGAAAAGAAAGACGGCTGGATCTATTCGACAAAAGACAAGGCCTTCTACGAAATTGTACCTGGTGGTCGTGGCGGAGCGATGCCACCGATGGAGATTCCTTCACCAGATGAATGGGTAATCAATGAAGATTCAGTTGAAGTGACAACGACTATCCAAGGCACTTCCGACCCTTACAGACGTTTTGTCTTGAAACGCAACAACAAGAACTACAAGGGTGGAACCCACAAAACACGCTTTTATGTCGACAGCACTGAATTTGTGAAATCGTAAAAATAATCAGAAGCTATATCTAGCTCTAAAATTTTTATATAGAACTTGCGGAAGATTCACAGAAAAAGGCCCTCAAAGCCTTTTTCTTTTGGGCTTGAATATGTTAAAATAAAAGGTATACGTGCTTGGATACAAAGATGAGGATATAACAAACAGAAAGGCTCTTGAAATTCCTATCTCGTTGAGTTGGGTGGCCTTGGTATCTTGATAGTTGAACACGGGCTAAATCCCTAGTGAAAAAGATAGATTTCCTGGTGTGTGTGGCACACTGCGTCAATCTCCTATTTTCATACGGGATTCTTCACGCCCTTTGTATCCTGATTTTTGTAGGCAAGTCGTATAATTTTATCAATCCAAAGGGGATTAAAATGACAAAACAAGTGTTTCAAACGACTTTTGCGGGTCGTGAGTTAATCGTAGAGACTGGTCAGGTTGCTAAGCAAGCAAATGGCTCTGTTGTCGTGCGTTATGGTGAGTCAACTGTCTTGACGGCAGCTGTCATGTCTAAGAAAATGGCAACTGGGGATTTCTTCCCACTTCAAGTCAACTACGAAGAAAAAATGTATGCGGCTGGGAAATTTCCTGGTGGCTTTATGAAACGTGAAGGACGTCCTTCAACAGATGCGACTTTGACAGCGCGTTTGATCGACCGTCCGATCCGTCCAATGTTTGCGGAAGGTTTCCGTAACGAAGTGCAAGTCATCAACACAGTCCTTTCTTACGATGAAAATGCATCTGCACCAATGGCAGCCATGTTTGGTTCATCCTTGGCACTTTCTATCTCAGATATTCCGTTTGACGGACCAATCGCTGGGGTCCAAGTAGGCTATGTTGACGGGGAAATCATCATCAACCCTACTCAAGAACAAGCAGAACAATCGCTTCTTGAATTGACAGTGGCTGGTACCAAACACGCTATCAACATGGTAGAGTCTGGTGCCAAAGAATTGTCAGAAGAAATCATGTTGGAAGCTCTTCTGAAAGGGCACGAAGCCGTTAAAGAATTGATTGCCTTCCAAGAAGAAATCGTTGCGGCAGTCGGTAAAGAAAAAGCAGAAGTGGAATTGCTTCATGTAGATGCTGACTTGCAGGCTGAAATCATCGCAGCCTACAACAGTGACCTTCAAAAAGCGGTTCAAGTTGAAGAAAAATTGGCGCGTGAAGCTGCGACTCAAGCAGTCAAAGACCAAGTCACAGCTGTTTACGAAGAAAAATATGCCGACCACGAAGAGTTTGATCGCATCATGCGGGATGTGGCTGAAATCTTGGAACAAATGGAACACGCAGAAGTGCGCCGTTTGATCACAGAAGACAAGGTTCGTCCAGATGGTCGTAAGGTCGATGAAATCCGTCCTTTGGATGCACAAGTCGACTACCTTCCTCGCGTGCACGGTTCAGGTCTCTTTACGCGTGGACAAACGCAAGCCCTTTCTGTCTTGACCTTGGCACCAATGGGTGAAACGCAAATCATCGATGGTTTGGATCCTGAGTACAAGAAACGCTTTATGCACCACTACAACTTCCCACAATATTCTGTAGGGGAAACTGGACGTTACGGTGCACCAGGTCGTCGTGAAATTGGTCACGGTGCTCTCGGTGAGCGTGCCCTTGCTCAAGTATTGCCAAGCTTGGAAGAATTCCCATATGCCATCCGTTTGGTAGCAGAAGTCTTAGAATCAAACGGTTCTTCATCTCAAGCTTCTATCTGTGCGGGAACACTTGCCCTTATGGCTGGTGGTGTGCCGATCAAGGCCCCAGTAGCTGGTATTGCCATGGGTCTGATCTCAGATGGAAACAACTATACCGTATTGACAGATATCCAAGGTTTGGAAGACCACTTTGGAGATATGGACTTTAAGGTTGCTGGGACTCGTGACGGGATTACCGCCCTTCAAATGGATATCAAGATCCAAGGGATCACTGCAGAAATCTTGACAGAAGCGCTTGCTCAAGCCAAGAAAGCACGTTTTGAAATCCTTGATGTCATCGAAGCAACCATTCCAGAAGTGCGTCCAGAATTGGCGCCAACTGCTCCGAAAATTGATACCATCAAGATTGATGTCGACAAGATCAAGATTGTCATCGGTAAGGGTGGAGAAACCATCGATAAGATCATCGCAGAAACAGGCGTTAAGATTGATATCGACGAAGAAGGGAACGTATCGATCTACTCGAGCGACCAAGATGCCATCAACCGTGCCAAAGAAATCATTGCTGGTTTGGTGCGTGAAGCCAAAGTGGATGAAGTCTACCATGCCAAAGTGGTTCGGATCGAGAAATTTGGTGCCTTTGTCAACCTCTTTGACAAGACGGATGCCCTCGTTCACATTTCTGAAATGGCTTGGACGCGTACCAACCGTGTCGAAGACTTGGTAGCGATTGGCGATGAAGTGGATGTCAAGATTATCAAGATTGACGAAAAAGGTCGTGTCGATGCTTCTATGAAGGCACTATTGCCACGTCCGCCAAAAGCAGAAAACAGCGAGGAAAAAGGTGAAAAAACTCATCGCCATGGCGACCGTCCTCGTCACCACAACAAAGACCACAAACCTAAAAAAGACTTTACTATTACACAAAAAGATTCAGAATAAGCATTAGAAAAGGAGGAGCACGGTATGGGATGGTGGCGTGAAACCATCGATATTGTAAAAGAAAATGACCCAGCAGCGCGTACCTCGCTGGAGGTCCTCTTGACCTATCCGGGCGTCAAAGCACTGGCAGCTCACCGTGTTTCCCACTTTTTGTGGAACCATGGCTTTAAGCTCTTGGCGCGGATGCATAGTCAGTTCTGGCGTTTTTGGACCCAGATTGAAATCCATCCAGGAGCGACCATTGCTTCTGGTGTCTTTATCGACCATGGAGCGGGCCTCGTTATCGGGGAAACAGCCATTGTTGAAAAAGGCGTTATGCTCTACCATGGGGTGACCCTTGGGGGAACAGGAAAGGATGTCGGCAAACGCCATCCAACGGTACGTGAGGGAGCCTTGGTTTCCGCTCATGCTCAAGTCATCGGCCCAGTGGAAATCGGAGCCAAGGCCAAAGTCGGAGCAGGAGCTGTCGTCGTCTCAGATGTACCAAGTGATGTGACCGTTGTCGGTGTTCCTGCCAAGATTGTGCGGGTGCACGGTCGAAAAGATGAACCAGTCATTCATCAAGAAGAAGAAAAACGGGAATACTACATGAACAAGCTGGAGCATGCCAAGGAAGCCAGCCATCGGTCTTCGAGCTTGTAAGGAGATCGCTACGTGATTCAATCAACCAATACATTGAATGACCACCAACTACTGGAAGCAAAGGCCCTTATTGCCACCTGTCAGAAGTATGACGGAACGTTTCGGGATCCTTATCTCTCCAATATGCTCAATTTTGACCCCGATATGCCGGCCTTTTTCCTTTATTATGAAAAAGGTGAACTTGTTGGCCTATTAACCGTCTATGCGGATGACCCAGATGTGGATGTGGCGATCCTGGTCCACCCTAATCACCGTCGGCAGGGAATTGCGCGTGCTTTGTATAGAAGTTTTGAGAAAGAAACGGCATCTTATCCAATTGAGTCTGTGACTTTTCAGACAGAGCGTATTTTTCTAGAGAATCATCCTGATTTTGCCAGCAATTGGGGACTGGTTGAGGATGACGAAACAGAAACCTGGTTAGGACGTGATCGAACCGCTTATGCATTAGATTCTCGTTCGGATGTCGATGTGCTCTTGGCAGAACCTTCTTATCTTGAAGCCATTGCCCAGCTCCATCATCAGACGTTTTCAGATGAAGTTGAAGCACCGGAAGTGAGCCACAGATACATTTCAGAGGCTTTGAAGGATCCTGATAGTCTGCTGTACATATTACTCAAAGAAGGTCAAGTGATTGGCGTTTGTACGGTCGATGTATCTGGAAAATGCAATTACCTTTATGGACTTGCGATTGCTGAAGTCTATCGTGGGCAAGGTTACGGAAGCTATCTGGCAAAATCCCTCATCAACCAACTCATTGAGCAAAATGATAAGGAATTTCAGATTGCAGTGGAAGATAGCAATGTAGGTGCCAAACGCTTGTATGAAAAGATTGGCTTTATCAAACAGACTCAGGCGGTTTATCTAGATAGGAAAGAGTGAATAAATGTTACTAGAAGAATTTGAAAATGTACCTGCTGTGATAGAGCCAACTGATCGAAGCCTTCTTAGTAGTGGAGAAATTTGTGACACTATTATTCTGTCTTTTAATGGAGAGATAGTGGAAAGAGTCAAGCAGATAGACGGAGTCTATGAAGGTGGTTATCTCACCAACCTAAATGGCAAATTTCCATGGTATATCTATGAAGTAGATGGACTTAAACTTGCAGTTGCTATGGCTACTATTGGAGCTCCAATGGTTGTGGGTTTCTTAGAAGAACTCAAAGCGAGAGGTTTTAACAACTTTATTGTTCTGGGCTCTTGTGGAGTTCTAGATCAGTCTATTCAAGCAGATAAAATTATTATACCAAGTTCAGCTCTACGTGATGAAGGTACAAGTTACCACTACGCTCCAGCAAGTGATGAGATTTCTTATGATGAAGCGCTTCTCTCAACTCTGGAGAACGCTTTGAACAAATCTGGTATTGAGCACATTCGGACTAAAGCTTGGACGACAGATGCCTTCTATCGTGAAACAGCTGCTAAGGTTAAACGAAGACTTGCAGCAGGAGCGAAAGTTGTAGATATGGAAGCTTCGGCTATCATGGCTTGGGCTCAATATCGACAAGCCAAGGTCTATCAATTTTTCTACACGGCTGACTATGTGGATCATCACAATCACGAATGGGATGCTAGACGTGAAGATAGAAAAGCAGATGCTATGACTTTCTTTAAGATTGCTGTCGATATTGCGTTAGAGTTGGAAAAATGAGAATATAGATTCGAAATCTAAAAACAGAAAGGAAATGAAGCGTGTTAAAAATTTATGATACCATGTCTCGTGATTTGCGAGAATTTATCCCCATCGAGGAAGGAAAGGTCCGCATGTATGTTTGTGGGCCAACGGTTTACAACTATATCCACGTAGGGAATGCCCGCTCAACGGTGGCCTTTGACACGATTCGTCGCTACTTTGAGTATCGTGGCTACGAAGTTGCCTACATTTCCAACTTTACAGATGTGGATGATAAGATCATTAACCGTGCCAAAGAAGAAGGCATCACGCCTCAGGAAGTGGCAGACAAGTACATTGCGGCTTTTCGTGAGGATGTGACGGCTCTTGGTGTGAAACCTGCAACCCGCCACCCTCGTGTGGTTGAGTTTATGGATGATATCATTCGGTTTGTCGCTGACTTGATCGAAAAAGGCTATGCCTATGAGAGCCAAGGGGATGTTTATTTCCGTGTGGAAAAATCCCACAACTATGCTAAGTTAGCCAATAAAACTCTAGAAGACTTGGAACTAGGCGCTTCAGGTCGGACAGATGAAGAAACAGCTCGCAAGGAAAATCCAGTCGACTTTGCCCTCTGGAAAGCTGCCAAACCAGGAGAGATTTCTTGGGACAGCCCTTGGGGACCTGGTCGTCCTGGTTGGCACATCGAGTGTTCAGTCATGTCAACGGGGATTTTAGGGGATACTATTGATATCCACGGTGGTGGAGCTGACCTTGAGTTTCCTCATCATACCAATGAAATCGCTCAATCAGAAGCTAAGACTGGAAAAACTTTTGCCAATTACTGGATGCACAATGGCTTTGTCAATATCGATAATGTCAAAATGTCTAAGTCCTTAGGAAACTTTATCACTGTGCATGATGCATTGAAGACTATCGACGGCCAAGTGCTTCGCTTCTTCTTTGCGACTCAGCACTATCGCAAGCCCATTAACTTCACAGAAAAAGCGGTGCGCGATGCGGAAACCAACCTCAAGTATTTGAAAAATACCTATGAGCAACCGTTCACAGGAGAAGTAGATCCAGCTGATTTGCAAGGCTTTGTGGACAAGTTTATCGCGGCTATGGATGAAGATATCAATGCGGCAAACGGGATTACCGTCGTCTTTGAATTGGCTAAATGGATCAATTCTGGTCACTACAATCAAGAAGTCAAGGATGCCTTGACCAAGATGTTAGAAGTCTTTGGAGTGGTCTTTGTCGAAGAAGTCTTGGATGCAGATATTGAAGCCTTGATCGCTGAACGTCAGGAAGCGCGGGCTAAGAAAGATTTTGCGCGAGCAGATGCCATTCGCGATCAATTGGCTGCGCAAGGAATCAAGCTCTTGGATACAAAAGAAGGTGTAAGGTGGACACGTGATTGATGTCAATCTAATCAATGGGATTGCCCTTGCCTTTGAGGGAGATGCGGTCTATTCCATGTATATTCGCAGACACCTGATTTTTCAAGGGATGACCAAGCCCAATAAGCTTCACCAGGCTGCCACCCGCTATGTCTCTGCTAGAGCTCAGGCCAGCTTGATTGAAAGCATGCTGGAGCAAGAAATTCTGACGGAAAAAGAGTTGGAGATCTACAAGCGCGGTCGCAATACCAATAGCCATACCAAGGCCAAAAATGCCGATGTCGTGACTTATCGGATGTCGACGGGCTTTGAGGCTGTCATGGGTTATCTCCATATGACGGGGGAACTCTCTCGTCTAGAAGAGCTGATTGACTGGTGCATCCAGCAAGTAGAAGAAGGAACAAAGCAGTGAAAAATATCAGAGAGTGGTTTCCTCATGCAGAGGTGACGGATCAAGCCAATCCACCAGCTGGTTATGTAGCCATTCCCCTTCAGGCTCATCAATGGTTGCTGCTGAAGGAAGAAGAGCTAACCGAGCGAGAAAAACAATTGATTTCCTGGTTGGGCGGTGAAGAAGAGGTTGCCCCTAATCCTTGGTACCAGTACTTGATCGATGGAAAGGGAGAAGCCCCTCAAGTCATCAAAAAAATGCAGCTCGTCTATTGCCACATCTCGCACTCAACAGCGGAAGGGACAGCTTCTTGGTTAGAGATGATGCAGACACTCTTGCCCAACTTCCGAGCAACCTTGCAACTGAGCGGACAAGATTATGTGCTCATTCTGGACCAAGACCAGACTTTGCCTGTGGCCGATATCTTAAAAGATACCGTCTCTGCCATGGAGTATGACTTCAATATTCGTTTATCTATCCTGGTCGGGCAAGTATGGATCGAGTCTAAAGACGGGAAAGTGTCTCCTGTCATCCGAGCAGAACAGGCGGTCTTTCGAGCTTGGATTCGAGAAGGCCATCAAGGTGTCTATCGCTTTTCCCAACTCTATCTTTGGGGAATCGAGCAGGCAGATCTGGATCTCACCCCGATCAAAGCAAGCTTATATCAGTTGATTGAAAGTCAAGATCAATTGCAAGACATCATTGTTGCTCTTTGGGACAATGGGGCAGTCGTAACCAAGGCCGCCCAACAACTCTATCTCCACCGCAATTCGCTCCAATACAAGATTGATAAGTGGGAGGAGTTGACGGGTCTTCAGTTGAAAAATCTGACAGATCTAGCCCTGTGCTATCATTTGGTCTTACAAGATGTGATTTAAACGGAATCAATCTAGAGTTTTGTGCAACTTGCACAAAACTCTTTTTCTTTTTTGTGAGACTTGCCATAGATTTGTAAAACGTTTTCATTTACAATAGAACTATAAAAATCAAAGGAGTACCATCATGGTAGAATTGAATCTTAATCACATTTATAAAAAATATCCAAATAGCGAACACTACTCAGTTGAAGACTTCAACTTGGACATCAAAGACAAAGAATTTATCGTTTTCGTAGGTCCTTCAGGATGTGGTAAATCAACTACTCTTCGTATGATCGCTGGTCTTGAAGACATCACAGAAGGTGAATGTTCGATCGATGGTACTGTTGTAAACAACGTAGCACCTAAAGACCGTGATATTGCCATGGTATTCCAAAACTACGCTCTTTACCCACACATGACTGTGTACGATAACATGGCATTTGGTTTGAAATTGCGTAAATACAGCAAGGAAGATATCGACAAACGTGTACAAGAAGCAGCTGAAATCCTTGGCTTGAAAGAATTCTTGGATCGTAAACCAGCTGACCTTTCTGGTGGTCAACGTCAACGTGTGGCTATGGGACGTGCCATTGTCCGTGATGCAAAAGTGTTCTTGATGGACGAACCTTTGTCAAACTTGGATGCGAAACTTCGTGTATCCATGCGTGCTGAAATCGCGAAAATCCACCGCCGTATCGGTGCTACAACAATCTATGTAACCCACGACCAAACAGAAGCGATGACATTGGCTGACCGTATCGTTATCATGTCTGCTACTAAAAACCCAGCTGGTACTGGTACAATTGGACGTGTGGAACAAATTGGTTCTCCGCAAGAAGTGTACAAGAACCCTGTTAACAAATTCGTAGCTGGATTTATCGGAAGCCCTGCCATGAACTTCATTAACGTGAAGTTGGAAGGTGGACACATCGTTACTAACGGCTTGAATTTGAAAGTTCCAGAAGGTGCTTTGAAAGTCTTGAAAGAAAAAGGCTATGATGGTAAAGAATTGATCTTTGGTATCCGTCCAGAAGACGTGAATACAGAAGCTGCATTCCTTGAAACTTTCCCAGAATCAGTAGTAAAAGCAACGATCTCTGTATCTGAATTGCTTGGTTCTGAATCTCACTTGTACTGTCAAGTTGGTGACAACGAATTCATCGCTAAAGTAGATGCGCGTGACTACCTTGAAACAGGTGCAACCATCGAACTTGGATTTGACTTGAACAAAGCTCACTTCTTCGACAAAGAAACTGAAAAGACAGTATACTAATACCTACTGGCGCTATAGAGACTGAGACAATGTGTCTCGGTCTCTTTCATTTTAAGGAGACAAAACATGGAAAAAGACTGGTGGAAGGGGAAGGTCGCTTATCAGATCTACCCAAAAAGCTTCAAAGACAGCAATGGAGATGGTGTTGGGGATTTAAAAGGAATCACGGAGAAACTCGATTACCTTCAAGACTTAGGGATTGATATTCTCTGGTTATCCCCTATTTACAAGAGTCCTTTTATTGACCAGGGTTACGATATTTCCGATTATTATGCCATTGATCCTATTTTTGGAACGATGGAAGATATGGAAGAGTTGATCGCTGAAGGCAAGAAGCGAGGCATTTCCATCATTATGGACTTGGTGGTCAACCACTGCTCGAGTCATCACGAATGGTTCCAAAAGGCTTTAGAAGATCCAGAAGGTCCTTATGCGGATTACTTTTATTTCATCGAAAGTGACAAGGAACCCAACAACTGGGAAAGTTACTTTGGAGGCAGTGTCTGGGAACCGGTTCCTGGTACTAACAAATACTATCTCCATTCTTTCCACAAGGATCAGCCAGATCTCAATTGGCAAAATCCTGTCTTACGCGAAGAGATTTACAAGATGATCAATTGGTGGTTGGACAAGGGAATTGCGGGCTTCCGGATTGATGCTATCATCAACATTAAAAAAGATCTAGAATGGCGTTCGCTTCCGTCCGATCGCGAAAATGGCCTGGTCCCTGTACCGGAGTCTCTGGTCAATGCGCAACCGATTGAACCTTTCTTGCAAGAGTTAAAGGAGCGGACCTTCGCCAAGTACAATGCCTTCACAGTAGGGGAAGTTTTCAATGAAACCGACGAAGAATTGCATTTCTTCATTGGAAAAGATGGTGTCTTCTCTTCCATCTTTGACTTCAAACAAACCATGCTGGGGCAGGAAGGAAAAGGCTGGTTCGACCATGCTCTTCCAACTGCAGATGAACTCAAGGAAAGTATTTTCCAAGCCCATGAGCGCGCAGATAGTATTGGGGTGCTCTCGACCATCATTGAAAACCACGACGAACCTCGTGGTGTGTCCCACTATATCTTAGAAGGTCCAGTCAACGACACGAGTAAAAAAGCTCTGGGAACCATTCAAATCTTGCGCAAGGGAATTCCTTTTATCTATCAAGGCCAAGAAATTGGAATGGAAAACCAAGTCTTTGAATCGGTGGAGGATTTTGATGATATTGCGACCATCAATGGTTATCATGTGGCGAAAGAAGCTGGTTTGAGCGAGGAAGAAGCCTTGGCCGCGATTGCCAAATACAGCCGGGACAATGCGCGAACACCCATGCAATGGTCAGCAGAGCCAGGTCTGGGCTTTAGTGATGGACCAGCTTGGTTGATCAGCCCAAAACCAGATGTTGCCATCAATGTGGAAGATCAGGAAAAGGATCCCAATTCTATCTTGAATTATTACCGGCAGCTGACGGCCTTGTATCGCCATCCCCTCTATGGAAATACTATCCGATTTGGAGATATGATCCCAGCGTATCGGGACCGTGAAAACATCATCGCCTTTGAACGCCGTGGGGACAAGCGTCTCGTGGTTATCAGCAATTTCCAAAATCGCCAGGCCACCTTGGAGTTGCCAGCTCCGATTAAAACGGTCGTTTTAAATAATACAGCAGGATTATTCCAAGAAGGAGACCAAGTGCTCGAATTGGCCCCTTACCAAACGGTTGTGTTGGAATTGGTGGAATAGAAAAGAACCTTCGCGTCTGCGAAGGTTCTTTTCGTGTCATCCAAGTCTAAACCTGGAACTTACTCAACTTTTTTCTTTTTCAAGAGGAGGAAGCCTCCGCTAACGGCTAACAAGAAGCCGGAAAGAATGAAGCGCGCAGTTGTGTCTTCTCCAGTTTGTGGCAATTGTGCCTTGGCTGGACTTTCTTGGAAGCTTTGTCCTACTTGGTAAGTCAAGGCTTGCACACTTTCTTCATTTTTAGTTGTCATTTCTTTTTGTGGAAGGAGGACTTTAGGAGTATCCTTCTTGGCTAAGATTGGCTGTGGATTGCTTGTTTGGTTATAAATTGGAACCACCACTTGATCTGGTTCTTTAGCTGGAATATAATCCATCAAGCTTGCCAATTTGCTGCCAAAGATCGCATTGGTTACCCAGCGGAAGAAGTGGACAGGGTGTTGACGGTTGGTTGGATTTCCTGCATAGACAAAGAGTGGTTGTCCCATCAGTTCTCCAGAGATGGCCATGACTTTGTTAGCCAGAACATCGTTATGTGGCCACCAACCTGCAATATAATAATCGCTTGGAGCGATGCTCATCAAGGTCTTGAAATGCTCTGGAACCTTTTCAATCCAGTTTCCTGAGTTGGAGTAGAAGAGGGTATTCTTCTTGTATCCGCTGGTCAATGGATCCTGATCATCAATGATCGCTTTCATCAAGCCTTCGTAGTCACTACCGCCTTTTAGTTTTTCAGCGTCAAATCCTGCAAGAACTCCCAATTTTTCCAATTTTTGCATGGCTTCCCCGCCAATGACAAGGGTTGGTTTCTTGCCAAAAATGGAAGCGTCAAAGCGATTGCTTTCCAAAACAACAACATCCGCTTCTTCTGGCGTATTGACGATTTGGAAGCCTAATTTTTCAAGGACCAAACTAGTATGAGCAGGCGCATCTACTCCAGCCCAATTATAGTGGTAGTTTGGAGAGTAGACCTTCATCGGTTTCAAGGTTGGTCCGCTTGGCACCTTGTAGAGGGCATCACCATAAATGGCATAGTTTGGTAGGAGCGAAGCAAAGGTATCGCGGTCAACGATGTAGCCATCATCTGTTAGGTAGACAGATTTTCCTTGTGCAATCGCCTGGTTGACAGCTTTAACAGCACTGGCTGAGGTATTTGCGATCACATAGTAAGGAGCTTTTGGATCGATCTCAGAGGTACGAGTGGCGCGGGTGGTGGTGACTTCTCCTAATTTTCCATTGAAAAGACCATCCGCAAAGACGGGTTCGGACTTGAACCCTCTCATATCTGGGAAGTTGACCAGCAACTCTGCGTACATAGCAGCCCAGGCAGATTCGTTGGAGCCCTTGTAGAGAATGTGGTTGGCATAGCCGCGTTTGGCTTGGGCCATGTCAATGACCAAGTCCCCTTTTTTGTAGGGACCTGTATCTTCTTTGAGCTCCTTGACGAGGACACCATTGCGTTTGAAGTAGTCGATCATATTGAAGGCTTCTTGGGCATCGTTGTCTTTGTCGAGGCTCATTGGGATGACGTAGTAGTCTGGGAAGAATTTCGGACGACCATTTTTCACACGTCCAACGATTTCCCCATTTGGACCGACCAGTTCATTTTCGGCTTTTGGATCTTCGGTTTTATTGAGACCACGCAGGTAGAAGTTGAGACGCATCTCAAGGAGACGGTCTGGATCTTGGTTGAGGAAGTCAATCCCTCCTAGAACAGCATTGCGACCTGCTTTGTAGGATTCTTCATTTCCTTCTGGAATTTCAATAGTATGGCCTAAGATACCATGGTAAACAGCATAAACCCCTGTATAACCAGAGAAGGAGTCATCCCAGCCATCGCCCCAATCCAGTTTTGGAATGATGTAACTATCGTATTTAGAATTGGCAACTCCTGCCCGTCCCATATGATGGGCATTTTCTAGCATCAGGTCTGACAGAAGATCGTATTCGAAGTTCGGATCATGTGGTGGCGTTGCAG
Organism: Streptococcus sp. HMSC072G04; assembly: GCF_001813295.1. Lineage (GTDB taxonomy): Bacteria > Bacillota > Bacilli > Lactobacillales > Streptococcaceae > Streptococcus. The sequence goes on from NZ_KV812021.1 coordinate 21,642, forward strand.
GTTCGATTAAGAATTCTTTGACAAAACCGTGTAAGTCATAGAGAGCGATCGGATTCCATTTGTTGATCATTTGGATAACCGTGCGAACTTCAGGGTTGGTTTGGTAGCTGGCATCCCGGTTTGGATCGAGCCCGTTTGCTAGGGCCCGCAGGTTGAGAGCATCCCCATCTGGGTTTTCCGTGAAGTCAAATAAGAAGATGAATTTATTGAGCAAAGTTGGAATATCTAGCGTGACAGTTTTAGCATTTCCAGCTTCATCTGTAGTGTTAAAGGTCACCTTTTCCTTGGTCGCAAAGGTATTGAAGAGGCCTGTGATGATATCAATGCCTGGCTGTTCATCCGCGTGGGTGTTATGGACTAAGACAGGTAATTTGTAATCCAAGGTTTTGTCTTTTAGTGCGGCCAGCATTTCGCTTGGCTTAGTCAAAGCTGTAGGGTTGGTACTAGACAGGTAGTGATCGATGCTGGCTTGGTCCTTGCTCACGATCCCCATCTTCATATCCCGTCCTTGGGCACTCTTGCCAAGGGTTTCCAGCTGCACTAAACGATCGGGTTTCGCTTCTTCCTTGGATTTTTCGATGGCAGCCAGCATTTCTTCATGTGTATGGTAGTCCTGATAAGGTCGAAAAACAAGGGTCTTATTGATGGTGATCCCTAAGTCTGCATTGGTTCCGACCAGCTCATGATTGCCGATGTAGTTGCGGTAAGTCCGGCGAATATTATTTGGGCTACGAAGACTGAGATCTTCACCAAAGAGATCCTGCACGTCAATGTGGAGATCCAGATCGTTGCCGTTTGCGGTCTCTGTGATAGTAAGGAATGGATCCTTGCTCAGTGTTCCTGTCTCCATATCCCAGGTTTTCCACTCAGAGAGAGGCTTATTGTCTAAGGTCCAGCTGATCTTGCCAGCAGCTTGAGCTTTTTCTTGGACTTTGTCATCAATCGTACTCTTTTCAGAGAGATAAATGGTGCTATCCGACAAGCGTGTCGCTTGGTCAGCGGTTGTTGTAGCACGGTTGGTGACTGGACTAGCGGCTGGAGCAACTTCTGTAGTAGAAGTCGCATCAGAAGTCGCTGCTGGTTCCGCAGAAGTGGCAGTGACTGCGGTGTCTTCTTTTTCAGCTACAGAAGGACTGGCAGTATCAGCTGTCATAGGTTGCTCAGTAGCAGGTGTCGCTTCAAGGACCGTGCTTGGTTCTGTTTGAGGCGCTTCTAAGCTATCGGCTGAAGCTTGGCCATGACCGATAACGGAAAGCAAGACAGCCGCTGAGAGGCTGAGTGTTGTAGTGTACAAATGTTTCTTATACGAAGACTTCATCATATAGAAGACCCTCCTTAAAAAGTTATTTTCCAGTTCTAGTATACCATTTTAGGAAAGCGTTTACAACAACTGCCTGAATAAAAAAGCCTTTGCATCTTGCAAGGGCTTCTTTGTCTATTCTGTTTCCTCATGGAATTGTTGGTAAAAATCAACCTTAACCTGGATAAAAGTTTCTAAGTCTCTTAAGAGTTGGAGCAAGGTGGCGCGTGTTTCGAATTCTTCACGGGTCTTAGGAAGAGGGCGTTCGCGAAAGATCGCTAAATACTGACTAATATCATCAAGAAGATCTTGGGCGGGATTTTCCTGACTTAACTGTTGGGCTGTCTTCTTAAATAGTTGTGCTAGGATCATACTTTCACTCGCCGCCAACTGACAGCGGTTGACGTTTTCTGCCATATCCCGCAGAATATCGTTTTGCCGCTTGCGCATTTCGAAGTAGTGAATATGGTAGTTGGTTTGGTGAAAGAGGTGGTTGGAATGGTCCAGATAGACTAGGTTCAAAGCGTCCTTTAGGATGCTGTCCAACTCCTTAATCAAGCGAGCATCATTGCGACCATCCCCTTTACCAAGTAATTCCGCAAAACGACCAAGGATCTTTTTCAGTTGGTCTTCAACAACATCATGGTAGTGATCGATCGCTCCCTGATTAGAAGGCATATAGAGATTGGCCAGCAAGGCAAAGCTGGTCCCAATTAAAAAGAGGGCAAGTTCATTGAGCAAGAGTCCCCAGGAAGTAGACTGCTCAATTAAGAGATGGGTGACCAGCACCGTACTAGGCGTGATGCCGATCTGCCAACCCAATAGAAAGGCGCAAGGAACATAGAGAGCGATAAAGACTCCCAGTGCCCAAAGGTTGAATCCAAAAAAGGAAAAGGCGAGACTTCCGATAGCAAGGGCCAGTAAGGTCGACATAAAGCGCTGGTAGGCTTGCTTGATGGTACTGCGACGCGTATCCGAGATACTTAAGATGGCAATGACGCCAGCTGAGATGGCATAGGTCAAGCCCAGAGCATAAGCGAGGGCCGCTGCTAAACAGGTGGCCAAGGTGAGTTTGATGGTTCGTTGAAAAAGAGGCATGGCTTCCTTTCTAGTTCGGTTCGTTCATTGAGATAGATTTGATTTCATTATATCATGAATTGGCCTCTTCCTCCTTTCTTGTGGTATACTAGTTCTATGGAAAATAACGATATCGTATACGGTGTCCACGCAGTCACCGAGGCTTTACAAGCCAATACAGGCAATAAATTATATATTCAAGAAGACCTCCGAGGAAAAAATGTCGACAAGATCAAGGCCTTAGCAGCTGAGAAAAAAGTGTCAATTTCTTGGACGCCAAAGAAAACCCTGCAGGAAATGACAGAAGGAGCTGTTCACCAAGGCTTCGTTCTTCGAGTGGCAGCCTTTGCCTATACAGACTTGGCAGCGATTCTGAAACAGACAGCCCAAGAAGAGAACCCACTTTTGTTGATTCTCGATGGTTTAACAGATCCGCACAATCTTGGATCTATCTTACGGACAGCTGATGCGACCAATGTCTCAGGAGTCATCATTCCTAAGCATCGGGCAGTAGGGGTAACCCCAGTGGTGTCAAAAACTTCTACTGGAGCAGTGGAACACATTCCCATTGCGCGTGTGACCAATCTTAGCCAAACCTTAGACAAGCTCAAGGAAGAGGGCTTCTGGATCTTTGGAACCGACATGAACGGCACGCCATCTCACCAGTGGAATACGGCTGGCAAGTTAGCCTTGATTATTGGCAATGAAGGAAAAGGGATCTCAGCCAACATCAAAAAGCAAGTCGATGAGATGATCACCATTCCCATGAATGGTCATGTGCAAAGCCTCAATGCCAGTGTGGCAGCAGCCATCCTTATGTATGAGGTCTTTCGCAACCGATTATAATCCTAGAAAGGCAATGATATGAAACGAAAAATCTTATTGGTTGACGGCTATAATATGATTGCCTTTTGGCAGGAGACCCGCCAGCTCTTTCAAAAAAGTGAGCTCGATGCAGCCCGCAATATCCTCCTGCAAAAACTGAGTCACTATGCTAGCTTTGAAGGAATCGAAGTCATCTGTGTCTTTGATGCCCAGTATATGCCAGGAGTGCGGCAGACTTATGAGGAGTTCAATGTTCAGGTGGTCTTTACCGGTGAGGATGAGACGGCAGATGACTATATCGAGCGCTTGGCGGAAGAGCTTAACACGCCCCTCCACCAAGTATCGGTAGCGACCAGTGACTTAAATGAGCAATGGACCGTCTTTGCTCAAGGAGCTCTTCGGGTATCTGCCAGAGAGTTAGAAAAACGAGTCGCAGTCGTCAAAGGGAACCTCAATCAAGCGCAGCGAGTGGTCAACGATCAAAAACCGCCCATGCGACCGCTCGATCACGAAGTATTGCGACAATTACAAGAAATGATGGGAGACAAGTAATGACATTTGCTATTTTAACCGATTCGACCGCAGATTTAGACCAGAACTGGGCCAAGGAACACCAGGTGACCATTCTTGGCTTGACCATTGAGTTAGATGGGACGGTTTACCAGACAGTTGGCCAAGGTCAATTGACTAGCCCTGAACTTTTAGAAGCCATGAAAAATGGGGCCAAACCGACAACCAGTCAGGTCAATGTGGGCCAATTTCAGGAAACCTTTGAACAATTTGCCAAAGAAGGAAAAGATCTGCTTTATGTGGCCTTTTCATCGGTCTTATCTGGGACTTACCAGAGTGCAGTCATGGCACGAGACCTGGTTTTAGAAGACTACCCGGAAGCCGTGATCGAGATTGTCGATCCGAAGGCTGCTGGGATTGGAGAGGGATATCTGGTCATGCGGGCAGTAGCTGCGCGTGATGCAGGCCGTTCATTAGCAGAAGCCAAGGAAGAGATCATGGACCTAGCGCCAAGACTGCGGACTTATTTCCTCGTCGATGATCTCTACCACCTCATGCGTGGAGGCCGTCTTTCCAAGAGTGCTGCGATCATGGGAAGTTTGGCCAGCATCAAACCCATTCTCTGGATTGATGCGGAAGGGAAATTAGTGCCCATCAGCAAGGTTCGGGGACGCAAAAAAGCTGTCCGAGAATTACTGGAGCTGATCAAGGCCGATATCGGTGAAAGCACAGCCTTGGTGTCTTATACCAACGATCTAGAAGGAGCCGAAGCACTGAAGCAAGAAATGCTTGCGCTTGAAGGAATCGATGAAGTCCTCGTGATGCCTCTTGGACCGGTTATTTCAGCCCACGTCGGCCCGAATTCCTTGATCGGATTTGTCATTGGAAAAGAAAATCGCAAATAATTTTCCAAATCGGTTGACTTTTATCTTAGAATTTTGATACAATAGTAGGCGGTATTGTTTACCCCATTTGTAAGGCCCCGGAACCTTTCAAATAACTCGCGGACCGGAACATCCGCCCTGTAAACAAAAACGACATTCATATAGGAGAAATCATGAACAAAACTACATTCATGGCTAAACCAGGCCAAGTAGAACGCAAATGGTACGTTGTTGACGCAACTGATGTACCTCTTGGACGCCTTTCAGCAGTTGTTGCTAGCGTGCTTCGCGGAAAAAACAAACCAACATTCACACCACACACTGATACAGGTGACTTCGTAATCGTTATCAATGCTGAAAAAGTTAAATTGACTGGTAAAAAAGCAACTGATAAGATCTACTACACTCACTCAAACCACCCAGGTGGATTGAAATCAATCTCTGCTGGTGAACTTCGTTCTAAAAATGCAGTACGTTTGATCGAGAAATCAGTTAAAGGTATGCTTCCACACAATACTCTTGGCCGCGCTCAAGGTATGAAATTGAAAGTATTCGTTGGAGCTGAGCACACTCACGCTGCACAACAACCAGAAGTTCTTGATATTTCAGGACTTATCTAAGGAAAGGAACAATAAAGTATGTCACAAGCACAATATGCAGGTACTGGACGTCGTAAAAACGCTGTTGCACGCGTTCGCCTTGTTCCAGGAACTGGTAAAATCACTGTTAACAAAAAAGATGTTGAAGAGTACATCCCACACGCTGACCTTCGTCTTGTAATCAACCAACCATTCGCAGTTACTTCAACTGTAGGTTCATACGACGTTTTCGTTAACGTTGTAGGTGGTGGTTACGCAGGTCAAGCAGGAGCAATCCGTCACGGTATCGCTCGTGCCCTTCTTCAAGTAGACCCAGACTTCCGCGATTCATTGAAACGCGCAGGACTTCTTACACGTGACTCACGTAAAGTTGAACGTAAGAAACCAGGTCTTAAGAAAGCTCGTAAAGCTAGCCAGTTCTCTAAACGTTAATTCGTTGCTGGAAAGTAGAATACAAACGAAAACACTTTGCATCTTGCAAGGTGTTTTTTGTATGAGAACTGGCGGTGCGCAATTAGGATAGCTCTAGCGACTTTAGTCGCATAGAGATATGCTATGCATAGTTGCCCCAAGAAAACAAGCGTAGCGATGTTTGATTGGATGGCAACCACTGCACTCAAAATGTTAATCAATACGATACTATCAACGTTTTAAAGCACTCAAGAGTTTACCTCATGGGTGCTTTTTTATGTTTTTTGAAAAAGTTCACCCATTTTTCTTAGAAAAATTTTTTGTAAATTTAAAATCAGTACTGAGTTTTATAGAATCTTTTATATAAAAATGGTGTGTCTAAGAGTGTCTTCAATTAATGCTTTATTTGTATGATTTACTAGTCATTCTATTGATAAAAGCTGATAAATATCAATTATAAAGTTTATCATTTAGATTTACTACTGAGATAAATGATGAAATTGTTCTATTTTAAGAATGTTCAGATTTAGCAGTTTATTTGACTATTTTTTTGTAAGTCCTAATATTCCTCAAGCTAGTTAGTATGGTGTTACGAGAATATCAATACTACTATTGATAATTATCATACGACAAATAATATGTGATGAATAGTAGGAATAAATGATACAAGAAGAATGTATTAAGGGGAAACTTTTTTGATGAAGAATACATACTTTGTAAGTATTATAGTGTGTGGATATTGAGTTGACGGGTTGTTTGGTAAATTATATAATTATGTTAACTATGTGATTTTGGGTGTTAATGTTATTTAGATGTGTATACATAAGGAGGTAAAATGGCGAGTTCAAATGTTGATCAGAATAGGAACGCAACATCAAGTTGGAGTGGATATATTCATCAAGGGAAAGTTGGTTTTTTAGTTGCGCTAAGACAATTACGATGCTGCATTGAAAATGAAATAGAAAATTTTGAAGATTATGCTATAAGATATGAAAATGCTGAGGACTTTGATATTGTTGGCAATGAAGAGCAAGTATTATCGAGGCATCAAGTAAAAGCTTATATCAATGGTAATGAGAGAGAGGATTACTCGGACCTTTTTAATATACAAACAAGGAAGTTAGAAAATGGAAAGGAAAAAATAAATGTAAAGGGGTATCAGATTCATGAATTTGATGGTCAAGGAAACGTGGTACGTATGGTGGTTTCTCCTGAGAGCAGATTTTTGCATGTGATTGTTAGTGTGCCAGATTTTTATTTGACACGGGAAGAATATAAATCTAAGTTCCCTGGCAGGACAAAATATACTAAAAATGAGTCTCAAGTTCAACTTTATAAATATAAAGTTGGCTCCGATGAAGTGTTATATTGTCCGCTTTCTCAAAATGATGGTAATGATACAATTAGAGATTATTGTACAGCTGAAATAGAAGAAATTTTAAAATTAAAGGGTAATCCATTGAATGATAGTGTTTCACATTTAAAACAAGTATATCTCAGGTATGTAGGTTCTTTATTGGATCATAGCATTGGACAAGCACACAGTGAATCTGGTTTTCCAGAAATATCCTTTAGAGAAATAATTTCCATTATTGAAAAGGAAGCTCCTAAAGATGAAGTATATGAAATGAAGAATACTTTGACTTATAGCTGGGAAAAATATCATCGTGATTATTCAACTGATATTTCTGAAGAGAACTTCAAACTGATGGATAAAATAATCAATCATTTACTGTCGCTATCTAAAAAAGAGTTTTATAAGTTTGTAAGAATGGTTTTACCCCATGAAAAGTCGGATGAAGATTTTGCAAAAATATTTAATATTACTCTCTTAGAAAGAATATTCTATTCGTTGATAAAAGATGTTAGAAAATTTTCGTTTAAACATTATAGTTTTTTAGATGATGTTAAAAAAAGTTATAGATTCTCCTTAATTGATATTGAAGAATCTCCTGGTCGTATTGCAACAGTAATTAAAAATATTATTGATAATTCAGAATTTTTAAAAGCCACTTTTAATCATGATTTTCTTATTAATAGGGATATAGATGGGGTTCCGATTGGAGTAAGAATAGATGAATTTGATAGTATGTCAGATAGTAGATATAAAGATGAATGGAATACAGGAATGCAACATAATATTTTCAAACCGAATATGGAATTTATTGGCATTAAGAAAGTGAAAGAAAAGAATTTGAGTGTGCCGGAGGACTAATATGAGAGACATTGTTATAAAATTTTTACAAAATAACCATTTTAATCAGTTGGATACAGATTTTGATTTCTATACGAACTCGCAATACTCAGAGTATTTTATAGTTAGTGAATATAGTCCTAATGAGCTACATAATTTTTTTGATGATGATAAGACTTCACAAGTAATAAAAGAGTTTGAAAGACTGTCTGTGAAATCGGAACACGAGAATATTAAGAAAAATACCTCTCTGTTTATTTTGGTAGAAGTTGATAATTTAAAAGAAGCATTTGAAGATGAAAAAATCCAAAGATCAATATTATTGATAGAAGAGGACTATTACTATTTTAGAAAGTTCGTTTTATTATACACTCAAAATGGGTTATCGGATTTACGAGACAAAACTACTAATGAAGCACTCTATAGTTACTTGGAATCTAATATTGATGCTTTTGAGGAGGATATGTTTTTTAGCGAGTCGTATTTTATGGCGATGGAAATTGGAGTAAAACTACCATTTTTCACACTCCCTAAAAGAAATGATATCTATCAAAGTATAGAAAATCAGTATCAGGACAGTAAGGATGAATTAGATAATAGATTATTGGAATTTTATACTAAGGTCACTGATGAGAAATTGTCAGAATCACTGAAAGATATTTCTACCGATGATAAAAATATTTCTGATTTACTTCAAATAGGAGAATTATTACAATGAAAATCAAAAAAATTTTAATAAAAAACTTTAAAAATATAAAGGAAACTAGAATTATTGATTTTCAAGAGAATGTAACTTTGTTTGTTGGACCAAATGGATTTGGAAAAACTACAATTTTTGATGCAATAGAGTTATCATTAACTGGGAAAATCCGTCGAATTGAAGAGTCCGATTATAGCGATGGTAGAAGTAGTTTTAGTACTCCTTATTTTCAAAATAATCCTGAGGAAGATACATTCATTGAGCTAACGTTGACAAATGATGAAGGTAGTTCTTTGATAGTATCTAGTCTTTATAAGAGTAGTATGAATGCTGAGGGAAGTAATGTACCAAAGTTTTCATTTTCAAAATTTAAAAGAACAGTTCGGTTTGAACCTGAACCCCTTGAAGACTTGGATGGTTTGAGTGAAAGAGATATACAAAAGGTCATTAGTCAATTTTTAGGATACGAATCAGAAGATTATAGTTTAGGTGATACTTTTGATTTGTTTCATTATATTCAACAAGATGAAACAGCTTATTATTTGAAGCAAAAGGAGAAAGATAGAAAGGAACAATTGAACTTTTTATTAAATATTGGAAACTATGTTAATAGAAAAAATCGATTAGAGCGTTTAAAAAGTGTTTTATCCTCTAGTGAAAAGGAACTAAAAGCAAAAAAAGATAAGTTAAAAACTTCCCCAATTAAGAACGACACTCCATATTCTAAGTTACCTCTTAGAGCAGATAATGACTTTGCTTTTAATAAAGAATCAATTGAATTTGATAATGAACTGTCAAATGAAAGTTTAAATATATATCTTTCAGAAATTGAAAAACTGCAAGAGTTTCGGAGTTCATTTTCTCCAAAGGATTACTTTCTTAGAAAACTAAGTGATCAGTTTGAGCGAGAGGTTCTGGATGATAAAGATTTTATTTTCTACTTAATAGTTAGAGAATTTTTTGAAAGTCAGGATAATATAGAGCATATTGAACAAAATCATACTTTAATTTTAAATGATAAAAATTATTCCTATTTTTTACTTAAAAATTATATCGGTCAACTAGAGTCATTGGAAAATGACAGTAGAATGTTTAAACGTGGAAAAATTCTAGAGGGTCTGCTTGATGTCGAAATTGACAAACTTAATATAGAGATAATTAAGAATTCTTTAAATAGTTTTCCAAATTGGGAATTTGGTCAAGTGTGGCTTGAAATGTTTGATTACAAGTTATCAACTTACAAGATTAAAAAAGAGCAACTGGATGATGGTGTAAATTCGATTAACAAGTTACTCGAGATAAGAAGCCGTCTAAAAGAACATAGTGATGAAAAAAATTCAGAATGTGTGTTTTGTGGCTATGATTGGGGAGAGAGCAAGAATTTACTGATAGCCTATGAAGAAACAACGAATCAACTACGTAAAAATTTGACTAATTTTGAAATAGAAGTTTCAAATATGGTTGAAGAATTAAATCAATTAAAAATGGAGTTGCAAAATCAGATTCAAACGGAGCAAGAGAAACTTTTTGTTATTCCTGATGATTTTTTGTCGGTGATACGATCCATAAGTAATTATGACTTTCCTGAGTCTTTTAGCAACTTAGTTGTAATGAACTCAGAGATTAGGCCTTTGCTTGTTGATGAGAGTGCTTCGTTACAAGAGTTTGAGAATTTGAAAACAGAGTTAATAAGTTCATTGCAAGAAAAACTATTGATTCCAAAGGAAGTTTATAGTACTTTCCTTAGAGTTGTAAAGAAGAGTGTAAATTTTGAAAATCTTTTAGAAAAATATTCTATTTTAGCTGGAGAATCAATAAGGGAATATGAAATTTCTTTTGACCTTTTACCCATTTCCTTGAATAAATTTGAAGAGAACAAAGAAAAGTTGCTAGTATTTTTAAGGGATCTTAGATCTCAAATAGTATTTGATTATTCTAAAAGTTTAGATTCACAACATCTATTTGATAAATACTTTGCATCTAAGGAAAAAACTTTTGAGGAGTGTACTATAGAAAGAATCAGCCAAAAAAGGGAGTATATTATTAACCAGTTTGAATTACAAAGTTTGACGATGTTTAACCAAATTGAGAATCGCCTTCAAATAATCGAACGCACAATTACTTATCTTCAGCAGCGTGTTAGGAAATTAAATAATAATATAAAATCTTACCAAGAACAGATGATTCAAAAGTTGAAGCTTCCCTTCTATATGTATACTGCTAAAATTTTACAAAATTACCAACAAGGAATGGGAGTTCTACTAACTACTCAAAATAATTCTAATATCAGGTTTATAGCAAATAGTAATAGTGAGCAGGATGTGATGTATCAATTAAGTTCTGGACAAGTAGCTGTTATTTCATTTGCTTTCACTTTGGCGCTAAATACTACATTTAAGATTTCAAAAGAGTTCAGATTTTTATCAATTGATGATCCGATTCAAGATATGGATTCTATGAATGTATATGCTTTAATTGATTTAATAAGACATTCATTATCAGATTATCAAATTATTATGTCCACACATAATGATGGTAGTGCTATGTTTATAAAATATAAATTTGAACTATTTTCAAATTTTGAAATATCAAATGTAGGGCTAAAAAATATAAAAGACATATTATTGGAGGGTGATGAAGTATAAATAAAATACGTGTTATGAAGAATTGATATAGTTTGATTCTATTCTTTGATAGAAAAAGTAAAAAACGGTGGAATAATGTTATAAAGTTATTCTAAAACCACTTTAAATGAATTGTTTCCAATCAGGTCTTAAGAAAGCTTGTAAAGCACCACAATTTAGTAGTCGTTAATTCGTTGCTGGACAGCAGAGCACAAACGAAAACACTTTGCATCTTGCAAGGTGTTTTTTTCGATTCCTGATATGTAGTTCACCAAATGAATGACAAACAAAAAACCACCCCATCTCCCTCAGTCAAATAGGACTGCAGAAAATAGGGTGGTTTTAGAACGTTAACGGTTAGTTGTCGTCTTTATGAAAGATATTTTTAACGCCCTTGATCGCTCCTTCAACAGCTTCTTTTGCATCTTCAGCAACTTCTTTTGCTTTTGAAGCAACTTTTTCAGCAGTGCCTTCAGCTTCTGTTTTTTTATCGCCGGTTAATTTACCGAAGCCTTCTTTAACAGAGCCTTTTACTTGGTTCAATTTTTCTTCTAATGACATAGCGTCACCTCCATGAAGTTAGTCGTTTATTTCTCTGAATACAATACAGTTGATTTAAAAAAATGAAAAATATTCGTCTCAGATTAGAATGAGTATATTCTTTTAAAAATTGATAGTCAAATTTTTGCTACGGTATTCTGAAAGCAGGATCGATTTTTGATCTGAAGGCAAATCGTGACCGACTAATAAGTCACGATATTTCGTTTTTCCAGCAAAGATTTGAAACGAAAGAAGCAAAAACTTTTCTGTCTCCAATGAAATAAATGGTATAATGGTCGTGAATGGAGACACCGTAACGCTGTTTTTTGAAAAAGAGAAGATAAATATGAAAAGAATCCTTACAACCTACCCTGTCATCAGTACTTTAGCTCTAATCTGTTTATTGCTCGGTCTATTGACTTCCTTTTATGGGGATGCTATGTATGACCTGTTGGCCTTTCATTCGAAGCCAGTCTATGCTTGGCAATATGTCAGTGGGACCCTGATGCACGGTAGTAAAGGAGCCCCTATCTGGTTTTTATGGGTCCATTTGTTGTTAAATGGACTTATGATCCTTCCCTTCGGAGGATTGTTAGAAAGAAAAAGAGGCTCCAGACAAGTCTTGATTGTTTTTGTGACGGCGACAGTCTTCTCTTCCATCGTTTTTCACCTCTTAACCCAGGGGCGGGACATTCAGGCAACAGGGATCTCTGCTGTAGGATACGCCTTTGTAACCGGTGGAGTCATGCTCCTGCCAAACGTGTGGAAAGAATTTTTACGTACCGTAAAATGGTTTTATCTATTCTTAATTTTTCTATCTGGTCTCATGCTCTTACCAGTAATCACCGGATGGATCTCAACGCTATTGCATCTTTCGGGGATTGCAAGTTATCTATTGGTCTTTATCGGAAGTAAAGGCTTGAAGAGGAGAAGCAAAGGTTCCTGATATAGTAAACGCAGATAGGGTCATTCCTAACAGACGCTCAAGAGAAGAATCTTGGGTGTTTTTTGCTAGGAAAAATTTCTCTGAATCCTTTTAGTCGAACCTATCATTGAATCATGGATAGTTGTATGCTATAATAATCTAAAATTGAGTGATCACTCAATTTTACAATGGAGGTATGTATTGTATGACTGTAAAAGCGGTTCAATTTCACCGATTTGGTAATATAGATGTCTTAGAATTAGCAGAAGTAGAACCAGAACCACTAAAGGAAAATCAAGTGAGGCTCAAGGTAGCTGCCGTAGGATTAAATCCGGTGGATTATAAAATTTTTGAGGGTGTTAAACAGCTTCGGATGTTATCCCTTTTAATGAAACTAAGGCATCCTAGTAGATGGTTTGAGAAAACTTCTTCTTTATTCCCTAGAGGCGTTGCACGTGATTTTGCTGGGACAATCATTGAAGTAGGTAAGAGTGTGACTCAGTTTTCGGTAGGAGATAGAGTCTTTGGGACGATTATAAGTGCACCTGGTCTTGGTTCAAAAAGAGGAGCATTAGCAACTGAGATTTGTGTGAAGGAGACGGAGATCGCTTCTATGCCATCTAATATTGATTTTCTGCATGGCTCAGTCTTGGGGGTTAGTTCCTTAACGGTAGGAGGAGCTTTTCGAAAAATTAATATTGGAACTAAGGATACAATTGTCATTTCAGGTGCATCTGGAGGAATTGGATCGATTGCAGTACAATATGCTGTTTCAAAAGGTGCCAGAGTTATTGGAATAGCTAGTGCTGGTAATGCGGACTACCTCAGATCGATCGGTGCCATCCCGATTTCCTATCATGAATCGATCAAAGAAAAAATTCAAGAACTTTCAGGAGTAACTGTTACCAAGATGTTGGATTGTTATGGGGGAGACTATGTAAAATTAGGCTTCCAATTGGGTTTGCGAGGTGATCAAATTGCTACCCTGGTTCCATCTCCTTCTGCTATCTTGAAAGGAGCTCAATTTACAGGCCCACGGCATTCACAATATGATGACTTCCTATCACTTGCAGAACTTGTTTCCAAAGGGGAAATTTCAGTTCGTTTGGATAAAATCTATCCATTTTCATTATCCGAAATAAAAGAAGCATACAAGGATCTTGAAAAAGGGCATACCAGAGGAAAACGTGTGATTGTGATTCAAGAGGAGTGAGGAGGAAAGGAAAATGGTTGATCTAAATCAAGCTTGTGTTCGTCATATTCAACTCATGAGATTGAGTGATAAACAAAAACGTGTTCTAATTGCCAGTTTAACCTTGTTTTCTGAAATCGGTTTTGAAAAAACTACATCGCTTGACATTGCACGCCGAGCGGAAGTATCAGAAGGGACTGTTTTTAGCTATTTTAAAACAAAAGAAGGCATACTCAATGCGCTTCTTCTCTTGTTTTTTGATCAGGTCATACCTGAAACAATTGAATTGTTTACTGATCAAAAAGTTCTGTGTAACGATGAAAGTGTTACAGTTTTTTTTCGGAGTATGATCGAAGATCGACTAAATTTTCTGATCAACAATAGAGATATTATTAAAATTCTCTTTTCAAGGTGTTTAATTGATTCATCTTGGTTTGAAAAAACAGAGAGCATTGTTCAGAACAATATTGTAACGCCACTCAATCCTATTTTAGATAACTATAAGGTGAAAGGGGAGCTGGTTAATTGGCCTAACGAACGAATCATTCGTAATATTATCTCCTTAATGCTATCTTATGCTGTGCCATCCATACTAAATAGTAAAGCAATTGATGTGGGAAAAGTTTCAGATGAGATGATTGAAATTCTAGCGAATAGGATAGTCTTGTGATTCCTATTTTATACTAACGATGTTACAGTGAGAGAATTCTGATTTTAGTTCAATAAGGAGCTCAAAAAATGAAATGAACTCCTCTTCCTTGACTCTTCCTCTACCGGGCCGTATAATATTCTATATCAATGAAGAAATCACCTTTTGTCATTGTGCAAAGGGTGATTTTATAACGAAAAAAAGGAGACACAATGGGGTATATCTCTACTATTAAAACGGCTGTTCAGCTCTTTCCTTTCCTGGCATTTTTGCTGACCTTGCCCTACATGATTTTGAATTATCGAAAATATGGCTCGGTCAATAAATTGCGGGTGCTGATTTTCTATTCTTTTATGCTTTACTTGATGACGGTCTATTTCTTGGTGATCTTGCCTCTGCCAGATCCAAGTAAGATTCATACTAGCTACTCGGAAATGGTCAATCTCCATCCCTTTGCTTTTCTAGTGGATTTTTTCAAGGAGAGCCCCTTTGATTTAGCGCAGACTGGTACTTGGATTCAAGCCCTTAAGCATCCAACTTTTTATGTGCCTGCCTTTAATATTCTGATGTTGATTCCTTTTGGGATGTATCTACGCTATTATTTCAAGTGTGGTTTTAAGAAAACGATTCTCCTGACAGCCCTCTTTAGTCTCTTTTTGGAGCTAACCCAGTTATCAGGTCTCTACTTTCTATATTCGGGCCCTTACCGCCTAGCAGATGTCGATGATATTATTCAAAATACCACTGGTGGTGGAGTGGGTTATCTGCTTGGTTGGTTCCTAGTTTGGTTATTGCCGACACGAGATGAAATTGACGAACATTCTTTCCGAGTAGGAACCAGAGTATCTGGTTTCCGGATGGGTCTTGCCTTCTTGATCGACTTTGTGATGCTATCCTTGCTTTACGCGGTAATCGAGCGTTTAGAGACGGTTCCTTATGTAGCGGTTTTGGCTGTCTATTTTGCCTTGATTCCCTTGTGGCGTGGCAAAACCTTGGGAATGGCTTTATTGAAATTCCGCTTGCATTTTGACAAGCAAAAATGGCTTCGCACCATCTGGCGGGGAATCCTGGTAGTAGGTTATTTCTATCTGATTCCTCAAGGGTTGTTCTATTTGATTTCGCTCTTGAATAGCGATTTGACGGACAATTCCCTCTTAACCCTGTCCATGATTTTATTGCTCTTCTTTGTGGTTTTATTGTACCTAATTCTCACTCTTGCCATCGTCTTACTCAATCGTCGCTTTCCGTTTGATCGTCTAGCTGGAGCTGAGTATGAGAGTACGGTGCGCGTGAAGAAAGAGCTCTTAAAAGATGAAACTGAATCGTCAAAATAGAGAGAGTGGGACAGAAATCGGTAATTCGTT
>NZ_KV812021.1:37535-56481 GCF_001813295.1 Streptococcus sp. HMSC072G04
GAGGCTAGGACTTTTGTCCCAGCCTCTTTATTTTTTTATACACGTTTAATATATCCGAACGTTCCCAGTTGAGAAGGGCGATTTTAAGGGGATTGTGCTACAATGGAAGCAAATAGATAGAATGGAGCAGTGAAATGAAAGCAATTATTACAGTCGTTGGTAAAGACCAAAAAGGAATCGTAGCGGGTGTTGCAACGAAAGTGGCAGAATTAGGACTCAATATCGATGATATCTCTCAAACCGTATTGGATGAGTACTTCACCATGATGGCAGTCGTATCATCGGATGAGAAAAAAGATTTCACACAGCTCCGTTCAGAGTTGGAAGAATTCGGTCAGTCTCTGCATGTGAAAATCAATATCCAAAGCGCAGCGATTTTTGATGCCATGCACAATTTGTAAGATAGGGGTTGAGAATTTATGGACATTAAACAGGTAACAGAAACCATTGCCATGATTGAGGAGCAGAACTTCGATGTTCGGACTATCACCATGGGGATCTCCCTTCTCGATTGTATTGATCCAGATATCGAAAAGGCAGCGGAAAAAGTCTACCATAAGATTGTGACAAAGGCCAAAGACCTAGTGGCTGTTGGAGACGAGATTGCGGCAGAACTTGGCATTCCCATTGTGAATAAGCGGGTTTCGGTCACTCCGATTTCTATTATCGGAGCTGCAACAGATGCGACAGATTATGTACCCTTTGCTAAGGCACTGGATCGTGCAGCTAAGGAAGTTGGGGTCAACTTTATCGGTGGCTTCTCAGCCCTTGTTCAAAAAGGCTACCAAAAGGGGGATGAAATTCTCATTAATTCTATTCCTCGCGCCCTTGCAGAGACGGATTTTGTCTGCTCTTCAGTCAATATCGGATCGACCAAGACGGGGATCAATATGACCGCTGTCCGAGACATGGGCCGCATCATAAAAGAGGCTTCCCAAGCGGATCCGATGGGGCCTGGTAAGCTCGTAGTTTTTGCCAATGCAGTAGAAGATAATCCTTTTATGGCGGGTGCCTTCCACGGTGTCGGTGAAGCGGATGTTGTCATTAACGTTGGGGTTTCAGGACCAGGTGTCGTCCAACGGGCCATCGAAAAAGTTCCAGGCGCTAGCTTTGATGTATTGGCTGAAACAGTCAAGAAGACAGCTTTCAAGATTACCCGTGTTGGGCAATTAGTGGGTCAAATGGCTAGTGAACGTCTCGGTGTTGAGTTTGGGATTGTAGACTTGTCTCTCGCGCCAACACCAGCTGTTGGAGATTCGGTTGCCCGTGTCCTTGAAGCCATGGGGCTTGAAGTAGTAGGAACCCACGGGACAACCGCAGCCCTTGCCCTGCTCAATGACCAAGTGAAAAAAGGTGGCATCATGGCTTGTAACCAAGTCGGTGGTTTGTCAGGTGCCTTCATTCCTGTCTCAGAAGATGAAGGGATGATTGCGGCGGTCCAATCAGGCCATATCAACCTGGAAAAATTGGAAGCTATGACAGCTATCTGTTCAGTTGGTCTAGATATGATTGCCATCCCGGCTGATACTCCAGATACAACCATTGCGGCCATGATCGCCGATGAAGCAGCTATCGGCGTTATCAACCAAAAGACAACAGCGGTTCGGATTATTCCTTATGGAAAAGAAGGCGATATGTTAGAGCTTGGTGGACTTCTTGGATCTGCTCCGGTAATGAAGGTCAACAAAGCTTCGTCAGCTGATTTCATTGCCCGTGGTGGTCAAATTCCAGCTCCGGTTCATAGCTTTAAAAACTAAGAGAAATCTAGTATAATAGTAGAAAATAGAAAAGTCTGTGATGATGAAACTCCAGACTTTTTTCTTGCAAAAGGAGACAAGATGGCTAAAACAAGATTATTTGTGATTCGTCATGGGAGAACCATGTTTAATACCATCGGCCGAGCTCAAGGCTGGTCCGATACGCCCTTGACAGCAGAAGGAGAACGAGGGATTCAGGCTCTAGGGATCGGCTTGCGTGAGTCTGGCTTGGAGTTTACTCGAGCTTATTCCAGTGATTCAGGCCGTGCCATTCAGACCATGGGGATCATTCTCGATGAATTGGGCTTGAAAGAAAAGATTCCTTATCGCTTTGACAAACGAATCCGCGAGTGGTGTTTTGGTAGCTTTGATGGGGCCTACGGTGGGGAGCTCTTTCATGGTGTCGTGCCGCGTGTGCTAGATGTAGAAGATTATAAGACCTTGACCTTGGAAGACTTGGCCAATGGCATCTGCCAAGTAGATACAGCAAATTGGGCTGAACCTTGGGAGGTTTTGAAAAGCAGAATCCTAGAAGGTTTCGAAGCTATTGCCAAAGAAGTAGAAGAAAATGGTGGAGGCAATGCCTTGGTGGTCAGCCATAGTTGGACCATTCAAACCTTGGTCTGCTTAGTTGAAGGCAAACCAAATCTCAATCTGCCTCTTTCAAACGGTAGTGTTACTCTTGTAGAATATGAAGATGGAGAATTGACGGTTAAGGGGGTTGGAGATAGCAGTTACCGTGAGGTCGGTGAAAACTTGCAAGAATCCTAGTTCGTCCTGAAAGGCTGACCCTTTGGTCATGGCCTTTTCTTTTTCTCAAAACTTGTAAGAGCTTTCCTACTTTCTTTTTGTAAAAAATGATATAATGAAAGAGGTACATACGGAGGTAATACAATGACAAAAACCAGATTATATATTGCTCGTCATGGAAAAACCATGTTTAATACCATTGGACGGGCACAGGGCTGGTCAGACACTCCGCTGACAGAAGCAGGAGAGCGTGGAATTCGAGAATTAGGTCTTGGTCTCAAGGAAGCTGGTCTTTCTTTTGAAGAGGCTGTTTCGAGTGATTCTGGACGCACCATTCAAACCATGGGAATTATTCTTCAAGAACTTGGTCTGACAGGGAAAATCCCTTATCGTTATGACAAACGGATCCGCGAGTGGTGTTTTGGTAGTTTTGACGGCGCTTATGATGGCGATCTCTTCATGGGGGTTTTACCCCGTGTCTTTAAGGTCGACGATTTCCATCAGTTGAGCCTAATGGAGTTAGCAGAAGGAATCGTCGAAGTGGATACCACTGGTTGGGCTGAATCCTGGGGAACCTTGAGTAGTCGGATCAAAGAAGGTTTTGAAGCCATCGCAAAAGAGGTAGAAGCAGCTGGTGGTGGCAATGCTATTGTAGTCAGCCATGGCATGACCATTACGACCTTGATTTATCTCATCGATCCTAAGGCTGTCGAAGAATTAGTCTTGGACAACGGAAGCGTAACGGTTTTGTCTTATGAAGATGGCGCCTTTCATATTGAAAAGATTGGGGATCTATCTTATCGTAAGGTTGGAGCAAAACTCCTAGAGGATGGTCATGACGAATAAGTATAGACGCGCACGAAAAAAACGTAAGAAATGGTGGCCTTACCTATTGAGTTTCTTTCTTCTTGTGGTCCTTGGATCGGGAATTGGTGCTTACTTAGCGAAGCCAAGCTTGTTTTCAGGGCTTCAGTTTTTGAAGTCTAAAAAAACAGCTGTAACGACTCCCTCTTCTTCTAAGAAAAAGAAAGAAAAATCAGATTTACCAGCCGTTTCGACAAAAGACTGGCAGTTGATCTTGGTCAATCGTGATAATGTGAAGCCTGAGTTGAACCCACAATTGACAGATGTAGATGCTATCAAAGTGGATAGTCGGATTGTAGAACCAACTCGTCAATTCTTAGAAGCAGCTCGCAAAATTGCCCCAGAAGAAACCTTGATATCAGGCTATCGAAGTGTGGCCGAGCAAACAGAGCTCTATAATGAGCGTGTTGCGCAACTAGAGGCTAGCGGCCTTTCGCACGAAGAAGCTGAAAAGCAGGTGCAGACCCAGGTACAGGTCCCTGGTGCGAGTGAACACCAGACAGGACTTGCCATTGATATGAGTGTCGAAGCTGGCCAAAGTGATGAGTTGGGCATGCAGCTGGCTGCCATCGCACCGCAATATGGCTTTGTGCTTCGCTACCCAGATGGGAAGAGCAACATCACGGGTGTGAATTTTGAGAATTGGCATTTCCGTTATGTTGGCGTAGAAAATGCTCAGTATATGGCCAACCATCAGCTAGTATTGGAAGAATATATTCAGCTATTGAAAAAAGCTGGCAAATAAGAGGAGATTCACTTCTCTAGGTCTTAAGAATGATTTTTAGCACTCTTGAAAAAAGAGTGCTAATTTTTTGGATTTTTCTCTTGACTTTCTTTTGGATGGGTGTATAATGGAATCATGGTTTAGCACTTGAGTGTTTAGAGTGCTAAAAAATGAAAGAGAGGTGAGGTCATGGTTACAGAACGTCAAAATGAGATTCTCAATCTTGTTGTCGATATCTTTACCAAGACCCACGAACCAGTCGGTTCAAAAGCGCTACAAGATGTCATTCAATCCAGTAGTGCGACCATTCGAAATGACATGGCTGCTCTCGAAAAGCAAGGCTTACTAGAAAAAGCCCACACTTCGAGTGGACGGATGCCTAGCCGAGCTGGTTTCCAATATTTTGTTCAGAACTCGCTTGATCTAGAGCTGATTGATGAGCAAGATGTCTACCAGGTGGTGAAAGCCTTTGATTTCGAAGCCTTTAAGTTAGACGATATCTTGGATGCTACGGCCAAATTACTAGCCCAGATGACGGGTTACACTGCAGTGATTCAGGATGTTGAACCGACACGTCAGCGCTTGACTGGTTTTGAGATTGTTCCATTATCCAATCACGATGCCTTGGCGGTTCTGACCTTGGATGAATCAAAGCCTGTCACCGTCCAGTTTGCCATTCCAAAGAATTTCTTAACCAGTGACTTGGAAATCTTCCATCAGCTGGTTCAAGAACGCTTCATTGGAAATACAGTCTTGGATATCCACTACCGCTTGCGGACAGAGATTCCACAGATTGTACAGCGTTATTTCAAGACGACAGACAATGTGCTGGATCTCTTTGATTACGTCTTCTCGCAACTGTTTCAAGAACTGGTCTTTGTAGAAGGAAAGGTTTCATCTTTGAGTTATGCCGATCTTCAGACCTATCAGTTCTTAGATAATCCCCAACATGTAGCCTTGGAGTTGCGAGGGGGAATGCCAGAAGACCAAATGACCCAGATCCTGGTTGCAGAATCTCAAGAGAAGGCCTTGAAAAATGTGACGGTGATTAGCCACAAGTTCCTAGTGCCTTATCGTGGGATGGCCCTCATGCATGTGATCGGTCCCGTAGAGATGGATTACAGGCGTGCGATTAGCCTGGTCAATGTCATCGGCCGAGTCCTAGTCATGAAGTTGACGGATTACTACCGTTACCTCAACAGCAACCATTATGAAGTAAATTAAGACCAAATGAAAGGGGTGTATGCCTTGACAGAAGATATCAAAAAAGAAGACGTGAAAGAAGAGGAAGTTGCCCAAACAACTGAAGAAGTTGTAGAGGAGTCCAACCAACCTTCTGAGTTAGAAGAAGCACAAGCGCGTGCCGAGGAATTTGAAAACAAATACCTTCGTGCTCATGCAGAAATGCAAAACATTCAGCGCCGTGCCAATGAAGAACG
Organism: Streptococcus sp. HMSC072G04; assembly: GCF_001813295.1. Lineage (GTDB taxonomy): Bacteria > Bacillota > Bacilli > Lactobacillales > Streptococcaceae > Streptococcus. The sequence continues at coordinate 43,070 of NZ_KV812021.1, forward strand.
TCAGCAATTACAAAAATACCGTAGCCAAGATTTGGCAAAAGCAATCTTACCATCACTGGACAACCTCGAACGTGCCCTTGCCGTCGAAGGGTTGACAGATGATGTGAAGAAGGGCTTAGAAATGGTTCAAGAAAGCTTGATTCATGCTTTGAAAGAAGAAGGAATCGAGGAAATCGCAGCGGACGGAGAATTTGACCATAACTACCACATGGCCATCCAAACAGTCCCAGCTGATGACGAACATCCAGCAGACACTATCGCACAAGTCTTCCAAAAAGGCTACAAACTCCATGACCGCATCCTACGCCCAGCCATGGTAGTGGTTTATAACTAGGCTAGAGAACTTAAAAACCTTGTCCGAAACGACACTAAACTATGAAAGAAAGATTAACATTGGTTTGGCTTTGCCAATAGTGAGCGAAGCGAACCAAAGGCGATACTCTTCGCCGTGGCGGTATCTTCGCAAACTTTGAGACCTTAGGCTCAAAGTTTAGTCAAAGAGATTGACGAAGTCAAGCTCTGACGGCGTCGCCACTTAAGAAGAGTATCAAAAAGAAAAAAAGATAAAAAACAACGAGGAGAAAAACATATGTCTAAAATTATCGGTATTGACTTAGGTACAACAAACTCAGCAGTGGCAGTTCTTGAAGGAACTGAATCAAAAATCATCGCGAACCCAGAAGGAAACCGTACAACTCCATCTGTAGTTTCTTTCAAAAACGGTGAAATCATCGTTGGTGACGCTGCAAAACGTCAAGCAGTAACAAACCCAGATACAGTGATCTCTATCAAATCTAAGATGGGTACTTCTGAAAAGGTTTCTGCCAACGGTAAAGAATACACACCACAAGAAATCTCAGCTATGATTCTTCAATACTTGAAAGGTTATGCTGAAGATTACCTTGGTGAAAAAGTAACGAAAGCTGTTATCACAGTTCCAGCTTACTTCAACGATGCACAACGTCAAGCAACTAAAGACGCTGGTAAAATCGCTGGCCTTGAAGTAGAACGTATCGTCAACGAACCAACAGCAGCAGCCCTTGCTTATGGTTTGGATAAGACTGATAAAGAAGAAAAAATCTTGGTATTCGACCTTGGTGGTGGTACATTCGACGTATCTATCCTTGAATTGGGTGATGGTGTCTTTGATGTATTAGCAACCGCAGGGGATAACAAACTTGGTGGTGATGACTTTGACCAAAAAATCATCGACTACATGGTTGAAGAATTCAAGAAAGAAAATGGTATCGACTTGTCAACAGACAAGATGGCGCTTCAACGTTTGAAAGACGCAGCTGAAAAAGCGAAGAAAGACCTTTCTGGTGTGACTTCAACTCAAATCAGCTTGCCATTCATCACTGCAGGCGCTGCTGGACCTCTTCACTTGGAAATGACCTTGACTCGTGCGAAATTCGACGATTTGACTCGTGACCTTGTAGAACGTACGAAAACTCCAGTTCGTCAAGCCCTTTCAGATGCAGGTTTGAGCTTGTCAGATATCGACGAAGTCATCCTTGTCGGTGGTTCAACTCGTATCCCTGCCGTTGTAGAAGCTGTTAAAGCTGAAACTGGTAAAGAACCAAACAAATCAGTGAACCCTGATGAAGTTGTAGCTATGGGTGCTGCGATCCAAGGTGGTGTGATCACTGGTGACGTGAAAGACGTTGTCCTTCTTGACGTAACTCCATTGTCACTTGGTATCGAAACAATGGGTGGTGTCTTCACAAAATTGATCGACCGCAACACAACGATTCCAACATCTAAATCACAAGTCTTCTCAACTGCAGCAGACAACCAACCAGCCGTTGATATCCACGTTCTTCAAGGGGAACGCCCAATGGCAGCAGATAACAAGACTCTTGGACGCTTCCAATTGACTGATATCCCAGCTGCACCTCGTGGTATCCCACAAATCGAAGTAACATTCGACATCGACAAGAACGGTATCGTATCTGTTAAAGCCAAAGATCTTGGAACTCAAAAAGAACAAACGATCGTTATCCAATCAAACTCAGGTTTGACAGATGAAGAAATCGATCGCATGATGAAAGATGCAGAAGCAAACGCTGAAGCAGATAAGAAACGTAAAGAAGAAGTTGACCTTCGTAACGAAGTAGACCAAGCTATCTTTGCGACTGAAAAAACCATCAAAGAAACTGAAGGCAAAGGCTTTGATGCAGAACGTGACGCAGCTCAAGCAGGACTTGATGATCTTAAGAAAGCTCAAGAATCAGGTAACCTTGAAGAAATGAAAGCAAAACTTGAAGCCTTGAACGAAAAAGCACAAGCATTGGCTGTTAAACTCTACGAACAAGCTGCAGCAGCGCAACAAGCACAAGCAGGAGCAGAAGGCGCACAAGCAACAGGCAACGCAGGCGATGACGTCGTAGACGGAGAGTTTACTGAAAAGTAAGATGCAAAGCCCGTTAAAACCTCACAGTGAAAATAGGAAATCTGACGCAGAAACTTTAGTTTCTAGGAAGATTTATCTTTTTCACCAAGAGGTTAGGGCGTGCTCAATTCAGATTAACAACTAAATGATAGGAAGAAATCCAGAGGTTGCAACCCAGCCTCTGTTTTTCGGTAAAATAGAGGATATTGCCTATGAAAAAAGTACTTTGCTTGATTTATCCTAATTTTTCTCTTTATGAGATAACTGCTTTAACGAGTACTTTAGCTCTGTCTTTTGATGTTACGATTGATTATGCTGCTTCAGATCATTCGATGGTGGTCTCTGAGGATGGCTTACCCTGTCAACCAACGAAAACACTAGATCAAATCCGTATTGAAGAGTATTCTTGCGTGATTTTGCCAGGAATGGTCAACATAGGACCTGCCCTACAGGATGGGAAATTGATTTCGTTCTTTAGGGACCTTGGTGAGCAAGATATCCTCATTGCAGCCATTTCTTCAGCGCCTCTTTTATTAGCGAAAGCAGGTCTGTTGAAGGACACGAAATTTACAGGTGGAATTTGGCAAAACTTCTTTGACTATTTTGAATTTCTTCCACGTGAAAATTTCCAACCCAAACTGGTTGTGCAAGATAAACAGACCATTACGGCTATCGGTTTTGCCCATCAAGAGTTTGCAAGAAAAGTGATTCTAAGTTTAGGCTTGGCAGCTAATACGGACAACTATTTTAAAGAACGAAACGACTACTCAGAAGAGGATTTGATATTTACTCTATCAGACCAAGAGTTTGATCAAGTGAAGCGAAGTATAGAAAACACCCTCTAAAGATGTACATGAAAATTATAGAAAGGAACAAAGAGTGTTCGTAACTGAACACGGGTTCCATAAATTCTTACTCAAAATGAAAGAAAGGAATTGAACCCGACCTAAATCGTGGTTTGATTCACAACATCAATAGAAAGGAACAAAGAGTGTTCGGGGAATTGAACCCGAGCGGAAAGCTTGGAAATTAGATAAACCGCCTAAGAAATCAGGATTTCTTGTCGGTTTCCTAAATTTCAGTCGCTTTCTGTTCGCTCTTAGTATCTTGTATGAACAATACTGAATTTTATGACCGTTTGGGCGTTTCAAAGAATGCATCTCAGGATGAGATCAAGAAAGCCTATCGGAAATTATCTAAAAAATATCACCCAGATATCAACAAGGATCCTGGTGCTGAGGAAAAGTACAAGGAAGTTCAAGAAGCTTATGAGACTTTGAGTGACGAGCAAAAACGGGCTGCTTATGACCAATATGGTGCTGCAGGTGCCAATGGTGGCTTCGGTGGCGGAGCAGGTGGTTTTGGTGGCTTTGATGGTGCTGGTTTTGGTGGCTTTGAAGACATCTTTTCTAGCTTCTTTGGTGGCGGTGCAAGTCGTAATCCGAATGCACCTCGTCAAGGGGATGACCTCCAATACCGCGTTAATCTCAAGTTTGAAGAAGCGATTTTTGGTGCGGAAAAAGAAGTCAAGTACCATCGGGAAGCTAGCTGTCATACCTGTCATGGTTCTGGGGCTAAGCCAGGCACTAGTCCGGTGACCTGTGGACGCTGTCATGGTTCTGGAGTCATCAATGTGGATACGCAAACCCCTCTTGGGATGATGCGCCGTCAAGTGACCTGTGATGTCTGTCATGGTCGTGGTCAAGAAATCAAAGATCCATGTACAACTTGTCGTGGAACAGGTCATGAAAAACAAGCTCATAGCGTGAACGTCAAGATTCCTGCCGGAGTTGAAACAGGTCAACAAATCCGCTTAGCAGGTCAAGGAGAAGCTGGCTTTAACGGTGGACCTTATGGTGACTTGTATGTTGTTGTTAATGTTGAGCCGAGCGATCGTTTCGAACGAGATGGCTCAACCATCTACTACAAGTTAGACTTGAACTTTGTCCAAGCAGCTCTTGGAGATACGGTCCATGTGCCAACCGTTCACGGAGATGTCGATTTGGTCATTCCTGAAGGAACCCAAACCGGTAAGAAATTCCGTCTCCGTGGAAAAGGGGCTCCAAGCTTACGTGGTGGTGCCATGGGAGATCAATATGTATCCGTCAATGTCGTCACCCCAACTGGTTTAAATGACAAGCAAAAAGAAGCCCTTCAAGCCTTTGCGGAAGCAAGTGATTTGAAGGTTAACCCAAAGAAAAAAGGGTTCTTTGACAAGGTCAAAGATGCTTTAGATGATTTATAAGAATGAACGAGTTTCCTTTTGAGTAAGGAGCTCGTTTTATTTTGGATCGAATCCAAGAACTTCCTCTCCTAATTAAAGAATAATGAGAACCCTCATTGAATTTATTAAGATATCGTGGTAAATTGAAGAAAACGATTACAAAGACAATTTAGGAGGTCCTGATGAAATCACATCAACCACGTTATGCGATTCGCAAGTACGCAGTAGGGGCGACTTCGGTGCTCATAGGATTTTTTGCTGGTGCTCATGTTGTAGCTGCAGATACGCCGAGCGTTACAGACAGTTCGTCAACGACAGTTCCAACTCAGCCAAGCGAGGGTGAGTCAACGATTTCTCTTAATGAGGAAGCTTCTCAGCCAACAGTAGAAAAACTAACGGCTCCTGCTCCAATCGTTGATCAAAGTCAACCGACACTGCCTGATCGTGAATTGCGGGTATCAGATCTTGATCGTTTGATTCGCGAAGAAGCAAGCTCGGTCGCAGAGTCGGATGTGGCAGCTCAACCAGCGACAGCAGCGACGGAAACGCCTGCTAAAGATCCTGATCAGGAAGAAAAATTAGCCAAGAAAAAGATTGTTTCGATCGATGCCGGTCGCAAGTACTTCTCACCAGACCAAATCAAGGAGATCATTGATGAAGCAAGTAAAACTGGCTATACTGACTTGCATCTTCTAGTCGGAAATGACGGCTTGCGCTTTGTGTTGGATGATATGTCTTTGAAAGTGGGAGATACTTCTTATTCTAGCCAAGCCGTGACAGATGCGGTTGAAAAAGGAACGAAAGCTTATTACGATGATCCGAACGGGACAGCTTTGACCCAGGCTCAAATGGATGATATTTTGGCTTACGCCAAATCGAAGAAAGTAGGTGTCATCCCAACCATTAATAGTCCAGGTCACATGGATGCGATTCTGACGGCCATGGAACAATTGGGTATCGAAAACCCTCACTTTAATTATTTTGGTACAAAGAAATCAGCACGGACAGTTGATTTGGACAACCAAAAAGCCTTAGACTTCACCAAGGCTTTGGTAGACAAGTATGCGGCTTATTTCAGCGGCAAGGCAGACATTTTCAATATTGGTTTGGATGAATATGCCAACGATGCTACAGATGCCCATGGTTGGCAGGTTCTCCAAGCCAGCAAGCATTGGCCAGGTGAAGGCTATCCAGAAAAAGGCTATGAAAAATTCATCCAATATGCTAATGATCTAGCAGCTATTGTGAAAAAACACAAGATGAAACCAATGGCCTTCAATGATGGAATCTACTACAATGGCGATACTTCCTATGGCACTTTTGACAAGGATATCATTGTGTCCTACTGGACAGGTGGCTGGAACGGCTATGATGTCGCTTCTTCAAAACTCTTGTCTGAACTAGGTCATCAGATTCTTAATACCAATGATGCATGGTATTATGTGCTTGGACGGGACAAGGCTGGATCTGGTTGGTACAACCTCGATCAAGGTCTCGAAGGAATTTCCAAGTCAGCGATTGATGTGGTTCAAAAAAATGATGGGGCTAAGGTGCCTTTCATCGGTGGCATGGTAGCTGCCTGGGCAGATACGCCATCCGCAACCTACAAAAAAGACCTTCTCTTTAAGCTCATGCATGCCTTCGCGGACAAGAATGCGGACTACTTTGTTGCAGATCCTGAAGTCGTCGGAAAAGCTCTTTCAGAAGCTCCAACTGATTTGGATCACTATACACCGGAATCTCTAGTAGCCTTTACGGCAGCCAAAAAAGCTTTAGAAGGGGTAGGAGCAGATACGACTCGAGCAGAGGCCAAAACCTTGATCGACAATCTAAAATCAGCTCAAGATGCTTTGGTGTATACGGAAAGCTACGCGAAAGAAGTTGCTGCAAAAGAAGCAGCAGAAAAACTTGCCATGAAGAAGGTCATCTCGATCGATGCAGGCCGCAAATACTTCTCACTGGATCAGTTGAAACGGATCGTCGATAAGGCCAGTGAGTTGGGTTATTCTGACTTGCACCTCCTTGTCGGAAACGATGGTATGCGCTTCGTACTCGATGATATGACGGTGGAAGCCAATGGCAAAACCTATGCCAGTGACGATGTGAAAAAGGCCATTTTAGAAGGCACCAAGGCCTATTACGATGATCCAAATGGTCAAGCTTTGACCCAAGCAGAAATGGATGAACTCCATGCTTATGCTACTGCTAAAGGAATCGGCTTGATTGCGGCGGTCAATAGTCCTGGCCACATGGATGCTTTGTTGGTTGCCATGGAAAAATTGGGCATTGAAAATCCACAAGCCAGCTTTGATACGGTTTCAAAAACAACCATGGATTTGACCAATGAAGCAGCAGTCAACTTTACCAAAGCCTTGATTGGCAAGTACATGGACTACTTCAAAGACAAGTCTAAGATCTTTAACTACGGAACAGATGAATATGCCAATGACGCTACCAGTGCGCAAGGCTGGTACTACCTCAAGTGGTATGATCTCTATGGTAAATTTGCGGAGTATTCCAATAGTCTTGCAGCTATGGCGCGTGAAAAAGGCTTGCAGCCAATGGCCTTTAACGATGGCTTCTATTATGGAGATGAAGATGATGTTGCCTTTGACAAGGACGTCTTGATTTCATACTGGTCTAAAGGATGGTGGGGCTATAACCTTGCATCACCACAGTACCTCGCAGACAAGGGCTACAAATTCCTCAATACCAACGGTGACTGGTACTATGTTTTGGGCCATAGAGGAGAGCAAAGCTATCCACTCGATAAAGCTCTTCAACATTCAGAAACCGTTCCATTTGAACAATTAGCTTCAACCAAATATCCTGATGTCAAGATACCGACATCCGGAAGTATGTTGGGAATTTGGGCTGATGAGCCGGCCAATGAATACAAGGAAGAAGAAGTCTTCCAGGTCATGGAAGCTTTTGCCAACTACAACAAGGACTATTTCAAGGCAGACTTCACTGCTCTTAGAAAAGCAGTTGCTACGGTGCCAACAGATCTAGACATATACACACCAGAATCTCGCGCAGCCCTTGCGAAAGTCTTAGATAGCTTGAATTGGAATGTGAGTCGTGCTCATCAAGATCAGGTGGATCAAGAAGTGGCTGCTCTGACCCAAGCCCTTGCAGGGCTCAAGCCAATTACACAAGTGGGTAGCTTGGCTGAAAATGACGTCAAAGCCCTAGTGGAAGACAAACCAAGTCTTGAAATCGTAGAAAAAGAACTTGATTTTGACCTTGTGGAACGGACCAATCCAGATCTCGCTAAAGGAGAACGCAGAGTGATCCAGGCTGGGGTTAAAGGGCAAGGTCTTGAGTATGTAGAGGTTTCGGCACTTGATCAAAGTCGAAAAGTGATCGCTACAGAAGTTGTCACAGAGCCGGTTGCAGAAATTGTTGAAGTCGGTACCAAAGAAGTCGTGATCCCAACAAGCCCTTCAGTAGAAGCACCAGTGAAGTCAGATGTGCTTGTAAACAAAATGGTTTCAGATCCTTCAACACCTCAAGTGATTTCGAAAGATCAACCAGTAGCACCAGTAAATACCCCAACGCCAATTCCAGCAGCTGTGGAAAAAGAGGTTCGTTCAGAAGCAGTATCTTCTAACAAGCAACTCCCAGAAACAGGAGTGGAATCTGCACTTGGACTCGCTTTACTAGGAGCGATCTTAGGAGCAGCAGGAATGGACTTGAAAAATAAAAAAAGAGACTGAGACCTAGTTGACTTGTAACAGGCCGAAGTTAGGAGAGTGGGACAGAAATCGGTCATTCGTTAGAATTCAATTTCGTCGTCCCACCTCCGCACAGTTGAGTAGGGCTGTAAAAGCTGATGAAATCAGCGTAGTAGAGCCCACTCAACCACTGCGTCTTGCTCGACAATCCAAAAATAATTGAGAGGCTAGGACTTTTGTCCCAGCCTCTTTTTGTGTTTGTAAAACTGTACCCGGACAGTTCGGTTTTTTCACTCTTGTATCCCCTTCTATATCTTGCTAAAATAAAACCATGACACGATACAAAGCAACCATTTCATATGACGGGACCTTGTTTGCAGGGTTTCAACGCCAACCGCATGCCCGCAGTGTGCAAGAAGAAATCGAGAAGACCTTGACGCGTCTCAATCAAGGAACCCCTGTTACCGTTCATGGAGCGGGGCGAACAGATTCCGGTGTCCATGCTCTTGGGCAGGTGATTCATTTTGATATCCCCCAAGCGCGGGACGAGGAAAAGCTCCGCTTTGCCCTCGATACCCAAACCCCAGAGGATATTGATTTCATCCGAGTAGAGCAAGTAGCAGATGACTTTCACTCACGCTACAAGAAGCACAGCAAGACCTATGAATTCATCGTGGATTATGGTCGTCCCAAGAACCCCATGATGCGCCACTATGCCACCCACTATCCTTATCCTTTGGATGTAGAAAAGATGCAAGCAGCCATCCAAAAGTTGGAGGGAACCCATGATTTCACCGGCTTCACAGCTTCGGGAACCAGTGTGGAAGATAAGGTTCGTACGATTACAGAGGCTCGCTTGGTTGAGGATGTAGAACATCATCGCCTTGTCTTTACCTTTTCGGGCAATGGTTTTCTCTACAAGCAAATCCGCAATATGGTGGGAACTTTGTTGAAGATTGGAAATGATCGGATGCCGATCGAGCAGATCGATCTGATTTTAGAAAAGAAGGACCGCAATCTAGCAGGTCCTACAGCAGCACCAAATGGCTTATATTTAAAGGAGATCCGTTATGAGTAATGAATTGATTCTAGCTATTTCAGGAAATGATATTTTTAGTGGAGGAGGTCTTCACGCAGACCTTGCAACTTATACGACTAATAAACAGCATGGCTTTGTAGCAGTGACTTGTTTGACCGCTATGACGGAGCACGGTTTTGAAGTGATTCCGGTGGATCCGACGACCTTTGCCCAACAGCTCCACTCTCTCAAGGATGTTCCTTTCTCTGCTATTAAACTCGGCCTCTTGCCAAATGTCCAAGTGGCAGACTTAGCCTTGGACTATGTCAAAGCCCATGCGGAGATTCCTGTGGTACTAGACCCTGTCTTGGTCTGCAAGGAAACTCATGACGTGGAAGTGTCAGCCCTTCGAGACGAATTGATCAAGTTCATCCCTTATGTGACCATCATCACGCCAAACTTACCAGAAGCTGAGATCTTGACCCAAAGCAAGATTCAATCGCTCGACGATATGAAGGCGGCAGCGCGCAAGCTCCACGAATTAGGAGCAGCGAATGTCGTGGTCAAAGGAGGAAATCGTCTAAATAAAGAAAAGGCCATCGATGTCTTTTATGATGGGACAGACTTCACCGTCATTGAAGAGCCAGTCTTAGAAAAGAACAATACAGGAGCTGGTTGTACCTTTGCGTCTAGCATTTGCAGCCAGTTGGTGCAAGGGAAATCTCCACTTGAAGCTGTTAAAGCCTCTAAAGACTTTGTTTTCCAAGCGATTCAACATTCAGACCAGTATGGAGTAGTACAATATGACATCTAATCGAACTCAACTCATTGCTCGCCTTTCCATTTTGACAGCCTTGACAGTTGTACTTGGCTACTATACAAAACTTCCAACTCCCACAGGGATCGTCACCCTGCTAGATCTTGGCGTTTATTTCACAGCCTTCTATTTTGGGCGCAAGGAAGGTGCTATTGTAGGTGGTGTCGGAGCCTTCCTACTCGATCTGATTTCAGGCTATCCTCAGTGGATGTTCTTTAGCCTCCTCTTTCACGGGGGACAAGGCTATTTCGCTGGCTTCAAGGGCAAGGCTCGTTACCTAGGCTTGCTTCTTGCGACAGTCGTGATGGTAGGCGGTTACGCACTAGCTTCTGCCCTCTTTTTAGGCAATGGCTGGGGTGCTGCTATCTCGGACATTCCGAATAACCTCGCTCAGAATTTTGTTGGAATGGCTTTAGGCTATGTGGTCTATTATGCATTTCAAAAGAAAGGAAGCTAATTCATGGATCTGGAGCAACTGAAGAAGGATACAAAAGAAATCTTGGTAGATGTTTTGTCAAAAAGCCGTCTCCACCAAGGACAGATTCTAGTCCTCGGGATGTCTTCCAGTGAGGTTGCAGGAGGGCAAATTGGAAAGGCCTCCAACATCGACATTGCCGAAGCTATTGTCCAGACCTTGTTAGATGAGTTGAATCCAAGAGGGATTTATCTGGCGGTACAAGGATGTGAGCATCTCAATCGCGCCTTGGTGGTTGAAAGAGAATTGGCAGATAAAAAGGACCTAGAAATCGTCAATGTCCTTCCGAGTCTCCATGCAGGAGGGGCTGGACAACTCGCAGCTTTCAAGTATTTTAAGGATCCTGTGGAGGTGGAATTCATCACAGCTCAAGCAGGGTTAGACATCGGAGATACCTCGGTGGGGATGCACGTTAAACACGTGCAAGTTCCAATTCGCCCTATCTTGCGTGAACTAGGGGAAGCCCATGTCACAGCCCTCGCCAGTCGGCCAAAATTGATCGGCGGTGCCCGTGCTCTCTACCTCGATGATCCCATCCGAAAATCATAATCAGAACTAGCTTTAAAGGGCTAGTTTTTTTGGATGAAAAGAGAGGCAAAAACGTTTTAAAACTTGCAATTTCAAAGTTTTGTGGTAAAATTATAAGGAATGACTATATTATTTTAAGGAGAGACAGAATGTCTGTATCATTTGAAAACAAAGAAACTAACCACGGTGTATTGACTTTCACAATCAGCCAAGAGCAAATCAAACCTGCTTTGGACCGTGTGTTTGAGTCAGTTAAGAAAACTTTGAACGTACCTGGATTCCGTAAAGGTCATATTCCACGTCCAATCTTCAACCAACGTTTTGGTGAAGAAGCTCTTTACCAAGATGCTTTGAACGATCTTCTTCCAGCAGCATACGAAGCAGCTGTTAAAGAAGCTGGAATCGAAGTGGTAGCACAACCAACTTTCGATGTTGTATCTATGGAAAAAGGTCAAGACTGGACATTGACAGCAGCTGTTGTCACAAAACCTGAAGTAAAATTGGGTGCTTACAAAGACCTTGAAGTATCAGTAGAAGTTTCTAAAGAAGTAACTGACGCTGATGTGGATGCTCGTATCAAACGCGAACGCAACAACTTGGCTGAATTGGTTGTTAAAGAAGGTGCTGCAGCAGAAGGTGACACAGTTGTGATCGACTTCGTAGGTTCTATCGACGGTGTTGAATTCGACGGTGGTAAAGGTGACAACTTCTCACTTGGACTTGGTTCAGGTCAATTCATCCCAGGTTTCGAAGACCAATTGGTTGGACACTCTGCTGGTGAAACAGTTGACGTGATCGTAACCTTCCCAGAAGACTACCAAGCAGCTGATCTTGCAGGTAAAGAAGCGAAATTCGTGACAACTATCCACGAAGTAAAAGCAAAAGAAGTACCAGCTCTTGACGATGAATTGGCAAAAGACATCGACGAAGAAGTTGAAACTCTCGCTGAATTGAAAGAAAAATACCGCAAAGAATTGGCAGCAGCTAAAGAAGAAGCATACAACGATGCAGTAGAAGCAGCAGCAATCGATCTTGCCGTTGAAAACGCTGAAATCGTTGACCTTCCAGAAGAAATGATCCACGAAGAAGTACACCGTTCAATCAACGAGTTCCTTGGAAACATGCAACGTCAAGGAATCTCACCTGAAATGTACTTCCAAATCACTGGAACAACTCAAGAAGATCTTCACAAACAATACGAAGCAGAAGCTGAAAGCCGTACGAAGACAAACCTTGTGGTTGAAGCAGTAGCCAAAGCAGAAGGCTTCGAAGCAACTGAAGAAGAAATCAACGCTGAAATCGAACAATTGGCAGCAGATTACAACATGCCAGTTGAACAAGTTCGCAACCTTCTTTCACCAGAAATGTTGAAACATGACATCACAGTGAAGAAAGCAGTGAACGTGATCACAAGCACAGCAAAAGTAAAATAATTGAGATTAAAAAGAAGAGCCGTGAGGCTCTTCTTTTTTTGATTTCATGGAGAATCCTGGAATTTTCCTTTGACGAAAGGGGAAATTTATCGTACAATAGAGTGTAACGATAAAATGCGTGATAGATTTAGTGACGAGAAGTTTTCAATCTATCATTGAGGATAGGATGAGGTTGAAGACCGGATCCTTCTCCATTTAGGAAATGAAACATAAGGAGATTTACCCTTGGAATTAGAAGTATTTGCTGGACAAGAAAAAAGTGAACTTTCTATGATTGAAGTGGCGCGTGCGATTTTGGAATTACGCGGACGTGACCATGAAATGTACTTTAGCGATCTTGTAAATGAAATTCAAAATTACCTTGAAAAATCAAACAGCGAGATCCGTGAAGCCCTCCCATTGTTCTACACAGAATTGAATGTAGATGGAAGCTTTATCCCACTTGGAGATAACAAATGGGGTCTTCGTTCATGGTATGCCATCGATGAAGTTGATGAAGAAATCATCGCTCTTGAAGAAACAGACGAAGATGAAACTCCTAAGAAACGGAAGAAAAAACGTGTCAATGCCTTCATGGATGGAGACGAAGATGCGATCGACTACAACGACGACGATCCAGAAGACGAAGAAGTTTACGAAGCAGATCCAGCTCTTTCATATGATGAAGAAAATCCAGATGATGAAAAGAGTGAAGTCGAAGCTTACGATGCTGAAATCAATGAAATCGTACCAGATGATTTGGGTGAGGAAGTTGAATTAAGCGAAGAAGACGACGAAGAAGAGGATTCTGAAGACGAGGAAGAAGAATAAATCATAAGAAGAGGCTGGGACAAAAGTCCTAGCCTCTC
>NZ_KV812021.1:56581-101516 GCF_001813295.1 Streptococcus sp. HMSC072G04
GAATTACCGATTTCTGTCCCACTCTCTTTTTGATTGCATTGAAAAAAGTGGCGAAATGGCGTATGATAAACGTGTAAGGTTTCCCAATAGGAGGTGTTCAGATGGACTTTCGTTTAGATCAAAGTTTAGTAGCTCTTGGTATTGATACGGTTGTGGTCGGAATTGCTAGAAATGTGGACCCCCAAGCAGTTTTACCCCCTTCTTTTCTTGAAAAGAAGAAAGTAGTTGAACAATGGGCGCTCCAATGTCAGACAGAAGAAGTAGTGGCATCTCCTGTTATCAAAGGGTATACAGACCTCTTGCAAACAGTAGGGCGTAGCATCAAGAAAAATCCACCAACAGTCCTAGCTCTTATCCGAAACATCCAGCATCGAGGAGCTCTTCCTCAGATCAATAGCATCATCGATATCTATAATGTCGAATCGCTGAAGTCTTTTCTCGCGATCGGAGGACATGACCTAGATAAGATTGAGGGACCGATTGAATTTACAGTGAGTCAAAGAGACGATCTCTTTCTCCCTATCCTTTCTAGTGAAAAACATGTCGCACCGACAGATCCTGTCTACCGGGATCAAAAAGGAGTTCTGGCTTGGTTGGATGTACGCGATAGTGACCATTACAAATTTGAGGAGACTACGCAAAACGCCCTCTTTGTCATCCAAGGAAATACCGAGACGTCAGTCGAGATGCGTTTAGAAGCGCTAGAACGAATCCACAAGGACCTTGCTCTTTGCATGCCTCAGCTTCAATTTGAGAAATTTCTCGTCACACAAAATGGAGTGGAAAAGGTCGTGTAAACAGCGAAAATCATTTTCATGAAATTTTCAATTTGACAAAGTAATCCATTTGCGGTAAGATATTGTTCGGGCACCTCATTTTGAGGTCGGAGCTCCCTAAAGATTAGGGAGCTATTTTTGTTTTTTCTGCAAAGAGGAATGGCCTCTACAACATTAGAAGAAGAGGAAAGCACATGTCAACAAAATATATTTTTGTCACGGGTGGTGTCGTATCATCCATCGGGAAAGGGATTGTCGCAGCAAGTCTTGGTCGCTTGCTCAAAAATCGTGGATTGAAAGTGACGATCCAAAAATTTGACCCTTATATCAATATTGACCCAGGGACGATGAGCCCTTACCAACACGGGGAAGTATTTGTCACAGATGATGGCGCAGAGACAGACTTGGACCTTGGTCACTATGAACGCTTCATTGATATCAATCTGAATAAGTACTCAAATGTGACGACAGGGAAAATTTATAGCGAAGTCCTTCGCAAGGAACGTCGCGGAGAATACTTGGGCGCGACTGTACAGGTGATTCCTCATATTACAGATGCCTTGAAAGAAAAGATCAAACGAGCAGCGACGACGACGGATTCAGATGTCATCATCACAGAAGTCGGAGGAACAGTTGGAGATATTGAGTCCCTTCCATTCCTTGAAGCTCTTCGTCAAATGAAGGCAGATGTCGGTGCTGAAAATGTTATGTATATCCACACCACCCTTCTTCCTTACTTGAAAGCTGCGGGAGAAATGAAAACCAAGCCGACGCAACACTCTGTGAAAGAACTTCGTGGTCTTGGGATTCAACCAAATATGTTGGTCATCCGTACAGAAAAGCCAGCTGGTCAAGGAATTAAGAACAAGTTGGCTCAATTCTGTGATGTGGCACCAGAAGCTGTCATCGAGTCACTTGATGTGGAGCACTTGTACCAAATCCCATTGAACTTGCAAGCACAAAATATGGACCAAATCGTTTGTGACCATTTGAAATTGGATGTTCCTGCAGCAGATATGACAGAATGGTCTGCGATGGTCGACAAGGTCATGAACCTCAAGAAGCAGGTCAAGATTTCCTTGGTTGGAAAATACGTAGAATTGCAAGATGCCTACATTTCTGTCGTTGAGGCCTTGAAGCACTCAGGGTACGCCAACGATGCAGAAGTCAAGATTAATTGGGTCAATGCCAATGATGTGACAGCTGAAAATGTGGCAGAACTCCTTGGAGATGCGGATGGAATCATCGTCCCAGGTGGTTTTGGTCAACGGGGAACAGAAGGAAAAATTCAAGCCATCAAGTATGCGCGTGAACAGGACGTCCCAATGTTGGGTGTCTGCTTGGGTATGCAGTTAACCTGTATCGAATTTGCCCGTCACGTTTTAGGCTTGGAAGGGGCCCATTCATCCGAATTGGATCCAGAAACCAAGTATCCGATTATCGATATCATGCGGGACCAAATCGATGTGGAAGATATGGGAGGAACGCTCCGTCTCGGTCTTTACCCATCTAAACTCAAACGAGGATCAAAAGCAGCCGCTGCCTATGACAATCAAGAAGTGGTACAACGTCGCCACCGTCACCGTTATGAGTTTAACAATGCTTTCCGTGAACAGTTCGAAGAAGCAGGATTTGTCTTCTCAGGCGTTTCACCAGACAACCGTTTGGTCGAAATCGTTGAAATCCCAGAAAACAAATTCTTTGTTGCTTGCCAATACCACCCAGAATTGTCAAGCCGTCCAAACCGCCCAGAAGGACTTTACACAGCCTTTATCACAGCGGCAGTTGAAAACCACGATAGCAAATAAAAATCAAGGGAGCAGGTCGAAGGACCTGCTCCCTTTTTGTGAAAAAATGACAAACTCTGAAAAAAGTTTGAAAAAAATCTTGACAAAAAAGTCGTTGATTGATATACTAGTAAAGTACTCAATCGCGGGGATGGCGGAATTGGCAGACGCGCAGGACTAAGGATCCTGTGACCGCTTTAGGTCGTGAGGGTTCAAGTCCCTCTCTCCGCATCGGATCAAGATAGCTTCGGCTATCTTTTTTTGTTTTCAAATCTCTTTGTGGTAGAATGGGTGTGAGATGAGGTGAGAACATGAAGAAAAAGGATCTGGTTTTGGTCGATGGCCTCTTTGCACTATTGGGAAGTGCCATTAATTTTTTCGGTCCTATCCTAATTTTAGCGATGGCGATAGGCGCATACAAGGATACTTTTAGATATTTTATTGCCTTAAACATATGGAATGTTTTCATTTTTTTAGTGGCGATTGCTTCTAAGTATCTGCTCAGAGAAGAGAAAAGGATGAAAAGATGGATTCCCAATCTCTTTCAGATAGCAGGCTTTATTCTCTTTCTTGCGTCAATCCTTGCAGTGTTTGAGAATATTCCCTTTCTTGAGGGAGTGCTAAACGGACTTCTTGGGAAAATGTTTACCGACAGTCAGTTATTTGCTGCTTATTTCTATTCTCAATGGGTCGCAGGTGGACTCCTTGTGATTTGCGGGATTGGCTTTCTCCTTTCATTAAAAAATTTTAAAGAGAAGGATTGAAAGGGGGCATAAACTCCCTTTTTTTGCTTTTTGAAAGGGATGGAAGTCATAGGAGGGAGAGGGTTCCTCCTCATTTATTGGAAGAAATCGCTTAAAGGCACAGGAAAAACTAGCAATTTCATCTAAAAAGTGATAAAATAAACAATGTAAGTGGGATTAACCCCACAAAAATTTATAGGAGGCCTATAACAAATGGCAATCGTTTCAGCAGAAAAATTTGTCCAAGCAGCTCGTGACAATGGTTATGCAGTTGGTGGATTTAACACAAACAACCTTGAGTGGACTCAAGCTATCTTGCGTGCAGCAGAAGCTAAGAAAGCTCCAGTACTTATCCAAACTTCTATGGGTGCTGCTAAATACATGGGTGGTTACAAAGTATGTAAAGCCCTTATTGAAAACCTTGTAGAATCAATGGGTATTACTGTACCAGTTGCTATTCACCTTGACCATGGTCACTACGACGATGCTCTTGAATGTATCGAAGCTGGTTACACTTCAATCATGTTTGACGGTTCACACCTTCCAGTTGAAGAAAACCTTAAATTGGCGAAAGATGTCGTTGAAAAAGCTCATGCTAAAGGTATCTCAGTAGAAGCTGAAGTTGGTACTATCGGTGGTGAAGAAGACGGTATCATCGGTGACGGTGAATTGGCACCAATCGAAGACGCTAAAGCAATGGTTGCTACAGGAATCGACTTCTTGGCTGCAGGTATTGGTAACATCCACGGTCCTTACCCAGCAAACTGGAAAGGTCTTCACCTTGACCACTTGCAAAAATTGACTGAAGCTGTTCCAGGATTCCCAATCGTATTGCACGGTGGATCAGGTATCCCTGATGATCAAATCCAAGCAGCTATCAAACTTGGTGTTGCAAAAGTTAACGTGAACACTGAATGCCAAATCGCATTTGCAAATGCTACTCGTCAATTCGTACGTGAATACGATGCAAACGAAGCAGAATACGACAAGAAGAAACTCTTCGACCCACGTAAATTCTTGAAACCAGGTTTCGAAGCAATTACTGCAGCTGTTGAAGAACGTATCGACGTATTCGGTTCAGAAGGCAAAGCTTAATTAAAAACAGGAAAGCAAGGTCCCATGTGGATCTTGTTTTTTTGTATGGGAAAGGTTGCTTCCAGAGGTTAATTTTTGTACAATATGGCTATGAAAAAATTCAAACTGTGGAGCTGGATCATTTGTGGCTTTTTCCTGCTCTTTTTAGGTGCTACATTTATTTTTCATCAATTCAGTTTACGAAATGAAAGTAAGCTTCTCACACCCATTGGTAAACAAGTTACAGTCAATGGACATCGAATGAATGTCTCTGTTAAAGGAGAAGGACCTGAAACAATCGTTTTTCTTTCCGGTGCAGGTATCGCCTCTCCTATTTTAGACTTTAAGAATCTATCAGATTCCCTATCCAAAAAATACAAAGTTGTTGTCGTGGAGCGAGCAGGATATGGTTTTAGCCAAGATAGTGATCGTTCAAGAGATGTGATGGAGGTCCTTTCTGAGACCCGTCAAGCTTTGGTGCAAGCTCATGTTTCAGGACCTTATGTGATTGTTTCGCATTCAATGGCTAGTTTAGAGAGTCTTGCTTGGCAAGAGAAATATCCAAATGAAGTGAAGGCTTTGATTGGCCTGGATTGGGCCTTGCCAGCGAGTTATGAAGATTTAAAAGAACACCCAACTCTCATAACCTTAGTCTATTGGACGAGTAAGATTGGCCTGCTCCGTTATTTCCCAGAGTCCTTTTATATAAAAAATCCAACTCTGACTGAAACTGAACGACAACAATATAAATTACTAGCATATAAGCAGTTGATGTCACAAGCCATGCTTCATGAATCCCGTTTGGCAAAGGAAAATGCCAAGAAAGTTCCATCTAGCATTAATCCGAAAATTCCAGCCTTACTCCTGGTTTCTAACGGTGAAGGCACGACATTTAGCCAATCAGAGTGGCAACGTTATGCAGAGAGATTTGCAAGCGACCAGTCTAATGTTCAAGTCGACTATATAGATGCGCCTCACGACCTCTATCATTATCAAAGCGATGCTATTGTTTCTCGCATTAAAGAATTTTTAGAGAATAATTGAGGGCTTAAAAATCCATTGAGACTGATGATAATAATTAAATGCTGAAGGATTAACAGTAGAATCGTTAATTTTCTCGATTAAAAAATTCTTTTTCTTAACAATAAGCCTGCCCCTAAGGGCAGGTTTTTTGGTGTCTTAAGGAAACTATTTAACAGAATTTTTGATTAAAAGTTTCATTTTAAGAGAGAAATCTCTAATTTTATAATCTATAAGCAAACGCTTGCATTCCTTTTTTTATTAGATTATAATAGGTTGGTATAAAGCCTTCTGTAATAATATTTAGAAAGTGTAGAAAGTAAGGATTTAGAATATTTGTGGTCAAAAATACAATGTTGCTTCTTACGATAGGGAGATAGATATGGCAATGATAGAAGTACAACATCTTCGGAAAAATTTTGTGAAGACAGTTAAGGAGCCGGGGTTAAAGGGAGCCTTGCGCTCCTTTATTCATCCTGAAAAGCAGACCTTTGAAGCGGTCAAGGATTTAACTTTTGAAGTTCCAAAAGGGCAGATTTTAGGATTTATCGGGGCAAATGGTGCTGGGAAGTCAACCACCATCAAAATGCTGACAGGAATTTTGAAGCCCACATCTGGCTTTTGTCGGATTAACGGCAAGATTCCGCAGGATAATCGCCAAGATTATGTCAAGGATATTGGAGTCGTTTTCGGACAACGCACCCAGTTATGGTGGGATTTGGCTCTGCAAGAGACCTACACGGTTTTGAAAGAGATCTATGATGTACCGGACTCGCTTTTCCATAAGCGCATGGACTTTTTGAATGAAGTTTTGGATTTGAAGGAATTTATCAAGGATCCTGTGCGGACTCTTTCACTAGGTCAACGGATGCGGGCGGATATTGCGGCTTCCTTGCTTCACAATCCCAAAGTTCTCTTTTTAGATGAACCGACTATTGGTTTGGATGTGTCGGTCAAGGACAACATTCGTCGGGCCATTACCCAGATTAATCAGGAGGAAGAGACAACTATTCTCTTGACTACTCATGATTTGAGTGATATTGAGCAACTCTGTGATCGGATTTTTATGATTGATAAGGGGCAAGAGATTTTTGATGGAACGGTTAGCCAGCTCAAGGAGACCTTTGGAAAGATGAAGACTCTCTCCTTTGACCTGACGCCAGGTCAAAATCATCTCGTCTCTCATTATGAGGGCTTGCCTGATATGTCCATTGATAGACAAGGAAATACTCTCAATATTGAATTCGATAGTTCCCGCTACCAGTCGGCCGATATTATCAAGCAAACCTTATCTGATTTTGAGATCCGTGATTTGAAGATGGTAGATACGGATATTGAAGATATTATCCGTCGCTTCTATCGAAAGGAGCTCTAAGATGGTCAAATTGTGGAGACGTTATAAACCCTTTATCAATGCAGGGATTCAGGAGTTGATTAGCTATCGAGTCAACTTTATTCTTTATCGGATTGGCGATGTCATGGGTGCTTTTGTGGCTTTTTATCTATGGAAGGCTGTCTTTGATTCCTCCCAGGAGCCTTTGATTCAGGGCTTCAGTATGGCGGATATCACCCTCTACATCATCATGAGTTTTGTGACTAATCTTCTGACTAGGTCGGATTCTTCCTTTATGATTGGTGATGAGGTCAAGGATGGTTCCATTATCATGCGCTTGTTGCGACCAGTGCATTTTGCGGCTTCTTACCTCTTTACGGAGCTTGGTTCCAAGTGGTTGATTTTTATCTCTGTTGGACTGCCATTTTTAAGTGTCATTGTTTTGATGAAAATCTTATCTGGGCAAGGGATTGTAGAAGTGCTGGGACTAACTACCCTTTATCTCTTTAGCTTAACCCTGGCTTATCTGATTAACTTTTTCTTTAATATTTGCTTTGGATTTTCAGCCTTTGTATTTAAAAATTTATGGGGTTCCAACCTACTTAAGACTTCCATAGTGGCCTTTATGTCTGGGAGTTTGATCCCCTTGGCTTTCTTTCCAAAGGTCATTTCAGATATTCTGTCCTTCTTACCTTTCTCATCCTTAATTTACACTCCGGTCATGATTATTGTTGGAAAATACGATGCTAGTCAGATTCTTCAAGCACTTTTGCTTCAGCTTTTCTGGCTTATAGTGATGGTGGGCTTGTCTCAGTTGATTTGGAAACGAGTCCAGTCATTTATCACCATTCAGGGAGGTTAGTATGAAAAAATATCAACGCATGCATCTGATTTTTATCAGACAGTATATCAAGCAAATCATGGAATACAAGGTAGATTTTGTGGTTGGTGTGTTGGGAGTCTTTCTGACTCAAGGCCTGAACCTCTTGTTTCTCAATGTCATCTTTCAACACATTCCCTCCCTAGAAGGTTGGACTTTTCAAGAAATTGCCTTTATCTATGGATTTTCCTTAATTCCAAAGGGACTAGATCATCTCTTTTTTGACAATCTCTGGGCTTTAGGTCAACGACTAGTTCGAAAAGGGGAGTTTGACAAGTATCTGACTCGTCCTATCAATCCTCTCTTTCACATCCTCGTTGAGACCTTTCAGATTGATGCCTTGGGTGAACTCTTGGTCGGTGGCATTCTATTAGGAACAACAGTAACTAGCATCTCTTGGACTCTTCCAAAATTCCTGATTTTTCTAGTCTGTATTCCTTTTGCGACCTTGATTTACACTTCTTTAAAAATCGCGACAGCTAGCATCGCTTTTTGGACCAAGCAGTCAGGTGCCATGATTTACATTTTCTATATGTTTAATGATTTTGCCAAGTATCCTATTTCTATTTACAATTCGCTCCTTCGTTGGTTAATTAGCTTTATTGTACCTTTCGCCTTTACGGCCTACTATCCTGCCAGCTATTTCTTGCAGGACAAGGATGGACTCTTTAATATTGGTGGTTTGATTCTGATTTCCCTTGTTTTCTTTGTTATTTCCCTCAAACTTTGGGATAGGGGATTGGATGCTTACGAAAGTGCTGGTTCGTAAGAGGTAAAGTAAGACTAAAATCAAGAAAGGAACTTATGATGTTTGTAATTAAAGAAGTCAAGGGTGAAGATCAAAAAATGGCAGTTGTCGCTGAGATTTTAAGGGATTTGCCAGAATGGTTTGGAATACCAGAAAGCACGCAAGCCTACATTGAAGGAGCTAAGGATTTACGAGTTTGGGCTGCTTATCAAGAAAGTGATGTAGTAGGGTTTATAAGTTTATCATATTCGAGTGAAGATTGTGCTGAAATTGACTGTCTAGGCGTGAAAAAATCATTCCAAGGTCAAGGAATTGGAAGGAAATTAATTACGACTATAGAAAGAGAAGCAGTCAAACAAGTGGACTACCTACAGGTCAAAACAGTCGCAGAAGGTTCAAATAAAGATTATGACCGAACAAATGTCTTTTATCGCAGTCTTGGTTTTAAAAAATTAGAGATTTTTCCGCAACTATGGGATCCACAGAATCCATGTCAGATTCTGATTAAAAAGATCAACTAAAAGTGCTTGACATCCGCTATCAGAGTGCTATACTAAGAAGGTAATCGCCGATTTAGCTCAGTTGGTAGAGCAACGCACTCGTAACGCGTAGGTCACAGGTTCGATCCCTGCAATCGGCATAGAAAAAATCTGCTTTGAAGGAGCGAGACGATGAATAATGGTGATCACATATTCGTTCGGTCTCGCTCCTTCTTTTGACCACAT
This sequence comes from Streptococcus sp. HMSC072G04, assembly GCF_001813295.1. Classification (GTDB taxonomy): domain Bacteria; phylum Bacillota; class Bacilli; order Lactobacillales; family Streptococcaceae; genus Streptococcus. The sequence continues at coordinate 65,668 of NZ_KV812021.1, forward strand.
AGGCGCCATTTTTGACCACTTAGTCAAAAGTCCTTGTCTCCGTAGGACCTCTCTGCTATCATAGAATCATCAAAGGAAGAAATACTTCCGAATAATCAAAATGAGGTATATGATGAAAAAATTACTTGGACTTTCATTGATTCTTGCTGCTCTTGCAGTTGTGATAATGGGAATGGTTGGCTTTCCAAAGATCGATGTGAATATCTGGCCCCTATTTCCTGTTCTCTTATTTGCATTCTTTACACTTGAAAATCTCTTGAAAAAAGATTACAAGGCAAGTGTTATCTGCGCCTTGATCGCGCTGATGATCGCAAATGCGATTTACGATCTCTTGCCGGTCTCAAATGGTTTAGTTATCACAGCAGGTGTGCTCGCTTGCGTAGGTCTTAGTTTTCTTTTACCGGACAAGGAAAGCAATAAATAAAGAAAGGAGGCTGGGATAAAAGTCCTAGCCTCTCAATTGTCTTTGGATTGTCGAGCAAGACGCAGTGGTTGAGTGGGCTCTACTACGCTGATTTCATCAGATTTTACAGCCCTACTCAACTGTGCGGAGGTGGGACGACGAAATCGAATTCTAACGAATTACCGATTTCTGTCCCACTCTCTTTTTTACTTCTCAAATACGACCTCTTGATGGGGAAAATGTGCCACTTACTGAAAAGTCCTTGTTTTGTTTTCAACAGCTGTTATAATGGTACTATCAAAACGTTGGGAAAGGAGTTTTATGAAAGTTAGAATCGAATTGGATCCATCTATGGACGAGCCTGAGATCTTGATTCGAGCTCCGCGCTTGACCCCGGAGTTGACCCAGCTGCAAGAGAGAATCCTGGAACAAAAAGTCGCTCCTTTAGCCTTCTACAAGGATCGAAGTGAGTATTTTCTAGATGTGGCATCGATCCTCTTTTTTGAGACGGATGGGGAGAAGATTTTTGGGCACACCAAGGACGAGGCCTATGAGGTCAAGCAGAAGCTCTATGAGTTGGAGGAGCTGCTTCCCATCGCCTTTTGTCGGATATCCAAATCCACCATTGTCAACGCGAAGCAGATCTACTCTCTGGAAAAGTCTTTTTCAGGGACCAGCACGGTCAATTTCTACCAGACCCATAAGCAGGTTCATGTATCTAGACGCTACTATCAACTCTTAAAAGAACGACTAAATGAAATGAGGTAATATCATGAGAAAAAAATTAATTGGAGTATTCTTAATCCTTTTAGCAGCCTTAATCCTCTTACAAGGCTATTTTGTAAAATGGGACATCAGCATCTGGACCTTGGCTTGGGTTACCTTGCTTGCCGTTCTGTCCCTCTCTAGTTTCTTAAAACGCCATTTTGGTTGGGGCTTCATCTATGGACTTTTAGCCCTCTTTTGTCTCAATGGGCAATACCATTTCCTTCCGGTGTCCAATTCAGTTGTCATCCTCTCCTCAATTCTCGCTGTGATTGGGCTCAACATTTTGTTCAAACCCTCTAAGAAAACAAAAGCCCGCCTAGCTTCCTATTCTGCTGGGTCCATGAGTAAGTCGGATGGCAATGACATCGATGTCACTTTTTCAACAGTGACAAAATATCTCAATGATCAACACTTCACCCACGGAAGTGCAGATGTGAGTATGGGAGAAGCTTCGGTTTATTTTGACAATTGCCGTATTGAAGGTCCTTCTGCTCAGTTTGTTGTCGATGTTTCCCTTGGAAGTTTGAGCCTCTATGTACCAAGTGATTGGCGGGTCCATGTTCATGTGGATAATTCCCTCTCGGCGATCCAACATCAGGAAAACCCAAGTGCTCTGACAAGCAAGGATTTCTACATTACGGGCGATGTTTCCTTAGGAAATCTGGAAATTATCTATGTCGGAGCGAATTCGTTTTCTTAAATCTGAAATGAAAAACTTTGGCCAAAAGCTTGCCAAGAGAGATTTTTTTTGGTAATATAGTACGGTATGTGGTGCTAGCACATCCGTTATATTAGATCTAATAGGAGGAAACACAGAAATGGCTAAAGTATGTTATTTCACAGGTCGTAAGACTGTATCAGGTAACAACCGTTCACACGCTATGAACCAAACAAAACGTGCCGTAAAACCAAACCTTCAAAAAGTAACTGTCCTTATCGATGGTAAACCTAAAAAAGTTTGGGCTTCAGCTCGTGCATTGAAATCTGGTAAAGTAGAACGCGTTTAATAAAGAATATAGAACCTCATAGAGGTTCTTTTCTTTTTCTCTAGAGACAGCTGTCACAGCGGGAGAAGAATAGTCCCTACCCTTTTACAGTTGACCTCTTTTATGGTAAAATAAAATATAAAATACTTTTGAGGTAGAAATTATGACAGTAAAAATCAATACAAAGGACGGTCAAATTGAATTGACTGATGAGGTTATCGCAACTGTTGTAGGCGGTGCCGCTACTGAGATCTTCGGTGTGGTTGGAATGGCCAGCAAAAATGCGATCAAAGATAATTTCCAAGCCCTCCTAGGGAAAGAAAACTTCTCTAAAGGTGTTGTTGTCAAAACAACGGAAGCAGGAACTATCGCAGTTGATGTTTACACTGTTTTGAGCTATGGAACAAAGATTAGCGAAGTCTCAAAAAATATTCAAGAACGTGTGAAATTTAGTTTGGAAAATCAACTTGGAATCACTACGGATACTGTGAATGTCTATATTCAAAATATCAAGATTGTGGGAGAATAATCGTGGCTAATATTACTACAAGTTTATTTCAAGAAATGGTTCAAGCGGGGGCTACGCGCTTAAATAAACAAGCGGAATATGTAAACTCTTTGAACGTCTTTCCTGTGCCAGATGGGGATACAGGAACCAATATGGGAATGACCATCGAAAATGGGGCCAAAGAAGTATCTGACCGTTCTGCATCAACTGTTGGAGAAGCAGCAGGGATCTTCGCTAAAGGTCTCTTGATGGGGGCGCGTGGGAACTCAGGAGTCATCACTTCTCAATTGTTCCGCGGATTTTCTCAAAGTGTCAAAGACAAAGAAGAATTGGATGGAGCAGCACTTGCAGCAGCCTTCCAATCTGGGGTAGAAGTTGCTTATAAAGCCGTTATGAAGCCAGTTGAAGGGACTATTTTGACGGTTTCTCGTGGGGCAGCCATCGGGGCCAAGAAAAAAGCAGAATCTACCAATGATGCAGTAGAAGTTATGCGTGCCGCTCTTGAAGGAGCTAAAACAGCTCTTGCGAAGACTCCAGATATGTTGCCAGTCTTGAAAGAAGTTGGCGTGGTAGACTCTGGTGGTCAAGGGTTGGTCTTCATCTATGAAGGATTCTTGTCAGCCTTGACAGGTGAATTCATCGCTTCTGAAGAGTTCCAAGCAACACCTGCAACCATGTCAGAAATGATTAATGCAGAACACCACAAGTCAGTCGCTGGCCATGTGGCTACTGAAGACATCAAATTTGGTTACTGTACAGAAATCATGGTCGCTTTGAAACAAGGTCCAACCTATGTCAAAGACTTCGATTATGATGAATTCCGTAACTATTTGAACAACCTTGGGGATTCCCTATTAGTGGTGAATGACGATGAGATTGTCAAAGTTCACGTCCATACAGAAGATCCAGGTCTTGTCATGCAAGAAGGTCTTAAGTACGGAAGCTTGGTCAAGGTGAAAGTCGACAACATGCGTAACCAACACGAAGCGCAAGTTGAGAAAGAAGAGCGCCAAGCTAAACCGGTTGAAGAAAAAGAATATGCCATCATTGCAGTCGTTGCGGGTGACGGATTGGCTGATATCTTTAAAGCGCAAGGGGTGGATTACATCATCTCTGGCGGTCAAACCATGAACCCATCAACAGAAGACTTTGTTAAAGCTGTTGGAGAGTTGAATGCGCGCAACATCATTATCTTGCCAAACAACAAAAATATCTTGATGGCCGCTCAATCTGCAGCAGAAGTGATTGATCAACCAGCAGCAGTTGTAGAGACCAAGACCATCCCTCAAGGATTGACCAGTCTTCTTGCCTTTGATGAAAGCAAATCGATCGAAGAAAACTACGAACGCATGAGCGCTTCATTGGGCGATGTTGTGTCTGGTAGCGTGACAACAGCGGTTCGCGATACCACTATCGACGGCCTTGAAATCCATGAAAATGACAATCTTGGAATGGTCGATGGTAAGATCGTCGTTTCAAACCCAGATATGATGGAAACCTTGGAAGAAACATTCGCTCATATGTTGGACGAAGATAGTGAAATTGTGACCATCTATGTCGGTGAAGACGGCAGTGAGGAGTTGGCAAACGAATTAGCTCAAGCTCTTGCTGAGAAGTATGAGGATGTAGAAGTGGAAATCCACCAAGGTGGCCAACCAGTCTACCCATACTTGTTTAGTGTAGAATAATTGAACAGAAGGTTCCTTTCGGAACCTTTTTTTGTATATAGAAAAACGAGGAGATTCCCTATGAAATCAGCGTGATTCAGAGGGATTGAGACTGAAGTGAACCCTCCACTGAGGCTTTATTCGTGAGAAAAAGGAGTTTCTGCAAAAAGTCTCACATTCATCAGATTTTTATTCAAATTGAAGAGCTTGAAAAGAGGGGGAAATGCTTTGAGCAGTGGAGTTTTTAGACAAGAAAGACGCGATATGTTATACTGGTATCAGTATGTGAAAGGAGAGTTATAAAAATGAAGAAATTTTTTGTAACCCTTGGGCTAGCCATTTTGGTATTGACTGGTTGTTCGCAATCCCAAACAAAGAAAACTACAACCGCTAGCTCATCTAGCAGTTCCTCTGTTAAAAAAGAAGTAAAAAATGAAGAAAAAACCACAACCTTAGTAGGAGATATCAATGGAACAAAACACCGGGATATCATCAAGTCTAAGGGAGATAAGGTTGAAAACCTTCGCATCGAAGTGACGGCCGATCTGCCCCAACAACTTGGGACCATCGCAGCAGAGAAGTCGCCTGAAGAACTCACAGCAGCCATTCAAGCTTTGCTGGAGCAAAATGAAGACTACAAGAAGCTGAAAACCGTTCCTGGTTTTAGCTTGGAGTATAGCGTTACACCAGAGAAGAAATTGCTCTCAACCAGTGTGATTGACCTCAACCAAATTGATGCCAAGTCTCTAGAAGAAATTTCTTACTTCAAAGATGCTGGTCTCAATGATTTGAAAAATATGAAGGCAGATGCCTTGGTCAAGGCCTTGAAATTGCATGGCATGAAAGAAGAAGGCCAGTAAGAAGAATAGAAAAAGTCGAGTGAAGTCACTTGGCTTTTTTTAGTGACTTTTGTCATGTGAGCGAGTGACAAAATTATCTAGTGGCTGTTATTTTCTTTCGCTATAATATAGTCAGAAAGTAAGAGGTAAGGAAAAATGAAACAATGGTTCTATAAAGTGTTTACGTTAACAGTGGTGGGGATGGTCGTCTATTTGATCTTTTCAAAGGATGATAGTCTTTATTACCATTTTCCTTGGGAATTATTTGCTGGGATTGGCATCATGAGCTGGGTGGTCCAGGAAGTTTTGAAAATGGTCAAGGCGGTTAAAAAGGAAATAGAGCAGTGAAAAAAACGGGAGTGACCTTGGTTGTTTTTGTCATCATTCCAGCTAGCCAAGCCTGCTTGAAAGGAGAGTATCATGAGCGTCATTAGAGTAGAGAACTTGAAAAAAAGCATCAAAGGAAAAGTCATTTTAGAAGATCTTTCTTTTGCGGTTGAACGGGGGGATTGTCTGGCCTTAATCGGGCCAAACGGAGCTGGGAAAACAACCTTGATGAACTGTCTTCTGGGAGATATGAAAGTGACTTCTGGAATCATTGAAGTAGAGGGGAAGGCTCCTGGTCATCCTCGATTAAAGGCTAGTGTCTCCTATCTCCCTCAAGAGAATGCTATCGTTCAAAAGTTAACCGTGCAAGAACTGATCAACTTCTTTCGCTCTATTTATCCCAACCCCTTAACAGGGGAAGAAATTGATGATCTATTGCGTTTTACTCCAGAACAAAAGAAGCAATTAGCCAGTAAGCTGTCTGGTGGGCAAAAGCGTCTCTTATCCTTTGTGTTGACCTTGATTGGTTGTCCGAGTCTTTTGTTTTTGGACGAGCCAACTGCTGGAATGGATACGTCCACCCGCCAACGCTTTTGGGAGATCGTCGGGCATTTAAAGGAAGAAGGCGTGACCATTGTCTATTCTTCGCATTACATCGAGGAAGTAGAACATACAGCTGATCGGATCCTGGTCTTGCATCAGGGCCATTTGCTTCGGGATACGACACCTCTCGCTATGAGAAGCGAAGAGGTAGAAAAACATTTCACTCTACCTCTACGCTACCAAGCTCTAGTGGCAGAGATGGAAGGTATTGGTGAAGTGGTCATTAAACCCGATGCCCTTCAGGTTGTGACACGGGATGCCAATCGTTTGTGGACTCGATTACAAGAAGAAGGATGTTCGATCCAAGAAATCGAAGTAAGCAATCGAAGTTTATTGGATTCTATTTTTGAAAATACAAAGGAAGTAGGTAGAGAAGATGAAACGCATGAAAGCTCTCGGCGTGGTTGAGTGGCATTTGACTAGACGCCAAGCCATTTATTACTTGTTATCAATTGGGATGCCCACGGCCTTTTATCTCTTCTTTTCAGGGATGTACCAGGACACGCCAGGGGCACCCGCTCACTTTATGAGGGATTATCTTTTGTCCATGACGGCTTTTTCTATGATGTCTACGGCTATCTTTTCTTTTCCAACCGTTCTTGAAACCGATCGACTCAATAATTGGCAAAAAGTCTTGCGCCATACCCCCGTATCTATGGTAGAATATTATCTAATAAAGGTTGTGGGTCTCTTTGTCGATTTTCTCCTATCGATTGGAGTTGTCTTTACCGTAGGCCATGTGGTGCGGCATGTGAATATGCCCCTGCAGGATTGGATCTTAGGAGCCTTCCTTCTCATCCTAGGAAGCCTAGCGTTTGTGGCTCTCGGTCTGGTCTTGACCCTGCTTCCTTCTAGTCAATTGATGTCTGTTGTAGGTAATCTCCTTTACATGGGACTGGCTGTCATGGGAGGGCTATGGATGCCGATTAGTCTCTTTCCAGAATGGATGCAAGCCATCGGCAAATGCTTACCAACCTATCAATTGATGGAACTGATTAAGACCTTTTTAAACAAGGGACAGGTTAATGTCTTTGCGAGTGTCTATTTAACCTTGTTTACCCTGGTCTTGTTTGCCCTTGTTATCATCTATCGTCGTCATTCTGAGGTTCGTTCATGATTGAAAAACTCAAACATATTCACCATATGTTTTACGTAGGCTTAATCTTTATGGCCTTTCCCTTTGCTTCTATTTTCTTAGGGCAGATTCCCTGGTGGCATTTCTTTTTAGCCATCTTCTTTATGATAAGCTATCTAGGAATCCTCATTACTGAAAATAAGAAACTGACCTGGCTTTTTTGGATTTATCTTCTACTTTATATTGCAGGAAATACCTTTTTTGTTGGAACTAGCTTTTGTTGGTTTTACTATTATCTGAGCAATATTTTGCTCTATCGTTTAGGGATTCGCGATTTTCGCTCGCCCTTTCTTTGGACGGCTGTTGGATCACTACTGATCCTTTTTGGAGCCCTGTTATTTAATAGGGAGATGAGAGAAAATGATTGGCTTTTTGTACTGATCATCTGCTTGTTCATCGCGATTATGACCTATAGTATGGCCCGGGCTGAGATGATGGAAGAGTTGAAAGCTGACCATGCCAAGCAAAATGCCCAGATCAATCTTTTGCTGGCAGAAAACGAGCGCCATCGGATTGGCCGTGATCTGCATGACAGTCTAGGACACACCTTTGCCATGCTCAGTGTCAAGGCGGACCTAGCTGATCAATTCTTAGCATTGGGTCAGGTTGAGAAGGCTAAGGAGCAGGTGCAAGAGATTCAAGCCATCAGTCAAGAGTCCATGCACCAAGTCCGAGAGATTGTCGAGAACTTGAAGCAGCGAACCCTGGCAAGAGAGCTAGAAACCGTCAAGCAAATGCTGGAAGTGGCGCAAGTAAAAGTGGAGATTCAAAATGAGCTTGATACAGCCAGCATCTCGCCGATTCTAGAATCTGCTCTGGCTATGGTATCTCTGGAATTAGCTACCAATATGATCAAACACGCCAAAGCGACGCAGGCTCTTCTCTCTTATCGCTCCACCGAGACAGGAGTGGAAATGGTCGCAGAAGACAATGGCATCGGCTTTGACAAAGTTTCCGACAAGGACCTGCACTCGATTCGCGAACGGATTGCCTTGTTGGGAGGAGAGCTGGAGATCAGTCATCAACACAAGCCGACCCGGATAGAAATACGGATCCCCTATCAAGAAAGGAAATAAGATGCGCTTATTAGTTGCTGAAGACCAAAGTATGTTGCGCGATGCTCTCTGCCAGCTCTTGCTCCTGCAAGAGGATGTGGAAGATGTCTTGCAGGCTGGCGATGGACAAGAGGCCATTCGTTTACTCGAAACACATCCAGTCGATATTGCGATTTTAGATATCGAAATGCCCATCAAAACAGGGTTAGAAGTGTTGGAATGGGCTAAAAGTCAACAACCCCAGATCAAGGTCGTCATCGTTACCACCTTTAAGCGGCCGGGCTATTTCGAGCGGGCCCTCAAGGCTGGAGTCGATGCCTATGTCTTAAAAGAACGCCGCATCACGGATTTGATGGCGACTCTTCATACAGTATTAGCAGGGCAAAAAGAATATTCTCCTGAATTAATGGAAGGGATCTTGACCCATCCCAATCCTCTAAGCCCTCAAGAAAAGGCAGTTTTAAAAGAAGTCGCAAAAGGGGCTTCTAACCAAGAAATTGCTGATCGTTTATTCCTCTCAAACGGGACCATCCGCAATTATATGTCAGCCATTCTGACCAAGTTGGATGCGGAAAACCGGACCGAGGCAGCAAAGATCGCCCAAGAAAAGGGTTGGTTATAAGGAAGAAAAGTTTCTAGGATTTCCTAGAGACTTTTTTTCTGATAGACGTAGCATTTTTAGAAAAACTCTCATTCTTCGGATTTGAATAGAAAATTCAGAAAATTTACTATTTTTCCTTGAAATATTTTCTAAAAATGGTATGATAGTAGCATGCTAATTTGATATACAAAGTACTGGAAAGGAGAGACATGGAGAAAATTACCTTAGAAACTGCGAAAACCGGTTCAGAACTTGTCCTTGAAACCCTGCGTGATTTGGGAATCGATACAATTTTTGGTTATCCTGGTGGAGCCGTTTTGCCTTTATACGATGCTATCTATAGCTTTGAAGGTATCAAGCATATTCTTGGACGACACGAACAAGGATGTTTGCATGAAGCTGAAGGCTATGCCAAATCAACTGGGAAGTTGGGTGTCGCAGTCGTCACGAGTGGACCGGGGGCTACCAATGCTATTACAGGGATTGCGGATGCCATGAGCGACAGTGTGCCTTTATTGGTCTTTACTGGTCAAGTCAATCGCGCTGGAATCGGGAAAGACGCCTTCCAAGAAGCGGATATTGTGGGAATTACCATGCCCATTACCAAGTACAATTATCAAGTACGTGAGACGGCAGACCTTCCGCGGATTATTACAGAAGCTGTCCATATCGCGACTACAGGTCGTCCAGGTCCTGTCGTCATTGACCTACCGAAAGACGTCTCTGCTATAGAGACAGATTTCATCTATGAACCAAGTGTGAAGCTTCCAAGCTATCAGCCAACCATTGAACCAAATGAATTGCAAATCAAAAAGATTTTGAAGCAATTGAGTAAGGCTAAAAAACCAGTTCTTCTTGCTGGTGGTGGAGTGAGTTACGCTGGAGCCGCAAAAGAGTTGATTGCTCTAGCAGAGCGCTATCAGATTCCAGTAGTGACCAGTCTGTTAGGTCAAGGAACGATTGCAACCAGTCATCCTCTTTTCCTAGGGATGGGAGGAATGCATGGATCCTTCGCGGCCAATATCGCTATGACAGAGACGGATTTCATGATCAGTGTTGGTTGTCGATTTGACGACCGTTTGACAGGGAATCCAAAGACTTTCGCTAAAAATGCTAAGGTTGCCCATATCGACATTGATCCTGCAGAGATTGGGAAGATCATTGCTATCGACATTCCTGTGGTTGGCGATGCAAAGAAAGCCTTGCAACAGTTGCTAGCAGAGCCAACGGTTCATAACAACACTGAAAAGTGGATCGAAAAGGTGACCCAAGATAAGAACCGGGTTCGTTCTTACGATAAGAAGGAACGGGTTGTGCAACCACAAGCTGTGATTGAACGCATTGGAGAGTTGACCAAGGGGGACGCTATTGTCGTCACAGACGTTGGACAACACCAAATGTGGGCAGCTCAATACTATCCTTACCAAAATGAGCGCCAATTGGTAACATCTGGTGGTCTAGGAACGATGGGATTTGGTGTTCCTGCAGCTATCGGAGCGAAAATTGCCAATCCAGATAAAGAAGTTGTTCTCTTTGTCGGAGATGGTGGTTTCCAAATGACCAACCAAGAATTGGCGATCTTAAATATTTATAAGGTTCCGATCAAGGTCGTTATGCTCAACAACCACTCGCTTGGAATGGTCCGTCAATGGCAAGAAGCCTTCTATGATGGTCGGACGTCAGAGTCAGTCTTTGATAGTCTTCCGGATTTCCAATTGATGGCGCAAGCTTACGGGATCAAGAATTATAAATTTGATAATCCTGATACTCTGGAGAAGGATTTGGAAGTCATCACAGAAGATGTACCAATGTTCATCGAAGTAGACATTTCTCGGAAAGAGCATGTCTTACCGATGGTACCAGCTGGTAAGAGTAATCATGAGATGTTGGGGGTGAAGTTTAATGCGTAGAATGTTAACAGCCAAACTTCAAAACCGATCAGGTGTTCTGAACCGCTTTACTGGAGTCCTGTCGAGACGTCAAGTCAATATCGAAAGCATCTCTGTTGGTGCAACAGAAAACCCTAATGTATCGCGGATTACCATTATCATTGATGTTGCTTCGCATGATGAAGTAGAGCAAATCATCAAACAGCTCAACCGTCAGATTGATGTGATTCGCATTCGTGATATCACTGACAAACCACACTTGGAGCGCGAAGTGATCCTGGTGAAAGTTTCTGCACCAGCTGAGAAGCGGGCAGAAATCTTGGCCATTATTCAACCTTTCCGTGCGACCGTGGTCGATGTGGCCCCAAGCTCTATCACCGTTCAAATGACGGGAAATGCAGAAAAGAGCGAAGCCCTCATTCGTGTTATTCGACCTTATGGGATTAAAAATATCGCTCGTACCGGTGCAACCGGTTTTACTCGAGATTAATTCTCGCCTTAACATTGTTAACCCCGCCTTAAAAAGGCAAATTAAAATAGAAAAGAGATTTTACTTATGGCAGTTCAAATGGAATACGAAAAAGACGTTAAAGTTGCAGCATTAAATGGTAAGAAGATTGCTGTGATCGGTTATGGTTCACAAGGACATGCGCATGCACAAAACTTGCGTGACTCAGGTCATGATGTCATCATCGGTGTACGTCCAGGTAAATCATTCGATAAAGCAAAAGAAGATGGTTTTGATACTTATACAGTAGCAGAAGCGACTAAATTGGCAGACGTGATCATGATTTTGGCTCCGGATGAAATCCAACAAGAATTGTATGAAACTGAAATTGCGCCAAATCTTGAAGCGGGTAATGCTGTTGGTTTTGCACACGGATTCAATATCCACTTTGAATTCATCAAAGTTCCAGCGGATGTCGATGTCTTTATGTGTGCACCGAAAGGACCAGGTCACTTGGTTCGTCGTACTTATACTGAAGGATTTGGTGTACCAGCACTTTACGCAGTCTATCAAGATGCTACAGGTAACGCCAAAGACATCGCTATGGACTGGTGTAAAGGGGTTGGATCAGCACGTGTTGGTCTTTTGGAAACAACCTATAAAGAAGAAACGGAAGAAGATTTGTTCGGAGAACAAGCTGTACTTTGTGGTGGTTTGACTGCCCTTATCGAAGCTGGTTTTGAAGTATTGACTGAAGCAGGTTATGCTCCAGAATTGGCCTACTTTGAAGTTCTTCACGAAATGAAATTGATTGTAGACTTGATCTACGAAGGTGGCTTCAAGAAAATGCGTCAATCAATCTCTAACACTGCTGAATACGGTGACTACGTATCAGGCCCACGTGTCATCACTGAACAAGTGAAAGAAAATATGAAAGCTGTTCTTGCTGACATTCAAAATGGTAACTTCGCTAACGACTTTGTTAACGACTATAAAGCTGGACGTCCAAAATTAACTGCTTACCGTGAACAAGCTGCTAACCTTGAAATTGAAAAAGTTGGTGCTGAATTGCGTAAAGCGATGCCATTCGTTGGTCAAAACGACGATGACGCCTTCAAAATCTACAACTAATTGTCTGTAGAAGACTAAGCAAGTTGGGACACCCTGGCTTGCTTTTTTGATCAATACACAGCAACAGAGGTATGAAATGATAACAGCAAAAGATGTGGCCAAGGCCCATAAAATATTAAGTGGAGTCGTTGTTAATACGCCCCTTGAATACGACCACTATTTATCTGAAAAATATGGGGCAAAGATTTATTTGAAAAAAGAAAACGCCCAACGTGTTCGTTCGTTCAAGATTCGTGGAGCGTATTTTGCAATTTCTCAACTCTCAAAAGAAGAGCGTGAGCGTGGGGTAGTGTGTGCTTCTGCGGGAAACCATGCGCAAGGAGTTGCTTATACTTGTAATGAAATGAAGATTCCAGCAACCATCTTCATGCCGATTACAACACCACAACAAAAGATCGGCCAAGTCCGCTTCTTTGGTGGGGATTATGTAACAATCAAGTTGGTCGGAGATACTTTTGACGCTTCAGCGAAGGCGGCCCAAGAATTTACTCTTGCAGAAAAGCGGACCTTTATTGACCCGTTTGATGATCCACACGTACAGGCTGGCCAAGGAACAGTGGGCTATGAAATTCTTGAGGAAGCTCGAAAAGAATCGATTGCCTTTGATGCTGTCCTTGTCCCTGTCGGTGGAGGAGGCCTCATTTCAGGTGTTTCTACCTATATCAAAGAAACGGATCCTCGGATTGAAGTCATTGGGGTAGAGGCCGAAGGAGCGCGCTCCATGAAGGCTGCTTTTGAAGCAGGTGGTCCCGTCAAATTGCCAGAAATCGATAAGTTTGCAGACGGGATTGCTGTGCAAAAAGTGGGACAATTGACTTATGAAGTGACCCGTCAACATGTGGAAACTTTGGTTGGGGTCGATGAAGGCTTGATTTCAGAGACTTTGATTGATCTTTATTCCAAACAAGGGATCGTAGCTGAACCAGCAGGAGCGGCCAGTGTGGCATCCCTTGAAATCTTGCGCGAATACATCAAGGGGAAAACCATTTGTTGTATTATCTCAGGTGGGAATAATGATATCAACCGTATGCCTGAGATGGAAGAACGGGCCTTGATCTACGATGGGGTCAAACACTACTTTATCGTCAATTTCCCACAACGTCCAGGGGCCCTTCGTGAATTTGTAAATGATATCTTAGGGCCAAATGATGATATTACACGTTTTGAATACATCAAGCGTGCTAGTAAAGGAACAGGCCCTGTCTTGATTGGGGTTACTTTGGCCAATAAGCATGACTATGCAGGCTTGGTTAACCGTATCGAGCGTTTTGATCCGTCTTTCATTAACTTGAACGGCAATGAAACTCTCTATAATATGCTGGTCTGAGTATCATACAGAAATAATCGACTATTTAAGCAATATATTTTTATGGAATATATTGCTTTTTTATGAAGACTTGTGATATGATATGCGTAAATTAAAAGGAGGAACTTTTTATGCCTGGATTTTTTATCTTTATTTTATTCTTGCTAATGGTTGCAGGATTCATTGTGATTAGCTCACTATATGTGGTCAAGCAACAATCTGTTGCCATCATCGAGCGTTTTGGTCGCTATCAAAAAATTAGCGATAGTGGCATTCATATGCGAGCACCTTTTGGCATCGATAAAATTGCCGCGCGAGTTCAATTGCGCGTCTTGCAGAGTGAGATTGTGGTTGAAACAAAAACTCAGGATAACGTGTTCGTTACCATGAATGTGGCGACGCAATATCGAGTGAACGAAAGCAACGTAAAGGATGCTTACTACAAACTCATGCGTCCAGAATCACAGATTAAATCATACATTGAAGATGCTCTTCGTTCTTCTGTGCCTAAGTTGACCTTAGATGAATTGTTTGAGAAAAAAGATGAAATTGCTCTTGAAGTTCAAAAACAAGTAGCAGAAGAAATGTCAACTTATGGATATATTATTGTTAAAACCTTGATTACCAAAGTTGAGCCAGATGCTGAAGTGAAACAATCCATGAATGAGATCAATGCGGCGCAAAGAAAACGCGTGGCAGCTCAGGAATTGGCAGAAGCAGACAAGATCAAGATCGTTACTGCTGCCGAAGCAGAGGCGGAAAAAGACCGTTTGCACGGGGTTGGTATTGCCGAGCAACGGAAGGCCATTGTCGATGGATTGGCAGACTCTATTAAAGAGTTAAAAGGCGCGAATGTAGACTTGACCGAAGAACAAATCATGTCAATTCTCTTAACCAACCAGTACTTAGATACCTTAAATAATTTTGCAGATAAAGAAGGGAATAATACGATTTTCCTACCAGCAAACCCTGATGGCGTCGAAAACATTCGTACACAAATATTATCAGCCCTGAAAGCAAAGTAAACTTTTTATCATTTTTTAAAAAAGGTTCGTATTTTCAGCAATTTTAGTTGACAAAATGTGCAAAAAAATTTATATTAGTATTGGAAATAATAATATAGGAGAAAGATCATGGCTAAATCGAACTTTGAAAAAGTAGAATCAGTTGTTGGATGGGTACGTGATAAGAAAATTACAGGATATCGTATCAGTAAAGAAACAAATGCCCGTGAAATGTCTATCATTGCCTTGGCTCAAGGACGTGCAAAAGTGAAGAATATCTCGTTTGAAACTGCACTTGGATTGATTGATTTTTATGACAAAAATCATCAAAAATTCGAAGATTAATTTGTTGTTCCAATTGAAAACCAGAGAGTTTGCTCTCTGGTTTTTTTCTATGCCTCAAAAGCAGAAGCGATACAAAAAACAGCTTGCTTCCATACTGGTAAGCAAACTGTTTCAAGAGATTAATGTAAGAAGCGTTGAAGGAATTCCTTGGTACGTTCTTCTTTTGGATTGCTAAAGATTTCTTTTGGATCTCCTTGCTCAGCGATGACACCCTTGTCCATGAAGATGACCCGGCTAGAGACATCGCGGGCAAATTCCATTTCGTGGGTGACGACAATCATGGTGAGTCCTTCTTTAGCAAGGTTCTGCATGATTTTCAAGACTTCCCCAACCATTTCTGGGTCTAGGGCAGAAGTTGGTTCATCGAAGAGAATGGCATCAGGATCCATAGAGAGGGCGCGTGCGATAGCGACCCGTTGCTTTTGACCACCTGAAAGTTGTTTCGGACGGGCAGCCCAATATTGAGAACCCATACCGACTTTTTCAAGGTTTTCTTTGGCAACTTTTTCTGCAGTTTCACGATCACGCTTGAGGACGGTCGTTTGTGCTACGATCGTATTTTCCAAGACGTTTAAATTTTCGAAGAGATTAAAACTTTGGAAAACCATCCCCAATTTCTCGCGGTAGTGGGTAAGATCATACTCAGGATCAAGGACATTTTGCCCACGATAGAGAATCTCTCCAGCAGTAGGAGTCTCCAGAAGATTGATGGAGCGAAGGAAGGTTGATTTTCCGCTACCAGAGCTCCCGATGATGGAGATCACCTCTCCTTTTTCAACGGTGAGCGAAATATCTTTCAAGACCTCATTTTGACCATAAGATTTTTTTAAATGTTGGATTTCAAGAATTTTTTCTGCCATTATTTCACCTCCTTGACTTGCATTTGATTTGCACCTGTAGTGTAAGTATCAGAATCTAAGCGACGTTCGATATAGCGAAGAATTCGTGTGATGGTAAAGGTGAGAACGAAGTAAATCACAGCGATGATCGTAAAGGTTGGGAAGTATTGGTAGTTTTGAGTTGCGACCGTATTTCCTGTAAAGTACAGTTCAACTACAGAGATAACATTCAAAACAGATGTATCCTTGATGTTAATAACAAATTCATTCCCTGTTGCTGGCAAGATATTGCGAACAACCTGTGGAAGGACGACCTTGCGCATGGTTTGTCCATGGGTCATTCCTAGAGCAGTCGCTGCTTCAAACTGACCTGGATCCACTGCTAAGATCCCACCACGAACAATCTCACTCATATAAGCTCCGGTATTGATGGATACGATAAAGATGGCGGCCCAGGTACGATCCAAGGAAATGTTGAAGGCTTGGGCGGAACCGTAGAAAATGACCATGGATTGAACGATCATCGGAGTTCCACGGAAGATTTCAATGTAGACATTGAGGAACCAACCAAAGGCAGTTTGGCATCCAGCAAGGAATTTATTTTTAGCCTTTGGAGCTGTCCGGAAGACACCGATTAACAAACCGATAACCAACCCAGCAATGGTCCCTGTCATGGAGATTAAGAGGGTCATACCAGTTCCCCGTAGGAACTGTGGACCATTATCCTTTAAAATCTTCATCATTTGGCTAAAGAATGTCTGCTTATCATCACTAGCATCACTGGAAGCTGGTTGCTTCTTAATCATATCATCCATGAGTTTGACTTGGTCTTCAGACGAAATCTTAGCTAGTGCGGCATTGACTTGGTCAATTCTAGTGTCACCCTTCTTCATCCCGATAGCGATAGTCGCATCTTCTTCCCCAACTTCAAATCCTTTTTTGAATTGAATCATCTTAAATTTAGAATTAGCGGACTCGGCGGTTAGGGCTTCGGGACGTTCAGAAACATAGGCATCAATAACACCCGATTCTAAAGCTTGACGCATCTGGGCAAAATCACCCATTGCAGTTTCTTGTTTCGCACCCTTGAGTTGGGAAATGAGAGAATAGAGGTAGACCCCTTGTTGAGAGGTGACCTTTGCATCCTTAAAGTCATCTAGACTAGTGGCGTTTGCATAGTTTCCATCTTTACGAACGAGCATGACCGGTTCACTGGTATAGTAGCTCTTGGAGAAGGCGACCTCTTTTTTACGTTCAGCGGTTGGACTCATCCCAGCGATAATCATATCGATTTTACCAGAAGTGAGGGCTGGAATTAAACCGTTCCAAGATGTTTTTACGATCAGAGGTTTTTTACCTAACTCCTCAGCAACTTTTTTGGCGATTTGGACATCGTACCCATTAGCATATTGATTGGTACCGTCAATTTTAACAGCTCCATTTGCATCATCTTCTTGGGTCCAGTTGAAAGGAGCGTAGGCTGCTTCCATTCCGATTCGTAAATAGTCATCTGCATGAGCAACCTGTGTGATCCCCAGGCAAATGAAAAGCCCTGTTAAGAGCGCGAATAATGTTTTTTTCATTTTTTCTCCTCTTCCTTATTTTAACTTCTCCTATTGTACAGTAAAATAGGCTGCATTTCAAACATGGTCCTCTTTTTATTTAAAAAATGCTATAATAATACAAAGGAGCGTGATCAAATGAAAAAGTATTTGTATGTTTTTTTCGCCTTTCTGGCCTGCCTTTTTGTCAGTCAGAATGTCTATGCATCTAGTCCATCTTATGATGTACTTTACTATGGTGGAACCTTGACCTTGGACACCTGGGACGACGCCACCTATGAGGAAGAACTGGTTTATTATTTCAAAGATTCTTATAGAGGACAGTATGTTAGCCTAGGAACTGCGGGCAACATGCCACAAGGGTTTGCAATTGAGATACCGCCAAAGGTTGAGGTGGAAGGTCGTGATCTTCAAAGAGAACCCGAGATTACGAATCTAGGTGATGGCTACCGAGTGAAAATTTATAACAGTGGTGTAGCGCAAGATACAGTCAAAATAAAAGTCACATGGAAATTAAAAAATCTTCTTTATTCACACAAGGATATCTTGCAGTTGAACTGGAAACCAATTACGGATGGCGATCAGAAGGTGGACGAAGTTCAATTTCGTGTCATTCCTAAGTTTGCACCAGCCAATGCCCAGTCGGAACTGTATATCCATACAGCCTTTATGGGACCGGATGTGACTGTAAAGAAAGAAGATGGAATCTATTCTGCTACTTTCTATAACCTAGGCAAAGGAAAGGCTGTGGAGTTGTATGGTTACTGGTTGAAGTCAGATCTAACTACTTTGTATGATTCTGGTCGAAATACAGGATTGACCAAATTGGATGAATTTCACAAGAACCAAGCTAAAATTGAACAGGAAAAATACTGGACACGCATGTTTTGGAACTGGATCTTGCCAGCCTTCATTATTGCACTCTGGCTTCTTTCTCTCTTGGGCCGCAATCGGTTTAAAAAAATGATTTGGCCTGGTGTGACCTATCCGACCGATACACGCCTTTACGAGATTCCACAGGACATTGCACCTCTGATTATGAGTTCGGTTGTTTATTCAGCTGAATTAGACGAGGCCTCCCCGACCAATAAAGAGAAGGCAACTCCGCCGGTATTTACATTTGAAAAAATGCTTCAAGCTACTTTGCTGGATCTGATGGATCGTGGAGTGATTGTCTACGAGCAACAAGGAAATGAAGTCGTTTTGACCAGAAAGTCTCATGGACATGTGGATGATTTTGAACGGTCCTTTATGAATATGGCTTTTGGGGATCAAGTTTCCTGTCCTGTTAACCGTCTCTTTGAGAATTATGAATTCAGTGATGATGTATACAAACATGCCAAAAAAGCAGATCAAGATGCGATTCGTTCACTAGGAAGTAAGGCTCAGGCTCGTTTTGATACGGCTGTCAACCAAGTGGCCCGAGATGTTCATCGCAAGGTAGAAGATCTCCATTTGCCAAGCTACTATCGCCCTTTAGAAGCAAAAGAAGAAGCGCAAGCTAGACGAAGTCTCTTCTTTGGTTGGGCTGCTTGGTTTATCGCCCTTGGAGCAGAAATCTTTGCCATCTTTGGGATGGGTTGGTTCTCTGTTCCTTGTTTGATAGGGATCCTCATACTTTGGTTTATGCCAGTGCGCTTCAATGGTGTCTTTAAGGCCTGCCTACGAGATGGGGTTGTCAATCTTGCGGGTGCTGAGCAACGCTATTACTGGGATAGTTTTGGTCGGATGTTGAAAGAGATTGCCCACCTTAACGATGCAGAGTTGCAGTCTCTGGTCCTATGGAACCGCTTATTGGTTTATGCGGCCTTGTATGGTGTAGCCGATCAGGTCACAAAGGTCATGAAACTTCGGAATATTCATTTAGAAAATCAAGCCTTAAACGCCTTCGTTTACACCCCGTTCTATCATGATGTGACCCACTCAAGTCATGCCATGTCTACTTATGGATCGACAGCATCGACGGCTAGTCATTTCACAGTTTCCTCTGGTAGTGGAGGAGGTTTCTCCGGTGGTGGAGGCGGAGGAGGCTTTGGTGCCTTCTAAGCAGCGCTGAGAATGGTCTTGGTTGCTCTTTCCCTTCTAGTTTAGAAGGCCTGGTCCAGTCCATAGAATTATGATATAATAGAGCAAATGTAAGTTTAGGAGAAAAAGATGTTTCTGATCGAATTAATCAAGGCGGTTCTTTTTGGAATTGTCGAGGGGATTACAGAATGGTTACCGATCTCAAGTACAGGTCACTTGATTCTGTTACAGGATTTTGTGCAGTTTAAAAATCAAGATCCAGCCTTTATGGAGATGTTCAATGTCGTGATCCAATTGGGTGCGATCCTAGCAGTTGTGGTGATTTATTTCGATAAATTGTATCCCTTCAAACCTGGTAAATCTCCACTTGAAGTACGTCGAACCTGGCAATTATGGGCAAAGGTTGCGGTTGCAACGCTCCCTCTTGTCTTTGTTTTTAAATTAGACGATTGGTTTGAGGCGCATTTCCACAATTCGATTTCCGTTGCGATTATGTTGATCACCTACGGGATTGCCTTTATCTATCTAGAAAGACGGGAACAAGTTGAGCCAGCAGTAACGGAATTGCATAAGCTACCTTATCGAACAGCTCTTTATATTGGACTCTTCCAAGTTTTATCGCTATTTCCAGGAACAAGCCGTTCAGGTACTACGATTGTAGGTGGCTTGATCAATGGTGTTAGCCGCCCAGTGGTGACAGAATTTACCTTTTATTTGGGGATCCCAGCCATGTTTGGGGCTAGCCTCTTAAAGGTTGGAAAATTCGCTCTTGGCGGACATTCACTAGCATTGGGGCAACTCTTTATTCTACTGGTAGCGATGGGAGTGGCCTTTGTGGTCAGCATGTATGCCATCCGCTTCTTGACAGATTATGTGAAAAATCATGATTTCACCGTCTTTGGGAAATACCGGATCGTTCTTGGTTCCATCTTGTTATTGTATGGACTCTTCCGTGTTATTTTCTAAGAGAACGGATGAACTTGATCAAATTGTTTTCTGAGGTTGGAGACTTTTGTCCCGACCTCTTTTCGATGCATCCTTTTTTTGAATTCTATCCAATTTTTTAGTATAATAGTAAGACTAGAAGTATGAGGTTATGCTATGAAGATGAAGCAAATTAGTGATTCAACAATTAAGATCACGATCCAACTAGAAGACTTAGAAGAACGTGGGATGGAAATTGCTGATTTCCTTGTCCCACAAGAAAAAACAGAAGAATTTTTCTACGCCATTTTGGATGAACTCGAAATGCCAGAAAGCTTCCTGGATAGCGGGATGCTGAGTTTTCGTGTGACGCCAAAACCAGATAAATTGGATGTTTTTGTTACCAAATCAAAAATTGACCAACAATTGGATTTTGAGGATTTGTCAGATCTTCCTGATATGGAAGAGTTGTCGCGCATGACGCCAGATGAATTTATCAAAACCTTGGAAAAAACAATCTCTGATAAGACAAAAGGGGATGCAGAAGCCATTCACCATTTGGAACAAGAAGAGTTACGTGACAATCAAGAACAAGATCCGACATCTGAAGCACCAGTAAGTCAGTATATCTATTACATTTTGCGTTTTTCAAATATCCAGCAAGCAGTTGCCTTTTCAAAAACGGTCAGCTTTCCAGTGGATACTTCTGAATTATACAAAATGGGGTCTGATTATTATTTAACTGTCTTGATTGATACAGAGGATCAACCAAATCAATATCCAACCTGGTTACTTGCTATCATTCGGGAGTATGCGGATGATTCAGAAGTTACACGGGCCGTTCTGCAGGAACATGGTCACTTACTAATGGTGTCTGGTGCGATTGAGAATTTGAAGAAAGTTGCTAGCTTATGATGTCCTTTTCCTTGCAATTTGTTCTGGTGCTGATTGGGACTTTTATGATTGCCTTGGTATTGACGCCCTTGGTTCGCCTATTCTCCTTTAAGATTGATGCCGTAGATTATCCGAATGCGCGTCGGATCAATACCAAGCCCATGCCAAGCGCGGGTGGACTGTCTATCGTGATTGCTTTTTCAATTGCGACTCTTGTCTTTATTCCTATGCTGACATCCACCACCGCACCAATCAAAAGTTACCTATCCTATACCTTGCCGGTCGTAGGAGCGGGATGGATTATCGCCCTCACGGGCTTGATCGATGATGTAAAAGAGTTGTCAGCCAAGAAAAAGATGATCGGTATCCTGCTGGCAGCGAGTCTAGTCTGGTTTTTGACAGATTTTCGGCTGAATGATTTCAAGATTCCATTTGGTGGTCCCTTACTTCATTTTGAACCGTGGCTTTCTTATCTTTTGACAGTGATTTGGATTGTTGCCATTACCAATGCGGTCAATCTGATTGATGGATTAGATGGCTTGGTGAGTGGGGTCTCTATTATTTCCCTAGTGACAATGGGGATTGTGTCCTATTTCTTTCTACCAGTACCCAATCTCTTTCTGACCATGACGATCTTTGTCTTGGTTGCGTCCATCGCTGGCTTCTTTCCTTTTAACTACCATCCAGCCATTCTCTATCTGGGAGACACCGGTGCCTTGTTTATCGGATTCATGATTTCTGTCTTGTCCTTGCAAGGCTTGAAAAATGCGACAGCTGTTGCGGTAGTCACACCAATGATCATCCTCGGAGTACCGATTACAGATACCTTTTTAGCCATTATCCGTCGGACCCTGTCTGGTCAAAAATTTTATAAACCGGATCGCAATCACTTGCACCACCGACTACTTTCTCTGGGCTTGACACATCGGGGAACTGTACTTGTGATCTATGGAATTTCGATGATTTTCTCCTTAATTTCTCTCTTGCTCAACATCTCGAGTCGCATTGGGGGCGTCCTACTTGTGATCGGGCTCTTGTTTGGAGTAGAGTTGTTAGCAGAATTGATTGGGGTACTGGGGCCACATCATAGTCCTTTGTTAAATGTTCTGCGCTATATAGGGAATTCTTCCTACCGGGAGGAAGTTCGTCAAAAACGAAAAGAAAAAACTAAATAAGAATAGTTCTAATCAAAAGAAAAGCCATTTAGGCTTTTTTTTGATATACTTGAAAGGTAAAAAAATACTTTGTGATGAAGGAATCTTTGCTTTGAGAACCTTCTAGACTTCAAAGTAAAAAGAAAGGGAATGCAATGTCGACATTAGAAATTAAAGACCTTCACGTTGAAATTGAAGGCAAAGAAATTTTAAAAGGTGTAAACCTGACCCTAAAAACTGGTGAGATCGCAGCCATCATGGGACCAAATGGAACAGGGAAATCTACTCTGTCAGCTGCCATTATGGGAAACCCAAATTATGAAGTAACCAAAGGGGAGATTCTCTTTGATGGTGTCAACATCTTGGAATTGGAAGTAGACGAACGTGCACGGATGGGCTTGTTCCTTGCCATGCAATACCCTTCAGAAATCCCAGGAATTACGAATGCAGAATTTTTACGTGCAGCCATGAATGCTGGTAAAGAAGAGGACGAGAAGATCTCTATTCGTGATTTCATCAAAAAATTGGATGAAAAGATGGAACTGCTCAACATGAAAGAAGAAATGGCAGAACGCTATTTGAACGAAGGCTTCTCTGGTGGTGAGAAAAAACGCAATGAAATCCTTCAATTGTTGATGTTGGAACCAACATTTGCCCTTTTGGATGAAATTGACTCTGGTTTGGATATCGATGCTCTTAAGGTCGTATCTAAAGGGGTTAATGCAATGCGGGGTGAAGGTTTTGGAGCTATGATCATCACCCACTACCAACGTTTGTTGAACTATATTACTCCTGACGTCGTTCATGTGATGATGGAAGGTCGTGTTGTGCTTTCAGGTGGACCGGAATTGGCTGCCCGCTTGGAACGTGAAGGCTATGCCCAACTCGCAGAAGAACTCGGTTACGACTATAAAGAAGAACTATAACCTGATGACAAGTGATCTAATGTTGTCATAAAATCAAACAGATAGTATCTTTATTAGGAGAAAAAAATGAGTATTGAAAATATTACCCTCTTTTCGGAACTGCATGCTGAGCCAAGCTGGCTGCAAGATTTACGAAAAAAAGCTTTTGACAAGATCGATCAGTTGGAATTGCCAGCCATTGAACGCGTCAAATTTCACCGCTGGAATCTTGGGGATGGGACGATCACAGAAAGCGAGGCTTCTGCCAATGTTCCTGATTTTACAGCCCTCGATTCAAACTTAAAATTGGTCCAAGTTGGAACTCAAACTGTATTTGAACAGGTGCCACAAGACTTGGCAGACCAAGGAGTCCTTTTCACAGATTTCCATACTGCCTTAGAAGAAATTCCGCAGGTAGTGGAAGACTACTTCATGTCTTCCGTTAAATACGACGATGATAAACTAGCAGCTTACCACACAGCTTATTTTAATAGTGGGGCTGTCCTTTATGTTCCAGATAACGTCGAAATTTCAGAACCAATCGAAGGTATTTTCTACCAGGATAGTGATAGTGATGTACCTTTTAATAAACACATTTTGATTATTGCAGGCAAAAACAGCAAGTTTAGCTATTTGGAACGCCTAGAATCAAAAGGTGAAGGCTCAGCAACAGCAACGGCTAATGTGACGGTTGAGGTGATTGCCCGCTCAGGTGCCCAAGTGAAATTTGCGGCGATTGACCGCTTGGGTGAAAATGTCACAGCCTACATCAGTCGACGTGGGAAACTAGGTCAGGATGCCAGCATTGATTGGGCTATCGGTGTTATGAACGAAGGCAACGTGGTTGCAGATTTTGACAGTGACTTGGTTGGAAACGGAAGTCATGCAGATTTGAAAGTCGTTGCCTTATCAAGCGGTCGTCAGGTGCAAGGAATTGACACCCGCGTGACCAACTTTGGTTGCAACTCGATCGGAAATATCTTGCAACACGGGGTTATTCTTGAAAAAGGAACCTTGACCTTTAACGGAATTGGACATATTATCAAGGGGGCTAAAGGAGCAGATGCTCAGCAAGAAAGCCGTGTCTTGATGTTATCGGATCAAGCGCGTTCAGATGCCAACCCAATCCTCTTGATTGATGAAAATGACGTCACAGCAGGCCATGCTGCATCGATCGGTCAAGTGGACCCAGAAGATATGTATTACCTCATGAGTCGTGGTCTGGATCAACACACAGCGGAACGCTTAGTGGTGCGTGGTTTCTTGGGATCTGTTATTGTTGAAATCCCAGTTAAAGAAGTACGTGATGAAATGATTGCCACCATTGAAGAAAAGTTATCTCAACGCTAAGGAGAAACAATGCTAGATAAAAATACGATTGCTCAAGATTTTCCCATTCTCGATCAACTAGTCCACGATGAGCCTTTGGTTTATCTAGATAATGCAGCGACGGCGCAAAAACCTAAACGTGTTCTCGAAGCCGTTAATCACTATTATTTGCAAGATAACGCCAATGTTCATCGTGGAGTTCATACTTTGGCTGAACGAGCGACAGCAGCCTATGAGGCGGCGCGTGAGAAAGTCAGAAAATTTATCAACGCTTCATCAACCAAGGAGGTGCTCTTTACAAGAGGGACAACGACTGGACTCAACTGGGTAGCCCGCTATGCAGAAGAAGTCCTAAAGGAAGGGGATGAAGTCCTGATTTCCATCATGGAACATCACTCCAATATCATTCCTTGGCAGCAAGCCTGCAAGAAGACAGGAGCAAAACTGGTCTATGTCTATCTAAAAGATGGCTTACTGGATATGCAGGACTTAAAGAGCAAGCTTAGTGAGAAGACAAAATTTGTCTCCATCACCCATGCTTCAAATGTCTTAGGGGTGGTCAATCCGATCAAGGAAATTGCTCGATTAGCTCATGAAGTTGGAGCGATCATGGTCGTAGATGGGGCTCAATCAACCCCTCATATGGCCATTGATGTACAAGACTTAGATGCGGATTTCTTTGCTTTTTCTGGCCACAAGATGGCTGCACCAACAGGGATTGGTGTCCTCTATGGGAAGGAAGAAATCTTAGAGCAAATGTCTCCGATCGAGTTTGGGGGCGAGATGATTGACTTTGTTTACGAGCAATCTGCCTCTTGGAAGGAATTACCTTGGAAATTTGAAGCTGGAACACCCAATATGGCGGGTGCAATTGGTCTTGGTGCAGCAATCGATTACTTAGAAGAGCTGGGGATGGACCAGGTAGAAGCGCATGAGCAAGAATTGATTGCCTATGTGTTTCCAAAATTACAGGCGATCGAAGGCTTGACTATCTATGGTTCCCAAGACTTAGCCCAACGTTCTGGCGTCATTTCTTTTAATCTAGGGGATCTCCATCCGCATGACTTAGCAACAGCACTAGATTATGAAGGGGTTGCCGTTCGTGCAGGTCACCACTGTGCACAACCACTCCTTCAATACCTACAAGTCCCAGCGACAACGAGAGCAAGTTTTTATATCTACAACACCAAAGCGGACTGTGATAAATTAATTGAGGCATTGATCAAAGCAAAGGAGTTTTTCAATGGCACTTTCTAAATTAGATTCGCTGTACATGGCGGTCGTAGCTGACCATTCAAAACACCCCCATCACCAAGGACAGATTGAAGATGTTGATCAGATCCAACTCAACAATCCAACTTGTGGAGATGTGATCCAGTTAAGTGTGAAATTTGATGAGAATGACAGGGTGGAAGATATTGCCTTTGTGAATTCAGGCTGTACGATCTCAACCGCTTCAGCTAGTATGATGACGGATGCTGTAATGGGAAAAACAAAAGAGGAAGTTGAAGAATTGGCACAGGTCTTTTCAGAAATGGTCCAAGGCCAATCAGATCCTCGCCAAGAGGAGTTGGGAGATGCAGCCTTCTTATCTGGAGTCTCAAAATTCCCACAGCGGATTAAATGTGCGACCCTCTCCTGGAATGCTCTTAAAAAAGCGATCGAACGTAGTAATTAGTTAAAAGAAGAAACAGAGAAAGAAAGGAAATTATGGCTGAAGAAAGAGTCGAACCGAAACCAATTGATCTCGGTGAATATAAATTTGGATTTCACGATGACGTTCAACCCATTCTCTCTACCGGGAAGGGATTGAATGAAGCGGTAATTCGTGAATTATCTGCAGCAAAAAATGAACCAGAATGGATGCTAGAATTCCGTTTGAAATCTTTTGAAACCTTCAAAAAGATGCCCATGCAAACCTGGGGAGCCGATCTATCAGAGATTGACTTTGATGATTTGATCTATTATCAAAAACCTTCGGATAAACCTGCCCGTTCATGGGACGAAGTTCCAGAGAAAATCAAAGAAACCTTTGAGCGTATCGGAATTCCTGAAGCAGAACGTGCTTACTTAGCAGGGGCTTCTGCTCAGTATGAATCAGAAGTGGTTTACCACAATATGAAAGAAGAGTTTGAAAAGTTGGGGATTATCTTTACCGATACTGATTCTGCCCTAAAAGAATATCCAGATCTTTTCAAACAGTACTTTGCGAAGTTGGTACCGCCAACGGATAACAAATTGGCTGCCCTCAACTCAGCAGTCTGGTCCGGTGGAACCTTCATTTATGTACCAAAAGGCGTAAAAGTCGACGTCCCCCTTCAAACTTACTTCCGTATCAACAATGAAAATACAGGTCAGTTTGAGCGCACGTTGATTATTGTGGATGAGGGAGCAAGTGTCCACTATGTAGAAGGCTGTACAGCACCGACCTATTCAAGTAATAGCCTCCATGCTGCGATTGTTGAAATCTTTGCCTTGGATGGTGCTTATATGCGCTACACAACCATCCAAAACTGGTCTGACAATGTCTACAACTTGGTCACCAAGCGGGCCAAAGCTCAAAAAGATGCCACAGTTGAGTGGATCGACGGAAACTTAGGTGCCAAGACAACCATGAAGTACCCATCTGTTTATCTGGATGGAGAAGGAGCGCGTGGGACCATGTTGTCCATTGCCTTTGCGAATGCAGGTCAACACCAAGATACAGGTGCCAAGATGATCCACAATGCCCCTCATACCAGTTCGTCTATCGTATCGAAGTCTATCGCAAAAGGTGGCGGAAAGGTAGACTACCGTGGACAAGTGACCTTCAACAAGAACTCCAAGAAATCAGTTTCTCACATTGAGTGTGACACTATTATCATGGATGATTTATCTGCATCAGACACGATTCCATTTAATGAAATCCACAACTCACAAGTTGCTTTGGAACACGAGGCCAAGGTTTCAAAAATCTCAGAAGAACAACTGTATTATTTGATGAGTCGTGGTTTGTCTGAATCAGAAGCGACAGAAATGATTGTCATGGGATTTGTAGAGCCCTTTACAAAAGAACTTCCAATGGAATATGCCGTTGAGTTAAACAGACTCATTAGCTACGAAATGGAAGGATCTGTAGGATAATTCGTTTTAATAACAAAATAAAATCACAATGGATTTGACTCCATTGTGATTTTTTTACTTATAATTTTTCGTTGACATACCGGACGAATTCATTCCACCAAACCTTTAAGAAAAAGCTTTTCTCAATGGTTCTTCCTGCTACCATATCGACCGTTGGCTCTTGATCTTCTAAGTAGCCACGTCCGATTTTATCTGGATCAGTGTAGTGTATTTTTCCAAGATTAGTGCCTGATTTGACAGGTGCTCGGAATGATTCTTGGTCACTCTTGAATTGAATTTTTGGTTCCGCTTGACTGCCTTGCTTTTCGACGATATAGAAGTCTTTTTTTGCAACAGCTAAAACAGTCTCGGATTTCCCATCTATGACAGTTGCCTTACTTTTTCCGTAGGGATCTCCTTCTTTGACGACAATGGAAGAAACAAAGGTCCGTACCACGTAGTTCATCAGAGAAGAAGTAGCCACAAAACGTGCATACGGATCACCGTCAACTGCCTCCACTCCTAGGACAACAGTGATCATATGGATGCCATTTTGCGTTGTTGATGCAGCAAAGGTGATGCCACCTTTGGTAGAGTTGCTGACCCGTAGGCCATCAACTCCAGAACGGTAATTCGGCATGCCTTCTAGCATCAGGTTGGGGTTTTCAATCTGTGTGTTTGAAAAAAGAGCAGTGGGTTTTGAAGTATATTTGGTCACTTCAGGAAAATCCTGGAGTAAGTGCTTGGCAATAACAGCAATATCATAAGCGCTCAATTGATTTTCGTCTTCTTTCCCGTCAGGATCTCCGCTGATGGTTTGAGTATTTAATCCAGTAGCATTGATTAAATGAGGAGATTGAATGCCCCATTCAGCAAGTTTTTTCTTCATTTTTTCAACGAAGCTTTTCTCAGAGCCCCCCACTTTCTCAGCTAAGGCCAAGGCAGCAGTGCTAGAATTTCCAACTAAAAGAGCAGTCAATAACTGTTCAACCGTATATTGGTTCGCTTCCATAGGAAGAGTACCAGCACCTTCGATATCATTTAAAGCCAGAGCTTTCTCAGACAATTTGATAGGATCTTTTAGAGAAAGTTTTTTTTCATGAATAGCTTCGAAAATCAGATAAGTGGTCAAGAGTGTAGATAGTCCCCCCACATCTCGCTTTTTCTCTGAATCCTTTTCATATAAAATTTTACCTGTATCAGCTTCAACAGCAATAGCACTTTGAGCAGCAAGTTCTAGCTCATCTGCCAGAACGACTTGATAAGGTAAACTGCATAACAGCAGGATGAAGGTTAAAAAAGAAAGAAAGAATTTTTTCACAGTTGTTTCCTCGTTGCTTAGTCCTCTCTATTGTATCATACAAATGATTAATGGAAAATTGTAAAATCATCAATTAGGCTAAAAAGTCAGTCATAGCAAGGTTTTTGAATAGTGATAAAACGAATATTCAGAAAATTTAGTTTACTTTTTTTTCTACTTGTGATATAATCTTAAACAAATCTAAAAAAACTATTGGAGAATTCCTATGAAAAAAGGTAAAGTATTCGCAGTTGCCGGAGTAACACTCCTTGCAGCTGGATTGTTAGCTGCATGTTCTAGTTCAAATACTAGCAAAGCAAGCTCAGGCGAAGACAAAAACTATGGTTATGTCTACACTTCAGATCCAACAACTTTGGACTATACAATTTCTTCTAAAGCTGCTACCCATGACATCACTACAAATGTGGTAGACGGTTTGTTAGAAAATGATAAATACGGTAACCTTGTACCTTCACTTGCGGAAGACTGGTCTGTTTCTAAAGACGGTTTGACTTATACCTACAAGATTCGTAAAGGTGTCAAATGGTATGATGCGGATGGTGAAGAACACGGCGAAGTGACTGCCAAAGACTTCGTGACTGGTTTGAAACACGCTGCTGATAAAAAATCAGAAGAACTTCCACTAGTTCAAGGCTCAATCAAAGGCTTGGATGATTATGTGCAAGGAAAAACTACAGACTTCAGCCAAGTTGGTGTCAAAGCGGTTGATGATTACACACTTCAATACACATTGAACAAACCTGAAACTTTCTGGAACTCTAAAACGACTAACGGAATTTTGTCCCCAATAAGCACAGAGTTCTTGAAGAGTAAGGGAGATGATTTTGGTCAACCAAACGATGTGAAGTCAATCCTTGCAAACGGACCTTTCCTTCTTAAATCAATCACTTCAAAATCATCTGTTGTATTTGAAAAGAATGACAACTACTGGGATAAGAAAAACGTTCACCTGAAAGAAGTAAAATATACTTATTACGATGGATCAGACCAAGATTCATTGGCACGTGGATTCTCTGATGGTGCTTATACAAAAGCTCGCCTTTTCCCTGCAAGTTCAAACTTTGCAACTGTAGAGAAAAAATATAAAGACGATATCTTTACTACACCAGCAGGATCAGGTGTAGCAGTCCTTGGCTTTAACCTTGATCGTCAATCTTACAAACACACTGCTAAGAAATCCGATGCTGAAAAATCTTCTACTAAGAAAGCAATTTTGAACAAAGATTTCCGTCAGGCCGTCACTTTTGCCTTGAACCGTGAAAGCTACTCAGCACAAGTCAATGGTAAAGAATTTGCTAAACCAGCTATCCGTAATACATATGTTGCACCTGCGTTCGTACAAGTAGATGGAAAAGACTTCGGAAATGTAGTTGCAGATAAGTTGACTACTTATGGAGACCAATGGAAGGGTATCAACCTTGCAGATGGTCAAGATGGTCTTTACAACAAAGATAAAGCGAAAGCACAACTTGAAAAAGCCAAAGCTGAACTTCAAAAAGATGGTGTTCAATTCCCAATTCATATTGATGTACCGGTAGCACAAAATTCTACAAACTTTGTTTCACGGATGCAATCTCTGAAACAAACTGTGGAAGATACTCTTGGTAAAGACAATGTCGTTCTTGATCTTCAAATGATGGACTCAGACGAAGTGTTGAATATTACTTTGAATGTGCCATCAGCTGCAGACGCAGACTGGGATCTTCAAGGAATGGTAGGATGGAACCCAGACTATGATGATCCATCAACTTACCTTGATACTCTTCAACCAGCTTCTGAGGACCAAACAAAAGTTTACCTTGGTTTTGCAGGTGGTGTAGATAACCCATCAGCAAAAGCTGTAGGTTTGGATGAGTTTGCAAAACTTCTTGACGATGCAAACAACGAAACACAAGATGTTGTGAAACGTTATGAAAAATACGCAGCAGCTCAAGCTTGGTTGACAGATAGTGCGATTGTTATTCCAACGATGTCAAGTACAGGTGCTGCAACAGTTGTTTCTAAGGTAGTTCCATTCTCTGAACCATCATCACAAACAGGTAACAAAGGTTCAACATACTTGAAATACGTTGAAGTTCAAGATGAGCCGGTTACTAAGAAACAATACGATGAAGCCCTTAAGAAATGGCAAAAAGAAAAAGCTGAGTCAAACAAAAAAGCTCAACAAGATCTTGAAAAACACGTTAAATAATTAAATTATTGATTTTCATTAGAACTTTCTCTTCTAGGGGAGAAAGTTCTTTTGGACATTAAAGGAATGAAATATGAAAAAATATGTTTTTATGCGTATTTTGCGTTCGTTAGTGTCGATCTTTCTCGTCACGACATTAACCTACATGATTATCTATACGCTAACACCGAGAAATCTCATCTTTAAAAATGACCCCAACTACAATAAAGTAGCGAAGACAAAAGATTCGAAGATCAACTACGAAAATACAGTCTATGATCGCATGGGTTATTTGGAATACATGGATTCAAAGAGCTTGCAACAAAAAGCAAGTAAAGAAGATTCTTCTGTAACAGTTGATGCGACTACTGCTAATGAAAAGATCTATAAAGAATACATTAACAAATTAGGTCATGGTTGGCAGTTGAAACGTTTCCCAGAAAGTAAGTCTTTTTATGCGGTGCGTGAAATTCCGGTTTTTGAACGTGTCATTAGTTTCTATGCGAATTTGATTCAATTTGATCATCCAGGTTGGGTGAAAGATGCCTCAAATCCAAACCTCAAACGCTATATCCGTATTGAAAATGATCCATCTATTGGTTGGTCTGTTGTAGGTTCTGGTACGAAGCACAAATACCTCTTGTACTTTAATGGTCAATTCCCATATGTACACCAAAACTTTGTGACCTTAAACCTTGGAAATTCATATCCAACTTATTCAAATACCCCTGTTCTTCAAGTTATTACCCAAGGACAAGGAACAACTAAGAAGAGTGAAGTGAACTTCCCAACAGGTAAAAAGACATCTTCAATCGATATCTACTCACGTACCTACAAATCACCAAGTAAGGCAGACTCACAAGATATCAGTCGATTTGGTAAAGGGGACGCTTATACAGCAACGTTGAGCAACTATGAGAATCCATCCATGATTGCATCTTCTTCAATCATTGGTTTGATTGGTATTGCGATTGCTTACTTGATTGCGATCCCATTAGGATCTTACATGGCTCTGTTCAAGGACTCATGGTTTGATAGCATCTCAACAGCAACCTTGACATTTATGATGTCTCTTCCAACTATTGCCCTTGTTTACATTGTGCGTCTAGCAGGTTCATTCTTTGGACTTCCAGACTCATTCCCAGTACTTGGAGCACAGGATTGGCGTTCATATGTATTGCCTTCTCTGATTCTTGGCTTGTTGAGTGCTCCATTTATCGCAGTTTGGATTCGTCGTTACATGATCGATATCCACTCGCAAGATTTCGTCCGTTTTGCTCGTTCAAAAGGATTGTCAGAACGTGAGATCTCAAGAAAACACATCTTCAAAAATGCGATGGTTCCATTGGTATCTGGTATTCCAGGTTCTATTATTGGAGTTATCTCAGGTGCGACACTTACTGAAACGGTCTTCGCTTTCCCAGGTATGGGTAAAATGTTGATTGACTCTATTAAAGCATCAAACAACACCATGGTCATCGGACTTGTCTTCATCTTCACATCACTTGGTATCTTTGCTGCCATGTTAGGTGATATCTTGATGACAGTGCTTGATCCACGGATTAAATTAACGAATACGAAAGGAGGCAAATAATGGCTACAATCGATAAAAATAAATTTCAGTTTGTAAAACGCGATGACTTTGCCTCTGAAGTAATCGATGCTCCAGCGTATTCATACTGGAAATCTGTATTCAGACAATTCTTGAAAAAAAGAACCACGATCATTATGCTTGCTGTTTTGATTGGGATTCTTTTGATGAGTTTTGTTTACCCGATGTTTTCAAATTTTGATTACAACGATGTAAGTAAGGTAAATGACTTTACTGCTCGTTTGAATCCACCAAGTGCCAAAGCTTTCTTTGGTACAGATAATAACGGTAAATCCCTCTTTGATGGAGTTTGGTTCGGTGCTCGGAATTCCATTATTATTTCCTTCGTCGCCACTGTTATTAACGTCGTGGTCGGAGTCATTGTTGGTGGAATTTGGGGAATCTCAAAATCCATCGACCGTATCATGATGGAAGTTTATAACGTTATTTCAAATATCCCATTCTTGCTAATCGTTATCGTCTTGACTTACTCAATGGGATCTGGTTTCTGGAACTTGATTCTTGCTATGTCCTTAACAGGATGGATCGGGATAGCCTACATGATTCGTGTTCAAATCATGCGTTACCGTGATTTGGAGTACAACTTGGCCAGTCGAACATTAGGAACGCCAACATTGAAAATTGTTACGAAAAATATTTTGCCTCAATTGGTATCTGTAATCGTGACACAAACATCACAAATGTTACCAAGTTTTATTTCTTATGAAGCCTTCCTTTCCTTCTTCGGACTTGGTCTTCCAATTACAGTTCCAAGTTTGGGACGGTTGATTTCTGACTATTCTCAAAACGTAACTACAAATGCCTACCTATTTTGGATTCCGCTTACTGTTTTGATTTTAGTATCCTTGTCATTCTTTATCGTCGGACAAAACTTGGCCGATGCTAGCGACCCACGTACACATAGATAGGAGGAGTAGATATGACATCAAATAACAATATTATTTTATCTGCTCAAGATATCGTAGTGGAATTTGACGTGCGCGATCGCGTACTGACAGCTATTCGTAGCGTATCGCTTGAGCTAGTAGAAGGTGAAGTTCTTGCCTTGGTTGGTGAGTCAGGTTCAGGGAAATCAGTTTTGACAAAAACGTTCACCGGAATGTTAGAAGATAACGGCCGTATTGCCCAAGGTTCGATTAAATACCGTGGTCAAGAATTGACAGATTTGAAATCGAATAAAGATTGGGAAAATATTCGTGGATCTAAGATCGCTACAATTTTCCAAGACCCAATGACAAGTTTGGACCCAATCAATACAATTGGTTCACAAATTACAGAAGTCATTATCAAACACCAAGGGAAAACAGCTAAAGAAGCCAAAGAAATGGCTTTGGACTATATGGAGAAAGTTGGAATTCCAGATGCTGAACGTCGTTTTGATGAGTATCCATTCCAATATTCAGGTGGGATGCGTCAACGGATCGTTATTGCCATCGCCTTGGCCTGCCGTCCAGATATTTTAATCTGTGACGAACCAACAACAGCCCTTGACGTAACCATTCAAGCGCAAATCATTGATTTGTTGAAATCCCTTCAAAAAGAATACCAATTTACAGTTATCTTTATCACCCACGACTTAGGTGTGGTTGCAAGTATTGCAGATAAAGTAGCCGTTATGTATGCTGGAGAAATTGTTGAGTTTGGTAAAGTAGAAGAAATTTTCTACGATCCAAAACATCCATACACATGGAGCTTGCTTTCAAGCTTGCCTCAATTATCAACCTCAGATGGTGATCTTTACTCTATCCCAGGGACTCCGCCATCATTGTATGCTCCAATCAAAGGAGATGCCTTCGCTCTTCGTTCAGACTATGCAATGCAGATTGATTTTGAAGAAGAGGCACCTGCTTTCAAAGTGACCGATACTCACTGGGCTAAGACATGGTTGCTCCATCCAGATGCACCAACAGTTCATAAACCAGAAGTAATCGAAAACCTTCACGAAAAGATTGGCTCAAAAATGGGCTTCACTCACATGACAGAATAGGAGGAAGGAAATGACTGAAAAATTAGTTGAAATTAAAGATTTAGAAATTTCCTTCGGTGAAGGAAATAAAAAATTCGTTGCTGTTAAAAACGCCAACTTCTTTATTAATAAGGGAGAAACTTTCTCTCTTGTTGGTGAATCAGGAAGTGGGAAGACAACAATTGGACGTGCCATCATCGGTCTGAATGATACAAGTGCTGGAGAAATTATTTATGACGGTCGCAAGATCAACGGAAAAAACTCTCATAGTGAAAAATCAGAGTTGATCCGTAAAATTCAAATGATCTTCCAAGACCCAGCAGCAAGTTTGAATGAACGTGCAACAGTTGATTATATTATCTCTGAAGGTTTGATCAACCACCATTTGTTTAACAGTGAAGAAGAACGTCAGGAAAAAGTGAAAAATATTATGCATGAAGTCGGACTTCTTGCAGAACATTTGACACGTTACCCTCACGAATTCTCAGGTGGTCAACGTCAACGGATCGGTATTGCCCGTGCACTTGTCATGGAACCAGAATTTGTCATTGCGGATGAACCAATCTCAGCCCTTGACGTTTCAGTACGTGCGCAGGTCTTGAACCTTTTGAAAAAATTCCAAAGAGAATTAGGCTTGACCTACCTCTTTATCGCCCATGACTTGTCAGTTGTGCGCTTCATTTCTGACCGTATTGCAGTTATCTATAAAGGGGTTATTGTAGAAGTAGCAGAAACTGAAGAGCTATTTAACCACCCAATCCATCCATACACCCAATCCCTACTTTCAGCGGTCCCAATTCCAGATCCAATTCTAGAACGTAAAAAAGTTCTAAAAATCTACGATCCAGAACAACATGATTACTCTGAAGATAAACCACAAATGGTTGAAATTAAACCAGGTCATTATGTATGGGCTAACAAAGCTGAAGAAAACAAATACAGACAAGAATATAAATAGAGAGGATTCCCTCTCTATTTTCTTTATTCAAAAAAACTTTAAAAAAAAATAAAATTTTTTGAAAAAAAGTATT
>NZ_KV812022.1:0-606 GCF_001813295.1 Streptococcus sp. HMSC072G04
CAAACCAACTGAAAAACGTGTAAACAACGTTCCAGTTGAAGTGGAATTCAACTTCACTAAACGCTTGGAAGGCCGTGAGCTTAAAGCTAACGAATTCAGCTTCGTGCTTAAAGATTCAGAAGGTAAGACTCTTGAAACTGTAAGCAATGATGCGGCTGGTAACGTTAAGTTCAAAGCTCTTGAATTCAAGAAAGGCCAAGAAGGCGTACACAACTACACAGTAGAAGAAGTTAAAGGATCTGACGCAACCGTTACATACGACACTATGAAAGCGAATGTAACAGTTACAGTGAAACACGACGGAACAGCTAAGATTCTCGTAGCAACTGTAGGCGACATTGCGGATAAAGAATTTAACAACCGTGTCACTCCTCCAGAAACTCCAGAATTCAATCCAGAAAAATATGTTCTAAACGAAAAAGAATTTGATTTGACGGGAACTTCATTATTAGATGATGATAAAGAGTTGGCAGACAAGTACGCAGATACCAATGCGAACCCATATGCGGACGATACATCTAATAACGAAGCAGCGAATATCAACACTAAATCAGTTAAACCAGGTCAAAAACTTGTTTACCAAGTATGGTTGGATACAACTAAATT
>NZ_KV812022.1:706-957 GCF_001813295.1 Streptococcus sp. HMSC072G04
CAATCAGTAGGAATCTCAGATGACTACGATGAGGCTAAAGTTGATGTTGATGGTTCAGCAATCAAAGCTTATGATGGTAAGACTGGTGCGGATGTAACAGCTAAATTCGATATCACTGTGAACAACGGTGTGATCACTGCAACCCTTAAAGATGGCTTCACGAAGTCACTTGGCGATGCGGAAAACACACAAGTGATCGACACAACTAAATTCGAATTTGGACGTTACTACAAGTTTGATATTCCAGCAAC
>NZ_KV812022.1:1057-8545 GCF_001813295.1 Streptococcus sp. HMSC072G04
ACCAAACAAACCAACTGAAAAACGTGTAAACAGCGTACCAGTACAAGTAGAATTCAACTTTACTAAACGTCTAGAAGGACGTGAGCTTAAAGCCAACGAATTCAGCTTCGTACTTAAAGATTCAGAAGGTAAAGTTGTTGAAACTGTAAGCAATGATGCATCTGGTAACGTTAAGTTCTCTAAACTTGAATTCAAGAAAGAACAAGCGGGAGTTCACAACTTCACAGTTGAAGAAGTGAAAGGTACTGATGGAACTGTCACTTATGATGAGATGAAAGCAGTAGTAACTGTAGAAGTTAAACATGACGGAACAGCGAAAGCTCTTATCACTAACGTAACTGATCCAGCAGATAAAGAATTCAATAATACAGTTCGCCCACCAGAAACTCCAGAATTCAACCCAGAGAAATACATCTTGAACGAATCTAAATTCGATCTTACAGGTGTGAAACTTCTCGACGATGATGACGAGTTGAAGAATAAAGTTGCGGACACAAATGCGAACCCTTACGTTGATAAGACTGATAACAACGAAGCTCAAAATATCAATACGAAGACACTCAAGAAAGGTGATAAAGTATACTACCAAGTATGGTTGGATACAACTAAATTCACTGAAGCACACAATATTCAATCTGTTGGTGTTACAGATAAATATGATAGTGCGAACTTGACTGTCAACGGAGCTGGTATTAAGGCATACGACTCTGTAACAGGAGAAGATGTAACAGCTAAGTTTGATATCAAGGTTGAAAACGGTGTGATTACTGCAACATCTAAAGCAGACTTGACTAAGTCACTTGGAGACGCAGAAAATACACAAGTTATCGACACAACTAAGTTGGCCTTTGGACGTTACTACAAGTTTGAAATTCCTGCAGAAATTAAACAATCTGCTCAAGATGGTGTGGACATTGAAAATACAGCTTCACAAATCGTACACCAATACGATCCAACTAAGAAGACTGTAGAAAAACCAGAAAAACCAACTGAAAAACGTGTAGTCAACATTCCAGTTAAGGTTCAATTCCAATTTACTAAGAAATTGGAAGGTCGTGCATTGAAGGCTGGTGAATTCAGCTTCGTTCTTAAGGACGAAAAAGGAAATGTGATCGAAACCGTAACCAATGATGCGGCTGGTAAGATCACCTTCTCAAATCTTGAATTCAAACGTGGTGAAGAAGGAACTCATCTCTACCATGTAGAAGAAATCCGTGGCACAGATTCTAGCGTTGAATACGATAAGATGGTTGCCACTGTGGGTATTATGATTAACAAAGACGGTAAAGTATTGACGGCTATTACTCAGTTGCCAGAAGATACAGAGTTTAACAACACTGTTATTCCGCCAACAACACCGCCAAATACACCACCAACAACACCACCGAATACACCGCCGACAACACCACCGAATACACCACCGAATACACCACCGAATACACCACCAACACCTACAACTCCTCCAGCTCCAGCACTTCCTGAAACTGGTGAAGAACAATCAGCATCTGCTGCATTGTTAGGTGCTGCACTTGGTATGGTTGGCCTTGCGGGACTTGCAAAACGCAAAAAACGCGAAGACTAAAATTGAAAGAACGGAGCTCTTTCTAAGGGATTCTTAGGATAGTTTTGACTTCATTATAAAAGGACTAGGATGAGATCACATTTCTGAGATCAGATAGCTGAACGAGGGTGTGATGGGAATGATTAGCTCTTTTGAGCAGTCGGGATTCTTCCCGACTGCTTTTTGTGTGGAGCGGGGAAGTTTCCCTTATTTTTCAAATAGTTTGAGATTTCTCTTTTTAGAAATAAAGAGTTCTAATTTATTTTTTTCTATTTAATAAATATAAAAGGAGAACAAGCTGGTTCCAAACAGATGAGAAAATATAGAAATAGTTATTTATCTTTTCGTTCTTCCAGCTTAAAGTTCTGTTTTAAAAAAGAGTCTCCTTGTACATTTATAAATATTTGTTTGTTATAGGGGGAGTGATAAAGAAGTTAGAGATCAATAACTAGAGCTATCAAATGTTGGTAAAAAAGTATAGAGAAAAAAGCAAAATAATTGGTATAAATAACATGTTTAAAAAAGGCGAACTCAAAGTGCATAAATGAAAAAAACCACAAAAAATGTTCGTGTTTTCTCTATTTTTTTTGCAAATAAATCACAAAAAAAGACAATATTACGATGTTTTTCACGATATTTACGACACATTGATATTTGAAAGTTTATTTTTGATAAAATTACTTTGTAACAAAAATATTTTTTAAAAGGAGTTTTATGGATATGAGGGATATATTCAATCGACGTCAAAGGTTTTCCCTTCGGAAATATTCTATTGGCGTTTGTTCCGTATTGTTGGGAACGGCCTTGTTTGCAGCTGGTTCTCAGACGGTTTTGGCCGATGAAGTTGAAAATCCTGCTGACTCGTCTTCAGATATAATTTCTAGTGAGGCGACATCAGACAAAGAGATTGCTCTTTCAAAACCGGTCACAGGAGAATCGTCTGTCCCAACTTCATACAATGTTGCTGCAGTTGTACAACCTTCTGTAGCTACTGATTCGCAACATGAGGGTGATAAAGAAGCAGGGAAGGAAGCTACAGCTGAGCCAACTGAAACTGTATTTCGTGAAGCAACAGGTACGAGTGGTTTTCGTAATAGTGGTGAAGTAACTTCACGTGTGGTCTCAAACTGGAATGGTTTTGTTTCTGCATTGAATGATAATTCTATTCAGAATATCACCATTTCAGGAAACGTCGTAGCGACTGGAGATAATGGTAATACTGATAATGGTCGTGTGAATTCGGTTGACCGTACAGTTGCGATCAATTCACAAGGCCGTAATGTAGTTATCCAAGGTCGAAATGATCAAGCAGGCTTGGATCTATTATCAAATAGCTTGAAGTTTACAGGTTCAAGTGCATGGAATTTGGTCTTCAAGAATCTTCAACTTGCTACGGGGAACTCAAAAGGTGCTGTTGATCTTTCTTCAACAACAGGTGCCAATACCGTTACATTTGAAAATGTAAAAAGTCAAGGTTCGTCTCTTTATGGTGGTGGCGGGAATACCGACGTCATTGTAAAAGGGGAAACAAGTTCGACTGTTAGTGATAGCTACCGTTCTGCAAACGGTCAGACTCAGTATGTGCAACGGAATGTTGGATCTGCTGGGCACTCAGTATTGCGACGTGAAGCAAATATTCACGATGCTAAATCTGTCACAGTTGCTGACGGAGCGAGTTTGACCTTGAATCGTTCTTCACAAGGGGACGGTATCAACCTTGCAGGTGGTTCAACTGTTCGTGTAAATGATGGAGCAAGCCTCACCATTAACATGAATACGAACAATGGAACGGAAAGTGCTCGTTACCATAATGCTGGGATCTTCATGGAACATGGAGGAACGGTCGTAACTGGTAAAGATTCGAAACTTATTCTAAATACAAGCATTGGTCAGGCCATCTCACTTGGAATGGGACGTCCAGCAGATGGTTTAACACACCTAGATCGCTGGGGAGGCTACGGAACAGGAAATGCCTTCCGTCGAAATGGAAAGAGTAGTCTTACCATTGGAGAACATGCAAGCTTCAATTTCACTGGTCGTGATGGATTGGTTTTTGGAAATAACGCAACCTTCACAACTGGAGAGAACTCACGCGTTCGTTTTGAAAACAAGGGGCGTGGAACAGCTATTGATTTTGGAGACAACTCGCGCGTAGTATTTGGTAAGAAATCAACGAATACCTTCCACTCTGTAGGAAAAGGTCCTAAGAGTGGTGGAGGACCTTCAGGAAGTTACAATGCCTACAACTATATTGGTTTGAATGAAAATGGCTCTATTTTAGTAGATGATTATGCAACTTTCCGTGTTCAAATGGATAATCGTGGAGCCAATCCTTGGGATGATGTCATCAACTTGGATTCAAAACATGGTCGGAAAGATCAGCCGTTATTCCAAGCGAATAAAGGTTCAATTGTTGACGTTCGCGATGATAATACGGACTATTATGCAGAGCTCATTTCGGTGCCACTTGGTGCAAGTACGAATGTAGTCTTCCAATTCAATAATCCACTCTATGTTTCCTTTATGCGTTACACAAATTCTGAAGGACGCTCGGCTGGAGAGATTACAGGTAAGCTTCCATTTGGAATTGCCCAAGGAAACAATCCAGAACAAATTGGTCATGGTAATATTCTTTACATTTCTAATGGTTCAAGAGAATCTGGTAACCATATTGAATTTAATGGACCAACTGGTACTCGTGTAAACCGTGGTGCTGGTACTTATACAGTATACTCACTGAACCGTGATGGTCGAGATGTTGTGAGCAAAAACAGGATGAGTTCAGTTTGGACAGATATCCAAGGTGGGGTAATGAGTATTGCCGGCTTTAAACCTGGTGGAAAACCAGAAATCAATCCTAGCTCATCCACCTCTGTTCAAACAGGTTCTTCTTCAGGTGGGGTTCTTGCAACGGATAAGACATATGGAATTGATCCAGTCACAGCAAACCGCCAAAACATCTGGGTATCTAACGGAACCAGCATTAATCCACAGGCAACCCATACAAATACGATTCGTTACGTTTATGAAGATGGTTCACCTGTTTTAGATGCAAATGGAAAACCAAAAGTTGTTGTTCAAACATCGGATTGGAAACGTCTATTAGAAGTGGCAATTGATCAAGATCAATTCAAGAAGGTGCTGAAGAGTTCCAGCGTAGCGAATGGAGATGAATTCTTGGCTGCCTACGGTAAGACAGAATATATCGTCCGTGATATTGATGGGGATGGCATTGGAGACACTGGCTGGCAACTTGCGGGTACTACAAATAGTAAGGCAACCTATGATACTGTTGTCTCGCCTGAAGTTGAAGGCTATAAAGCTGAAATTCTATCTACGAACGTACCAGGTTTGGCAGTAGGAACGAAAGCTAGCCGTGTAACGGTGACATTTAATCCTGCAAATATTAAAGATGATGTTGTTGTGACTCAAGGTGGTCGTCGCACAGTCTCAGAAACATATTGGCGGAACATTGTAGACAATGTCCAATTGACGAATTATGAGACAGTTGTCGTTTATAAGCAAGATAAGCAAAAAGCAAGTGTTAAATATGTTAACGTCACTTCAAACATCGAACTTGCAAAAGATGAGATGGAAGGCCGTGGTGGAGCTCTGATTGAGTACAGTACTGCTGATAGAATTACTGCTTATAAGAAAGCAGGTTATCGACTTCTTGAAGATGGCTTTACCAATGCTGCAGATAAGCATTATGATTCAAATCCATCTGTGGATCAAGAATTTGTCGTTACTCTTGAAGAACGGATCGAACCAGTTACTCCACAAGATCCGAAACCAGTTCCAGGTATTCCAGTAACTCCAGAGGATCCAGCTAGTTGGCCAAAAGAAGTCAAGGATATGAAAGAGCTGGAACGTACAGCAACTCAAACCATCCGCTTTAGAGAAGAAGGAAGTGGCAAAGAAGTCTTCAAGACTATTACGCGGAAGATTACCTTTGAAAGAACAGCTTATGTCAACTTAGTAACAGGCAATATTACTTACTCTTCATGGAGAATTGGTAAAGTTGTAGACGTTGATGCTCCTGTTCAGCCAGTTAATGGTGCAGCTGCTACTGGAGATGCAGTAGCTAACCGTCGTGTGGCAAGAAGTCTACCAGCAGAATATGAAGTTGCTTCTACTGAGGATTACGAAGATCTTCCAGTTGAGTCTCCTACTCCTGTAGCAGAAGAGCCAAGACCATCAGCAACAGTTGAAGCAAGTGTAGAGCGCCTACCGGAAGAGCCAGTAGCGACTCCAGTGGCCCCTCAACCAGAGGTTTCAACAGAAGCTAGCCCTAAACCAGTAGCTCCTACAACTGCGATTCGTGTTAACACGCCTAAAGCAACTGCAACTGTCACGAACCCAGTCTATAC
Source organism: Streptococcus sp. HMSC072G04 (assembly GCF_001813295.1). Taxonomy (GTDB): domain Bacteria; phylum Bacillota; class Bacilli; order Lactobacillales; family Streptococcaceae; genus Streptococcus. The sequence continues at coordinate 6,989 of NZ_KV812022.1, forward strand.
TGGCAAACGTGCCTTGACTCGTGGTCGATACAGTCGTCGTCCGCCAAAAATTTAGTAAAGTTTGGAACTAGGTAGATGGCATAGTTGTGCTCTCCTTAGTGGGGAGTCACAGCTATCCATTTGCTACTATAAAAGTAAAAAGGAGAAAGAAATGAGTTTTGATCGAAAACAACGATTTTCAATTCGTAAATATTCTGTCGGAGTAGCCTCAGTTTTGATTGGTACTATTTTGGCAGGAACTACTATTGCATCTGCTGACACAGAAGTGAAGGTAGATGAAGCTTCTTCATCTTCAACTTCGGTTGCCCCAGAAAGTCCAGTGAAGGAAGCAGCCTCCGTTTCGAATACCGAGAACGTTTCTACCTATACTGCTGAGCCAGCAATTTCTTCACCGAATTTAAATCCAGTAGAAAAGAATGAAGAAGCACTTGCTTCTGAAAAAACTACTGAAGCACCAGCAAAAGAAGTTGCTGAGGTAGAGAAAAAAGCGAATGTAGTAGAAGCTAAAACAGAAGCTAAGGTTGAGGAAACTAAAAAAGAAGCTAAAGTCGACACCAAGGTAGAAGAAGCGAAAGAAGAAAGCAAGTCTATCCCAACAGTTGAAGATGCTGAAAGTAAAGCGGTAGTTTCGGAGAAAGCGGAAGAAAAAGCAAGCGAAACAGCGACACCTTCAGTAAAAGATAAGATTGTTGTAGATAAAAAAGTCCCAGGTTTGGACTTGGAAAATGCGACTGTTAATCCGAATGGAGGATACGATATCCAGCTTACAAAAGAAGCACAAGAAAAATTCCGTACTTCATTAGAAGCTTATATCGCTCATCGTCGCAATTACAATCGCAGAGGTAGCTTCCGTGCTGCAGGGGATGCGACTTCAACTGATCCTGACTATGAATTTAAGAAAGTCATGACACCAGTTCTTCCTGGTTTTTATGCAGACAAAGCGAGTATCGAAGCTCTTGTTGTCGATCCGACAAATATTGACGACTATGTTTTCAACGTTTGGTATAAAAAGCTTGGTTATGTTACTTATGTAGATGAACAAGGGAACTATATTACTCCAGCGGGTGAAGTAACTTCTAAACAGGAAGAATCTGCTAGAAATCAATACGCTAATGATCCATCTGATCCAACTCGTGCATGGTTCACAAATGTACCATCTGTACCAACAGGTTGGGAAATTAAACCAGGTCAATCCATTTATGGCTATGACGAAACTCGTAAAACAGTCAATCCAAACCATAAAGATGATCTAGACGCGATTGGTCGAGATACTAAGATTGTCATCACCAAGCAAATTCAAAAAGCCATCATTAAATATGTTAATGAAAAAGGCAATACTGAATTGAGCCGTGATCTAGTTTCTGGTAAATCCGGTGAGCTAATCAACTACAGCACAAACGATAAGATTTCTTCTTACCGTCGCCAAGGGTATGAATTGGTCAGCGATGGCTTCTCTGATGCAGCGGACAAGAACTTCGATTCTGATACAAAAGTAGACCAAGAGTTCACTGTTACCCTTCGTGAGCGCATCGAACCAATCGATCCAGACAAACCAAA